>NZ_JAMBNO010000016.1 GCF_023715105.1 Hydrogenophaga intermedia | reverse complement strand
GGGGTCTGCCCCCTCTCCTCCCGGAGAAGATTTCTCCTCGACCATGAAAAACGCCCCAAGTGTGACCTTGGGGCGCATTGTGGGGTCCGAAGACCCCTTGAATCAACTCCTTAACCGAACGGCTAGTGTTCTCACAGCGGGTTTTTTGTTGAGGCGAAGCTGGATTACTTCAGCTTCACTTCCTTGTAGTCCACGTGCTTGCGAGCGACGGGGTCGAACTTCTTGAAGAGCAGCTTGTCGGGCGTGGTCTTCTTGTTCTTGTTCGTGGTGTAGAAGTGACCGGTGCCCGCGGTGGACTCCAGCTTGATCTTTTCGCGACCGCCTTTGGTTGCCATGGTGGTTCTCCTTAAGCCTGGCCGTTGGCGCGCATGTCGGCCAGCACGACGTCAATGCCTTTCTTGTCGATCAGGCGCAGGGCAGCGCCCGACACGCGCAGACGAACCCAGCGGTTCTCGCTCTCGACCCAGAAACGGCGGTATTGCAGGTTCGGCAGGAACCGGCGCTTGGTTTTGTTGTTGGCGTGGGAAACGTTGTTCCCGACCTGGGGCTTCTTGCCCGTGACGTCGCAGACGCGTGCCATGAGGACACTCCGATCCATTCACTCGGCTGTTTGCAGCGGGTCGCAAAGGGATTTTGCGACTGGCGTCCAGCCTGACCTCGCCAGATAAGGGTGGCGGTAACCCGGGGGATCGCGGTTTGCCAAGCCAAAGCCCGGCATTCAGCAAAGCCCGCGATTATAGCCATAACCGCGGGCGTGTTGCCAAGACGGCGTTTCAGGCGCCTTGCTGTTCCAGGAAGCGCTGGGCGTCCAGCGCGGCCATGCAGCCGGTGCCGGCGCTGGTGATGGCCTGGCGGTAGATGTGATCCTGCACGTCGCCGGCGGCAAACACGCCGGGCACGCTGGTCATGGTGGCCATGCCCGCGAGCCCCGATTTCGTGACGATGTAGCCGTCCTTCATCTCCAGCTGGCCCTGGAAGATCTCGGTGTTCGGCTGGTGGCCGATGGCGATGAAGCAACCCTGCAGCTTCAGGTCTTCGGTGGCGCCGGTCTGCGTGTCCCTCAAGCGCACGCCGGTGACGCCGGTTTCATCGCCGAGCACCTGCTCCAGCGTCTTGAAGACCTTGAGCTCGATCTTGCCCTCCTTGACCTTCTCCATCACCTTGTCCACCAGGATGGGTTCGGCGCGGAACTTGTCGCGCCGGTGCACCAGGTAGACCTTGCTTGCGATGTTGGAGAGGTAGAGCGCTTCCTCGACCGCGGTGTTGCCACCACCGATCACGCAGGTGGTCTGGCCGCGGTAGAAGAAGCCGTCGCAGGTGGCGCAGGCGCTCACGCCCTTGCCCATGAAGGCTTCTTCGGACGGCAGGCCCAGGTACTTGGCCGACGCACCGGTGGCGATGATGAGCGCGTCACAGGTGTAGGTGCCGCTGTCGCCGGTGAGCGTGAACGGGCGTTTGGAGAAATCGACCTTGTTGATGTGATCGAACACGATCTCGGTCTTGAAGCGCTCGGCGTGCTGCAGGAAGCGCTGCATCAGCTCGGGGCCTTGCACGCCGTGCACGTCGGCGGGCCAGTTGTCCACCTCGGTGGTGGTCATGAGTTGGCCGCCTTGTGCAATGCCGGTGATCAGCACCGGCTCGAGGTTGGCGCGCGCGGCGTAAACCGCAGCGGTGTAGCCGGCCGGGCCGGAGCCCAGGATCAGGACTTTCGCGTGTTTCATGGTGCGCTGCCCCATCGATAAACGGAGCATTTGGTTTAGAGTCGCGGGGGTATATGGGGATACCCGGCGCGATAGTCAATAACGTCAAAGGCCTGGAAAGCAGGCACTGACCGGCCGGGATTGTAGGGAAGCGGGCCCTGTTCGCCCCCGCCGTCTGGGAATACACGCATGTCCATCCTGTCCAATCTCGACCTGATCCGCCGCGTGCCGCTGTTCTCCACCCTCACGCAGGCGCAGGCCGAATCGGTGGCGGACGCGGTGGTCAAACGCCGCTACAAACGCGGTGAGTGCATCGTCGAGCAGGGCAAAAAGTCGAACTGCCTTGCGATCGTGCTGACCGGCCGCGCGCGCGTGGTCACCACCGACAGCCGTGGTCGTGAGGTGATCCTGGCCACCATGAACCCGGGCGACTACGTGGGCGAGATGAGCCTGATCGACAACCAACCGCACTCGGCCACGGTGCGCGCCGAGGTACAGACCGACGTGCTGATCCTGGGGCGCAACGAGTTCGCGCGCTGCCTGCCCGAGAACTCGTCCATGGCCTACGCGGTGATGCGTGGTCTGGTGCAGCGCCTGCGCCAGGCCGACCGCAAGATCGAATCCCTGGCCTTGCTGGACGTGTACGGCCGCGTGGCGCGTGCGTTGCTTGAACAGGCGCAACCCGACCGCGAGGGCCAGCTCGTGATCCGCGAGCGCGTGTCGCGCCAGGACGTGGCCAAGATGATCGGCGCCTCGCGCGAGATGGTCAGCCGCGTGATGAAGGATCTCGAGGACCGCGGTTTCATCGAAGTCACCGAGGATGGCACCACGGTCATCAAGGATCGGCTGAACACCCTGGGTTGACGCCCGGGGCCGGGAGTCGGCTGGGGTAAGCTTGCGCTTGCTTCCTGCCGGACATGACCTACTCCCTGAATACCCTCAACGCAGACCGCCGCGACGCCCCCGCTGGCAGCGGCATCGCGCGCTTCGCGCAGGAAATCGGCCTGGTGCTGGGCGCGGCCGCGCTCGCGTTCTGGCTGCTCAGCCTGCTGAGCCATTCGCTGGCCGATCCTGCGTGGAGCACCACCGGCTCGCGCGGCGAGGTCTGGAACTGGGGCGGCCGACTGGGCGCGCTGGTGGCCGACGCGAGCTACTTTCTGTTCGGTTTTTCTGTCTGGTGGTTGTTCGCGGCCGGCGTGCGGACCTGGTTGTCCGCCCTGGCGCGCTGGCTGCGCGGCGTAGCGCCCATGCCGGACAGCCCGCGGTGGTGGCAGCGGCCCGCGGTGCGCCGCCTCGCGTTCTGGGGCGGGCTCATCGCGCTGGTGACGATCAGCGCGGCGCTGGAGTGGAGTCGCCTGTATCGCTTCGAGCCGCTGCTGCCGGGCCATGCCGGCGGCGTGGTGGGGCACGCGCTGGGCCCGCTTGCCGAGCGCTGGCTGGGCTTCACGGGCGCGGCGTTGGCGCTGCTGGCCCTGCTGCTGGCCTGCCTGCCTCTGGTGTTCCGCTTTTCCTGGGGCCACTGGGCCGAGGTGGTCGGACAGCGGCTGTATGGATGGTTCGAGGCCCGGCGCGAGAAGCGCGAGGCGGTGGAAGACGAGCGCATCGGCCGCGCTGCGGCGCGCGAGCGCGAGGTGGTGGTGCAGACCGAGCGGGTCGAGATCGAAGAGCACCACCCGGTGCCGGTGGTCATCGAGCCCACCATGGTCGAGGTACCCAAAAGCGAGCGCGTGGCCAAGGAGCGGCAGAAGCCCCTGTTCACCGAACTGCCCGACAGCAAGCTGCCGCAGGTGGACCTGCTGGATGCGGCGTCTGGCCAGCAGAACACGGTGGATGCGCAGACGCTGGAGATGACCAGCCGGCTGATCGAGAAGAAGCTCAAGGACTTCGGGGTCGAGGTGCGCGTGGTGGCCGCGGCACCGGGCCCGGTGATCACGCGCTACGAGATCGAACCTGCCACCGGGGTCAAGGGCTCGCAGATCGTCAACCTGAGCCGCGATCTGGCGCGCTCGCTCTCGCTGGTCTCGATCCGCGTGATCGAGACCATTCCGGGCAAGAACCTGATGGCGCTGGAGTTGCCCAACGCCAAGCGCCAGACGATCCGCCTGTCCGAGATCCTGGGTTCTCAGGTCTACAACGACGCGAAATCGCTGCTCACCATCGGCCTGGGCAAGGACATTGGCGGCCAGCCGGTGGTGGCCGACCTGGCGAAGATGCCGCACTGCCTGGTGGCCGGCACCACCGGTTCGGGCAAGTCGGTGGGCATCAACGCGATGATCCTGTCGCTGCTCTACAAGGCCGACCCAAAGGACGTGCGCCTGCTGCTGATCGATCCCAAGATGCTCGAGATGAGCGTGTACGAGGGCATTCCGCACCTGCTGGCGCCCGTGGTCACCGACATGAAGCACGCGGCCAACGGCCTGAACTGGTGCGTGGCCGAGATGGAGAAGCGCTACAAGCTCATGAGCAAGCTGGGCGTGCGCAACCTCGCGGGCTACAACACCAAGATCGACGACGCCAAGGCGCGCGGCGAGTCCATCGGCAACCCGTTCTCGCTCACCCCCGAACAGCCCGAGCCGCTGGAGCGCCTGCCCTACATCGTGGTCGTCATCGACGAACTCGCCGACCTCATGATGGTGGTGGGCAAGAAAATCGAGGAGCTGATTGCGCGGCTGGCCCAGAAGGCGCGTGCGGCCGGGATCCACCTCGTGCTGGCCACGCAGCGCCCGAGCGTGGACGTGATCACCGGGCTCATCAAGGCCAACATCCCCACGCGCATTGCGTTCCAGGTCAGCAGCAAGATCGACAGCCGCACCATCCTTGACCAGATGGGTGCCGAGAGCCTGCTGGGCATGGGTGACATGCTCTACCTGCCTTCAGGCATGGGCTTTCCCACGCGCGTGCACGGTGCCTTCGTGAGCGACGACGAGGTGCACCGCGTGGTGGCCTACCTGAAGGAGCAGGGCGAGGCCGACTACATCGACGGCGTGCTCGATGGGGGCGGCGCCGACGGCGAAGGTGGCGACATCTTCGGCGAAGGCAGCGGCGAAGGCGGTGGCGAGAAGGACCCGCTGTACGACCAGGCCGTGGCCATCGTGCTGCAGGACCGCAAGGCCAGCATTTCCTACGTCCAACGCAAACTCAAGATCGGCTACAACCGCGCGGCGCGCCTGCTGGAAGACATGGAGAACGCCGGTCTCGTGAGCGCGCTCACCAGCAGCGGCCAGCGCGACATTCTGGTGGGTGGCCGGCCCGAATGAGCGCCGGTGCAACTCCTGCGGCTGACCAGGCTCTGAACCTCATGCGAATCCGAACCCTGCTTTTCACGGCCTTGTTGTGCTGGGCGATGCTGCCCGCCCGCGCCGACGGGTTGAAGGCACTCGAGACCTTCTTGCGCGAATCCAGTGCCGCCCGCGCCGAGTTCACCCAGGTGGTGACCTCGCCCACGCGCGCTGGCGAGGCAAAGCCGCGCCAGCGCAACAGCAACGGCCGCTTCGTGTTCCAGCGGCCCGACCGTTTCCGTTTCGACTACCTCAAGCCGTTCGAACAGGTCATCGTCGCCGACGGGCGCCAGCTCTGGCTGCACGACGTCGATCTGAACCAGGTGACGGTGCGCGCGCAGAAGGACGTGCTGGGCAGCACGCCCGCGGCCATCATCGCGGCCGCCCCCGACCTGGCCGCGCTGCGCGGCAGCTTCGAGCTGCGCAGTGCGCCCGAGGCCGATGGCCTGCAATGGGTCGAGGCGGTGCCGAAGCAGCGCGATGGCCAGTTGCGCAAGGTGCGGCTGGGCTTTGCGGGCACGCAGCTATCGGTGCTCGACATCGAGGACGGCCTGGGCCAACGCTCGGTGCTGCGCTTTGCCAACTGGCAGGCCAACCCGGCCTTGCGCAGCGACGAATTCCGCTTCGAGCCGCCGGCGGGGGCCGACGTGATCCGCCAGTGAGCGCGCGCTGAGGACGCCGCACGCACCTTGAACACGCTTGCCCACGCCCCGCTGGCCGAACGCCTGCGCCCGCGCACGCTGGGCGAAGTGATCGGCCAGCAACACCTGCTGGGCGAGGGCATGGCGCTGCGCCTGGCATTCGAGTCCGGCCAGCCGCACAGCTGCATCCTCTGGGGTCCGCCCGGGGTGGGCAAGACCACCATCGCGCGCCTCATGGCCGACGCATTCGACGCGCAGTTCATCACCATCAGTGCCGTGCTCGGCGGCGTGAAGGACATCCGCGAGGCGGTGGAGCAGGCGCAGGCCGCGCGCGATGGCCTGCACGCGCAACGCACCATCGTCTTTGTCGATGAGGTGCACCGTTTCAACAAAAGCCAGCAGGACGCCTTTCTGCCGCACGTTGAAAGCGGCCTGTTCACCTTCATCGGCGCCACCACCGAGAACCCCTCGTTCGAGGTCAACTCCGCGTTGTTGTCCCGCGCGGCGGTCTACGTGCTGCAGCCGCTCGGCGACGACGACCTGCGCGCGATCGTGGCAAAGGCGCGCGCGATCGACGCTGTTGCGCCGATCGAGGACGCCGCGCTTGAGCGCCTGATCGCGTATGCCGACGGTGACGCGCGCCGCCTGCTCAACACGCTCGAAACGCTGGCGGTCGCGGCCCGCAGCGAGAAGCTCGACGCTGTCACCGACGCCTGGTTACTCAAGGTGCTCGGCGAGCGCATGCGGCGCTACGACAAGGGCGGCGAGCAGTTCTACGACACCATCAGCGCCCTGCACAAGAGCGTGCGCGGCTCCGATCCGGATGCCGCGCTCTACTGGTTCGTGCGCATGCTCGATGGCGGGGTCGACCCGCGCTACGTGGCGCGCCGCCTCATCCGCATGGCTGCCGAGGACATCGGCCTGGCCGATCCGCGCGCGCTGCGCCTGGCGCTCGATGCGGCCGAGGTCTACGAACGCCTGGGGTCGCCGGAGGGCGAACTGGCGCTGGGCGAGTGCGTGGTCTATCTCGCGGTGGCGCCCAAGTCCAATGCGGTCTACAAGGCCTTCAATGCCGCACGTGCGTTCGTCAAGCGCGACGGCACGCGGCCGGTGCCACTGCACCTGCGCAACGCGCCCACGCAGCTCATGAAGTCGCTTGATTACGGCAAGGACTACCGCTACGCCCACGACGAGCCTGGTGGCTTCGCGGCGGGCGAGAGCTACTGGCCCGAGGGCATGGTGCCCCCGGCCTTCTACGAGCCGGTCGAGCGCGGCCTGGAAATCCGCATCGCGGAGAAGCTGCGCGCGCTGCGCGAGCAGAACCATCAGAAGGATTGATGCGTCCGTAGACGCACTGATACCCGGGCGACCGTGCCGGGTTTACCCTTTGATTTCAGGGGTTCCCCTCGATTCGGGCCCCCGATACCCCTCGCTACAATCGCGCACCACCAACCCGCCCCCGGCCCGACTCAGGCCGTCTCTGGCGGGTTTTTTGCTAGGTTGAAACGGGGGCGGTGCCGCCACCCCGCCGGTCAAAAACACGGAGAACCTTTCATGGAAGTCTTGCTACAGCAGATCCTCAACGGACTGGTGCTGGGCAGCATGTACGCCCTGGTCGCCCTGGGCTACACGATGGTGTACGGCATCATCGGCCTCATCAACTTCGCCCACGGCGACGTGCTCATGGTGGGCGCGCTCACCAGTTGGACCATCATCACGTCGATGCAGGAGGCCTCGCCCGACATGGCGGGCTGGCAGATCCTCATCATTGCCACGCTGATCGCGATGGTCGTCTGCGCGGTGCTCAACTTCACGATCGAAAAGCTCGCCTACCGCCCGCTGCGCAATTCCCCGCGACTCGCCCCGCTCATCACCGCGATCGGCGTCTCCATCCTGTTGCAGACGCTGGCGATGATCATCTGGAAGCCCAACCCCAAGTCCTATCCCTCCACGCTGTCGCGCGAGCCGATCGAGTTCTTCGGCGCGGTGCTCTCCATCACGCAGATCACCATCCTGGCCACCACGGTCATTGTGCTGGCCCTGCTGATGTGGCTGGTCAACCGCACCAACCTCGGCCGCGCCATGCGCGCCACCGCCGAGAACCCGCGCGTGGCGGCACTCATGGGCATCAAGCCCGATGTCGTCATCTCCGCCACCTTCATCATCGGCGCCATGCTGGCCGCCATTGCCGGCATCATGTGGGCGTCCAACTACGGCACGGTGCAGCACGCGATGGGCTTCATGCCCGGCCTCAAGGCCTTCGTGGCCGCGGTGATGGGCGGCATCGGCAACCTCGCTGGTGCCGTGCTGGGCGGTGTGGCGCTGGGGCTGATCGAGTCGCTGGGCGCCGGCTACCTCGGCAAGCTCACCGGGGGGTTCCTGGGCAGCCAGTACACCGACATCTTCGCTTTCATCGTGCTGGCCATCGTGCTGACGCTGCGTCCCTCGGGCCTGCTCGGCGAGCGTGTGGCCGATCGCGCCTGATGCCCACGGGAGAATGAACATGCTGAATTCCCGTCCCGCCAAACTGATCGCCTTCGCGATCGTCGCCGTTCTGATGCTGGTGCTGCCACTGGTGTTGCAGTCCACCGGCAGCAACTCCTGGGTGCGCATCGTCGACGTGGCGCTGCTCTACGTGCTGCTGGCCCTGGGCCTGAACATCGTCGTGGGCTACGCCGGTCTGCTCGACCTGGGCTTCATTGCCTTCTTTGCCGTCGGCGCCTACCTCTACGGCCTGCTGGCCTCACCGCACCTGACGGATACGTTCGCCTGGATGGCGGCCACGTTTCCCGACGGCCTGCACATGAACTTCTGGATCGTGATGGTGCTGGCCGGCGTACTCGCCGGCATCACGGGCCTGATCCTGGGCTTCCCGGTGCTCAAGCTGCGCGGCGACTACCTGGCCATCGTCACGCTGGGTTTTGGCGAGATCGTGCGCATCTTCATGCTCAACCTCGACCGGCCGATCAACATCACCAACGGTCCCAAGGGGCTGAGCAACATCGATGCGGTGAGCGTGTTCGGGCACCGCATGAGCTCAAGCCTCGACATATCCATCGGCAGTTTCAGCTACACCTTCCAGTCGGTCACGCTGTACTACTACCTCATCCTGTTCTTCGTGGTGCTGGCCATCATCATCGCCAACCGGCTGCAGGATTCGCGCATCGGCCGCGCCTGGATGGCGATCCGCGAGGACGAGATCGCGGCCAAGGCCATGGGCCTGAACACCCGCAACCTCAAACTGGCGGCCTTCGGCATGAGCGCCACCTTCGGCGGCGTGGCCGGCGTGCTGTTCGCGTCCTTCATGCGCGGTGTCTACCCCGAGTCCTTCATCCTGATGGAGTCGGTGATGATCGTGGCCATGGTGGTGCTGGGTGGCCTGGGCCACATTCCGGGCGTCATCCTGGGTGCGCTGGTGCTGGCCGGCCTGCCCGAGTTGCTGCGCCACGTGGCGCACCCGCTCACGGCCATGACGGACGGGCGCCTGGGCCCCGAGATCCTGCGTCAGCTGCTGATCGCGCTGGCAATGATCGTGATCATGCTGTTGCGCCCGAAAGGCCTGTGGCCCTCGCCGGAACACGGCAAGTCGCTGGCATCGAAGTGAGGAGCGTGGCATGAGCGAAACCATTCTGAAAGTGGCCAACGTTTCCAAGCGCTTCGGCGGCCTGCAGGCCCTGAGCGACGTCGGCATCGAGATCAAGCGCGGCCAGGTCTACGGCCTCATCGGCCCCAACGGTGCGGGCAAGACCACGTTCTTCAACGTGCTCACGGGGCTGTACACGCCCGACAGTGGCAGCTTCGAGCTCGCGGGCAAGGCCTACACCCCCACCGCGGTGCACGAGGTCGCCAAAGCCGGCATCGCACGCACGTTCCAGAACATCCGCCTGTTTGCCGAGATGACGGCCCTCGAGAACGTAATGGTGGGGCGTCACGTGCGCTCGCAATCCGGTCTGCTGGGCGCCATCATCCGCACGCCCGGCTTCAAGCGCGAGGAGCGCGCGATTGCCGAGCGCGCGCAGGAACTGCTCGACTACGTGGGCATCGGCAAGTTCGCCGACTACAAGTCGCGCACCCTGAGCTACGGCGACCAGCGCCGCCTGGAGATCGCGCGCGCCCTGGCGACCGACCCCCAGCTCATTGCGCTCGACGAGCCCGCCGCGGGCATGAACGCCACCGAGAAAGTGCAACTGCGCGAGCTCATCGACCGCATCCGCAACGACAACCGGACCATCCTGCTGATCGAGCACGACGTGAAGCTGGTCATGGGCCTGTGCGACCGTGTGACCGTGCTCGATTACGGCAAGCAGCTCTCCACCGGCACGCCGGCGGAGGTGCAGAAGGACCCGAAAGTCATCGAGGCCTACCTCGGCACCGGTGGCCATTGAGCGAGAGACACAGTCATGGCAAACACGCTACTCAAAGTCAAAGGGCTGAAGGTCTCCTACGGCGGCATCAAGGCCGTCAAGGGTATCGACCTCGAGGTCAACGAAGGCGAGCTGATCTCGCTCATCGGCTCCAACGGTGCTGGCAAGACGACCACCATGAAGGCCATCACCGGTTCGTTGCCGATGGAAGACGGCGACGTCGAATACATGGGCAAGAGCATCCGCGGCAAGGGCGCGTGGGATCTCGTGAAGACCGGCCTGGCCATGGTGCCGGAAGGCCGCGGCGTCTTCACGCGCATGTCCATCACCGAGAACCTGCAGATGGGCGCTTACGTGCGCAGCGACAAGGCCGGCATCGCCCGCGATATCGATCGCATGTTCACCATCTTTCCGCGGCTGAAGGAACGCAAGGACCAGCTTGCCGGCACCATGAGCGGCGGCGAGCAGCAGATGCTGGCCATGGCGCGCGCGCTGATGAGTCAGCCCAAGGTGCTGCTGCTCGACGAGCCCTCGATGGGCCTGTCGCCCATCATGGTCGACAAGATCTTCGAGGTGGTCCGCGATGTTTCTGCGCAGGGCGTGACCGTCCTGCTCGTGGAACAGAACGCCAGCCGCGCGCTGCAGATCGCCAATCGGGGTTACGTGATGGACTCGGGCGAGATCATCATGAGCGGCGACGCGAAGCAGATGCTGACCGACCCCAAGGTGCGTGCTGCTTACCTCGGCGAATGAGCTGATTCCGGGCGGATCGACGCTCAAAACTACAATCGCGGGTTGCGCGCCGCCTCGGCGCCCAACCCGCTTTCCATTTCATGAGCCAAGCCAACACCCCCGACACCGCCGCCGTGGCGCACGACGAGAACCAGCTGATCGCCGAGCGACGCGAGAAACTCAAGGCATTGCGCGAAGCGCAGAAGCGGGGCGAGGGGGTGGCCTTCCCGAACGACTTCAAGCCGCAGGACCACGCGGCCGGGCTGTTTGCCGCACACGGCGAGACCAGCAAGGAAGACCTCGAAGCCACGCCGGTGCGCGCCAGCGTGGCCGGGCGCATGATGCTCAAGCGCGTCATGGGCAAGGCCAGCTTCGCCACGCTGCAGGACGCCTCGTTCGGCCCCAGCGGTGGCCGCATCCAGATCTACCTGAACAACGACAGCGTGGGCGAGGCGGTGCACAACGCCTTCAAGCACTGGGACCTGGGCGACATCGTGGCCGCCGAGGGTGTGCTGTTCCGTACCCGCACCGGCGAGCTCACCATTCACGCGGACCGCATCCGCCTGCTCACCAAGAGCCTGCGCCCGCTGCCCGACAAGTTTCACGGTGTGCACGATCAGGAGATCAAGTACCGCCAACGTTACGTGGACTTGATGACCGACGAGGGCGCGCGCCGGCGCTTCGTCACGCGCAGCCAGGCCGTCACGGCCCTGCGCCAGTTCATGGTGGGCCACGGCTTCCTCGAGGTCGAGACGCCCATGCTGCACCCCATTCCGGGGGGGGCCAATGCCAAGCCCTTCGTCACGCACCACAACGCGCTTGATCAGGAGATGTTCCTGCGCATTGCGCCCGAGCTTTACCTCAAGCGCTTGCTGGTGGGCGGTTTCGAGCGCGTGTTCGAGATCAACCGCAACTTCCGCAACGAAGGCATCTCGGTGCGTCACAACCCCGAGTTCACCATGATGGAGTTCTACGCGGCGTACTGGAATTACCGCGACCTCATGGATTTCTCCGAGCAGCTCATCCGTCATGTGGTGCGTTCGGTGCGCGGTGATGGTGAGGTCACTTACCAGGGCCGTACGGTCGATATCGATTCGCCTTTCGAGCGGCTCACCATTCGGGATGCGATCGTCAAGTACACCGATGCGGGCGCCAACGTGGACGACCCCGAATGGCTGCGCGGCCAGCTGCGCAAACTCGGTCTCACCGAAGAGAAGGACCAATTGTCCGCGCGCAGCCTGGCCTCGCTGCAGGTGCTGTTCTTCGAGGAGAAGGTCGAGAGCGAGTTGTGGAACCCGACCTTCATCATGGACCACCCGACGGAAATCTCGCCGCTGGCGCGTGCCAACGACGCGCGACCCGAGGTGACGGAGCGCTTCGAGCTCTACATTACCGGCCGCGAGTTCGGCAATGCGTTCTCCGAACTCAACGATGCCGAGGACCAGGCGGCGCGCTTCCACGCGCAGGTGGCGGCCAAAGACGGTGGTGACGACGAGGCCATGCACTTCGACGCCGACTACATCCGCGCGCTTGAATACGGCATGCCGCCCGCGGGCGGCTGCGGCGTCGGCATCGACCGCCTCATGATGCTGCTGACCGACAGCCCCAGCATCCGTGACGTGATCCTGTTCCCGGCATTGCGCCGCGAGAGCTGAACTCAGCGCCAGGCGAGGGCCAGCGCCAGGGCCAGCAGGCTGGTGGCCGAGAGGGCCCACCACGCGCGCCTGATCGCCAGCGACCGTGGTGAGCGACCGGCGAAGTCGTAGCGGAAGTGTTCCGACACGATCCGCTCGCCGGGCACGCCGTGTGCCACAAGCGCCGACTCCACCGCGTCCATCATCGGCTCCGGACCGCACACCATGTGCGTGGCCTGTGCGGCCCAGGGCGCCACGGCCGTGTGGGTGAGGCAGGCCTGCACACCGGCCGCATCGAGGCGACCGCTCAGCCCCTGCCAACCCGGCGCGGGGCGTTCGACCATCGGCACGCAGGCGAAATCGGCCAGTGCGCTGGCGCCGCTCAAGCCCTCGAGGTCGATCATCTGCGCGGCCGATCGGTCTGCGTAGATGAGACGTATCGGCCGTGGGTCACCACGTGCCACCGCATCGGCCAACAGTGCCACAAAGGGGGCCACCCCGATGCCACCCGCGTGCATCACGATGGCCGGCGCGTCGGGGGGCCAGGCGAACTGCCCGTGGGGACCGTCGACATGCACCGTATCGCCGGGGCGGTGCTGCGACAGGCTGCCCGTCATGTCGCCGGCCTCCTTGATCAGGAACTGCAAGCGGCCTTGCACGTCGTTTGCCCGACTCAGCGAGAACGGGTTGTCGTCGTACGCGCGCAGGTGGCCGAGCCGGATCCAGGCAAACTGACCCGCCCGAAACGCCCGACGAGGGCGGCGGGTGGGCGAGACCTCCAGCAGCCAGATCCGCTCCGCGGCCGGCTCCAGGCGGGTGATCCGGTATGGCCGCACCGCCAGCCACAGCGGCCGCACGGCATGCACCCACAGTAGCGAGCACAGGGCCGCTGCGGCCAGCAACCACCACAGCAGCGCCACCGCCGGTAGTTGCGCGTAGCGGCCGGAGACCAGGGTGTGGTGCAACCCCAGCCCCAGCACCGCCAGCGCCAGCGCTGCGTGCAGCAGGCGCCAGCGCGGGTACGCCATGTCGCTGCGCGGGCGCCAGATGGCCGTGGCCACCAGTGCCAGCAGGGCGCCAAGCGCCAGCAGGCCGGTGGCCAGCCCCCAATCGCCGGCGCCGATGCGCAAGGCCCTGGCCGCCGAGGCATCCACCGGGCCGGGCGGTGCGTCCCACAAGGTGTAGAAGAAGGGGTGAAGCAGCAGCATTGCCACGGCCGTGCGGGCAAACAGCTGGTGGGCCAGCATGAGGCGGTCGCTGCCCAGCCGGGTCGAGAGCAGCGAGAAGCGGCCCAGCAGAAAGAACGACAGCAGCACGGCGCAGAAACCCATCATGCCCAGACCGGCCGCCCAGTCGTCCAGCCAGGGGCGGTGTTCCAGCCCGCCGGCACGCTGCGCCCACATGCCAACCGCAACGGGCAACAACAGCAGCCCCAGGTACAGAAGTGCCCAACCGGTCGCTCGCTTCATCACAGTGTCCCTTGGATGCAAGGCCCCGCGGTGCGGCGCGCGGCTGATACTGCGAGGACTCGAGGCGTGGCGTCAATGCGCGTGGACGCCGCCCTTGATCAAGCTCAAAAGTTCAGCCGCAGGATCGCCTTGCGCTCGTCGGCGCCGAGCGTGAGCATGCCCTGGCGCATCCACTCCAGGTGGGCGTTGGCGTCCTGGCCAAGGTCGCCGCGCGCGTCCGGCAGCAGCGCCACGACCACCTGCAAACGCAGCACCGTTCCCGGCGGCAGCCGTGGCGACGAGCGCAGCCCCGCGGCGACGAGGCTGGTGGCCGTGTTCAGCGCCTGGATCTCCTTGATGGGGCCTTCCATCAACAGCACGAGGCTGTCGTCGTCGATGCGCGCCGCGGTGTCGACGTCGCGCGCCAGCGAGCGCAGCAGCGAGGCAGTCACCACCAGCGCGCGGTCGGCCACCTCGCGTCCGTGGCGCCCCAGGATGTCGGCGTGGTTGTCCAGATGCACCAGCATCAACGCGCTCTGATGGCCGTAGCGTTGTGCGCGCACCAGGCTGTCGTGCAAGCGCAGCAGAAAGTGCTCGCGCCAGGTCAGCCCGGTGAGGGGTTCCGTGCGCTCCAGGGCGCGGGCCCGAACCTGAGATTCGTGCAGCAATTGCGAGCGTTGCAGCAGCGCGTAGATGAGCAGCGGGGCTTCCAGCGCGGCAGCGAACACCATGCCGTACTGGGAGAGCAGGCCCGACGAGATGAGGTTGAAGTTGCGCATCACCGGCAAGGCGCTGGCCAGCAGCACCGGCATGATGCCCAGCACGAACCAGCGCACCCAGGTTTCACCGCTGCGCCAGCCCGCCCAGAGCATGGCGGCCACCAGGGCCATGGCCATCGCGCCCACGGCGGTGCCGGTGTTCAGGCTCGCCTGGCTGGGCAGCAGCAGGTCCCAACCCACCACCGCCAACCACAGCGGCGCCAGGATCAGGCAAAGCCGATCCAGCGTGCGCCCGATGCGCCGTGGCTGCAGCACCTGTCGCACGAACAGCACCGCGGCCACGCCCATGAGCGGCAGCAGCACGAACTCCGCCACCTGGTTCCAGCGCGCCAGACCCGGCCACAGGAACTGCCCGCCCACGCCCAGTGAGGCCGCCAGGCCCAGCCCGAGCAGGCCGATGTAGATGGCATAGGCCGCGAAGGCCGCGTCGCGAAACACCACCGTGTTCACCAGCGCCACCAGCAGCAACAGCGTGGTCATGCCGAAGTAGGCGCCGAGCGCGAATTGCTGCTGGATGCGCTCCTCGCGCAGGTGGTTGTGGTCGTGCAGCCGCAACTCGCCCGAGAACGGCACGCGCGCGTGCTCGATGCGCACCCAATAGCGCACCGTTTCGTCGGCGCGCGCGTCCAGTCCGAAGACGGGGTAGCGATCGGGGTTGGCCCAGTCGCGCACAGGCAGGCGGTCGCCGGCGTGTTGCACGCGCCAGCGGCCCTGCGCGTCGCGGTGGTACAGGGATATCAGGTCGGTGCCCGAGCGGGCGAGCTCGAGCTCCCAGTGCGCATCGACCCGCTGCATCCGGACGTCGAAGCGCACCCAGAGTGCGGCACTGCCGTCCAGCCGCACCCGGTCGCCCACGCCACGCGGCTGCCAGGGCAGGTCGTGGCGGTCGGCCTCGATTTCCTCAATGCCGAGATCGCCGCCTGGGTCGATGAGTTGCTGGCTGTGGCCGGCCAGGGGCAGGGTTGCGGTGCGTTCGCCGAGCACGATCGGCTCGGGTTCGGCGAACGTACCCGCAGCGCCGATCGCGGCAGGGGTGGTGGCGCAGAGCAAGGCCAGGCACAGCAGGCCGGTGGCGGCGCGCAGGCGCCGCAGAAACATCGAATCCATGGTGGCGCGATTGTGCCGTCGCGCCGGCAGGCTCAGGCGTAGGCGGCGAGCGCCTTGCGCATCTTCTTCATGGCCGCCACCTCGATCTGGCGAATGCGCTCGGCGCTCACGCCGTACTCGCTGGCCAGTTCGTGCAGCGTCATGCCGCCCGAGCCGTCGTCGTTGACCTTGAGCCAGCGCTCGCTCACGATGCGCCGCGAGCGCTCGTCGAGTTCGCCCATGGCCTGCGCGATGCCGTCCGTGGCCAGACGGTCACGCTGGGCCGATTCGATCATCGCGGTCGGTTCGTGCGTCGCATCGGCCAGGTACGCGATCGGCCCGAAGGCATCCTCGCCGTCGTCGCCCGGGGTGGGGTCGAGCACCACGTCACCGCCGGCCAGGCGCGTTTCCATCTCGCGCACCTCCTGCGGCTTCACGTTGAGCTCGCGCGCCACCAGACCGACCTCGGCGTCGTTGAGCACCTCGCGGTGCGTCTCGCCATCGACGGCGTCGGCGCGCAGGCCCTGCTTGCGCGAGCGCAGGTTGAAGAACAGTTTGCGCTGGGCCTTGGTGGTGGCCAGCTTGACCATGCGCCAGTTCTTCAGAATGTATTCGTGGATCTCGGCCTTGATCCAGTGAATGGCGTAGCTCACCAGGCGCACGCCCTGCTCGGGGTCGAAGCGCTTGACGGCTTTCATCAGGCCCACGTTGCCCTCCTGGATCAGGTCGCCGTGAGGCAGGCCATAGCCCAGGTATTGGCGCGAGATGGAGACCACCAGCCGCAGGTGCGACATCACCAGGCGGCCGGCGGCGTCGAGGTCGTTGTGGTCGCGCAGGCGCCGCGCGGCCTCCTGCTCCTCCTCAAGGGTGAGCAAGGGCAGGCGGTTGACGGCGGAGATATAGGCGTCCAGATTGCCCAGCGGCGGCAGCGTGAGGGAGCGGCTCCACGGGCTGGCGACGGCCAGCGCACCGGTGGAAGCGGCGTTCGCAACAGCAAGCGGTTGGGACATGGATGACCTCCTCAGGTGATCAGGGGGGAATATTAGCACTCGCTTGGAGGGAGTGCTAAAGCCGAAGTTCCGTCGCCTCAACCGCCCGCGAGGTTCTCCAGCATGGCCACCTGTACCCGGGTTCGCAGGCGAAACCCGAGGGATTCGTACAGCGAGATGGCGGGCGCGTTGGTTTGCCAGGCGTGCAGAAACGGCTGTTCCCCGCGCGCCTGGATGCGGGCCGCCACCACTGCCGACAGGCGCCGCGCCAGCCCTTGGCCGCGCGCGTCGGGGTGGGTGCACACCCCGCTGACCTCCACGTATCCCGGCGGGCGCAGCCGCTCGCCGGCCATGGCCAGCAGCCGCCCGCCGCGGCGGATGCCCACGAAACCGCCCATCGCGTGCGTGCGCGCCAGAAACGGCCCCGGCTCGGTGAGCCGGGCCAGCGCCAGCATGTCGGGCGCGTCGTCCTCGCCGAGATCGACGACCTCATCGGCGTTCGCCTCGCCTTGCAGATCGCGCGTGGCCACCATCTGCACCCCGGGGGCCTGCCTTGTCACGCGCAGGCCCGCGGGGACCGCGATCTCGGCGGCCCGCAGCAGCGCGATGGTCTGACCCGGCTGCACCAGCGCGACCAGGGCCGACTGCGCCTGTGGCCCGTCGTCCAGCGTGTCGGCGAACAGGTTGACGTCTTCAGCGTAGCGCCGGGCGAGCCCCTGACCCTCGGCCAGGTGCCTGTGCGGGCCGACCAATGTGGCCCACACCGGGCGGTCAAGTGGGTGTGTGGGGTGAGCGGGGTGCGTGGTGTCCACGGGGTTCTCTGGTGGGTGCCGGGTCGGTGCCTGGCGTGGGTTGCGCCCGCGGGGCGCGTTGCGGCAGCGGCGACTCACCCAGCGCTGCCTCCAGCGCATCAAGCTGCGCCAGGAGCGCCATGCCATGGCCCCCGCAAGCACTGGCCACCGCGGCTTCCACGGCCGGCCAGACCCGGTGGCGCGCGAGGGCCACGTGTTCGCGGCCCAGGGGGGTCAGCGCCACGGTGCGCAGACGCAGATCGGCACTGGACTGCAGCGCCTGCACCAGGCCTGCCGCCTGCAGCTGGTTGAGCTGGCGGGTGGCGCCGGGCTGGCTGATGCCCAGTGCCCATGCCAGGTCCCCCACGGTCAGTGGCCCGAGCGTGTCGATGGCGGCAAGCGCCGGCTGGTGAGCAGCCGGCGCGCTTGTGCCGTGGGCATCCAGAATCTCCTGTGTCTGCGCCTGCAGCCGCTCGCCCAGGCGCTTCAGGCGTGTACCCAGCGTCAGCAGGCCGAGTTCCTTGACGATGTCGTTCATATTTAAATAACACGCTATATAAGTGCCAATATAAATCAGAAAAACAGGCTTGTACAACCGGGCAGGTGGCGCGGGCGTGGTGCACACTCTCGCCCGCGTGCTTCTGCGCTCCCGGCCCGGGACGCGTGTGCACAATGACCGCCGGGCGACCCGCCCGCTGCGGGCTGCTGGCCCCTGGAGACCTTCATGACCTGGCTGATCGTCGGACTCGTTCTTTTTCTCGGCATCCATTCCGTATCGATCGTTGCGCCCAGCGGCCGCCACGACATCGCGCACCGCCTGGGCGAGGGCCCGTGGAAAGGGCTCTACACGCTGGTGGCGCTGGCCGGCTTCGGCCTGATCGTGGCCGGCTACAGCGCCGCGCGACAAGACCCGGTGCTGCTGTGGACGCCGCCGGTGGCGATGCGCCACGTGGCTGCGCTGCTCATGCTGCCGGTGTTCGTGCTGCTGGTCGCGGCCTATCTGCCCGGGCGTATCCAGCGCGCCACCAAGCACCCCATGCTGGCGGCCACCAAGTTCTGGGCCCTGGCCCACCTGCTGGCCAACGGCGACCTCGCCAGCGTGCTGCTGTTCGGCAGTTTCCTCGCCTGGGCCGTGGCCGACCGCATCTCGCTCAAGCGCCGCGCCGCGGCAGGCCTGCTGCGGCCGGTGCACGGGGCGTCACCGGGGGCGATGAACGATGTCATTGCCCTGGTGGCGGGCCTGGTGCTCTACGGGGTGTTTGCTTTCTGGGCGCACGGTTTCCTGTTCGGCGTGCGGCCTTTCGGCTGAGGCGGCGGGAACCGCGCGCGCTCGGGCGCATCCATCGCGGGTCCTGAAACCGTTGATGGGAGTTGCCCGAGCATGATCCGCCGCCGTCCCCGCTTGTTTTCCCTCGTCCTGGCCGCCGCAGCGGCGGCAGTCGCTGGTGGCGCCATTGCGCAGGATGTCACCCCTGATGTGCTTGCGCGGGGCCTGCAAAACCCCTGGGGCCTCACCTTCATCGGCGAAGGCCGCATGGTGGTGACGGAGCGGCCGGGCCGCATGCGCGTGATCGAGGCCGATGGTGGCGTGGGCGCGCCGCTCAAGGGCTTGCCCGAGATCGATGCCGTGGGCCAGGGCGGCCTGCTCGACGTGGTGGCCGACCGCGACTTTGCGCGCAACCGCACGCTGCACTTCTGCTACAGCGAGCCCGGCCCGGGCGGCAACTCCACCGCCATGGCCTCGGCCCGCCTGTCGGACGACCGCAGCGCGCTCGAAAACTTGCGCGTGGTGTTCAGCCAGAAACCCAAGGTCGGCAGCCGCCTGCACTTCGGCTGCCGCATCGTGCAGGCCGGCGACGGCAGCCTGTTCCTCACGCTGGGCGATCGGTACACGCGCATGCAGGATGCGCAGACGCTGGACAACCACCACGGCAAGGTGGTGCGCGTGCTGGCCGATGGCAAGGCCCACCCGGACAACCCGTTCTCGCAACGCGCCGGTGCCATGGCCGAGATCTGGAGCCTGGGCCACCGCAACGTGCAGGGCGCCACGCTCGCGCCCGACGGCACGCTGTGGACCATCGAGCACGGCCCGCAGGGCGGCGACGAACTCAATCGCACCGAGGCCGGCAAGAACTACGGCTGGCCCGTCATCACCTACGGCGAGAACTACGGTGGCGGGCGCATCGGCGAGGGCATCACCAGCCGCGCCGGGCTGGAGCAACCGGTGCAGCACTGGGTGCCCTCCATCGCACCCGCGGGCCTGAGCTTCCTGGGCAGTGATCGCTACGGTGCGGCGTGGAAAGGCAGCCTGTTCACCGGCTCGCTCAAGTTCCGTCACCTCGTGCGCATGCGGCTCGAAGGCGGCAAGGTGGTCGAGCAGGAACGCCTGCTCGCCGACCTGGGCCAGCGCATCCGCGACGTGCGCGAAGGCCCGGACGGCCTGCTCTACGTGCTCACCGACGATCGCGACGGGCAGTTGGTGCGGTTGACACCGCGCTGAGCACCGCTCGCGCGGCTGGCGCGCCCGGTGGTATCAGCGTGTCAACACGCGCCGCGCCGCGTGGCTGGCCCCGTCCACCAGCGCCACCAGCACCAGCATGGCCGCCAGGATGGTGGCCGTCTTGCCCATGTGGAACAGGCCCATGTGGAAGGCCAGCAACTGCCCCAGACCGCCCGCGCCCACCACGCCCAGCACGGCCGCGGCGCGGATGTTGTTTTCCCAGCGGTAGAGCGTGTAGCTGAGCAACTGCGGCAGCACCTGCGGCAGCGTCGCGTAGAGGAACACGCGCCCGTGGCCGACACCTTGCTGGCGCAGCGCATCGGCCGGGCCGCGCGGGGCGTTCTCGATCGCCTCGGCGAACAGGCGGCCCAGCACGCCCGCGGTGTGCAGCCCCAGCGCCAACGTGCCGGCGAATGGCCCCAGCCCGGCACTGATGAGCAGCAGCGCGGCCCACACCAGTTCGGGGATGCTGCGCAATGCGTTGAGCAGCCAGCGCGTGGGCATGCGGGCCCAGGCGGCGTCGCCCTCGTGCAGGCGGCTGGCGGGCAGGGCCAGCGCCAGCCCGGCCAGTGCCGCGAGCGCCGTGCCCAGGGCTGACATCGCCAGCGTCTCCCACGCACCCACGGCCACGCGTTGCAGGAATTCGGGCGAGGTGTCGGGTGGGAAGAACTCACCGAGAAAGCGTCCCATGCTCCGCGCCGCTTCCCACGACAGGAACTGGCGCCACTGCAGGTCGAGCGACCAGAAGCTGGCCATCACCAGCAGCAGCGCACCCAGCGTGAGCCAGCAGGCCTTGCAGCGCGCATCGAACAGGCGCGGCGGCAACTTGTAGGGCAGGTTGGCGGCGACCGGCTTCATCACCCCAGCGCCTTTCGCAGGTAGGCGCTCGCGCGGTCGGCCAGCGCCACCAGCACCATGAACACCAGCAGCATGCTGGCCACCTCGCCGCCGTTGAACATCTTCATCGAGTTGTCGAGTTGCTGGCCCAGGCCACCCGCACCCACGAAGCCCAGCACCACCGAGGAGCGGATTGCGCATTCCCAGCGGTAGACGGTGTAGCTGGTGAGCTCGGCCGCGTTGGCCGGCAGCAGCGCGTACAGAAAGGCCTGCAGCCGGCCGCTGCCGTTGCGCAGCAGGGTCTGCGTGGCGTGCGGCTCGCCGCTTTCCAGGATCTCGCCGTACACCTTGCCCAGCATGCCCGCGTAGGTGAGCGCGATGGCCAGCACGCCAGCCGTGGGGCCCAGGCCCACCACGCGCACGAACACAAGTGCCCACACCAGCTCGGGGATGCTGCGCAGCACGATCAGCAGCCAGCGCACAGCGTGGCGCACGAAGGCGGGCAGTGTGGCCATGCGACCGGAGAGTGCCGAGATCGACAGCATGCGCGTGCTGGCCAGCGTGAGCGGGATCGCCAGCAGCAGCGCGAGCGTGACGCCAGCGGTGGCCATCGCCACGGTGCGCCACGTTTCGCGCGCCACCATCTGCAGGAACTCGGCGTCGTGCGCGAGCGGGAAGAAACTGCCCAGGAACTGGCCGGTCACCTGCAGGTTCTTCGTCTCGACCAGCACCCAGGGCCGGAACTGGGTGGCCACGCCCAGTGGCCACAGCAATACCAACGCGAAGCCGATCCAGAACAGCCGCGACAACCAGGCCGGGTCGCGGTCGGGAGCTCGCAGGTGTGTTGCGCTGCTCATCACGTCAACGGCACTGCATGGCCACCGGCACCGGGGTGGCGGGCTCCTGCGGTGGGGCCAGGCCCTCGCCGCGCAGCTCGTGCTCGAACTGGTCGTACAGGCGCGCCAGATGCTCCCGCGTCACCGCGGCGGCAGGCAGGTCGAAGGCGAGTTGCCCGTCGCGCAGGCCGACGATGCGCGGGAAGTGCGCGAGCGCCACGTCGACCTGGTGCAGCGAGGCCACCAGCGTGACACCACGCTCGCGCGCGCCCTCGGTGAGCGTGGCAATGGCCTGCTGCGCGCGCGTCGGGTCGAGTGCCGACAGCGGCTCGTCGACGAACCAGGCCTTCGCGGGCGCGAGGAGCGCGCGCGCCAGGCCCACGCGCTGACGCTCGCCGCCCGAGAGCCGGTCCACGCGCTCGAACAGCTTCTCGCCGAGGTCGAAGCGCTCCAGCGCGGCGAAGGCGGCGGGAATGTCGTCGGGGTAGAACAACGAGCGCAGGCTGGCCCAGGTGCCCATGGCGGGCAGGCGCGCAGCCAGCACCGAGGTGACCACGCGCTGGCGCGGTGGCAGCGGCGGCACCTGCGGCGCCAGGAACAGCCGCCCGCGCAGGCGCTGCAACGCGCGCCGGGGCAGGGCCCATGGGGCCACACCGTCGATGGTGAACGCGCCTGTGGTGGGAGGCAGCGCGCAGCTGAGCAACTGCAGCAGCGTGGTCTTGCCCGCGCCCGAGGGGCCGATCACCGCAAGCTGTTCGCCGCTGTCGATGCGCAGGCTCAGCCGCTGCAGCGCCGCGGGCTGCCCGGGGCGGGCGCTGCGGTGGCGCATGCCGAGTTGGTCGATGTCGAACTTCACGGGCCGCATTAGAACCCGGCAGAAGGGCAACGCGCAGGCCGCGTTCAGATGCCCGGGCCCGCGCTGCGAAAGCCCGCAAAGATGTCGCTGCGCTCGGCGGTGAAGTAGTTGCGGTAGCGCGGGTGGCGCATGTGCGGCGCGGTGGCATGGCTGGCACCCTTGAGCACCGGGCGGCCATCGAACCAGGGCTGCGAATAGTCGCGGTAGGGGTGGGGCGAGAAGCCAGGCAGGGGCGCGAACGTGCTGGCTGTCCATTCCCACACGTGGCCCCAGGCAAAGCCTCGGGCGTGGTGTGCGGCGTACTCCCACTCGGCCTCGGTGGGCAGGCGCCGGCCGGCCCAGGCGCACCAGGCTTGCGCGTCGTGAAAACTCAGGTGGCAGGCCGGGGCCAGGGGGTCCAGCGCACGCCACTGGCCGTGCACGCGTTGCTGCCACTGGCCGTCCTCGTGGCGCAGGTGGCGTGGCAAGGGAACGGCACCGGCGCGCACGGCGGGCAGGTAGCGCGCCCAGTGCACCGCGTGCGCGTCGATGTCGAAGGCGCCGAGCTTCACCGTTTGCCCGCACAACTCATTGTCGAAGGCAAAGCCCGGGCCGGGCCAGCCTTGCGCCCATTCGCCCGCGGGCAGGTGCAGCGGCCGCTCGCCGGGCGCAGCGGGCGATGGTGCGGTCTCGCCGACGTCGATACCCAATGCCTGCGCCATGTAGACCCAGGCCTCGGCGTGCATGTCCTCATGGAACAGCGCGAGGCGGAAGAAATACAGGCCCGCGTCGGAGGCCTCGGTGGCGTCGGCGCGCGCGAGCAGCGCGAGGGTGTCGTGCAGTTGCGCGTGCAGGTCGGCGCGCGTGGTGGCCAGGTCGGGCAGGGGCAGGTGCCAGCGCGCCTCGTGCGGCACTGCGCTGCTGTCGTACAGCGCGTCGGCGTCCACACCGCGGGCGGCCTGGCGCGCGGGCGAAAGGGGGGCGAGCGGGTCGGCCATCGTGCCCCGAGCACGCTGCGGGTTGCGCGCGACCCAACGGTCGGCGAACCAGCCGATGTGTCCGAGCTCCCACAGCAGCGGATTCAGCCCATCGGCTTGCGGCACCCGCAACGTGGGGCCGAGCGCGGCCTCGCAGGCGTCGAGCAGGCGCAGCGTGCGCGCGCGGGTGGCCCGCAGCAACGCGGCCAGTTCGGTGCGCCCGGCGCAGCGGGCCCGCTGCGCGGCCTCGCCGTACGGCTCGGACACAATGCTTGGCTCCATGGCCCCCATCCGCAAACCCCTGGTGTGCATCGTCACGCCGGCGCTGGCCGACGCGAACAACGGCAACTGGCAGACCGCACGGCGCTGGTCGCGCCTGCTCGCGAGCCATTATCGGGTGGCCCTCTTGCGCCAGTGGCCCGATGCCGCCATGACCGAGCGCCCCGCGGCCTTGATCGCGCTGCACGCTCGTCGCTCGGCGGCCTCCATCGCGGCCTGGGCTGCGGCCGATGGACATGCCCCGCTGGTGGTGGTGCTCACCGGCACCGACCTCTATCGCGATATCGCGATCGATGCCGACGCGCAGCGTTCGATCGGGCTGGCGCATCGCCTGGTGGTGCTGCAGGCGCGTGGTCCGCTGGCGCTGCCCGAGCACTTGCGGGCACGCTGCCGTGTGGTGTTCCAGTCCACACCCGCCCGCGCGGCTTTGCCGCGGCCAAGCGGCTTCCTGCGTGCGGTGATGGTGGGCCATCTGCGCGACGAGAAGGCCCCGCAGACCCTGTTCGAGGCCGCGCGCCTGATCGCGCCCCACGAGGGCATTCGAATCGACCACATCGGTGCCGCGCTCGACCCTGCGCTCGGCGAGGCCGCCAGCGCCACCGCTGCGGCCTGCCCACACTACCGCTGGCTCGGTGGCCTGCCGCACCCCGAGGTGCAGCGCCGGCTGCGGCGTGCGCACGTGCTGGTGCACACCAGTCGCATCGAAGGCGGCGCGCACGCGGTGCTGGAGGCGGTGCGCTGCGGCGTGCCGGTGCTGGCCTCGCACATCGACGGCAATGTGGGCATGCTTGGCGAGGCTTACGCGGGCTACTTTGCACCCGGCGATGCGCAGGCGCTGGCGATGCACCTGCGCGCCTGCCGTGCGGACATGGCGCAGGCCGATGGCAGCCTCGCGCGCCTGGCCGCACAATGCGCAGAGCGCGCGCCGCTGTTCGCCCCCGAGGCCGAGCAGCGCGCCCTGATCGATCTGTTGAACGAACTGCTGCACGGCGCCCGCGTCGACATGCCCCATGGCGCCTGAGCCGGAGACCACCCCCATGAACGCACCCACCCCACCCAGTGCCACGCAACCCCGATTGACCAGCCTCTCCCACGGTGGCGGCTGCGGCTGCAAGATCGCGCCCGGCGTGCTGAGCGAGATCCTCAAGGGCACCACGCAGATGCCGGTGCCCAAGGAGCTGCTGGTGGGCATCGAGACCGCCGACGACGCGGCGGTGTATCGCCTCAATGACGAGCAGGCGCTGATCGCCACCACCGACTTCTTCATGCCCATCGTCGACGACCCGTACGACTTCGGGCGCATCGCGGCCACCAACGCCATCAGCGATGTGTACGCCATGGGCGGCACGCCCATCATGGCGCTGGCGCTGGTGGGCATGCCGGTCAACGTGCTGTCCACCGACACCATCGGCCGCATCCTCAAGGGTGGGCAGGACGTGTGCCAGGCCGCGGGCATCCCGATCGCCGGTGGTCACACCATCGATTCGGTGGAACCCATCTACGGCCTGGTGGCACTGGGCCTGGTGCACCCGAAGTACGTGAAGCGCAATGCCGATGCGAAGGTGGGCGACCGCCTGGTGCTGGGCAAGCCGCTCGGTGTGGGCGTGCTGTCGGCCGCGCTCAAGAAAGACCAGCTTGCGCCCGAGGGCTACGCACAGATGATCGCCAACACCACCAAGCTCAACACGCCGGGGCCCGAGCTCGCAAAGCTCGCCGGCGTGCACGCGCTCACCGACATCACCGGCTTCGGTCTCGCGGGCCACGCGATGGAGATGGCGCGCGGCGCCGGCACCACGGTGCGCATCGATTGGGCGAAAGTGCCCTTGTTGCCTGGCGTGCGCGAACTCGCCGGCGCGGGTCTGGTGACCGGCGCGTCAGGCCGTAACTGGGCGGCCTACGGCCACGAGGTGCAGATGGGCGCGGCCTTGCAGGCGCCCGACCAGGCCTTGCTGAGCGACCCGCAGACCAGCGGCGGCCTGCTGGTCTCGTGCAGCGCCGACGCGGTGCCCGAGGTACTGGCCACCTTCCAGCGCCACGGCTTTGCGCAAGCGGCCGAAATCGGCGAGATCGTGCCGGCCATGGCTGGCGGTATTCGATTGACGGTGGGGTGACCTTGACCGCACCGATCTCCATCCTCGTCTTCGACATCTTCGGCACCGTGGTCGACTGGCACGGCAGCATCGTGCGCGAGGTGTCGTCGCTGTACCCGCAGGTCGATGCCGATGCCTTTGCGCTGGCATGGCGCGCTGGTTACCAGCCCGCGATGCAGCGCGTGCGCAGCGGCGAGATCGGCTTCGTCAAGCTCGACGCACTGCACCGCGGCATCCTCGATGACATCCTGCCGCGCTTCGGCCTGGCGCATCTGGCCGAGGCCGAGCGCGCACACCTGAACCGTGTGTGGCACCGGCTCGATGCCTGGCCCGACAGCGTGGCCGGGCTCACGCGGCTCAAGACGCGCTTCACCATCGCCTCGCTGTCCAACGGCAACATCGGCTTGCTCACGAACATGGCCAAGCGCGCCGGACTGCCCTGGGACTGCGTGCTTTCGGCCGAGGTGTTCCGCGCCTACAAGCCCGACCCGCGCACCTACCTCGGCGTGGCCGAGGTGTTCGACGTCTCACCCGCGCAGGTGATGCTGGTGGCTGCGCACCAGGACGATCTGGACGCCGCGCGCGCCTGCGGTCTGGCCACGGCCTATATCGAGCGGCCGCTGGAGTTTGGTGCCAGGCGCGTGAAGGACGTGTCGCCCGATGCGGCCAACACCTGGCACGCGCGCGACCTGGTGCACCTGGCCGATCAGCTCGGCTGCTGAGCTCAGCGCACCTCGAGCTTCGCCGTCACCGGTTCGGCCATCGGCTTGCGGCCGTCGGCGTTGTCGAGCATGTCGAGCTTGAGCGTGTAGCGGCCCGCGGGCGGCGCGAGCCAGACCTCGGTTTCACCATCGACGAAATCCATCACCGCGGGCGCGGCATTGCTGCCTTCGCCGGTCACCGTGAGGCGAAAGTGCCCGGTGTTCGCGATCTTCTGCCCCATCTGCGCCACGTCGAGCATCGAGGCGTGGAACTGCACACGCACCGGCGCGCGCGCCGACGGCGCGTCCAGGCCGATCTCAATGCCCTTCTTCTGCAGCGACGCGGGCGGCGTGTCGTTCTTGCGCGTGACGGTGATCTTCGTCGGCTTGCTGTAGACGAAGTGCGGCAGGTGCTGCTGGTCGGCCAGCAGCATGCGCAGGGTGTACTCGCCCGGCGGCAGCGTGAGCACGGTCTCCATCTGCCCCTTGCCGAAGTGGATGTACTGGTCGTTGAACGGCAGTGCTTCCTTGAAGTTGAGTGGCAGGTCGCGATTGACCAGCAGGTGGTGGTGGCCGCTCTTGCCCTGGCCGGCCTGGGCAATGGGCGCCAGGCCCCAGCCGCCCGAGAGGCCGAACTTCACCAGGTAAGGCGTCTCGATGCGATCACCGTCCTTGAGGTTGGTGAAATAGGCCTCGGCCGACAGGCGCGGCCCGGGCACCTGCCAGGGGTGAAGGGCGCGTGTTTCGGTGGCGGGGGCCTGTGCCCGCAACGGCAGCGGCAGCAGCAGGGCAAGCACCACCAGCAGGCGGGCGGTGGCAGAACGATCGGGGTGAAGCATGACGAGCGATACGGGATAGGGGTATGGCGCAGTCTACGTCGCCACCCCCATTCCCCGTCTCACGGCGGGGTACCAACGTCCTTCGTTTGTGGTGACGCTGGGTGGGTGCGCGCGGGCACGTTCCGTTGATAAGACCCCACGAACCGTTGGTCGATGCGGTCCTTCCAGCGCCACACCCAGGCGCCCTCGGCGTGGAGCGGCCCCCAGCTCGCGATCGCGTGGCCCGGCCCGCACGACAGCAGGTTGAGGGTGCGCTGCGGCACACGGTGTGCCTTGAGTGGTTGTTGTTCGAGTGTGGCGAACAGGTTGTGCGCCAGCGGTGGGCCGGCGCGTACCGCGTACACGCCGCTGCGTGCGTGGGGCGCATCGTCGCGCGTGGCCACGTCGCCAGCGGCGAACACGTTGGGGTGGCTCACGCTTTGCTGATAGCGGTTCACCAGCACATGACCCTGCCCGCACAAGCCCAGGCCGCTGCCTTCGAGCCAGGCCGGTGCGTGCGTGCCGATGGCCAGCAGGGGCACGTCGCAACACAGCAGCGCGCCATTGCCCAGGCGCACGCCTTGCGCGTCGATGCCCACGCAGGGTTCGCGCAGCACCTGGATGCCTTCACGCCGCAGCCGTCGCAGCACGCGTTCGCGCACGCCGATGCCGTAGCCACTGCCCACCTCGGGCCCGCCGGTGATCAGCGTGAAGGTGGCGCCGGGCACACCTTCGCGTCGCAGGCAGGCCGCGGCGGCGAACACGGTCTCGATGCCGGCCGCACCGGCACCGATCACCGCCAGCGAGAGCGCGCGCTCGCGCGAGAGCGCCACCACGTCGGGCCACAGCGCAGCGAAGGTCTCGATCGGTCGCAAGGCCAGTGCGTGGCGGCGGGCGCCCGGCATCTCGGCGTCCATGCGCTCGGGTCGAAGCACGGCGCCGGTGTCGATGGAGAGCAGGTCGTAGTTGAACGTCTGCGCCACCGCATCGCCCTCGGCCTGCCAGGTCACGCGCGACGCCGCGGCGTCGATGCCCGTGCAACGGCCGGCCAGCCATCGCACGTGCCCGGCCTGCAGCAGCGGCGCCAGCGGGATCTGCACCTCGGCCTTGCTGTAGTGCCCAGCCACCAGGCCCGGCACCATGCCGCTGTAGGTCTGGGTGTCGAAGGGGGTGATGAGCGTCACCTGCAGATCGGCCGGGTGGTACTCGGCCAGGCGCGCCAGCACGTGCAGGTGCGCGTGGCCCGCGCCCAGTAGAAGGAGACGACGGATGCCGCTGTGCATGGGCGGCGATGGTACGTCGGACTTCAGCGCGCCCACTGCACGTCGGCGACCCAACCCTCGCTGCTGGAGGCGGTGTTGTCGGCGTCGGCACCGATCACGAGCTGCGTGAGCGCAGGCGCGGGCCGCCCGGCGGGATGTTCATCGCCGAACAGCCGCAGGAAATCACCGGCCAGGTCGCGCTGCTCGCTCACCCATCGGCCGGTGGCGTCGTCGCGGCCTCGCAGCACCACGAAACGCACGCGGCGGCTGTAGGGGTTGTCGCCCTCGGTGTCCGGCGCATGGCGTTGGTCCCACACGTAGCAGACGGTCGCGGCCGGCAACGCCTCGCCAGCGGCGTTGCGCGCCAGGCGCAGCACCTGCCGCTCGAAGAAGGGCACGCGCTCCATCGGATGATCGAACATCGCGCAGACCTTGAGTGCGGCGTCATCGCCCGCCTTCTGGAACAGATCGGGCGCGTCGGCGCCCAGCGCCAGCGGGCGCTCGAGCCGCCAGCGCCATTGCAGCGGTATCGGCGGCGTGGGCGGCGTGGGCGGCAGCGACAGGGCCAGCGTGCCGTACGAGCGATCGGCGATCACCTGCACACCGCGCATACCGTCGCGCGTGCCCGGTACGAACCGGGTGGGCGGGATCTGGCGGTGCGCCTTGGGGTACGCCAGCACACGCCATGGCGCAGCAAGTCCGCCCCCGGTGTCCAGCAGGGGCGGCAGTTCGGCCGGCAGTGGCTGTGCCTGCAAGCCGCCTGCGAGCAAGGCGCTGAGCAGCGCACAGCGCGGGCCATGGTTGCGCGTGTGCTTCATCGCTTCCAGTCGTGGTAGCGCTGCACCCAGCGCAGCAGGCCCTGCGGCGCATGGGCGCGTTTCCACGTGCCAGCCGCGTATTTGTTGGCTTCGGCCAGGGTGGGGTAGGTGTGGATCGTGCCGAGCACCTTGTTGAGCCCCAGCCCGTGCTTCATGGCCAGCACGTACTCGGCCAGCAGTTCACCGGCGTGCGCACCCACGATGGTCACGCCCAGGATGCGGTCCTTGCCCGGCTCGGTGAGCACCTTCACGAAGCCGCTCGCCTCGCTGTCGGCGATCGCGCGGTCAAGCTCGCCGATGTCGAAGCGCGTGATCTCGAACGCAAGCCCGTGCTCGCGCGCTTCCTGCTCGTTGAGTCCCACGCGCGCCACCTCGGGGTCGATGAAGGTTGTCCAGGGGATGACGCGGTAGTCCACCTTGAAGCGGCGCCATTCGCCGAACAGCGCGTTGACCGCGGCGTACCAGGCTTGGTGCGCTGCCACGTGGGTGAGCTGGTACGGTCCCGCTGCGTCACCCACCACGTAGATGTGCGGGTAGATCGTCTGCAGGTATTCGTTGGTCTCGATCACGCGCCCGGTGGGAATGCCCAGCTCGGTCAGGCCGAAACCCTCCAGCCGCGCGACGCGTCCCACCGCGCAGATCAGGTGGTCGAAGGCAATGCGTTCCTCGCGGCCGGCGTTGTCGACCACCAGCCACTGGGTGCCGCCATCTTCCTCGCCATTGCGCTCGCAGCGCAGCGCACGTTGTCCGGTGCGCACCTGTACTCCGTCGCCCTGCAGCGTCTTCAGGGCGAAAGCGCTCACGTCCTCGTCCTCGCGCAGCAGCAGACGCGGCGCCATCTCCACCAGCGTGACCTGCGAGCCCAGGCGCGCGAAGGCTTGTGCGAGCTCGCAGCCGATCGGCCCGCCGCCCAGCACCACCAGGCGCGCGGGCGGGTGGTCGAGCGCGGCGAAGCGGTCCCAGAGCGTGTCGCTGGTGACGCAGTCCACCTGCTCAATGCCGGGCAGCGGTGGCACGAAGGGCCGCGCACCGGTGGCCAGTACGATGCTGCGCGCCGTGAGCCGCTGTGTGCCGCCACCGTTGAGCGCGATCTCCACCGTCCATGGATCGACCAGACGAGCGTGACCCTGCAGCACCTCCACCCCGAGGCCGGTGTAGCGTTCCACGCTGTCGTGCGGTTCGATGTCGCGGATCACGTCGCGCACGCGTTGCATCACCGCGCGAAACGACAGCACCGGTTCCGTGTCGTGCAGCCCGTAGCGCGCGCCGTGGCGCATCTGGTGCGCCAGCTTCGCGCTGCGGATCAGCGCCTTGCTCGGCACGCAGCCGTAATTGAGGCAGTCGCCGCCCATCTTGTGCGCTTCCACCAGCGTTACGCGCGCCTTCACGGCGGCCGCGATGTAGGCCGTGACCAGCCCGCCCGCGCCAGCGCCGATGACGATGAGGTTGCGATCGAAGTGGCGCGGGCGCACGCCGCGCCAGCGCGCAGTTGCCCTGCGCTGCTGCCATGCGGCGACGAGCCGGCGCGCGATCAGGGGGAACAGGCCGAGCAGCACGAACGAGCCGATCAGCGCCGGGCTCAGGATGCCCTGCAGCGAATCCAGCCGCGCCAGCTGCGTGCCCGCGTTCACATAGACCAGCGTGCCCGCGAGCATGCCGACCTGGCTCACTGCGTGGAAAGTCAGGGTCTTCATGCGCGTGAGGCCCATCAGCAGGTTGATGAGGAAGAAGGGCACCACCGGAATCAGCCGCAGCGTGAACAGGTAGAACGCGCCGTCGCGTTCGAGACCGCGGTCGATCTCGGCCAGGCGCCGGCCGAATCGCTCGCGCACCACATCGCGCAGCAGGAAGCGCGAGGCCAGGAACGCCAGCGTCGCCCCCACACTGGACGCGAAGGACACGATCACCGTGCCCCAGAGCAGGCCGAACAGCGCGCCACCGGCCAGCGTGAGCAGGACCGCCCCCGGCAGCGAGAGTGCCGTGGCCAGCACATAGATGCCGAAGTAGGCGCCCGCCACTTGCCACGGGTGGCGCTGGTAGAGCGCTGCAAGCCCGGCCTGACTGGCCTTGAGTTGCTCCAGGCTCAGGAAGCGGCCGAGATCGAAGGCCCAGAAGAGCGCGAGCGCGCTGGCCAGGGTCAGCAGCAGCAAGGTTTTGCGAAGGGTCACGACAGGGCTTCGGTGGGGATGCGGATGGGTCGCTTTGCCGTTGGAAATCTTGCAAACGCAGCGTGTGCCCGGCTCGTTCAGCGCAGACGCTGCCAGCCCCACACCAGGCGCGTGACGGTGGTGATCGCACACAGGCCGGCAAAGATACCCGCGATCACCGGGAACCACGCCGGGAACAGGCACATCAGCGCGAAGGCCGTGATCGTCTCGGTGGCCTCGGTCAGGCCGCCGAGGAAGTAGAAGCTCTTGCCGGGCAGGGCCGAGTCCTGCAGGCCGCGCTGCGCGGCCAGGGCCGCGAAAGCGAGGAAGCTGCTGCCGGTGCCGATGAAGCTCGCCAGCAGCACGGCCGCGGGCAGGGCGTTGGCGGCGGGGTCGGCGAACGCGAAGCCGAGCGGGATGGCGGCGTAGAACAAAAAGTCGAGCGTGATGTCGAGGAAGCCGCCGCGGTCGGTGGGTGTGGTGGCGCGCGCCACCGCACCGTCGAGCCCGTCCATCAGGCGTGAGGCGAGCAGCAGCGCGAGGCCAGCGTGGAACTGCGAGAAGGCGATGCAAACCGCGGCAGCGATGCCGAACGCGAAGCCGGTCCAGCTCAACGCGTCCGCGCCGATGCCCAGGCTCACCAGTTGCCGCGCGGCCCGCGTGAAGAGCGAACGCAGGCCTTGCTGGATGGCGCGGTCAAGCATGCTGGCCCAGATCGATCACACGCGCCGGGTCGGCGATGTCGTCGCGTTCGTGCGTGACCAGCAACACGGGAATGGCGCGCTGGCGCGCGTGTTCGAACACGAAGCCGCGCACCTGCTCGCGCAGCGCGGCATCCAGGCGCGAGAATGGTTCGTCCAGCAGCAGCGCGCGCGGGCGCGCCAGCAGCGCACGCATGAGCGCCACGCGCGCGCGCTGCCCGCCCGAGAGCGTGGCCGGGTCGCGCTCGCCCAGGCCCTGCAGGCCGGCTTCTGCCAGCGCCGCCTGGACCGCGGCATCGCGCGGCGCCCGTGGCCCCGCGGGCAACGCGAAGAGCAGGTTCTCGGCCACGCTCATGTGGGCGAACAGCAAGTCGTCCTGGAACAGCAGGCCCACGCCGCGTCGGTGCGTGGGCAACTGGTCGATCGGCTCGCCATCGAGATGCACCGAGCCGTCGAAACGAATGCCCTCGCCCAGGGTGCCGGCAATGGCAGCCAGCAGCGAACTCTTGCCGCAGCCGCTGGGCCCCATGAGCGTGAGGATCTCCCCCGGCTTGACCGACAGGTGCAGCGATTGCAGGAAAGAGCGCTCGGGCGTGCCCAGGCGTTCGAGGTGAACCGTCAGCGTCATGCCGCGATTCTGAAGCGGCGCGGCCGCCCCACCCAGGCCGCCAGCGCAAAGCCCAGCACCGGCAGTGTGAACTGCAGCACCGCGTAGGCCGCGGTGAGCGAGCGTTGACCGGCGGCCGCGAGGTTCACCGCCTCGGTGGTCACGGTGGCAAAGCGGCCCGCGCCCAGATACAGCGTGGGCAGGTACTGCGCCACGCTGACCGCGAATCCCACCGCCGCGCTGGCCGCGATCGAGCGCTTGAGCAGCGGCCATTTCACTTGCCACAGCAGGCGCCAGCGCCCATGGCCCAGGCTGGCGTTGAGTTGCGCGTAGCGCGGATCGAAGCCGAGGTAGGCCGGGCTCAGCGCAATCAGCACATAGGGCAGCACCATCGTCGTGTGCGCGAGCAGCAGCCCGGCGGCGCTGCCCTCCCAGCGCAGCCACAGCCCCACCCGGTACAGCCCCACCACCCACAGCACCGCGGGCAGCAGGATCGGCAGGTAGAGAAGCGCGCGCGCGGCGTTGTCCCAGCGGCGCGGCGCGCATTCAAGCCACGCCACGCTCCAGGCCAGCGCCAGGGCCGAACTCGCCAGCGCCAGCCACAGCGTGTGCCCCACCGTGGTGCTGCTGCGCGCGACCGAGGCCCACGCGTCCAGGCTCAGGCTTTGCGGCCAGAAGGCCGGGAAGGCCCACACACCGCTCACGCTGCCCACGAGCAAGGCGGCCATGACCACCGAGTACACCCCGACCAATGCGCGTCGCCCAGGCGCCAGACGCGAGACGGCGTGCTCGGGTCTGCCCGCCGTGCCGGGCGTGGCGCGCCAGCGCTGCGCGAAAGCGGCGGCAACGGCCCACAGCGCGGCGCACAGCAGCACCAGTGCGAGCAGCAGCAGCCCCGCGGTGGCTCCACGTGCGTGCGTGGCGGGCTCTACGTCACCCAGCCATTGCCAGGCCAGGACCGCCAGCGTGGGCGGCGCGGCCGGGCCGATCACCAGCGCCATGTCGACCACCGTGAGCCCATAGGCCAACACTGCGAGCAAGGGCCAGCGCAGGCGCGGTGCGAGCTGTGGCCAGACCACGCGCCAGAACGCCCGCCGCGGGCCGTGGCCCAGTGTCTGCGCCAGCGCGTGCTCGGCCTGCCAGCGCGCTGCCACATCGGCGCGCTGCAACTGCGTGGCCGCGGTCCACAGGAAGAACGGCACCTCCTTGAGCACCAGTGCGAGGATCAGACCCAGGCCCCACGGGTCCTGCGTGGTGGGCCAGGGCGGCGGAAGTTCGAAGCCGCTGAGCCCGGGCGAGACGGCGCGCATCAGCCAGCCGCTGGGCGAGAGCAGGAACACCAGGCCGATGGCCATCGCCGCGTGCGGCATGGCCAGCATGGCCGGCACGTGGCGCAGCAAGGCCTGCAGGCTGCACTGCACGAAGGCACGCGAGATGAGCGCAGCGGCCAACCACCACGACAGCGCTGTGGCGCACAGGCCGGTCCACAGCGTGTGGGCCACTGCCCGGCCGAGCGCGGGCTGCAGCAGCAGGTCTGCCCAGGCGGCGGGCTGCGCCGCGCTGGCCAGCGCGGCCAACGCCGCTGCGGCAACCGGCAGGCCGACCACCGCCAGCAGAGCCAGGGCCAGCAGGCGGTTCATCGCGTTTTCACGCGCCGTGGCGGCGCAGCCACTCGCGCTCGATCGGCTCCACCCAGGAGGCGTGCGGCTCGGGCAGCGTGGGCGCTGGTTCGGTGACCTGGCCAGGCCGCTGTCGCCCGGTGAACAGCGCCCGCTGATCGGCGGGCAGGCGTTCGATGTCCAGCACGGTCGGGTCGCCCCAGTGCGCGATGTCGGCCTTGCGGGCCTGCGCCTCGGCCGAGAGCAGCACGTTGGCCACCACCTGCGCTGCCGCGCTGGCGCGCGCGTTGTATGGGATGGCGACAAAGTGCGTGTTGCCGATCGTGCCGCGTGAGAACTGCCAGCTCACCACGCTGTCGGGCAAGCGCCGCGCAGCGATCTCGCCGGCCGCCTCGTTCGGGTTGAAGGTGATGGCCAGCAGCAATTCCCCATCGGCCATCATCTGGCGCACCGTGGCACCGCTGGCCGGGTACTGGCGGCCGCCACGCCACAGGTGCGGACGCAGCGCGTCGAGAAATCGCCACAGCGGCGCGGCCTGCTCGGCCAGTGCGGCCTCGCTCACTGGACGGGCCAGCGCGCCGGTGTCGGGGGCCAGCTCCACCAGCGCCTGTTTGACGAAGGCGGTGCCATGAAAGTCGGGCAGGCGCGGATAGGTGATGCGCCCGGGCTGCGCGCGCGCCAGCGCCAGCAATGCCTGCATGCTTTGCGGACGCGTGGCCAGCCGGCGGCTGTCCGCAAACAAGGTGAACTGCGCCATGCCCCAGGGTGACTCGAAACCGTCGGTGGGCACGGAGAAGTCGTTGCGCACCGTGGGCTTGCCCTCGACGTCGACCCACTGGAAGTTGGGCAGTTGCTCGGCAAAGGGACCGAACAGCAGGCCCTCGCGCTTCATGGCCGCGAAGTTCTCGCCGTTGATCCACACGAGGTCGACCGTGCCTTCACCCACACCGCGGCCTGCGGCTTTCTCGGCCCGCACGCGGCGCACCACGTCGGCGGTGTCAGCCACCTTCACGTGTTGCAGCCGGATGCCGTGGCGCGATTGCACCGACTGCGCCACCCACTGGATGTAGGCATTGGTCTGCTCGCTGCCGCCCCAGGCGTTCCAGTACACCGTCTGGCCGCGCGCGGCCCGCTCGATGGAAGGCCAGTCGGGCCTGGCGCCCTGCGCCTGCAGTGCTGGTGCTGCGAGCCAGGCGCCCGTCGCCAGCAGCAGGTGTCGTCGCCGCATCGGCGTGTCTTCAATCATGCGTGCCTCGGGTGGTGGACGCGGATCGACCGCGCCCCGTCATCGAACTTGTGCTGGCGCAAACACGCCGGCAGTGCCTGGGGCGAGATTGTGAGGACGCGGGGATGGCCCCGCGCTCGACTTGGAATGCGACCCATTGAAAGGATGCAACGTGAACCGATACACCCTCACCACCGCACTGCTGGCGGCCCTGATCGGCGCAGGTGCGCTGGCGCAGGATCAGACCCGCGACCAGACGCAGGACCGCACCCGCGAGACCTTGCGGGACCAGGACATGTACGGCTACCAGATGATGACGCCGGCCGAACGCAACGAGTACCGCGAACGCATGCGCGCCGCGCGTACGAACGAAGAGCGGGAGCGCATCCGCGCGGAACATCATGAGCGCATGGTGCAGCGCGCCCGGGAGCGCGGCATCACGCTGCCCGAAGCGCCGCCGCCCGGCCGCGGGCCGGGGGTGTTTCCGGCGCCGGACCCCGGCGGTGGTCCGGGAGGCGGTGGTCCCGGTCGCGGCAACTGAGCGCAACATCCCGTCACAGCGACCGGGCGCGGCATCGGGTCGCTGGATCGAACGGGTGTCGGTGCGACATCCCGCGTCAGTACACTGCCGCCCCATGACGCCCACGCCATTCGAAAAGGAAGTCGCCGATCTGCGGCCCTACCTGCTGAAGTTCGCGCGGCTGCAATTGCGCAACGAGACGTGGGCAGAGGACGCGGTGTCCGAGACCGTGCTGGCGGCGATCGCGAAGCCGCAGGCGTTCGAGCGACGCTCGCAGCTCAAGACCTGGCTGGTGGGCATCCTCAAGCACAAGGTGGTGGACCTGCTGCGCGTGCAGGGGCGCGAAGTGGCGCTCGGTCAGGGCGAGGACGACGAGGCCGACCCGCTGGAGCACATGGCTTTCCACGCCGATGGCCACTTCATGGAAGCGCCTGCTGACTGGGGCAACCCCGAGCAGGACCTGCGCACGCGCCAGTTCCTGGCGGTGCTCGAAGCCTGCACCGACCAACTGCCGCCCGCGCAGGGGCGTTTGTTCCTGATGCGCGGGTGGCTGGAGTTGTCCAGCGAGGAGATCTGTAAGACCCTCTCGCTGACGCCGACCAATTTGTATGTTCAGTTGCACCGGGCGCGCTTGCGCTTGCGCGAATGCCTGGAGCTCAACTGGTTTGCCCGCCCCCGAACGCCATGAAGCCGCTGTACCCGTTTCGCCGCACCTGCAAGGAAGTGTCCGCGCTGCTGATCGCACGCGAGGACCGTGCCCTGCCGTGGACGGATCGCGTCGGGCTGCGGTTGCACCTGGCGATCTGCGAGGCCTGCCCGCGCTTCGAGCGGCAGGTGCTGGCCATGCGCGAAGCCATGGGCCACTGGCGCCACTACGCGGACGATTCGCTCGACTGAGCGAAGGGCCGTGTTCAGCTCAGCAGTGCCTGCGCGAACTCGCGCGCGTCAAAGGTCTCCAGGTCCTCGAGCTTTTCGCCGACGCCGATGAAATAGACCGGCACCGGCCGCTCGCGCGCAATGGCGCACAGCACACCGCCCTTGGCCGTGCCGTCCAGCTTGGTGATCACCAGGCCGGTGAGCTTGAGCGCATCGTCGAAGGCGCGCACCTGCGCGAGCGCGTTCTGGCCCGTGTTGCCGTCGATGACCAGCAGCACTTCATGGGGCGCCGTGGGTTCGGCCTTGGCCACCACGCGCTGGATCTTGCGCAACTCTTCCATCAGGTGCAGCTGCGTGGGCAGGCGCCCCGCGGTGTCGACCAGCACCACGTCCTTGCCGCGCGCCTTGCCGGCGCTCACCGCGTCGAAGCACACGGCGGCCGGGTCACCGCCTTGTTGCGTGACGATCTCCACCGTGTTGCGGTCGGCCCAGACCGCGAGTTGCTCGCGCGCTGCGGCGCGGAAGGTGTCGGCTGCGGCCAGCAGCACGCTGGCGCCCTCGTCGGCCAGGTGGCGTGTCAGCTTGCCGATCGAGGTCGTCTTGCCCGCGCCGTTGACGCCCGCGACCATGATCACCGTCGGCTTGTGCTCGCCGATCACCAGGGGCTTTTGCAGCGGCGCGAGCAGGTCGGCGATGGCGTCGGCCAGCAAGGCCTTCACGGCGGCGGGTTCGGTGGCTTTGGCGTCCTTCACGCGGCGGCGCAGGTCGGCCAGCAGGTGCTGGGTGGCGTTGACGCCGCTGTCGGCCATCAGCAGGGCGGATTCGAGCTCCTCGTAGAGGTCTTCATCGATGCGCGTGCCGGTGAAGACGGTGGCGATGCTGCCGCCGGTCTTGCGCAGGCCGGCGCGCAGCTTGTCGAGCCAGCCCTGGCGTGCGGGCGCGGGAGCGACGTCGGTGGCAGGCGCCTGGGCAGGCACCTGGCCAGGAACTTGGCCGGGGGCTTGCTCGGGCGCCGGTGCGGGGCTTTTCTTGCGAAAGAACGAGAACATTTTTGAACCAGGAGAATCTGGTCCATTCTATGAAACGACTTCTGATCGCCTTTTCCCTCCTGGCCGCGCTGGTGGCACCGGCGCCCGCACAGACGCCGCCCGCCACGCCGGCCGCGCAGCAATTCACCCTCTCCAACGGCATGACGCTGATCGTGCGGCCCGACCGGCGCGCGCCCACCGCGGTGCACATGCTGTGGGTGCGCGTGGGTTCCATGGACGAGGTGGACGGCACCAGCGGCGTGGCGCACGTGCTCGAACACATGATGTTCAAGGGCAGCGAACTGCTCAAACCGGGCGAGTTCTCGCAGCGCGTGTCCGCGCTTGGCGGCCGGCTCAACGCGTTCACCAGCCGTGACGCCACGGCGTATCACGAGCAGGTACCGGCCGATCGCCTGGAAGAAGTGATGCGCCTGGGCGCCGATCGCTTCGCCACCAACCGCTGGAGCGACGAGGAGTTCGCTCGCGAGATCGCCGTGGTGAAGGAGGAGCGGCGTCAGCGCACCGAGGAGTCGCCACGCGCGCGCATGTTCGAGGCCTTCAACGCCATGGTGTGGCAGGCGAGTCCCTACCGCCGGCCCGTCATCGGCTGGATGAGCGACATCGAAGCGATGACGCCGCAGGACGCGCGCGACTTCCACCGCCGCTGGTACGTGCCCGCCAACGCGGCGGTGGTGATCACCGGCGACGTCGACGTGCAGCGCGTGCGCGAGATGGCCGAGCGCCATTACGGGCGCATTCCCGCGGGTGCCGTGCCAGCGCGCAAGCCCCGTACCGAGCCCGCGCAGCAGGGGCCCAGGCGCCTGGTGTACCGCGGCGTGACCGATCAGCCGATGGTGGTGATGGTCTGGCATGCACCGCGATACAGCGGACAGGACGACGAGGCCAGCCGCGACGCCCTGGCGCTGGCGGCGCTGGCGGGCGTGCTCGACGGCTACAGCGGTGCCCGGCTGGACCGCGCGCTGGTGCAGGGCCAGGGCAATGCGGGCAAGCGCGTGGCCGACAGCGCCAGTGCCGGCTATGGCCTGCTCGGGCGCGGCCCGCAGGTGTTCACGCTGTCGGCCGTTCCGGCGCGCGGTGTCACCCCCGAGATGGCCGCAGCCGCGCTCAAGCTGGAGATCGAACGCATCGCGCGCGAGGGCGTGAGCGACGTGGAATTGCAGCGCGTGAAGACGCAGTGGACCGCGAGCGAGGTCTACAAGCTCGACTCGATCATGGGACAGGCGCAGGAGCTGGGCAGCTACTGGATCAACGGGCTGCCGCTGGACGCTGGCGAGCAGCTGATTGCACGGCTGCGCGAGGTCACGTCGGCACAGGTGCAGGCGGTGGCGCAACGCTATTTCACGGAGCGCACGCTCAACACAGGCCTGCTGTTGCCCGAAGCCGCAGAGGGCATCGCCAAGGAGGGCGCGAAATGAGCCGCATTGCACGCCACCTGCTGGCACTGGGAGCGTTTGCGTGGTCCACCTGGGCGCAGGCCGTCATCCCCATCGAACACTGGACGCACGCCAGCGGTGCACGCATTTATCTCGTCAGCAGCCCGGGCATCCCGATGGTTGACGTGCAGATCGACGTCGATGGGGGCAGCCGGCGTGAGCCCGCGGGCAAGACCGGTCTGGCCGGCACCACCGCGAGCCTGCTGAGCGCAGGCGTACGCGCCCACGCGGGCCAGCCCGCACGCGACGAGAACGCGCTCTCGGCCGCCTGGGTGGACCTGGGCGCACAGTTCGGCATCAGTGCCGGCAGCGATCGCTTCTCGGCGCAGTTGCGCAGCCTCACGGACCCCGCCATCCTGCCGCGCGCAGTGGCGCTGGCGGCACAGCAACTGGCGGCGCCCGCCTGGCCCGAGGCAGTGTGGCAGCGCGACCGCGAGCGCGCCGTGGCCGCGCTGCGCGAGGCGCAGAACCGCCCCGCCACCGTGGCCGGGCAGGCGTTTGCGCGTGCGGTGTACGGCGATCATCCCTACGGCCGCTACAGCACGCCCGAGAGCCTGCAAGCCATTGCGGTGAGCGACATGCAGGCGTTTTACCGGCAGCACATGGTTGCGTGCCGCGCGCAGGTGGTGGTGGTCGGTGCGGTCGATCGCGCCGCCACGCAAGCCATCGTCGAGCCGCTGCTGAGCGCGATCGCGCCCCACGGTTGCCCGTCGTTGACCACGGTGCCCGAGGTCGCACCGCTGGCGCAGGCGGCCGAGCAGCGCCTGCCGTTCAAGGCCGCGCAGGCGCAGATCCTCATCGGCCAGCCGGGCATCGCCCGTGATCACCCCGATTTCTTCGCGCTGCTGGTGGGCAACCACATCCTGGGCGGTAGCGGCTTCACCGCGCGCCTCACGCTCGAGGTGCGCGAAAAGCGCGGGCTGACCTACGGTGTCTACAGTGGCTTTTCGCCCGGCCGCCACGCGGGCGCGTTCCAGATCGGCATGACAACGCGCCCCGATCAGGCCGACGAGGCGGTGCGAGTGGTGCGCGAAACGCTGACGCGCTTCCTGGCCGAAGGCCCCACCGACGACGAACTGCGGGCCGCCAAGGACAACCTGATCAACGGTTTTGCGCTGCGCATCGACAGCAACCGCAAGCTGCTCGACAACGTGGCCAACATCGCCTGGAACGGCCTGCCGCTGGACTACCTCGACACCTGGACGGCGCAGATCGAGCGACTCACGCGCGAGCAGGTGCACCGGGCGATGCAGCGGGTTCTGCGCGCCGATCGCATGGTCACGGTGGTGGTGGGTGCCAGCGAGGCCGCAGCCGCGCGTTAAGCTCGGCCCATGAAACACAAGGCCGGTGGGCCGCCGCAGGAGGTGCGCCTCCTGGGCGGCCAGTGGAAACGCAGCAAGCTGCCCGTGGCCGATCGCCCGGGCCTGCGGCCCACGCCGTCGCGCGTGCGCGAAACGCTCTTCAACTGGCTCGGGCAGGATTTGACGGGCTGGCGTGTGCTCGATGCCTTCGCCGGCAGCGGCGCGCTCGGCTTCGAGGCCGCGTCACGCGGCGCGCGCGAGGTGCTGCTGGTGGAGCAGGATCCGGCGCTGGTGGCCGCCCTGCAGGCCGCACGCACCCGGCTGAAGGCCGAAACCCTGCGCGTGCAACGTGGCGACGGTCTGGCCGCGCTGCGTGCCGCGGCAGGGCAGGGGCTGGATCTGGTGTTCCTCGATCCGCCGTTCGACGCCGCTGCCCTGTTCGAGCCCGCGCTGCGCGCGGCGCGCGAGGCCATCGGTGCGAATGGCTTCGTCTACCTGGAGGCGCCGCGCCCCTGGGCCGAGGACGAGCTGGCCGCGCTGGGCCTCGCCCTGCACCGCCACGGCCGCGCCGGCGCCGTGGCCTTTCACCTGCTGCGCCCGACGGCCCCCTGAGCGGCGCGGGATAATCCGGCCATGTCTGCGCCATCCCCACGCATTGCCGTCTACAGCGGCACCTTCGATCCGCTCACGCTCGGCCACGAGGACGTGGTGCGGCGCGCCGCCGGCCTGTTCGACGAGGTGATCGTCGCGGTGGCGGCGGCGCACCACAAGCGCACGCTGTTCACCCTCGCCGAGCGCCTGGACATGGTGAGCGAGGCCGCGCAGCGCATGCCCGGGCGCGTGCGTGCGCTGCGTTTCGACGGGCTGATCATGGATTTCTGCCGCGAGCAGGGTGCCCAGGCCGTGGTGCGCGGCATCCGCAACATCACCGACTTCGATTACGAAGCGCAGATGGCGGCCATGAACCGCAAGCTGCACCCCGGGGTGGAGACCGTGTTCCTGCTGCCGCAGGCGGAGCTGCAATGCATCAGCAGCACGCTGGTGCGCGAGATCGCCAAGCTCGGTGGCGATGTGTCGGCCATGGTGAACCCTTCCGTGGCGGTACGCCTCAACCCGCCGCCTTTGCAGGCCTGAGGACGTCGCCATGGCCTTGCTCATCACCGACGAGTGCATCAACTGCGACGTCTGCGAGCCCGAGTGCCCGAACCAGGCGATCTCCATGGGTGAGGAGATCTATCAGATCGATCCGGCGCGCTGCACCGAGTGCGTGGGGCACTTCGACGAGCCGCAGTGCGTGCAGGTGTGCCCGGTCGCGTGCATTCCGGTCGACCCCGCGCATGTGGAGTCGCGCGAGACGCTGTGGCAGAAGTACCAGCGCCTGCAGAAGGCCGGTCAGGGCTTGTCGGCCGCTGGCGAGGCGCCTCCGGCCTGAGGCGGCACCGGCCCTGGTGGTTTGGGCCGCGGCGGCTTGCTGGTGTGGATCAGCGCGGTGGCCTTGTCCATCTCGCCCGCGATCAGCTGCGGCAGCGCCTTCAGGCTGCGCTCGAGCGCTTGTTCGATGGCAATGCGGTCGTCGGGTGACGGCTTCTTGAGCACCCAGTTGGCGACGTCGTTCTTGTTGCCCGGGTGGCCGATGCCGATGCGCAGGCGCCAGTAGTCGGCGCCGATCTGTGCGTGGATGTCGCGCAGGCCGTTGTGCCCCGCGTGGCCGCCGCCCTTCTTGAGCTTGGCCTCGCCGGGCGGAAGGTCGAGCTCGTCGTGCACCACCAGCACCTCCTCGGGTGCGATCTTGTAGAAGCGCGCGAGCGAGCCCACCGACTTGCCCGACAGGTTCATGAAGGTCTGCGGCTCGACCAGCCAGACCGACTGGCCACCCACGTTGGCACGCGCCACGAGGCCGAAGTGCGAGCGCTCCATCTGCAGCGACACCTTGAGCAGTCGCGCGGCCTCATCCACCCACCAGAAGCCGGCGTTGTGGCGCGTGTGTTCGTATTCGGGGCCCGGGTTGCCCAGGCCGGCGATCAGTTTGATCATGGCTGGCGATTGTCCCAAAAGAAAAGGCCCGCGCAGGGCGGGCCTTGTTCGTGCCGGGACAGAAGCTTACTTCTTGCCCTTGGCCTTCTTCTTGTCGTCGGCGGGCCCTGCAGCCACCGGAGCGGCCACGACTTCCTCGACCGGCTCCACCACGGTGGCAATCGTGATGTCCTTGCGGCCGTGGGTGACGATCTTCACGCCCTTGGGCAGCTTGATGTCGGCACCGTGCACGGTGGCACCTTTGGTGACCTGGCTCAGGTCGACCGTGATGAACTCGGGCAGGGCGGTGGCCAGGCACTCGATCTCGATGTCGTTGGCCACGTGGTTCACGAGGCACTTGTCGAGCTTGACGGCGGGCGACTCTTCGGCGCCGGTGAAGTGCAGCGGCACCTTCTTGCGCAGGCGCGTCTTGTCGTCCACGCGCTGGAAGTCCACGTGCAGCACGAGCGGCTTGTAGGGGTGGTACTGCACATCGCGCAGCAGGACTTTCTCGACCTTGCCGTTGAGCTCCATGTCGAGGATGGAAGCGTGGAAGGCTTCCTTCTTCAGCGCGTGCCACAGGGCGTTGTGATCGAGTTCGATCGTGGCGGGGGCGGTGTTGCCACCGAAAACGATACCGGGCGCGCGACCGGTGATGCGCAGGCGGCGGCTCGCACCCGTGCCCTGCTTGGCGCGCTCGAAAGCGACAAATTGCATGACTGACTCCAGTTGAGGGGTTCCGCGACCAGAACGCCTCTGTTTCAACGATGGCCGCCCGAGGGCGGCCGGCTACTTGCTGCCCTTCAGAACAGGTTGTCCTGATCGGCGAACAAACTCATGACCGACTCGCCCGAGGCGATGCGCGCGATGGTTTCTGCCATCAGCTGCGCCACGGAGAGCTGGCGGATCTTGCCGCAGGCCTGTGCGGCCTGCGACAGGGGAATGGTGTTGGTCACGACCACTTCGTCAAGCGCGCTGCCCTTGGCAATGCGGTCGATGGCCGGGCCCGAGAAGATCGGGTGGGTACAGTAGGCGTAGACGTTGCGGGCGCCGCGCTCCTTGAGCACCTCGGCCGCCTTCACCAGCGTGCCGGCGGTGTCGATCATGTCGTCCATGATCACGCAGTTGCGGCCTTCGATGTCGCCGATCACATGCATCACTTCCGACACGTTGGCCTTGGGGCGGCGCTTGTCGATGATGGCCATGTCGCAATTGAGCTGCTTGGCCAGTGCACGCGCACGCACCACGCCGCCCACGTCGGGCGAGACCACCAGCAGGTCTTCGTAGTTCTTGGTGCGCAGGTCGCCCAGCAGGACCGGCGAGGCGTAGATGTTGTCGACTGGAATGTCGAAGAATCCCTGGATCTGATCGGCGTGCAGGTCCATGGTGAGCACGCGGTTGACGCCCACGGTCTGCAGCATGTTGGCCACGACCTTGGCGCTGATGGGCACGCGGCTCGAGCGCGGCCGGCGGTCCTGGCGGGCGTAGCCGAAGTAGGGGATGACCGCGGAGATGCGCTCGGCCGAGGCGCGCTTGAGCGCGTCGACCATGATGAGCAGCTCCATCAGGTTCTCGTTCGTGGGCGCGCAGGTGGACTGCACCACGAACACATGGCGGGCGCGCACGTTCTGGGTGATCTCGACCGTGACCTCGCCGTCGGAGAAGCGGCCCACGTTGGCCGAACCGAGCTGCGTGCCCAGGTGCTGGGCGATCTCCGCCGCCAGCACCGGGTTGGCATTGCCGGTGAAGATCATGAAATCCGGAGGCTGAACTTGCATGGCGATCCCGGCGGTCAGAGCGGCCACCGGCGCGGCCGCGATCAAAAAACAACGGCCATCGGGGATGGCCAGTGTGAGTGATGTGAACAAAAACGGTGGCAGGGGAGGAAGGACTCGAACCCTCGCATGCCGGAATCAAAATCCGGTGCCTTAACCAACTTGGCGACTCCCCTACGCAGGAGGCCCGTACCACAAGTGCACGAACCCCCGAATTGTCGCAGGTTGTGCAACCACCGGATCGGCTGTCTTGTGTCGCGGCGTCAATCCGCGCACCAGTCGGCCAGTGGATGCACATCCATGTTGCTGCAGACCCGCACCTGCCAACCGTTCGGTGCTTCATCAAGGGCCGTCATGGATTCCGGCAGGGCGGCGAAGACCGCGGTACCAGAGCCGCTCATGCGGGCAGACAGACCTTGCGAAGCCAGCCAGTCGATGCATTCGCCCACCTCGGGGCAGAGCGCTTGCGCGACCGGTTGCAGATCGTTTCGACCGAAGGCCATGCAGGCCTCAAGATTTGACGAGCTGTTTGCAGCAAAGCCTTGGATTGTAGCAGTTTCTGAATCGCGTTTGAGCGCGGGCGAACCGAAGATGTCCGGGGTGGACGCACCGCCGGGGGGTTTGACCACCACCAGCCGTCCGGCGGGCAGGCTCAGCGGGGTGATGTGCTCACCGATGCCTTCCACCCACGCATTGCGCCCACCGATGAAGAACGGCACGTCGGCGCCCAGCGCCAGCCCGATGCGGGCCAGCTCGGCCCGCGGCAGGTTCAACCCCCAGAGGCGGTTGAGGGCCAGCAGGGCGGTGGCCGCGTCCGATGAACCACCCCCGAGCCCGGCTTGCGCGGGCAGGTGCTTGTCGAGCGTGATCCGCGCGCCCAGGGTGCAGCCCGTGGCCTGCTGCAGGGCGCGGGCGGCGCGCACACACAGATCGTCGGCGGGCAGGTTGCCCGGCCGGATGTCTTCGCGCTCGATGCGACCGTCGCCGCGACGTTCGACGTGCAGGCGATCACACCAGTCGATGAGCATGAACACTGACTGCAGCAGGTGGTAGCCGTCGGCCCGGCGGCCAACCACGTGCAGGAACAGGTTGACCTTCGCCGGTGCGGGCAGGTCGTACAGGCGCAACAGGCTCATCGCACCACCAGCCGCAGTTCGGCCGCTGGAGCGGGTTGTTCACGCCGGGCGACCAGGCGGCCCTGCGACTGGGCTGAAAGGTCGGCCTGCCAGCCGCTGGCCTCGCTGGTGCGGCCGGCGAGCCAGTCGAACAGCGCCGCCACCGGCAGCGCCGCGCCGGTGAGCTCGCGCGTGAGTTCGTCCAGGCTGCCGCGGCGCTGCAGATCATTCCCGCGCTGCAGTTCGGCGCCCGCGGGCGACCAGCGCACCGTCGCCAGCGTCTGCCCGAGGACCGAGGTGAGTTGCAGTTCACCCGCCTCGGCGGTGCCGTGCAGGTCGAACAGCGCAGAAAAGGCCTGGGGCGGCTGGCTATCCACCCGCAGCGCGAGGCGCCCGCTCCAGCCACCGGCAGGCAGTGGCGGCCGTGTGGCGCAAGCCCCCAGCAAGGACACCAGGGCCAGCGCGGCGGCCCGCCGGCTGAGCGCGGCGGCAGCCATCACGGCTTCACGTTCAGGCGCCGCAGCGTCTGTTGCAGGGTTTCGTTGTCGTTGGCCAGCAGCAGGCCTTCGCGCCAGATCCTGAGCGCCTCGTCGCGCTGACCTTTCACCCAGAGCACCTCACCCAGGTGGGCGGCTATTTCGGCGTCCGGGCGCTTCCCGTAGGCCTCGCGCAGGATCGTGAGCGCGCGCTCGGTGTTGCCCAGGCGGAATTCGACCCAGCCCAGGCTGTCCTGGATGTAGGGGTCGTTGGGAGCGAGGCTGACGGCTTTCTCGATGAGCTGCTTGGCCTCGGGCAGGCGCTCGTTGCGATCGGCCAGGGAGTAGCCCAGCGCGTTGTAGGCATGGTGGTGCTCGGGCCGCGCCTGGATGAGCTGGCGCAGCAGACGCTCCATCTCCACGGGCAGCCCGGCGCGCTCGGCCATCAGCGCCTGGTCGTACAGCAGGTCCGGATCGTCCGGGAAGCGCTTTGCGGCCTCGGTGTAGACCTCGTAAGCCTCGCGCCAGGCCTTGAAGTCGCGCAACAGCTGGGCTTCAGCCAGGAGTTTGAGGCGCGCATCCTCGGGCCGCCGCTCGGGTTGTTCGCGCAGCAACTGGCGGGCCTCGGCGAGCCGCCCCTGGCGCGCCAGCACCGAGGCGCGACGCTGCTGTGCCGCGATGATGTCCTGGGGGTTGTCGATGCGGTCGATCCAGGCGTTGGCGGCGACGAAATCCTGCTGTTTCTCGGCGATCTCGGCCATCAGCAGGTAGGCCTGCGTGAGACCGCGGCGCACGCGCTCGTCCGGGGCGTCGCGCACCAGCCCGATGTAGGTCTGCAGCGACAGGTTGGCCGCGTCGTAGGCGCGGTCCTGGAGCTGCAGCGAGCCCAGCAGCAACCAGGGCTCGGGCTGGTCGGCGGCACGCGTGGTCAACCGCTCCAGTTGCACGCGCGCATCGCGCAGCCGCTGCAGATCGAGCAACGCGCGTGCGTAGCTGATCGCCACACCCAGATCGCGAGGCCCGTTGCTGCGGGCGGCGTCGATCTGCTGGCGGATCAAGGGCTCTGCCTCGCTCTCACCGCGCTCCAGCAGTTCGACGGCGAGCAGTGCGGGGTAGGGGGATGCCGGGTCGATGGCATGGCCGCGGCGGGCTGCATCCACGGCGGCCGCGGGCCGGTCGTTGAGGAGCTCCATGCGGCCCAGGGTGGTCCAGGCGGACGCGCCATGGGCAGGCTGGTTCATGAAGGGCGTCAGCCCGTCGCGCACCGCAGCCAGTGCCAGGGCCTTGTCGCTGGCGCGCGCAAAGGTCTGCGGGATCGCATTGATGGCGTCGTTGCGGCTGGCGGCCGGGGTGGACTGGAGCAGCTCGCGCAGCACGGGGCCGGTCTCGCCCGCGCGGTTGAGCGCGAGCAGGATCTGCAGCACGAAGCGATCCGCCTCGTTGTCGCCCGGCAAGGCCTGCGACCAGGCGCGGGCAGCGGCCAGCGCCGACTCACCGGAACGCCCCTGCAAGGCCACCTCGACGGCGCGTCGATACAAGGCCGGGTCTTTCTGGCGCCGGGCCGCGTCGAGGATGAGCGAGTAGCCAGCCCCCGGGTCGCCGCCGCGAACATTGAGTTCGCCGAGCAGCAGTTGATAGAACAGCATGGCGTCGAGCGAGGAGCTCGACGGGACTTCGGGCGGGGACGCCGGTGCAGGTGTCTGGGCCAGGGCGTGGGCGGCACCGCCCAGGCCGAATGCGATCGCCAGCGCCGCAGTGAGCCTGCGCGGGCGGGTGGTTCGCGGGCACGAGAGGGGGTTCATCGGGTCATGATAATGGCTGGGTCCGGAGTGCCCGTCCGGTGGATTCGATTTCCCCGACCCGCGTTCCCCCATCCCTTCGCCATCCCGGTTTCCCGGTCCCTCCCGTGCCTGAACTGCCCGAAGTCGAGGTCACTCGCCGCAGCTTTGCCGAGCGCATTGCCGGCGCGACGATCGAAGGTGTGCGCCTGGGCAAACCCTTGCGGTGGCCGTTGGGCTGCGAGCCGTCCGTCCTGCTCGGTCGGCGTGTGTCGAGCGTCCATCGGCGTGGCAAGTACCTGCTGGTGCATCTGGACCACGGCTGCCTCCTGCTGCACCTGGGCATGTCGGGCAGCCTTCAGTTCGCGCCCACCTTGCCTGCCCCGGGGGTGCACGATCACTTCGAGATGCAGACCGATCGCGGCGTGCTGCGCCTGCACGATCCGCGCCGGTTCGGTGCCGTGGTGCACGTGCCCTCGCTCGACGATGCGCGCGCGCGGAAGTTGCTCGATGGCCTGGGCGTCGAGCCGCTGGAGCCCGGGTTCGATCCGGTGGCGTTCCACCGGTCGCTCGCCAAGCGCCGTGCGTCGATCAAGCAGGTGCTGCTCGCGGGGGACATCGTGGTCGGCGTGGGCAACATCTACGCAAGCGAGGCGCTGTTCCTGGCCGGCATCCGCCCCACCGCACGGGCCGATCGCATCAGCCGCCCGCGGGCCGCGCGGCTGCATCGGGCCATCATCGACGTGCTGCAACGCGCATTGGCGCTGGGTGGCAGCACGCTGCGGGATTTCTCGAGTGCGCAGGGCGAAAGCGGCTATTTCCAGCTCGACGCCATGGTGTACGACCGTGCCGGTCAACCCTGCCGTGTCTGCGCCACGCCCGTGCGAGCCATCCGCCAGGGCCAGCGCTCGACCTTCTTCTGCCCGCTCTGCCAGCGGCCCTGACCTTGTGTCCGCCGGGCCACGGCCGGCACCAATAGCGGGTGCTATATTGGCCGATCGTCGGGAACCCGCTGCATGAGTTTCATACAAGCCTTCGATCAGCACGGTGCGTGGCGCAAGCAGTTTGCCTTGCGCCTGAAGCTGCTTTCCGAGTGGCTCACCGACCACGAACTGATGGAGCCGGGCATTCGCGAGCGGCTCGATCAGCTCCATTCCCAAGTCAAGAACGACAAGATCACGGTGGCCTTCGTGGCCGAGTTCTCGCGCGGCAAGTCCGAGTTGATCAACGCCGTGTTCTTTGCCGGTTACGGGCGCCGCATCATGCCGGCCAGCGCCGGGCGCACCACCATGTGCCCCACCGAGCTCGCTTACGACGCCGACCTGCCGCCCTGCCTGCGCCTGCTCCCCATCGAGACCCGGTTGCAGCCGCAGTCGCTGCTCGATTGGCGCAATGCGCCGCACAAGTGGGAGCGCGTCGACCTCGACGTGAACGACCCGAAGCAACTCGCCAAGGCCATCCACAAGGTCGCCGAGGTGCGACGCGTGAGCATGGAGGAGGCCAGGGCGCTCGGCTTCTGGCACGACGAAGTGCCCGAGGACAACCCCTTGCCCGGGGCCGACGGCCTGATCGAGGTGCCGCGCTGGCGCCACGCGCTCATCAACATGGCCCACCCGCTCCTCAAGCAGGGGCTGGTGATTCTCGACACGCCGGGGCTCAACGCCATCGGCGCCGAGCCCGAACTCACCGTGAGCCTGTTGCCGCAGGCCCACGCGGTGGTGTTCATCCTGGCGGCCGACGCTGGCGTCACCAAATCCGACCTGAGCATCTGGCGTCAGCACCTTTCTGCCGTGGGCGATGGCCAGGCCTCGCGCCTGGTGGTGCTCAACAAGATCGACACCATGTGGGACGCGCTGAGCTCGCCCGAGCAGGTGCAGTTGCAGATCGCAGCGCAGCGGGCCGATTCGGCGGAGATCCTGGGCGTGCCGCTGCCGCAGGTGCTGGCCGTCTCGGCGCAGAAGGGCCTGCTGGCCAAAGTCAATCGCGATGACGACCTGCTCAAGGCCAGCCAGTTGCTCGACCTGGAGCGTGCGCTCAGCGACGGATTGCTCGGCCAGCGCCGACGCATCCTCGGCGCTGCCGTGGCCGCAGGTGTCGATTCGCTGCGCGCCGAGACTGGCCGCATGGTGCACGCCCGTGCCCGCGACCTGGTCGAACAGATCCAGGAACTCGAAGGCCTGCGTGGCAAGAACGCCGGCGTGATCAAGCAGATGCGCCTGCGCATCGAGCAGGAGCAGGCCGATTTCGATGCCAGTGGCGCCAAGATCCAGGCCGTGCGCTCGGTGCACCTGCGCCTGCTCAAGGACCTGTTTGCCTTGCTCAGCCCGTCGCACCTCAAGGCCGAGGTGTCGTCCCTGGCCAAGCAGCTCAAGAGCCCGGGCATCAAGCTGGGCGTGCGCCGCGCCTACGACCAGACCTTCGACCGCCTGCGCGAGGACCTGGCCAAGGCCGACCGCATGGCCAACGAGATCCAGTCGATGCTCGAAGGCAGCTTCAAGAATCTCAACGCGGAATACGGGTTCTCTCTGCAGGCACCCAGCGGCCCGCAACTGGGCAGCTACCGCAAGGACCTTGATCTCATCGAGAAGAGCCATTTGCAGTACCTGAGCCTGGGCAACGCGCTGCGCCTGGCCCAGCCCGAGTTCGCCGAGCGGCTGGCGCGCGCACTCATGAGCCGCCTGCGTGTGGTCTACGACACAGCGGTCAACGAAGTCGAGTTGTGGAACAAATCCGCAGCGGCCCAGCTCGACGCGCAGCTGCGCGAGCGGCGGCGCAACTTCACCCGCCGCATCGAGGCGGTGTCTCGCATCCAGCAGGCCGCCAGCGGCCTGGACGAGCGCATCCGCGAGCTGCAGTCGCAGCAGTCGGCGCTGAACCTGCTCGAAGCCAAGTTCGGTGAACTCACCGAGCACCTGCTGACGGCCTCCGAAGAAGAACCCGCCGAAGCCCTGGCCGCATGACGGCGCTGGCGCGCGAGTTCGCCCCTCGCCTGATCGACTGGCAGCGGCGCGCCGGCCGGCATGGTTTGCCCTGGCAAGGCACGCGCGATCCGTACCGCGTGTGGCTTTCCGAGGTGATGCTCCAGCAGACGCAAGTGACCACGGTGCTGGCCTACTACGCGCGTTTCCTCGATCGTTTCCCCGATGTTGCGGCGCTGGCCGCCGCGCCCGCCGACGAGGTGATGGCGTTGTGGAGCGGCTTGGGCTACTACAGCCGCGCGCGCAACCTGCACCGCTGCGCGCAGGTGGTGGTGAGCCAGCATGGGGGGCAGTTTCCGCGCAGTGCGGCCGCGTTGCAGGCGCTGCCCGGCATCGGCGCTTCGACGGCGGCCGCGATCGCGGCGTTCTGCTTCGGTGAGCGCGTGTCCATCCTCGACGGCAATGTGCGCCGCGTGCTGGCCCGGGTGCTGGCGATCGAGGGCGACGTCGCCGACACCGCCACGCAACGCGAACTGGCCGCGCACGCGCAGGCGCTGCTGCCGCCAACACCGTCGAGCGACGACATGTCGGCCTACACACAAGGGCTGATGGACCTGGGCGCCACCGTGTGCACGCGCAGCAAACCGCGCTGCGACGTTTGCCCCATGAACCACCTGTGTGAGGGCCTGCGCACCGGGGCGCCCGAGCGGTTTCCGGTGAAAGCGCGCAAGGCCGTGCGACGCTTCGAGCGCTGGTGGTTGTTGTTGATGGTGCAGGGTGATGCCGTCTGGTTGCAACGCAGGCCCGAGCGTGGCATCTGGGCGGGCCTGTACTCACCGCCGGTGTTCGACACGCAGGCCGCCCTGCACGAGGCAGTGGGGAACGGCGCGGGGGCACTGCAAGCCTGGGAACCGGTGGCGCACAGCCTCACGCACCGCGAGTTGCAGTTGCTGCCCCACCGGCTTGCCACCGAGCCGTCCCACACCCCGGAAATGCCGGGCCAGTGGGTTGCGTTGCCCGCCGCGTTGGCGCTGGGCCTGCCGGCGCCCGTGCGCACGCTGCTGCAGTCGCTGCAGCAGCCCTGAGGAGTCAGCCTTTGCCCCAGTGGTCCGCTTCGCGGTGACGCACGCGCGTCACCCAGCGCGTGCCGAAATGCCCCGCCAGGCGCTCGACGAGATAGACGGAGCGGTGCTGGCCGCCCGTGCACCCCAGGGCCACGGTCACGTAACTGCGATGGTCTCGCATCATCTGCGGCAGCCAGTGGGTGAGGAAGGTGCGGATCTGCTCCTCCATGGCCTGCACGTCGGCGCTGGCCGCCAGGAACGCCGCCACCGGCGCGTCGCGCCCGGTCATGGGTTTGAGTTCGGGTTCGTAGTGCGGGTTGGGCAGCATGCGCACGTCGAAGACGAAATCGGCGTCCATGGGAATGCCGCGCTTGAACGCGAACGACTCGAACACCAGCGTGAGCGGCGTCTGGGTGGCGCCGACGAGCTCCTTCACCTGGCTTCGCAACTGCGCCGGGCGCACCAGGCTGGTGTCGAGCACCAGTGCCTGCTCGCGCAACTCGGCCAGCAACTCGCGTTCGTGCTCGATCGCATCGATCAGCGCACGGTACTGATCGTGTGCGCCCTGCAGCGACAGCGGGTGCAGCCGCCGGGTTTCCGAGAAGCGCCGCACCAGCGTGTCGGTGGTCGAGTCGAGAAAGACGGTGGTGAGCTGCAGATCGTTGCCGCGCAGGGCGGCCAGGCGGCGCGGCAGTCCAGGCAGCGACGATGCACTGCGAACATCCATCGCGATCGCGACCTTCGGTGCGCGATGGTTGCGCTCGAGCTCGACGAAGGACTCCAGCAACTCCGGCGGCAGGTTGTCCACGCAGTAGAAGCCCACGTCCTCCAGCGCCGTCAGGGCCACGGTCTTGCCCGAGCCGGACATGCCGGTGATGACGACGAGTTCGGTGGCGGCGGTTTTCATCACGCGGTGAGCAGCTCGCGCGCGTGCGCAAGCGAGACGTCGGAGCGCTCGTTGCCGCCCAGCATGCGCGCGAGCTCGCGCACGCGGGCCTCATCGTCGATGCCCTGCACCATGCTTTGCGTGCGGCCTTCCTGAACGCGTTTGGCCACCAGCAGGTGGTGATCTGCCGCGGCGGCCACCTGTGCGAGGTGCGTGACGGCCAGCACCTGGCGGTCGCGCCCGAGCTGGCGCATGAGCTTGCCCACGGTATGGGCCACCGCGCCGCCGATGCCGGCGTCGACCTCGTCGAAGATCAGGGTGGGCGCCTGGCCCAGCCGGCTGGTGATGACCGAGATGGCGAGTGCAATGCGCGAGAGTTCACCGCCCGAAGCCACCTTGGCCACCGGCCGCGGCGTGCTGCCCGCGTGGCCGGCGACGCGGAATTCGACCTGTTCGCGGCCGTGGGACTGCGGTGTCTCCAGCGGCAGCAGCGCGACCTCGAAGCGCCCGCCTTCCATGCCCAGCGTCTGCATGGTTTCGGTGACCGCCTTGCTCAGGCGCGGCGCAGCTTTCTGGCGCAGCTGGCTCACGCCCTTGGCCGCCACATCGAAGGCGGCACGTGCCGCGCGCTCGCGGCCCTCCAGGGCTTGCAGGTCGCTGGCTTCGTCCAGCCGCTGCAGATCGGCCCGCCACTGCGCCAGCAAGGCCGGCAGTTCCTCGGCCGGCGTGCGGTAGCGCCGCGCCAGCGACAACCATTGCGACAGGCGCTGATCGAGATCGGCCAGGGCCTGCGGGTCGAGTTCCGCATGGCGTTGGTGCTGGTGCAGGTCGTGCACCGCGTCCTGCATCTGCGCGAGCGCACCTTGCAGCGCGTCCAGCGGTTGCGCGAACGCCGGCTCGATGTGCACCTGGGCTTGCAGGGCGGCGATGGCGCGGCTCAGCAGGCCGGTGGCGTTGTCGTCGGCTTCGTCCAGCGCGTGCAGGGCGGCTTGCGTGGCGTCGATCAATGCCTGGGCGTTGGCCAGGCGTGCGTGGCGCGTGTTGAGCTCTTCCCACTCACCGGCTCGCGGCGCCAGCTTGTCGAGCTCGCCGATCTGCCAGGCCAGGCGTTCGCTGTCCTGGCGCAGCGAGGCCTGGCGTTCGCGCGCAGCGGTCAGTGCGGTCTGGGCTTCCCGCCACGCGCCCCAGGCCTTCACGAGCGGCCCGGTGTCGATGCCGGCAAAGCCGTCGAGCAGATCGCGCACGGCATCGGCGCGTGTGAGGCTTTGCCAGGCGTGCTGGCCGTGGATGTCCACCAGCGAATCGGCAGCCTGGCGCAGTTGGGTGAGGGTGGCCGGGCTGCCGTTGATCCAGGCGCGGCTGCGACCGTCGGCGTCGATCACGCGGCGCAGCAGCAGGCTGTCGTCGTCGGCGAATCCCTGTTCCTCCAGCCAGCCGCGCAACGGGTCGGGGCGGTCGAACTCGGCTGCGATCTCGCAGCGCTGTGCGCCTTCACGCACCACGCCCGCGTCGGACCGTGCGCCGAGCGCAAGCTGCAAGGCGTCCACGAGGATGGATTTGCCGGCGCCGGTCTCGCCAGTGAGCACGCTGAAGCCGCTGGCCAGCTCGAGGTCCAGCGAGGGCACGATGACGAAGTCGCGCAGGGCGATGCGGCGAAGGCTCATGGCAGGGCGCAGGAAATGAAGCGCAATTGTCGCCGGCCGCTCAGGCCCCTTCGTTCCAATGGAGCTTTCGCCGCAACGTGTCGAAGTAGTTCCAGCCCACGGGGTGGAGCAGGCGCAGCGAATGCTCCGAGCGGCGCACGACGATGCGGTCCCCGTGCAGCAGGCTTGCGAAGGATTGCATGTCGAAGCTCGCGCTGGCGTCGCGCCCGGCGACGATCTCCATCGCGATCTCGCTGTGCGAGGGCAGCACCACCGGCCGGTTGGACAGCGTGTGCGGCGCGATCGGCACCATCACCCAGCCACCGATGTCGGGGTGCAGCAGCGGCCCGCCGGCAGACAGGGCGTAAGCGGTGGACCCCGTGGGTGACGCGATGATCAGGCCGTCGGCGCGCTGGTTGGCAACGAAGCGGCCGTCGATCTCCACCCGCAGCTCGATCATGCTGGCCACCGCACCGCGGTTGACCACCACGTCGTTGAGCGCGGTGGCTTCGAACACGCACCGGCCGTCGCGCCACACGCTGGCTGCCATGAGGCTGCGCGATTCTTCCTGGTACTCGCCATGCAGGATGGGCCGAAGGGCGTCGCGGTACTCGTCGAACGGGATGTCGGTGATGAAGCCCAGGCGGCCCTGGTTCACGCCCACCAGCGGCACCCCGTGGCGCGCCATCTGGCGCCCGATGCCCAGCAGTGTGCCGTCGCCCCCCACCACCAGCGCGAGCTGAGCGCTGCAGGGAATGGCCGCGACATCGAGGCTGGGGTGGTCGGTCAGGCCGGTGTTCAGGGCGGTCTGGTGCTCCAGCGACACCTCGCAGCCCTCGGACAGCAGGAACTGCGCGATCTCCTCCACCACATGGCGCGCGCCCGGCGCCTGGTACTTGCCGACGATCACCACATGCGCGAAGCGCAGTGGGCGTTGGGCCACGGGCGCAGTGGCGCGGGGATCGAGCGGGGCATTCATGCGCAAATTACAACATAGGGCCACCGCCCGTGGCCCTGCTCGACCTTTGGTTTCTCACCCCGCATCGAAGCCCTTCCGTAGAATCGTTTGCATGCTGGACGATCGCTCGAAGCTGTTGCTCAAGGCGCTGGTGGAACGCTACATCGCCGACGGCCAACCCGTGGGCTCGCGCACACTGGCGCGCGCCGCCGGGCTGGATCTGTCGCCAGCGACCATCCGCAACGTGATGAGCGACCTCGAGGAGCTCGGCCTGATCGCCAGCCCGCACACCTCGGCCGGGCGCGTGCCCACGGCGCGTGGCTACCGCCTGTTCGTGGACACGATGCTGACCGTGCGGCGTGAAGAGCTGCCGCCCGTCTCGGCCATCGGGGCGCCGGGCATCGAATCGCCGCAGCGCGTGATCAGCCAGGCAGCGCACCTGCTCTCCAGCCTGTCCCAGTTCGTCGGGGTGGTCATGGCGCCGCGGCGTGCCTCGGTGTTCCGCCACATCGAGTTCCTGAGCCTGTCGGACCACCGTGTGCTGGTCATCATCGTCTCGCCCGACGGTGAGGTGCAGAACCGCATCATCCATACGCAGGCGAACTTCACACAGTCGCAACTGGTGGAGGCGGCCAACTTCCTCAATGCCCACTACGCCGGCCTCACCATCGAGGCTGTGCGCGAGCGCTTGAAGACCGAGCTCGAAGCCCTGCGCGGCGAGATCGCCGACCTGATGAAGCAGGCGGTGGACATCGGCGCACAGCCCGCCGAGCAGGACGAGGTGGTGGTGGCGGGTGAGCGAAACCTGCTGTCGGTCAGCGAATTCAGCAGCGACCTGGGCAACCTGCGCCGTCTCTTCGACCTGTTCGAGCAGAAGACGAAGTTGGTGCGCCTGCTCGACGTGTCCACCCAGGCCGATGGTGTGCGCATCTACATCGGCGGTGAAAGCCAGGTCGTGCCTTTCGAGGACCTGTCCGTCGTCACCGCCCCCTACGAGGTGGATGGCCAGGTGGTCGGCACGCTGGGCGTGATCGGCCCGCAACGCATGCCCTACGACCGCATGATCCAGATCGTGGACGTGACCGCCAAGCTCGTGAGCAACGCGCTGAGCCACACCAAATAGCGCGAGCGCTTCACGCCCCCACCTACAATCCCGCCCGCGGGCCGTTAGCTCAGTTGGTCAGAGCAGAGGACTCATAATCCTTTGGTCGTTGGTTCAAGCCCAACACGGCCTACCAAAATTTCCTGCTATACTACATGGCTTCGCGGCTGTAGCTCAGTTGGATAGAGTACTTGGCTACGAACCAAGGGGTCGTGGGTTCGAATCCTGCCAGCCGCGCCACAATGAAAAGCCTGCAGTGCCAACGCACTGCAGGCTTTTTTCTTTCACGTCGTGCGCACACCATGAGCAAGGCTTTCACCCGCGAGACCGACGCAGACGATGACGCCGAAGACGGCGTCGCGAGCGTCGTGCCCGGCGGCAAGAACTACATCACGCGTGCCGGCTATGAGCGTCTGCGCCGCGAGTTGATGGTGCTCATGGACGAGGAGCGCCCCAAGGTCGTGGAGGCGGTGCATTGGGCGGCCAAGAACGGCGACCGCTCCGAGAACGGCGACTACCTCTACGGCAAGAAGCGCCTGCGCGAGATTGATCGCCGCATCCGCTTTCTCACCAAGAGGCTGGAAATCGCCGAGGTGGTCGATCCGTCGCTGCACCACGGCGGCGACCAGGTCTTCTTCGGTGCCACCGTGACCTACGCCGACGAGTCCGGGCGCGAGACCACCATCACCATCCTGGGTACCGACGAAGCCGACAGCACGCAAGGGCAGGTGAGTTGGGTTGCGCCGGTGGCGCGCGCCTTGCTCAAGGCGCGCGTGGGCGACGTGGTGAAGCTGGCCGTGCCCGGCGGCACGCAGGAGCTGGAAGTGCTGGCGGTCAGCTACCCGGCGCCGGGCGCCTGATCAACCCGCCTTGGGTGTGCTCTTGAAGCGCTGTGCCTTGAGCACCGACGGCGTGCGCTTGAGGCTGCGCAGCACATCGGCCAGGTGCTGACGGTCGCGCACCGCGACCGAGAAGCGGATGTCGGTAGCGGTCTGTGCCGGCTCGTCGCCCATGTCGACATGGGTGATGTCGGCCTCCACCGCGGCAATGGCCGAGGCCACGCGCGCCAGCACGCCCTTGCCGTTGGTCACCGTCACCAGAACGGTGGTGTCGAAGGAGCGCACCGGCTCTTCGGCCCATTCCACTTCGATGAAGCGCTCGGCGTCGCGGCCGCGCAGGCGGCGCGCCGTCGGGCAGTCTTCGGCGTGCACTACCAGCGCCTCGCCACGGCCCAGGTAGCCGACGATGCGGTCACCGGGGATGGGCTTGCAGCACGGCGCGTACTGCACCGAGAGGCCTTCACTGCCATCGAGCGTGACGCTTTGCGACACGGTCTCTTCGCGCCCTGTGTCGTAGCGTTCGCGGCTGATGAGCAGGGCGTCGGGCTTGAGCCCGGTTTCGGCCAGCAGCACGGCGAGCTTCTTGCCCACCATGCTGGCGATGCGTTTGCCCATGCCGATGTCCGACAACAACTCGGCGCGGTTCTTGTTGCCGGTGAAGCGCAGCAGCTTGTCCCACACGCCGGCCCACTCGCCGGTTTCTTCCGGCAGTTGGGCGATGCCTTCGGAGCGCAGCGCCTGGCGCAGCATGCGCTCGCCCAGTTCCAGCGATTTCTCTTGTGCCGCGGCCTTGAGGTGGTGGCGGATCTTCGATCGCGCGCGCCCGGTCTTCACAAACGACAACCAAGCCGGGTTCGGTTCGGCCTTGTCGTCCGTGATCACCTCCACCACATCGCCATTGGCCAGCTCCGATCGCAACGGGCGTTGCTCGCCGTTGATGCGCCCGCCCACCGTGCGGTGGCCGACATCGCTGTGGATGGCGTAGGCGAAGTCCACCACCGTGGCGCCACGTGGCAACGCCAGGATCTTGCTCTTGGGTGTGAACACATAGACCGCGTCGGGGAAGAGGTCGATCTTGATGTGGTCCCAGAACTCGCTGGCGTCGTGCGTTTCCTGCTGGATGTCCAGCAACGACTGCAGCCATTGCGTGCCCAGGCGTTGCGAGGTCTCGCTGCCTGGCTCGTTGGCCTTGTAGAGCCAGTGCGCGGCCACGCCCGATTCGGCGACCACGTCCATGCTGTGCGTGCGCACCTGGAACTCGATGTTGGTGCCGAACGGGCCCACGAGCGTGGTGTGCAGCGACTGGTAGCCGTTGAGCTTGGGGATGGCGACGTAGTCGCGGAACTTGCCCGGCAAGGGCTTGTAGAGCTGGTGCAGCAGCCCGAGTGCGGTGTAGCAATCGGTTAGCTCGGGCACGACGATGCGAAAACCGTAGATGTCGGTGACCTGGGCGAACGACAGGTGCTTGCTGTCCATCTTGCGGTAGACGGAATACAGCGTCTTCTCGCGCCCCAGGATGCGCACGGACATGCCGTGGCGGCCGAACACGTCCTCCACCTCGCGCTGCACGCGTGCGATCAGGTCCCTGCGCCGGCCGCGGGCGCGATCCAGCGCCTTCGACAACACCTCATAGCGCCAGGGGTTCAGGAAGCGGAAGGCCAGGTCCTGCAGTTCGCGGTAGGTGAAGTTCAGGCCCAGGCGGTGCGCGATGGGGGCGTAGATCTCCAGGGTCTCGCTGCTGATGCGGTGCCACTTGCTGCGCGGCATGTCGCCCATGGTGCGCATGTTGTGGGTGCGGTCGGCCAGCTTGATGAGGATGACGCGCACATCCTTGGCCATGGCCAGCAGCATCTTGCGAAACGATTCCGCCTGGTTCTGCTCGCGCGAGGTGAATTCCAGCTTCTCCAGCTTGGTGAGGCCGTCGACCAGTTCGGCCACCGGCGCGCCGAAGCGCTCCACCAGCTCCTGCTTGGTCACGCCGCAGTCCTCGATCGCGTCGTGCATGAGCGCGGCCATCAGCGCCTGCGCGTCGAGCTTCCATTCCGCGCACTGGGCGGCAACCGCGATCGGGTGGGTGATGTAGGGGTCACCGTTTTTGCGCAGCTGGCCCAGGTGGGCCTCGTCGGCAAAGCGGTAGGCCTGGCGGATGTTCTCGATGTCACCGGCGCCGAGGTAATCGAGCTTGCCCAGCAGTGAGGCAAAGCTGGCCGCGGCGGCGCTCGCAGCAGCGCTGGCCGCGTCTTGCGCCGGGGTCGCCACGGGGCCTTCGGTGGTGGACATCATCGTGCAACTGTAGCGCGATGGGGTGCAAGCTGCCTTGAGCGGCCTGCCTAGGCCATGGGCAGGGCGCAGGAATGTGCTGACCAGAAAAGCACAAAGGCACCGCGGTGGGTGCCTTTGCAAGGGAGCGGGAAGCGCCTCAGATCGGCACTTTTTTGAGCATTTCGAGCCCGACCTTGCCCTCGGCGATCTCGCGCAACGCGGTCACGCCGGGCTTGTTCTTGCTCTCGATCTTGGGGGCGTGGCCCTGGCTGAGCATGCGCGCACGGTAGGTGGCAGCGAGCACGAGCTGGAAGCGGTTGGGAATCTTTTCCAGGCAGTCTTCGACGGTGATGCGTGCCATGTGGGCTCCAAACGATCAGGAAATGTTGAGTGCCCGGAAGGTGTCGCCGCGGGCATTGCGCTGGGCCGCGTACTTCAGGCGCTGCGCGTGAACGATGGCCTTGAGGTCGAACAAGGCCCGTTCGAATAACTCGTTGATTATAACGAAGTCGAAATCCTTGGCGTGCGCCATCTCGGTGGCCGCGTTTTGTAGCCTCACCTCGATCACCTCCGCGCTGTCCTCGGCACGTCGCTCCAGGCGCGAGCGCAACTCCTCCCAGCTTGGCGGCAGGATGAAGACCAGCACCGCGTTCGGAAAGATGCGCTTGACCTGGATGGCACCCTGGTAGTCGATCTCCAGCACCACATCGGCGCCCTGCTTGATGCGCTGCTCCAGCGCCAGCTTGGAGGTGCCGTAGCGGTTGCCGTGCACCTGCGCCCACTCGACGAAGGCGCCCTGCAACACCATCTGGTCGAAGGTGTCCTGGCTCACGAAGTAGTACTCGCGGCCGTGCACCTCCTGGCCGCGGGGCGGGCGTGTGGTGTGCGAGATGGAGGGCTGAACGCGCGCGTCGAGCTCCATGAGTGCCTTCACGAGGCTGGATTTGCCAGCCCCGCTGGGGGCGGCGACGACGAACAGGTTGCCGGGGTAATCCATCAGCGGTTCATTCAAGGTTCTGTACTTGCTCGCGCATCTGCTCGATCAACACTTTCATGTCGACCGAAATGCGGGTGAGCTCGAGGCTGGAGGACTTGGACCCCAGGGTGTTGGCTTCGCGATGCAGTTCCTGGATCAGGAAATCGAGCCGTTTGCCGACTTCGCCGCCGCGCGAGAGCAGGCGATCGATTTCGTCGAGGTGCGAGGCGAGCCGGGTCAGCTCCTCGGCAACGTCGATGCGGATGGCGAAGGCGGTCGCCTCGGCCAGGGCGCGGTCGCGCGCCATGTCGCTGCTGGCGAGTGCCGCGCCGCCCTCGGCGCCGAGCGCCTCGTTCCAGCGGTCCAGAAAGCGCTGGCGCTGCTGGGCGACCAGTTGCGGTATGAGTGGTGCGGCCGCGGCGGCCAGCGTGCGCAGTTGCGCGACGCGTTCGCTCAGCGTGGCCGCAAGGCGCGTGCCCTCGCGCGCACGTGCCTCCAGGAGCTGGCCGATGGCGTGCCGCGTGACATCGACCACGCGTTCCTGCATGTCCTCGGGCAAACGCGGCTGCCGCACCGTGAGTTCCATCACGTTCGCCACCGTCAACGGCTGCGCCTGGGGCAGCCACGTGTGGATCGCGTCCTGGGTGGCGATGAGACGCTGCAGTTCGGCGCTCGACGGCGCGCGCGATGCGGTGTCCTGGCGGTTCTCGAACCAGGCCCGCACCTCGACCTTGCCGCGCTTGAGCGCCTGCGTGAGCAACTCACGCAAGGCGGGTTCGGCAGATCGCAGCTCTTCGGGCAGCTTGAACGCCAGATCGAGAAAGCGGCTGTTGACGGCGCGGATTTCGACCCCGACGGACGGGCTGGAATCGCCCGCGGCCGGCGTGGCGGCACCGCCTTGCTGGGCGGTGGCGTATCCGGTCATGCTGTAAACTGCCATCGCTCTGGGCCGGTCGTGGTGGTGGTCCAAAACGGGGCGTTTCGGAAGCCGGTCGAATTATGTCAAAGGTCAAACCCGCACCCTTGCCGCCCGACACCGTGATCGGTGGTTACCGCATCGTCCGCAAGCTCGCGGCCGGCGGTTTCGGTGTGGTCTATCTGGCCGTCGACACCGAAGGCCAGCAGGTTGCCGTCAAGGAATATCTCCCTTCATCGCTGGCCTCGCGCGCGCCCGGCGAGTTGCTGCCGCAGGTGCAGCCCGAAAAACTGTCGCTGTACCGCCTGGGCCTCAAGAGCTTCTTCGAAGAGGGCCGTGCGCTCGCGCAGATCTCCCACCAGTCGGTGGTGAGCGTGCTCAACTTCTTCCGCGAGAACGAGACCGTCTACATGGTCATGAACTACCTGGAGGGCTCGTCCCTGCAGGAGTTCATCATCACCGCGCGCGAACTCAAGAAGCAGAAGGTGTTCCGCGAATCGACCATCCGCTCCCTCTATGACGAGGTGCTGCGCGGGCTGCGCATCGTGCACCAGCACAAGATGCTGCACCTGGACATCAAGCCGGCCAACATCTTCATCACCGACGACAACCGCGCCGTGCTGATCGACTTCGGCGCCGCGCGCGAGGTGCTGAGCAAGGAAGGCAACTTCATCCGCCCGATGTACACGCCCGGCTTCGCCGCACCCGAGATGTACCGGCGCGATTCGTCCATGGGCCCATGGACCGACATCTACGCCATCGGCGCCTGCATTTACGCCAGCATGCAGGGCTACCCCCCGAACGACGCGCCCCAGCGCCTCGAAAAAGACCGCCTGTCGCTGGCGTTGTCGCGCTTGCGCGGCGTGTACTCCGACAACCTCATCGAGGTGGTCGAATGGTGCATGTCCCTCGACCCACTCTCGCGCCCGCAATCCGTCTTCGCGCTGCAGAAGGAGCTCAGCCGCGAGACCGAGCGCAGCTACACCAAGCTCACGGTGGCCGAGAAGATGCGCCTGCAGTTCGACAACATCGTCTCTGACAAGCAGAAGTCGCTGCTGCGCAAATCCACCGACGTCGGCACCAAGTTCCGATGAAATTCTCGGTCTACCAGATCAGCCGCCAGGGGGGCCGTGAGCGGAACGAGGATCGCATGGGCTACGCGTACACGCGCGAGTCCGGCCTGTTCGTGCTGGCCGACGGCATGGGCGGCCACCCCGAAGGTGCCATGGCGGCCCAGCTCGCGCTGCAGACGCTCTCCGCCTACTTCCAGAAGGCCGCCAACCCCACCGTGCGCGAGGTGCCCGAGTTCCTCTCGAGCGCGCTCATGGCGGCTCACCACCAGATCATCCGTTACGCGGCCGAGAAGGGCATGCTCGACACGCCGCGCACCACGCTGGTCGCGGCCATCATGGAGCGTGGCCACATCCACTGGGTGCATTGCGGCGACTCGCGCCTGTACATCGTGCGCGACGGCCAGCTGCTCACCCGCACGCGCGACCACTCCTACATGGAGCAGCAGGCCCACCTGGGACGCACCACCGAGCACATCAACCGTAACATCCTGTTCACCTGCCTGGGCTCGCCAGCCAAACCCGTCTACGACCTGTCGGGCCCGGTGCAGCTGGTGCAGGGGGACCGCGTGTTGCTGTGCTCCGACGGCCTCTGGGGCACAGTCGAGGACGACGAGATCGTGCACGAACTCTCCGAGCGCCCGCTGGAGCAGGCCATTCCCGAACTCGTGGAAACCGCGCTGCGCCGCGGCGGCGCGCGTTGCGACAACGTGACCGTGCTCGCCATGGAGTGGGAAACCGCCGACGAGTACCAGACCACCCGCGTGTCCACCGACGACATCGAGGAAGGCGTCTTCGCCTCCACCATCCAGTCGGGCGTGCCCGACCCCACCATCGAAGACCTGGACGACGCCGCCATCGAGCGCTCGATCGCCGAGATCAACGCAGCGATCCAGCGCAGCGCCGCGGCGCGCAATTCCTGAGTCTTTCGTTTCTCCCCGAGGTTTTTCATGACGGTTGTCTCCCGACCCGGCCAACGGGCCGCCGATGCCCTGCGCCCGGTGCGCATCACCCGCGGCTACACCATGCACGCCGAAGGCTCGGTGCTCATCGAGTTCGGCAACACCAAGGTGCTGTGCACCGCGTCGGTCGAAGAAAAAGTGCCCCCGCACAAACGCGGCAGCGGGGAGGGCTGGGTGACGGCCGAGTACGGCATGCTGCCGCGCGCCACCCACACCCGCAGCGACCGCGAGGCCGCCAAAGGCAAGCAGAGTGGTCGCACCCAGGAGATCCAGCGCCTCATCGGCCGCTCGCTGCGCGCCGTGTTCGACCTCAAGGCGCTCGGTGAGCGCACCATCTCGCTCGACTGCGACGTGATCCAGGCCGACGGTGGTACCCGCACCGCGGGCATCACCGGCGCCTTCGTGGCCGCACAGGACGCGGTCAATCGCCTGATCGCCGACGGCAAGATCACCGCGTCGCCCATCAAGGACCACGTCGCCGCCATCTCGGTCGGCATCCTCGGCGGCTCGCCGCTGCTTGACCTGGAATACGTGGAAGACTCCGCCTGCGACACCGACATGAACGTGGTGATGACCGGCGCCGGCCACTACGTGGAGGTGCAAGGCACGGCCGAAGGCGCCGCGTTCACGCGCCGCGAGATGGACGCGCTGCTGGCGCTGGCCGAGAAGGGTATTGCCGAGCTGGTGGCGCTGCAGAAGGCCGCCCTGGCGGGCTGAGTCGTGCATGAAGCTGGTTCTGGCGTCCAACAACGCGGGCAAGCTGGCCGAGCTGCAGGACCTGTTCGCGCCGCTGGGTGTGCAACTCGTGCGCCAGGCGGAGCTCGGCATTCCCGAGGCGCCCGAGCCGCACCGCACCTTCATCGAGAACGCGCTGGCCAAGGCGCGCCACGCCGCGCGCATCAGTGGCCTGCCGGCGCTCGCCGATGACGCCGGCCTGTGCGTGGAGGCGTTTGGTGGCCTGCCCGGCGTGGACACGGCCCACTACGCCACGCAACACGGCCTGCCCAAGGGCGACGACCACAACGTGACCGCGCTGCTCGCACAGATGCGTGACGTGAGCGACCGCCGCGCCGCCCTGGTGAGCACGCTGGTGGCCCTGCGCCACGCCGACGACCCCGAACCGCTGGTGGCCACCGGCCGCGCGCCCGGGCTCATCACCGAGCAGCGCATGGGCGAGCACGGCTTCGGTTTCGACCCGGTGATGTTCATTCCTGCTTTGGGCAAGACCTTCGCGCAACTCGACCCCGCGGTGAAGAACCAGCACAGCCACCGCGGCCAGGCCGCGCGCGCCATGCTCGCGCTGATGCGTGAACGCTGGTTTGCGCCCGCGATCTGACCGCACGCTGCCCCCCAATGACCGACACCGCCACGCTGCGCGACCCGCGCCACTGGATGCGCCCCGGCACCTTGCAGCTCACGGCCCTGCCGCCGCTGTCGCTCTACATCCATCTGCCCTGGTGCCTGAAGAAGTGTCCCTACTGCGATTTCAACTCGCACGAATGGAGTGCCACCGCCGCGCCCGGTGAGGCCATGCCCGAGGCGCGCTACCTCGACGCCTTGCGCGCCGACCTGGAGGCCTCGCTGCCGCTGGTGTGGGGGCGCCCGGTGGTCAGCGTGTTCATCGGTGGCGGCACGCCCAGCCTGTTCTCGCCCGAGGCCATCGACCGTTTGCTGGCCGATGTGCGGGCGCGTCTGCCCCTGGAGCCCGATGCCGAGATCACGCTGGAAGCGAATCCCGGTACCTTCGAGCGGGACCGCTTCCGCGCCTTCCGCGAGGCCGGCGTCACCCGGCTGTCGGTGGGCGTGCAGAGCTTTGACGATGCCGCGCTGAAAGCGGTGGGCCGGGTGCACGACAGCCGCCAGGCACGTGCTGCGCTCGATGAAGCCGCGCAGGTCTTTGACACCTTCAACCTTGATCTGATGTACGCGTTGCCGGGCCAGACGCTGGCGATGCTGGAGGCCGACCTGCGCACCGCGTTGTCTTACGCACCGCCGCACCTGTCCGTCTACCACCTCACGCTCGAGCCGAACACGCTGTTCGCCAAGTACCCGCCCACGCTGCCGGGCGACGACGAGGCCTACGACATGCTCGATCGCATCACCGAGCTCACGGTCAGCGCCGGGCTGCAACGCTACGAGGTGTCGGCCTACGCGCGGCCAGGGCATGCCTGCCGGCACAACCTGAACTACTGGCGCTTCGGCGATTACCTCGGCATCGGCGCCGGAGCACACGGCAAGCTCAGCTTCGCGCACCGCGTGGCGCGCACGGTGCGCGTGCGCGAGCCGCGCCTCTACATGGAACGCGCGCTGGCTGGCGATGCGGTGAGCAGCATGGACGAAGTGCCCCGTGCGCAGCTGCCCTTTGAATACATGCTCAACGCCCTGCGCCTGCGCGAGGGCTTCGCGCTGGCCGACTTCATGGCCAGCACCGGGCTGCCGCTGTCCAGCATCGACGCGCCGCTGCGCGAGGCCGAAACGAAGGGCCTGATCGTGCGCGACGGCGGTTGGGTGCGCCCCAGCGAGCGCGGGTTTGACTTCCTCAGCGATCTGCAGGAACTGTTCCTGCCGGCATGAGGCCCGTCAAGTCAGGCTGAAGCCCACGCGGGTGCGGCCTGCGTCCGATTCGGCGGCAGCAAAGCCGTCGTGCATGCGTGCAATGGCCGCAACGATGGACAGGCCCAGGCCATGGTGCGGCTTCTCCAGCTCGCAGCGCGAAGCGTCGGCGCGGAAGAAGCGGTCGAACAGGCGCGGCAAGTGTGAGGGCTCGATCGCCGGGCCCACGTTCTCCACCCACAGGCGGGCGCCGCGCTCGCCCTCGGGCAGGATGCGCACGCACAGGCGCGAGCCCTTCTCGGCATAGCGAATGGCGTTGCCCAGCAGGTTGGACAGCGCGCGCTTGCACAGCGGCTCGTCCACCGCCAGCTTCGCGTCGCCCACGATGTCGATGCCCAGGTTGGCGTCTTCCATCGGCGCCTCGTGGAACTCCACCACCTGACGCACCAGTTCGGCCAGGCTGACTGGTTCGCCACGCCGCGCCTTCACGCCGCGGTCGGCCTGCGCGAGGAACAGCATGTCATTGACGATGCCCGCCATGCGCTGCAGTTCTTCCAGGTTGGAGAGCAGCACCTCTTCCAGCTCGGGCGCTGTGCGCTCACGGCTGAGCGCCACTTCGGTGTGGCCGATCAGGTTGGCCAGCGGCGTGCGCAACTCATGCGCCACGTCGGCGTTGAAGCCCTCCAGCTGCACATAGGTGCGCTCCACCCGCTGCATCAGCCCGTTGAACTGGTCGACCAGGGGTTGCAGCTCTTCGATGGGTTCGGGCAGCGACAGGCGCTGGTCGAGGCGGCGCACGTCCACGGCGCGCGTCTGCGCGGCCAGATCCTGCAGCGGGCGCAGGCTGCAGCGCACGCGCCAGAAGGTGGCCCATGCCACAAAGGCACCACCGGCCAGCGTGGCGGCGATCAGCAGCAGCGCCATGCGCTGGCCGTACTGCGCGTCGCTGGTGCAGTCGATCACCACGCGCGCCTGCAGCGGCGCGCTGCCATCGGCGCGCGCAACCTCGAAGCGCCGCTCGCGCGAGGGCGCCGTCTGTGGGTCGAAGGTAGGTGACGCATCGCGGTAGAACTCGCTGCCGTCGGCCCGCAGCACCTGTACGAAGGTACCCGGCTGGCGTTCGCCCAGCCAGGCGAGCTTGTTGGCCATCTCGGCTTCGCCGCCTTTGGCGTCGGCCTCGCGCAGCACCTCGGCGAGCACCGCCGAATAGCCCTGGAGGTGTTCGTCCTGCTTGGACACGAACATCATGTGCGTGACGCCATAGATGGCGGCCAGCAGCACGCCCAGACCAATGATGGTCTGCAGCGCCAGCAGCAGCGACAGGCGTTTGCCGATCGAGTAGGTGCACGGCGTGGGCGGCACCTTGAGGTCGCTCGCGGCGGCGGCCACGGCCTGGGTGTTCATTCGGAAACCTCCGTGCAGCGCACTGCGGTGCGAGCGTCTTCGGGCGGCCGGGCGGCGCTCATGCTCATGTACGGTCCTCCAGCACATAGCCCATGCCGCGCACGTTGTGCAGCAGCTTGGGCCGGAACGGGTCATCCATCTTGGCGCGCAGGCGCCGGATGGCGACCTCGACCACGTTGGTGTCGGAGTCGAAGTTCATGTCCCACACCTGCTCGGCCAGTGTGGTGCGAGAGAGGATCTGCCCCTTGCGCCGCGCCAGCAGCGCCAGCAGCGAGAACTCCTTGGCGGTGAGTTCCAGCCGCTGGCCGTCGCGCCAGGCCTTGCGGCCGATCAGGTCCATCTCGAGGTTGTTGATCGTGAGCTTCGTGTTGGTGGCTTCGGTGTGCGCCGGGCCGCGGCGCAGCAGTGCGGCCACGCGTGCCAGCAGTTCGGAGAAGGCGAAGGGCTTGACGAGGTAGTCGTCGGCCCCGGCCTGCAGCCCGCGCACACGGTCTTCCACCAGATCGCGCGCGGTCAGCATGAGCACGGGCGTGTTGTGCTTCTCGCGCAGGGACGCGAGCACGCCGAAACCGTCCACCCCGGGCAGCATGATGTCGAGCACCACGAGCTGGTAGTCGCCCTCGGTGGCTAGGTAACGGCCCTCGATGCCGTCACGCGCCACGTCCACCGTATAGCCGGCCTCCGACAGACCACGTTTGACGTAGTCGGCCAGTTTGGCTTCGTCTTCGATGACCAGGATGCGCATGGCGATGGGGCAGGGGCGTGACAGGGCATGGCGCAGTTCGCGCGATGCGAAATTGTCACGGAAAGTGACCCATTTTTGGGTTACGGATCGGTAATTCTGGCGTTCGGAATCTGACAGATGCGGTTTCTACAGTTCACCCCATGCCGACACAAAACGGCATGTGGTGTGTCCCCCCTTCAATCTGTCTGTCGTCTTCAAAGGAACTGTCATGAAAGCTGCTCTTCTCCCCATCGCCTTCGCCCTGACCGCCGGTGCCGCCTTCGCCGAAGGCCCGATCCAGGGCAACGAAGTGTTCAACTTCCAGTCGACCCTGAGCCGCGCCGAAGTGCAAGCCCAGGTGGCACCCGCCTACAAGGCCGACGTCATCGCCCGCGGCGAAGCCAGCGGCGGCCAGGACCAGGCCACCACCATCGCCAGCAACGTGACCCGCGCCCAAGTGCAGGCCGAAGCCGCCGCAGCTTACCGCCTGGGCGTGGTCGCCAGCGGCGAGATCCTGCCGGTGCCGACCGCCGAGCAAGCCGAGCAGATCCGCCTGGCCGGCCTGCGTGCCGTGCAGAGCATCACCGCCGCGAACTGATCGCCGCGCCCCGCGTTTTCGTCTCCTCCAAGTTGAAAAGGGCAGCCCACGGGCTGCCCTTTTTTTCGTTCTGGCGGAGACGGTGAGATTCGAACTCACGGACCCTTGCGGGTCGGCAGTTTTCAAGACTGCTGGTTTAAACCACTCACCCACGTCTCCGCAGCGGGTGGGATTCTAGTGCGGAGGACGTTCAGGCGGGTTGTGCGTGGCGCAGCAGGCCGCGCGTTTCGATGAATCGCACGACGTCGTCGACGCCCGCGAGCGTCTTGAGGTTGGTCATCACCCAGGGGCGGCGTTGCGGGTCGGGGCGCATGCGTGCGGTGTCTGCCTGCATCACGGCCAGGTCCGCGCCCACGTGCGGGGCCAGGTCGGTCTTGTTGATGACGAAGAGATCGCTCTTGGTGATGCCGGGCCCGCCCTTGCGCGGAATTTTCTCGCCCGCGGCGACGTCGATCACATAGATGGTGAGGTCGCTCAGCTCGGGGCTGAAGGTGGCAGCGAGGTTGTCGCCGCCGCTTTCCACGAAGACCACGTCGGCATTGGGGAAGCGCTCCAGCATGCGGTCGATTGCTTCGAGGTTGATCGAGGCGTCCTCGCGGATGGCGGTGTGCGGGCAGCCGCCGGTTTCCACCCCCAGGATGCGCTCGGCCTCCAGCGCGCCGCTGATGGTGAGCAGGCGCTGGTCTTCCTTGGTGTAGATGTCGTTGGTGATGGCGATGAGGTCGTAGCGCTCGCGCATGGCCTTGCACAGCATTTCGAGCAGCGTGGTCTTGCCGGAGCCGACCGGACCGCCGATGCCCACGCGCAACGGGGGTAGGGCTTTGGTGCGGTTCGGGATGTGGTGCAGCGTCATGATCGGAACAGGCGTGAGTACTGGGTTTCGTGGCGTGACGAGAGGATGGCGAGCATGGGGGTGAAGGCCTGGCGTTGATCGTCCTCCAGGGCGAGCGCTTCGTCCACCGCAGCAGGAATGGCCTGGACCAGGCGCGCCAGCAGGCGCTGGCCAGTGCCCTGGCCCAGCGGCACCGCCTTGATGGCGGCCTGCACCATGTTCTCGGCCCAACCAAAGGCCAGGCCAACGAGCGCGTCGCGCGGTGTGGCCTCGCCGTGCGCGGCGGCGCAGGCGCTGGCCACGGGCCAGGTGGGCGGGTCCAGTCGCGCATCGGTCAGTTGCCGCAGCAGCGGCGCGCCGAAGTCGCCCAGCGACTGCGCCCAGGCCAGCAGCGAGCGGCCCATCTGTTCGGCCTGCAGCCGCAGTTCGCTCGTCTCGCGTGTGTGGAGCACCCAGGCGTTGAGGTCGCGCACGCGTGCCAGATCGTTCGCACGCCAGGCCATGATGGCTTGCGCCGCGACCGCGAAGTCGCTGCGCGCGGGGCCGATCAGCAATTGATCGACCAGCCAGGCCGCGGCGGTGGCTTCGTCGTGCACGCGGCCCGCGTCGACCGCGGCCTCCAACCCTTCGGAGTACGAAAAGCCGCCGACCGGCAGCGCGGGCGAGGCCAGCCAGAGCGTGCGCAGCAGGGCGCCATCAGTGGCCATGGTCATCGTAGTGTGGGGGATCGTGGGGGTGGTGCTGGTGCGGTTGTTCGTGTCCGTGGCCGTGAGCGTGGACACCGTGCCCGTGCCCGTGCCCGTGCGAATTGCCATGCCCGCCATACGCGCCACTCTCCGGTTCAAAGGGCTCTTTCGCCTCCACCACGGTCAGGTGCATCGCGCGCAGCATGTCGGCCAGCACATGGTCGGGCTCGATCTTGAGGTGGTCCGCTCGCAACTCGATAGGCACGTGGCGGTTGCCGAGGTGGTAGGCCGCGCGCATGAGGTCGAAGGCCTGCTCGGCCGCGGGGTGGTCGGGGCAGGGGGTGATGCAAAGCACCGGCTGCGGCGCCGCCACCACGCGCACCAGTTCGCCGTCGGCCGTGACCAGCACGTCGCCGCCGCGCACCACGCTGCCGCGCGGCAGGAAGACGGCGAGCTGGCGGCCGTCGCTGAGCGGCGCATCGAAGCGGCTCTTCTGGCGCACGTCCCAATCGAGTTCGACCGTGGGCGCACGTCGCAACAGCACGGCGGCGAGGCCCTGGCCCCGGGGAATGAGCTTTGCGGCTTGCAGCATCAGAAGAGGAAGTAGCGCTGCGCCATGGGCAGCACGGTGGCGGGCTCGCAGGTGAGCAATTGGCCGTCGGCGCGCACGCTGTAGGTCTGCGCGTCGATCTCCATGGTCGGCAGCCAGGCGTTGTGCACCATGTGCCGCTTGGTCACGCCGCGGCAGCCCTGCACAGCCGAGAGGGTTTTCTGCAGTCCGTAGCGTTGGCCCACGCCAGCCTGCAGCGCCGCTTGTGAGACGAAGCTCAGGCTGCTGCGCGCGAGCGCCCCGCCGAGCGAGCCGAACTGCGGGCGAAAGTGCACCGGCTGCGGGGTGGGGATGGAGGCGTTCGGGTCGCCCATGGCGGCCAGCGCGATGCTGCCACCCTTGAGCACCAAGAAGGGCTTGACACCGAAGAACGCCGGCTTCCACAGCACGAGATCGGCCCACTTGCCCACCTCCAGCGAGCCCACGATGTGCGAGATGCCGTGAGCAATGGCGGGGTTGATCGTGTACTTGGCGATGTAGCGCTTGACCCGGAAGTTGTCGTTGCGCGATGAGTCCTCCGCCAGCGTGCCGCGCTGCGCGTTCATCTTGTGCGCGGTCTGCCAGGTGCGGATGATCACCTCGCCCACGCGGCCCATGGCCTGGCTGTCACTGCTCATCATGCTGATCGCGCCCAGGTCGTGCAGGATGTCCTCGGCCGCGATGGTTTCCTTGCGGATTCGGCTCTCCGCGAAGGCCAGGTCCTCGGGGATGCCGGCGTCCAGGTGGTGGCAGACCATGAGCATGTCGACGTGTTCGTCGAGCGTATTCACGGTGTAGGGCATGGTGGGGTTGGTGGAGGAGGGCAGGAAGTTCGCCTCGCCCACCACGCGCATGATGTCGGGTGCGTGGCCACCACCCGCGCCTTCGGTGTGGAAGGCGCAGAGCGTGCGGCCCTTGGTGGCTTCGATGGTGTTCTCCACGAAGCCCGATTCGTTGAGCGTGTCGCTGTGGATGGCGACCTGCGTGTCGCTTTCTTCGGCCACCGCGAGGCACTGGTCGATCGCCGAGGGCGTGGTGCCCCAGTCTTCGTGCAGCTTCATGCCGATCACGCCGGCCTCGATCTGCTCGCGCAGCGCGTCCGGCCGGCTGGCGTTGCCCTTGCCCAGGAAGCCGATGTTCATCGGTAGCCCGTCGGCCGCCTGCAGCATGCGCTCGATGTGCCAGGGCCCCGGTGTGCAGGTGGTGGCAAAGGTACCGGTGGCCGGGCCGGTGCCGCCCCCGAGCATGGTGGTGATGCCCGAGGCCAGCGCCTCGTCCACCTGCTGCGGGCAGATGAAGTGGATATGGCTGTCGATGCCGCCGGCGGTGACGATCATGCCCTCGCAGGCAATCACTTCGGTACCCGGGCCGATCACGATGTCGACACCCGGTTGCGTGTCGGGGTTGCCGGCCTTGCCGATGGCGGCGATACGGCCGTCCTTCAGGCCGATGTCGGCCTTGACGATGCCCCAGTGGTCAATGATGAGCGCATTGGTGAGCACCGTGTCAACGGCGCCCTGCGCGCGCGAGCGCTGCGATTGCGCCATGCCGTCGCGGATGGTCTTGCCACCGCCGAACTTCACCTCCTCGCCGTAGCCGCCGGCGGACAGGGTGAAGTCTTTTTCCACCTCGATCAGCAGGCCGGTGTCGGCCAGGCGCACGCGGTCGCCCACGGTGGGGCCGAACATGTCGGCGTAAGCGCGTCGGTTGATGGTGGCCATCACAACTTTCCTTGAACGAGGGCGCGAAAGCCGTACACCACACGCTCGCCCGCGTAGTCCACCAGCTCCACCGTGCGTTGCTGCCCGGGTTCGAAGCGCACCGCGGTGCCGCTGGCGATGTTCAGGCGCATGCCGCGCGCCGCTGCACGGTCGAAGTCGAGGGCGCCGTTGGTTTCGGCGAAGTGGTAGTGCGAGCCGACCTGAATCGGCCGGTTCGCGCTGTTCTTAACCACCAGTGTGAGCGTGCGCCGGCCCGGGTTGAGGGCGTGCTCGCCGTCGTCGATGAGGTACTCGCCGGGGATCAACGCGGCCTCACTTGCGCGATGACCAGATGGCCAGGCCGACCAGCGCAGCCAGCACCACGAAGCCCCAGGCGTCCGAGGCGTGCCAGTGGGCCCCGAACAGGCCATGGCCCTCGTGGGCCAGGGCGGGGGTGGCCGCGATCAGGGCCGTAACGAGCGTGAAAGGGTTTCGCATGGGGTCCTCCGGGTATCAGGGAATGGGCTGGTGGACGGTAACGAGCTTGGTGCCGTCCGGAAACGTGGCCTCGACCTGGATGTCGGGGATCATCTCGGCCACGCCATCCATCACGTCGGCGCGCGTGAGCACGCTGCGGCCTTCGCTCATCAATTGCGCCACGTTCTTGCCGTCGCGCGCGCCTTCCATCACCGCGGCGGTGATGAGGGCGATGGCTTCGGGGTGGTTGAGCTTCAGGCCGCGGGCCTTGCGACGCTCGGCCAGCAACGCGGCGGTGAAGATCAGCAGCTTGTCTTTCTCGCGCGGGGTCAGGTCCATTCGTTCGTCTCTCCTCGGGCAAGGGGTCAGCAAGAGCCATACCCGGTGGGCGCCGTGGCATGAAAGCTGCACCACCAGCCTCCGTGAACGCAACCTCCAGCGAAGTGCCCGCCGACGCCCCGCAGCGCATCATCAAGGTGCGCCGCGACTACAACAGCTGGGTCGGCCGCGAGACGCTGGAGGACTACGCGTTGCGCTTCACGCCCCAGCGCTTTCGCAAGTGGAGCGAGTGGCGCGTGGCCAACACCGCCTTCGGCGCCGCGTCATTCCTCATTCTCGAGGCGGTGGGCGCCACGCTGCTGGTGCAGTACGGCTTCGTCAACGCGGCGCTGGCCATCCTGGCCACCGGGCTCATCATCTTCCTGGCCGGCCTGCCCATCAGCGTGTACGCGGCACGCCACGGCGTCGACATGGACCTGCTCACGCGCGGCGCCGGCTTCGGCTACATCGGCTCCACCATCACCTCACTGATCTACGCATCCTTTACCTTCATCTTCTTCGCACTCGAGGCTGCGGTCATGGCCTACGCGCTCGAACTGGCGCTGGGCATTCCGCCGCACTGGGGCTACCTGATCTGTGCGGTGGTCGTGATTCCCCTGGTCACGCACGGCATCTCGGTCATCAGCCGCTTCCAGGTGTGGACCCAGCCGCTGTGGCTGCTGATGATGGTGGTGCCCTTCGTGGCCGTGGGCGTGATGGCGCCGCAGGCGTTCACCGAGGTGATGCACTACGGTGGTGCGTCCGGCGCCGGTGCATCGTTCGATTGGCACCTCTTTGGTGCTGCTCTCACCGTGGGTATCGCCCTCATCACGCAGATGGGCGAGCAGGCCGATTACCTGCGCTTCATGCCCGCTGCCCAGCCCGGGCGGCGCGGGCGCTGGTGGGCGGGCGTGCTGGCGGGCGGACCGGGCTGGGTGGTGATCGGCGTGGTCAAGATGCTCGGCGGCGCCGTGCTGGCCTACCTGGCCATCAGCCACATGGTGCCGCCCGATCGCGCGGTGGACCCGAACCAGATGTACCTGGCCGCCTACGAGTACGTGTTTGCCGATTACGGCTGGGCGGTGGCGGCCACGGCGCTGTTTGTCGTGGTCTCGCAGATGAAGATCAACGTCACGAACGCATATGCAGGTTCGCTGGCGTGGAGCAACTTCTTCTCGCGCCTCACGCACAGCCACCCGGGGCGGGTGGTGTGGGTGGTGTTCAACACCTTCATCGCCTTCATGCTGATGGAGATGAACGTGTTCCAGGCGCTGGGCCAGGTGCTGGGTGTGTACTCGAACATCGCCATCGCCTGGATCATGGCCGTGGTGGCCGATCTGGTGGTCAACAAGCCGCTGGGCTGGAGCCCGAAAGGCATCGAGTTCAAACGCGCGCACCTCTATGACGTCAACCCGGTGGGCGTGGGGGCCATGGTGCTGGCCTCGGTCGTGTCGATCGCGGCTCACATGGGCCTCATGGGCCCCACGGCCGAGGCGTTCTCGGCCGTGATCGCCATGGTCACCGCCTTCGTCACCGCACCGCTGATCGCCTGGGCCACCAAGGGGCGCTACTACATCGCCCGCGAGGCCGATGCGTCGGCACAGGGTCCTTACGCGCGGCTGCGCACGCAGCGCTGCGTCATCTGCGAACGCGAATACGAAGGCCCCGACATGGCGCACTGCCCGGCCTACCAGGGGCCGATCTGTTCGCTGTGCTGCACGCTGGACGCGCGTTGCGGCGACCTGTGCAAACCGCATGCGCGGCTGTCGGAGCAGTGGACGGCGACGCTGAGGCGCCTCATGCCACAACGCGTATGGCCTTACCTGGATGCGGGGCTCGCGCACTACCTCCTCATCATGGTCGTCATTGCGCCCTTGCTGGCAGCCGTGCTGGGCCTGCTGTACCGCCAGGAGCTGCAGAGCCTGGCCGACGACGTGGGCGGCAACCTCTCGCTGCTGGACACCGCGCTGCGCTCGGGCTTCCTGCGTGTCTACGCGGTGCTGCTGCTCATTGCCGCCACCGTGGCCTGGTGGCTGGTGCTGGCTCACAAGAGCCGCGTGGTGGCGCAGGAAGAATCGAACCGCCAGACGCGCCTGCTGATGCAGGAGATCGAATCGCACAAGCGCACCGACGAGGCGCTGCAGCAGGCGCGCCGCGCGGCCGAGCAGGCCAACCAGGCCAAGACGCGCTACATCAGCACCATCAGCCACGAGCTGCGCACGCCGCTCAACAGCATCCTGGGTTACGCGCAGCTGCTGCAGGAAGACAGCGGCTTGCCGCCGCACCGCGCGCAGGCACTGCGGGTCATCCAGCGCGGCGGCGAGCACTTGCTCTCGCTCATCGACGGTACGCTGGACATCGCGCGCATCGAGGCCGGCAAGCTCGCGCTTGACGTGAAGCCCGTGCCCTTCGCCGCCACGCTGGCCGAGGTGGCCGGCATGTTCGAGCTGCAGGCCGCGGCCAAGGGGCTGCGTTTCGTCTACGACGCGCACGGCCGCCTGCCTGAGGTGGTGCGCGCCGACGAGAAGCGCCTGCGCCAGATCCTCATCAACCTGCTGGGCAACGCCGTGAAGTTCACGCGTGCCGGCCAGGTGCGCCTGCGCGTGAGCCACGCGCGAGAGATGGCGCATTTCGAGGTCCACGACACCGGTCCGGGCATGACCCCGGGCGAGATCGAGCGCGTGTTCGAACCGTTCGCGCGCGGCCAGGGCGAGGGTGCGGACGCCACTGGAACCGGCCTGGGCCTGACCATCGCCAAGATGCTGACCGACTTGATGGGGGGTGAACTCGGTGTGCGCAGTGCCTCCGGCGAGGGCTGCGTGTTCACGGTGCGCCTGTTCCTGCCCGAGTTGCGCGAGGCGCCACCGGTGCGTCCGCTGGCGATACAGCCCGTGGGCTATGCAGGCCGCCGCCGCCGCGTGCTGGTCGTCGACAACGAGGAGGCCGACCGCGAACTGTTGCAGCGCTGGCTGGTGCCACTGGGATTCGAAGTGCAACCCGCTACCAGCGGCTTGCATGCGCTGGCGCTGCTCGACGGCATGGCACCGGGTGACCCGGATGCCCCGCACGCGATCTTTCTGGATCTCGCCATGCCCGGTATCGACGGTTGGGAGACGCGCCGGCGCTTGCGCGCGCGCGGCTGGGGCGATGTGCCCCTGGCCATCGTGTCTGCCAATGCCTTCGACAAGGGTCTGCACGTGGAACTCGATGGCGAGGACGGCGTGTGCGCGCAGGACTTCATCGTCAAGCCGGTGCGCCGCGAGGAACTGCTTGCCTGGCTCGCGCAACGGCTTGGCCTGCGCTGGATCGAGACCGGCGCTGCGCCGGCGGAGCCGCCAACGCAGACCGAGCGGCCCGCACGCGAAGAGATCGAGCCGCTGCTCGAGCTGGTTCGCCTGGGCTACACCCGCGGCATCCTGCAATGGCTGGACGAGTGGGTGCGCCGCCGTCCCGAGCATGCCGCGCTCGCCACCGCACTGGCCACACTCGCGCGGGAGTTCCGCTTCGAAGCCATCGAGCAGAGGTTGCTGCATGGCCATGCCTGAGGTCGACAACCTGGGCGAGAGCGCCCGCCTGCCGCGCGGCGAGCACCGCGTGGTGCTGATCGTCGATGACGTACCGGACAACGTGGCGCCCCTGCACGACGCGCTGGATGACGCCGGCTATACCGTGCTGGTGGCGCTTGACGGCGAAAGCGCGATCCGCCGTGCGCGCCAGGCGTTGCCCGACATGGTGCTGCTCGACGCCGTGATGCCCGGCATCGACGGCTTCGAGGTCGCGCGCCGCCTCAAGGCCGATGCCGCCACCGCGGGCATTCCGGTCATCTTCATGACCGGACTCACCGACACCGAGCACCTGGAGGCCGCGTTTGCGGCCGGCGGCGTGGACTATGTGACCAAGCCCATCAAGCCGCGCGAGGTGATGGCACGCATGGGTTTGCACCTGAGGCAGGCGCGAGAACGCCGCGAGGGCGCGATCGAACGCAGCCAGGCTCGCCACGCGCTCGACGCCTTCGGCTACGCCACCATCACCGTGCGCGCGAGCGACGGCCGCCTGCTTTGGCAGACCGCGCTGGCGCGCGACCTGCTGCGCCAGCACTGTGGCACCGAAGCGCCCACCACACCGCCCGCGGTGCTGCACTGGTTGCGTCGTCACCTGGGCGAGGCGCAGGCCCAGCGCGAGCCGCCGCGCCTCACCCTCGAGAACGGCCCGCGTCGCCTGACCTTTCGACTGCACCAGCGTGTGGGCGACGAAGACAGCGACCCGCGCGGGCAGGGCGACTGGTTGATCGTGATGCAGGAAACCTCCAACGAATCGGTGTACGCAGCACTTGCCGCGGCCTTCGGCCTGACCGCGCGGGAAGCCGAGGTGCTCTACTGGGTCGTCAAGGGCAAGATCAACCGCGACATCGCCGATATCCTGGGTGCCAGCCCGGCCACGGTGAAGAAGCACCTGGAACGTGTGCACATGAAGATGGGCGTGGAGACACGCACCGCGGCGGCCGCGATGGCGATCGGCCGCGTGCGCCAGCTTGATACGCCGGGCGCCTGACGAGCGGCAGAAAGGGCTGCAGATGCGGTCGGGCACCGGCTGCCCGCAGCCACCCCGGGGAACCCTTGCAACGGCGCGGTTACTGACGTCGAACCTCAACGTCATGATCGGTTGCACACCATGGTTCCCCACACGCGCTCACCGGGCAGCACCTCGCCCAACGCCCAGCTTCGCTCAGGCGCCGCGTCACCCCGTGCTGGTGCCGCACAGCCGGTGGCCGCAAGCCTTCTGAGCCGCAACCCGGCCAGCTACCAGGATTTCAGGCCTTGCCTGACGGTCGTGGTGGTGGGGCCCTGCGGGTATCAGACGAACCAGCTCATCGGGCATCTGTCGCAGCAGTCTGAGAACAAGGGTCTTGGCTTTTGCGCCTTGACCGCCGGGACATCGGAGGCCGACCTCCGATCGCTGCTTCGGACACAGGGCATTCCTGATGGCACCGTGGTGCTGGTGTCGGAGACCGACGAGGGCGTTGCGTCGGCCCCTGATTGGATCGTCAAGGCATTGCGCGACGATCACCTCGCGATCGATACCCACGCCAAGCTCTTGCCAGCGGAGTCTGCGCAGGCCTGGAGCTGCGCCGACGCGGTGAGGGAATCCAGCGTGGGATGGCAGTCCCTCGGTGCGTTCGGGCGCTACCTCGGCCATGCCGGCAATCCTTCGGCCACCCTCTATCGGCCCGGCAGCCCGAGCACGTCGTCTTCGGGTTCCTCGTCCAGTCGCGAGGTGTCCGATCCCAACCCATCAAGCGATGAGGCGTCCGATGACGAGTCGTCCGACATGCCGCAGAGCCCGCGGTTCTATGCGAGCCAGCAAGACATCCAGCGCTATCGCACGCTGCTGAAATCCCCTTCCGTGTTCCCGCGGGAGCGCGATGCACTCGCGCTCTATCGCCATTTCAACGCCCAGACCAAGGGTGCCGTGCCGCTGTTGCCGCCTCGATACGTCAGCGATCCTTATGCGAACAGTGTCGACGCTGACTTCGATGAATACGAGCGCAAACAGTTGGCCAGCAATCCGGTGGCCCATGCGCTGTATCGATGGATCTCGTTGGGCGTGGACGCTTGCGAGCTGCCAGCCTGGCAGCGCCTGGAGGACATGGAGCAAGCGCCCGCGTTCATCGCCTTGTTGCAGCGCCTCGACAGCATGTATCCCGACGAGAACGCCAACATCAGTGACCTGCTGGTCGACATCGTCGAAAGACTGGTGTTGGATCCGTCGTTCCTGGATCCGTTCCAGGCCATGCTTGTGGATGCCACCGCCAGTTGCGACGACCGGGTGTCGTTGGCGTTGCACCAGATGCAGACCTTGCTGATCGTTGCCGAGGCCCGGGAGAGTGGGTCGATGGGCCACTTGCAGGCTGTAGTCGACGCGGCACGCCAGGTGTTTCGGCGCGAGCAATTGCTGCAGGTAGCCGACGAAAAGTTCAAACGCCTGCTGCAGCAGCAACAGCTCGATTACGCTCAATACGCCGGTCATGAAGATGACGATGAAGCCGCGGATGATCGCCCGCGGCTGGATGAGATCGAGACCCATCTCGCGTATGCCCACCTGATTCAGACGAATGGTCTTCTCGATCTGGGTGGGCTGGTGCCGGATGCGAAGTTCATCGGTGAGTCGCTCTCCCATGTCTCGGAAGACGACATCTGGCAGGCGGTGGACACTATCCGCGCGAATGAGGGCAGCGGGTTCGTCGACTTTCTGGCCATGTGGCCGGCCTGGCAGGAGAGTCTGGCCGTCTCGCATCCGCAGCAGGTCGAGGCCTTGAACGATGCGCTGCTGGACGATCAGATGCTCGATCGCGTGCGTCAGCAGGCGAGCGACGCGGTGGGCAGCTTGATTGCCCAGGGCAACTTGCCCGAGTCGCTGCGAAACGAGTCCCGCATCACGGAGGAAAACCGCATCGTTCGCGCGATGCAGCTCGATGCGTGGAAGAAGCTCACGACCGAGGTGCTGGCCTCCCTGTGAGGAGGCTGGTGGCAGGTGGCTGCGGGCCAGGGCCAAGGTTCATGAGTGGTCTGCGGGCCACGGTGGGTCCAGCAGATCCAGCCTGTCTTTCTCCTGCAGCATCGCGCGCGTGAGCTTGAGCAACTTTCTCACCTGTCTCTCGTTGGCAATGGCCACCACCCCCTTGGTGACGGCGTCCGCCAGTTCCCTGCCGTCCAGGCCAATGGCCTGTGCGTTGCGCTTGACGCGGCGCGTCCAGCGTTGGCGCAGCTGCTCGTTGTTGCTGTCGTCGCGGATGGCGCTCAGCTGTTGCGGTTTATGTGTCTGCAACAGCTTGAGCCAGGGGTCCCACGTGACCAGGAACTGGGCGAAGTGTGTGTTTTCCTCGCGCTTGACCTGCTTGATTGCCCGCGAAACATCCTTGAGCGAGACGTGGGAAATGTCCTCATCGATGAACTGACCGAAACCGGTGTCGTTGTCGCATTCCAGCGGGCCGTAGGACATCGAGAGGTAAGCGAGCATGGTCTGCAGCTCATCCAGTGCGCCCATGTCCTCGCCGGTGGCCGCCAGGAACTCGCGCAACTGCCGTATCCGATCCTGCGCGATCTTCATCAACCGCTCGAACCGATACACCTGCCGACCGAGGTGAATCAGTTGCGCCGGCGACCACTTCTGCCGCGCGGCGTTGTGGCATTTGACAGCGATCTGCACGCGTTCCCAGCTGAGCAGAATGCGGTCGTCGCAGCTGATGCTGGCGTCGTGGACCGTCTGGAGCACCAGCAGTCGCAATGACTTGCTGATCGCGCATTGCGACATCAGTGTGTGCAGCTTGGGGCCGATCTTCTCGCGCAGCGCCGCTGGCAGCTGCGCGAGGCGGTCGACCCATTCGACGAATTCATCGGTTCCCATGAGCCGCAGGGCCCTGCGCCAGACCAGCGGAAGGCTGGCTGCGGGGCGCAATCCGGACAGTCTGCGCAGAGCAATCGCCAGTGCCGGTTCGGCGGTTGGCGAGGCTGGCTCGACGACACCGACCAGAACGAAAGTCGGTCCCGCGTAGCCCGGTGTGTGGTGGGTCGCTTGAAGAATGCGCCTGCAGTCGTTGGCGAGAGCGGCACCGCCGAGGAAGACGGTCACGGTCCGGGGCAGTTGCCACAAGCAGGCAGGAACCGACGTGAGCTTGTTGTCCTCCAGGTGGATTTGTTCGCAACAAGATACCGTCGCCGTGTCCAGATCGATATCTTGTGTACCGCTCAGAATGACACGCAGGCTGCGCATGCCGCCCGGCAGGGGCTTGAGGTCAGAGAACGCGCATCCGGTCAGTGTGATGGCCTCGAAGCGCCGATGGGGTGGCAGGGGCGGCAGGCACAACAGGCCCTGCACGGAAATGATGGCTTTGATGGGCGCGTGCGGTGCCTTTTGCGTGGCAGCCAGCAGCCGCGTGAGGTAGCGAACGATGGCCATTCCCGCATGGGGATATTGACCATCGCAGTGCCCGGGTCGCTTCGTCCACGCGGTCAGTTGGTCGATGTATTGGGCGTCGAGCCAGGCCATCGATGCCTTCCATTGCTCTGGAGCGGTGGAGGAAAGGCGCTGAAGTGCTTCCATGGGTGTGCTGTGGTCGATGGTCGCCATCTCGGCCTTGCCCACGGCCCCCGGCTTGAAGGCCAGGGCAGCGTCCGGCAGCTCGCCAGCGAGCATGCTCAGTTCATGGCAGAGCATGAAGGCCATGCGATCGTTGCTGCTGGAACAGAGCACCAGGGTCGGGGTCATGAGTGTGAGCCTGGCCAGCAGCAGCGGTTTGATCTGGGTCAGATCCCCGGCGGGGTCGGTCACTGAAAGGCACAGCAGCGGTGCCGATCCCAGGGAATCTGACAGTTGCATCAGGAAGGCCTGCTCCCCGGCGGTGAACGATCCGACTTTGACGATCAGCAGCGCCGGCGGCATTGGGTCGAGCAGATCGCCCATGGCAATCAGTCGAGCAAAGGGCACCGCATGGGCGTTGCGCGCGCCGGTGGGTTCGTGCTCGACGCAGACCAATGCCTTCAGGCGAGGCTCCAGTTCGTCAGCCGCCAGGTGGCCGCTGTCGATGACGATGGGCGCCGGGCAGTGGCTGCCCGATTGACTGAGCCGATGACCGATGTCCCCGGATATCGCCCTGGATTCGCTTTTCGTGCGGATTGTTGGGTCATGGAGCACCACGATCTGCGTGCGCTCATCCACGACCGGATCCAGCATGTCGCACAGGAGGTCGATGGCGCCTGCGTCATCGTCCATCGCGAGGTGGATGACGCGAAGCCCCTGTTCTTGCAGACCGGCCTCCCAGGCCGACAACTGTTCCTCGTCTTCGGTGTCCAGCTGTGATTCGGCCGGGGAAACGATGACCAGGCGGGCTTTGCGTGGGTCGTCGAGAAGTCTGTTCGCCAGCGTGCTGTGTCGCGGCGTGGCCTTGGGCGGATCGGAATGGCGGCGTTGCGCAAGAACAGGACGGGGGAGGTCGGGTGTCGACAGGCTGCGTGATCTCATGGGAAGGCCGCCAGATGGGCGGCGGGTGAGGTTCGCGAGGCACGGGTGTCTCCGTGCGGCGGGTGGGCCGTTCGTGTTCAGGCCCGCGTTTACGTGGGCTGCCGTGCTCCCGGGTTCCGGTGCTCATGAATTCGTCATGCCTGCCTCGTGTACGCCACCCGGCGTACATACGTCACCGAACCTTCTCCCTAGCATCCGTCACGCCTGCCCTCGCGGCCACGAAGCCGGTGGACAGAGACCGCGTCATTTCATCAACGGATCACAGGAGAAGCGCCATGTCGAACATTTCCCAACCGCGTCGTCTGACGCTCAAGACCCTGGCCGCTGCGGCCACGGTGGCCTCGCTCGGCTTCACCGGCCTGAGTGCCCACGCGCAGGAGACCATCAAGGTCGGCGTGCTGCACAGCCTCTCGGGCACCATGGCCATCTCGGAGACCGTGCTCAAGGACACGGTGCTGATGGCGATCGACGAGATCAACGCCAAGGGCGGTCTGCTGGGCAAGAAGCTCGAGGCGGTGGTGGTGGATCCGGCCTCCAACTGGCCGCTGTTTGCCGAGAAGACCAAGCAGTTGCTGACGCAGGACAAGGTGGCCGTGATCTTCGGTTGCTGGACCTCGGTGAGCCGCAAGTCGGTGCTGCCGGTGGTGGAAGAGAACAACGGTCTGCTGTTCTACCCCGTGCAGTACGAAGGCGAAGAGCTCAGCCCCAACGTGTTCTACACCGGCGCCGCGCCCAACCAGCAGGCCATTCCCGCGGTGGAGTACCTCATGAGCAAGGACGGCGGCTCGGCCAAGCGCTTCGTGCTGCTGGGCACCGACTACGTGTACCCGCGCACCACCAACAAGATCCTGCGCGCCTTCTTGAAGAGCAAGGGCGTGGCCGACGCCGACATCATGGAGGAGTACACGCCCTTCGGTCACAGCGACTACCAGACCATCATCGCGAAGATCAAGAAGTTCTCGGCCGAAGGCAAGAAGACGGCGGTGGTCTCCACCATCAACGGCGACTCCAACGTGCCGTTCTACAAGGAACTCGGCAACGCCGGCCTGTCGGCCAAGGACGTGCCGGTGGTGGCCTTCTCGGTGGGTGAGGAAGAGCTGCGTGGCGTGGACACCAAGCCGCTGGTGGGTCACCTGGCCGCCTGGAACTACTTCATGAGCATCAAGAACCCGGCCAACACCGCGTTCGTGAAGAAGTGGAGTGACTACGCCAAGGCCAAGAACATCGCCGGCCACAAGGACAAGCCTATCACCAACGATCCGATGGAGGCCACCTACATCGGCTTCAACATGTGGGCACAGGCGGTCACCAAGGCCAAGAGCACCGATGTCGACAAGGTGCGCCAGGCCATGTACGGCCAGACCTTCCAGGCCCCGGGTGGCTTCATCTCCACCATGGACAAGGAGAACCACCACCTGCACAAGCCGGTGTTCATCGGCGAAGTGCGCGCCGACGGCCAGTTCAACGTGGTGTGGAAGACCCCGGGCCCGGTCGTGGCCGATCCGTGGAGCGACTACATCACCGAGAACGCGGGCAAGAAGAACGTGCCCACCAAGGCCGCCAAGGTCGCGTCCAAGTAAGGCGGGGGTGTGATGCGGGGTGTGTTCGTTCGATGTTGTGTGCTGCTGGCAGCCTGTCTTGCGCTTGCAGGCCCCGCGCATGCGCTGAGCGCCGCCGACGCGCTGGCGGTGGCGCGCGGTGACACGGACGAACGCATCGCCGCCATCAACCGCCTGGCCGCTTCGGGCGATGCGCGCGCCGCCGACGTGCTGCGCGCGCTCGCTGCCGAGTCGCTCAGGTTCAGCGAAACGCAGGTCTTCATCGTCGACGGTGACACCGCGCGCGATGCGGTGAGCGGGCAGGCGGCGACCCTGCCCGAGCTGGCCGAGGACGCCATGGTCAACAACCGCCTGCGCGGCGTCCTCGACACGGCGCTGGCCGGCATCGAACTCTTCACCGCTGGCCCCGAGCGCCAGCGCGAGGCCGCGCGCAGCCTGCAGCGCAACGCGTTCAACGATCCCGACCCGGCCGGCCTGCCCTTGATCGAGAAGGCGCTCGCAGGTGAGCTCGATGCGCAGGCGCGCCAATCGCTCGAGCTCGCGCAGGCGGCCATGCAATTGGCCAGCGACGACGAGGCCCAGCGCCTGGCCGCGGCGGTGAAGCTGGGCGAGGCGCGCCAGCCCATCGTGCGCCCGCTGATCGAGGAGCGTCAGCAGCAGGAATCGAGCCCCGCGGTCAAGGCCGCGCTGGCGAAATCGCTCGCCGCCATCGACCGCCGCGTGGCCTTGGCCAGCGGTCTGGGCCAGGCGTTCACGGGCATCAGCCTGGGCAGCATCCTGTTGCTGGCCGCACTCGGGCTGGCCATCACGTACGGGCTCATGGGCGTCATCAACATGGCCCATGGTGAGCTCATCATGATCGGCGCTTATGCCACGTGGCTGGTGCAGGGGCTGTTCCGAACCCACTTGCCTGGCTGGTTCGACGCCTACCTGCTGCTCGCACTGCCCGTGGCGTTCGCTGCCTCGGCTTTGGTGGGCGCGGTGATGGAGCGCACGGTGATCCGCTTCCTCTATGGTCGCCCGCTGGAGACGCTGCTGGCCACCTGGGGCATCTCGCTCGTGCTCATGCAGGCGGTGCGCAGCCTGTTCGGCGCGCAGAACGTGGCGGTGGAAAACCCGAGCTGGATGAGCGGCAACATCACCTTGCTTGGCAGCCTGAACCTGCCCTTCAACCGCCTGGTCATCCTGGCCTTTGCCGCGGCGGTGCTCATCGGCGTGGCGCTGCTGATCGCGCGCACCCGGCTCGGCCTGTTCGTGCGCGGCGTCACCCAGAACCGGCCGATCGCTGCCTGCATGGGCGTGAACACCGCGCGCATCGACACCTGGGCCTTCGCACTGGGCTCGGGCATCGCGGGCCTGGCGGGCTGCGCGCTTTCGCAGATCGGCAACGTCGGCCCCGACCTCGGCCAAGCCTACATCGTGGATTCGTTCATGGTGGTGGTGCTGGGCGGTGTGGGCCAACTCGCGGGCACGGTGTACGCCGCGCTCGGCCTGGGCCTGCTCAACAAGTTCATCGAAGGCTGGGCCGGTGCGGTGCTGGCCAAGATCGCGGTGCTGGTCTTCATCATCGTGTTCATCCAGAAGCGCCCGCAAGGCATCTTCGCCCTCAAGGGCCGGAGCGTGGAAGCATGAGTGGTATGCCGAACGTCCAAGCCGTGGTGCTGCCCGCGCGCGCACCCCTGCTCACGCGCGCCGGCTGGAGCGCCTTCCTGATCGCGCTGCTCGCGGTGTGTGCGCTGGCGCCGGTGCTCAACCTGATGCTGCCCGAATCGAGCCCGCTGCATCTGAGCGACTACGCCGTGGGCCTGATCGGCAAGATCATGTGCTACGCGATCTGTGCGCTGGCCATGGATCTGATCTGGGGCTACAGCGGCATCCTCTCGCTCGGCCATGGTCTGTTCTTTGCGCTCGGCGGCTACATGATGGGCATGTACCTCATGCGCCAGATCGGCCGTGACGGCCAGTACCAGAGCGACCTGCCGGACTTCATGGTGTTCCTCGACTGGAAGGAACTGCCCTGGCACTGGGCCTTGTCCGACAGCTTCATCGCCACGCTCGCGCTCGTCGTGCTCGTCCCGGGCGGCGTGGCCTTCGTGTTCGGCTACTTTGCCTTTCGCTCGCGCATCAAGGGCGTGTACTTCTCCATCATCACGCAGGCGCTCACCTACGCGGCGCTGCTGCTGTTCTTTCGCAACGAGACCGGCTTCGGCGGCAACAACGGTTTCACCGATTTCAAGCGCATCCTGGGCATCGCCATTGCCACGCCGCAGATGCGCATGACGTTGTTCGTGCTGACCGGCCTCACGCTGCTGGGCTTCTTCCTGCTCGCCCGCTGGCTGGTGCGCAGCAAGTTCGGCCGCGTGCTGCAGGCCATCCGCGACGCCGAGAACCGCACCATGTTTTGCGGCTACGACCCGCTGCCCTACAAGCTCGCCATCTGGACCATCTCGGCCGTGATGTGCGGCGTGGCCGGCGCGCTCTACGTGCCGCAGGTGGGCATCATCAACCCGAGCGAGATGAGTCCGGCCAACAGCATCGAGATCGCGATCTGGGCCGCGGTGGGGGGGCGCGGCACGCTCGTCGGCCCGATCGTGGGCGCCTTTCTCGTCAACGGCGCCAAGAGCTGGCTCACCGTGACCTTCCCCGAGTTCTGGCTCTACGTGCTGGGTGGCCTGTTCATCGCCGTCACGCTCTTCATGCCGCAGGGGGTGGTGGGGTTGTTGAAGAAGCTGCGGGGAGGCCAAGCACGATGACGCCGGACCTCATGCAGGCTGGTGCCGAGCGCATGCAGCGCTTTGCGGGTGTGCTGCCATCGGGCAACACGGAATCCGGTGGCCGGCGCGCGGGCTTCTCGCGCCCGGTGGTGCCGGGCGAGGTCGACGTCGCGCACGGGCGCATCCTCTACCTGGAAGACGTGCACGTCGCCTTCGACGGTTTCAAGGCCATCAACGGACTGTCGCTGGACATCGCTCCAGGCGAGTTGCGCTGCATCATCGGCCCCAACGGCGCGGGCAAGACCACGATGATGGACATCATCACCGGCAAGACGCGGCCCGACCAAGGCACGGTGTTCTTCGGTTCCACCATCGACCTGCTGCGCCACCGCGAGGCAGAGATCGCCAGCCTGGGCATCGGCCGCAAGTTCCAGAAGCCCACGGTGTTCGAGCAGCTCACGGTCTTTGAGAACCTGGAGCTCGCGCTGGCCACCAACAAGCGGGTATGGCCGTCGATGCACTTCGCGCCGACGGGCGAGCAGCGCGACCGCCTGGCCGAAGTGCTGCTCACCATCCACCTGGCCGAGCAGGTCACGCGCCTCGCCGGTGAGTTGAGTCACGGGCAGAAGCAGTGGCTGGAGATCGGCATGCTGCTCATGCAGGACCCGAAGCTGCTGCTGCTCGACGAACCGGTGGCCGGCATGACGGATGAGGAGACCGAGCGCACCGCGCAACTGTTCCTCTCGCTCAAGGGCCGGCATTCGCTCATGGTGGTCGAGCACGACATGGCCTTCATCCGCACCATCGCCGAGAAGGTGACGGTGCTGTGCGATGGATCGGTGCTGGCCGAAGGAACGCTCGACGAAGTGCAGGCCGACGAGCGTGTCATCGAGGTTTACCTGGGACGCTGACATGCTCGAAGTGAAAGACGTTCACCAGTACTACGGCGGCAGCCACATCCTGCGCGGGGTCAGCCTGCAGGCGCAGGTGGGCCAGATCACGGTGGTGCTGGGCCGCAACGGCGTGGGCAAAACCACGCTGCTGAAGTCGCTCATGGGCATGGTGCCCATCAAGAGTGGCGATATCGTCTTCAACGGCCAGGCGGTGCAGGGTGCGGCGCCTTACGTGCGTGCGCATCTGGGCATGGGCTATGTGCCGCAGGGGCGCGAGATCTTTGCGCGCCTCACGGTGCAGGAGAACCTGCAGATGGGCCTGGCGACGCGGCCCGCCGGTACACCGGTGCCACCGCAATTGTTCGAGCTGTTCCCGGTGCTGCAGCAGATGCTGGGCCGCCGCGGCGGCGACCTGTCGGGCGGGCAGCAGCAACAGCTGGCGATCGCGCGCGCACTGGCCAGCAAGCCTCGTCTGCTGATCCTTGATGAGCCCACGGAGGGCATCCAGCCCAACATCATCAAGGACATCGGCCGCGTGCTGCGCCAACTGGCTGACCGCGGTCTGGACGGTGAGCCCATGGCCATCCTGCTGGTGGAGCAGTACTACGACTTTGCCGAGGCCTTGGCCGACCGGTATCTGGTGATGGAGCGTGGCGAGGTGATCGCCAGCGGGCCGGGCAGCGAGATGGCGGAGAAGGGCGTCCGCCAACTGGTGGCGATCTGACCGGTTCAGATCGAGCGCATCAGCCCGCCGTCCACCCGAAGGTTCTGCCCCGTGATGTAGCCCGCGCCTTCCGAGACCAGGAAAGCCACCGTGGCGGCAATTTCCTCCGCGGTGCCGTAGCGCTGCATGGGCACGCTGTCGCGGCGTGCGTCGGTCTGGGGCAAGCTGTCGATCCAGCCTGGCAGCACGTTGTTCATGCGCACGTTGTGCGGCGCGTACTGGTCGGCGAAGAGCTTGGTGAAGGCCGCCAGGCCCGTGCGTGCCACGGCCGAGGTGGGGAACATCGGGCTAGGCTCGAAGGCCCAGGCGGTGGAGATGTTGACGATGGCCCCGCCGCCCTGCTTGACCATGTGCGGCGTGACCAGCCGCGTGGGCCGGACCGCGTTGAGGAAGTAGACGTCCAGCCCCTGGTGCCACTGCTCGTCGGTGATCTCCAGCAGCGGGCCCTTGGGCCCGTGGCCGGCGCTGTTCACCAGCGCGTCGATGCGGCCCCAGCGTTGCAGGGTCTCGTCCACCAGACGCTGCAGGTCGTGGCTCGACTGGTTGGAGCCGGTGACACCGAGGCCACCGAGGTCCTTCGCAAGCGCCTCGCCCTTGCCGGAGGACGACAGGATCGCCACCCGGAACCCGTCCGCCGCGAGGCGGTGTGCCACCGCGGCGCCCATGCCGCTGCCACCGGCGGTGACGATGGCGACCTTTTCTGCTGACATCCCATGCTCCTTGTGAAAGCCGGTCATTTTGCGTCGCCGGCCAGGGGTCGGGCCCGCGCGGTGGCCTCAACCGTGCAGCGAGAGCATGTGCCCCAGCCGCGGGTCGCCCTGACCGCCCAGCACGAGCGCATGCGCGGCCTGCACGGCATCACCACCCCGGTGTTCCCGCACCACCAGCCAGGGCGCTGCTGGCTGATTTACCCGTTCGATGAATACGTGCCAGGCGCGTGCGAGGCGCGCGTTGAATTCGGCAGCGCCCCAGTCGCCGTGGCGCTTCTTCGCTTGTGCCGGCGCAAAGAACAACACCGGGCGCGGCCCGGGCAGGCCCTGGCCACCGCCCAGATCGGTGACGTGCGTGCCGCCGATGGCGCTGCTGTGCGCGAGCGCGGTGAAGCGCTCGTGGATGGCGCGGCGCAGGCTGGCGCTGCCTGCAAAATCGACGTAGATGCAGGGCGTGTCGGCCGGCAGTAGATCGAGCTGGTCGTAGCGCAGCACGCGGTGGTACACGCCCAGGCTTTCGCAGAAGGCCACGTTGGCGGCCGAGGTGAGGCCGATCACCTCGACCCCGGTTCGCTGCGCCAGTTGCGCAGCGGTGGCGTAGGCCGTCTTGCTGCTGGCCGAGGAGAGCAGCAGCGCGCCGCGCCGGCCTTCGGCGTTGATGCCGAAGAAGGCGTTGTCGGCCAGGAAATCGTCGATCAGCCAGGCGGTGAGGAACAGCGGACGCAGCAGCGCCTGCAGGCCCTCGCGGTCGCCGCGGTACAACGGATCGGCATTGCAGCGCAGGTACTGGTTGTAGACCGCATGCAGCGCAGATCGGTGCGGCGCCCCATCGAAGAAATGTTCAGGTGCCACGCGCGCGGGCTGCAGCACCGCGTGCGTGGCCATGGGCCAGTAGCCATAGAGCCGTTCGCCCACCGCCACGCCCGGATGCAGCGACTGCACCACCACCCCGAAGCCCCACACCGGTACCACGCCCCAGGTCACGGCGTCATCGGATACCGGGAAGAACTGCCAGTAGTTCATGGCCTCGCCGAAGGCCGCGTAGGTGATGTTGTTGGCGGTGTAGGCAAAGTGATCCACGCGCACGCGCACCTCGCCGGGGGCGAGCGGCGCGTCGGTCAGGGTGATCAAGCGGGTGGTGGCGAGTGCGTCCTTACGGACCTGGAACTGCAGCATGGCTCAGTCGGCCGTGATCTTGCGTTCCTTGATGATCGCGCCGAAGCGCCTGGAGTCGTCCATGCCGCGCTTGCCGAATTCGGCCGGGGTCAGCGGCAATGCCTCTCCGCCAAGAGCGATCATGCGCTCGCGCACGGCCGGCGTGGCCAGGATCTTGTTGATCTCGCTGTTCAGACGCGTGATCACCGCGGGTGGTGTGGCCGCTGGCGCGTAGAAGCCGAACACGGTGTCGGCGTCAAAGCCCTTGAGGCCGGCTTCATCCAGCGTGGGCACATCGGGGAACAGCGGCGATCGCTTGCTGCTGCCCACCGCGAGCAGCTTCAGACGCCCGGCCCGGGCATGCTGCAGGCCGATGCCGGGGTCGAAGTAGAAATCGATCTGGTTGCCCAGCAGGTCGTTGAGTGCGGGCGCGGCGCCACGGTAGGGCACGTGCACCGCGAACAGGCCGGCCTGGCTCTTGAACATTTCGCCGGCCAGGTGCGGCGAGCTGCCGTTGCCCGCCGAGCCATAGCTCAGGCGGCCCGGGCGCGCCTTCACGTAGGCGATGAAGTCGTTCACGTTGTTCACCTCGAGGGTGCCACGCGCCATCAGGTACACCGCAACCCGCGCGGCCGAGGCCACGGGCGTGAGGTCCTTCACCGGATCGAAGGCCATGCGCGCATAGATGTGCGGGTTCACCGACACCATGCCGCCCGAGGACAGCAGCAGCGTGTAGCCATCGGCCGGCGACTTGGCCACCGCATCCCCGGCCACGTTGCCGTTGGCACCGGCGCGGTTCTCCACCACCACGCTCTGGCCCAGCGCCTCGCCCAGCGGGGTGGCGATCAGCCGCGCGATCTGGTCGGCCGCGCCGCCGGGCGGGAAACCCACCACCACCTTGACCGGCTTGTCGGGCCAGGCCTGCGCCAGGGCAGCGGGCGCTGCCGCCAGTGTGGCCACCGTGACGGCGGCGGCAAGAACAGAACGGGTCAGGGTGAATCTCATGGCTTGTCTCCAGGTCGTTGTGTTGTGCGCGAGGGAAATCAGGTCCGCGCCTTCTTCAGTCGCGGATTGTGATGCCAGCGGATTGGCTGCGGCTTGAGCGGGCGTGCCGCAGCGCCGTGCTGCTGCAGCGTACGGTCCAGCGCGGTGCCGGCTTCGTCGGCCAGGGCGGCCTGGCGGGCCTGCGCCACGGCGGTGGCGGCATCGGCGCGCGCGGGGTCGGCCAGGTGGTCCACGATGTGCAGCAGGTTGTCCTTGCCGCGCTCGTTGGTGCTGCCGTAACCCTTGATCAGGCGGCCGCACTGTGCAATCTCGTGGCCCAGGCGCGCATCGGCGCGCGCCCCGCGCTCCACCGCGGCGAGCCAGCGCTCGATCAGCGCCTGTTCCGTGGCGAAGCGGCTGCCCATGGGGCGCCACCGTTTGGTGGCGGCCAGCGCGCGCAGCGCCAGCAAGCCCAGTACGCCGTGGCTGGCCACCTTGAGCGGCAGCGCCCACGGGGCCTGGCCTTTTTGCGTGCGGCGCCGGTCCCAGGCCAGCACGCGTTGCGCAAGCGCCAGCGGCAGCATGGCCGCGAACTCGGGTGCACCGGGCTTGAAGTGGTCGAAGGTGCGCAACAGCTCGCCGTCCTTTGCCTTCACCTCGCGGCGCACGCGCTCGGCGCGGCTGGCGCGCGCCTTGAGCTCGGCGACGCGCACGATGTCATCGAAAGCCATCCACAGCGCAAGCCAGCGCGCAGTTTCGCGGGTGGTGGCGTGGGCCTGGCTGGCGGCCGGGTCGCCAGCGCGCTCGGCCGCCAGCACGCGCTGCAGGCGATCGAGATAGCGCTGGCCGTAGGCAGCGTCCTGGTACTCGGCCACGCGCGCATGGCCCAGGGCCACGATGTCGTGCAGTGCTGTCGGGAAGGGTGTCAGCAGCGCGGCGGGAGTGGCCACGGGGGCGGCGGCCGGCTCGTCATCGCCGTGCAGCACCTGTTCCACCCAGCGGGCCTGCTGGCGCTGGTTGCTCACGGCGTCATAGGCCAGGCCGAAGCCGCGCAGGCTGGCCTTGGCGTGGCCACCGGCACCCACCACGGCCTCGTAGTCAGCGCGTGCGAACGGCAGCAAGCCGCTGGCCGCGATGGCGCCCAGCATCACCGCGCTCACCACGGTGCCGGCCTCGCGCGTGAGCTTGGCCATGTCGAGCACGTGGTGCGCGCGGCTGTGTTCGCGCACCAGCTGCAGCAGCTGCGCGTCGTCGCGGCGGCCGTCACCCAGCGCCATCTTCTCGGCGGTGGTGAGGGCGCGTGAGGAGGAGGTGATCACCAGCGTATGGTCGGCCGAGGCCACGCCGTTGCCGATCTGGCGGCCGGTCTCCAACAGCTCGGACGACACCAGCGCGTCGAGCCGGCCCGGCAGCGGGTTCAGGCCGAACACCGGGCGGCGGGCGCCCAGCTCGGCCAGCGGCACGGGAAAGACCTCGAGGTAGTAGGTGGTGGCGCCGGTGCGCTGCGCCACACCCGGAATGCTGGTGGCCTGGGCCGCGTAACCGGCGTGGCGTGCGGTGTCCACGAGCCAGTCGGTCAGCGTGCCGCCGCCTTCGCCTCCAAGGGCGCAGAGCAGGAGGGAAATGGGTTGGTGAGACATCTTCAGTGACTTATGCAAATTGCAGCAGGCGCACGAAGGGCGCGCGGACGGCTTCGAGCAGCCGCTCGTGCCAGCGCGGGTTCTGCACCACCTCGGCGCGGTAGAAGGAGGGGCACAGCGTGGCCGCGTGCGCGTTGGCACCGCACAGACCGCAACCGACGCAGCCGTCGATCACGGTGGCCACCGGGTCGACCTTGAGCGGGTCGGGGTTGTCCTTCAGCGTGAGCGTGGGGCAGCCCGAGAGACGGATGCAGGCGTGGTCGCCGTTGCACACGTCTTCGTCCACACCGTACTTCACCCGCACCACGCGCTCACCGCGCTGCAGCAGGCTGGCGATCCAGGGCTTGATGCGGCGCTGGCGTTCGAGCTGGCACTCGCCCTCGGCCACGATGACCTTCAATCCCTGGAAGTCGGTGGTGAAGGCCTCGGTGAGCGTGGCGCGCACCGTGTCCACTTCATAGGTGTGCACCGTGCGCAGCCATTGCACGCCCAGGCCCTTGAGGGTGCTCTCGATGGTCTGGTTGGTGTGCGCCAGGCTCTGCGCCTTGTCGGCCGCCACCTCCTTGGCCTCTTCGCCGGGGGTGGAAATGATGTCCTGCGTGCCGGTGGCCGAGGTGTAGCCGTTCTTGAAGATCAGCAGCACCGCGTCGTCGCCGTTGAAGAGCGCGCTCTGCACGCCGGTGAGCAGGCCGTTGTGCCAGAAGCCGCCATCGCCCATCACCGACAGCACGCGCCGGCGCATCAGCGGCGACACGCCCGCGCGGCTGGCCAGGCTCATGCCGTAGCCCAGGATGGAATGGCCGAAAGAGAAGGGCTCGAAGGTGGCCAGTGCGTGGCAGCCGATGTCGCCGGCGATGTGCACCGGACCCACGTCCTGCTGCGCGAGTTTGAGGGCCGAGAACACAGGCCGCTCGGGGCAGCCGATGCACATGCCCGGTGGGCGCGCGGGCAGGGCACCGCCGACCGCCTTGGCCACGTCGGCGCGACGCTGCGCATTGCCTTGCAGCCAGGTGCGGGCGGAGGCGAGCGCGGCGTCATCACTGCCCAGGTAGCGCTCGACGAAGGATGCCAGGCCCTGCGACATCACCTCGGCGGTGTACTCGCCGGCGCTGGGCAGCAAGTCCTTGCCATGCAGCGGCGTGCTGATACCGGCGCGTCGCAGCAGCGTGGCGAGTTCCTGCTCGATGTACTCGGGCTGGCCCTCCTCCAGCAGCAACACAGCGCGCTTGTCGTCGCAGAAGCGTTCGAGCTGCTCGGGCACCAGCGGGCTGGTCACGTTGAGCACCAGCATCGGGATCTTCGTTTCGCCGAAGGCATCGGCCAGGCCGAACTGCTGCAGCGCGCGGATCAGCGTGTTGTAGAGCCCGCCCTGCACGATAAGGCCGAGGTCCTTGTGGTCACCGGTGAACAGCTCGTTGAGGCCGTGCTCGACGATGTAGCGCCGGGCCGCGGGAACGCGCTGCTCGCCCTTGAGCTTCTCGTGGCGGAACGTCACGGGCGGGTGTGCCAGGCGCATGTAATCGAAACCCGCGGGCTCCTGGATCAACTGGTGCGTGGAGATGGCAGGCGCGATGTTGTCCTTGGCCTCGAAGCTGCCACGAACATGGCACGCGCGGATACGAAGTTCCATGAGGGCCGGCATGTTCGACGCTTCGGACAAGCGGAATCCGTGCTCGACCATGTGCACCATCTGCGCCAGATCGGGGCGCGGGTCGAGCAGCAGCATGCCGCTCTTGAGCGCATAGGCATGGGTGCGCTCCTGGATGACGCTCGCGCCTTCGCCGTAGTCCTCGCCCACCACGATCAGCACGCCGCCGGTCACGCCCGGCGAGGCCAGGTTGGACAGCGCATCGGCCGCGACGTTGGTGCCGACGATGGATTTCCAGGTGACGGCGCCGCGCACCGGGTAGTGGATGGACGCACCCAGCATGGCGGCTGCCGATGCCTCGTTGGAGCAGGCCTCCACATGCACGCCCAGGGTGTCGAGGTAGGGCCTGGCCTGCACCATCACGTCGAGCAGGTGCGACACCGGCGCGCCCTGGTAGCCGCCCACGTAGGACACGCCAGACTGCAGCAGTCCCTTGGTGATGGCCAGGATGCCCTCGCCGTGGAAGGTCTGGCCGGCACCGAGCTGCAGGGACTTGATCTCCTCGCTGAATGAAACTTCCAAGCGACTGTCTCCGTGGGGAAAGGGCGAACGGCGGGAGTATGGGTGTTCGACCTTGATCGATCCATACAATGAGACCACTAAGTGACATTAGTGCCATGCATGTCAGAGACATCGACCTGAACCTGTTGCGGCTGTTTGCCGAGGTGTACCGCGCAGGCAGCGTGAGCCGGGCGGCGGAACGCCTGGGTCTGACGCAGCCCGCGGTGAGCCACGGCCTCACGCGCCTGCGCCTGTTGGTGAAGGACCCGCTGTTCATGCGCGCCAGCGGCGGCGTGCGTCCCACGCCGCGGGCTGTGGCGCTTGCCGACGCGGTGCAGGATGCGCTCGATACGCTGGAGGGTGCGCTCGGACGCACCAGCGTTTTCGATCCGGCCACCTCTCGCCACCTGTTCCGCATCCACATGAGCGATATCGGCGAGGGGCGCTTTCTGCCCGAACTGATGGCCTGGCTGCACGCGCAGGCGCCGGGTGTGCGGGTAGCCACGCAGCCGATTCCCCATGCGGTGCTGGCCGAATCGCTGGATGCTGGCGCGATCGATTTCGCCTTCGGCTTCCTGCCGCAGGTAAGAGATACCCGCCGTGCCGAGCTGCTGCGCGACCGCTACGTGGTGTTGCTGCGCAGCGGCCACCCGATGCGACAGCGGCTCCAGAAGTTGCGCGGTGCGGCGCAGTTGCGCGCGTTGCAGCAACTCGACTTCGTGGCCGTGCGCACGCACGTGGACACGCTGCGCATCCTGCAGCGCACGGGCCTGCAGGAGCGGCTGCGGCTGACCACCGAGCACTTCATGGTGCTGCCATCGATCGTGCAGGCCACCGACCTGTGCGGCGTGATGCCGCGCAACATTGCGCAGGGCTTCGTGCAGGCCGGTGGCTGTGCGGTGGTGGAGCCGCCCTTTGAAGGGGCCGACTTCACCGTGTCATTGCACTGGAGCCACCGATTCGAGGCCAACCCCGCTCACCGCTGGTTCCGCGAAGAGGTTGTCCGGTTGTTCCGTGAGTGAGCCGCGGTGGCCCGGTAACGGCACGGCACCCGCGCCCAGGCCGGTCTGATCACCCAGGCGCAAAGGTTGCAGGCGCCAGGTGTTGCGCAGCAGGTCTACGCGCTGCTGCAGTGCCTCGCGCTCGGCGATGCGTTCGCCGTGGCGCTGCAGCACCTGATGGGCCGATTCCGCCAACTTGGCGTTGCACAGGCGCTCGGCGTCGGCCAGCAACTGCTTCACGGTGCCAGCGGGGTCACCCTTGAGGCTCAGGCGCATGGCCTCTTCGGATACGCGCAGCACCTGTGCATGGCCGCTGCGCAAGGTCTGCGACCAGGCCTCCTGTTCGCGCGCTGCACAGCCCAGCAGTTCACTCATGGCGCGGCTTGTGCCGAAGCGCAAGGCAATGGACTGCATGGCGGCCTCGGCGTCCGGTGGAGTCTGCCCGTGCGCGACCATGCGTGTCATGAGCGTGATCAGGTTGCAGGCGGTCTCGACGTCGAAGCCGGGCTCGCGAACCTGTGCGATGAACTGACCCGCGGTCGCATGCGCTTCGGCGTTCGCGCGGTTGTACAGTGCGTTGAGTGCGCTGGCGATCTGATGCAGGCGGCGTGGCCGCTCGGGCTCGAAGCTGCGCTCGGCGATGCGCGCGAGCTGGTCCACGCAGCGTTGCAACCCGCGCGAGTCCTTGTTGTCCAGCCGGGCCAGTGCCAGCAGCACCAGCGCCTGCGGGTCGAACAGCTTGGAGTCCACGCCCAGGCGTGCGGCGCGATCGAGCAGTTCGACGCCCTGGGCGCGGTCGCCGCCATAGAAGGCAAGCATGCCGTGCTTGAGTAGTCGGCTCACCGCTGACGGGGTGAGCTTTGTTGCCATGGCATAGGTGGACAGCGCCTGATCGAACTGTCCGAGTTCGAAGTGGGCGCGGCCCATCACGTCGTAAGCATCGGCATAGCCGTCATCGTCGGCCAGCAAGGCTTCCAGCGTGGTAACGGCTTTGGTGGGCTGGCCACCTTCGAGCTGTGCCCGAGCCACACCCAGGCGGGCCCAGGGAAGTGTCTTGGCCTCGATCACGGCTTCATAGACCTCGCGCGCCTCGTCAATGCGCGCACTGCGCAGCAGCAGCTCGGCGCCGATGCGCGCGGCATACAGCCAGTAGTCCTGACGCGACTCGAAACGTGCCAGGCACAGTGCTGTGGCGCGGTCGAATTCCTGCGCGTCGATGGCAGCGAAGATCTCGTGCAGCGCGCGCTTGCGGGCGCGCGCGAGCAGGATCCGCTCGGACAACCGCGCCGCGGTGTGGGGCTTGAGCAGGTAGGCATCCAGCGCGGACTCGGCCGCTTCAGCGACCCTGCTGTAGCTGGCCTCGGCCGTCAGCATCACGAACACCGTGTAGAACGGCAGGATCTGGTGGCGCCGCAGATCGTTGAGCAACTCCTGTCCCGAATAGCTTTCCTTGTCGAACCGCTGCTCGCAGATCACCACGTCAAAGCGCTGGGATTCGAGCTTGCGCCGCGCGTCATGCACGCGCGCGCACTGGGCCACCGCGCCCACACCGAGCTCGCGCAGCTGCGCCACGATGATGGCGCGCGACTGTGCGTTGCCCTCGATCACGAGGGCCTGCGATTCGTGCAGGGGGTTTTCGATCACCAGCATGGGGAAACCTGGACCCGGATGGGCCGCGCACCGATTCTGGGCGGGACGTTGTGGGGCGGTGCCGGGAAAAGGCGGGTGTTGACAGGTCAGTTCCGCCGCGCGGGGTGTTCGTTCAGACGCGCCAGATGCGCGGCGCAGGGGTGTTCAGGCCCCAGGCCAGGGCACGCAACCGGGCCCAGGCGCGCTGGAACACGGCCATCAACGGCTCCACCTGTGGCGCCAGCGCGCGCAGCACGATCAGCCGGGCATCGGGGCTGGTGGCGCCCGCCCACACCGTGGGGTCGGCGTCGGCCAGCACCTCGCGCGCGGCGTCGAGCAAGGCCTCGCGCGCGGCGAGTTCGCGCGCCGTTCCGCTGGCCAGCCACAGCGTACCCAGCGCGCGCTGGCCTGCCAGGCCCACCGGGCCGTCGAGCAATCGGGCGTCGTTGGCGTCGATGCGCGCGCGCTCGAGCCACACGCCGGGCCATTGCACCTGCTGATGCAGCACGCCGCGAGTGAAGGGCTCCCCCGCGGCGGGCAGGCCGAGCGCGCACACGTCCCAGCCCAGGCATTCGGCACCGGGTTCGATCTCCATGGTCAGCTCGTTGCGCGCCACGCAGTCGGGGTAGGCAATGGTTTCCAGCGGCAGCCATTCCAGGCGTGCCTCCGCCGCCAGTTCCAGCTGCACGCGCTGCGCGGCGTCGGCGCCGTCGCTGCGGTAGAAGCGCGTGGCACCGGGTGTGGAAAGCAGCCCGTGCGCGCCACCATCCACGCGCACCGAAATGTCCAGCGCATCGCCCCCCACCAGGCCGCCCGGTGGATGCACGATCACGTTGTGGCAGACCGCATCGCCCTCGGGGTACAGACTCTTGAGAATGCGAAGTGGCCCGCTGTGGCGATGCTGCAGCGTGGTACGCCCGTCGGCGCGTTGGTAGGTCAGGTCGAGGGAGGCGTGCCAGGGCATGCGGCGAGTGTAGAGGGGCGCCGGGCATGCCCCGGCGCGCTCAGGTCTTCCAGAAGCCCCGGTGGGCTTCGCTGGATTCGTCGATCAGCGCGGGGCCGACACATTCGATGTCGTGTGGTGAGGCGGCGAACACATCGCGGCACGAGAGTTCGGCGTCGCGCTGCTCGGCGCGTTCGCCGCGGAACTCGCGAAGGCGCACCGCGTCGATGCCGTAGACCACGCGGCCGATCGCGCTCCAGAAGATGGCACCCGCGCACATCACGCAAGGCTCGGCCGACGAATACAGCGTGGCGCGCGCGAGCACATCGCGTGCGAAGCGGTTGCCGAGCTGGCGCACCGCGTTGGTCTCGGCATGTCCCGTGCAGTCGCCGCTTTCGGTGGTGTTGCACCAGGCCTCGGCAAGCACGGCGCCGTCTTCGGCGATCACCACCGCCCCAAAGGGGCGGTTGCCGCGGTCGCGCGCCACCCGCGACCAGGCGATTGCCTGACGCAGGTAGCGGCCGTCGCGCTCGTCAATGACGACTTCATCGAGCAGCAGCGTGCTCATGCCCGCAGGCTTCTTTCGTTCAGCGAAGGCAGGAAACCCCGGTGGAAGATGCCTTCCACGCTTGGGCGCGTCTTGAGCTTGAAGACCTCGCTGACCTCGTCGACCTGCTGCTCCAGCGTGCGCTTGAGCACGTCGCCCAGGCCGTGGCTGCGCGTGTCGGGCGCGGCCACGTATTCGCGTGTGATGCGCCAGCGCTCCAGTTCCATCGCTTCGTTGAGGATGGGCTCGCGCGCCTTGGCGGCGGCCACGGCAGCGGCCGGGTCGGCAAAGGATTCCTGGATCGCGCGGTTGGTGGCGCGCAGGAAGCCAGCCACAGCCCCGGGGTTCTGCGTGATGAGCGCGTTGCCCGCGAGGATCGCGTTGCCGTAGAGGTTCACGCCGGCGTCGGTGTACTTGAGCACGGACAGCTCGTCGAGCTTCATGCGCGCGAACAGCGAGACGGCCGAATCGTGGAAGTAGGTGGCGGCGTCCACGTCACCGCGCACCATCACGTTGTCGCGCTGCGAGAAGTCGGTGGTCGTCCACTGGAAGAGGTCGTCGCCCACGCGCAGCTTGCGCGCCACCATGGGCCAGGCGCGGCGGGTTGACTCCACCGCAGCGGCTGCCACCTTCTTGCCCTGCAGGCTCTTGAAGTCGCCGGTGACGCCGCGGTCCTTGCGGCCGATGATGGCGAACGGTGCGCGGTTGTAGTACTGGTACACGGCCTGCACCGCAGGCGTCCCACCGTTGGCGGCCTGGAATTCGATCAACGAACTGATGTCGCCCAGGCCCATCTGGTAGGCACCGCTGACGATGCGCGTGATCGAGGCGACCGAGCCCGCACCGACGTCGATCGACACATCCAGGCCCTCGGCCGCGTAGTACCCGCGTTGCTGCGCGAGGAAGAATGGTGCGGTCTGGCCGGTGATGCGGAAGTCGAGTGTGAACTTGATGGGAACGGTCCGGCTCTGGGCCCGCACGGTGGGGGCGGCAAGGGCGGCGGTGGCGGCGAGCGACTGGACGAGGAAGCGGCGGCGCTGCATGGCAGATCTCCGGCAAGGCTGTGGGCATCCCGGTTGCGGGCGCAACCGGGGCTACAGAGCAATTTCCGGGCGGTGCGAGGGTGGCACCGCTGAACGCTTCTACTCCTGGGCGGTTTCATGCATGAGGCGTGCCAGCCTGCTTGCACCGCTGCGGTGCGATGCAGATGGTCCGTGTTTTGCTAAAGTTCAAGCAGAGAGTAGAAGCGTTCAGCGCGCCCCGAGGCCCCTCGCGCGGCGAGCAGGAAATTGCTCTTGAGCCCAACCGTTCAAGCCATTTCCCCTGGAGTGCTTCCATGCTCGTCACCCAACAAGCCGTCTTCCGCCGCCACTGGCACGCCGTCATGCCGCTGACGGACCTGCACGATGGCCCCAGGCCGTTCACGCTGCTGGGCGAAAACATCGTGCTCTTTCTCGACGAGCACGGCGAACCCGCCGCCTTGAAGGACCGGTGCTGCCACCGCACCGCCAGGCTCAGCAAGGGCTGGTGCAAGAACGGCAACCTGCAGTGCGGCTACCACGGCTGGGTCTACAACCGGCACGGCCGCGTGATCGAGATTCCCCAGTACGACGCCGATCGCGAGATTCCCAAGGATTACGGCACGCCGGTCTACCGATGTGAGGCGCGTTACGGCTACGCCTGGGTGGCGTTGGAGGAGCCCGAGGCCGACATCCCGGCGATGCCGGAGTTCGGTGCACCGGGCTGGCGCACCATCTTCCAGTTTCACGAGGTCTGGCACACCAGCCCGGTGCGTGCGCTGGAGAACTCGTTCGACAACTCGCACTTCAGCTTCGTGCACCGGGCCACCTTCGGCGTGGCGGCGCAGCCAAAGCCGAGCAAGTACGAACTGATCGAGAACGAACAGGGTTTTTACGCCGAGACGGTGATCGCCGCCGCCAACCCGGAACGCTTTCAGCGCATCAGCGGTGTGAAGGACGCGATCACCCAGCGCCACATGCGCAACGCCTACATGCAGCCGTTCTCGCGCCGGCTCGATATCGAGTACCCGAGCGGCGTGCGGCACGTGATCATCAACTGCTTCACGCCGATTGACGACGGTCGCATCCAGCTGTGCCAATGGCTGTTCCGCAACGACACGGAGGAAGATTGCCCGGCGCAGTTGCTGATCGACTTCGATGCCGAGATCACGCGCGAGGACAAGGAGATTCTCGAGTCGACCGACCCGGACGCGGTGGTGGACCTGCGGCGCCGCGGCGTGGAGTACTCGATGGACTCGGACCGGCCGGGCATCCTGATCCGGCGCCGGTTAATGGCGATGTTGGCTTCTTCAGGTGAGGTCGAGGTGCATCGCTGAGATCGCTTGCCTGCGGTGGCGTCAGCGGGTGGCCCAGAAGCCCTTGTGGGTTTCCACCATCTCGCCTTCCAGTGGCGGCACGGGGCCGATCACCTCGACACTTCTCTGCCCGCGCGCAAACACCTCGCGGCAGGGCAGCGACAGCGTGGGGTTTTCTTCGTGTGAGCCGGTGAGCGCGAGCAGCGCTTCTTCGCTCGCGCCGTACACCACCCGCCCGATGCCGGCCCAGTAGATGGTGCCGGCGCACATCGCACAGGGCTCGAAGGTGGTCACCAGCGTGCACTCGCGCAGGTAGGCGCCGGGGTAGGTACCGGCTGCGTGGCGGGCCAGCGTGGACTCGGCGTGGTTCACCGTGTCGATGTTGCCCTGCTCGGCCAGCACCGTCTCGCCATCGGGCGCCACCAGCAGCGCGCCGAAGGGATGACGTCCCATGCCGGCGGCACGGCGCGCCACGGCATTGGCGTGGCGCAGGTGCCGTGCGATCTGCTCCAGGGTCAACTCTGCGTCCCGCGATGAGCCCAGGCGGTGGTGTGCTTCTCCACGAAGCTGAACAGCTCGTACATCGCCATGGCCATCACGCCCACCACCAGCAGGCCGCTGAAGGCCAGACCCATCTGCATCGACGAACCGGCGGAGATCAGCAGGTAGCCGATGCCCTCGTTGGCCGCGGTCATCTCGGACACCGTGGTGCCCACGAAGGCCAGCGTGATGGCGACCTTGAGCGAGCCGAAGAAGTAGGGCATGGAGCGCGGCAGGCCGACCTTGGTGAGCACGTCCCAGCGCCGGGCGCCGAGCACGCGCAGCACGTCCTCCAGCTCGGGTTCGAGCGTGGCAAGCCCGGTGGCGATGTTCACCATGATCGGGAAGAAGCTGATCAGGAAGGCCGTGAGGATGGCCGGGCCGGCGCCGATGCCGAACCACACCACCAGGATGGGCACGAAGGCCGCCTTGGGCAACGCGTTGAAGGCCGTCATGAGCGGGTAGACCGCGGCATAGGCCAGACGCGAGCTGCCGATGAGAAAACCCAGCAGCACACCCACCACGATGGCAATGCCGAAGCCGGCCATGGTGACCCAGTAGGTGCGCCAGGCGTGGCCGAGGATGGTGACCTTGTGCTCCAGCGTCTGCTCCCAGATCCGCGAGGGGCTGGGGAAGATGAACTCGGACACACCGAACCCGCTGGTGATGACTTCCCAGATCACGACGATGGCGATCAACAGCAGCAGGGGCGAGAAGCGCTCGATGTTCTTGCGTCGTTTGGCGTTCATGACGGGCTCGCTCACTGGTTGATGGTTGCGCCGGGTTTGCGCAGCGCTCCGATGTGGCCGCGCAATTCGTGCACGACGTCGGTGAATTCCTTGGTGTAGGTCACGTCGAGTTCGCGCGTGCGCGGGATCGGAATCTCGCGCTTGACGACGAAGCGGCCCGGGCTTTTGCTCATGCAGTACACGGTGTCGGCCAGGAACACCGATTCGCGCAGGTCGTGCGTGACGAGGATGACGTTGAAGCGCTGCGCCTCCCACAGGTCGCGCAGCGTGCACCACAACTCCTCGCGCGTGAACGCGTCGAGCGCGCCGAAGGGCTCGTCGAGCAACAGCATCTTGGGCTCGTGAATGAGTGCGCGGCAGATGCTGGCCCGCTGCTGCATGCCGCCCGAGAGCTCCCACGGAAACTTCTTGCCCATGCCGCCCAGGCCCACGCTCTCGAGCAGCTTGAGCGCGCGTTCCTCGAACTCCTTGCGGCGGTCCTTGAACTGGTGACGGTAGGGCTCCACGATCTCCAGCGGCAGCAGCACGTTGTCGAGCGTGGTGCGCCAGGGCAGCAACGAGGGCGCCTGAAAGGCCATGCCCGAGATCTTGAGCGGGCCGGTCACGGGCTGGCCGTCGATGCGGATGCTGCCCATGCTGGGCATCTTCAGGCCCGTGGTGAGCTTCATGAAGGTGGACTTGCCGCAACCCGAGGGGCCGACGATGGCGATGAACTCGCCACGCTGCACCTGCAGGTTGATGTCTTCCACCGCGAAGATGTTCTTGGCGAGCAGGTCGTCGTTGTAGGCCAGCCAGACCTGGTCGAAGTCGACGAAGGGCGCCTGGGTTGTGTCGTTCATGGAGCTGCTCCCGAAAAAAAGGCCAGCCACCCGGTGGGGGCTGACCTCGGTCGATGCCGCGGCGATTACTTCTTGGCCGGCGGCAGGATGTCGAGCTCGGCCTTGCTGGGCAGCATGGAGCCGTTCCAGATCTTGGCCGGATCGACACGCGTCTTGGTGCCGTAGGCGTCCGACACCTGCGAGGCCATCAGCGCCAGGCGGCCCGGCACGATCTGACCGAAACCTTCCTTGCGCGCGTCGGGGCTGGCCACCACGGCGTCAATGGCGAGTTGGAGGCGGCGGGTTTCCAGCGGCACGTTGATGATGCCGTCGCGTGCTTTCACCGTCTCGATGGCGGCGGCCGGGTTGGCCATCACTTCCTTGGCGCCCTTGGCGAAGGCGCTCAGGAAGGCTTTCACCGCGGCCGGGTTCTCGGCGATCAGCTTGGGCGAGGCGATGATGACGTTGCCGTAGAGCTTCACGCCGTGGTCGGCGTAGGGGAGGATGACCACGTCCTCGGGCTTGACGCCGCGCGCCTCGAGGTTGAGCAGCGAGGTGAACGAGAAGCCGGTGATGGCGTCGATGTCGCCGCGCACCAGCATGGTCTCGCGCAGCGGCGGGTCCATCGAGGTCCAGCTCACGTTGTTGATGCCGTTGGCCTTCTGGAAGATCGGGAAGCCCTTGCGACCGGCGTCGAACACGGGCGCGCCGAGTTTCTTGCCTTCCAGGTCGGCGGGCTTGGTGATGCCGCTCTTCTTGAGCGCGAGCACCGCGGCCGGCGTGTTGTTGTAGCCCATCATCACCGCCACCGGCTTGTTCGGCGCGTCGGGGTTGTTGGCATGGAACTCCATCAGCGCGGCCAGATCGGCAAAGCCCATGTCGTAGGTACCCGATGCCACGCGCGTGACGGTGCCACCCGAGCCGTTGCCGGCGTCGATGGTCACGTCGAGCCCGGCCTGCTTGTAGTAGCCCTTGGCGGCGGACTGCAGGAACAGGGCGGCGGGGCCCTCGAAGCGCCAGTCGAGCTGGAACTTGATGGCGGTCTGGGCGTGCGCGGTGCCCATGAAGGCGGTGGCTGCGGCCAGGGCGGCGGTGGTCTGCAGGAATCGGCGTTTGTTCATGGTTTCTCCAAGGCTGGGCAAGGGGTCGTCGGCGGAACGTGCCGTCTGCGCGGCATGCACATGGATAGCAACATCGGTGCCAGAGGCGCGACGCGGTGTGCCCGTGGGCCGACAGTTGCACACGAAATCTGTATACACATTGTCGATTCGCGGGTCGCGGCGGTCATCCTGACATACCCTGAAAAGGGGCAATGATGCACCGACTGTGGGCGCGATTGTCCCTGTGTTGGTGCGCTAACGCTCCATGGCTTTGGCCATCGTCTTCCCCAGTTCGACACCCCATTGGTCGAAAGCGTTGATGCGCCAGATGGCCGCCTGGGTGAACACCTTGTGCTCGTGCAGCGCGATCAATGCGCCCAGGCGCTCGGGATCGAGCCGGTCGAGCCAGAGGATGTGGCTCGGGATGTTGCCGGGGAAGCTGCGGTGCGGTGCCATGGCACGCGCGGTGGCGGCGTCGGCGCCTTCGGCGAGCAGCAGCGCTTCGGTCTCGGCGGGGGTACGGCCGAGCGCCATGGCCTGTGCCTGTGCACGCAGGTTCAGGTTCACCACCGCGTGGTGCGTGGCCGCCAGGGGCAGCGGGGTGTCTTCGGTCTGCAGGCCGATGAAATCGACCGGGATGGCGTGGCGGCCCTGGTGCACCAGTTGGAAGTAGGCGTGCTGGCCGTCGATGCCCAGGCCACCCCAGACGATGGGGCCGGTTTCCACCGTGGCCTCGTGGCCGTCGATGTGTACGCCCTTGCCGTTGGATTCCATGTCCATCTGCTGCACGAACGGTACGAAGCGCACCAGCCGTGAGGCGTAGCTCACCATCAGTTGCGTGGGCCGTTGCAGGAAGCTGCGGTTCCAGATGCCGTGCAGCGCCAGGCGCACCGGCAGGTTCTCCGCCATCGGGGCGTGGCGGAAGTGCTCGTCCATGGCGCGGCCGCCAGCGAGCAGTTCGCGAAAGGCCGCCGAGCCGATGCCCAGCGCCAGCGGCAGCCCCAGCGCAGACCACAGCGAGTAGCGCCCGCCCACCCAGTCCCAGAACAGGAAGGTGCGTTGCGGGTCGTAGCCCATCCCGGCCGACTTCGCAGGCGAGGCGGTGATGGCGACCAGGTGCTGCGAAATCGCGTCGGCCGGCACGCCCTGGTCCGTGAGCCAGCGTTGCGCGCTTGCTGCGTTGGTCAGGGTTTCCTGGGTGGTGAAGGTTTTGCTCGAGACGACCACCAGCGTGCGCTTCGCGTCGAGTCCTCGCAGCACGCTCCACAGTGCCCATGCGTCGGGGTTGGAGACGTAGTGCACGCGCAGTGTGGGGCTGGCCAGGTGGGCCAGCGCATCGGCGGCCATGCGCGGGCCGAGGTCGGAGCCACCGATGCCGATGTTGACCACGTCGGTGAAAGCCTCGCCGCTGTGGCCGCGCACGATGCCGCCGCGCACCTCGTCGGCGAAGCGGCAGACGCGGTCGAGCTCGCGGTGCACCAGCGCCTGCACGTCGCTGCCCCAGGGGCCGCCGGCGGCGTCCCCGCGCAGGGCCACGTGCAGCACCGGGCGGCCTTCGGTGGTGTTGATCGGGTCGCCGCGGAACATGGCCTCGCGCTGGCCGGCCACGTCGCTCTGCGCGGCCAGCTCGAGCAGGGCGTGTTCGATCTCGGTACCGATGCCCTGGCGGCTGGCGTCGAGTGTGATGCCGCAGCTTGACCACGTGAGGCGCTGCGCGCGCTCGGGTTCGGCCAGCCGGTCGCGCAGCGAAACCTGTTCCTCGGCCGCCAGCGCGACCAGGTGCTGCCACGCGGGCAGGGTGACGGGGAGCGGGAAGGTCGTCTGTGTCGTCATGCGTTCATTGTCCCTGCGCCAGGGCCGTCGCCTCGCGCGCCAGCTTCGTGATGCGCGCCCAGTCGCCGTCGCGCAGTGCGTCGGCCGGCGTGAGCCAGGAGCCGCCGGCCATGGCCACGTTGGGCAGCGCCATGAAGTCGCGCAGGTTGTCGGGGCTCACACCACCGGTGGGGCAGAAGCTCACATCCGGGATCGGCGCGCCCAATGCCTTGAGCATGCCGATACCGCCCGCCTGTTGCGCCGGGAACAGCTTCATGAGCGTGAAGCCCTGGTCGCGCGCGTGCATCACCTCGCCGGGGGTCATCACGCCTGGGATGAAGGGCAGGCCGGTGGCGCGCATGGCGTCCACCAGCGCGTCGGTGCAGCCGGGGGAAAGCGCAAAGCGCGCGCCGGCGTCGATCACGCGCGGCACATCACTGGCGCGCGTGACGGTGCCCGCACCCAGGTGCATCTGCGGCACGGCTTTCGCCACGGCCTCGATGGCGTCGAGCGCCACGTCCGAGCGCAGCGTGATCTCCATGACGTCGATGCCGCCTTCGAGCAGCGCGTGCGCCAGCGGCACGGCCTGCTTCGCGTCGGTCAGCACGATCACGGGGACCACGCGCGAGGTGAAGCGGGGGCGTTGCAGGTGTTGGTCTTGCATGTTCTTCTGGGTTCGGGTGGGTTCAGGCGAGCAGCGGTGAGGCACCTTGTTCGGCGCCGCTCACGTGCGTGCGGAACAGACCGAAGAGTTCGCGGCCGGTGCCGTGCTGGTGGTGCGAAAGGTCCGGGTCGCGCACGGTGCGCGCGGCCAGCGTGGTCTCGTCCACGTCCACCTTGAGCAGGCCGCGCTCGGCGTCCAGCGTGATGATGTCGCCGTCCATCACGCGCGCCAGAGCGCCGCCGGCCAGTGCCTCGGGTGTGACGTGGATGGCCGCGGGCACCTTGCCCGAGGCACCGGACATGCGGCCGTCGGTGACCAGTGCCACCTTGAAGCCCTTGTCCTGCAGCACCGCCAGCGGTGGTGTGAGCTTGTGCAACTCGGGCATGCCGTTGGCGCGCGGGCCCTGGTAGCGCACCACGGCCACGAAGTCCTTCTCCAGCTCGCCGGCCTTGAACTTCGCGAGCAGTTCCTGCTGGTCGTGCACCACCACCGCAGGGGCCTTGACCACGCGGTGCTGCGGCTTCACGGCCGACACCTTGATGACGCTGCGGCCCAGGTTGCCGGTGAGCAGGCGCAGGCCGCCGTCGGCGCTGAAGGGGTCGCTCACCGGGCGCAGCACGTCGGTGTCGCCGCTCGCCGCCGGCACCGGGCGCCAGGCCAGGCGCTCGCCGTCGAGCCAGGGTTCGAGCGCATAGGCATCCAGGCCCGCGCCCATCACGGTGTGCACGTCCGCGTGCAGCAAGCCGGCCGCGCGCAGCTCCCGCATCAGAAAACCCAGCCCGCCCGCGGCGTGGAAGTGGTTCATGTCGGCGCTGCCGTTGGGGTACACCCGGGCCAGCAGCGGCACCACAGCCGAGAGTTCGGAGAAATCATCCCAGTCGATCACGATGCCCGCGGCGCGCGCCATGGCCACCAGGTGCAGCGTGTGGTTGGTGGAGCCGCCGGTGGCGAGCAAGCCCACGATGCCGTTGACGATCGTCTTCTCGTCCACGATGTGCGACATCGGCACGTAGGGCTGGCCGGTGCGCCCGCTGTTGGCCACGGCGCGCTCCACCGCGGCCTTGGTGAGCGCTTCGCGCAGCGGCGTGCCCGGGTTCACGAAGGAGCTGCCGGGCAGGTGCAGGCCCATGATCTCCATCAGCATCTGGTTGCTGTTGGCGGTGCCGTAGAAGGTGCAGGTACCAGGGCTGTGGTAGGCCCGCGCTTCCGATTCGAGCAGCGCCTCGCGCCCCACCAGGCCTTGCGCGTACTGCTGGCGCACCTTGGCTTTCTCGTCGTTCGACAGACCGGACGTCATGGGCCCGGCGGGCACGAACACGGTGGACAGGTGGCCGAACTGCAGTGCGCCCATGAACAGGCCGGGCACGATCTTGTCGCACACGCCGAGCATGAGCGCGGCGTCGAACACGTTGTGCGAGAGCGCCACCGCGGTGGCCAGTGCGATGGTGTCGCGCGAGAACAGCGAGAGCTCCATGCCGGCCTCGCCCTGGGTGATGCCGTCGCACATGGCCGGCACACCGCCGGCCACCTGCGCGCTGGCGCCGATCTGCTGCGCGTGCCAGCGGATCAGCGCGGGGTAGCCCTCGAACGGCTGGTGCGCCGAGAGCATGTCGTTGTAGGCGGTGACGATGCCGAGGTGCGGCGCGCGCTCGGCATGGATGCGCAACTTGTCTTCGTGCGGCAGCGCGGCCGTGGTGTGGGCCATGTTCGCGCAGCCCAGGCCGGCGCGCTGCGTGCCGTGCGTGCGCTGCGCGGCCATGTGGTCCAGGTAGGCGCGGCGGGTGGGTGCGCTGCGTTCGGTGATGCGCTGTGTGACGCGCTCGAGGATGGGGTTCAGGCTGTTCATGGTCATGGAATCAGGCGAGCCAGACGCGCACGGGCGTCTGGTGTTGGTGCAGGACGAGCGAGATGGGCAGGTCGTCGTCCTCGGACAGTCGCGCCTGCTGGTACACGCGCAGCTTGGCCGGGCCGATGAGAGGCAACACGAGCTCGCGCGTGGCCAGCAGCGCGGGCAGGGTGAGGGTCAGGCGCGGGTGGGGGGCGTTGAGCGGGCGCGTCCAGGCCACCGGGCCGCTGCCGCGCAATGCCTGCGCCAGGCCGGGTGCACCCGGGAACAACGAGGCGGTGTGGCCGTCCTCGCCCATGCCGAGCACGGCCAGGTCCCAGGGCCAGGGCTGGGTGGCCAGGCGCGCGTTGGCGGCCTCGGCCAGGTCTTGCAGCGCGGCATCGTCGAGCGCATCGGGCAGGCTGTCGAACCAGGGCACGAAGGTGGCCGCTGCCGCGGCGCCCTGCATCAGGTGGGTACGCACCAGCGCGGTGTTGCTGTCCAGGTGGTCGTGCGGCACGCAGCGCTCGTCCACCAGGGTGATGGTCACGCGCGACCAGGCCAGCGGCTGCGAGCGCAGCGCCTGGAACAGCGGCAGCGGCGACTTGCCGCCCGAGACGGCGAGCACCGCGTGGCCACGCGCCTCGATGGCGCCATGCAGGCGCAGGCCGATCCACGCAGCCAGCCGCTGCGCGAGTTCGACGGGTGTGTTGCAGATCTGTTCGGTCATGGCGGGGGCTTCGACAAGCTCAGCCCGAACGGGTGGTGTCAGGTTTCCTCGGACCAGGTGCTGTCCTCGCGCGCCATCAGCGCCGAGGAGGCTGCCGGGCCCCAGCTGCCGGCCGCGTAGGGCCGGGGTTTGTCGCCGAGTGACTTCCAGCCGTCGAGCACGGGCTCGGCCCATGCCCACGCGGCTTCCAGTTCATCCCGGCGCATGAAGTGGGTCAGCCTGCCCTTGATGACGTCGATCAGCAAGCGCTCGTAGGCCTCGGCGCGACGGCCGGTCATGGCCGATTGCAGGTCGAGGTCGAGCGAGACCGGGCGCAGCTTCATGCCGCTGCCGGGTTGCTTGGCCATCATCTGCAGTTGCACGTGTTCTTCGGGCTGCAGGCGGATCAGCAGACGATTGACAGACTGGCGAGGCGTGTCGGGGAACAGCGAGTAGGGCAGCGGCGCGAACTCGATGACGATCTCGCTGCGGCGCTCGGCCATGCGCTTGCCGGTGCGCAGGAAGAACGGCACGTTGGCCCAGCGCCAGTTGTTGATGTGCGCGCGCAGCGCGACGAAGGTTTCGGTCTCGCTGTTCGCGGGCACGTTCGCTTCCTGCAGGTAGCCCGCGGCGCGCTCGCCGTCCACGTTGCCGGCGGTGTACTGGCCGCGCACCGTGTCGCGCGCCACGTCGGCCACCGTCATGGGCCGCAGCGAGCGCAGCACCTTGAGCTTCTCGTCACGCACGGCGTCGGGGTCGAGCGAGACCGGGGGCTCCATGGCCACGATGCACAGCAGCTGCAGCAGGTGGTTCTGCACCATGTCGCGCAGTGCGCCGGTGCCGTCGTAGAAGCCGGCGCGGCTGCCCACGCCCACCGATTCGGCCACCGTGATCTGCACGCTCTTGATGCTCGGGCTGCGCCACAGCGGCTCGAAGATGGCGTTGCCGAAGCGCAGCACCATCAGGTTCTGCACCGTCTCCTTGCCCAGGTAGTGGTCGATGCGGAAGGTCTGCGATTCGCTGAAGTACCTGGCCACCTCATCGTTGATGGCGCGGGCTGAGGCGAGGTCGTGCCCGAGTGGCTTTTCCAGCACCACGCGCGACTTCGCATCCACCAGGCCCGCGCCGTGCAGGTGGGCGCAGATGGCGGTGAACAGGGTGGGCGCGGTGGCCAGGTAGTACACGCGGTCGGCGCCCGCACGCAGCGCGGCGGCCAGGCCGGCGTAGTCCTCGGCGCGCGTGGCGTCCAGGCTCACGTACACCAGGCGTTCGATGAAGCGGCCCCAGGCGCCGGCGTCCAGCTCGGCCGGGGCGATGAAGGCGCGCACCTTGTCGTCGACGAAGGCAGTGAAGGCGGCGCGGTCCCAGGCGTGGCGCCCCAGGGCCACGATGCGCGTGTCCTCGGGCAGTGTCTTGTGCAGGTGCGCCATGTAGAGGGCCGGCAGCAGCTTGCGCACCGAGAGATCGCCCGCGCCGCCGAAGATGACGAGGTCGAGCGTGGCTTGGGGTTCGGGGTTTGTCTCCATGGCGTCCGGCGTTACATGACCGTTCGATGGTAATGTAATTAAGTTACCAGCGGGTTACCTCTTGCGTACCCATGCGACCACCTGAGGCCGCGCGGGTTCCCTCAGTGGCTGGCCGTGGCGGCCTGCAGGCCGTTGGCGGTGAGGCGCAGCACGCGGTCAGCGCGCGCGGCTGCAGCGTCCGAATGGGTGACCAGCAGCAGCGCGCTGCCGTGCTCGCGCGTCTGCGCCTGCAACAGGTCCATCACGCGCGCGGCGGTGGCGGGGTCGAGATTGCCGGTGGGCTCGTCGGCCAGCACGATGGCGGGGCGGTGCACCAGCGCGCGTGCAATGGCCACGCGTTGCAACTGCCCGCCCGAGAGTTCGGCCGGCAGACGCTGCCCCAGGCCTTGCAGGCCCACGGCGTCGATCATGGCCTTCACGCGCGCGTCGTCGGGGCGGTTGAGCAGCAGCAAGGGCAAGCCCACGTTCTGCGCCACGTCCAGGTGGGGCAGCACGTGAAAGGCCTGGAACACGAAGCCCAGGTGGGCGCGCCGCCAATGCGCGCGTTGTGCCTCGTCGAGTGCGCCGAGATCGGTGCCGTCGTGCGTGATGCGGCCTTCGCTCCAGCGGTCGAGTGCGGCCAGGCAGTTGAGCAGGCTCGATTTGCCCACGCCGGATTCGCCCACGATGGCCACGAACTCACCGGGGGCGAGTTGCAGGTCGACGCCGCTGAACACGGGCGTGTCGCCGTAGCGTTTGGCCAGGCCTTCGACGACGAGTGTCATGCGGGCCTCCCAAGCCAGTTCTCGACCACGGCCATCACCTGGGCCAGCGCATCGGGCGCGTCGGCCGCCACCACGCGGCGCGCGGGCAGCGAGCGCAGCCAGGTGAGCTGGCGCTTGGCGAGCTGGCGCGTGGCGAAGATGCCGCGCTCGCGCAGTTCTGCCAGCGCGGCGGTATCGGGCACCGGGTGTTCGTCCAGCGTGGCCCAGGCCTGGCGGTAGCCCACGCAGCGCATCGACGGCAGGTCGGCATGCAGATCGCCACGCGCGCGCAGCTTGCGCACCTCGTCCAGCAGACCCTCACCGAGCATGGCGTCGAAACGGGCGGCGATGCGCGCGTGCAGCCAACCGCGATCCGCGGGTTCGAGCGAGAGCAGGTGTTCCTCGCGCAACGGGCTGTCGGGGTTGTGTTCGCGGCCCGAGTGAAAGCTGGAAAGCGGTCGGCCCGAGATGGCGTGTACCTCGAGTGCGCGCTGGATGCGCTGCGCGTCGTTGGGAAACAGGCGCGCGGCGGTGACCGGGTCCACGCGCTGCAGCTCGGCGTGCAGCGCAGGCCAGCCCTCGGTGCGCGCGCGCGCATCAAGCTGTGCACGCACCGCGGGGTCGGCCGCGGGCAAGTCGTCCAGGCCGCCGAGCAGGGCCTTGAAGTACAGCATGGTGCCGCCCACCAGCAGCGCGGTGCGCCCGCGCGCCGCGATCTCGCTCACCAGGCGTGTGGCGTCGCGCACGAAGTCGGCGGCGCTGTAGGCCTGCGCCGGGTCGCGGATATCGATCAGGTGGTGCGGCACCGCCGCGCGCTCGGCGGCGCTGGGCTTGGCGGTACCGATGTCCATGCCGCGGTACACCAGCGCAGAGTCGACGCTGATGATCTCCACCGGCCAGCGCGCGGCAATCGCCAGCGCTGCGGTGGTCTTTCCGCTGGCGGTGGGGCCGGCCAGCGCAATGCAGCGCTGCGCTGAAGCATGGGGTGTCATGTGGAGCCCAGGCGTTGCGGCGGCGCTTGCACATCGCCGTGACGGCGCACCAGCGTCCAGGCGATCACGGCAATCACCGTGCTCCAGAGCCAGATGCCGTCGGTGAGCGGGCGCACGGTGCCGGCACCCAGCGCCGGTTCGGCCAGCGCCAGGCCGAGCCAGCCGCCGATGCCGAAGGCCACCACCATCATCACGAAACCGGCCAGCGCCGAGGCCGCGCCCGCGGCCTGCGGGAAGGGGCTGACCGCGCCGCTCTGGCCGCAGGGCTGGTGCACGCCGTGACCCATCATGTAAAGGTAGAACGGCAGCATCACCGACCACAGGTTCTGCACGCCCAGCAGCGGCAGCACACCCATGAGCGTGCCACCCACCAGCGTCACCCCGGCCGCCATGCCCACGGTGCGGCGCACGCCCAGGTGCAGCAGCAGGCGGCGGCAGATGAAGGTGCCCACGATGTAGCTCAGCGACATGGTGAACATCACCAGGCCGTACTGCGTCTTGCTCAAGCCGAGCACGCCGATCAGCACGAACGACGACGAGGCCAGGTAGGTGAACAGGCCCGCGTAGGTGGCGGTGGCCAGCAGGGCCCAGGCCCAGAATGTGGGATGCCGTGCAATGGCCACCCAGTTGTGCAGCAGCGCGGCCGGTTGCAGCGCGCGCGGGTTGCGTTCCGGCAGGGTTTCGTCGAAGCGCCACACCAGCACCACCAGCGTGACGGCGGCGAACACGGCGAGCGAGAGCAGCGCGATGCGCCAGCCGAACAGGTCCGACAACAAGCCACCGACCGGTGCCGACAGGCACGCGATGATCCCCAGGCCGGTGAGGCCCTTGCTCATCATGCTGGCGCCCTCGGTGGGTGCGTACAGGTCGCGCACCACGGCGCGCGCACACATCACGGCCGAGCCCATGGCCACGCCCTGCAGCGTGCGCCACACGATGAGCGATTCCATCGACCCCGCGAAGGCTCCACCGATGGCGGCCACCACGAACAGCGCCATGCCCCAGATCAGGATCGGCCGGCGGCCAAAGCGGTCGGACAACGGGCCCCAGGCCAGTTGTGAGACGCCAAAGGCCAGCAGCAGCGAGGTAAGGGTGAGTTGCGCCTGCGCCATCGAGGCGCCGAAACCCTGGGTGATGGCGGGCAGTGCGGGCAGGTACAGGTCGGTGGTGACGGGTTGCATGCCCAGCAGCAGCGTGAGCACCAGCACCACCAGGGCCGACGACATGGCGGGGGGAGAAGCGGACATCCGTTCGAGGGTAGCAGAAGCGATCAGAAGCGATCGCATAATCAATCCGCAGCCCAAACAAGGGCCTTGGAGTCATACGAACCTTGTCACGCCTGACTGCTTACCAATCCCAATGCGTCGCTGGACCGCTGTCGCGCCCCATGGGCGCCGACCCTGCCGATTTGCTGGCTCGCGCGCTTGTGGATGCACACGTCAACCTGAACCCACCTCAGGTTGACGCGGCAGCGCAAGACGGCCTGTTTGGCGGGGACGGAGCCTGACGTGACCAAACCCAGGATCATCATCATTGCCGGCCCCAATGGGGCGGGCAAGACCACCTTTGCCCGGGAGTTCCTGCCGCAAGAGGCTGGGTGTCCGGTGTTCGTGAATGCTGACCTGATCGCGGCAGGACTATCGCCTTTTGAACCCGAGCGTGCGGCCATTCAGCCGGACGCCTGACGCTGGAGGCCATCGCTCAACATGTCGAACGCCGGGAGAGCTTCGCGTTCGAAACAACCTTGTCAGGTCGAGCGTACGCGCGGCAGATTCCGCACTGGCGAGCGCTCGGCTACCGGGTGGAGCTGTTCTTTTTGAGCCTGCCTTCGGCGGACATGGCCGTACAACGTGTGGCCGAGCGGGTGCGACAGGGCGGACACAACATTCCGGAGAACACCATCCGCCGCCGCTATGAAGCCGGGCAACGTCTGTTGACCGAGGTCTATCAACCGCTGGTGGATCAATGGGTTCTGTACGACAACGCGGGCGACGAGCCCGTCTTGATGGACTGGAGTGAAAAACCATGACCACGCCCAAAAAAGTGAACGAACCGGCGGCTGACTACCGCGTGCTGCCTGCAAGCGCCAACGCCGATATCAAAGGCTCCTTGCTTGCCATGCGTCGGGCTGCGCAGCGGGCGCGCCTGGTGGCGCAACAGACGGGTACCGACCTGATCGTGGTGCGGGCTGGGCAAGTGGTGCGTGTGCAACCCCAGAAGAAAGACTCTGCATGAGCCAGCGCGACGTCAACGCCGTCGCGCCTCAGCGCGCGACGACGCGGATGGAGTCGTCCAGCCCGAACAGCGCATCCAGCGCCTCACGGTACTGACTCTGGCCGATCGAGTTGGTGTTGTGGTGCGAGCCGCCTTCCACCAGCACGAACTGCTTGGGCCCCTTGGCGGCTTCGTACAGGCGGCGCCCGAGGTCGGGGCGGATCAGCCGGTCCTCACTGCCATGCACCACCAGCAGCGGCGAGCCGATGTCGGCCACGCGCTTGCGCGCTTCGAAGCGTTGCGTGATCAACGGCGAGATGGGCAGCCAGCCCCACTTGAACGTGCGCACCACGTCGGGAATGGAGGTGAACGTGCCTTCGACCAGCGTGCCGCGCTCGTCGGCGACGTCGGCCGCGAGGTTGATGGCGATGGCGCCGCCCAGCGAGTGGCCGAAGATGTAGCGTGGCCTGTCGGGGTACTTCTGCGCCAGCCATTCCCAGGCCGCGCGCGCGTCCTCGGTGGCCAGTGTTTCGGAGGGCAGATCGTTGGTGCTCTTGCCGAAGCCGCGGTAGTCGATGCCCAGCACCGAGAAACCCAGCTCCTGCATGCGCCGCATGCGAAACGCCGAGCCGGTGACGTTCCAGCGCGCGCCATGCAGGTAGAGCAGCACCGGGGCGTCGGCGCGCTGGGTGAAGTTCTCGTGCGGCGCCCACAGGCCGTGCAGCCGCACGGGCTCGCCGGTCTCCCGGGATGTGAAATCGATCCACACGTCGTCCATGGATTCGGCGGCGTAGGTGCCGCCGCTCCAGCTGCGGTCGGACGGCTGGAAGATCCACACCCGCTGCTTCTCGTCCAGCGTGGCGCAGCCGGCCAGCAGGGCCAGGGCGGCGAAGAGGGCAACGATCAGGCGCGTCATGTCCCGAAAATGATGCAAGCAACGCGCCAGAAGTTCACGGCAACCCACGAAAGCCCCCCAACGCCGGCGTGCGTTGCCCGGGGACACCATGGAACCGGCTTTGCCGGGCCATCGGTGTCGCCCCCCTTGAGGGAGTCGCGCGGAGCGCGGCGGGGGTGTTACCTACCCCGCAGGAAGAGCGCGTCCAGCTCGCGCAGGCCCAGCTGGCGCCACGTGGGGCGGCCGTGGTTGCACTGGTCGCTGCGTTCGGTCACTTCCATCTGGCGCAGCAGGGCGTTCATCTCGTCGATGGTGAGGCGGCGGTTGGCGCGCACCGCGCCGTGGCAGGCCATGGTGGCCAGCAGCTCGTGCTCGGCGCGCTGCAGCACCTGCGTGGCCTCGTGCTGGGCCAGTTCGCCCAGCACGCTGCGCGCCAGGGCCACCGGGTCGCCCTGCGCCAGGGTGGTGGGCACGGCGCGCACCGCCAGGGTGCGCGGCGACAAGGGTGTCACTTCCAGCCCCAGCGCGGCCAGCGTGGCGGCGGCGGTCTCGGCGGTGGCCACTTCTTCGGGCGTGGCGCTGAAGGTGGCGGGAATGAGCAGCGGCTGGCTTTGCACCGCGCGCGCGTCGAGCTGGCGCTTCAGGCGTTCGTAGACGATGCGCTCGTGCGCAGCGTGCATGTCCACCACCACCAGGCCGTGCGCGTTTTCGGCCAGCACGTAGATGCCCTGGAGCTGCGCGATGGCGCGGCCGAGCGGCCAGTCGCCTTCGGGCAGCGGGGCAGGGGCGGCCACGGCGGGCCGTTCGGCAGCCACCGCATCGGCCGCCACCCCGGGCGCCGGGTCCCACAGCGCCGACTCATCGCTCACGCGCTGGCCGATCTCGGGCTCTCGTGGCACGAAGCCGAACCCCACCTGCCGCGCGGGCGGCGCCCAGGCGGGCTCGGGCGCAACGGCAGCCGGCGCGGCCAACTGCCCCGCGCGCGGCACCGCCAGCGCGCCCTGCACCGCCTGCTGCACCGCGTGGTGTACCTCGCGGCTGTCGCGAAACCGCACCTCGATCTTGGTCGGGTGCACGTTCACGTCCACCCGCGCCGGGTCGATGTCGATGAACAGCGCGTACACCGGCTGGCGCTGGCCGTGCAGCACGTCTTCATAGGCGGCGCGCGCGGCGTGGCCGATGACCTTGTCGCGCACGAAGCGGCCGTTCACGTAGGCGAACTGCTGGTCGGCGCGCGAGCGCGCGGCGTCGGGCACGCCGGCAAAGCCCCACACGCGCAGGCCGCGCGCCATCGAACCGTCGGCCGGCCACTGCAGCGGCAGGGCCTCGGTGATGAAGTCCTCGCCCAGCACATCGGCCAGGCGCGTGCGCGTGGCCTCGATGCCGTCGAACAGCGCGGCGCGCCACTGGGCCACCAGCTTGCCCTCGTGCCAGATGGCAAAGCCCACGCCGGGCCGTGCCAGCGCGTGGCGGCGCACGGCCTCGATGCAGTGCGCCAGCTCGGTGCTGTCAGTCTTTAGGAACTTGCGCCGCGCGGGCGTGGCGTAGAACAGCTCGCGCACCTCCACCGTGGTGCCGCGCTGGCGCGCGCCGGGCGAGAGTTCACCACTGCGTGCTTCCAGCAGCCAGGCGTGGGGCGCGTCGTCGGTGCGCGAGAGCAGCGATACCTCGGCCACCGAGGCGATGGCCGCGAGCGCTTCGCCGCGAAAACCCATGGTGCTCACCGCCTCCAGCTCGGCCAGGTTGCCGATCTTGCTGGTGGCGTGGCGCTTGAGCGCTTGCGCGAGTTCACCTTGCGGAATGCCGATGCCGTCGTCTTCCACCGCGATCAGGCGCACGCCGCCGCCCGACAGACGCACAGTGACCTGGGTGGCGCCGGCGTCCAGCGCGTTGTCCACCAGCTCGCGCACCACCGAGGCGGGGCGTTCCACGACTTCGCCGGCCGCGATCTGGCTGATCAGCTCGTCGGGCAGTTCGCGGATCGGGCGGCGCGTGGGCAGGTCGGTCATGCGCGGGATTGTAGGAACCGGCAGGGATAATCCGCCGCCATGGAAATCATCGCCTTCCTCATCGACTTCATCCTCAACGTGGACCAGCACCTGCAGGCCTTCGTGCAGGCCTACGGCCCCTGGGTGTACGCGCTGCTGTTCCTGATCATCTTCACCGAGACCGGTGTGGTGGTGATGCCCTTCCTGCCCGGCGATTCGCTGTTGTTCGTGGTGGGCACGCTGTGCGGCGCGGGGCTGATGAGCCTGCCGCTGGCGATGGTGCTGCTCACCATCGCGGCCATTCTGGGCGACCAGGTGAACTACAGCGTCGGGCGCTACTTTGGCCCCAAGGTGTTCCAGTGGGAGAACTCGCGCCTGTTCAACAAGAACGCCTTCAATCAGGCGCACGCCTTCTACGAGCGTTACGGCGGCATCACCATCATCCTGGCGCGCTTCATGCCCTTCATCCGCACCTTCGCGCCCTTTGTGGCCGGTGTGGCCGAGATGACGCGCAGCAAGTTCACCGCCTACAACGTGATCGGCGCGCTGATCTGGGTGGTGGGCCTGGTGGGCGCGGGCTACCTGTTCGGCAACCTGCCCTGGGTGCAGGCCAACCTGAGCAAGATCATCTGGGCGCTGATCATCATCCCGGGGCTGATCGCGATTTTTGGTGCGTGGAAGGCGCGGCGCAACGCGGCGGCAGACGTGCGCTGAAGCGGCCCGCCGCCGGCTGCAGACGGCCGGCGCTGGCCGAAGATAGTCAGTAGGCTTATCATTTCCTCACCGCACCCACGCGTGAGGAGACATGAACGCACCGCAAGCCCTCGTGCGATGGCACGACCGCGGCACCAGCCGCATTCCCTTCTGGGCCTACACCGACCCGGACCTCTACCAACGCGAGCTCGACCGCTTGTTCTACGGACCGCATTGGTGCTACGTGGGCCTCGCGGTGGAGATCCCCAACACCGGCGACTACAAGCTCAGCTGGGTGGGGGAGCGGCAGGTGATCATGGTCAGGGACCGCGTGGCGCCGAAAGACCGCAGCGTGGATCATGGCATCCGTGTGGTGGAGAACCGCTGTGCCCACCGCGGCGTGCGCTTTTGCCAGCCGCCCATGGACGGGCAGGTGGGCAACGCGCGCAGCTTCGTCTGCCCTTACCACCAGTGGACCTACAAGCTCAACGGCGACCTGGCTGGTCTGCCGTTCAAGGACGGTGTGAAGGACGGTGAGTGCGTCAACGGCGGCATGCCCGCGGACTTCGACCTGAGCAAGAACGGCCTCACCAAACTGCGCGTGGCCGTGCTGCACGGCCTGGTGTTCGCCACCTTCAGCGACGAGACCGAGCCGCTGGAGGACTACCTCGGCGCCGACCTCAAGCCCTGGCTTGACCGCATCTTCCAGGGCCGTGAGCTCAAGCTGCTGGGCTACAACCGCCAGCGCATTCCAGGCAACTGGAAGCTCATGATGGAAAACATCAAGGACCCGTACCACCCGGGGCTGCTGCACACCTGGTTCGTCACCTTCGGCCTGTGGCGCGCCGACCAGAAAAGCCGCATGGTGATGGACGCGCATGGCCGCCACGCCGTGATGATCAGCCGCCGCAACGACGGCGGCGAGAACAAGACCGTGACGCAGGGCGTGACCAGCTTCAAGGCCGACATGAAGCTCAACGACCCGCGCCTGCTCGACGTGGTGCCCGAGCCGTGGTGGACCATCGCCGACCCACAGAACCCGGGCGCCACCATCACCCCCACGGTGACCATGATCACGCTGTTCCCGAGCGTGATCATCCAGCAGCAGGTGAATTCGCTGTCCACGCGCCACATCGTGCCGCGCGGGCCCAACGAATTCGACTTCGTCTGGACGCACTTCGGCTTTGCCGACGACACCGAGGAGATGACCACGCGCCGCCTGCGCCAGGCCAACCTGTTCGGGCCCGCTGGCTTCGTGAGCGCCGACGACGGCGAGGTGATCGAGTTCAGCCAGGACGGCTTTCGCCAATGGGGCGAGGGCGGCCGCACCCTGGTGGAACTCGGCGGCAAGACCGACGACGTGGGCCAGCCGCCCACCGAGCACATGGTCACCGAGACCTTGATCCGATCGATGTACGCCTACTGGCGAAAGACCATGGGGTTGTGATGAGCGACGTGATCGACACCACCCTGCGCAGCGCACTGCGCCACCACGCCATCGACCGCTTCAACGCGGATTACGCCGACGTGCTCGACCAGCGCCGCTTTGCCGAATGGCCCGAGTGCTTCGTGCCCGAAGCGCGCTACCGCGTGCAGGCGCGCGAGAACGCCGAACGCGGCCTGCCGCTGTGCCTGCTCAACTTCGAGAGCCAGGGCATGATGCGCGACCGCATCGTCGGCGCCACCCAGACCATCTACCACGCGCCGTACTACACCCGCCACGTGATCGCTCCCGCGCGCATCACGCACGACGGCGAAGGCACGCCCGACGACCCGGTGCGCGCCGAAGCCAACTACGCCGTCTTTCGCACCAAGCCCGGCACCACCAGCGAGGTCTACCAGGTGGGCCGCTACATCGACGCCTTCGTGATCACCGAAGGCGGGTGGAAGCTGCTGGAGCGGCGGTGTGTGTACGACAGCGAGATGGTGCTCAACTCGCTGATCTATCCGGTCTGACGGCGCGTTGACGGCGCGTTGACGGCGCATTGACGGCGCGTTCGGCTGTCGGGCGAAGCGCCGCTCGGCTCAGACCGTTGCCGGCTGGCCCAACCCCATCGCCTGCTCGAACGCCTGTTGGTCCGGGCCCATGAAGGGTGACCTCAGGCGCGCCGAATCGATGGCCGCGTAGAGGAAAGGGTCCAGGTTCATGGCCGGTGGCAGATGGCTGCCGAGCACGCGCGACGGACGCAGGTCCTGCAAGGGCCGGCACGCCGCCGCCAGCTTCTCGCGTTCGATTTGTGCGAGCCACGGCGAATCGATGCTCGCCCACAACCCCATGCCCTCGCGCAAGTCGGCCGATGCGACGTCGGCCGCCTCGAGCGCCGGTTCGGCCAGCACCGCGCCGAAGCAGTCCGAGCTGAACAGGTGGCGCGTGCGGGTATCGAACAGGGCCATGGTCTCGGGCGCGTCGTAGACCGGTGGGCGCAATGCCTGCAGGCCACGGTCACCCACGTTCAGTGTCTGGCCGGGGTTGATCATCCAGGTGCGTTCCGGTGGCACCTGCAGCAGACCCAGCTTGCCCACCCCCAGGTAGTTGGTGACGATGCGCGCCTTGGGCGCCATCTCCAGCACCGCGCGCAGCGCGCCCAGGTGGTCCGGGTCGGCGTGGGTGAGCCATATCCAGCGCAGGTCGGCCGGGTCGATGCGCTCGGCCAGAGCCGCCACGAAGTCGTCCTGCAACGCGCCGATGCCCGTGTCCACCAGCACCGGCTCACGGGCGTGGATCAGGTAGGCGTTGATGGGCAGCACGCCCAGGCCGGGCAGGGTCGCGTGGGTGCTGAAGAGGTCGGTGTCGGGGCCGACGCTGCGCACCGGCAGCAGGGTGGGTGGGTTCATGGTGAAGGGTCCTTTCGGTGTGGGTGGGACGGGGGTTGCAGGAAGAGCGTCAGCCCGGAAATCGAACGACAGGGCCCGCAGGCACCTGGCCTGGCGGCACATAGGCCGGTGCCGGCGCGCCCGCCGGGCCGAGGTGGCGGATGTAGCGGTAGAGCGCGCGCAGGTCGCGCTCGCTCATCGCGTGCACGTTGAACCAGGGCATGGGCGGGCGTGGCTTGAACTGGCGCGCGGTGCGCAGCCAGGACTCTTCGGTGTGCCCGCGCATGTACAGCCGCAGGTTGGTGGCGTAGGTGGTGCCCCACGGCCCGTTCCAGCCGAGCGAATCGCCGGTGAGCCAGAGCGACTCGGGGACCCGACCGTCGGCCGCGGCGTAGCCGGGCGTGTGGCAGTCGTTGCAGCCCGCCACGTGCGTGAGGTAGCGGCCGCGCTCCACGAGCACGCGGTCCACATTCAGGGCGGAGGCGGGGCCGGCTGGCGCGAGTGCGGCCAGCGCGCAGGCGAGGGCGGCCAAAGGCATATTCAGAGGCATGGGGTGCGTCCTTTCCGGGGTTTGTGAAGGTCCGGAAAGTCTCGGCGCGCGCCAGTGCGAGCGATCTGAAGAGCTGCCTAAGCGAACGTTAAATGTTTGCTAACGGTATGCCGTGTTGAAGAAGAACGATCTTTACGAGACAATCGTCTCATTCATAACCCATGTTGAAGGCCCCATGAGCGAAACCGGCGGACGTTCCAATCAGCTGCGCCGCACCCGAAAGGACCTGCTGCAGGCAGCCGCGCGCCTGACCCGCCAGGGGCGCAACCCGAGCCTGGAAGAGGTGGCCGAGGAGGCGATGGTTTCGCGCGCCACCGCCTACCGTCACTTCCCCGATGTCAACGCCTTGATCGTCGAGGCGTCGCTGGACATCGACACCCCACAGGCCGAGCAGCTGTTCGCGGACGGCGCCGAAGACCCGTTGACACGCATGGAGCGGGTGGACGCCGCGCTGGAGACCATGATCCGGGACAACGAGGTGGCGCTGCGCCTGATGATGAAGCACGCGCTCGAGCGCAGCGTGAAGCCCCCCGCAGACGCGGCCGTGCCGATACGCCAGAACCGGCGCTCGCCACTGATCGAAGCGGCCTTGGCGCCCACGCGTCGCCAGTTCCGGCCCGCCGCCTTGAAGACGCTCTCGCGTGCGCTGGCCATGGTGGTCGGCACCGAAGCCATGCTGGCGCTCAAGGACGTTCTGCAGCTGGACGAGACCGAAGCGCGACGCGTGCGGCGCTGGGCGATCCGTGCGCTCATCGATGCGGCCCGCAAGCCCGGCGCTGCAGCCTGAGAGGCGTGTTGCCATGTCGACCTTGACCCATGCCGATGCCGAGCCCGTGAAGGTGCGCTACTACCCCAGCGACGGCAGCGTTTTCCTGGACGCGCAATACCTCATCAAGGGCGTGGCCGGCGCACTGTTCTGGAAGCTCGCGTGCGAACACGTCCGTGAGCGCCGGTCCGAGTTCAGCACACGCGAGCTTCGGCTGGCGGGACATGAGCTGCGCCTTCCTGAGGTGCAGGACAACCTCGGCGTTCGTTTGCTCCTGTTGCAGCGCCGCCTGGTGGAGCGCCAGACTGCTCTGCAGATCCAGCGCACCGGTCGAGGCCGCTTTCGCATCGAGGTGGCCAGACCGCTGATGCTGCAGGAGGCAGGCGACCGCGCCGGCGATGGCGTGGTCAGACACGCTGTCGCGTCTTGAAGTCACCCGCTTCGCCTGGCCACATGCTTCACGACCCCTGGCTTGACCGCTGGCTGCCCGCGATCGGCGCGCGCGCGAGCGGTCGGCCCGTGCTCGAAATCGGCTGTGGCGATGGCGACGACACACGGACCCTGGTGAACGCAGGGTTCGACGTGATGGCGTTCGACCTGTCCGATGCCGCCGTCCGCCGCGCAAGGCAGGCGGCGCCGGCCGCGCGCATCGAGCAGCGAGACATCCGCGACCCCTTGCCGCAAACCGGCAACGGGTTCGGGGTGGTCATTGCAAGCCTGTCGCTGCACTACTTCCCCTGGAGCGAGACGCTGGACATCGCAGCCCGCATCCACCGGGTGTTGGCGCCGGGTGGCCTCTTGTTGTGCCGCTTGAACTCAACCGAAGACCACCACTTCGGCGCGCGCGGCCACCCTGTGATCGAGCCGCACTACCACCTGGTGAATGGCTCGCCCAAGCGATTCTTTACCGAGGCCGCGGTGCGCGAGTTGTTCGTTGAGCCCTGGACGGTGATCGCCCTCGAACACCGCACGACCCGCAAGTACCTGCGGACCAAGGCATTGTGGGAAGTAGCCGTTACGGCATGAGGTTGGTCAGACGGATCTTCGTCGCGTGAAGACGAACGACCGGCTCGTCACTCCTTGGGAGATCCATGCTTGCGCGTGGGTTCAGTGCGAGCGCAGTGCCTCACCCAGCGAAGCCACTGCGCTGGTCATCCGCTCATCCGGCAGGTTCGAGAACCCCAACATCAACGCAGGGCGGAAACGACCCTCCATCGTGAAGTCCGACAGCGGACGCGGCAGCAGCCCCAACCGCCAGGCGCTCTCAGCTACGCGGCGGTCATCGAGTTCCGGGGGCAGCCAGCCGATGAGGTGCAGACCCGCGTTGAGCACCTCGATATCCATGGTTGCGCCCAACGCCTCCCGCAGATGGCGTTGCAGCGCGTCCTGACGTCGTCGGTAGTAGGTGCGCATGGCGCGCACATGCGACTCGAACGCGCCACTCTCGATCAAGCGCGCGATCGTCAGCTGCGTGGACAGGTTGGGCGGTCGCCCCACCAGATCGATCAGTCGCGAGACGATCTCCACATAGCGTCGAGGCACCACCAGGTAGCCGACGCCCAGCGAGGGCAGCAGCGTCTTGCTGAAAGTGCCGAAGTAGATGACCCGGCCATCTGGATCGAGGCTTTGCAGTGAGGGTGCCGGTGTTCCGCCGAAGCGGTATTCCCCGTCGTAGTCGTCCTCGAGCACCAGCGCATCGCGCGCGTGGGCCCAGCCGAGCAATTCAAGGCGCCGGCTCAGGCTCATCGTGTGCCCCAGCGGCGCCTGTCTCGCCGGCGTGACGTAGGCAAAGCGTGCGGAGTCGTCCATGCGCCGACCTTCGGCCACCACCAGCCCTTCGGCGTCCACCGGCACAGCACTGGTGCGAAGGCGAAACAGCCCGAACGACTTGCGAGCACCCGGATAGCCGGGGTTCTCGGTCCAGGCCCCGTCGCCCGGGTTGGACAGCCCCAGCAGGATGAGATGCAGCGCCTGGTGGGTACCCGAGATGATGAACACCTGCGAAGCGTCGCAGACCACGCCTCGGCTCGCACCGAGGTACGCCGCCACCTGCTCGCGCAACTCGGTAGCGCCCTCGGCCGGACAGCGCGCAGCCCCCGCACGGATCAGGCCCAGAGACACGCGCCGCTGGATGCGCACATACAGCTGCGCGGGAAACTCGGCGATCGACGGGATGCCCGGGTGGAACGGTTGGGCCACGACGCCGCGCTCAGGCTTGGCCGGTGCTGTTCTGGCCACCTGCCTCGATAGCCTGGGCGCTGCGGCCGGCGCTCCACCGTCATCCGGCGAGGCCGGTTTCGTGATCCGGCTCAGCTCGCTCGGCAATACCTCCGGAATGAAAGTGCCGGACTTTTCGCGCCCGATGAGATAACCCTCCGACTTGAGCTGCTCGTAGGCCTGCGCCACGGTTGTGCGGGACACGCCCAGCTCGTGGGCGAGATTGCGCGTGGCTGGCATGCGCGTGCCGGGCTTGAGCCGACCCGAGAGCACGACCTCGCGCAATTCCTGGAAGAGCTGCTTGCTGATCGGGGCACGGCTGTCGCGCAGCAGATTGAGTCCCGGCAGCAAGGCGCCTGAAGTTTGTCGGGCCAAGGCGGCTCCTTCGGTGAATCAAGGTGTCGGGCTTTCTGGCCACTGACGATATTTCATTCTGGCCATTTCCGCCAATCCACAATCGCCCCAAGATGGGGACTCCTCCAGGCGCATGAAGTGACCCGACCATGTTGAATGACCGTCTTTCCACCCCCGCTGCCGGCACGTCACCAGCGTCGGCCCAAGCGGCGGTCCGGTCTGAGGTCGTTGCCGCCAACGCGGCGTCGGCGGGCTACCTGCCCTTCAACCCCCAGGTGCGAACACCCAGCCGGGCGCTGCCGCGAGGCGCCTGCGACTGCCACTTCCACATCTTCGAAGCCACTCCCGCCGGCGTGGCGGCCTTTGCCTTCGCAGAGCCACGCAGTTACACCCCCAGCCCCGCGGGCATCGACGCTTACCGCGCCATGGCCAGCGCCCTGGGCCTGGAGCGCGCGGTGCTGGTCCATCCCAGCGTGTATGGGGCCGACCACACCAGCTTCGAGCACTGGCTCGCGTTGTGTGGCGACTGGATGCGCGGCGTGGCCGTGGTCCAGCCCGACACACCCCATGCCGACATCGAGCGCTGGCATGCGCTCGGCGCACGCGGCACACGCTGCAACGCCCTGTTCGATGGTGGGGTGCCAATGGACGCCGTGCCTCGAATCGTGGATCGGGTGCGTGATTTCGGCTGGCACCTGCAAGTGCTCATGGACGTGAGCCAGGACCCCCGGCGGGTGCTCGCCTTCGCCGACTTGGGCGTACCCCTGGTGGTGGACCACTGCGGCCATGTGCCCGCCAGGGACGCCCTGGCCAGCGAAGGGTTTCGCAACCTGCTGGCCCTCGTGCGCGAAGAGCGCGCCTGGGTCAAGTTGTCGGGGCTGTACCGCATCACACCCCAGCGCACCGGCTTCGGCGATGCCGCGCCCGTGGTCGAAGCGTTGTTGCGCGCCAATCCATCCAGGCTGGTCTGGGGTACCGACTGGCCTCACCCCGCCATTGCGCCGCCCATGGTCGATGACGGCGATCTGATCGAGGCACTGCTCGACGCGTGCAGTGCCACCGAACTGCAGCAGGTTCTGGTTGACAACCCCACCCGCCTTTATTGGTCGCACTGACGCGGCCGCCGCCGCCGCACGCCGTCACTCGATTTCGTTCCCAGGTTCCCACCACGACAGGAGACAAGCATGAACCACCGCAACAAACTACGTGCCCTGATGGCGCTCGTCGCAGGAGCGTGCCTCACGTTCGCGACTGGCGCCAACGCGCAGCCCGCCAACGTCATCAAGCTCGGCTGGACCACATCGGACGGCCCGCAAGACCCTTATGCCGTGGGAGCGCGCGCCTTCAAGGCCGCGGTGGAGCGTGACAGCGGTGGCCGCATCGAGGTGCAGCTGTTCCCGAACCGCGCCCTCGGCGACGAACGCCAGATGCTGGAAGGCATGCGCTTCGGCACCGTGGACGCCGGCATCATCACCAATGCCGTGATCGCCCAGTTCGAGCCCGGTTTCAGCGTGAACGACCTGCCGTTCCTGTACGCCAGCGAGGCACAGGCTCACAAGACGCTCGACGGCGACATCGGCCAGGAGCTCGGTACGCGGCTGGCCGGCAAAGGCATCGTGCTGCTCGGCTTCATGGAAGGCGGGTTCCGCAACATGATCAACAACAAGCGCCCGGTGAGCACCCCGGCCGATGTGCAAGGCGTCAAGTACCGCGTCATGCAGAACCCGGTGTTCATCGACATGTTCACCAGCCTCGGCGGCTCGGCCATTCCCATGGCCTGGGGCGAGACCTTCACCGCCGTGCAGCAAGGCACCATCGACGGCCTTGAAATCCCGCTGGCCGTGATCGAGGCAAACAAGTACTTCGAGGTGACGAAGTTCCTCTCTTTGACCAATCACACCTACTCGGCCATCGGCCTGGTCATCAGCAAACGCACCCTTGAGAAGCTGCCCGCCGATCTGCGCAAGACCGTGCAGAGCGCAGCCACCTCGGCGATCGCCGTGCAGCGCCAGGCGGCAGCCGCCGACGCACGCAAGACGCTGACCACGCTTGAAGCCAACGGGATGAAGATCAATCCCGTTGCCGATGTGGCCGCCTTTCGCGCCAGCGTGAAGCCGGTGTACGACAAGTTCCGCCAGAGCGGGCAAGGCCCGCTGCTGGACAAGGCTCTCGCCGCGGTGAAGTGAGCGAGCGCCGCGAACACATGAGCGGGCTGCGCGGGGCGCTCGGCCTGCTGGCGGGTGCCGTGCGTGGCCTGGTCGTGCTGCTGGTCGGCGTCATGCTGGCTGTGCTGGCCTTGCAAGTCGCCCTGCGGTACGCCTTCGGCATTGCCCTTGGCTGGAGTGAAGAGCTGGCCTTGCTGTGCTTCAGCTGGGCCACACTGCTGGCCATTGCGCTTGGCGTGCGCGAAGCGGTTCATGTGCGGCTGGACCTGCTGGTCACGGCCCTGCCGCGCCCGCTGGCGCACGCCCTCGACAAGTTCGTCGCGCTGGCGGTCGCGGCCGCGGGCGGCTTCATTGCATGGGCCGGCAAGGCCTACGTGGTCGATTCTTTCGGTGCCACGTCGGCCGCCATTGGGTACCCCACGGCCTGGCTCTACGCCTGCGCGCCGGTGGGCGGTGTGCTCATCGCGGTGTTTGCGCTGGAACACCTGTTCATGGGCCCCCCGGCGCCGCCTTCCGTGGCACTCCCGGGTGGTGCCCCGGGTCGCTGATGTCAACCACCGCCTGGATACTCACTGTCGGCTTTGCCAGCCTGGTGCTGCTGGGGGTGCCGTTCGCCTTCGCCATCGCGCTGAGCGTCATCGCGGTGCTGCTGGTGGTCGGCATCGAGCCCATGCTGCTGCCCCAGACGCTGATAGCCGGTACACAGAGCTTCAGCCTGCTGGCCATTCCCTTCTTCATGCTGGCCGGCGAGATCATGCTTGCAGGCGGTTTGTCGCAACGCCTCGTGAAGGTGGCCCAGGTGTTCGTGCGGCACCTGCCGGGTGGGTTGGGCCTGGTGGTGGTGCTCGCAGCGCTGGTGTTTGCCGCGGTCAGCGGATCGGCGCCCGCCACTACGGCAGCCATCGGCGCCGTGATGATCCCCGCCATGGTCGAGCGTGGTTACGACCGTGCATATGCCACCGCACTGGTGGTGAGTGCCGGCGTGCTGGCGCCACTGGTGCCGCCATCGATCGCCTTCGTCATCTGGGGCGTGATTGCCGAACAGTCGATCAGCAAGCTGTTCCTCTCAGGCGTGGTGCCCGGCCTCCTGATGGCCAGCGGCATGGTGGTCCTGATCGTCTGGAAAGGGCTGCGCGATCGGCGCGTCCGCGAAAGCCCGGCCACTTGGCGCGAACGCCTGCTGGCCCTGCGAGAAGGCATCTGGGCGCTGCTGGCGCCGGTGGTGGTGCTGGGCGGCATCTATGGCGGCGCCTTCACGCCCACCGAGGCCGCGGTGGCCGCGTGCGTCTATGCGCTGGTGGTCGGCCTCTTCATCGAGCGGCGCCTGCGCTGGCGCGAATTGCCCGGCATCTTCGCCCGCGCCATGTCGATCAGCGCGGTGGTGATGGCCGTGGTGGCCGTCTCAAGCGGCTTCGGCTTCCTGGTGGCGCAGGAGCAGCTGGCCACCAAGCTGGCCATGTGGCTGGGCACGCAGTTCGAAAGCCGCTGGAGCATGCTGCTGGCGTTGAACCTCGGTTTCTTTGCCATGGCGGCCGTGATGGACGAGATCGCGATCATGGTGATCCTGGGGCCCATGCTCATCGGCATCGCCAACCGGTTCGGCGTCGACCCGATCCACTTCGGCTCCATGATCGTCACCAACGTCGCCATCGGCATGGCGACCCCGCCCATCGGCTACTGCCTGTTCGTCGGCATGGCCATCGGCGGCGTGAAGCTGTGGCCCCTCGCGCGCGCCATCCTCCCTTTCGTGCTGATGATGCTCGTGGTGCTGATGCTGGTTACCTACCTGCCTTCGGTGTCGATGCTGCTCATCCGGTGATGCAGCTGGCGACGCGATGAGGGCGTTGGCCCGTTCGGCCATGGGCTGCACCCGTTGAGCGTCGTTGGCAGTGGCTCGCCGAGCACATGTCGGGCTGGCGAAGCCGCCTTTCGTGGCCATGAGCCCCATCGACCCGGTTCCGTCGTGAGCTGACCTTGAAGAGCTGAATTCGGCTTTGCAGCGGTAGCGGCCTCTCAGCCGCCAAAACTGAGCGGCTGCACTTGGCCAGATGCGGCCACCCGTCGACGACCGCTTTCGGGCAGCCGATGTCATACCGTCAGGTGAGCTCCTGACTTCGAGCACACCCAGGAATGTGCGATTAACAACTTGTGCCCTTCAACGGGCGCAAGGCTCGGCGCCCACAGGCTGGCCGGCAAGAACACGCTCACCCAGAACGATCACCAGCAGCGCTAGGCGAGGGCTCGCTGTGGCCAAGCGACGAATCACGGCTAAAGATCTTCGCGCACTTTCCGTAATGATTGCTGCGATTCACACGACCGAGACGCCTACCAGCCAAGGTTCGCGAACGGAGAACTTTGAAGAACGTGGGCGCGCAGTTTCGCGGCAAAACAGGCACCGTACGCCGGGAGCGTCGCGAGGCGAACACACGGAGATGTGCGCCCCTCGCGGCGCAGAAAAGCAGGTGAGATCTTCGACGGTCCGGCGGCGGCTCGTACACTTCGCCTGCTCATGCGAAAAACCAACTTGCCAGCGAGCCATCGTGGCCGTACCCCCGGCGCTCCCACCAGGAATACAGCGCCAGCATCGCTCAGCGACGAAGGCGCGGCGGCGCCCGGCGATTGGGGCTTGACGCTTAACGAGAAGGCCTACCAGCGCCTCGAGGAACTCATCGTCACGCTGCAGCTGGCGCCGGGCAGCGTGGTCTCGGAGGCAAGCCTCAGCGCACTCATCGGAATCGGCACGACACCGATTCGGGAAGCGTTACAGCGCCTGTCGCGCGAGCACCTCGTGCAGATTCTGCCGCGTCGCGGGGTCGTGGTCACCCAGATCGATCTTCGCCGGCAGCTGCTGGTGCTGGAGACGCGTCGCGAGCTGGACCGACTGATCGCCCGCCTTGCCGCGCGCCGGGCCACGGTCGCCGAGCGCCAGCGCATGGCGACGATTGCCCGGCAAATGGCCAGGGCCGTGAAGGCCGGCGCGGTGGCCGATTTCCTGCAGTGCGATGCCGAAATGAATGCGATGGCGGCGCACGCGGCCCGCAACGAGATCGCCGCCCAGTCTGTCGCCGCGCTGCACGCGGTCTCGCGGCGCTTCTGGTTCTTCCACCAGGCGGTGTGGCCCGGCACGGAACGCACGATGCAGCTCCATGTGAGCCTGGCCGAGGCGCTCGCCTCCGGCGTCGAAGCTGCGGCGGTAGCGGCCAGCGACGCCCTGATCGACGACCTGGACAGCTTCTCGCGCAGCACGGTCGCGCCGTGACGCCGATCGACCCTGTAACGAGCGGGGAGGATTGTTCTGGAACTTGACTGGCATGCCAGTGCTGTGCCATAGTTCCGGCGTCATTCAAGGCAACCATCCATGCAACTCTCAACCGACCAACTCGCGCGCTACCGCCGCGACGGCTTCATCGTCCTGCCCGAACTGCTGGCGCCGGCGGAAGTCGCGGCCATGAAGGCCGAACTCCAGCGGCTGCAAGGCATCGACACCGACCACCTCGTGCGCGAACGTGTCGGCGGCGTGGCCAAGACGATCTACCGCGTCCACGAGGCGGACGGGCCAACCGCCTCACCGCCGTTCCACGCCGCCGCGCGCGCCCCTCGGCTGCTCGCCCCGGCCCGGCAACTGCTCGGCGACGAGTCGCTCTACGTCTACCACACCAAATGCAACCTGAAGACCGCCATCGATGGCTCGGTGTGGGCTTGGCACCAGGACTACGGGACGTGGCGGCGCGACGGCGTGCCCGAGGCGAACCTGACGACCGCGCTCCTCATGCTCGACGAGCCTACCGAGATCGGCGGCTGCCTCTATTTCATTCCGGGCTCGCACCGGGTCGGCAACCTCGAACCCGAGTTCGACGAAAGCACCGGCTACAAGTTCTTCGTCGTGCCCAAGCCGACGCTGCTCGAGATCATGCAGCGCAGCGCCGAGCCGGTCCCGATCGTCGGCAAGCCGGGTACGGTGGTCTTCTTCCATCCCAATCTCCTCCATGCCTCGGGCCACAATCTCAGCCGGCACGACCGTTGGCAGGTCTATATCGTCTACAACACTGTCGCGAACAAGCCCGAGGCCGTGCCTGCACCGCGGCCCGACTACGTGCGCTCGACGAACGTAGCGCCCCTGCAGATGGGCAGCGACAAGATCACCACTCAACCTGCACGGGAGACGGCATGACGATCCCGTCGTCCGACGCCATCGCGCACTATCGCGAGACCGGCTACCTCGAACTGCGCAACGTCGTCGAGTCAACGGCGCTGCAGCGCCTGATCGCGACGACCGATCGGCTGCGAGAGGCCGGGCGCGGGCTCGTGGCCGGGACCCGGCACTACGACCTGGAGCCGGGGCACAGCCCGGATGCGCCGCGCATCCGCCGCATCGCCAGCCCGACCGAGCTCGACGAGGTCTACGTCGAGCTTGCCTTCGGCGAGGTGCTTGGCGGCATTGCCGCTGCCTTGATCGGCGGTCCGGTGAAGTTCTATCACTCGAAGATCAACTTCAAGCTTCCGCACGGCGGGGCCGAGATCGGCTGGCATCAGGACTGGTCGGTGTTCCCGCACACCAACACCAACCTGGTGGCCATCAGCCTGCCGTTGAACCCGTCGCGGCGCTTGAACGGCTGCTTGCGCACGATTCCCGGCACGCACCGGCAAGGCCCGCGCAGCCACTGGGACGGCGGTCGCTACCTGCTGAACTGCAACGCGCAGACGACTCCGGAGGAGGTCTCCCGCGCCGTCGACAGCGAGCTCGATCCGGGTGACATCGTGGCCCATCACGGACTCGTGGTGCACGGCTCCGCGCCCAACCGGTCGGAGACGATGCGAACGACGTGGATCATCCAGTACGCCGCGGCCGACGCCTTCGCCTACACCGCGCCGGTGATCGACAGCATCCATCGCAACCGCATGGTGCATGGTGAGCCATCGCGCTTCGCCCGCGTCGAAGCTGGTTCCATCGAATTGCCGCCCGACTTCTCGGCCGGGTACTCCGGCATCTACACACTGCAGGACGCGCCAGCGGCGAGTTGAACGCACGCGCGCATCGGGCCACTGCCGCCAGCGCCAGTCGAATCGCCGGCACGTATTGACCCTATTGGCCGAATCCGCTTGAACGCTATGCCGCAAGACACCATTCACCTAGAGCCCGACGCTTCGTCGCGGTGTCTTGCGCCGTAAAGATATTCCAGGGGCGCTTCGGCCGTGTGGCGCTGCTGGACATGGACGCACTCCGGTCGGCCATGCCCATCACCACTGCCACATCCTGATCTAGGCGGGTGGGGCCGACGGTGCGGTCAGCGTGCGCGGCGAGCGAGCGCCATTGGCCGACGACTCGGCCGTGCTCGTCAACGCCTGGGAACACCATGCCTACGAGTACCCGGCCCCGCAGGGCCAGCGCACGCTGGTTCTGGCGCTCTACATCGAGCCCGGCTGGCTGGCCGATCTGCAGCGTTCGCTGGCGCTCTCGGGGCACCCAGGCTTTTTTCCGCAATCCTGCGTCCGCATCTCGCCGGCCACGCGCAAGATCACCTAGGAGTTTGTGCTCGAGCTGTGGTGGGCCGACGAGGTGTCGCCGGCGCGTATCGAAGACCTGCTATTCAAACCATCGCCACCGGCGGCTTGCTGCGCAGCAGGCTGTCCAGGTCACGCCAGCCCCAATAGCTCTGAGGCTGGGCAAGCCGACGGCCGTTGCGGTGGGTGGAGTGGCGCGATGTCAGCTTTGCAGCTGTCAATATGTTGACCCGACCAGCAGCAATGGGTCGAAAGCTGCCGGCGGGGCCATGAAGGGCGAACTTCCGCCATCAGTCTGAAGCGGGCGCAATGCCGAGATTGCTACCAATCGGCAGAGGCCATGCAGCGAGAGCAATTCGCGCCGCCAGGTCAGTTGACCTGCCCCCTGTAGACGTACCAATCAGAAGTGGAAGTCCGGGGCGAAGGTTAATCGATGGTGTTGGGGGTTGATCGAGTGCTTCTACAACCCGACGCGTCGGCATTCGACGCTCGGCTATCTCAGTCCCGTACAGTTCGAGCGAGCTCAAGAAGCTTAGGTCGGTGTCAACGGAACCGGCAGCAGCCCAGTGGATGACTTGACGGGTTGAGCGGGCTCTAAGAACGGAGAGGTGTCTCAGACCGAGCTACAGTGCGGAGCCTCCCTATCTCCTTTGTGTTTGCCGGGGACCCCCTCCCGACCTTCGCTCCGTTCGCCGGTACGTTCTGGTTTGGCTTCAGCACGACTTCTAGTGAACTTCACAAGGGCTGTGATCTTGCCCCCGTATTCCCGGACCCGTCCTATTCGCAACGTAACGCCGCGTCCTTGACGGGTGAGCGGCGTGCCTGGGCGGCCTGATGCCGCCGGAACTCTCTGGGTGAACGCATTTTCAACGAC
>NZ_JAMBNO010000015.1 GCF_023715105.1 Hydrogenophaga intermedia | reverse complement strand
TGGGCCAACAGGCCGTGATACGACCCGGTGGACTCCATGGCGATGAGTGCATAGGCTGGTATCTGCGCAAGCCAGTTCGAGATGCTTGCAGCGTCGTTGGCAATGCAGTGCACTCGTCGCTGATCGCTTGTGGCAATGACGAGTTCGGCTTTGGACACGTCCACGCCGATGAACAAGCTGGGTTCTTGCATGGCTACACCTCCGATTGGACAATTTGCCGTGTCGGGGTGCAGCCCACCAACCACGTTGGCTTGCCTTCAGATCGGTGGTCGTTTCACCATTCGGTGCAGCGCCACTCAGTTCCTGATCGACGTTGGGAGGTGGGGCGGGAGAAATCTCAAAACTGTCGGTCCGCTGCCGCGGCCGAAGGCGGAATGAGTCCCTCCACCCCGACGCCTCGAACATACAAGCGGAGCGGGCGCAGCCCGCGCAGCGAGTTATGCCGTGGGCCACGCAGACGAGCACCGCAGCGGACCCCGAAGGGGCAGCGCAGTGAAGCCCCCGGCCACACAGCCCAAGCCCTCGGCCCGCCACAAATACAGGCGAGACGAAGGACTCAGGACGACAACCCGTCAACAGCCTGAAACAGCGACTGCCGCGCCTGACTCACGATCTGACCGCGCCACACGTCGGTGTCGGTGTAGAAGGCGTCCTTCAGGCGCTGCTTGATCTGCGCCTGCAGTTCGGCCGGCGCGTCGGGGTGCTGGTGCAGCCAGTGGTCGCCGCGCAGGGCGCCGATGACTTCGGGAATGGGCACCGTGCCGTATTCCATGGCGATGCCGGTGTACTCGGCCTGCGGGCATTCGGCGTAGACCGAGGCCCACATCATCCCCGTGAGCCGGGCTGAGGTGGACGAGCCGTCGTAGATGCTGGTGACCGGGGTGTCACCGTTGCCGTCCCACCAGGCGCGCGCGCGGGCCAGGGCCTGCGCGTCGTCGCGGCAGGCGCAGATGCGCTCGCCCAGGCCGCTGGGGCCCAAACCGGTGTGCAGGTCGATCCAGGCGATGCGCCTTGCGGCCTGCGCGTGGTCGCGCAGCACCTGGCGAAGCGTGGTGTTGTTCCAGGTGGGCGCGGTGCCGCCGAAGAACATGCCGTCGGCGAATCGATGTTGGCCGACGGTGATGGCGGCCTGAAAGGCGGTCATGCCATTCCTGGCGATCCAGGCCTGCACGGCGGCTTCGTTGTCGGCCGTGGGGGGCCATTCGGGCGGCAGGAGCAGCGGGTGCAACTCGGCATAGGCCTCGTTCACCGGCAGCGGTTGCGAGAAGTCCTGGAAGTTGCGGTTCAGGTCCACGTTCTCGTGCGTGACGCGGCGCAGCCACGAAAAGCCGTGCGGGTTGAGCGCATGGATGTAGAGCACGGCCACGCCCGCATCGCGCGCCTTGGCGCGCCACTCGGCGTCGTGCGCGGCGAACACCTGAACACCCGAGCCACAGAAACCCTCGGCACCGTGGCAGGCGCTGCTCACGATGAGCAGCTTGTCGGCATCCGCGGGGCCATCGAGCGCGAGATCCATCGCCAGCGTCTCGCCTTCGCGGCCCTTGAGCGGGTGCTCGTGGCTGCGAATGGCCATGCCGGCGGTGGCGGCGGCTTCGAGGAACTTGATGCGGGCCTGGGCGTAGGTCGGGGAGAAGGCGTCTTGAACCGCGATCACGCCGCACCCCCGGCGCGGCGCGGCTGGCCCAGCCATTTTTCGGCCAGGCGCACCCAGTAGGTGGCGCCCAGCGGGATCAGGTCGTCGTTGAAGTCGTAGCTCGGGTTGTGCAGCATGCACGGGCCGTCGCCATGGCCGGTCTCGCGGTGGCTGCCGTCGCCGTTGGCGATGAACAGGTAGCAACCCGGACGCTCCTGCAGCATGTAGGCAAAGTCTTCCGCGCCCATGGTGGGCTCCTGCGGCACCACGCGCTCGGGGCCGACGATCTCGGCCAGCACCTCGCGCGCAAACGCCGTCTCCTCGGGGTGGTTCACGGTGGGCGGGTAGTTGCGGTTGAACTGGAACTCGCAGGTGGTTTCGTAAGCCGCGCAGGTGTGCTCGGCGATCTCCTTCATGCGGCGCTCGATCAGGTCGAGCACCTCATAGGTGAAGGTGCGCACGGTGCCGCGCAATTCCGCGTGATCGGGAACCACGTTGTTCGCCTCGCCGGTGTGGATCATGGTGACCGAGATCACGCCCGCGTCCACCGGCTTCTTGTTGCGCGTGATGATGGTCTGAAAGCCCATCACCATCTGGCAGGCCACGGGCACCGGGTCGATGCCGTTGTGCGGCAGCGCGGCGTGCGCGCCCTTGCCGCGGATGGTGATGACGAAATCGTTGCTCGACGCCATCACCGGACCCGCGCTGGCCGCGAAGCTGCCGGTGGGCAGGCCGGGCCAGTTGTGCATGCCGAACACGGCCTCCATGGGGAACTGCTTGAACAGGCCGTCCTTGATCATCTCGCGTGCGCCGCCGCCACCTTCTTCGGCCGGCTGGAAGATCAGGTAGACGGTGCCGTCGAAGTTGCGGTGCTTGGCGAAGTGCTGGGCCGCGGCCAGCAGCATGGCGGTATGGCCGTCATGGCCGCAGGCGTGCATCTTGCCGGCGTGCTTGCTGGCGTGTTCGAAGTGGTTGTGCTCCTGCATCGGCAAGGCATCCATGTCGGCGCGCAGGCCGATGGCGCGCCCACAGGCGCCGCCGTCGCGGCCGTGCACGATGCCCACCACGCCGGTGGTGCCCATGCCGCGGTGCACGGGAATGCCCCACTCGGTGAGCTTGGCGGCCACCACGTCGGCGGTGCGCACCTCTTCAAAACAGAGTTCGGGATGGGCGTGGATGTCGCGGCGCACGGCAGCGATGCCGGCAGCCTGCGTGACGATGGAATCGATGAGTTTCATGTCCGGTCTCCGAAACCGGGCATGGTATCGGGTCAAGCCCCGTGCATGGGCTCCTTTGGTGACATCACCTTGTCGGGCGAAGGTCTGTGAACACCCAATAGCGATAGCGCTGGCCATCCACGCTGGGCTGTCGGTACATGGCCTTCCCTTGCAGCAGGAAAAAGGTGACGGCGGTCATGTCCTGTGCGTCCAGGGTGTCGCCCCGCCAGCTCTTGCGGCTCAATGACTTGAACCCCCGTGCGGCGCCAAGATCACGGACCGCCTCGAGGCGCTGGCTCAAGTGACTCGGCACGTCCCCGTCGGCCCAACCCCAAAGCCAGCGGCTGGTGGCTTTCGAGTACACGCCCACGTACACCACGCTGCCGACCAGACCGGGCACGCCGTTGCTGGACAGCGCGATCTCCCCGCGCTCGAAATCCAGGTCGTAGCGCTCAAAGCTCTCCGCCTTGTGCTCTTCGATGAACACCCGCTGGGCCTCGCGCAGTTCGGCACGACTGCGCTCGAGCAGATGCTCCCAGGTGGGCTCGGCCCCTGGGACGATGGGATGCACCAACAAGCCGAGGGCACCGAGCCAGGCACGACTACTCATACAAAGCACCTCAATTGGCTCATTCAAAGAGGCATAAGGTACTCAAAAATGAACCGAACAGGTCCACGGGGCCGTCCAGCGGTGGTGCTGTCGCGACCAACAAGCCAGGCGACCGTTTCGGAGCGCCTCCAGGCCTCAACGCCGGATGCGGCCGTCCTCGGTCAGCAGGGTCAGTTCGACGAACTTCGAGCCGGTGTGCTTGTTGGGGCCGAAGTCGAGCGGGAAGCCACCCATGTCCATGTTGCGCAGGGTCTGCACCGCGTTGATGAAGCCCTCGCGGGTGACCCCGCGGCCGGCGCGGTTGAGCGCCTCGGTGAACACCTTGGCGGCCACGAAGCCCTCAATGCCGGAGTAGTTGGGCGCGCGCCCTTGCTTGGCGCGCACCGCGGCCAGGTATTCGCCCGAGATGGGTGACACCGGGCTGTAGGGGAAGGGCATCACCTGACTCACCGCCACGCCGCGTGCGTCCTTGCCGAGTTCATCCAGCAGGGCTTGCGTGCCCACGAACGACACGTTGTAGAGGTTGCCGGCGAAACCCGCCTTGCGCGACTCGCGGATGAAGGCGGCGCAGGACTTGTAGGCGCTGATCTGCACGATGGCCTCGGGACGACCGGCCATGATGGACTTGATGGATTCGGCCACGTCGACCGTGTTGCGCTCGACCGTGCCGAGGGAAGCCGGCTCGAGATTGAGTTCCTTGAGCGCGCGCGTGACGCCCTCCAGACCGGCCTTGCCGTAGGCATCGTTCTGGTAGAAGACCGAGATGCGCTTGATGCCCACCTGCGTGAGCTGGCGCACGATGGCCGCGGTCTCGTCGAAGTACGACGCCCGCACGTGGATGGCATAGCGGTTGAACGGGGTGCGCAGCACCTCGGCGCCGGTGAACGGCGCGAAGAAGGGCACCTTGGCCTCGGTGGCCAGGGGCAAGGCCACCACGCTGGTGGGCGTGCCGATGTAGCCGAATAGCGCGAACACGCCGTCACCGATGAACTGTCTGGTGTTGGCCGCGCACTTGTCCGGCTCGTAGCCGTCGTCCAAGCGGCGCAACTCGACGCGGCGGCCCTGCACGCCGCCCTTGGCGTTGAGCTGTTCGAAGAAGAGTTGCGCGCCCAGGTGGAACTGCAGGCCAAGCTGCTCGGCCGCCCCGCTGAAGGGCGCCGACTGGCCCAATACGATGGTGGTGTCGGTCAGGCCGGCCACCTGCGCGGCTGCGCGTCCGGGCAAGAGGGCAAGGCCGGGCAGCGCAGCGGCAGCGCCGGCGGCGCGCAGGATGTGTCGACGTCGCATGTAGGGTCCTCCAGGGGCTGGTCGTTCGTGGGACAGCAATACTTGGTAAGGGTATAAACACCCAGACACATGAAAGCGCGCCATCCGCTGAGCGGTGTGCTGCGCGGGGCAGGCGCGCCTGCCTATGATCCGCACGCAACACCCACGCCGTCACATGACCGAAGCCACCACTGTCGTTCGCGGGGCGTGCCCGCATGATTGCCCCGACACCTGCGCCCTGCTCACCACGGTCGAGGGCGGCCGTGCGATCAAGGTGCAGGGCAACCCGGCACACGCCCACACCGATGGTGTGCTGTGCACCAAGGTGTCGCGCTACGCCGAGCGCACCCACCACGCCGAGCGCGTGCTCACGCCGCTGCGGCGCACCGGCCCCAAGGGCAATGGGCGTTTCGAGCCGATCGGCTGGGATGCCGCGCTTGACGAGATCGCCGCCCGCCTGACGGCGATCGCCGCGCGCGACCCGCAGGCCATCCTGCCGTACAGCTATGCCGGCACCATGGGCCTGGTGCAGAGCGAGGGCATGGCCGCGCGCTTCTTCCACCGCCTGGGCGCCTCGCTGCTGGACCGCACCATCTGCGCCGCTGCCGGCGGCGAGGGCTTCGTCCAGACCCTGGGTGGCAAGGTCGGGATGAAGGTGGAACACTTCGCCGAAGCCCGGCTGATCCTGATCTGGGGCAGCAACAGCATCGGCAGCAACCTGCACTTCTGGAAGCTCGCGCAGCAAGCCAAGCGCGACGGTGCGCGGCTGGTCTGCATCGACCCGCGGCGCACCGAAACAGCCGACAAGTGCCACGAACACATCGCGCTCAAGCCCGGCACCGACGCCGCGCTGGCGCTGGCGCTGATGCACGAACTCATCGTGCACGACTGGCTCGACCACGACTACATCGCGCGCCACACGCTGGGCTGGGAAGGCCTGCGTGAGCGCGCCCTGCAGTGGTCACCCGAACGCGCCGCCGCCGTCTGTGGCGTGCCGGTACAGCAGATCGTCGATCTGGCGCACGCCTATGGCACCACGAAGCCGGCTGCCATCCGCCTGAACTACGGCATGCAGCGCGTGCGAGGCGGTGGCAATGCGGCGCGTGCCGTGGCCTGTCTGCCGGCGCTGGTGGGGGCGTGGCGGCACCGCGCGGGCGGCGTGCTGCTGTCGTCCTCGGGCCAGTTCCCCGTGCGCCGCGAGGCGCTGTACCGGCCCGACCTGCTCGCCGGGCGCTCGCCGCGCACCCTCAACATGAGCACCATCGGCGATGACCTGCTGCGCGAGGCCTCACCCGCCTTCGGACCGAAGGTCGAGGCGCTCATCGTCTACAACAGCAACCCGGTGGCGGTGGCGCCGGAATCGGGCAAGGTGGCCCGTGGCTTTGCGCGCGAGGACCTGTTCACCGTGGTGCTGGAACACTTCCTGACCGACACCGCCGACCACGCCGACATCGTGCTGCCCGCCACCACGCAGCTCGAGCACTGGGACATCCACACCAGCTACGGCCACACCGACGTGCTGCTCAACCGCCCGGCCATCGCACCGCTCGGCCAGGCGCGCAGCAACGCCGACATCTTCCGCGCACTCGCCGCGCGCATGGGTTTCAACGAGCCCTGTTTCGCCGAAGACGACCTCACGCTGTGCCGCACCGCCTTCGGCGACCGGGTCGATTTCCAGCGCTTGCTCGACACCGGCTGGGCCTCGCTGGCGGTGCCCGAGGCGCCGTTTGCCAACGGGGATTTCCCCACCCCCTCGGGCAAGTGCGAGTTCCACAGCGAGCGCCTGGCGGCCCAGGGGCTCGACCCGCTGCCCGATCACCTGCCGAACGCCGAACCCGGCGGCACCCACCCCGACTACCCGCTGGCCATGATCTCGCCGCCGGCGCGCAACTTCCTCAACAGCAGCTTCGTCAACGTGCAGAGCCTGCGCGACATCGAGGGCCGGCCGCTGCTGGAGATCCACGCCGACGACGCCGCGGTGCGCGGCATCGACAGCGGCCAGATGGTGCGCGTGTTCAACGAGCGCGGCGAATACCGCTGTGTGGCCGAAGTGTCCCCGCGCGCGCGCCCTGGCGTGGTCAACGGCCTGGGCATCTGGTGGCGCAAGCTCGGGCCCTTCGGCACCAACGTGAACGAGGTGACGAGCCAGCGCCTGACCGACCTGGGCCGCGGGCCCACGTTCTACGACTGTCACGTACAGGTGGCGCCCCTGGTCGACGCGGCGGAGGCAGCTGCCTGATGCGCCGCGCGGCGCTGGTGCTGCTGCTCGTGGCGGCCGTGCTGGCCGCCGGCTGCGCGCGCACCAGCGGCCCGGGCTACTACTGGCAGTCGCTCACCGGCCACGCCGACCTGATGTGGCGCGCCCGCCCGGTGGCCGACTGGCTGGCCGACCCGGCCACGCCCGAGGCGCTGCGCCAGCGGCTCGAACTCGCGCAGCGCGTGCGCGCCTTCGCGGCCAGCGAACTCGGCCTGCCCGACAACGCCAGCTACCGCCGTTACGCCGACCTCGGCCGCCGCGCCGCGGTCTACAACGTGGTGGCCGCGCCACCGCTGTCGCTGGAGCTCAAGACCTGGTGCTTCCCGGTGGCTGGCTGCGTGGGTTACCGCGGCTACTACCGCGAGGCCGACGCGCGCGCCTTCGCCGACAGCCTCGGCAGCGATCTGGAGGTGGCCGTCTACCCGGTCCCCGCCTATTCCACGCTGGGCTGGATGAACTGGGTCGGCGGCGACCCGCTGCTCAACACCTTCATCCACTACCCCGAAGGCGAGCTCGCGCGGTTGGTGTTCCACGAACTGGCGCACCAGGTCGTCTACGTCAAGGACGACACCGCGTTCAACGAATCCTTCGCCACCGCGGTCGAGCGCATCGGCGTGCAGCGCTGGCTGGCCACGGCATCGACGCCTGCGGCGCGTGCCGAGTACGCCGCCTTCGACCAGCGCCGCACCGCCTTTCGCGAGCTCACGCGCGCGGTGCGTGGGCGGCTGCAGGCCGTTTATGCCGACCCGACGCTCGACGAGGACGCCAAGCGCGCGCGCAAGCAGGCGGTGATGGACGACTTCCGCCGCGAGTACGCCGCACTCAAGGCCTTCTGGGGCGGCTTTTCAGCCTTCGATGCCTGGGTGGCGCGCGCCAACAACGCGCTGCTGGGCGCCCAGGGCGCCTACGACCGCTTCGTGCCCGCGTTCGAGGCCCTGTACGAACGCGAGGGGCGCGACTTCGCCCGCTTCTATGATGCGGTGCGCGGTTTGGCCGAATTGCCCAGACCCGAACGTCACGCCGCGCTGCAGGCCCTGGCGCCGACCCGCTGAACCCACGAGGAGACCCACCGCATGGCCGACATCCACATCGAACGCGAACACAGCCTTGGCCTGGCGGCGGCGCGCAAGATCGCCTGGGAATGGGCTGAGCAGGCCGAGAACGAGTTCGACTTGAGCTGCACCTACGAAGAGGGCAAGCAGGCCGACGAGGTGGAGTTCACGCGCTCGGGTGTCAGCGGGTGTCTGCACGTCACGGCCGATCGCTTCGTGCTCGACGCGAAGCTGGGCTTCCTGCTGGGCGCCTTCAAGGAGCGCATCGAGGCGGAGATCGTGAAGAACCTCGACACGCTGCTGGCGGCGAAGAAGCCCGCCGCCAAAAAAACAGCCGCCAAAAAGAAAACCACCTGAGCGTGCCCGGGTGGTCCATCGAGGGTGCCGCGGAACCGGCTTTGCCGGGCCGCAGGCGCCGCCCCTTGAGGGGTCGCGCGCAGCGCGGCGGGGTGGGCTTAAGACAGACTTTCGATCAGATCGATGTACTGCTGCATCGCGTCGTCGGACGAGGTGCCCTTGAAGCCGTTCCAGGCGTCCCACTTGGCGCGGCCCACCATGTCGCCAAAACCCGGCTTCTTCTCGCTGTTGTCGCCCGCGGTGGCCTGCTTGTAGAGGCCGTAGATCTTGAGCAGCGTGCTGTTGTCGGGGCGCTCGGCGAGCTTCTTGGAATTCGCAACGGCCGCTTCGAATCGGGCTTTGAGATCGGACATGGGGTCTCCTGAGGGGATGGGCGCTCAAGGGTGGCGCGGACGGGATGGCGGTTTGTCCCGGTATCTTACGGAGCCGGGCCTTCGCACAATAGAGAACCCACCCGAGGAGACAACATGGATCACCGCGTCGCCGCCGTCACGCAGGCGCTGAGCACCGCGATCGGCCTGGAAGGCGAGCGCATGAGCAAGGTCGACACGGCCTGGCTGCGCATGGACTCGCCCTCGAACCTGATGATGATCGTGGGGATATGGATCCTGCAGCCGGCGCTCTCGCGGGACGCGCTGGCTGAGCGCATCACCGAGCGGCTGCTGCGCTACCGGCGCTTTCGCCAGATCGCGCGGGAAGACGCCGCTGGCGCCGCCTGGGTGGACGATCCCGATTTCGACCTTGCACGCCACCTGGGCACCCACCGCCTCAAGCGCGCCCGGGGCCAGAGCGCGCAGGAAGCGCTGCAAGCGCGGGTGGCCGCGCTCGCCATGCAGCCGCTGGACCACGCGCACCCGCTGTGGCGCTTCGAACTCATCGAGCAATACGAAGGCGGCTCGGCGCTGATCGCGCGCATCCACCACTGCATTGGCGATGGCATCGCGCTCATCAGCGTGATGATGAGCCTGGTCGACGGCGGCGCGCCACCGCCACAGCGCAGCCGGGCCAAGCCGGCGCGTGAGGGCGTTGCGGGCGCGGAGGACTGGGTCGCCGACACGCTGATCCGCCCATTGGGCGACCTCACCGCGCGCGCGCTGGAGGTGGCCGGTGGCGGCGCGGCAAAGTCGCTCGCGCTGGTGGCCGCGCCACAGCAGGCGTTCACCGGCACGGTGGACCAGGCACTGGACATCGCGCGCCTGGGCGGCCAGCTCGCCAGCGACGCTGCGGCGCTCGCGCTCATGCCCGACGACTCGAAGACGCGCCTGAAGGGCATGCCCGGCGCGGTGAAGAAGGTCGCGTGGTGCCAGCCGATCCCGCTCGACGCGGTGAAGGCGGTCGGCAAGGCCTTCAACGCCTCGGTCAACGATGTGCTGCTCTCCTGCGTGGCCGGCGCCATCGGCCACTACCTGCGCGGCCTGGGCGACAACACCGAGGGCCAGGAGATCCGCGCCATGGTGCCGATCAACCTGCGCCCGCTGGAGGACGCCTGGAAACTGGGCAACCGCTTCGGCCTGGTGCCGCTGCTGCTGCCGATCGGCATCACCAACCCGGTGGAGCGGCTCTACGCGGTGCGTGCGCGCATGAACGAACTCAAGGGCAGCCTGCAGCCCTTGCTGGCGTTCGGCGTGCTGAGCCTGGCCGGCCTGCTCATCAAGCCCGCGCAGGACGCGCTGCTCAGCCTGTTCGGGCGCAAGACCACCGCGGTGATGACCAACGTGCCCGGGCCCGCGAAAAAGCTGCAGGTGTGTGGCAGCACGCTGGAGCAGACCATGTTCTGGGTGCCGCAGACCGGCAACGTGGGGTTGGGCGTGTCGGTGCTGAGCTACGGCGGTGGCGTGCAGTTCGGCGTCATCGCCGACACCGCGCTGTGCCCCGAGCCGCAGGCCATCATCGACGGCTTCACGCCGGCCTTCAACCAGCTGCTGGCCGTTACGCTGATGCTGCCCTGGGGGGAATAGCGCCCCCACGCTGCGCCTTGGTGCAGCCGGGCGGCGGATCGCCTAGGCTTCGCGCTCGGGCAGCGTGAGCTTCAGGCGCGTGCTCGCAATGTGCAGCAGGCCGTCGAAGATCAGGCTCTCCACCAGCTCGACCTCGGTCGACATCGATGGCGCCATCTTCCAGCCAGCCCCACCGGTCATGTAGACCACGGGCGCTTCGCCGCAATGGCGACGCAGGTTCTCCACCATGCGCTGCACCGCGCCGGCGATGGCAAAGGTACCGCCGCTGGTGAGCGCGTCGCTGGTGTTGGTGGGAAAGTCGCGCACCTCGCCGGTGGGCACGTGCAGGCCCGCGGTGCCTGATTCGAGCGCGCGCAGCATGATGCCGTGGCCGGGCAGGATGATGCCGCCCAGGAACCTGCCTTGTGAGTCGATGGCTTCGACCGTGACGGCCGTGCCCACCATCACCACCACGCAGGGGCGCGCCGGGCCGTGGGCAAGGAGGCGCTGGCGCGCGCCGATCATGGCGACCCAGCGGTCGGAGCCGAGCCGTGCGGGGTGGTCGTAACCATTGACCAGCCCGCCTTCGGCGTTGCTGGAGACCACCCATTGCGGGGTCACATCCCAGAGTTCGAGCTGCTCCTCGACGCGGCGCTTGACCGCGTCGCCGGCCACCACGCAGCCCAGCACCCAGCGCGGGGTGGGCAGGCGGCTCCAGTCACCCTCTTCCAGCGACTCGATGTTCTCGAGGAACTGCGCGCCATGCGCGATCAGCCGGGCGCCCACGCGCGGCTCTTCATACAGCGCCCATTTGAGGCGCGTGTTGCCGACGTCGAGGGCAAGAAGCGACATGGGGCGCGATTATGACGAACGCACCGCTTCGGGGCGCCCCGCGCGTCAGCCGGGGCCTCAGATCAGGCCGATCCAGCAGGCACGCTGCACCGCAGCGAGCTTGTTGTCCGTCTGCAGCTTGGCCATGGCGTTGGCCAGGTGGTAATTCACCGTGCGCTCGGAGACCTCCATGCGGGTGGCGGTCTCGCGGGCGGTCAGGCCCTCGAAGGCCAGGTTCAGGCTCTCCAGTTCCCGCGGGCTCAGGGCCACGCGCTGCTCGGCCAGCGCCCGCTTGAGCATCGGCCACACGTTGAAGGCCGACCACGCCAGCGCCGCCGCCTCCGAGCGGCTGGCGAAGGCGCGCGGGCTGAGCAGGAAACATTCGAACGCCCGCCCGGCAGGCAAGGGAAACGCCACGCGCACCAGGCTCTGGTGACCATGCGCGAGGAAAAGACGGCGCCAGCGGCTGCCTTGGTCGGCGGCGGACTTGGCGATGTCCTGCCAGGCCACCAGCGGCGCGTCGCTCTCGCGCCAGCTCGAACCGAAGTCGCGGCTCTCGGCCAGCGCTGCGGCGGCACCCAGCACGCGCGGCGGGTGCACTGCAAGCACCTCGCGCTTCTCGCGCGGTCCCAGGGGGTCGGGACCCAGCACCACCAGCGCATCGACGCCCTGCTCGCGCAGAGCGCAAAGCCAGTCCGCGAGGATGCTGTCGACCCCGACACTGTCAAAGTTGACAGGTAGGGTCATGCGCGCCGGGCCCCATCAGGGCGCAGAATGCGCGCAACCCGCCTGGCCCGTGGCCTGGCGGTTTCGCGCGCTTGTGAACAGGAGAGCATGTTGCGGCTGGACCGGTTGCAATTGAAAAACACGCTGACGCGCTGGCGCCAATGGTGGCACGACGACGTGGTCGATGCACCGTTCGAGCCCATTTTGCACCCATCCTCGCAACGCCTGTTGTGGATCGGTGTGTTCACGTTCGCCGGTCACATGCTTTTCTATTGGATGTGGGCCCACGCACTGCCCCAGCCCCATGAGAACCTGTTGGCGCGGCTGTTCATGGCACTCACGGCCCTGATCTACCTGATGCCCGGCCTTCGGCGCGACCCGACCTCGGCATCCAGCGGCCGGTGGTTCACGCTGGCCACCTGGATCCAGCTGCCCTGGTTCTTCACCTGGATGTACGGCATGAACGGGGGCAACCCGGTGTGGCTCGGCAGCTTCGTGGCCATGGTGCTCATTTACTACCACGCCACCGACTGGCGCATCGCCACGCTCGGTCTGATCACCGGCGGAGGCGCCGGGCTGATGACCAGTCACCTGCTCGGGGGCGTGGCGCATGGGCCGCAGCAGCCGCTGGCCAATCTGGTGGTGATCGGCTTCGCCTGGTCCATGGGCCTGATGCTCGGTCTCTCCAGCGCCAACCTGCGGCGCGCAAGGCTGATCAACACCCTGTCCACCATGGGCGTCATGGCACACGAGTTGCGTACCCCGCTGGCCACGGTGAACCTCATGGGCGACGTGCTGCGCAACCTGTCGCAAAACGATGTGGGCGATGCCAAGCGCAAGAAGTTCGAGGAACTCGCCACCCGGCTGCAGAACCTGGTGCGCAGCATGAACCGCCAGATCGACACCCAGATATCCAACGCGCAACTGCTTCGCCTGCCGCGCGAGAACCTGCCGATCCAGGCCGCCGAGCTGGTGCATGAGGTGGTGGCCAACTACCCCTACCGCAGCTCGCGCGAGCGCGATTGCGTGCGCGTGCAGGTGCAACAGGATTTCTGCTTCACCGGTTCACGCGCCATGTTCGCCCAGGTCATCACCAACCTGCTCAAGAACGCGCTGCACGCGCTGGCCTCGGCCAGCAACGCGCCGCAGCCCGGCGACCTGCGCGTGGATGTCGGCGTCCACCACGGCAAGGGGCGCATCGCGGTCTCGGATGATGGCATCGGCATCTCGCACGAGCTGCAGTCGCGCATCTTCGAACCCTTCTATTCCACCCAGGCGGGTGCCGGCAACGGGCTGGGTCTGACCTTCTGCAAGAACGTGGTCGAGGCCGCGCACGGCCGCATCAGCGTGCACTCCGAGCCCGGCCTGGGTGCCGTCTTCATGATCGACCTTCCCCTGTCCACCACCGGATCGCCAGCGCGGCCCGCCCCGACCGCTTGACGCCATGGCCCTGACCCTTTCCCTGTTCCAGCGCCCGGGCGCCGTGCTGTTCCTCGACGACGACCCTGACTACCTCGAGATGCTTGGCATGGTGGTGCCCGGGCAGACCCAGGTCGAGCTCTACTCACGCCCTTCGGGCTTTCTGGCGCGCATGCAGGCCGAACCCGCGCACTGGGAGACCGACGCCGCCCTGCAGGTCCAGATGATCGACCGTTGGCGCCAGGGCCAGGCGCTGATACCGCAGGTGCTGCACTACTGGGCATCACGCCCCGAGCGCTATCGGCTGGCGAAGATCTGCGTCGTGGACTACGCCATGCCCGGCACCGACGGGCTCACCGTGCTCAACACCCTGCTCGACTGGCCGGGCTCGCGCGTGCTGCTCACCGGCCAGGCCGACGAGCAGATCGCCATCCAGGCCTTCAACAACGGCCTGATCGACCAGTTCGTGCCCAAGCAGGCGACCGACATCACGCGCCACCTGCTCGGCGTGCTGCGCCGCCTGGCCCAGGCGCCCCACCCGCGCCTGAACACGCTGTGGCGCGGCGTGCTTCGCCCGCAACAGCTCTCGCTGCTGCAGATTCCATCGGTGGCGCAATGGCTGCGCGACTACACACACCACCACTGGGTGGAGTACGTGGTGGTGGGCGAACCCTTTGGCCTGCTCGGGCTGGACGCTGCCGGCACCGCGCACTGGCTGCAGCTGGAGCCCACCGCGAGCCTGGGCGACCTGGCCGAGCTGGCGGCCTCCGCGGCGCTGGGCATGGACGTGGTGCAGGCGGTGCGCGACGGGCGCCGCCTGGCGGCGGTGGAGCTGCACCAGCAACTGGCGCTGCGCGGGCCGGTGCGCACCGCCCCGGCCAACCCCATCGGTGAAGACGGCCTTCTGATGGCGGCCAGCTTCCCCATCGCGGCCAACGAACTGCCGCAACCGATCTACGCGTACCAGCACTTCCTGCAGGCCGAGAACCACCGAACCGTGCAGGACCACTGAAGCGTAGAACGCCGGCAGGTGCCGGCGTTCCATCGCGATGCTGCGCGTGCCAGATTCAGGCCGCGACCGCCTCCGCGCCCACCCGACCACGGCGCGCGATCGGCCAGTCCCAGGGTTGCACGATGGGCGCCACCTCGGCCAGCACGGCCTCGATGTGATCAAGCTCGGCATCGGTGAGCGCCGCACTCAGCGTCAGTCGCACTATGGCGCGGTTGCGGCTGGTGGCCGGGGCGCAGAAGATGGCGCCGAACACCCCGCGCTTTTCCAGCTCGTCGCGCAGCTGCATGGTGGTGAACTCCAGGCCCGCCTCCAGCGCGATGATCTGCTCGCTGCCCTGGTGAATCGGATAGCCGAGTTCGGTGATGCGCTCGCGCAGGCGGCGCGTGATCTGGAACAGCCGCTCGCGCTGCGCATCGGCGCGCTGCAACACGTCCACCGTGGCGCGCAGGCCCGCCACCTCGTGGGGCAGCAGGCAGGAGCTGAAGATGTTCGGAAAACTCGAACTCAGCACGTAGTAGCGCATGCTGGCGGGCATGGTGAAGAAACCCGCGCGCCCGGCCATGGCCTTGGCCAGGCTGGCGGTGATGAAGTGCACGCGGTTGGTCAGCCCGAGCTCGGCGCACAGGCCGGCGCCGCGCGGGCCGTGCGTACCCAGCGAGTGCGACTCGTCCACCAGGATCATGGCGCCGTGTTTTTCCACCACCTCCACCATCTCGCGCAGCGGGCACAGCGCACCGGTGGTGCTGTAGACCGAATCGACCACCACCACGCCCGGGCCCTTGCGCGCCAGGGTGCGATCAAGGTGGTCCGGGTCGTTGTGGCGGAACATGTGGGCCGGTGCCCGCGCCGCGTGCGCGCCCTCCCACAGCGAGGTGTGGGCCATGCCGTCCAGGTACACGGGCGTGTCGGGGTTGGCGATGCACTGCAGCAACCCGACGTTGGCCGAGTAGCCAGACTGGCAGACCAGCGCATCCTCCTTTCCAACCCAGTCAGCAAGCGCTTGCTCCAGTGCGCGCGACGGGTGCTGCTGCAACAGGAAAACGCCCGACTGCACCACGAACTCGGTGCTGCGGGTCAGTGCCGAGATCTGCGCCGACACGATGTCGGGGTGGCCCGTCACGCTGAGGTAGTCGTTGCCGTCCAGGCGCACGGCGTCCGGCCCTGGCTGGCTGCCGTGCAGCACGAAGCGGCCGCCCCACTGCCCCTCCCAGCGCGGCTTGAAGTCGCGCTCGAGCCGGGCGAGCACGGCAGGGTGAATGGCGGGCTCTTTGGCTGCCGCGCGTTCCAACGTTCCCAACGATGTCATGGAGTTCTCCTAGAAGGCCAGAGAACCCCATTAAAAAAATGAATGTGTGACGGATCGCACAAACCCTGTCAGAGTTGACAGGGGATGTGAGGCTTTCGTCTCAAGTTTGGGGTTGGAAAGCCGACCAGTGGTCGGATGGGCGTCTCGTTTTTGCCCCGCCCATGTGCGTCATTTCTGCCGCCACGGCAGGCCGCGACGCCGCCAGCCGCCGAGGGAGCCCCGGTGCGCCTGCGCATCGGGGTCGCCTTCGAAGCCTTCGAGGATGTTGTAGGCCTCAAGCCCCAGTGCGGTGGCGCGCTGCGCCGCGGCGATCGAGCGCACGCCGCTGCGGCACAGCATCAACAGGGGCTTGCCGCCTTGCGCGGCCGCCCTGGCCTGCTGGTCGAAGTCGGGGTTGGGCACCATGCCCGGCCACTGCTTCCAGGCCACCGGCGTCGCCTCGGGCACGAAACCCACCCACTCGCGCTCGGCGTCGGTGCGCACGTCCACCAGCACGGCGCGCCCCTCCTGCACCCAGCGCCACGCCAGCGCGGGCGAGATATCGCCCGCATAGCTGCCCGCCGCCGCCCCTTGCGGCGCGCGCGGCGCATCCAGCGCATCGCCACCGGCATCGTGACGCAGGCCCGAGCTCAGGTTGGCCGGCACGGCCTCGTCGATGCGGCGCGGCCGCGGCAGATTCAGGCCCTCCATCAACGCCACGAACTCGGCCTCGCTGCGGCCAGCCACGCGCGCGTTGTGCCGCTTCTCGTGCCCAATGGTGGAGTGGCTGCGTGCGTTGTAGTCGTGCCCGGGCCAGACGGTGGTCTCGTCGGGCAGTGCGAACAACACCTGTGTGAGGCTGCGGTAAAGATCGCGGGCGCTGCCCGACTGGAAGTCGGTGCGCCCGCATCCGTCGATGAGCAGCGTGTCGCCGGTGAACACGTGGTCGCGCCACACGAAGCTCATGCTGCCGGCCGTGTGGCCCGGTGTGTGCAGCGCACGCAGGGTTTCGGCGCCAAAGCGCAATTCATTGCCATGCTCGAGTTGCACCACGGCGGTGCCGATGCCACAGCCCGCGGGTGCGGCCGTGCGCGCGCCGGTGAGCTCCACCAGGCGCCCGGCGCTGGTGATGTGATCGGCGTGGGCGTGGGTCTCGATCGACCACACCAGCTTCAGGCCATGCGCCTGCAGCGCATCCAGGTCGCGCGACAGCTGTTCGTCGACCGGATCGATGATCACCGCCTCGCGCGTTTGAGGATCGAACACGAGGTAAGTGCAGGTGCTGGACACCGGGTCGAAGAGCCGGATCGGCAGAGGCAGAGGCTGGTTCATCGGGACTCCTGCGTGGGATTGGTACACATTGGTCTGCATCATGGCCGACATGTGCGCATGGATTTCATCGGGCGGTTCAAAAAAATTCACACCGCTGCGGACCCTCGCTCCACAGAGGCGTACGGGCCTTTTCGCAGCTTGCACCAAGCTGAACGTTGGTGAAAACCCTGTCTTGGTAAGCATGCTTGCAGATGGATGATGCTTTTTCCCCAACCCCGTTCTGGAGACAACCGATGACCGAGAAAAAGACCGTCACGTCCCGCCGCGGCATGCTCAAAGGCGCTGCCGTCGCCACCGGTGCCATGGCCGTGCCGATGGTCGCCACCGCGCAGACCACCACGCTGCGCTTCCAGTCCACCTGGCCGGCCAAGGACATCTTCCACGAATACGCCAACGACTTCGCGACCAAGGTCAACGCCATGGCCGGCGGTCGTTTGAAGATCGAGGTGCTGCCCGCGGGCGCCGTGGTGCCCGCCTTCCAGTTGCTCGAAGCCGTGGCCAAGGGCACGCTCGACGGTGGTCACGGTGTGGTGGCCTACCACTACGGCAAGAACTCGGCGCTGGCACTGTGGGGCTCCGGTCCGGCATTCGGCATGGACCCGAACATGGTGCTGGCCTGGCACAACTACGGCGGCGGCAAGGACCTGCTGGCCGAGATCTACAAGAGCCTGAACCTTGACGTGGTGTCGTACCTGTACGGCCCCATGCCCAGCCAGCCCTTCGGCTGGTTCAAGAAGCCGATTTCCAAGGTGGCCGACGTCAAAGGCACCAAGTTCCGCACCGTGGGCCTGGCGGTGGACATGTACACCGACATGGGCGCCGCCGTGAACCCCCTGCCCGGTGGCGAGATCGTGCCGGCCCTGGACCGCGGCCTCATCGATGGCGCCGAATTCAACAACGCCTCTTCCGACCGCGTCCTGGGCTTCCCGGATGTGGTGAAGAACTGCATGCTGCAGAGCTTCCACCAGTCGGGCGAGCAGTTCGAGATCCTCTTCAACAAAGCCAAGCTCGACGCGCTGCCGGCCGAGTTGAAGGCCATCGTCGACTACGGCGTGCAGGCCGCCAGCGCCGACATGAGCTGGAAGGCCATCCAGCGCAATTCGCAGGACTACATCGAGCTCAAGAAAGCCGGCGTGAAGTTCTACAAGACGCCCGATGCCATCCTTCGCGCGCAACTCGCCTCGTGGGACAAGATCATCGCCAAGAAAGGCGGCGAGAACCCGCTGTTCAAGAAGGTGCTCGACTCGCAAAAGGCCTTCGCCGCGCGCGCTGGCCAGTGGCAGAACGACTACATGGTCGACTTCAAAATGGCCTACAACCACTACTTCGGCAAAGGCGCGAAGAAGAGCTGATCCCCCGAGGTCGGCCCGGAAAAGGGCGCCCCTGGGGCGCCCTTTTCTGTTTCCTGGAAATCGTCATGCAAAAACTACTCATCGCGGTCGACAGTCTGTCGACCTGGTTCGGCAAGGCCTGCGCCTGGTCGGTGGTGGCCCTCACCGGCCTCATCAGCTGGGAAGTCTTCTCGCGCTACGTGCTCAACGACCCACATGCCTGGGTGCTGGATGCCCAGATCATGTTGTACGGATTGCTCTTCATGACCGCCGGCGCCTACACCCTGGCCAAGAACGGCCACGTGCGCGGTGACGTGCTGTACGGCTTCTTCAAGCCGCGCACGCAGGCCAGCATCGACCTCACGCTCTACATCATCTTCTTCCTGCCCGGCATCGTTGCGCTCACCTGGGCCGGCTGGACCTTCGCCAACGAATCGCTGGCGATTCGCGAGCAAACCTTCAACGCGGACCCGATCCCGGTCTATCCGTTCAAGTTCGTGGTGCCGGTGGCGGGCGCTTTCCTGCTGCTGCAGGGCATCGTGGAAATCATCCGCTGCGTCATCTGCATCCAAACCGGCGAATGGCCCAAACGTGAGGAGGACGTCGAGGAAGTCGACGTCGACAAGCTCAAGGAAATGGTGCACGTGAAAGACGCCGACATCGAGGCCCTGGACAGCCTGGTCACCAAGAAAGGCGGCCAGTGATGACGATCCGCAAGGAACTCTGGTTCGGCTTCACGCTGATGGGCCTCATCATCGCCGGCGTGCTGGCGATGGTGCTCAGCGTGGACACCATGACCAACGGCCACTACGGCCTGCTCATGCTCTCGCTGGTGGTGGTGGCCATCATGCTGGGCTTCCCCACCGCCTTCACGCTGATGGGCATGGGGATGATCTTCACCTTCTTCGCCTACCACTCGGGCGATCAGTCCGCGGCCGGTGCGATCAAGCAGACGCTGGACCTGATGGTGCAGCGCGCGTTCTCGGTGATGGCCAGCGATGTGCTGATCGCGATCCCGCTGTTCGTGTTCATGGGCTACCTGGTCGAACGCGCCAACCTGATCGAGAAGCTGTTCCGCAGCCTGCACCTGTCGCTCTCGCGCGTGCCCGGCTCGCTGGCCGTGGCCACGCTGGTGACCTGCGCGGTCTTCGCCACCGCCACCGGCATCGTCGGTGCCGTGGTCACGCTCATGGGCCTGCTGGCGCTGCCGCAGATGCTCAAGGGCGGCTACGACACCCGGCTGGCGGCCGGCTCCATCACCGCCGGCGGCTGCCTGGGCATTCTCATCCCGCCCTCGGTGCTGCTGATCGTCTACGGTGCCACTGCCGGTGTCTCGGTCGTGAAGCTCTACGCGGGTGCGTTCTTTCCCGGGCTGATGCTTGCGGGTCTGTACATCGTTTACGTGATCATCCTGGCCAAGCTCAAGCCGGCCTGGGCGCCGCCGCTGTCGGCCGAGCAGCGCAACGTGCCCCTGCCCGAGCCGCTGCTGAAGGTGGGCGCCAGCGCGGGCAAGTCGGCACTGCTGGGCCTGCTTGCGGCGCTCAAGGGTCGCAACAACCAGGGCGTGTCCAGCGGCTACCTGCTGCGTCAGTTGGGCATCGTGCTGATGCCTGCGGTGTTGTTCTTGGTGGTGGCGGTGATGAGCTACCCCAGCCCCCGCGCGGCCGCGACCGACGCCGCGAGCGAACTCATGCCCATCGGCGTGGAGCAGGTTGATCGCGAAGCCCGTACCGGCCTGAGCGAGCCGCCCGCCGCCGAGGAGGACGCCGCCGAGGAAGCCGCCGACGGCGGCCTGGCCGAGCCGCCCGCCGAAGGCGAAGAGGCGGCAGACAGTGGCCTTGCCGAGCCACCCGCCGCCGACGAAGAAGGCGCGCTCGGTGAGCCCGATGGTGCGGCCGTGGACGAACCCGAGAATGCCGCCGAAGGCGTGGCCGAGCCCCCGGCCGCCGACACCGTGGCCGAACCTGGCGCGGCCGCCGCCGATACCCAGGCCGGCAGCGGCTACTGGATCGGCGTGGCGGTGGGCGCGCTGGCGCTGGCGGTGTTCTATGCGCTGTTCAGCTACGCGCGGCTCGAGATCTTCAAGATGCTGCTCACCAGCTTCTTCCCGCTGATGGTGCTCATCCTCGCGGTGCTCGGCTCCATCGTGTTCGGCCTGGCCACGCCCACCGAAGCGGCAGCCGTGGGTGCACTCGGCGGCTTCCTGCTCGCAGCGGCCTACCGGCAACTCACCTTCGGCGTGGTCAAGGAAAGCGTGTTCCTCACCGCCAAGACCAGCGCCATGGTGTGCTGGCTGTTCGTGGGCTCGGCCATTTTCTCGGCCGCCTTCGCGCTGTTGGGCGGGCAGGAGCTGGTGGAGCAGTGGGTGCTGGGCATGAACCTGTCCAAGACCGAGTTCCTGATCCTGTCGCAGGTGATCATCTTCATCCTGGGCTGGCCGTTGGAGTGGACCGAGATCATCGTGATCTTCATGCCGATCTTCATCCCGCTGCTCGATAACTTCGGCGTCGATCCGTTGTTCTTCGGCCTGCTGGTGGCGCTGAACCTGCAGACCGCCTTCCTGAGCCCGCCGGTGGCCATGAGCGCGTTCTACCTGAAAGGCGTGGCACCCAAGCACGTGACGCTGAACCAGATCTTCGCGGGCATGTTGCCCTTCATGGGCATCCAGATCATCGCCATCGTGCTGCTGTACTGGTTCCCGCAGATCGGCATGTGGCTGCCCTCGGTGCTCTACAACTGATCACCACCGGTCTGGCCAAGGGGCGCTTCGGCGCCCCTTTTTTCTGGTTTGCCGCTAACATTGACGTTTACGTTAACGTCAACTCCGCAAACCCGGTTAGGGTGAGCGCCCACGACACCCCTCCGGAGACGCCATGCCCCGCACCGCCGACGTTCGCCTGCCGTTTGACGAGCAGGTTCTGCGCGCGCCCAAGGGCAGTGCCTGGCGCCGCTGGCAGGTCGATCCCGAGGCCGCGAAGACACAGGTTTCCCTCAAGGCGCTTGACCCGGACGACAAGCCGTTCTCGGGTGGCGACAAGGCCGCCGACAAGGCCGCGGTGGAAGCCCTGGCCGACGAGATCGACCGCCTGCAGAACGTGTTTCACCCGGACGGCCGCTTCAAGATGCTGGTGGTGCTGCAAGGCACCGACACCTCGGGCAAGGACGGCACTGTGCGCGGCGTGTTCTCGCGCACCAGCCCGCTGGGCGTGCGCACCGTGGGCTGGAAGGCCCCCACCGAGCGTGAGCGCGCGCACGACTTCCTCTGGCGCATCCACCAGGCGGTGCCGGGCAGCGGCGAGATCGTGGTCTTCAACCGCAGCCACTACGAGGACGTGCTGGTGCCGGTGGTCAACGGCTGGATCGACGCCGCGCAGACGAAGCAGCGCTATGCGCAGCTCAACGATTTCGAACGCCTGCTGGCCGAAACCGGCACCGTGATCCTCAAGTTCATGCTGCACATCGGTTTCGATGAACAACGCCAGCGCCTGCAGGACCGCATCGACGACCCCGAGAAACACTGGAAATTCAGCCTCGGCGACCTCGAGGTGCGCAAGCAGTGGCCGAAGTACCAGAAGGCCTACGAAGACCTGCTCGAGGCGACCAGCACGCCCTGGGCGCCCTGGACGGTGGTGCCCGCGAACAGCAAGACGCACCGCAACCTGATGATCGCGACCATCGTGCGCGACACCCTCAAGGCGCTGGACCTGCGCTTTCCCCCCGAAGATCCCGCGCTGAAGAACCTGCGCGTCGAATGACCCCCCCCGAGACCGAGAGAGACGAACCATGACCCAGCTGAGCGCCGACTACCAGGCCCTGGCCAACTACCGTCCCAAGCACAAGGTGCGCTTCGTCACCGCGGCCAGCCTGTTCGATGGACACGACGCGGCCATCAACATCATGCGGCGCATCCTGCAGGGCATGGGCGCGGAGGTGATCCACCTCGGCCACAACCGCAGCGTTGATGAAGTGGTGACGGCTGCGTTGCAGGAGGACGTGCAGGGCATCGCCATCAGCAGCTACCAGGGCGGCCACGTCGAGTACTTCAAGTACATGGTCGACCTGCTCAAGCAGCGCGGCGGCTCACACATCCAGGTGTTCGGCGGCGGCGGTGGCGTGATCGTGCCGGGCGAGATCCAGGAACTGCAGGCCTACGGCGTGGCGCGTATCTACAGCCCCGAAGACGGCCAGCGCATGGGCTTGGCCGGCATGATCGGCGAGATGGTCATGCGCTGCGACCAGGACCTGTCGCCCCACGCGCCCAAGGCCCTGGCCGCTGTGCAGGGGCATGGCGAGATGGCCTGGCGCGCGCTCGCGCAGCTCATCACCGTGATCGAGAACGGCAGCGCCGACGCCGCACTGCTCAAGGCGGTGCGCGACGCTGCTTCGGGCCGCAAGGTGCCCGTGTTGGGCATCACCGGCACGGGCGGGGCGGGCAAGTCCTCGCTTACCGACGAACTCATCCGCCGCCTGCGGCTGGACCAGGGCGACGCGCTGCGCGTGGCCGTCATCAGCATCGACCCCTCGCGCCGCAAGAGCGGTGGCGCGCTGCTGGGCGACCGCATCCGCATGAACGCCATCTCGCCCTGGGGCCAGGGCCCGCGCGTGTTCATGCGCAGCCTGGCCACGCGCGATTTCGGCAGCGAGATCAGCGCCGCCCTGCCCGATGTGATCGCCGCCTGCAAGGCCGCAGGCTTCGACCTCGTGGTGGTCGAGACCTCCGGCATTGGCCAGGGCGACGCCGCCATCGTGCCGCACGTGGACGTGCCGATGTACGTGATGACGCCCGAGTTCGGCGCCGCCAGCCAGCTCGAGAAGATCGACATGCTCGACTTCGCCGAGTTCGTAGCGATCAACAAGTTCGACCGCAAGGGCGCGGCCGACGCGCTGCGCGACGTCGCCAAGCAGGTGCAGCGCAACAAGGAAGCCTGGGGCAAGCGGCCCGAGGAGATGCCGGTGTTCGGCACCATGGCCGCGCGCTTCAACGACGACGGCGTGAGCGCGCTGTACCAGGCGCTTGCGCCGCGCCTGGCCGAACTCGGCCTCACGCTCGGCGAAGGCCGCCTGCCGCGCGTGGCCGTGCGCCACAGCACCAACCAGACACCGGTGGTGCCGCCGGCGCGCACGCGCTACCTGGCCGAGATCGCCGACACCGTGCGCGGCTACAAGAAGAAGGTGCACGAGCAGGCGAAGCTCGCGCGCGAGATCCAGCAGTTGCGCGCCACCGCGGCCATGCTCAAGGTCGACAAGGCGGGCCGGCCCAAGGCGGCCGAAGCCGTGATCGACCTCGCCCAGGTGCGCGAACTCGACCAGGACGGCGCCGCGCGCAAACTGCTGCTGCAGTGGCCCGACATGCAGAAGGCCTACGCGGGCGACGAGTACGTGGTGAAGATCCGCGACAAGGAGATCCGCACCGCGCTGACCACCAAGAGCCTGTCGGGCACCGTGATCCGCAAGGTGGCGCTGCCGCGCTACGAGGACCACGGCGAGATCCTCAAGTGGCTGATGCTGGAGAACGTGCCCGGCAGCTTCCCCTACACGGCCGGCACCTTCGCGTTCAAGCGCGAGGGCGAAGACCCGACGCGCATGTTCGCCGGCGAAGGCGACCCCTTCCGCACCAACCGGCGCTTCAAGCTGCTCTCCGAGGGCATGCCGGCCAAGCGCCTGTCCACCGCCTTCGATTCGGTCACGCTCTACGGCAACGACCCCGACCCGCGGCCCGACATCTACGGCAAGGTCGGCAACTCGGGCGTGAGCATCGCCACGCTGGACGACATGAAGGTGCTCTACGGCGGCTTCGACCTGTGCCACCCGGCCACCTCGGTGTCGATGACCATCAACGGCCCGGCACCCTCCATCCTGGCCATGTTCATGAACACGGCCATCGACCAGAACCTGGAGAAGTTCAAGGCCGACAACGGCCGCGAGCCGACCGACACCGAGGCCGCGAAGATCCGCGAATGGGTGCTGGCCAACGTGCGCGGCACGGTGCAGGCCGACATCCTCAAGGAAGACCAGGGCCAGAACACCTGCATCTTCAGCACCGAGTTCAGCCTGAAGGTGATGGGCGACATCGCCGAGTACTTCGTGCACCACGACGTGCGCAACTTCTATTCGGTCTCCATCAGCGGCTATCACATCGCCGAGGCCGGTGCCAACCCGATCAGCCAGCTCGCGTTCACGCTCTCCAACGGCTTCACCTTCGTGGAGGCCTACCTCGCGCGCGGCATGCACATCGACGACTTCGCGCCCAACCTCTCGTTCTTCTTCAGCAACGGCATGGACCCGGAATACACGGTGATGGGCCGCGTGGCGCGGCGCATCTGGGCCGTGGCCATGCGCGAGAAGTACGGTGCCAACGAGCGCAGCCAGAAGCTGAAGTACCACATCCAGACCAGCGGACGCAGCCTGCACGCGCAGGAGATCCAGTTCAACGACATCCGAACCACGCTGCAGGCGCTGATTGCCATCTACGACAACTGCAACAGCCTGCACACCAACGCGTTCGACGAGGCCATCACCACGCCCACCGAAGACTCGGTGCGCCGCGCGATGGCGATCCAGCTCATCATCAACCGCGAGTGGGGCCTGGCGAAGAACGAGAACCCAAACCAGGGCGCCTTCATCATCGACGAGCTGACCGAGCTGGTGGAAGAAGCGGTGCTGGCCGAGTTCGAGCGCATTGCCGAACGCGGCGGCGTGCTCGGCGCGATGGAGACCGGCTACCAGCGCGGGCGCATCCAGGACGAGTCGATGCACTACGAGATGCTCAAGCACACCGGCGAGCTGCCCATCATCGGTGTCAACACCTTCCGCAATCCGCACGGCGATCCGATCCCGCAGGCGCTCGAGCTCGCGCGCTCGACCGAAGAGGAAAAGCAGAGCCAGCTGCAGCGACTGCACGACTTCCACACGCGGCACGCACACGAGGCACCTGCCATGCTGGAGCGTTTGAAGCAGGCGGTGATCGAGAACCGCAATGTGTTCGAAGTGCTGATGGACGCGGTGCGCTGCTGCTCGCTGGGCCAGATCACCAACGCGCTGTTCGAGGTGGGCGGGCAGTACCGCCGGAACATGTGACACTCGGCCGATGCCCGGCATCGGCCCCCCTTCCGTTCGCACCCCACCCACGTTGCGCACCGTCATTGCCAACCCGCGCGCCCAAGGCGGGCGGGCCGTGCGCCTGTTCGCGGCGCTGCAGGACGCGTTGCCCCCGGGGGTGCAACTGCACACACCCGACAGCGTCCCCGCCGCACTGGCGCTGCTGCGCGGCCTGCCCGATGGCACGCGCGTGGTGGCGGTGGGTGGCGACGGCACCCTGCACCGCTGGCTGCCCGCGCTGCTGGAGCGCCGCCACGAGCTCGGCGTGGTGCCCCTGGGCAGCGGCAACGACACCGCGCGCGCCCTCGGCCTGCGCAGCGGCAGCCCCCTGCCCTGGCTCACGCACGCGCTCAACGGCCCGGCCAGCGACATGGACACCGGTCTGGCCACCTGGCACGACACGCTCGGCGAGCGCCGCGAGACGCCGTTTCTCTCCAGCCTGAGCGCAGGCTTCGACGCCGCCGTGGTGGCGCGCGCACTGACTGGCCCGCCGCACCTGCGCGGCCTGCCGCGTTACCTGTGGGCCACGCTGCGCGAGCTTGCGGCGTTGCGCACCTGGCACCTGGACGTCACGGTGGACGGCGTGCACCGGCACGAGGGTCCGGCGCTGTTCGCGGCAACGCTGAACACCCCAACCTTCGGCGGCGGCATGCCGGCCACGCCCGGCGCGCGCACGCACGACGGCCTGCTCAACCTGCTGGTGGCCGGGCCGTTCTCGCGCCTGGGGGCGCTGGGCATGTTGCCGCGCCTGCTGGTGGGTTGGCACCTGGGTCACCCGAAGATCCATACCCAGGCCTTCGAGCAAATGTCCGTGCTGGGCCGCGGCGACCTGCCCGTGGCCGCCGACGGCGAATGGCTGGGCCTGGCGCGCAGCCTCACCGTGGCGGTGCGGCCGGCGTCGCTGCGGGTGGTCAGGGCGCCGAGCTCGGGCTGAGCGCGTCCGCTGCGCTGGCGACGGGCAGGTTGAGCAGCATATTCTGCGGTTTCAGGCGCAGCAGGCCTTCGGCCGTCATGGCCAGGCCCAGGTAGACCGGCTTGCCCCGCACGTCCTCGCGCTGCTGCGCCGGGTCGGCAAAGCGCAGGCGGAACAGGCTGATGAGGCGGCGCTGGCGCGCCTCGCTCAGGCTCTTGCCCTGGTAGAGATCGTTGAGCAGTGCGGTGGCCTCCACATCGAGCCCGACGTGCCAGCGCCAGGCGGCATCGTCCACGCGCGACAAGGGTTCGATCTCCACCAGCACGCCGTGCAGGTGCGTCACCCAGCGCTGCAGCACACGCGCCAGCGCCTTCAGGCCCGAATCCGCGCGGTTCATGCTCAGCACCAGCCCATGGGGCAGCGCCTGCTGCACCGTGTGCGTAAGGTCGAGCAGGTATCGGTGGTCGGTCGATCGGTGCAGGTCCTGAAGGTAGTGCGCGGCGTTGTCGGCGCCCAGCACCTGCAGATCCACACCGCGCAGGGCGGCGCCCGCCTGCTTGAGCAGCGCGCCGATGCTGCCCAGCCCGGCGGTTTGATTGAGGTGGTCCAGCGTGTCGGCATCGCCCGCGAGTACGCGGCCGGCGTGCAACTGCACGCGCTGGCGCCGGAACAGCAGCTCGGCCGCACGCCACACCTGGGCGTCCGTCTCGCCCGCCAGCACGCGCACGAGCATGGCCTGCACCAGCAGATCAAGGAACAACGGCGGCAGCGCGATCGCGCCGCGCTCGAAAAAGCCCGCCCACGCGGCCTCCAGCGTACCGGCGCGTTGCACCGCGTCGCGCAGGGCCAGGAAGTGACGCCAGTTCTCGCGCACGTCGGCGTCGAGCATGGCCTCGATCTGGCCGGCGATCACGCTGCGCAGCGGGTCGTCGAGCATGGCCTCGTGCAAGGCGCGCTCGGCCACGCAGGATTCGGGCACGAGGGCCAGTTCGGGCCGTTGCAGCCAGACGCGCCAGTAGTCGGGCGTGGGCTGGTGCCAGCCGCGCGCGTCGCTCACGAGGTGCTGCGCGCCACAGGCTGGCCAGGGTTGCGAAGGGGGAAGGGTTGCGCCACTGCTCATGCCGCGATTGTGGGTCACGCCCGCGGCGCCTGGCGCGAGGTCGGGCTCTGGTGCCGAGGAGTCGACGGGATCGCACCGTCACGCGCCCGGCCAGCCCGGATGTGACAATCGATGCCAAGCGTGGCGGGTGCCCCCGGCAGCCGCCGACCCACCAGACCCGCACCGGGCACGTTTGCATGCACCCACTCGCCACCCCACCCGTCAGCCTCATCGGTGTGCCCACCGACATCGGCGCTGGCGCGCGCGGCGCCTCCATGGGGCCCGAGGCGCTGCGCGTTGCCGGCATCGGGGGGGTGCTGGCAGCACAAGGCCTGCAGGTGGTCGACCGCGGCAATCTGAACGGCCCGGCCAACCCCTGGCAACCGCCGATCGATGGCTACCGCCACATCGACGAGGTCATGGCCTGGAACCACACGCTGCATGCGGCCGTGTTCGACGAGTTGCAACAGGGCCGCTTGCCCATCGTGCTTGGCGGCGATCACTGCCTCGGGTTGGGATCGATCAGTGCCGTGGCGCGCCACTGCCGCACGGTGGGGCGCAAACTGCGCGTGCTCTGGCTCGACGCGCATGCCGACTTCAACACCGCAGCACTGACACCCAGCGGCAACATCCACGGCATGCCGGTGGCCCTGCTGTGCGGCCTGGGTCCGGCGGCGCTCACAGGTATCGGTGGGCACGTGCCGGCCATCACGCCCGACGTGGTGCGCCAGATCGGCATCCGCAGCGTGGACCCGGGCGAGAAGCGACTGGTGCACGAGCATGGCCTGGAGGTGTTCGACATGCGCTACATCGACGAGATGGGCATGCGACACACCATGGAGCAGGCGCTGGCAGGGGTCGACGCGAACACCCACCTGCACGTGAGCTTCGACGTCGACTTCCTGGACCCCGAGATCGCGCCCGGCGTGGGCACCACCGTGCCCGGTGGCCCCACCTACCGCGAGGCGCAGCTGTGCATGGAGATGATTGCCGACACCGGACGCCTGGCCTCGCTCGACGTGATGGAGCTCAACCCCGCGCTCGACGTGCGCAACCGCACAGCGGAACTCGCGGTCGATCTCATCGAAAGCCTGTTTGGCAAATCGACGCTGATGCGCAAATCCGCGCCACGTGCTTGACGGGGTGGCGCAGCGAAGACATCAGAAAGGGTAGCCCCGGGCGCCGTTGCGATCGGCGATGACCCCGGCGTCGCCCGTGACGATGACACCACGACCAGGCCCGGGGCGCACGCGCACTTTGCGGTAACCCTCGACACCGAGGTCCATGCCATCGGAAGGTGGCTGGCCCTGCACAAGACGCTGCGCAAGGCGGTTGAGCGCCAGGCCAGCATCGCGCGGGTCCCAGAAGCCGATGGCTTCGACGACGCCGGCTTCCAGCAGGGCGCGGCTGCGCGAAGGAAGCCCCGTGCCCACCACGCAGACCTGACCGCTGCGACCGGCTTCCTGCACCGCGCGGCCGATGCCGATCACGTCACTGGAGGCGGCCCCCTGGAAACCGCGCAGTTCGGGGTGACGCTGCAACAGCGCACGGGCGATCCGATAGGCCTGCTCGGCGTCATCGTTCGATTCGTTCAGGGGCTCGATCAGCCGCAATCCGGAATGCCGCTGTGCATTGGCGTGCGCGGCGTCGATCCAGCGCCGGTGCGTGCGGCTGCCCCGCGTGCCCACGAACGTCGTCCATTGACCCTGCCCGCCCATGCAGGCGGCCAACCGCTCGTTGAGCGCCGCGCCGAAGGCCGCGTGATCAAATGGCTCAAGATCGGCATGGGTGTTGAGCTGGCTGTCGGCTTCGTGGGTCACCACCACGATGCCGCGGGCCATGGCACGCTGCGCGGCCGCTTCCACCGCGGCCGGGTCGGTGGGCACAATGGCCAGCGCGCGCGGCGGCCGATCCCGCAGCAGATCGTCCAGCAGTGCGGCCTGAAGATGTGGCTCGGCGCGCGACGGGCCGATCTGGCGCGCCTGCCAGCCGTTGGCGCCCGCCTCGAATGCGCGCACGCCTTCGGCCATGCGGTCGAACCACGGCAGAGGGGACACCTTGACCACCGTGATGATCTCGGAGTGGCCCTGGTTGGCGGGCATCGCGCAAGCGAACAGCAGCAGGGCGCAGGCCAATGCAGCGAAGACTCGTATCAAGGGGAACTCCAGACAGCGTGCCTCAGCGGGCGGGCCCACGAGTCTAGGAGTGCGATCCGCGGGTAACCCGCTGGGGTATCGATGACGCCCGACAGCGCCCTCAGCTCTTGCCCACGAGTTCGAGGTGCTCCACCACCGGGGGCTGTGCGAAGAACGGGCCGACGATGGCGCGCCATTGCGCGAACGCCGCAGAACCGCGAAAGCCCACGGTGTGGTCTTCCAGGGTGTCCCAGTAGATCATCAGCAGGTAGCGGCCCGGGCTTTCGATGCTGCGGTTGACCTTGAAGCCCTTGAAGCCTTTGGCGTGCGCGATGACGGTGTTCACGCCGCGCAGGATGGCCTCTTCAAACGCCGAGGCCTGCGACGGATCGATGCGGATGTCCGCGTGTTCCAGGATCATGGGCTGTCTCCGGTGATGTCGCCGCGGCGCGGCGTGCGGCGCGGATCATATCGACCGCCTTCTCCGCCACCATGATCACCGGCGCGTTGGTGTTGCCACCCACGATGCGCGGCATCACCGACGCATCGACCACGCGCAGGCCCTGCACGCCGTGCACACGCAACTCGGCATCCACCACCGCGTCGGCGCCATTGCCCATGCGGCACGTGCCCACCGGGTGGTAAATGGTGTCGGCGTGCCCGCGGATGAACTGCTCGATCTGCGCGTCGCTCTGCGCATCGGCCGAGGCGCGCGACTCGGTGCCACCGAATCGCGCCAGCGCCGGTTGCTGCAAGAGCCGACGCATGAGCTTGAAGCCGCGCACCAGTCGCGCCATGTCATCCGGGTCTTGCAAAAAGGCGGGGTCGATCAGCGGCGCCACCTGCGGGTCGCGGCTGGCCAGGCGCAGCGAGCCGCGGCTCTTCGGGCGCAGCAGGCAAACGTGACATGAAAAGCCGTGGCCGAACACCGTCTTGCGGCCGTGGTCCACCAGCTTGCCGATCACGAAGTGCAGTTGCAGATCGGGGATCGCCTCGTCGGGCGCACTCTTGATGAAGCCCCCGGCTTCGGCGAAGTTGGTGGTGAGCAGGCCGGTGCGCGCACGGCGCCATTCCACGATGCCGCGCAACGCGGCGACCACCCCCTTGAACGACAGGCCGAAGAGTTCGGTGGCGCGCGGCGCGTTGACCACCTGCACCACGTCCACGTGGTCGTGCAGGTTCTGCCCGACGCCGGGCAACGGGTGCACCACGTGGATGCCGTGTTGCTGCAGATGCTCGGCCGGGCCGATGCCCGAGAGCATGAGCAACTGGGGCGAGCCGAAGGCGCCAGCGCTCAACACCACCTCGCCGCCTTCCTTGCAGCGCACGATCTGCAGCGGCCCACGCCCCCCCTGCGCGCGGTACTCCACCGCCACGGCGCGCGGTGCGCCGCCAGCCTCTTCGGGCTCCTCGTCCATCACCACGCGCATCACCAACGCATCGGTGATCACCGTGAGGTTGGGCCGACCCAGGTGCGGGGTGAGGTAGGCCTTGGCCGCGCTGAAGCGCTCGCCGTCCTTGTGTGTCACCTGATAGGGGCCCACGCCTTCCTGCTCTGCCCCGTTGAAATCGGGGTTCACCGGCTGACCCGCCTCCCGGCCAGCGGCCACGAAATGCGCGACGAACGGGTTGGGGCTGGTGAGGTCCTTCACGTTGAGCGGCCCGCCCGTGCCATGCCAGGCATCGGCGCCGCGCTCGTTGTGCTCGGCGCGCTTGAAGTACGGCAGCACGTCGGCCCAGGCCCAACCGGGGTTGCCCTCGGCGGCCCACGCGTCGTAGTCGCTGGCGTGCCCGCGGGCGTAAATCATGGCGTTGACGGAGCTTGAGCCGCCAAGCACCTTGCCACGCGGCTGGTAACCGCGCCGGCCGTTCAGCCCGGGTTGCGGCACCGTCTCCAGGCACCAGTTGGCCTGCCCGTTCTTGGCCAGCAGCGCCAGCCCCGCGGGGCAGTGGATGAGCACGCTGCGGTCCGGCGGGCCGGCCTCGATCAGCGCCACGCGCAGTTGGGGGTCTTCGCTGAGCCGCCCGGCCAGCACGCAGCCGGCCGAGCCGCCGCCCACAATGATCACGTCGTACATGCAGGTGTCTCCAGAGTCGCTGCAGCGCAGCATGGCTGCGCGACAATCGAAGAGCAAGTTAGCACGCGCGCCCGGCACCGGTTTAGGCAGGCGCGCCTAGCCAAGACGCCCGCGCGACGCGGGTTTTCCCTTTCCGCCATCTTCATTTCCCCACGAGGTTTTCCGCATGAGCAGCAATCGCATCCAGACCGTCGGCATCATCGGCTCGGGCACCATGGGCAACGGCATCGCCCAGGCCTGTGCCACCAGTGGCATTCGCGTGGTCATGGTCGACATTGCGCAGGCAGCGCTCGACAAAGGCATGGCCACCGTGGCCGGCAGCCTGGACCGGCTGATCAAGAAAGAAAAACTCACGGCCGAAGGCAAGGCGCAGGCGCTCGCACGGATCAAGACAAGCACGAACTACGAGGAACTGAAGGGCGCGCAGCTCGTGATCGAGGCCGCCACCGAAAACGAGGCACTGAAGGTGAAGATCCTGCAGCAGCTCGACGCGCTGCTCGCGCCCGAGGTGATCGTGGCCACCAACACCAGCTCGATCAGCATCACCAAGCTGGCCGCCGCCACGCAACGCGCCGACCGTTTCATCGGCATGCACTTCTTCAACCCCGTGCCCATGATGGCGCTGGTGGAGATCATCCGCGGCCTGCAGACCAGCGACGCCACGCACCACACGGTCAAAGCCCTGGCCGAGGCGCTGGGCAAGTCGCCCATCACCGTGAAGAACGCACCCGGCTTCGTGGTCAACCGCATCCTCGTGCCGATGATCAACGAAGCCTTCTTCGTGCTGGCCGAAGGCATCGCCACCCCCGAAGACATCGACGCCGGCATGAAGCTCGGCACCAACCAGCCGATCGGCCCGCTCGCGCTGGCCGACATGATCGGTCTGGACGTGTGCCTGGCTGTGATGAACGTCTACATGGCCGAGTTCAATGACAGCAAGTACCGCCCCGCCCCGCTGCTGAAGGAAATGGTGGCCGCGGGCTGGCTGGGCCGCAAGACCGGCCGCGGCGTCTACACCTACTAAGGGCTCACCAGGGCACTTCCAGACCCTGGTGATCGAAGAAGCATCCGCTGCTGCCCTCGCCCAGGCCGTCGATCACGCGCAGCAGGTCGGCGGCCGCCACCTCGGGGGGGCGCACGTCCAGGCCGGCCTTGGCGAAGGGTTTTGACAAGCCGGTGTCCACCGTGCCCGGGTGCAGCGCCACGCACAGCGCCGCCTTGTTGCGGCGCGCGAGTTCGATCGATGCGGTGCGCACGAGCTGGTTCAGCGCGGCCTTCGACGCCCGGTAGGCGTACCAGCCGCCCAGGCGGTTGTCGCCGATGCTGCCCACGCGCGCCGACAGGAACGCCGCCACGCAGCGCCCCTGGCGCGGCAACAGCGGCAGCAGGTGGCGCATCACCAGCGCCGGGCCCACGGTGTTGATCAGGAACACTCTCTGCAGTGCCTCGGCCTGCAGGTGTTGCCAGCTGCGCTCGGGCCGCACCTGTTCGCCCTCGTGCAGCACGCCGGTGGCCACGATCAGGGTGCGCAGCGCGCGCCCTTCCTCGCCCAGTCGTTGAGCGATCTCCGCACCCAGGCGCTGCACGCTGCCTTCGTCGGCGTAGTCGATCGCGGGCTGCGTGCGCCGGCCCACCGCCAGACCGTCGTCCGACGTGCTTGCCTGCGCCTGGGTTGCCATGGCGCGCATTGTGGGCAGATGCGCCACGCCGCGCACCGGGTGTTCGCCATGGCCCCGCGCGCGCCGGGTCCTTGGCGGGGCGCGAGGCAAGTCCGCACCGGGCGGCCTACCATTGCGGGCATGAGCGCATTCGACTTCGATCTTTTCGTCATCGGCGGTGGCAGCGGTGGCGTGCGCGCCGCGCGCATGGCCGCACAGCGCGGCCTGCGCGTGGCCCTGGCCGAGGTGCTGGGCACCGACGGCCTGGGCGGCACCTGCGTGAACGTGGGCTGCATTCCCAAGAAGCTCTACAGCTACGCGGCGCACTACAGCGAGGCCTTCGAGGAGGCACGCGGCTTCGGCTGGCAGGTGGGTGAAACCACGTTCGACTGGGCCACGCTCAAGGCCAACCGCGCGAAGGAGATCGCGCGCCTGAACGGCGTCTATGCCAACCTGCTGCGCGGCGCGGGCGTCACGCAGCTCGACGGCTTTGCGCGCCTGGTGGGCGATCACGAGATCGAACTGGCCACGCTCAACGCCGATGGCTCGCCCGGGCACCGCCGCTTCAGTGCAGCGAACATCCTGATCGCCACCGGCGGCACACCGCACGTGCCGCACTTCAGCGGGCGCGAGCACGTCATCACCAGCAACGAGGTGTTCGACCTCGACCCGTTCCCGAAGCGCCTGCTCATCGTCGGCGGCGGCTACATCGCCTGCGAGTTCGCCTCGATCTTCAACGGCCTGGGCGCAAACGTGACCCAGCTCTACCGCGGCGAGCAGGTGCTGCGCGGCTTCGACGACGAGATCCGCCACTTCGCCGCGGCCGAAATGGTGAAGGCCGGCGTGGACCTGCGCCTGAACGCCGGCGTGGTCGACATCCGCAAGACGGGACAAGGCCTGCGCGTGGAATGCGAGGACGGCAACACCGTGATGGCCGATGCCGTGCTCTACGCCACCGGCCGCGTGCCCAACACGCGAGACCTAGGTCTGGAACGTGTGGGCGTGGCCACCGGCGCGCGAGGCGAGGTGATCGTGAACGCGCAATACCAGACCAACGTGCCGCACATCCGCGCCGTCGGCGACGTGACCAACCGCGTGCAGCTCACACCGGTGGCGCTGGGCGAGGCCATGGTGGTGGTGGACGCGCTGTGCGGCCCCGCACCGGGCAAAGCGCCGCGTGATATGGCCTACGACTTCATCCCCACGGCCGTGTTCACGCACCCGAGTATCGGCACCGTGGGCCTCACCGAGGCGCAGGCGCGCGAGCGGTTCGGCGACGTCACCGTGTTTCGCAGCGAGTTCAAGGCGCTCAAGCACACCCTGTCGGGGCGCAGTGAACGCACACTGATGAAACTGGTCGTGGACACGAAAACCGATCGCGTCGTGGGCCTGCACATGGTGGGCGCCGAGGCTGGCGAGATCGTGCAGGGCTTTGCGGTGGCGCTCAAGGCCGGCGCCACCAAGGCGGTGTTCGACAACACCATCGGCATCCACCCCACCGCGGCGGAAGAATTCGTGACGATGCGCGAACCCGTGAGGTGAGCGCCCGGCGCTGGCGGCGAAGCGGCTACAGCAAGAGCAGCAACGCCGCTGCCAGCGCGCTGTGCACCCACAGCCCCGGCGCCAGCCAACGCACGTAGCCCCAGCCACCCGCGGCGAAGGCCGTCACCGACTTGCTCGCCGCGTGCACCAGCAGCACCAGCGCCAGCGCCTGGCGCGCCGCATCCAGCGGGCCGCTGTCGCTGAAGACCGCGGCGGCCGAGGCGTGCAGATCGGCCAGCGCACCGATCACCGCGCCGACGATCAGCCCGGCGTCGCCCAACCATTGCTGCAGACCGTGCACCAGCGCCTGCACAGCCGCCAACAACGCCGCCACCGCGAGTGCGCCGCCCAGGCTGAACATGCGGTCCGCGCGCGGGGCCGGCAGCGCCTCGGTGCGCGGGGTGGCGCCGGTGACAGCCACGTTGGCGCCGTCCTGCCGCACCAGCCACCAACCCCAGACAAGCGCCATGGCACCTGCGGCAAGCGCGGGCAACCACAAAGCGCTCAGCCAGGCGGGACGCACCGCGGCCGCCACCATCAGCACCTGCAGTTGCGTCGACACGCACGACAGCAGGCCGCCGCCGGCCATGGCCCGGTGGCTCGCCCGGCCTTCGCGCGCCGCCAACCCGAGGCTGGCGATGGTGGCCGTGCTCGACACGAAGCCCGAGGCCAGCGCCGACAAAGCGACCGCGTGACGCGCCGCCAGCAGGCGCCGCGCCAGGTGTGCTGCCGACTGAATCGCCAGCAAGAGAGCCAGCAGCGTGCCGATGGCGCGCGGGTTGAGCGCGTCGCCCCACAAGGCGCGATCGGGCAACAGCGGCAGGCCGAGCAGCACCAGCGCGGCCAGCAGCAGACCGTCGCGCATCTCGGCCGGCTGCAGCCAGTGGTTGACGAAGCGGTGGGCGCGGTCGCGCACCGCCAGCACCACCGTCAGCGACACCGCCATGGCGGCGGCCAGCGCGCCGCTGTGGGCCGCCAGCACGCCGATCAGGTAGGTGAGCAGCAGTGCCACCTCGGTGGTCACGCCCGGGTCGTCCGAGCGGTCCTTCACATAGGCCACGACGCACAGCGCGGCGATGAACGCGGCGCCGGCCACCACCACGCCCGACAGGCCGGTGAGCGCGGCGGCGGCGCCGGTGACGCAGGTGAGCGCGAAACTGCGCAACCCGGCCAGCGCACGCGCCGGCCCGCTGCCCTTGCGCCGCTCGCGCTCGATGCCCACGAGCAGGCCGCAGCCCAGGGCCACGGCGAGGGTGGCGGCCGCCTGGGCCACGTCGGGGGATGACAAACCGTTCATCTCAAGCCGTACACAATAGGCCCATGCAGCGATCGCCCGACTTTACCGCCCCGCGCCTTTTCGACGACCCGGATGCCGCGCTCGACCAGGTGCGCCGCATCTACCAGCACAGCGTGGACTTCCTGCGCAAGGCGCTGCACGACTACGTGGACGGCGCCGACTTCCACGGCGTGCGGGTGCGCGCCTGCTACCCCTACGTGCGCCTGCACACGCACAGCAACCTGCGCCTGGGCGAAGGGGCCGACGAACTGGGCCGCAAACGCCTGAGCTACGGCTTCGTGGCCGGCCCCGGCCGCTACGAGACCACGCTCACCCGCCCCGACCTGTACGAAGACTACTACCGCGAGCAGTTCCGCCTGCTGCTGGCCAACCACGGCGGCGAGCTTGAGGTCGGCACCAGCAACCAACCGATCCCGATCCACTTCTCGTTCGCTGAAAACGACCACGTGGAAGGCCAGATGAGCGCCACGCGCCGCGCCTTCATGCGCGACGTGTTCGATCTGCCCGACCTCACCGCGATGGACGACGGCATTGCCAACGGCACGCACGAGCCCGGGCCGGGCGAGCCGCAACCGCTGGCGCTGTTCACCGCACCGCGGGTGGACTACTCGCTGCAGCGCATGCGCCACTACACCGGCACCTCGCCCGACTGGTTCCAGAATTTCGTGCTGTTCACGAACTACCAGTTCTACATCGACGAGTTCATCAAGCTCGGCCACGCCGAGATGGCCAAACCCGACAGCCCCTACATCGCCTTCGTCGAACCGGGCAACGTGGTGATCCGCCGCGCCGGCCTGCCGCACGAACCCGGCGACGAACTCGGCCACGCGCCGCCGCGCCTGCCGCAGATGCCGGGCTACCACCTCATGCGCGCGGATCGCAGCGGCATCACCATGGTCAACATCGGCGTCGGCCCCGCCAACGCCAAGAACATCACCGACCACATCGCCGTGCTACGCCCGCACGCCTGGCTGATGCTGGGCCACTGCGCCGGGCTGCGCACCACGCAACAACTGGGCGACTACGTGCTCGCCCACGCCTACGTGCGCGAGGACCACGTGCTCGACGAAGAGCTCCCGCTGTGGGTGCCCATTCCGGCGTTGGCCGAGATCCAGCTCGCGCTGGAGGCCGCGGTGGCCGACGTGACCGGCGTGGCGCCGCAAGAGCTCAAGCGCATCATGCGCACCGGCACCGTGGCCAGCACCGACAACCGCAACTGGGAGCTGTTGCCCGACAACAAGCCGCAGCGCCGCTTCTCGCAATCGCGCGCGGTGGCACTCGACATGGAATCGGCCACCATCGCGGCCAACGGTTTCCGCTTCCGCGTACCGTACGGCACCTTGCTCTGCGTGAGCGACAAACCCCTGCACGGGGAGATCAAGCTGCCCGGCATGGCCAACCACTTCTACCGCGAGCGCGTGGACCAGCACCTGCGCATCGGCATCCGCGCCATCGAACGGCTGCGCGAAGGCGGCGTGGACCAGTTGCACAGCCGCAAGCTGCGCAGCTTCGCCGAGGTCGCGTTCCAGTAAGCCACCGGGAGATATCACCCATGGGCACACGTCGCAAGTTCATCCTCGGAACGCTCGGCGTCGCCGGCGCGCTGGCCATCGGCTGGGGCGTGATGCCGCCGCGCCAGCGGCTCACCACGGCCGAGTCATTGCCCACCGGCGAGGGCGAAGTCGCCTTCAATGGCTGGGTGAAGATCGCGCGCGACGGCACGGTCACGGTCACGCTGGCCAAGAGCGAGATGGGCCAGGGTGTGGTGACCAGCCTGTGCATGCTGCTGGCCGAAGAGCTGGACGCCGACTGGTCGCGCGTGCGCTGGCAGCAGTCGCCCATCGACAAGATCTACAACAACATCAGCACCGTGGTCGACGGCCTGCCGGTGCACCCCGACACCGACAACCTGGTGCTCGACGCGGTGAAGTGGCTCACGGCCAAGACCATGCGCGAGGTCGGCGTCATGATGACCGGCGGCTCCTCCAGCGTGAAGGATCTGTGGCTGCCGATGCGCCAGGCCGGTGCCGCCGCGCGCCAGATGCTGGTGGCTGCTGCAGCTGCGCAGTGGAGCATCGCCACGGCCGACTGCAGCACCGAGAACGGCGAGGTGATCGCGCCCGATGGCCGGCGCCTGCCCTACGGTGCGCTGGCCGCGGCCGCCGCGCAGCAAGCCATGCCCTCCTCGCCCACGCTCAAGTCGCCCGAGCGCTTCAAGCTCATCGGGCGGCCCACGCGGCGCATCGATACCCCGGGCAAGATCGACGGCAGCGCGCGCTTCGGCATCGACGCCCTGCCCGATGGCCTGCTGTATGCCAGCGTGAAGATGTGCCCCACCCTCGGTGGCCGCGCGCAACGCCACGACGACGCGGCCGCACGCCAGCGGCGCGGCGTGAAGGCCGTGGTGGCGGTACCGCCGCTCAATGGCGGCACCGGCGGTGTGGCGGTGATCGCCGACCACCCCTGGCGCGCGCGGCAAGCGGCCGACGCGCTGGACGTCACCTGGGACCACGGCGAACTGGCCACCTTCAGCAGCAGCGCTGCCCTGGAGCGGATCGCACAGGCCGCGCGCACCGAAAAGGGTTTCGCCTTTTACGAGACCGGCGAGGTCGATGCCGCGCTGGCCGGTGCGGCGCAGCGCATCGACGCCGAGTACCGCGCCCCCTGGCTCGCACACGCAGCGCTCGAACCCATCAACTGCACCGTGCTCTTCGAAGGCAACAAGGCCACGGTGTGGGTTTCCACCCAGGTGCCAGGCCTGGCGCGCAAGGCCGCGGCCGACGCCATGGGGCTGCCAGCGGACGCGGTGACGGTGAACGTGATGCTGCTCGGCGGCGGCTTCGGGCGCCGGCTCGAGGTTGATTTCATCGCCCAGGCCGCGGCCATCGCCAAGGCGGTGCCGGGTCAGCCGGTGCAGACGATCTGGAGCCGCGAGCAGGACACGAAGCACGACCTCTATCGCCCGGCCTGCGTGGCGCGCTTCGAGGCCGGGTTCGACGCCGACAAGCGACTCGTGGCCTGGAAGAACACCAGCGCCGGCCAGGCCATCATCCCGCAGGTCTTGAAGCGCGCCTTCGGCCTGCCTGGCGGCGGGCCCGACAAGACCGCCAGCGAGGGCGCCTTCGACCAGGCCTACGAATGGCCGGCGGCGCGCATCGCGCACGTCAACGTGACCCTGCCGCTGCAGGTGGGCTTTTGGCGCGCAGTGGGTCACTCACACCAGGCGTTCTTCAAGGAGGGATTCCTCGACGAATGCGCGCACGCCGCGGCTGCCGACCCGCTGGCGTTTCGCGAAGCCTTGCTGCAGCAGCACCCGAAGCAGCTCGCCGTGTTGCGCGCCGCCGCCCAGGCCGCGGGCTGGGGAACACCCTCGCCGCCGGCGCCCGACGGGGCGAAGACCGCGCGCGGCATCGCGCTGCACGACTCCTTCGGCTCCACGGTAGCGCAGGTGGCCGAGGTTTCGCTCGGGCCCGACAAGGCCATCCGCGTGCACCGTGTCTGGTGCGCCATCGATTGCGGCCTGGCGGTCAACCCCGCAGGCATTCGCCAACAGATGGAAAGCGCGGTGGTCTTCGGCCTGTCGGCAGCGCTGTACGGCGGCGTGGAGATCGTCGATGGACAGGTGCAGCAAGGCAACTACCACGACCAGCCCATCCTGCGCCTGAACGAAGCGCCGCGCGTGGACACCGTCATCCTGCCCAGCACCGAACACCCCGAAGGCGTGGGTGAACCGGGCCTGCCGCCGATCGCGCCCGCGGTGGCCAACGCGCTGTTCGCGCTCACCGGCCAGCGCCTGCGCAGCCTGCCCCTGAAACTGTCTGCCTGAGGAGCCCGCGATGACCACCACACTCAACGTCAACGGCCGCCCCGTCACGGTGGACGCCGACCCCGACACACCCTTGCTGTGGGTGCTGCGCGCCGACCTGAAGCTCACCGGCACCAAGTTCGGCTGCGGCATGGCGCTGTGCGGCGCCTGCACCGTGCACGCCAACGGCAACCCGATCCGCTCCTGCGTCACACCCGTGGCCGCGGTGGCGGGCCAGTCCATCACCACCATCGAAGGCATCGAAGGTCCCGAAATCGCGGCGCTGCGCAGCGCGTGGACAGCGGTGGACGTGGTGCAGTGCGGTTATTGCCAGAGCGGGCAGCTGATGAGCGCGTGCGCGCTGTTGAAGGCCAACCCCAAACCGGATGCGACGGCCATCCGTGAGGCCATGAGCGGCAATCTGTGTCGGTGCGGCACCTACCAGCGCATTGAAGAGGCGATCAAGCTCGCGTCGTCGTCCTGACGGCGGTACCGCCCGACCGGGCAGGTCCGGCATCAGACGTGGACAGCCCTGCCCAGCGCGCGCAACGCAGCTTCCTGCACCGCCTCGCCCAGCGTGGGATGGGCGTGGATGGTGCCGCCGACGTCTTCCAGCCGCGCACCCATTTCGATACCCAAACCAAAGCCTGCCGCGAGCTCCGAGACCCCCGGACCCACCGCCTGCCAGCCCAACACCTGGTGATTGTCCTGACGTGCGACCACGCGCACGAATCCCTGGGCGCCATCCATGGACAGCGCGCGACCATTGGCGGCAAACGGAAAACTGGCGCTGAGGCAGGGGATGCCGGCGGCTGCGCAGTCGGCGGGTGTCAGACCGACCGCCACCACCTCGGGATCGGTGAAGCAGATGGCGGGCACCGCCAGGGGCGCAAAACGCCGCGTGTGGCCCGCGATGCACGCCACCGCCACCTCGGCCTGCGCCATGGCGCGATGGGCGAGCATCGGCTCACCGGTGAGATCCCCGATGGCCCACACATTTCGCATCGATGTGCGGCACTGGTCATCCACCTTCACGGCGTTGCCGGCCATGGTCAGTTGCAGACCTTCGAGCCCATAGCCCGCCGTGTGAGGACGCCTGCCCACGGCCACCAGCACGCGGTCGATCGGCAGCACGAATTCGTCGGCCTGGCGGCTTCGCACGCGAAGGCCGAGGCCGTCGTGCGTGAGTCCTTCTGCGTGGCACCCCAGGTGCAGCGCAACCCCCAGGCGCTGGAGAGAAGCGACCACCGGCCGCACCAGGTCGTCATCCCACGCGGGAAGCACACGATCAGACGCCTCCACGATGGCCACCTCGGCCCCCAGCTTGCGCCACGCAAACCCGAGCTCCAGGCCGATGTAGCCGCCGCCCACCACCACAAGCTGGCGCGGGAGCGCGTCCAGCGCCAAGGCCTCTGTCGATGACAACACGCGCTCGCCGAAAGGCAGCGTGGGCAGGGCCACGGCCTCAGACCCGGTGGCCAGCAGAAGATGCTCGCACTGGAAACGCTGAACCTCGCCGTCAGGGCCCGTCACGTCCACGGTCTTGCCGTCGACGATGTGGCCACGGCCCTGCACCACGCGCACGCCCGCCTTGCGCAGCAACGCGCCCACACCCCCGGTGAGCTTGCCCACCACCTGCTGCTTCCAGCCCTGAAGCACGGCCAGGTCGACGGACGCCTCGCGGGCGCGAATGCCCAACACCGACGCACCAAGCATTGCCCGCTGTACGGCCTCGTACTCGCCCGCGGCGTGGATCAGCGCCTTGGAGGGGATGCATCCCACGTTGAGGCAGGTGCCACCGAGGGCCTGCCCTTCGACGAGCACGGTGCCCACGCCCATATGCCCCGCGCGAATGGCGGCCACGTAGCCGCCCGGTCCACCGCCGAGCACGAGCAGTTGTGTCTGAATCGCGTTCATGGGCTCAGTCCAGGAAAAGAAGGGCGGGTGTTTCCAGAGCGGCGCGAATGGCCTGGATGAACTGCGCAGCGTCCATGCCGTCCACCACCCGGTGGTCGAACGAGGCCGAAAGGTTCATGAACTGGCGCGCCACGACGTGGCCGTCCCGGAAAACCGGGCGCTCCACGATGCGGTTGACGCCCAGGATGGCCACCTCGGGATGGTTGATCACCGGTGTGGTGACGATGCCCCCCAGGGCGCCGAGGCTGCTGAGCGTGAACGTGGAGCCCGTGAGTTCTTCGCGCGCGGCCTTTGCGCTGCGGGCGGCATCGGCCAGGCGGGCGATGTCACGTGCGCACTGCCACAGGTCCATGGCCTCGGCATGGCGCAACACGGGCACCATGAGGCCGTTCGGCGTCTGGGTGGCCACGCCCAGGTGCACCGGAGCGTGGCGCGTGACCACGCCGTTGTCGTCGTCGAAGCGCGCGTTCATCTGCGGGAACTCGCGCAGCGCCAGCACCAGGGCACGAACCAGCAGCGGCAGCAGCGTGAGTTTGCCGCGCTCGGTCGCGTGACGCTCATTGAGCACCCGCCGCAGGGCCTCGATCTGCGTGACGTCGACCTCTTCGACATAGCTGAAATGCGGGATGCGACGCTTGGACTCCTGCATGCGCTGCGCGATCTTGCGCCGCAAGCCGATGACCGGCACCTCGAGCTCGCCCGCCCGCCGCGCATAGGCAGACACCGGTGCAGCGACGGGCGCACGCCCACGACTGGCGATGTAAGCGTCGAGATCGTTGTGGGTGATGCGCCCGGCCGGTCCGCTGCCGTGGACAAAACGCAGCTCGACACCCAGATCCCAGGCGCGCTGGCGCACGGCGGGAGAGGCCAGCGGACGCTCGCCGGGTGCCCGCATGGCAGGCGGCAAGGCCGCGGGCGCAACAGACGATGTCACAGGGATGGCGCCGACGCCCATCACAGGTGCGGCAGCCTCGACGGCCTCTTCCCGCGCCTCGACAGGGGTCCGGGCGGCGACGGGGGCTGGCGGCATACCTGCCGAAGGCGCCGCAGGCGGCATACCCGAAGGGACCGTGGTGAGGTTGCCCTCGCCCACCACTTCAAGGCGGATGAGCTCAGCCCCCACCGCGAGGGTAGCGCCCTTGGCGCCGCCGAGCGCGAGCACGATCCCAGCCACTGGAGACGGGATCTCCACCGTGGCCTTGTCGGTCATCACGTCGGCCACTGTCTGGTCTTCCTTCACGGCGTCACCTGGCGCCACGCGCCACGCCACCACCTCCACCTCGGCAATGCCTTCCCCGATGTCGGGCATCCGGATCGCATACACCCCCATGATCAAGCCTCCGCCAGACGGCGCAGGGCTGCGCCAACGCGGGACGGACCCGGGAAGTACGCCCACTCCTGGGCGTGCGGATAGGGCGTGTCCCAGCCCGTCACGCGTTCGATCGGCGCTTCGAGGTGATAGAAGCAATGCTCCTGCACCAGAGCCGTGAGTTCGGCGCCGAACCCACTGGTTCGCGTGGCTTCGTGGATCACCGCGCACCGGCGGGTCTTGCGCACCGAAGCCACCACCGTATCGAGGTCCAGCGGCCAGAGGGAACGCAGGTCGATGATCTCGGCGTCGATACCCGTCATCTGCGCGGCGCTCTCGGCCACCCAACACATGGTGCCGTAGGCAAGCACGGTGAGCTGGCGACCCTCGCGGAAAACCCGGGCTGCGTCGAGCGGTACACGATAGTGCCCTGTGGGAACCACGCCCAGTGGGTGCCTGGACCAGGGAACAATGGGGCGATCGTGGTGACCGTCGAAGGGACCGTTGTAGAGCCGCTTGGGCTCGAGAAAGATGACTGGGTCGTTGGACTCGATCGCCGAGATCAGCAGGCCCTTGGCATCGTACGGGTTGCTCGGCATGACGGTTCGCAAGCCGCAGACGTGCGTGAACAAGGCCTCGGGACTCTGGCTGTGGGTCTGGCCGCCGTAGATGCCGCCGCCACAGGGCATTCGCACGGTGAGCGGACAAGTGAAGTCACCGGCCGAGCGATAGCGAAGGCGCGCCGCTTCCGACACCAGTTGATCGCTTGCGGGGTAAAAATAGTCCGCGAACTGGATTTCAGCCACGGGACGCAGACCATATGCAGCCATACCGACCGCAGCCCCCACGATGCCCCCTTCGTTGATGGGCGCGTCGAAGCAGCGCGTCTTGCCGTACTTGGCCTGCAAACCCTCGGTGACACGGAACACGCCGCCAAAGTAGCCCACGTCCTGCCCGAACACGACGACATCGGGGTCGCGCTCCATCATCACGTCGAGCGCAGAACGCAAGGCCTGAATCATGGTCATGGAGCGCGTTTCGGGCCAGGCGCTCTCAGGACTGCGTGCTTCGTCTTCGGCTTGCAAAACGGTGGTGGACATGGTTCAGACCCCCAGTTCCTGGCGTTGTTGCCGCAGGTGGGGCGGCGGGGTTTCGTATACGTCTTCGAACATCGTGGATGCGCTGGGAATGCGGCCATCAAGCAAGGTGCCGTGACGCTCCGCATCCCGTTGCGATGCGGCCACCTCGGCCTCCAGCTCGAGACGTACCTGTTCGTGCTCCTGGTCGGACCACGCGCCCCGCAGCACCAGATGCTGCTTGAGCCGTTCGATGGGATCACCGAGCGGGAACCGCTGCCAGTCGTCGGCGGGTCGATATTTGGAAGGGTCGTCGGAAGTCGAGTGCGCGCCGCCACGGTAGGTGACCCACTCGATGAGCGTGGGTCCGAGGTTGGCGCGTGCCCGCTGGGCTGCCCAGAGCGAAGCCGCATACACCGCCAGAAAGTCGTTGCCATCGACCCGCAACGACGGGATGCCACAGCCGACACCGCGCGCCGCAAAGGTCGTGCTTTCGCCGCCCGCGATCGCCTGGAAGGAAGAGATCGCCCACTGGTTGTTCACCACGTTGAGAATCACGGGCGCGCGGTAGACGTGGGCAAAGGTCAGGGCATTGTGAAAATCGGCTTCAGCGGTGGCGCCGTCACCGATCCAGCCGGAGGCGATACGGGTATCCCCCCGGATGGCAGAGGCCATGGCCCAGCCCACTGCCTGGATGAACTGCGTCGCCAGGTTGCCGGAAACGGAAAAGAACCCCGCGCGCTTCAGGGAGTACATCACGGGCAACTGCCGACCCTTGAGTGGATCGGCGGTGTTGCTCATGAGCTGGCAGATCAGGTCGGCCATGGACACGTCGTCGCGGCACAGCAGAAGGCCTTGCTGGCGGTACGTCGGAAAGCACATGTCACCGTCTTGCAACGCGGCGGCGTGTGCAACGGCGATGGCCTCCTCGCCGAGGCACTGCATGTAGAACGAGGTCTTTCGCTGGCGCTGTGCGACCTGCATGCGTGCATCGAAGATGCGCGTTTTCATCATGGCGCGCAGACCACGGCGCAGTTGCGTGGTGTCGATGTCGGGCACCCAGGGGCCGATGGCGCGGCCATCACGATCGAGCACACCAATCAGCCCATAGACCAATTCAGTGGTGTCGATGTGCGAGCAGTCAAGCGCTGGCTTTCGCACACTGCCCGGTGGTGAGGTGCGCAGATAGGAGAAGTCGGTGATACAACCAGGGCGTCCGGGCGGTTCAGGCACGTTCAGACGCAAGGCCGAAGACGCTCGCATGGGGGTACTCCGCGCTGGGTGTTGCGCATGGGAATCGGTAATAGCCGTCAACGCGGATGGCATTGCGACTTGTGTGCCGTGCGGGGGTCTCCCTCACGGCGCCGGCATTGTTATTCACGAGCCCACACACACGCCAATAGGTTCGGTGGATGACGCCTTAGGAAATCTCGATAGCTCTCGCGACGGATGGACTGGGGGGTGCAACCGCTGCACAAGTACGCTGCCGCGTTGATGGACGAAAGCTGTTCCAGACCAGCGTAAGGTGTGCAGTGGGCGCAACCGTGAGCTGCCATGGCGCGCTGGGCGGCGCTGCACCATTCACCATGGCCGCCCAGTCCAAAACCGCACGGCGGATGGTGACGACCTCGCCCGCACGAGCTTGCTCGAACACCCGATCGCAATACGGCTTCAACGCGTCAGGTACACGGCAGCCACACACCTCAAGCATGAGGACGCGACGCATGACGAGGCGGCGGTGTCCACGTTCGATGCTGTGGCGAAGCAGTTGCAGGAGCACCTCTTCGCGTTCCCGCGTGCATTGGCGCGCTTCGCAGGGCTCGACGACAACGCTGCGGTCTGGGTTGACGATCACCGGACCGACTTTCCCCCGCGTCCGATCATGGACAGTTCCACGAACGGAGAGCCTTGACGTGCGTCCTGGTATTTCACCGGAAAGCCCCCACCTGCGTCTGCCGCTCCAGGCCGGCGATGAAACGGGCGCGCGTGGGCGTTTCACCGGCGTCGCGCAGGGCCTGCACGATGATTCGCGCAGAGACGAAACCTTCCAGATCGAAAACACCAGCCATCGCGTCCCGCCTTGCGGCGGCCTCGCGGTACTCGCGCACGACCGGCAGGTTCGAGGTGCGCACATCGAGCATCACCTGTGCCACGACGATGCCCTCGCTCAAGAGCCCGAGATCGCGCACCAGCCGCTCGACATTGGCCACGGAGAGGCAATAGAACTGGGTGCGCTCGCCGGCCTCCTGGTAGGCGCGAACGAATTTTTCGATCACCGGGCCGGCACTGCCGATAACAACGGCCTTGGGACTGACCTGCAGCATCAGGCGCACCGCAGGCGCTACCGCTTCGGCCGTGGGCTGATTGGGGGGAACCGAGATGCTGGCCACCAGCTTGGTCTTGAACTTCTCGACCGCCGATTGCACGTTGCTACGAACGCCATAACCGAAGGGCTCGTCTTCATGCAGGAAGCCGAAGTTGTCGATGCCCAGCGTGGCGAGGTGGCTGACGATTCGATCGATCTCGCGGCCGTAGCTTGCCCGCAGGAAGAAGGCCTCGTTCACCAAACGAACGGGTGGCCGCACGTTGTCGGCGCCCGTCACCGCGTGATCCATGGGAACACCCGACTGCGTCACATAAGGCAGCACCTTGTCGACGATGGCGGTTCCCACGAGGTACACGAGCGCAAAGACCTTGTGGTTTTCGTTGAGCGCACGCACGTTCTCCTCGGCTCGCTGGACGTCGTAGGCGTCGTCAAGCTGCAACACGCGGATACGGCGGCCATGCACGCCACCGGTGGCGTTGACTTGCTGAAACACGAGGTCGGCGCCTTCGGCATAGGCCTTGGAGATGGCCGCGCGGTTTGAGGAGAGATTCGCGGTCTGGCCGCGCATGATCTCGCCACCGGCCGGCTGTCGGGTAGCAGTCGCCCTGGCGGTGTTCTGTGCGAGCGCGAGCGATGGCATCGCACAACTCGACAGCAACGCGAGCATCGTTCTTCGTTCCATGGAACGCTTCGGCGTCAAAGATGGACAACCTTCCCCGGGTTGCGGATATTGCGCGGGTCGAGCGCCCGCTTGATGCGGCGCATGACGTCGACCGTGGCAACGCCATGCTCTTCTTCCAGATAAGGCATCTTGTGCAGGCCCACCCCGTGTTCGCCGGTACACGTGCCATCGAAGCGGATGGCACGGTGCACAAGACGGTGACTCAACTCCTCGGCGGCCGTCACTTCGTCCGCGTTATCGGGATCGACCAGCAGCAGGCAGTGAAAATTGCCGTCACCCACATGGCCAAAAACGGGCGCCAGGAGACCACTGGCCTGAATGTCGGCGGTCGTCTCGGCGATGCAGTCGGCAAGACGGGAAATGGGCACACAGGCATCGGTGGTGAGTGAACGCGAGCCCGGACGCAGCTGGATGCAGGCGAAATAGGCGTGATGCCGTGGCGTCCAGAGTCGGCTGCGTTCCTCGGGACGGGTGGCCCACTGGAAATCGCCGCCGCCGTGCTCTTCGACGACGGTGCGCAAGGTCTCGCCCTGCTCTTTCACCTGGGCGGTAGACCCGCTGAACTCGAGGAACAGCGTGGGCGCTTCGGTCAAGGTCGTGCGGCTGTGCGCGTTGATGGCCTTGATGGTCAGGGCATCGAGCATTTCAGCGCGTGCCAGTGGAACCCCCATCTGCAGCGCCTGGATCACGGTGCTGACGGCACTGCCCACATCAGGGAAGTTCACGACCGCAGCGGCGATGGCCTCAGGCTGTGGATGCAGCTTGACGGTCACCTCGGTGATGATTCCCAGCGTACCCTCCGAGCCCGCGAAGATCTGGGTCAGGTTGTAGCCAGCAGATGATTTTCGCGCGCGACGCGAAGTGCGGATGACCTGACCATCCGCCAGCACCACGACCAGCGACAGCAGGTTGTCGCGCATGGTTCCATAGCGCACCGTGTTCGTGCCGGAGGCCGCTGTGGCCACCATGCCACCGATGCTGGCGTTCGCACCGGGATCGACCGAGAAGAAAAAGCCTGTCGACGCGAGCTCGCGATTGAGCTGCTCACGCGTGACGCCCGCCTGCACCGTGGCGGTGAGGTCTTCCGGTCGGATGTCGATCACCCGGTTCATGCGTGACGTGTCGAAAGACACACCCCCATGCACGGCAAGGAGGTGGTCTTCGACCGACGAGCCCACACCGAACGGGATGACAGGGACGCCATGGGCATGGCAGGCAGCCATTGCGGCGGCCACCTCTTCGGTGGACTCCGGGAAGACAACCGCATCGGGCGGCGCGGGTGCAAACGCCGATTCGTCGGCACCATGCTGCAGACACACGGCAGCGCTGGTCGTGAAGCGCTCGCCGAACAGGGTGCCAAGCAACCTTGTCAGACCGGGCGGCAGGCCTCGCTCCGAGTGCGCGGGGGGCGTGGACGATTCGTGAGACGCGATCATTCTGGAAAGCCTCCTTCGTTGCCTGAAGGCAGTCTAGGAGTCGATCCATGGCTTGAGAAATAGGGATTTCGTCTGCCGTCAGCCGCGAAAGCGATGGCACTGTTCGCGCGAACGAGGCCCGATGGACGCGCCGATCAGATCAGTGTGACGCCCAGCCACTCACCGCTCGCCACGCGTTGGCGGGTGAGCTCGATCAGCAAGTCGTGCACCGCATGGCCGGCCAGCGACAACTGCGCATCACGGGCAGTGCACACATACACCCGCCGCGTCAGCCGCGGCTCCAACGGTGTGACGCGCAAGGTGCCGGCGTCGATCTCCTCGCAGACCGCGCCCCAGGGCATCACGCTGCAGGCAACGCCGGATTCGACCGCGCGACGCATGACGCTCATGGAGTTCGCGACGATGGAAGGCATCGGCGGAATCACGCCATGAGCGCGTATCGCCGCGTCGACGAGTGCACGCACACCATGGTGCACGCCAGGCAATGTGAGCGGCAGGGTCGCGAGATCCTGAACCCGCAAGCGCGGGCCGTGATCCTCGCGCGCGCAGGAAGTGAGAAACAGCTCCTCATCCATCAGGGGAACCGCGTTCACGAGCGATACGTCCTGGTCATTGACCACAACGGCGATGTCGAGTTGACCGGAGTTGAGATGCCGCAGCAAGTTGCCGCTGATTTCGTCGTAGATCTCCACACTCACGCCAGGGTGGCGCTGCTGCAGCTCGGCGACCAGGGGCATGGCATATTGCACCGCCGTGCTTTGTGGCAAGCCCAACGACACGGTACCGCGCAACGAGTCCTTGCAGCGCTTCACCACATTGGGCAAATCGTCGATCTGCTTGAGCACACGCTGTGCGTGTGCATAGAAGGCCTCGCCCTGTTCGGTCATCTGCACACCATTGTGGCGACGGTGCAGCAGGGCGTGCCCCAGTTCGTCTTCAAGCTGAGCCATCTGTTGGCTCAGTGCGGGCTGCGCGATGTGCAGAGCGAGCGAGGCCTTCGAGAAGCTACCCAGTTCCGCGATCCTCAGGAAATAGCGAAGCTGTCTGATCTCCAATCGACTTCCCCTGCAGATCGATTCCGCGATGAAGCGGCACGGTGGTCGCCGCCAGTGTATGCGCGCCTTGGCGCATGGCAAACCCGTCGGTTGGCTTAGGCCTCGCGCGGGCGCACGTGCGCGGCGGCGCGCTTGGCATTCACCCGCGCCTGCTCCACGTCAGCGTGTCGTGCCAACGCCACGCCCATGCGGCGCTTGTTGAAGCTCTCGGGCTTGCCGAACAGGCGGACTTCGGTACCCGGCACGCGCAAGGCTTCGTACACGCCGTCGAACACGATTCCCCGTGCCTCGACACCGCCGTAGATGACGGCGCTGGCACCCGGGCTCTTGAGCGCGGTATCCACCGGCAGGCCGAGAATGGCGCGCGCGTGCAGCTCGAACTCGTTCTGCCACTGCGTGGCCATGGTCACCATGCCGGTGTCGTGCGGTCGCGGGCTGACCTCGCTGAACCACACCTGGTCGCCGGCCACGAACAGCTCGACGCCGAACAATCCCTGCCCACCGAGGTTGTCGGTGATGGCCTTGGCGATCTCGCGACTGGTCTGCAGCGCCTTCGCGCTCATGGGGTGGGGTTGCCAGCTCTCCACGTAGTCGCCGCTCACCTGCACATGGCCGATCGGATCGCAGAAGTGGGTTTCGATTTCACCGTTCGCGCCCAGCGCGCGTACGGTCAGCAGCGTGATCTCGTAGTCGAAGCGGATGAAGCCCTCGACGATGATGCGACCGTGGCTCACGCGACCACCCGCCATGGCGTAATCCCAGGCGGTCTTCACGTCGGCCGGGCCATCGATCTTGCTCTGGCCCTTGCCGCTGCTGCTCATCACGGGCTTCACGATGCAGGGGTAGCCGATTCCGTTGTCGATCGCGGCCTGCAGTTCTTCGAGCGAATCGCAGAATTTGTAGGGGCTGGTCGGCAGACCCAGCGTCTCGGCCGCCAGGCGGCGGATGCCTTCGCGGTCCATCGTGAGGCGCGCGGCGCGCGCGGTGGGAATCACGCGCACCACGCCCGCGGCCTCGAGTTCCTGCAGCACAGGCGTGGCGATGGCCTCGATCTCAGGCACCACGAGGTGCGGGCGCTCGCGCTCGATGAGCGCCTTCAGTTGCGCCGGATCGCTCATGGCGATGGTGTGGGCGCGGTGCGCGACCTGGTGGCCAGGCGCGTTCTCGTAGCGGTCGACGGCGATGGTCTCCACGCCCAGGCGCTGCAGTGCGATCAGCACCTCTTTGCCCAGTTCGCCGCTGCCCAGCAGCATGACTTTGGTGGCCGAGGGTGAGAGCGGCGTGCCGAGGGTGGTCATGATCGTGTCCTTGCGAAAAGAAATCAGAGCGCGTCGCCCATCGCCTCACCCATGCGCACAGCGCGCGCGGGCGCCCAGTCGGGCTGGAAACGGATGGTGTCTTTCGGCCACAGCAGCACCACCGTCGAGCCGAGCAGGAAGCGGCCCATCTCGGCGCCGCGTTCGATGCGCACGGGCATGTCGTCGTAGCGCCAGGTGCGCAAGCCCCCCGGGCGTGGCGGGTTGACCACGCCATGCCAGGCGGTGGCCATGCTGCCGACGATGGTGGCGCCCACCAGCACCAGCACGAAAGGCACGGTGCGTTCGCCCACCGGCATGTCGAAGTGGCAGACCACGCGCTCGTTGCGCGCAAACAGCCCGGGCACGCCCGCGGCCGTGGCCGGGTTCACCGAGAACAGTTCGCCCGGCACGTGCACCATGCGGCGCAGCGTCGCCACAGCGGGCATGTGGATGCGGTGGTAGTCGCGCGGGCTCAGGTAGATGGTGGCGAAGTCGCCGTCGTCGAAGGCTGCGGCGGCCTGGGCATCGCCGCCCAGCAGGGCCGCGGTGCTGTAGTGGTGGCCCTTGGCCTGGAAGATCTGGTCGCGCTGGATGCGGCCGAACTGGCTGATCGCGCCGTCGACCGGGCAGACGAAGGCGGCATCGGCCAGCGGGCGGGCATCGGCCTTGAGCGCGCGCGTGAAGAACGCGTTGAACGTGTCGTAGGCCGCGGGGTCGGGATCGGCCGCTTCGGCCATGTTCACGTGGTAGCGCGCGATGAAGCGGCGGATGGCCCACTGCGTGAGCGCGCCGGCACGCGCGCCGGCGAAGGCGCCCGCCAGCCGCGTGAGGGCGAGCTTGGGCAACAGGTACTGGAGACGGACGGCCAACGACATGGGAGCCGGATTGTAGGTGGGGCCCTTGCCCCGGCGCGCCAGGGGTCATCGGTGGTGGGCACAATGGCGCGCCATGAGCCAACCCCTGTTCGAGGCTGTCGACCTCGTCAAACGCTACGGCAACGCCACGGTGGTGGATCGCTTGAGTTTCGCCATCCAGCCCGGCGAATGCCTCGGCGTGATCGGCCCCAACGGTGCCGGCAAGACCACCACCATCAAGATGTGCCTGGGCCTGACCGCGCCGGATGCCGGGCGCATCACCGCCTTCGGCCTGGACATGCCACGCGACGCGCTTGCGATCAAGGCGCGCCTGGGCGTGGTCGCGCAGATGGACACGCTCGACCCGGATTTCGACGCCGAAGAAAACCTGCTCGTGTACGGCCGCTATTTCGGGCTCAAGGACGCTGACATCCGCGCCCGCATCCCGCGCCTGCTGGAGTTCGCCGCGCTATCGCACAAGGCCAAGGCGCGCCCGGGGGAACTCTCGGGTGGCATGAAGCGGCGCCTGTCGCTGGCGCGCGCGCTGGTCAACGACCCGCAGTTGCTGATGCTCGACGAGCCCACCACCGGTCTGGACCCGCAGGCGCGTCATCTGATGTGGGAGCGGCTGCAGATGCTGCTGCAGCAGGGCAAGAGTATCCTGCTCACCACACACTTCATGGACGAGGCCGAACGCCTGTGCTCGCGCCTGCTGGTGCTCGACCACGGCCGCAAGATCGCCGAAGGCCGCCCACGCGCGCTGATCGCCGAGCACCTGGAGCCCGACGTGGTGGAGGTCTACGGGCCGGGCGCCATCGATATTGCACAGCGCGACGAGCACGCGCCTTTGCGCGCGCTGGCCGCGCGCGTGGAGGTCAGCGGCGAGACCGTGTTCCTCTACACCGCGCAGGCCCAGCCCATTCTGGCGGCACTGGCCAGCAACCACGAGCTGCGCACCCTGCACCGGCCGGCCAACCTGGAAGACCTGTTTCTCAAACTCACGGGCCGCCAGATCCGGGAGGACGGTTGATCATGAACACCACCACGACGCCTCTCACCACCACCCTCACCCCACCCAATCCCTGGGCACCGCCGCGGCTGTCGTGGCGCTGGTGGCCGGTGTTCCTGCGCAACCTGCTGGTCTGGCGCAAGCTCGCACTGCCCAGCCTGGCGGCCAACGTGGCCGAGCCGCTGATCTGGCTGGTGGCATTCGGCTACGGCCTGGGCGCGCTGGTGGGCACGGTGAACCTGCCTGCAGCCGGCGGCACGGTGGCCGTGCCGTACATCCTGTTCCTGGCCAGCGGCAGCATCTGCATGAGCGCCATGAACGCGGCCACCTTCGAGGCACTGTATTCGGCGTTCTCGCGCATGCACGTGCAACGCACCTGGGACGGCATCCTCAATGCGCCGGTGGGGCTGGACGACGTGGTGCTGGCCGAGATGCTGTGGGCAGCGTTCAAGTCGCTGTTCTCGGTGACGGTGATCCTGCTGGTGATGCTGGGCCTGGGCATCACGCAGTCGCCCAAGCTGCTGCTGGCCTGGCCGCTGCTGTGGGCCACGGGCATCACCTTCTCGTGCATCGCGCTGGTGTTCAACGCCCTGGCCAAGGGCTACGACTTCTTCAGCTACTACTTCACGCTGGTGCTCACGCCCATGATGTTTCTCTCGGGCGTTTTCTTTCCCCGCGAGCAGCTGCCGGGGCCGGTGCTGCTGCTGTCCGATCTGCTGCCCCTGACGCACGCGGTGCAGCTGGTGCGCCCGCTGTTCCTGGACCAGTGGCCCGCAAACGCTGCGCTGCATCTGGCGGTACTGGCCTTCTATGCGGTGGCGACGTTCTGGCTGGCGCTGGCGCTCACGCGCAAGCGATTTGCCCGATAGGGCCCCCACGCTGCACCGCTGTGCGGGCAGCCTTGGGGCGGCCCGGCAGCGAAAACTCAATCAGTGGACGGCGCTCAGGCCGGGCTGGGCCTCGGCGTAGGCCTCGACGCCGCTGTCCATGAATTCTTCGTCGTCGATCGCGGCGTCGAACTCGCGGATGGTGGTGTTGAACAGGGTCGGGATCAACGGCTTGTCGAGCGGGCGGCACACGCGGCCGGCCAGGCCACGCAGCGGCTGGCTGCGCTCCATGGCGCTGATCACGGCCTCGGGGTCGAGCATCATGACGAAGGGGTTGGTGCGGTCAGCGAAGGATTTCATGGCGGGGTCCTGAGGCGAAACGGTTGAAACGGAGGGTGTGTCGATGGAAACAAACTGTATCGATGCACCCCGCGACGGTTAAGTCGGTGATCTGCCATTCGCCGTGTAGGAAATTTCCCGACAAGCCTCAGGAATCCCCCCACACGCCATGCGTGACGGAAATCACGGCCCGTGCCGCAGAGCCTCCACACTTGCCCGCACAACCGCCTCCACGCTGCCGCTGTCCTTGAAGCGGGTGCGCAGGAAGCTGGCGTGGTTGCCCACGCGCGCGGCGGTGCGCTCGATTTCGTCGAGCGCGGGCAGGCTGTGCAGGGCCTGCGCGTGCGGTGCCAGCACGCGCAGCGTGGCCAGCACGTCCTCACGGATGCTGATCTGCTCGCGCGTCTTGGGGTTGACCATCATGCCGTCGAGCCCGAAGCGGCAGGCCTGGAAGCGGTTGTAGGTGTAGACAAGGTAATCGTCTTCTTCCGGCGGCGGCTCGCTGCGCGTGAGCAGGTGGCGGCACAGCGCCTGCAGATAGCACGCCAGCCCCGCAGCGCGTTCCACCGTGAGCGGCGTGTCGCACACGCGCAGCTCGATGGTGCCGTACTCGGGCTTGGGCCGGATGTCCCAGTAGAAGTCCTTCATGGACTTCACCACGCCCGTGCTCTCCATCTTGGTGAAGTACACGTTGGCGAACTCCTCCCAGCTGAGCACGAACGGCGCGCGCCCGCTCAACGGAAAGGCGAACACGGAGTTCAGCCGGGCCGAATCGAACAATGTGTCCACGCCCTGCGAGAACGGCGAGGAGGCCGACAGCGCGATGAAGTGCGGCACGTAGCGGTTGAGCGAGTGCAGCAGGAACAGCGCTTCGTCGGGCGAGCTGCAGCCGATGTGCACGTGCTGGCCGAACACGGTGAACTGCTTGGCCAGGTAGCCGTACAGACCGGACAGCTGGTGAAAGCGCGGCTTGGAGAAGATGCGTTGCTCGAACCAGCGCTGGAACGGGTGGGTGCCGCCCCCGGCGAGTTCGATGTTGAGCCGGTCACCCGCGGTCACCAGCGTGTCGCGGATGTCCTGCAACTGCTTGAGCAGCGGGCCGTGCTCGGTGTGGATGCCGGTGGCGATCTCGATCATGCTCTGCGTCATCTCGGGCGTGACGGTGCCCGGGAAGGGCTTGCGCGCGAGCAGGTCGAGCAGGTCGTTGGCGCTGCTGGAGAGGTCGTGGTCGTAGCTGTTGACGAGCTGCAGCTCCAGCTCCACGCCCATGGTCAGCGAATCAGACGCCTTGAAGGTTTCCAATGGCATGTGGGTTCCTCACTCGCGGGTGACGTGGGTTTCGCGCGCGGCCATGAGCGAGCGCTGCGTGACGATGGGGCCGAGCAGTTCCTGGAGCAGCATCATGCCGGCCATGGTGGCCAGCACCTGCACCGCGGGGTCGAAGCCCATCAGGCGGGTTTGCTCGATCAGCAGGATGGCAAAGGCCGACATGGGCGTGAGCGCCAGGCCGGTGAGCGCGCCCTTGCGTTCGGAGATGCCCGACAGACGCGCCGCTGCCACGTTGCATAGCACTTTGGTGAAGGTGCGGGCCAGGATGAGCACCGCGCCCAGCACAAAGGTCGTTCTCACGTCCACCCAGGTCAGCAGCGACGCGATGTAGACGAACAGGAAGGCGGAGAGCAAGTCGCCCGCGGTGCCGAAATCGCGCTGTGCGCTGGTGAGATGCACGCGGCGCTCGCGCGCCACGATGCCGAAGGTGAGCGCGGCCAGCAACGGCGAGAGCATGAGGCCGTAGGCAGCGGTGGTGAGCAGCAGCACCGCCAATGCGAAGACCACGGTGACCCCGCGCTCGTGCGTGTTGCGCAGCCGCAGCAACCAGGGCACGACCACGCCCAGCAGCGCGCCCACAGCGATCGAGGTGCCCACCACATGCACGCTGCCAAAGGCCGCCAGCACGAGGTCGCCCGAGGTGGAGAGCGTCCAGTAGCCCACCACGATCTTGAGCGCGAGCACGGAGAACAGGCAGTTGATGGCGCACAGGTGCAGCACGCGCTCGGTGGCCTGGCCGGTGCTGCGCAGTTCGTTGGCCACGCGCAGCACGCCCGCGGGGGACGCCGAGATCGACAGCGCGGCAATGATCAGCCGGTGTTCGATGGGCAAGGAGAACCAGCCAGAAACCCAATAAACGAATCCGAAGGTGACGAGCGATTCCACCACCCCGAGCACCAGCACCCAGGGGTTGTGCCGGAACCAGCGCAGGTTGATGCGGTAGCCCAGTTCGAACAGGACCAGGGCCAGCGCCACGTTGGCCAGGAACGGCAGGCCGGTGATGTCGGTGGTGAGCCCGGGCAGGTTGATCAGGCTGCCGACCAGACCCACGGCGACGTAGCTCGTCACGCGCGGGATGTTCCAGCGTTCGAGCAGCCATTCGCCGAGGAACCAGGCGATCAGCAGTGCCAATGGCCAGGCGATGGCCTGCAGCAGAAAGGCGAAATTGGTGGTGACCAAGGGCATGTCTCCATGCTGCGCACCGACGGGGAAAGACACCCGACGCGAGGCCGGGAGCGGTCGGTGCGCCGGCCCGGGGGCCGGCGGTTCATCGGAGTGGCGGCCACCAGGGCCACCGCGGGGGGGACCTCAGACCGCGAAACGGTGCTGCAGGTCCTGCAGGCCGAACGCGTCAAGCACCTGCAGCAACCGCTGGCGCGCGTTCTCGCGCTGACCAGGCCGGTCGTCAGCCATTCTACGGGCGAGGATGAGCTCGTTCTTCATCGAGTGTTCCCAGCCGACGAGCTCGGTCACGGTCACGTCGTAGCCATGCGCCTGCAACCGCAGGCAGCGCAGCACGTTGGTGATCTGGCTGCCGAACTCGCGCGTGTGCAGCGGGTGGCGCCAGAGCTCGGCCAGCGGCGTGCGCTTGAGCGAAAGGGCCTTGTGCTGGCGCATCACGCCCGCGGCCTCGGCCTGGCAGCAGGGCACCAGCACCATGTGGCGCGCCTGGCGTGCCAGGCCGAAGTCGATCGCGTCGTCGGTGGCGGTGTCGCATGCGTGCAGTGCCGTCACGACGTCGATGCGCTCGGGCAGCGCCGCATCGTCCATGGCTTGCTGCACCGTCGCCGCCAGGAAGCGCATGCGCTCGAAGCCCAGCCGCTGCGCGAGCGCGTGGGATTTCTCCACCAGCTCGCTGCGCGCCTCGACACCGATCACGCGGCCGGCGCCGCGCGGCTTGAGCACCAGGTCGTAGAGGATGAAGCCCAGGTAGGACTTGCCCGCGCCGTGGTCGGCCAGCGTCACCTCGCCCTGCTCGCGCATCACCTCGTCGAGCAGGGGTTCGATGAACTGCACCAGGTGGTAGACCTGCTTGAGCTTGCGCCGCGTGTCCTGGTTGAGCTTGCCTTCGCGCGTGAGGATGTGCAGCTCCTGCAGCAGCGCGACCGACTGGCCTTCGCGCAGTTCGGGCAGTTGCTGGTGCAGGCCAGGCGCGGCGGGCGGCTTCGCGCGCGCGGCTTTCGATCGGGAAGCGGCAGACATGGCGGCGATCATAGGTGAGCCGGCGCGGGGACAATGCCCCATGACCATGGCCAGCAAACACCCATTCGACCGCCTCACCCCCGACACCGTGCTCGACGCGCTGGACGCTGCGGGCCTGCGGGGCGATGGTCGGCTTATCACCCTGAACAGCTTCGAGAACCGGGTCTACCAGGTGCCGCTGGAGTCACCGTTCGAAGGCCACGGCGTGGTGGTGGCCAAGTTCTACCGCCCGCAGCGCTGGAGCGCGACGCAGATTGAAGAGGAACACACCTTTGCGGCCGAGCTGGCCGCTGCCGAGGTGCCGGTGGTGGCCCCGCTCACGCCACAGGGCCGGGCACTGCACGAGCATGCGGGCTTTTTCTGGGCGGTCTGTCCGCGCCGCGGGGGGCGCCGGCCCGAACTGGACGATTTCGAGGTGCTGGAATGGATCGGTCGCTTTCTCGCGCGGCTTCACACGGTGGGCGCAGCGCGCCCTTTCGCGCACCGCCCGCGACTGGACGCGCAGCGTATGGCGCGCGAACCGCTGCAATGGCTGGTCGATCAGGACGTGGTGCCGCTGGAGGTGCAGCGCGAATGGCGCGAGGTCGCGGCCGAAGCCGTGGCCGCGGTCGAACAGCATGCCGTGCTGCGGGGTGAGGCGAGCGCCGATGCACCGGCCTGCATCCGCCTGCACGGTGACTGCCACCCGGGCAACATCCTCTGGACCCCCGAAGGCGCGCCCGGCGCCGGCCCGCATTTCGTGGACCTGGACGACGCCTGCAGCGGCCCGGCCGTGCAGGACCTGTGGATGATCCTGTCGGGCGAGCGGCGCCAGCAGACGCAGCAACTGGGTGCCTTGCTCGAGGGCTACGAGCAGTTTCGCGATTTCGACCGCCGCGAGCTCGCGCTCATCGAGCCGCTGCGCACGCTGCGCCTGATCCACTACAACGCCTGGATCGCGCGCCGCTGGGACGACCCCAGCTTCCCGCCGAACTTCCCCTGGTTCGCCCACCCCGACCACTGGCGCGGCCAGATACGCCTGCTGCGCGAGCAGATCGAGGCCATGGCGCAACCGCCGTTGATCGCCTGAGGCGCCCAACCGCTGCCCGACACTGCCCCGGGCATGCCTTCACCGCGCTGGGCAGAATGCCCGCGCCTTCCCTTTGCCCACACGGAAGGCATGGACTTCTCGCAATTCAATTGCACACAATCTAATTGCACGAAACAATACCGCCATGCCCAGCGCCCGCTCCTCCACCGACGATCTGCTCAAGCTCGACCACCAGCTCTGCTTTGCGCTGTACTCCGCGTCGCTGGCGATGACCAAGCTCTACAAGCCGCTGCTCGACGAGCTTGGCCTGACCTACCCCCAGTACATCGCCATGCTCGCGCTGTGGGAACAAGACGGCATGACCGTCTCTGCCCTGGGCGAACGCCTGCACCTCGATTCCGGAACCCTCACGCCCTTGCTCAAACGGCTGGAAGCGGCAGACCTGTTGGTGCGTCTGCGCGACGTGGAAGACGAACGCCGCGTGCGCATCCGCCTGACCCCTGCCGGACGCAAGCTGCGCACGCGCGCGGCGCGCGTTCCAGCCTGCGTGCTCGACGCCACGCAGTGCTCGATCCCCGAGATACTCGCCCTCACGCGGGAGGTCCGCGCCCTGCGCGACCGCCTCAGCGCCTGAACCCTGTCCCCCACCGCTGTCCACAGCACCCACCTCAAGGAGCCACCATGCCCACGCAACTCGACAAAGTCCTCTACACCGCCCGCGCCCACACCACCGGTGGCCGCGATGGTGCCTCGCGCAGCGATGACGGCCTGCTCGACGTGAAGCTCGCGCCCCCGAAGGCCATGGGCGGCGCCGGCAACGCCACCAACCCCGAGCAACTGTTCGCCGCGGGCTACTCGGCCTGCTTCATGGGCGCGCTCAAGCACGTGGCGGCCATGAAGAAGATCGCCGTGCCGGCCAACGCCAGCATCGACGCCGAGGTCGATATCGGCCCGATTCCGCAGGGCTTCGGCATCGCCGCGCGCCTGAACGTGAGCCTGCCGGGCCTGGACCGCGCCGTCGCGCAGGACCTGGTCGACACCGCGCACCAGGTCTGCCCCTACTCCAACGCCACGCGCGGCAACATCCCGGTGACGCTCACCGTGGTCTGAACGGGCATCGCCCATGAGAAAACCCGCCGTGTCCGGCGGGTTTTCTCATTCAGTGCGCGGGGGTTACTTCTTGTTCGGGTCGTGGATGACCGTGCCGGTGCCGACACCCACGCCGGCGCGCACCCCACTGTTGCCGATCTCGGTGCTGGCGCCCACACCGGCGCCCGCGCTCACGCGGCCGCCCTGGTCCACCCCCACACCGACACCGACCGGGCCCACGCTGGTGCCCACGCCCAGGTTGACACCGTGGTTGCTGGCGCCGACACCGATGGTCACGGGGCCCACGGGAATGCCGATGCCCACACCCACGCTGCTGCAGGCACCCAGGGCGGCCGTGGCCAGCACCAGGGTGCAGCGGGTCAAGAAGGTAGCGGACATGGCGAACTCCTGAACAGACAATGGCCGTCATTGTGACCGCGTGCCTCTGGCGGGGTTCCAGCGGCGCGACGAGCGCTCACGCGGTGCACACGGCAGCACACAGCGGCGCACAGCGTCATGTTCCCTCAGCCGACGGGTGACGCGGCTTCGATCGCCGCCACGAGCCAATCGCCGGGTGGCGCCAGTGGCGCTGCCGACACCACGGAACACCCGCCATCCTCGCTCTGCAGCCGTGCGGCACCCCCGCACCAGAGCAACCAGGCCAGAAAAGCCGCCTGCGACGCCTGCAGCGGCGATCCCGGCGCACCGGCCAGCGGCGCCACCAGCATGTCGCCGGTCACGCCAGGCAAGCGGCCGCCCTCCAACGGCTGGCCCAGCGCAGCCGCCAGGGTGGCCAGGCGCGGGCCATCGTCGGCGGGCAGCGTGCCCCAGCTCGCCCACCATCCGCGCACGTGCGCGACCAGCTGCACCGCACGCTCGGCCTCGGCGTACTGCAGTTCGGTGTGATCCCAGCGGCGCCAGTCGACCGCTGGTGAAGCAGCGCCCGTGGCAAGCGCGGCGCTCACGTACGTGTGCACCGCTGCATCGGCGTTGGGAGCCTGCAGCGCGGCGGCCAGCGCCACGAGCTGGCCAATGCGCTGCCCCATCAGTTGCGCCTGTGCCACCATGAGCTTCTCACGCAACAACTCATCGCGTTCGGCACGCAACGCCGCCAGATCGAGCGCGTTGCGCAGATCGGCCCGCAGGTGCTCCAGCTCCCACGGCTTGGCGATGTAGCGGTATATCTCGCCACTGTTGATGGCCTCGATGGCCTCGCCGATGTCGGAATAGGCGGTGGTGAGCATGCGCACCACCGTCGGGTGGTGTTCGCGCGCGTGGCGCAGCAGCTCGTTGCCACGGGCGCCCGGCATGCGCTGATCGCTCACCAGCACGGCGATCTCGGCCCCGTGAGCGTCCAGCAGCGCGCGGCCCTCGTCCACCGATGAGGCGGTGAGCACCGGTGCGAGCGGACTCACCAGGCGCTCGAAGTACTTGAGCGCCATGGCCTCGTCGTCAACGTACAGAATCTTGTTGCGTGTCATTTGTTGTCCTCCACTGGAAACCACAGCGTGACGACGGCACCTCCGCCGTCGGCATCGCCCACCTCGATGTCGCCACCGATCGACTGCATCACGCGCCGGCAGAACAGCAGGCCCATGCCGCTGCCGCCCGAGCCCGAATCCACCGGCTCACGCGTGAGCCGGCCCTTGAGGGCACTTGGCAGGCCGGGGCCGTTGTCGATCACCGCCAACGCGGGCCGCGGCTGGCGCTGCAGTGCCACCGTGACGCGTGGCACCGGCTCTTGCTGTGCGCGCTGTGCCTGCAGCGCGTTCTTGATCAGCGTGCACAGCACCAGATAAAGCAGGTCGCGCTGGCGCCCGGGCACGGGAAAGTCGTCGTCGAGTGCGGTGCGCAACCGCTCGCGCTCGTGGGTATCGAACGGGTACTCGCGCTCGACGGCACGCACCAGTTCGGCCGCCGTCAGCGGCACGCCCGGGTCGGGGCGGTAGGCCTCGCGGGCGGTGTTGACGAAGCTGGTGACCAGCGACTGCGCGTAGTCGGCGCGGCGTTGCGCGGCCTCGATCATGCGCAGCGTGTCGCCGGGCGCCGCCTCCCGCGGCGGGCTGGTGCCGTCGGCATGGCGCTCACGCAGCGCGGCCAGGTAGCCGCTCACGGTGGCCAGGGGCGTGCGTACCTCGTGCGCCAGAAAGCCGAGGGTCTCGCGCAGCATGGCGGCGCGCCGGTCGGCCAGGCCGCGGTCGTGGGCGCGCTGGCGGGCCTGGGCCAGCGCTTCGCGCAGCACGCGGCGGGTCAGCGCCTCGTCCAGCGGCTTCTCCAGCATGTGCTCCACGCGCCCGAGGTTGATCGCCTGCAGCGCGACGTCCTTGTCGGCGTAGGCCGACATCAACACACGCACCACGTGCGGGTGGTGCTCGGCGGCCGCGGCCAGCAGGTCCACCCCGCTGTGCTGCGGCATGCGGTAGTCGGTGAGCAGCACGGCCACCTCGGCGCCGCGCTCGGCCAGCACGGCGAGCGCCTCGACCACGCCACCCGCCACCAGCACCGCGAACTCGTCGCCATAGCGACGCGCAAACCACTTGCAGGCCTGGGGCTCGTCGTCGACGATGAGCACGGCGCGGGCTTCGATGGGTGTGGGCGGTGTGCTCATGTCGGGCGCGGCAGGTCGAAGTGGAACTCGGTCCAGGCACCGGGTTCGCTGCGCACCGTCAGGTGGCCACCGTGCCGCTGCACGATCCCGTAGCTGATGCTCAGGCCCAGGCCCAGGCCGCTGCCGACGTCGCGCGTGGTGAAGAACGGATCGAACACGCGCTCCAGGTTTTGCGGCTCGATGCCCTGGCCGTTGTCGCGCACGGTAACGGCCATGCGCTCGCCCTGGACGACGGCTGCAACCACCACCTCGGGGCGCTCGCGCTTGGCAGCACGCACCGCGTGCGCGGCGTTGCTGAGCAGGTTGATCATGACGCCGATGAGCGCGGGCTCGTCGCCCAGCACATGGGTGTCCTGCGGCAGTTCCAGGCGAACCTCGATACCCTTGAGATCGAAACCCGCCAGCCGAACGGCCGAGCGCGCCGCGTTCTCGAACAGGAAGGGGCGAACGTTACCCCCGTCGGGCTTTTGATAGGCGAAGGTCTTGAGGTCGGTGACGATGTTCTGGATACGCACCAGGCCCTCGCGTGCGTCGTCCAGGCTTTCCCGCAGCATTGCGTCCTGCCCGACAGCGGGCTGTGTGCGGCCCATGTCCAGGGCCATGAGGCTGAAATTCACCGGGTTGTTGAGTTCGTGCAGCAGACCGGCCGACAACGTGCCGATGGCTGCCATCTTCTCGCGGTGCAGCAACTGCCCCTTGATCTGGGTCAGCGCCTGGTTGCTTTCGATCAACTCGTCGCGCTGGCGCATCACCTCGTTCTGCAAGGCCAGCGTCTGGCGACGCCAGCGCCCGCCATAGACCGCCACCGTGACGGCGATCACGCCATAGAAGGACAGGAAGATGGTCTGACCCAGCAACTGGTCCCAGCGCTGCACGCCGCCCTCCCGTGCCACACAGGCCGCGACATAGATGGCGATGGTGAACACGCTGTAACCACAGGCCTCGCGCACGGTCAGCGGCAGGAAGATGCCGATGCCGGCGATGCCGAACGTCAGACCCACGAAGTAGATGGATGCCTCGCCATCGGTGGCAAAGATCATCCACGCGATCATCACCTGGGGCAGCGCGATCCAGAGGTAGGTGAGGCGGCGGATATGACGCTGACCGAACGGTGTGGCGTAGCTCAGCAGAATCAGCCCGATGGCGCACGCCGTGGCGCCGCGCAGCAGACCGAAGGTGGTGGCGCGCTCGGGGTAGAAGGCGGCGTCCAGCCCCACACCCATGAGCACCAGCACCATGGCCACGACGCAGGTCACGCGGCTGTAGAACAGCAGGTGGCGGTGCTCGGAAGCTTCCTCGCTCAGGCGTTGTGCATGCAGCAGGGCCAGCATGGGGTCGCGGCGGACTACGCCGCCCGCACGGCTTCGACGAACAGGTTGACGCCGGTGGCGTCGGTGTAGGTGTGCGCGGCCTTCATGCTGGCGGGCAGCAGCCGCTCCATACCGGCTTCGTCGCGGTAGATCAGGTACCACTCCATGAAGTGCTCCATCCAGTGACGCTCCGGGTTGTTCTGGTGCACGTTGGTCAGCAGCAGGCGCCCCTGCGGGGTCAGGTGCTGCTCGAAGTAGCCGATGAGCCGTGTGCACGCCTTGTCGGCCAGATAGTCGAACAGGCCGGCACAGTAGATCAGATCGAAGCGTTCTTCGGGCGGCACATCGGCGCTGCGGACCGAGCGCTTGAGCAGCTGGTGCACCGATTCATGCCGCAGGCGCAGCCCGGGCGAGGCCACGGCGGATTCGCGCGCGGCCTGCGACAGGCGATCCCGGGCGTATGCCAGCGTCTCCTCGCTGAAGTCCACCAGGTCGATATCGACATGGGCCAACGCCTGCCCGCTTCGGATCGCCCGCTCGATCTCGGCGGCCGGACCGCAGCCCACGTTGAGCACGCGCAGGCGGCGGCCCTCGGCCTGTGCCTGCTGTGCGGCACTGGACAGCCAGTCGGTGAGCATCGCCACCCGGTTGCGGTGCGCCTGCGCCACCGCGGCCTGCAGGAACATGTAGTTCACGAGCTCGAAATAGGTGCTCGGCCCTTCGCGCGGGTCGCCCAGGATCTGGGTGACCATGCGGTAGTCGCCCGCATAGCCCAGCGGCTTGGCGTAGGTGCGGTAGACGAAAGGAGCGCGCAACACCAACGGGTGAATGGCCGCTTGCGCGAACGCGCGGTGGGCGGCCTCTTCCTCGGGCGGTACCGCCGCGGCCTCCGCCTCGAAGCGCTGCAGGTAGACCTGGCCGCGCTCCAGCAGCGGGCGCGCCAGCTCGGAGAAAACGTCCAGCCGCACGCGGCCGGTCTGGTCGCGCGGCAGCCCCGCGGCCAGGTCGGCCTGGTCGAGCCAGCGCGTCACTTCCGAGAAATACGCCCGCAGTTCGTTGACCACCGCCTGGTACGCCGGTCGCACCAGCGTGCGGGCGTCCCAGTCCTTGAGGAACTCGCGCACCGCATCGGACACCGAGCGCGCGTCGGCGCCGATGCCGCCAAGGTCGTTCCACTCATCGATCAGCGTGAGCGAGACCACGGCCATCAAGCCCGTGTTGACCAGACCGACAACGACCGCCTTGCCCTGGTAGATCGGGCGATCGCCGGAGCGGATGGTCAGCTCGCTGAGCACCTCGCTGACCTGGACGATGGAGTACGGGTTGTAGATCTCCATCACCAGCGCGCGCCGCTGCACGCTGGTCAACGTCCCACGGGCGGCATCGCCCTGGCTGTTGCGAAAGGAGACGACGGGATCGTAAGGACGTTGGAAGTGCACGGGCAGGAGGGCGGTGGACCGGAACGTTCGGGCGGCACGTTGCCCGCGCCGATCCTTCCCCCCGAGTGTAGTGAAGGCCCCGCACGTTCGTTCAGGGCTGAAGCGTCAGGTCAAACCAACAGGCCGTTGACCCGGCGCACGTAGGCGGCTGGATCCTCGGGCAAGCCACCTTCGGCCAGCAGGGCCTGGTCAAACAGCACGTGCGCCAGATCGTCGAAGTGTTCGCTCGTCTCGAGCTTCTTCACCAGCGCGTGACCGGCGTTGACCTCCAGGATGGGCTTGACCTCGGGCGCCTGCTGCCCGGCCTGCTTGAGCAGGCGCGCCAGCTGCATGGAGTAGTCGCCGTCTTCCACCACCAGGCAGGCCGGAGAATCCACCAGCCGCGAGGTGACCCGCACGTCCTTGGCCTTGTCCTTGAGGCTTTCCTTGAGCTTCTCCAGCACCGGCTTGAAGGCTTCGGCGGCCTGCTCGGCCGCCTTCTTCTCGGCCTCGTCCTGCAGGTCACCCAGATCCACCGCGCCCTTGGCCACGCTTTGCAACGGCGTGCCATCGAACTCGGGCAGGAAGGACAGCGCCCACTCGTCCACGCGGTCGGCCATCAGCAGCACCTCGATGCCCTTCTGGCGGAACACCTCCAGCTGCGGGCTGCTGCGCGCTGCGGCCAGGGTGTCGGCGGTCAGGTAGTAGATGGCCTTCTGGCCATCCTTCATGCGCGCCTTGTAGTCGGCCAGCGCGGTGGGCTCGCTCTGGGTGGTGCTGGCAAAGCGCAGCAGCTTCGCGATCTTGTCGCGGTTGGCGAAGTCCTCGCCCAGGCCTTCCTTGAGCACGGCGCCGAACGCGGCGTAGAACTTGCCGTACTTCTCGCCGTCCTTGCTGAGCTCGTCGAGCAGGGCCAGCACGCGGCGCGTGTTGCCCTCGCGGATGGCCTTCACATCGCGGCTTTCCTGCAGCAGCTCGCGGCTCACGTTGAGCGGCAGGTCGCTCGAATCGACCACGCCCTTGACCCAGCGCAGGTAGGCCGGCATGAGGCTCTCGGCCTCGTCCATGATGAACACGCGCTTGACGTAGAGCTTGATGCCGGCCTTGCGCTCGCGGTTCCACAGGTCGTGCGGCGCGCTGGCCGGGATGTAGAGCAGCTGCGTGTACTCGGTGCTGCCCTCCACCCGGTTGTGGCTCCAGGCCAGCGGGGCCTCGCTGTCGTGGCTGAGCGTCTTGTAGAACTCGGTGTACTGCTCGTCGCTCACGTCCTTCTTCGGACGCGACCACAGCGCGTTGGCCGAGTTGATGGTTTCCCACTCGTCCTTGAGCACGTACTCGCTCTTCTCGGCGTCCCACTGCTCGGCCTGCATGCGGATCGGCAGGCTGATGTGATCGGAATACCGCTCGATGATGGACTTGAGCTTCCAGTGGTTGAGGTATTCGGTCTTGTCCTCGCGCAGGTGCAGGATGACGCTGGTGCCGCGCGCCGCACGCTCGATGGCCTCGACCTCGAAATCACCGCTGCCGCCGCTGGTCCAGCGCACGCCCTCGGCCGCAGGCAGGCCGGCACGGCGGCTTTCCACCACGATCTTGTCGGCCACGATGAAGCCGGAATAGAAACCGACACCGAACTGCCCGATGAGCTGCGCGTCGGATTTCTGGTCGCCGCTGAGCTTGCTCATGAAATCGCGCGTGCCGCTCTTGGCGATGGTGCCCAGGTGCTCGATCGCCTCGGCCGCGCTCATGCCGACACCGTTGTCGGTGATGGTGATGGTGCGGGCCGCCTTGTCGAAGGCCACGCGAACCTGCAACTCGGGCGCGTCCTCGTACAGCGCGGCGTTGTTGAGCGCCTCGAAGCGCAGTTTGTCGCAGGCGTCCGATGCGTTGGAGACCAGCTCGCGCAGGAAGATGTCGGGGTTGGAGTACAGCGAGTGCGTGACCAGGTGCAGCAACTGGGCCACTTCGGCCTGGAAGGAATGGGTCTGTTTGCTCATGGTGGAAAAGGTGAGAGACAAGGGCTGTCGCCCGGCGGTACACAAACCGCGCCAGACATGGGGACCGCGAGCGGGATTTTCAAGACCCGGCTGAAGCAGGCTGCAGCCATTGCTGCAGCCGCTGCGCCACCGCCGGGCTGGACAACAAGTCCAGGTGGCCGGTTCGGTACACCACGTGCAGGCTGTCCCGGGCAAACACCAGCCGGCGCGCCGAGTCGTCGTGCTCGCCGAGCGCACTGTGCAACGGCACCAGACCATCGCCCACCAGGCGCTCGGCCAGCAGGCCGCGGCGCGGGGCCAGGCAGGCGGCCACGCCGAGGCAGGCCACGCCGTCGGGCAGCGCCAGGGGTTCGTCGTGCCGGGCGTCGTCGGGGTGTCGCAGGTGGCCGTGGCGCAGGTCGGTGATGCCGGCACTGCGCAGGCGCCCGAGCCGCGCCAGCGGCGCGGTGAAAGGTGACGAGGCCAGCAGAAGATCGGCACCGTGCCCGGCGCGCTCCAGCGGCGCGCCGTGGTGCGGGGTGCCCAGGAACAGCAAGTGCTTTACCAGCGCGGGCCATCGGTGGCCGGCAAGCCGCCCCTCGTGCACCGCACTGCGCGCGACCAACCCGCCCATGCTGTGCCCCACCAGGGTGATGCCCCGCAGGTCAACGGGCCAGTGTTGCGTCAGCCGCTCCAGTGCACGGGCAAGTTCGCGGCCGTTGGCGGCGATGTGCAGCCCGCTGTTGTAACGCAGGTGCAGCGGCGTGGCCTGCAGCGTCTCGGCCAGCAGCGGGGTGTGGTCGTGCCCGCTGCGCAGCCACTGGGAGTCGTTCATGCACAGCCCGTGAATCATCAACAGCAGGTGCGGGCTGGCCCCACCGAGGCGCTGCGCCAGCCGCTCGGGCGCGTGCAACGGCAGCGCCTGGCCGCCGTGGCGCAGCTCCATGGGTTGCGCCAGTGCATTGCCCATAGCCGCCAGCCGGTCGCCGAAGACGCCGTTGAGCGCAGCCACCACCGCCGCACGTTCGGCGGAATCGGCGTGATCCGCACCGGGGCGCTCCAGCAGAGGCGCCAGGCTGTGCAACACCCCATCGATGCCGGCACCGATGCCGTGCGCCGCGCCGCGGATCGCCGCGTAGATGCGCCCGGTGAGGCCCCCGGCCCGATCGGGTGCGTCACCCCCCGGCAGGCCGATGCGTTGGCGCACGGCCTGATGCACGTCCTCGGTGACGCCCACCACCCCCAGGGTGGCCTGGGTCACCAGTTGGGCAGCGGCCCGCAGATCGCTTGGGCGCAGGTGTCGTACCGGGGTTCGTCGTGTGTGGGCCATGGCCGATTGTGGTTGGACCCCATGACCGCGCCGCGACGGGCAGACCGGTGGTCTCAGAAGGCCTCGTCGGCGCCCAGATAGCGCCACTGCCCTGGCGGCAGCTTGCCCAGCATCACGCGGCCGATGCGCACGCGCTTCAAGCCCACCACGTGCAGGCCCACGGCCTCGCACATGCGGCGGATCTGGCGTTTCTTGCCCTCGGTGAGCACGAAGCGCAGCTGCTCGGGGTTGATCCAGTCCACCTGCGCGTGCTTGAGCGGCTGGTCGTCCAGCGACAGGCCGTGGCGCAGCCGCGCCAGTTGCCCGGCCGGGAACACGGCCTGCACGTCCTGCTCCACCACGCCCTCGCCCTGCGGACCGTTGGGTGCCCAGACCACGCGCACCAGGTATTCCTTCTCCACCTCGCTGTCGTCAGCGATCAACGTGCGCGCCACACGCCCGTCCTGCGTGAGCACCAGCAGGCCGGTGGAGTCGATGTCGAGCCGCCCTGCGGGCGCCAGGCCCTTGAGCTGCGCGGGCGAAAAGCGCCGCGGCCCGCGGTCGTCCTTCCAGCGGTTGGCGGGCTTGAGCAGCACCACCGCGGGCTCGTGCCCGTCTTCGGGCAGGCCACTCACATAGCCCACGGGCTTGTGCAGCAGGAAGGTGGCGCGTTCCTCTTGCGCGCTGGTGGCCTGGGGCAGCACCTTGATCTCGTCTTCGGCGGTGACGGGCTGGCCCATGGCGGCGACCTTGCCGTTGACCAGCACCCAGCCGTGGGCGATCCACTCGTCGGCCTCGCGGCGCGAGCACAGGCCAAGTTCGGCCAGGCGCTTGTTCAGGCGGATGCCGTCGCGCGGGGCGGCGGGGGCCACCGATGCCTTCGCGGTCTTCGGGGCCGCGGGCTGTGGGGCGTCGGCAGGCCTTGGCGCCCACTGCGTCGGCGCGGATGTCTGCGCGCGCGGGTCGAACCGGGGCGCGGGACGGGCGGCTGGACGGCTGTCGGGCCGAGGGCCAGTCCGGTTGTCGGAGCGCGCAGGTCGCGAGTCGCTGCGCGGGGGACGTGAATCGGGTCTCGGCGGGCGGGCGCGTTCGTCGTTGGAACGCGTCGGCGCGACGGTGGCACCCGGCGCCCGGGCGGTGGCCGCGGGCTGCACCGGCAATTCGGGGCGCTGCGCGGCGCTCAGCGGCCGGGCACGTGCCGGGCCGGGGGGGCGCACCGGCGCGCGTCGCGGGGCGCGGGGATCGGCAAGGGGCTTGGGGGCCGCGGGTTTGAGCTTGAGGGTGCGGCTTTTGGGGTCTTGGGACATGGGGCGATTGTCCCCTTCTCCGGCAACGCCGGTCGTCGCCGACCGGAAGTCGGCTCCGCGACCGCGAGCTTGCGCGAGGCACGAAAGCAGGTCAGTCCAACCCTCCCGACCGCAAAGCCGTCAGGTCCAGCACCCGCAACCCCCCGTACTCGATCCGTATCCACCCCTTGTCCTGCAACGCCCGCAGCGCCTCGTTCACGCGCTGGCGCGACAAGCCCACCAGGTAGGCCAGTTCCTGCTGGGTGATGCGCAGCACGCCGCCCACGTTGGGCGAGAGCAGCGGGTGAAACAGCGCGGCCAGGTTGCGGGCCACGCGCAGGTCGGGGCTGGTGATGCGGTCGATCTCGCGCGCGGCGATGAACTGGCCCAGGCGCTCGTTGAGCTGGTGCATCACGAAGCGGTTGAAGCCGATCGAGTGATCGAGCAGCCAGTCGAAGGTCTGCACCGGCAGGCCGGCGATCAGGCTCTTGCGCAGCGCCTGGATGTTGTAGCGATAGGTCTCGTGCTTGAGCACCGTGCCCTCGCCGAACCAGCCGCCCGGCGCCACACCGGTGAAGGTGATCACCGGCCCTTGCGAGTCGTCGTTGCTCATCTTGAGCAGGCCATCCACGAGTCCGAACCAGAAGGTCACGGGCCGGCCGTAGCGGCACACGTAGTCGCCCGCCTCGGCCTCGCCCACCTCCAGCGCATCGAGTGCGCGCTCGCGCGCCTCGCCCTCCAGGCGGCCCAGCCAGGGGATGCCTTCGAGCTCGGCCTCGGTGGGGCGACGGGCGCGTTCGCGGATGGCGCTGCGACGGGCGGGGAACATGGGGTAAGTCCTAGGAGGGATGACCCGAGATTGTCGTCGGACCGACAACATAACGTCAAACTCCAGCCTACCATGCGCTCCATCAACAGCCCACTGTCACGCGTTGGACAGCGGGCGAGCCAAGGAGACACGGCATGCAGAGCACCTTCCCCCGGCAATTGCTGGCCCACGCGAGGCAGCGGCCCGAGCGGCCCGCCATGCGCGAGAAGGAATACGGTATCTGGCAGACCATCAGCTGGGCACAGATGGCCGCGCTGGTGCAGGCCATGGCCTGCGGCCTGCACCAGGCCGGCCTGCAGCGCGGTGAGCATCTGGTAGTGGTGGGCGCCAACCGCCCGCGCCTGTACGCGGCCATGCTGGCGGCGCAATCGCTGGGCGCCATTCCGGTGCCGCTGTACCAGGACGCGGTGGCCGCCGAATGCGTCTTCCCGATCAACAACGCCGAGGTGCGCTTCTGCGTGGTGGAGGACCAGGAGCAGGTCGACAAGATGCTCGAGGTGCGTGCGCAGTGCCCGCAGATCGCGCACATCTTCTACGACGATCCGCGTGGCCTGCGCCACTACGACCAGCCCGGCCTGCAAAGCCTGGACGAGTTGCTGGCGGCGGGCGAGGCCTTTGCCAAGGTCCACCCCGATTTCTTTGCCGCCCAGGTCGAACAGGGCCAGCCCGACGACGTGGCCGCCATGTTCTTCACCAGCGGCACCACCGGCAACCCCAAGGGCGTGGTGCACAGCCACCGCACCCTGCTCGACCGCGCCGCAGCAGGCACGAAGTTCGACAAGCTCGGCCCCGACGACGAGGTGCTGGCCTACCTGCCGCCGGCCTGGATCGGCCAGAACATCTTCTCCTACGCCCAGTGGCTGGTCACCGGCTACGTGGTCAACTGCCCCGAAAGCAGCGGCACCGTCACCATCGACCTCAAGGAGGTCGGCCCCACCTATTACTTCGCGCCGCCGCGCGTGTTCGAGGGCCTGCTCACGAGCGTGACGATCCGCATGGAGGACGCTGGCGCACTCAAGCGCAAGATGTTCCACCGCTTCATGGATCTGGCGCGCCGCATCGGCCCCGACCTCATGGACGGCAAGCCCGTGGGCACGCTGGACCGCCTGAAGTACCGATTGGGCGACTGGCTGGTCTACGGTCCGCTGCGCAACAACCTCGGCATGAGCCGCGTGCGCGTGGCCTACACCGCAGGCGAGGCGATCGGCCCCGACCTGTTCAGCTTCTATCGCTCGATCGGCATCAACCTCAAGCAGCTCTACGGCTCCACCGAAACGGCCGTGTTCGTGTGCCTGCAGCCTGACCACGAGGCGCGCGCCGACACGGTGGGCGTGCCCTGCGAGGGGGTGGAGATCAAGCTGTCGGACAGCGGCGAGATCCTGGTTCGCTCGCCCGGGCTCCTGAAGGGTTACTACAAGAACCCGCAGGCCACGGCCGAGGTGCTGGACGCCGACGGCTGGTACCACACCAGCGACGCGGGCTTCATCGACGCCAGCGGCCACCTGAAGATCATCGACCGCGTGAAGGACGTGGGCCGCCTGATGGGCGGGCCGCACGACGGCGCCATGTTTGCGCCCAAGTACGTGGAGAACAAGCTCAAGTTCTTCTCGCACATCAAGGAGGCCGTGGCCTTCGGCGACAAGCGCGAGAAGGTTTGCGTGATGATCAACATCGACTTCGACGCCGTGGGCAACTGGGCGGAGCGCCGCAACCTGCCCTACGCGGGCTACACCGACCTGGCGCAAAAGCCCGAGGTGTACGCGCTCATCCAGGAATGCGTGGAGAAGGTCAACGCCGACCTGGCGCGCGACGAGTTGCTCGCGGGCAGCCAGATCAGCCGCTTCCTGGTGCTGCACAAGGAGCTCGATGCCGACGACGGCGAGCTCACGCGCACGAACAAGGTCCGCCGTGGCTTCATCGGCGAGAAGTACCAGGTGCTGGTCGATGCGCTGTACAGCGGCAAGACCGAGCAGTACATCGAGACGCAGGTCAAGTTCGAGGACGGGCGCACGGGCTCGGTGAGCGCGACGCTGCAGATCCGCGATGCGAAGACGTTTGCCCCGGTCAAGGCCGCCGCATGAGACACGACACCATGAATCAACACGAATCGGGCAGCGCGGGCGCCGCGGACACGGCCACCGGTCAGAAGAAGATCGGCGAGGTCATCCTCGACGTCCACAACATCAGCCTGCGTTTCGGTGGCGTCAAGGCGCTCACCGACATCAGCTTCAACGTGCGCGAGCACGAGGTACGGGCCATCATCGGCCCCAACGGCGCCGGCAAGAGCTCCATGCTCAACTGCATCAACGGCGTGTACCAGCCGCAGGAGGGCTCCATCACCTTCCGCGGCCAGACGTTCAAGCACATGAACAGCCGCCAGGTGGCCGAGATGGGCATCGCGCGCACCTTCCAGAACCTGGCGCTGTTCAAAGGCATGAGCGTGATCGACAACATCATGACCGGGCGCAACCTGCGCATCAAAAGCAATCTGTTCTCCCAGGCGTTCCGCAATCCCTTCGGCATCGGTGGCGCGCAGAAGGAAGAAGAACAGCACCGCGAGTTCGTCGAGCACATCATCGACTTCCTCGAGATCCAGGCCTACCGCAAGACGCCCGTGGGCACCCTGCCCTACGGCCTGCAAAAGCGCGTGGATCTGGGCCGCGCGCTCGCCATGGAGCCGCAGATGCTGTTGCTCGACGAGCCCATGGCCGGCATGAACCTGGAAGAAAAGCAGGACATGAGCCGCTTCATCCTCGACGTGAACGATGAATTCGGCACCACCATCGTGCTGATCGAGCCCGACATGGGTGTGGTGATGGACATCTCCGACCGCGTGGTGGTGCTCGACTACGGCAAGAAGATCGGCGACGGCACCCCCGACGAGGTGCGCAACAACGAGGAGGTCATCAAGGCCTACCTCGGCACAAGTCATTGATCGGGTTCAAACATGGCTTTCTTTCTTGAAACCCTGCTCGGCGGCCTGATGGCCGGCATGCTGTATTCCCTGGTGGCGCTGGGCTTCGTGCTCATCTTCAAGGCCTCGGGGGTGTTCAACTTCGCGCAAGGCGCGATGGTGCTGTTCGCTGCGTTGGCGATGGCCCGGTTCTCCGAATGGGTGCCGGGCTGGCTGGGCATCGAGAGCAAGATCCTGGGCAACGTCATCGCCTTCGTGATTGCGGGTGCGCTCATGTACGTGGTGGCCTGGGTGATCGAACGTTATGTGTTGCGCCACCTGGTCAACCAGGAAGGCGTGACGCTGCTGATGGCCACGCTGGGCATCACCTACTTCCTCGACGGCCTGGGCCAGACACTGTTCGGCTCCGACATCTACCAGATCGACGTGGGCATGCCCAAGGACCCGGTGTTCCTGCTGGGCGGGGTTTTCGAGGGCGGCATCCTGGTGAACCTGGAAGACGTCTATGCCGCGTGCATCGCTGCGTTGCTGGTGGTGTGCCTGTCGGTGTTCTTCCAGAAAACCTCCACCGGCCGCGCACTGCGCGCGGTGGCCGACGACCACCAGGCCGCGCAGTCGATCGGCATTCCGCTCAACCGCATCTGGGTCATCGTGTGGTTCGTCGCCGGCATCACCGCGCTGGTGGCCGGCATCATCTGGGGCTCCAAGCTGGGCGTGCAGTTCTCGCTCACCACCGTGGCGCTGCGCGCCCTGCCCGTGATCATCCTCGGCGGCCTCACCTCGGTGCCCGGCGCCATCATCGGCGGGCTGATCATCGGCGTCGGCGAGAAGCTCTCCGAGGTCTACCTCGGCCCCTTCGTGGGCGGCGGCATCGAGATCTGGTTTGCCTACGTGTTGGCGCTGGTGTTCCTGTTGTTCAGACCACAAGGCCTGTTCGGCGAAAAAATCATTGACCGGGTATGAAATACACGGGCAATGATTTTTCAGCGGAGACTGACTTTGCAGAGCAAAGTTAAGCGAAGCGTGTCGTATCTAAAAGATCATTGACTGGACATCGACATGTTCTACAGAGAAAACGGTCAGTTCAAGACCTCCTACCGCGCCGACCAGCAGATCTTTCCGATCGCGCAGGACCGCTGGGCCGTGCTGGCCATCATCGCCTTCGCCTTCATCGGCGTGCCGATGCTGGTCGACGAGTACATGTTCCGCGCGATCCTGATCCCGTTCCTGATCCTGTCGCTGGCGGCCATCGGCGTGAACATTCTGGTGGGCTACTGCGGGCAGATCAGCCTGGGGTCCGGCGCCTTCATGGCGGTGGGCGCCTACATGGCCTACAACACCTTCGTGCGCATCGAAGGCATGCCATTGATCCCGGCGCTGCTCATCGGCGGCTTCTTCGCCACGCTGGTGGGCATCTTCTTCGGCATCCCCAGCCTGCGCGTGAAGGGGCTGTACCTGGCGGTCGCCACGCTGGCAGCCCAGTTCTTCTGCGACTGGGCCTTCCTGCGCATCGGCTGGTTCACCAACAACACGGCCTCGGGCTCGGTGTCGGTGTCCAACCTGCAGGTGCTGGGCTGGCGCATCGACACGCCGGTGGAGAAGTACCTGTTCTGCCTGGGCTTCGTGGTGGTGTTCGCGCTGCTGGCCAAGAACCTGGTGCGCTCGGCCATCGGCCGCGAATGGATGGCCATCCGCGACATGGACGTGGCCGCTTCGGTGATCGGCATCCGCCCCATGTACGCCAAGCTCAGCGCCTTCGCAGTCAGCAGCTTCATCATCGGCGTGGCCGGCGGCCTGTGGGGCTTCGTGCACCTGGGTTCGTGGGAACCCGCGGCGTTCTCGATCGACCGCAGCTTCCAGCTGCTGTTCATGGTCATCATCGGCGGCATGGGTTCCATCATGGGCAGTTTCTTCGGCGCTGCCTTCATCGTGGTGCTGCCCATCTTCCTCAACCAGGTCCTGCCGTGGCTGGGCGGCCTCGTGGGCGTGACGATCTCCACCGCGGCGGTCTCGCACACCGAGTTCATGATCTTCGGCGCGCTGATCGTGTGGTTCCTGATCGTGGAGCCGCATGGCCTGGCCAAGCTCTGGAGCATCGGCAAACAGAAGTTGCGGCTTTGGCCCTTTCCGCACTGAGCGACCTGCGTCGCTCCCAAGGGCTCACCGGTTGGTGTTCGTGTTCGTTGTTCAAATAGGAGACATGTGATGAAGCTGCGCAATCTCGTTCTGGCCGCGGCGGTGGTCGCCACCGGTCTGTCATCCGCGCTCGTGGCACCCAGCGCCATGGCGCAAGCCAAGGAACAGTTCTTCCCGGCCCTGGTGTACCGCACCGGCCCGTACGCGCCCAACGGCGTGCCCTTCGCCAACGGTTATGTGGACTACCTCAAGCTCACCAACGCACGCGGCGGCATCAACGGCGTGAAGGTGACGTTCGAGGAGTGCGAAACCGGCTACGCCACCGACCGCGGCGTGGAGTGCTACGAGCGCCTGAAGGGCAAGAACGGCGGCGCCACGGTGTTCCAGCCGCTGTCCACCGGCATCACCTTCGCGCTGACGGAGAAGGCCCCCGTCGACAAGATTCCGCTGATCACCGCGGGCTACGGCCGCAGCGAGTCGGCCGATGGCGGCGTGTTCAAGTGGAACTTCCCGATCGCCGGCACCTACTGGGTGGCCGCCGACGTGCTGATCCAGCACATCGCCAAGAAGGAAGGCGGCGCCGACAAGCTCAAGGGTAAGCACATCGCGCTGATCTACCACGACAGCCCGTTCGGCAAGGAACCGATCCCGCTGCTGCAGGAGCGCGCGGCCATGCACGGCTTCAAGCTCAGTCTGCTGCCTGTCACGCACCCGGGTGTGGAGCAAAAGGCCACCTGGCTGCAGATCCGCCGTGACCGCCCGGACTACGTGCTCAACTGGGGCTGGGGCGTGATGAACTCCACCGCGCTCAAGGAAGCCCAGGCCACGGGCTACCCGCGCGACAAGATGTACGGCGTGTGGTGGGCCGGTGCCGAACCCGATGTGAAGGACGTCGGCGCGGGCGCCAAGGGCTACAACGCCGTGACCATGCAGCACGGCACCGAGAAGGGTGCCGCGGTGGTGAAGGAGATCCTGGAGAAGCTGCACGCCAAGGGCCAGGGCACCGGGCCGAAGGAAGAAGTGGGTGACGTGCTCTACATGCGCGGCCTCATGAGCGCCATGTTCGCGGTCGAGGGCGTGCGTGCTGCGCAGGAGCGCTTCGGCAAGGGCAAGGTCATGACCGGTGAGCAGGCACGCTGGGGCTTCGAGAACCTCAACCTGACGCAGGCCAAGCTCGACGCGCTGGGCTTCAAGGGCGTGATGCGCCCGATCTCCACCAGCTGCCAGGACCACATGGGTGCGGCCTGGGCCCGCGTGCACACCTGGGACGGCAGCAAGTGGGAGTTCAGCTCCGACTGGTATCAGGGTGACGAGCAGATCATCAAGCCGATGGTCAAGGCCGCGGCCGACAAGTACGCCGCCGAGAAGAAGCTGGCGCGCCGTTCGGCCCAGGACTGCCAGTCTTGACCCACCCCCGCCGCGCTACGCGCGACCCCATCAAGGGGGCGGCACCTGAGGACCGGCGCAGCCGGATCCTCGGTGCCACTCGATCGAGAGGGGTTGGCGTTCGCGGCGCCATCTGCAAGGGCGGCTGGCTGCCCTTGCACATGGTCCCGAAGGAATCCATTTCATGAGCACACCCACACCCGTCCTCAACGTCAACGGCATCGAGGTCATCTACAACCACGTGATCCTGGTGCTCAAGGGCGTCTCGCTCACCGTGGCCGAAGGGCAGATCGCGGCCATCCTGGGCGGCAACGGCGCGGGCAAGACGACCACGCTGCGTGCCGTCTCCAACCTGCTGCGCGGCGAGCGCGGCGAAGTCACCAAGGGCAGCATCGAGCTGCGCGGCGAGCGCATCGAGAACCTGAGCCCGGCCGACCTGGTGCAGCGCGGCGTGGTGCAGGTGATGGAGGGGCGGCATTGCTTCGCGCACCTGACCATCGAGGAAAACCTGATGACGGGCAGCTACACCCGCAAGGACAAGGCCGAGGTCGCGCGCAACCTGGAGAAGGTCTACAACTACTTCCCGCGGCTGAAGACGCGGCGCACCAGCCAGGCCGCTTACACCAGCGGCGGCGAACAGCAGATGTGCGCCATCGGCCGCGCGCTGATGGCCAACCCCAGCGTGGTGCTGCTCGATGAACCCTCCATGGGTCTGGCGCCGCAGATCGTGGAAGAGGTGTTCGAGATCGTGAAGGACCTCAACCAGAAGGAGCGCGTGACTTTCCTGCTGGCCGAGCAGAACACCAACATGGCGCTGCGCTATGCCGACTACGGCTACATCATGGAGAGCGGGCGCATCGTGATGGACGGCCCCGCGGCCGACCTGCGCAACAACGAAGACGTGAAAGAGTTCTACCTCGGTATGGGCGGAGGCGAACGCAAGAGCTTCAAAGATGTGAAGAGCTACAAGCGGAGGAAACGGTGGCTGGCGTGAACAACGACTACTTCGATGCGCTGGAAACCCGATCGGCCGCCCAGCGCGAGGCCGAGCAGATGGCGGCGCTGCCGAAACAGGTGGCGCATGCGCAGGCACACAGCGCGGCCTTTGCCGAGATCCTGAAAGGCGTGGACGCCGCGGCCATCAACGACCGCGCGGCACTGGCGCAATTGCCGGTCACGCGCAAGAGCGCGCTGTTCGAGCGACAGCGTGCACGGCGTGAGAAAGACGTCTTCGGCGGTTTCTCCACCCTGGTGCGTGGGCCGCAGATGACGCGCGTCTTTGCCTCGCCCGGGCCGATCTACGAACCCGAGGGCGCCGTGCGCGATTACTGGCGCACCGGGCGTGCGCTGTATGCCGCGGGGTTTCGCGCCGGTGAGCTGGTGCACAACGCGTTCAGCTATCACATGACGCCGGGCGCGTTCATCCTCGAAGCGGGCGCGCACGCGGTGGGCTGCACCGTGTTCCCGGCCGGCACCGGCCAGACCGAGCAGCAACTGCAGGCCATCGCCGAGCTGCGACCCGACGCCTACACCGGCACCCCCAGCTTCCTGCGCATCCTGCTCGAAAAGGCCGCCGAGGCCGGCGTGGACGCCTCCAGCATCCGCAAGGCCAGCGTGGGCGGCGAGGCTTGCCCGCCCAGCCTGACGGCCTGGTTCGCCGAACACGGCGTGGCCGTGTACCAAACCTACGCCACGGCCGACCTGGGCCTGGTGGCCTACGAGACCGCGGCCCGTGAAGGCCTGGTGGTCGAGGAACAGGTCATCGTGGAGATCGTGCGCCCCGGCACCGGCGAACCGGTGAGCGATGGCGAGGTGGGTGAGCTGGTGGTCACATCGCTCAACCCGGCCTACCCGCTGATCCGCTTCGGCACCGGCGACTTGTCGGCCGTGTTGCCTGGCCCCTGCCCCACCGGGCGCACCGCTCCGCGCATCAAGGGCTGGATGGGCCGCGCCGACCAGACCACCAAGGTGCGCGGCATGTTCGTGCACCCGGCCCAGGTGGCCGACATTGCCCGTCGCTTCCCGCAGATCGGCCGCGCGCGGCTGGTGGTCAGTGGCGAGATGGCCAATGACCAGATGTGCCTGCGGGTCGAGACGCCCGAGGAGGACGACTCCCTGCGCGAGCTGATTGCCGCCGCCGTGCGCGACATCACCAAGCTGCGCAGCGAGGTGGAACTGGTGGCGCCGGGCAGCCTGCCCAACGACGGCAAGGTGATCGAGGACGCGCGCAGCTACCGCTGAGGGCCGCCCGCACGGGGGTTTCCCCCGGGGTGGGGCTACGTACTTTCCGCGATGGCCGCCACCCGGGGCGGGACTAGCATTCCGCGGCCATTCCGCAAACGTTCCTTCATCGGAGACCCCCAATGAAAAAGCTCGTCACCCTCGCCCTGGGCGCCACCCTGTCGGTGACCGCCTTCGCGCAGGCCTTCCCCAGCAAGCCCATCTCGTTCGTGGTGCCTTTCGCCGCCGGTGGCCCGACCGACCTCGTCGCGCGCCAGCTGGCCGAGACCATGCGCAAGTACATCCCGAACTCGAACATCGTGGTCGAGAACGCCACCGGCGCGGGCGGCACCATCGGCGCGGCCAAGGTCGCGCGTTCGCCGGCCGACGGCCACACGCTGCTGGTCTGGCACATCGGCATGGCCGCCACCGCCGGCCTGTACCGCAAGCTGCCCTACAAGCCGCTGGAGGACTTCGAATACGTCGGCATGATCAACGACGTGCCCATGACCCTGCTGGGCTCGACCAAACTCAATGCCAACACCTACCGCGACTTCGAGGCCTACATCCGCGCCAACGGCGGCAAGCTCAACCTGGCGCACGCCGGCCTGGGTTCGGCCTCGCATCTGTGCGGCCTGATGTGGCAGCACGCCGTGAAGCTGGACAAGTCGATGACCACCATCGCCTACCGCGGCACGGGCCCGGCCATGAACGACCTCATCGGCGGCCAGGTCGACGTGATGTGCGACCAGACCACCAACACAACGGCGCAGATCGAAGGTGGCCGCGTGAAGGCCTTTGCCGTGACCACCGCCAAGCCGCTGTCCGGCCACCCGGTGCTCAAGCACTACCCCTCGCTGCAGGAGATGGGCCTGCGCGGCTTCAACCTGACCATCTGGCACGGTCTGTACGCACCCAAGGGCACGCCCGCGCCGGTGCTCAAGACCATCAATGACGCGCTGGTGAAGTCGCTGAAGGACCCCGAGTTCATCAAGAAGCAAGAGGAACTGGGCGCCCTGGTGGTGACCGACGCGCGCGTGACCCCCGAGGGCCACAAGAAGTTCGTGTCTGACCAGATCAACCAGCTCAAGACCGTGATCGACGCGGCAGGCCAGTACGCAGACTGATCAGCGCGGCGAAGCGCTTCCCATGGTTGCGCTTCGCATCGTCGACTCGATCACCCAGTTGCAGCCCGCCGACGCGGGCTGCATCGCTTTGAGCGGCTCGCACGGTGGTGCCAGTTCGGCGCGCTATGCGATGGCCGCGCGGCCGCTGCTCTCGGTGTTCAACGACGCCGGCGTGGGCAAGGACGACGCCGGCATCGCGGGGCTGGCGATGCTGCAGGCCGCCGGTCTGGCCGCTTGCACGGTGTCGCACACGAGCGCGCGCATCGGGCAGGCCGACAGTACATTGGCCGATGGCGTGGTCAGCCACGCCAATCTGGCCGCGCGCACACTGGGCATCGAGCCCGGCCTCGCGCTCAAGCCACAGATCGAACAATTGCAAAGGAGACACGCATGAGCCTTCAACGTCGCACCCTCGTCGCCCTCGCTGCCGCCTTGGCGGTGCCCTTGGCCGTCGCGCAAGGCGCGTGGCCCAATAAGCCAGTGCGCATCGTCGTGCCCTTTGCACCCGGCGGCACCACCGACATCCTGGCGCGTACGCTGGCGCCCGAACTCAGCAAGGCCTTTGGCCAGTCCTTCGTGGTCGAGAACCGCGGTGGCGCCGGCGGCAACATCGGCGCCGAGGTGGTGGCCAAGGCACCGGGTGATGGCTACACCCTGCTCATGGGCACGGTGGGCACGCACGGCATCAACAAGTCGCTGTACAGCAAGCTGCCCTACGACCCGCAGAAGGACTTCGCACCCATCACGCTGGTGGCCGGCGTGCCCAACGTGATGGTGATGAGCACCAAGCGCGCGCAGGACCTGGGCATCAACTCCGTGGCCGACTTCGTGAAGCACGCCAAGGCCAACCCGGGCCGCCTGAACATGGCGTCCAGCGGCAACGGCACCTCCATCCACCTGGCCGGTGAACTGTTCAAGGCACGCAACGGCATCTTCATGACGCACATCCCCTACCGCGGCTCGGGCCCGGCCATGACCGACCTGCTCGCCGGCAACATGGATGTGATGTTCGACAACCTGCCCTCGGCCATGCCGCACATCAAGGCCGGCAACCTCAAGGCCTTCGCCGTGACGAGCGCGGTGCGCTCCGAGGCCCTGCCCGATGTGCCGACCGTGGCCGAGGCGGGCAAGTTGCCCGGCTTCGAGGCCAGTTCCTGGTTCGGCCTGCTCGCCCCCGCAGGCACACCGGCCGACGTGGTGAGCCGCCTGCAGCAGGAAACTGCCAAGGCACTCAACCTGCCGGCGGTCAAGGAACGCCTGCTGGCCCAGGGCGCCATCCCCAGCGGCAACACCCCCGCCGAGTTCGCTGCGCTGATCGACGCGGAAATCAAGAAGTGGGAAGCGGTGGTGAAGGCCTCGGGCGCCAAGGTCGACTGAGCGCTACACCCCCCAGACCACCTCGACCCGCGCACCCAGGCAGCGCTCCAGCATCTCGATGAACGGGGTGCTGCGCATGCGCAGGCTCACCGATTCGAACTGCGGCTCGGGCTCGCCGTTGGCTGCCGCCTGCTCGCGCTGACGCCGCTGCTCGGCCTCCTCGGCCAGCACAGCCGCGCGAATCGCCTCGATCGCGCCGGGAATGTCCTCGGGCATCAGCACGCCGGGCGTCTCGGGATCCTTGCCCAGGATCTCGAGCAGCCGCTTGCCGTGCGGGCGCAGCATCACCAGATCGCCGGTTTCGCGGGACTTGAAGCGGTAGATCGTCATGGTGACATTTTCCCTTCGACCAGCGCGTGCCGGCTTGCGGACGCCAAAAGATACGCCCTTCCGTCCGGCGCTGCCATCGTGGCAAAGCCGCATGCGGGTTTACCCGGTTGTGGGTGAATATTTCAAGTCTAAAATAATTAGACATGAAAACCTCCCTGCAGCGCATCCTGTGCATTGGCGGCGGCCCGGCGGGCCTGTACTTCGCGCTGCTGATGAAGCGGCGCCAGCCCTGGCTGGAGATCACCGTCGTCGAACGCAACCGCCCGTTCGACACCTTCGGCTGGGGCGTGGTGCTCTCCGACCAGACCCTGGGCAACCTGCGCGCGGCCGACCCCGAGACCGCGCAGGAGATCGGTGATGCCTTCAACCACTGGGACGACATCGAGGTCTTCTACAAGGGCCGCAGCGTGCGCAGCACCGGCCACGGTTTCTGCGGCATCGGGCGCAAGCGCCTGCTCAATGTGCTGCAGGCGCGCTGCCAGCAACTCGGCGTGAATCTCGTATTCGAGACGGATGTGGCGGACGACCAGGCGCTCGCCGCCCAGTACAACGCCGACCTCGTGATCGCCAGCGATGGCTTGAACAGCCGCATCCGCACGCGCTACCAGCGTACGTTCCAGCCCGACATCGACACCCGCCAGTGCCGCTTCGTGTGGCTGGGCACCAAGAAGAAGTTCGACGCCTTCACCTTCGCCTTCGTCGAGACGGAGCACGGCTGGTTCCAGGCCCACGCCTACCAGTTCGACGCCGACACCTCGACCTTCATCGTGGAGACGCCCGAGGCCGTGTGGCAGGCGCACGGCCTTGACCGAATGGAGCAGGCCGAGGCCATCGCCTTCTGCGAGAAGTTGTTCGCGTCGCACCTCGACGGCCACCCGCTGATCAGCAACGCCGCGCACCTGCGCGGCTCGGCGATCTGGATCCGCTTCCCGCGCGTGATCTGCAACACCTGGGTGCACACACAAGACATTGCCGGCAAGCGCACACCGGTCGTGCTGATGGGCGACGCCGCGCACACCGCGCACTTCTCCATCGGCAGCGGCACCAAGCTCGCACTCGAAGACGCGATCGACCTGGCCAACGAGTTCGAACGCCACCCCGAGGCCGACGTGGCCACCGTGCTGCAGGCCTACGAGGCGCGCCGCAGCGTGGAGGTGCTCAAGATCCAGAACGCGGCGCGCAACTCCACCGAATGGTTCGAGCACGTGGACCGCTACACCGGCATGGAGATCGAGCAGTTCGCCTATTCGCTGCTCACGCGCAGCCAGCGCATCAGCCACGAGAACCTGCGCCTGCGCGATGCGAAGTGGCTCGAAGGCTACGAGAACTGGCTGGCCCAGCGGGCGGGAACACAGGCCGCGAAACATCCCACGCCGCCCATGTTGCTGCCGCTCAAGGTGCGCGGCGTCGCGCTCAAGAACCGCATCGTTGTCTCGCCGATGGCGCAGTACAAGGCGGTGGATGGCGTGGTTGGCGACTGGCACCTGATGCACCTGGGTGCGCGCGCCACTGGTGGCGCGGCGCTGGTCATGGTCGAGATGACCAGCCCCACGCCCGAAGGCCGCATCACCCCCGGTTGCCCGGGCCTGTGGAACGACGCACAGCAACAGGCGTTCGAGCGCATCGTGCGCTTCGCACACGCCAACGGCGAGGGTGCCAGGATCGGCATCCAGCTCGGTCACAGCGGCCCCAAGGGCTCCACCCAGCTCGGGTGGGAGGCCATCGACGAGCCCTTGCCCACCGGCAACTGGCCGCTGCTCTCCGCCAGCGCCGTGCCCTATGGCGAGCAGAACCAGGTGCCGCGCGCCATGACGCGCGCCGACATGGACGCCATGACCGCAGCCTTCGTCGCCTCGACGAAACGCGCCGCCGCAGCCGGCTTCGACTGGCTGGAGCTGCACTGCGCGCACGGCTACCTGCTCTCGGCCTTCATCTGCCCGCTCACCAACCTGCGCACCGACGACTACGGCGGCTCGCTGGAGAACCGCTGCCGCTACCCGCTCGAGGTGTTCAAGGCCATGCGTGCCGTGTGGCCCGCCGACAAGCCCATCAGCGTGCGCATCTCCGCGCACGACTGGGCGCCCGGTGGCAACACGCCCGATGACGCGGTGGCCATCGCGCGCCTGTTCAAGGCCGCGGGTTGCGACGTGATCGACGTCTCCTCGGGGCAGACCACGCGCCAGGCCAAGCCGGTGTACGGCCGCATGTACCAGACCCCGTTCGCCGACCGCATCCGCAACGAGGTCGACATCCTCACCATGGCGGTCGGTGCCATCAGCGAAGCCGACCACGCCAACAGCATCGTGGCCGCGGGTCGCGCCGACCTGTGCGCCGTGGCCCGCCCGCACCTGGCCAACCCGGCGTGGACGCTGCACGAGGCCGCCAAGCTGCAGACGCGCGCCGTGCAATGGCCCGCGCCCTACTTGAGCGGGCGCGACCAGCTCTACCGCGAAATCGCGCGCCAGCAGGCGATGAAGGCGCAGGAAGAGGAAGAGGCCGCCAAATGAACCTGAGCGATATCGAAAGCCTGGATCTGGAGGCGCGCGCGCACAGCGAACATGCGCACGCCCTGCGCCTGTGGCTGCGCCTGCTCACGTGTTCGCAGCTGATCGAAAAGCGCGTGCGCGCCGGGCTGCGCGAGCACTTCGACACCACGCTGCCGCGCTTTGACCTGATGGCGCAGCTCGAGCGCCACCCCGAGGGCCTGAAGATGAAGGAGCTGTCGCACCGGCTCATGGTCACGGGCGGCAACGTCACCGGCATCACCGACCAGCTGGTGGCCGAGGGGCTGGTCGAGCGCACCGGCGTCGAGGGCGATCGCCGCGTGTTCCGCGTGCGCCTGACCGATCGCGGGCGCCGCGCCTTCGCCCAGATGGCCGAGCAGCACGAGCACTGGATCGTCGAGGCCTTCGAAGGGCTGTCGCCGCGCGAGCTCGAACAACTCCACAAGCTGCTGGGCAAGGTCAAGCAGCACCAGAAAGTCTTCGAATGAAACACCCGATCCCCGACCACAACCCCATGCGCGGCCAGTTCGGCCCGGCCGCCGCGGCCCCGAAGCACTTCGCACTCGCCATCGCCGATGGCGTGGCCACCGTCACGCTGAACCGTCCCGAGCGCAAGAACCCGCTTACCTTCGACTCCTACGCCGAACTGCGCGACTGGTTTCTCGGCCTGCAGCGCGCCACCGACGTCAAAGCCGTGGTGCTCACCGGCGCGGGCGGCAACTTCTGCTCGGGCGGCGATGTGCACGAGATCATCGGCCCGCTCACGAAGATGACCATGCCCGAGTTGCTGGCGTTCACGCGCATGACGGGCGCGCTGGTGAGCGCCATGCGCGCCTGCCCGCAGCCCATCGTGGCCGCCATCGACGGTGTGTGCGCCGGCGCCGGCGCGATGATGGCGCTGGCCAGCGACCTGCGTCTGGGCACGCCGCGCGCGAGCACCGCCTTCCTGTTCACGCGCGTGGGCCTGGCTGGCGCCGACATGGGCGCCTGCGCGCTGCTGCCGCGCCTGATCGGCCAGGGCCGCGCGAGCGAGCTGCTGTTCACCGGCCGCTCGATGAGCGCTGCCGAAGGCCATGCCTGGGGCTTCTTCAACGCGTTGCACGAACCCGAGGCGCTGAACGAAGCCGCGCTGAAGCTCGCGAAGTCGCTTGCCGAGGGGCCGACTTTCGCCCACGGCATGACCAAGACCATGCTGCACCAGGAGTGGGCCATGACGCTGGACCAGGCGATCGAGGCCGAAGCGCAGGCACAGGCGATCTGCATGCAGACGCAGGACTTCCGCCGCGCGTACGAGGCGTTCGCAGCGAAGCAGCGACCTGTGTTCCAGGGCGACTGAACGGAACACGCCATGGTTGCCTTCGACCGCCCCCACGGCACGACACCGCCGCAAGCGCAGTGGGAACTGCCCTTCTTCGGCGAACACCACCGCGCGCTCGCACTCGGCCTGGCTGACTGGGCCGGTGCCCAGCAGGTCGACGAAGCGGACGACCGCCGCGCCTGCCGCGATTGGGTGGCGCGTCTGGGCACGGCCGGCTGGCTGCGCTATTGCGTGCCCGCGGCGCACGGCGGCGCGCTGGACAAGCTCGATTCGCGCGCCCTCGTGATCCTGCGCGAGACGCTGGCTTTCCACTCACCACTGGCCGACTTCGCCTTCGCCATGCAGGGCCTGGGCAGCGGCAGCATCACGCTCGGTGGCAGCGAAGCGCAGCGCGCGCAGCGCTTGCGCGCGGTGGCGAGCGGGCAGCAGATCGCGGCCTTCGCGTTGAGTGAACCCGAGGCCGGCTCCGACGTGGCCGGCATGCGCACCAGCGCGCGCCGCGCGGACGATGGCAGCTGGGTGCTGGAAGGGACCAAGACCTGGATCAGCAACGGCGGCCTCGCCGACTTCTACGTGGTGTTTGCCAAGACCACGCCCGACGCCGGCGCACGCGGCATCAGCGCCTTCGTCGTGCCGGCCGACGCGCCCGGTCTGGATAGCTCGGCCCACATCGACGTGATGGCCCCGCACCCGCTGGCCACGCTGCGCTTCACGAATTGCCGCGTCGGTGCCGACGCGCTCATCGGCAGCGTCGATGGCGGCTTCAAGCTCGCCATGCAGACGCTGGACATTTTCCGCGCCTCGGTGGCCGCGGCCGCGCTGGGCATGGCGCGCCGTGCTTTCGCCGAAGCGGTGGCGCACGCGAAGACGCGCCGCATGTTCGGCCAGCACCTGGGCGATTTCCAGCTCACCCAGGCGCGCCTGGGCGAGATGGGCGCGCTGATCGACGCCGCCGCGATGCTCACCTACCGCGCCGCGTGGCTGCGCGACGAAAGCGCCACGCAGGGCGCGGGCACGCCGGCCTACACCGCGGCTGCGGCCGCCGCCAAGCTCACCGCCACCGAGAACGCGCAAAAGGTTATCGACATGGCGGTGCAGATGTTCGGCGGACGCGGCGTGCGCATGGGCGAAGTGGTTGAACACCTCTACCGCGACATCCGTTCGCTGCGTATCTACGAGGGCGCGAGCGAAGTGCAGCTGCTCATCCTCGGCAAACACGCCTTGAAGTCATGACATCCGCCCAGACCGACCGCTTCGTGCACGACCGCCTGCCGCCGCGCGCGCAGTGGCCCGAGTTGCGCTTCGACACGCCCGAACTCAAGGCCCTGCCCGCGCAGGTGAATCTGGTCGCGCACCTGTTCGATCGCGCGTTCGCCAACGGCCACGCCAACCGCCCGTTCCTGCGCAGCGATGCGCGCACGCTCAGCTACGCACAGGCGCGCGAGGCGGTGAACCGCATCGCCAACCTGCTGCGCTCGCGCGGCCTGGTGCCGGGCAACCGCGTGCTGCTGCGCGGTGGCAACTCCGTGGCCATGGCGTTGGCTTGGCTGGCGGTGGTGCAGGCCGGGCTGGTGGTGGTGGCCACCATGCCGCTGCTGCGCGCCAAGGAGCTCAAGGCCATCGTCGACAAGGCGCAGCCCACGCTGCTGCTGTGCGATGCCGCGCTTACCGCTGAGCTGGAAGCGGTGGGCAGCGGTCTGCCGATGATCCGCTTCAACACCGACGCGGCCGACAGCCTCGAAACCCTCGCCGCACCGCAGGTGGCGCAGGCCACGCCCTGCCCCACCGCGGGCAGCGACATCGCGCTGCTGGCGTTCACCTCGGGCACCACCGGCGTGCCCAAGGCCGCCGTGCACACGCACACCGACGTGCTCGCGGCCTGTGAATGCTGGCCGCGCCATGTGCTGCGCGCTGTACCCGATGACGTGGTGATGGGCTCGCCGCCGCTGGCCTTCACCTTCGGCCTGGGCGGCCTGCTGATCTTCCCGATGTGGGCGGGCTGCTCGGTCTACTTCCCGTCGATCCCGTACACGCCCGAGGCGATGGTGAAGCTCATCGCCGAGAAGGGCGCCACCATCTGCTACACCGCACCCACCTTCTACCGCCAGATGGCGCCGTTCGCGCAACAGAATGGCGTCGGCAAGCTGCGCATCTGCGTGAGCGCGGGCGAGGGCCTGCCCGATGCCACGAGACAGTTATGGAAGCAGGCCAGCGGCATCGAGATGCTCGATGGCATCGGCGCCACCGAGATGTTCCACATCTTCATCTCGGCAGCGCCCGAGGCCGTCAAGCGCGGCGCCATCGGCACCGTGGTGCCAGGCTACACCGCGCGCATCGTGGACGACGAGGGCCGCGACCTGCCCGCAGGCGAAGTCGGGCGCCTCGCGGTGATCGGGCCCACCGGCTGCCGCTACCTCGACGAGCCGCGCCAGACCCAGTACGTGCAGGGTGGCTGGAACTTCCCCGGGGACGCCTTCCGGCGCGATGCCGATGGCTACTACATCTATCAGGCGCGCACCGACGACATGATCATCACCGCCGGCTACAACGTGGCCGGGCCCGAGGTGGAGGCCTGTCTGCTCACCCACGCGGCGGTGGCCGAATGCGGCGTGGTCGGCCGTGCCGACGAGGACCGCGGTCAGGTGATCGTCGCCTACGTGGTGCTCAAGCCCGGGCACGCCGGCGACGCCGCGATGGTGAAGGCACTGCAGGATCACGCCAAGGCCGCCATGGCGCCCTACAAGTACCCGCGCGAAGTGATCTTCGTGGAACGCCTGCCCCGCACCGAAACCGGCAAGCTGCAGCGCTTTGCCCTGCGACAACAACTCAAGACATGACGATGCAACACCTCCACCCCGACGGATGGCTTCCTGCCAAAGGCTACGCCAACGGCATCGCCGCGCGCGGCACGCAGATCTTCGTTGGTGGCCAGATCGGCTGGAACGGCCAGCAGCAGTTCGCAAGCGACGACTTCATCGCGCAGACGCGCCAGGCACTGCAGAACGTGCACGACGTGCTGCGCTGTGCCGGGGCTGGCCCCGAGCACATGGTCCGCATGACCTGGTACATCCTCGACCGCGACGAGTACAACGCGCGCCTGCGCGAGCTCGGTGAGGCCTACCGCTCGGTGATGGGCAAGTACTTCCCCGCGATGACTTGCGTGGAGGTTCGCCGGCTGGTGGAAGCGCGCGCCAAGGTGGAGATCGAGGTCACGGCGGTCATCCCCGACTGAGCACGCCGCTCGGGCACCCGGGGCAACGCCAACGCGTCCCCCGTTCAATCGACGTCGATGCCGGGCTCGTCGAGCCGCCCGTCCGGCAAGGTGAAGCGCACGCGGCAGCCGCCATCGGGCGTGGCATCGCAAAACAGCTCGCCGCCATGGCGTTCGATGATGCAGTGGGTCATGGCCAGCCCCGCGCCCAGACCGTCGAAATCGCTCGAATGGTGCTGGCGCTGGAACAGCAAAAAGAGCCTGTCTGCGTGCTGGCGGTCGAAGCCCACGCCGTTGTCCTCGACATGGAGATGGAAACGCCCGTCGGCCGCGTGCGACCACCGAAGCACGATGCGCGGGCTGGCCACCGGGCGCGTGAATTTCACCGCGTTGTCCAGCAGGTGGCGAATGGCCTGGGCCAGCAGCATCGGATCGCCGCGCACGGTGGGCAGATCGCTCGCCACCTGCCACTCGATCGGCTGGCCTGTGCGAGGCGTACCCAGGTGTGCCAGCACACCCTGCACCAGCGGGCCGAGCGGCACGTCCGTCACGTTCAGGCGGGCCCGACACAGGTGCAGGTAGTCGTGCATCGCCTCAATCATGGCGTTGAGCCGGTGGGCGGCCTTCTGCACACCATCGCAATATTCGTTCAGCGCTGCGTCATTCAGGTGCAACGCCTCCATCCGCTCGCGCGCCAGCCGCAAGAACGCCAGCACATGGCGGATCGGGGAGCGCATGTCGTGCCCCAGCACCTGCGAGATGCCCTCGAGTTCGCGGCGCAACATGGCCAGTGAACGCCCGGCGTCTTCCAGCCGATGCGCCAGCGACTCGTCGCGGGTGGGTGGCACGAGCGCCGAGCGGTCGGACCAGCGCGAGAGGTCCAGCAGCATCGCGTCAAAGCCCAGGTGGTTGCCGTCGCTGTCGGCCAGTGGGGTGGCCATCAGCAGGGCAGAGAAGGTCTCGAGGTTGCGGCGGCGCAGCGTGAGCCGCATCTCGCGCGGCAGTCGGTTGGCCTTGAGGTCTGCCGCAAGGGCGAGCAGATCGCCCATGCGTTCATCGTGATCGGGTATGCCCAGAAAGCTCGCCAGCGGCAGCATGGCGCCCGAGGGATCAAACCACGCCGAAGCCGTTTCGTTGGCAGCGCACACGCGGTGGTCGGCCGTGACCACGAACAGCGCCGCCGCCGCACGGTGGCCGGGGATGGGAGGCCACACGGCCACGGGGGAGACAAGGGAGGTGGCTGTCGTCATCGGGAGCATCGTTACGCGGATCGGCGCGCGTACCGTTGCGCGGACCGTTGCGCACGATCATGCACCGAACGTGCGGCACGCGCCAGCAGGCGCCCGCGCGGGACTCCCCCCGGCGTGCACGCCTCAGGTACGTACCTTGCCGTCGCCGGTGAGCATGGACAACTCGGCGAATTTCGAAGCCACGTGGTTGTTGGGGCCGAGCGAGATGGAAAAACCACCGAAGCTGGTGTCGCCAATCGCCTCCAGGCCGTTGACGAGGCTGTCCGGGTTGAGCCGCCCGCCCGCACGGCGCGCGCCCTCGGTCAGCATGCGCGCGGCCAGGTAGCCCTCGAAGCTGGAGAAATTGGGCTGCACCTTGTTGCCGCCGCGCTCGATGGCGTCGAGGAAGTCGCGCGTGATGGGGCGCGCGGTGGAGAACGGGTTGGGCACCACCTGCGAGATCACCACGCCGGCGCCGTCCTTGCCAAGTTCGTCGGCCAGTGCCTGCGTGCCGACGAAGGACACGTTGTAGAACGTGCCGCCGTAGCCCGCCTTGCGCGCCTCGCGGATGAAGGCCGCGCACGAGGCGTAGGCGCTGATCTGCACCACCGCCTGCGGGCGCGCCGCCACGATGGTCGCGACGGCCTTGGTCACGTCGACCGAGTTGCGCTCCACCGTGGCGGTGGCCTTGGGCTTGAGATTGCGCGCAGCCATGGCCAGCGTCACGCCGTCCAGACCGGCCTTGCCGTAAGCGTCGTTCTGGTGGAAGACGGCGATGTCGTTGAGACCCAGGCTGGTGAGCTGGCGCACGATCAAGGCGGTTTCGTCGTTGTAGGACGCACGCAGGTGGAACGCGAGCCGATTGAACGGAGCCCGCAAACCCATCGCACCGGTGAAGGGCGCGATGAAGGGTGTGCCCGCCTGCGTGGCCAGTGGCAGCGCAGCCAGGCTGGTGGGAGTGCCGATGTAGCCGAACAAGGCGGTGCAACCACGCGAGAGCAGTTGTCTCGTGTTCTCGGCACAGCGATCGGGCTCGTAGCCGTCGTCGACCTTGACGATCTCGATGCGCTGACCGCTCACGCCGCCTTGCTGGTTGAGCAGATCAAAGTAGAGCTGCGCGCCGGCGTTGAACTGGATGCCGAGTTGGGCCGCAGGGCCACTGAAAGCGGCCGACTGCCCGAGCACGATGCGGCTGCCCTGCGCATGCAGCGCAGGGACGGCCAGTGAGGCGATGCCGGCGAGGGCGAAGGAACGGCGGGACAGGGTCGGCAAGGGCATCGGTGGCTTCGGGCGGGTTCGTGGCCCCCGGGGTACCCCCAGGGTTCTCAAGACCCGCCGGATGCTACCGATCGTTCAGGCCTCAACCGACACGCTCACCCAGCCCGGCGCGCCGTTGATCGGCTGCATGCAAACTGCCTAGAACCTTCGCACGAATTCCACGCCCGCGGAGAAGGTGCGCCCGAGGCCGGGCTCGAAGAAGCGTTTGTTGCCGTCGTTGACGATGACCGAGCCCGCATGACGGCGGTCGCTCAGGTTGTCGATGCGCAGGAACTGGCGAAAGGTCCAGGGGCCTTGCACCTGTTCGAAGCGCGCACCCACGGCAAAAAGGGTATGACCCTCGGCAGAGTCGGTGTTGGCGTCGTTGACGAACACGCGGCCGGTGTGGCGCGCTTCGAGCGTGAACACGCCGCCCACGGGTGTGGCCCATGCAGGCGTCCACGCGAGCTGGGCAAACACCTGTTGCTGCGGCACACCCGGGATGCGGTTGCCCGCGGGCACAGGCGTGTTCGGCGTGGCGCACGGCGAGTCGGTGCAGGACACGAACGCGTCGCGGTAAGTGGCGCGCAGAAACGTGTAGGCCGTGCTGAACGTCCAGTCCCCCAGACCGTACTCGGAGGACAACTCGAGGCCCTGCCGGCGCGTGCGACCCGCGTTGTCGAACACGGCGCGCCCACCGCTGTTGGTCAGGGTGATGATCTCGTCGTTGGTGCGGATGTCGAACACGCTGGCGTTCCACAGGCCGGCCGCATTGCGACCGCGCAATCCGATTTCGGCGCTGATGCTGCGCGCGGCATTGAGGTCGGTGTTGAGCCCCGCGGTGCCGGTGCTGTTGCGGTACGCGGCCTCGTTGAGCGTGGGGATCTCCAGGCCGCGGCCGATGGCCGCGAACGCCTGCGTCTGCGGGTTGAGCTGCCGGCGCACCCCCACCACGGGCAGGTTGCCGCTGAAGCGCGTGGCACCACTTTGGTCGCCGTTGATGAGATAACGGTCTTCGGAGCGGTAACGCGCGCTGACGTGGCGCACGCCGCCCTCCAGCGTCCAGTCGTCGCGCGTCCACGCCGCACGCAGGTAGGGATCGAGCGTGGTGGCGCGGTTGGTCTCGTCGCGGCGCAGGTTGCCGAGCACGCCCCGCGTGCCGCCGACGAAGTTCTCGAAGCCCAGGCGCAGGTCGGTCTGGCGATCGCCGGCCAGTCCGGCGCTGGTATCCAGCCGCCCGCCTGCCCATTCGGTCTGCAGCCGCCAGCGCGCATTGAAGCCGGCGTAGTCGCGGTCCAGGTCGATCACGCCGCCCGAGCTGCCAGCGGCGAACGTCTGCGCGTTGATGGGAACGGACTGGAACTGCACCACGCGCCGCTGGCCGACGTAGCCCATGAGTTCGAGCTTGTGTCCGCCGGCCAGCGCCTGGTCCCAGGCGATGCCGGCCTGCGTCTGCGACACCGATTTGCGGGTGTTGAAGTCGAGTGCGGACTGGCTGGTCTGCGTCGGGTCGGCATCGAAGTCCTGGCGCGTGAGCCCCTGCGGGTCGAGCGCAAAGGACGTCTGACGGTTGAACACCAGCACCGTGCGCCCGCCGTCATGCGCGCGCGCCAGCTTGGCGTTGGTGGTGCTGCGGTTGGCCGCCGACTGCGGGCGTTGACCGTCGGTCTCGAAGCGGCCGGTGTCGAGCACGTAGGACCACCCCGCTGCGCCGCCGATGCGCCCACTCAACTGCGTGGACAAACGCCACAAGCCGTTCTCGGCAAAGCCGGCACCCACGCGCCACTCGCCGGGCTCGCCGCCATCTTCGGTGTAGAGCAGGATGGCGCCGCCGCTGGAAGCGCCATACAAGGACGCGAACGGCCCGCGCACAACCTCGATGCGCTCGGCACTGCCGATGGGGAAGTTGGCCGCCTGGCCCGAGCCGTCGGGCGCGCTGGCCGGGATGCCGTCGACGAACAGCCTCACACCTCGCACGCCAAAGGTGGCGCGCGAGCCGTAACCGCGGATCGAGACCTGCAGGTCCTGCGCGTAGTTCTCGCGGTTGCGGATCACCAGACCGGGCACGCGGCCCAGGCTTTCGGAGAGATTGATCTGCAACTGCCCGTCGCGCAGCTCGCGGCCATCGACCACGTCCACCGAGGCGCTGCCACGCCAGCGGGCGTCGGCCGCACCGCTGCCGGTGATGACGATGGGCGCCAGGGCGCCACCGTCGGGTGCGTCCTGTGCCCACACGGGGGCCGCGGCGAGGCCGAGGGCAACCGTCCATAGCGCGTGCGCGCCGTTCAGAGCGACACGTGTCATGGCAATTGCACGCTGAGCTGCATGGCGGCATACCACGCGGCAAGGTTGTCGATTTCGGTGTCGGTCAGGGGCTTGGCAATCACGGACATGACTTCGTGCGCACGCTTTCCGCTGCGGTAGTTTCTGAGTTGTTCCACGAGATAAATCTCGGGCTGGCCCGCAAGGTGGGGCACATTGGGTTGCATGGACAAGCCATTTGGGCCGTGGCAGACCGCGCAGGCCGCGCCAGCCTTGGCGCGGCCTGCTGCGATGTCCCCCGCCGAAGCGGTGCCGGCCAGCAAGGCCAGCACCAGGATCGAGGTGGGCGCGCGCATCAGTTGGGCGAGTAGGTCACGCGGTAGATCGCGCCGACGTAGTCGTCCGAGATCAGCAGTGAACCGTCCTTCATCGGCGCCACGTCCACAGGACGGCCCTTGTAGACGCCATTGGCGTCGAGCCAGCCTTCGGCAAAGACTTCGCTCGCACCCGCGGTGCCGTCGGCCTTGACGGGGATGAAATTGATCAATGCCCCGCTGGGCTTGGTGCGGTTCCACGAGCCGTGCGCGGCCACGAAGATGCCGCCCTGGTACTTGGCCGGGAACTGCTTGCCGTTGTAGAACGCCATGCCGAGCTGTGCCTGGTGCGCCGGGAACTCCACCTGCGGGAACACGGCGTTGGCGGGCTCCTTCATGTCCTTGAGGTCCGGCGCGGCCCCCGTGCCTGCCACCTTGAACTTGCCGTTCCAGTAGGGGTAACCGAAGTGCTCTCCGAGCTTGGTGGACCGGTTGAGTTCGCCCGGCGGGACATCGTCACCCAGGCCGTCGGTCTGGTTGTCAGTCCACCAAACGGTCTTGTCCTTGGGGTTGATGTCCATGCCCACGGAGTTGCGGATGCCGCGCGAATAAACCTCGCGCTTGGAGCCGTCGAAGGCGTTCATGCGCACGATGCCGCCGATGCCGAGCTTGTCGTACAGGTCGACCTTGCCCGCGGGCTGCACGTTGTATGGCTGGCCCAGCGCGATATAGAGCGTGCCATCGTCGGCCACACGACACACGCGCGCCCCGTGGTTGAAGGACTCCTCCTCGACCGGGATCAGACCGCCTTGCGGAACAACCTCGATCACGGCCACATCCGGGCCTTCATAGAAGAACTCGGCAGCGGGGAAATTGAGCACGCGGTTGTGCTCCACCACGATCAGGAAGCCGTCTTTGGTCCAGCAAACGCCGTTGGGCACCTTGAAATTCAGCGACGGGGCGAAGGGCTTGACCTCGTCGGCCGTACCGTCGCCGTTGCGATCGGTCACGGCCCACACGCGCGTCTTGCGCGTGCCGACAAACAGCATGTTGGTGTTGGGCGCCACCGCCATGTGACGCGCATCCGGCACCACGGCGTAGAGCTCGATCTTGAAGCCCGGCGGGAGCTTCACGTTCTTCAGGTTGGCCTTGATCGCCTCGGCGTTGCGGCCCTCCTGCGCTACCGGCGGAATGTTCAAGTCGGTGCCCGAGACCTTGAACTGCTTGAGTGACTGCAGGTTGTCCTTGCCGGCCTGGGCAGCGACGGACGTGACAAATCCGCACAGCAGCATGGCTGCGATGAGCTGGGTGGTTTTCATGTGTCTCCTCGTTGGGTGGAACCCGATCGTGGTCGGGCAACTCCATTGTGTGTGGGATATTTTTCGGCGCCACTCGATCAAGGTAATAACCCACTGACGCTTGTGACTGTTGTGTGACGAAATGGAACACCCTCCACCCCTCGGGCGCGGCCTGCGCCGCCGCCCTCTGCTCGGCCTTGGACTGGCACTGAGCCTGCCGCCCCTCGCACCCGCCGCCAGCGCGCTGGAGGTCATGACGCAGCGCAGCATCGGGCGCGGCGGTGAATCCCTGCCGGCCATCGGCCTGGGCAGCTGGATCACGTTCAATGTCGGCAACGACCCGCGTGCGCGCGCGCAGTGCACCGAGGTGGTCCGGGCCTTCTTCGCCGGTGGCGGCCGCCTGATCGACAGCTCGCCCATGTACGGCTCATCGCAGCCGGTGATCGGCGAAGCGCTGGCCCAACTCGGACACCCGGGCGCCTTGTTCTCGGCCGAAAAAGTCTGGACCGGCAGCGGCGCGCGCGGGCCGGCACAGATCGAGGCCTCGCGCGCGCACTGGGGTGTGCCGACGTTCGATTTGCTGCAGGTGCACAACCTGCTGGCCTGGGAGGAGCACCTGCCGACGCTGCAGCGCATGAAGGCCGAAGGCCGGCTGCGTTACGTGGGCATCAGCACCTCGGAGGGGCGCCGCCACACGGAGCTCGAACGCATCCTGCGCACGCAGGCGATCGACGCGGTGCAACTCACCTACAACCCGCTCGACCGCGAGGCCGAGCCGCTGATGGCGCTGGCGCAGGAGCGGGGCGTGGCGGTGATCGTCAACCGCACCTTCCGCGAAGGCCAGCTCACGCGTGCGCTGGCGCGCCACCCACTGCCCGCCTGGGCGAGCGCAGACGCCGGCGCGACCAGCTGGGCGCAGCTGATCCTGAAGTTCGTGCTCGCACACCCCGCTGTGACCTGCGCCATCCCGGCCACGCGACAGGTTGCGCACGTGCGCGAGAACCTGGCTGCCGCGCGCGGCCCGCTGCCTGCACCGGCGTTGCGCGATCGCATTGCGCGCACCATCGCTGCGCTGTGAGGAGCGCGATGCCATGAGCGAATGGTGGACCTACCGACCCGCGGACTTCCTGATGTTTGCGCCCGACACCTACTGGCGCCTGTTCGAGCTGCACAACGCGGCGTGGTGGCCGCTGGGCTTGCTGGCCAACGCCCTCGTGATCGTGCTGGCGGTGGCGTTGTGGCGCGGCGAGACGCTGGCACCGCGCCTGGCCGCGGGCCTGATGGCGGTGCTGAGCGCGACGGTCGCCTGGGGCTTCGTGTGGCAACACTATGTGCCGATCAACTGGGGCGCGCAGCTGCTTGCAGGGCTGTTCGCCATGGCGGCACTGGGCTGGCCGCTGCTGGCAGGCGACGTTACGTTGCGGCCGGCGCGCGCGGGTCTGCTGCTCCTGCTGATGGCCGCGCTGTCCTGGCCGCTGATGGCCTGGGCCGGGGAGCGCGCCTTGACGCATGCCGAACTCATCGGGCTGGCCCCGGACCCGACGGCCGTGGCGGGCCTGGGCCTGTTGCTGCACTGGCGCTGCGCCACGGCGCGCGGCCACCTGGTCTGGTGGACCCTGCTGGTGCTCGGCGTGCTTGCCTGCCTGGTCAGCGCCACCACACTGGCCACGATGCAGGACCCGCAGGCCATGGCGCCCATGGCGGCTGCGGCCATTGCCATGGGCGCCGCGCTGGCCCGCCGGCCACTGAGACAATCGCGTCCATGACCCACCCACCCCGCGTGCTCAGCATTGCCGGCAGCGATTCCGGCGGTGGCGCCGGCATCCAGGCCGACCTCAAGACCTTCAGCGCCTTCGGCTGCTTCGGCATGACGGCCATCACCGCCATCACGGCACAGAACACGCAGGGCGTGCGCGCCATTCAGGCGCTGCCGCCCGCGCTGCTCGCGCAGCAGATCGACGCCGTGGTGGAAGACATCGGTGTCGACGCGGTGAAGATCGGCATGCTGCACGGCCCCGACATCGTGCGCGTGGTGGCCGAGGCGATCGATCGCCACCGACTGAACCGCGTCGTGCTCGACCCGGTGATGGTGGCCACCAGCGGCGACCGGCTCATCGCCGAAGAGACCGTCGCCGTGCTGGTGAGTGATCTGTTCCCCCGCGCCACGGTGATCACGCCCAACCTCGACGAGGCCGGCTGGCTGCTGGGACGCGTGATCGCCCGTGCCGACGCACTGCCCGCCGCAGCCGCCGACTTGCGTTCGATGGGCGCCAACGGCGTTTTGCTCAAGGGCGGTCACCTCTCAGGCCCGGTGTTGACCGATCTGCTGCTTGACGACACGGGCAGCACCGCGTGGGAAGGGGCGCGCATCGACACGCCCAACACCCACGGCACGGGCTGCACGCTCTCCAGCGCCATCGCCTGCGGATTGGCACGCGGGCTCGCGCTGCGCGACGCGGTGGCACAGGCGCGCGACTACGTGCGTGGGGCGTTGCAGGCGTCGGCCGCCTGGCGCCTGGGCAACGGCCACGGACCACTGGATCACGGCTGGCAAACCCGTGCCTGACGTCTGGTCAAGCGATGACATCTCCTGAACAGATACCGGTCAACACCGCGCACGGCGCGGCGCTGTAAGCTCACTGACGTCACCGAACCTTCAGGAGCATGCATGAGCAAGAAGACCCCCAAACCCGTCATGGCCGTCAACATCGGCATCAGCGAAAAAGACCGTGCTGCCATCGCCAAGGGCTTGAGCCATCTGCTGGCCGACACCTACACGCTGTACCTGACCACGCACAACTTCCACTGGAACGTCACCGGCCCGATGTTCAACAGCCTGCACACCATGTTCATGGAGCAGTACACCGAGCTGTGGAACGCCGTCGACCCGATCGCCGAGCGCATCCGCTCGCTCGGCCACGTGGCCCCTGGCAGCTATGCCGAATTCGCCAAGCTCAGTTCCCTGCCCGACGCACCCACCACGCCGCCCAAGGCGATGGAGATGGTGGCCATCCTGGCCAAGGGCCACGAAGGCGCAGCGCGCACCGCTCGCGCCATGTTCGAGCTCGTCGACAAGGCCAGCGACGAACCCACCGCCGACGTGCTGGTGCAGCGCCTCACCGTGCACGAGCAGACGGCCTGGATGCTGCGCTCGCTGCTGGAGGAGTGAGCGATCCGCCAGGCTGTGTGCCGGACGATCTGCCGCCCCACCAAAGGGCCAAGGCCATCAGTGAGACACCCAGCAACTGCGCCGGTGACAACCAGCGTTCGTATACCAGGGCATCGCACAGCAGCGTGACCGCCGGGTAAACGAACTGCAGCAGCGCGCTGCGCGATGTGGTCAGGCGCGACATGCCACCGTAGATGAGCACATAAGCCAGCCCGGTGTGCACGATGCCCAGTGCGGCGAGCCAGCCCCAGGCCGGCCCCCAAGCGGGCCAGCCGCCCAGCAGCAGCCAGGGCCACAGCACCAGCGAGCCCACCGCGCACTGCCACCACGCCAGGGCCAGCGGCGGCACCGGCGTGCGCGCGCGCAGCAGCAAGCCGACCAACGTCTGGCCCGCCACGGCCACGCCGCACAACGCCACACCCACCACCGACACCGCCGCGCCGCCACCGAACAGGCCGGTGGCCAGCGCCAGGCCCAGCAAGGCCAGCACCACCGCAGCAATGCGGGCACGCGGCAGCGGCTCGCCCAGCCACCAGGCGCCGGCCAGCATCAAACACAGTGGCTGCACATGGAAGACCACCGTCGCCAGACCCACCGACAGGCGTTGAATGGCAGCAAAGAACACGACCCAGCTCAGCACCACCAGGCCCGCAGCCAGCACCACCCGGCCCAGGGCGCCTGGCGGCAGTTGCCACAGCGGTGCACGCGCCGTGACCCGGGCCCACAGCGTGAGTGCGAGCAGACCGAAGGCGCAGCGGAACCAGGCAGCACTGGCGGCGTCGCTGCCCGATTCGAGCAGGAACACCCCCAGCGTGCCCAGCAGAGCGCCGCCGGCGGCCATGCGCCAGGCGGCGCGTCGTTCGTCGCTTGCTGCGTTGTTCATGGCGTCACTGTGAAAGCGATCAATGGTTTCGAGAAGCGGATAATTCGGATTCCATTCATCCGGAAATCGAATCCATGCGCGCCGACGACCTGCAGATCGACTGGCTCAAGTGCTTCGTGGCGGTGGTCGACGCGGGCTCGCTCTCGGCTGCCGCGCCCGAGGTGAGCCGCTCGCAATCCGCCGTGAGCATGCAGTTGCAGAAGCTCGAACGCGCGGTGGGGCGTGCCCTGCTGCTGCGTGGGCCGCGCCAGCTGGAGCTCACCCCGGATGGCCAGGCCCTGCTCGGCTACGCGCGCCGCCTGCTCGACCTGCATGCCGAAGCGCAGGCAGCCATGAAGCCGGACACCCTGCAGGGCCGCGTGCACCTGGGCGTGCCCGACGACTACGCCGCGCGCTACCTCACGCCGGTGCTCAAGCGTTTCGCGGCGCGCCACGCAGCGGTGGAAATCGAACTCGACTGCGAGCAGTCGACGCGGCTCATTCCACGCGTGGCACGCGGCGAACTCGACCTCGCGCTGATCTCGCGCGACCACGCGCAGCGCGGCACGCTGCTGTTCCACGAACCGCTGGTCTGGGTGGGTTCGCCGCAGTTCGATGTGTGGCGTCGCGACCCCCTGCCGATCGCGGTCTACGAAGACAGCAGCCTCGCACGCAAGCACGCCCTGACCACGCTGTCGCTGCAGGGCCGGCGGCACCGCGTGGCCTACCACAGCTCCAGCCTGGCCGGGCAGATCGCGGCGGTGGAGAGCGGCCTCGCGGTGGCGGTGCTCACGCAATGCAGTGCACCGGCGCACCTGCAGGTGCTCGGGCCGGAGCACGGACTCGGGCCGCTGGCACCCATGGCGGTGGCGGCTTACCGCAGCCGCGCATCGCGCGGCGCGCCCGCGGTGGACGCGCTGCACCGCGTGTTGGTGCAGACGCTGCGGCAGGCCGCCTGAGCGCACGCCGCGGCTTTTTTGCCGCAGCGCAGCACGCGCTTCATGTCCGCGCCACAATGGTCCGGCACCATGACTGTCTCCCGACCCGATCAACTCCCCGATCCGACGCCCGATCTGACGCCCGACCCGTTGCACGACCCCGAACACAACGAACTGCCCCTGGTGCTGGCCGGCCCTCTGTTGCGACGAGTGCAGGCGCAGCGTGTGGCGTGGTGGCTGGCCACCACACAGGCCTGTGACCTGCGCATCACGCTGTGCCATGAAGACGGTCACCGCACAACCCACGAACCCACGGTGCGCACACTGCGCGCAGGCGAACGCCTGTTCCTGCTGCTGATCGATCTGTCGCTGGACGAGGCACTGGGCGAGAACACCTGGACCGGCTACCGCTTCGAGTTCGCCAACCCCGATGGCACCTGGGTTGCGCTGGACGACGCCGCGCTGTGCCACGCCGGCCATGACACGCCCGGCTTCGTGCACGCGCCGCGGGTGCACGCGCTGCTGCACGGCTCCTGCCGCAAGCCGCACCACGCGGGCGGCGGCGACGGGCTGGCGCGCGCCGATGCCCACCTCGCGCAACGCCTGGCCGAGAACGACCTCGCCCACTGGCCGTCGGCCCTGGTGCTCAGTGGCGACCAGGTCTATTGCGACGACGTCGCGGGCCCGCTGCTGCGCGCCATCCACGGCCTGATGCAACGCCTGGGCCTGCGCGACGAAGCCATCCCCGGCGCCGAGGGCAGCGGCGTGCGCGACAGCGCCGACCTGCTCACGCACCCGAACACCTACTACCGGCGCGAGCAGTTGCTGCCGCGCACACCGCGCAGCGAGCGGCTGATCGACCTCCTGTTCGACGGCGCCAGGAAACCCATCTTCACCACCGACAACGCGCACAACCACCTCATCACCCTGGGCGAGGTGCTGGCCATGTACCTGCTCGTGTGGTCCCCGTTGCCATGGCAGGGGCTCGATCTGTCGCCACCGCCCGGACTCGACGAGAGCGGCCGCGAACGCTACGCCCGCGAGGCGCGCGCCATTGCGGACTTCCGCGAGGGCCTGGCCGCCGCGCGCCGCGCACTGGCGCACCTGCCCGTGGCGATGGTGTTCGACGACCACGACATCACCGATGACTGGAACCTCAGCCGCGAGTGGGAGGACGTAGCCTACGGCCACCCGTTCTCGCGCCGCGTGATCGGCAACGCGCTGCTGGCCTACCTGCTCAACCAGGCCTGGGGCAACCGGCCGGAAGCGTTCGAGCCGCAGGGCCTGCTCGATCAGGTGCAGGCCGCGCTCGATGCACCCGGTGGCCAGGCGCACGAAGCATTGATCGAGCGCCTGCTGCAGTGGCGCGACTGGCACTACGTGTGGCCGACCTCACCGCCGCTGATGGTGCTGGACAGCCGCACGCACCGCTGGCGCTCCGAGGTGTCGCCGCGGCGCCCCTCGGGCCTGATGGACTGGGAGGCGCTCACCGATCTGCAGCAGGCACTGCGCGGCCACCCCGCGGTGCTGCTGGTGGCCTCGGCGCCGATCTTCGGCGTCAAGCTCATCGAGACGGTGCAGCGTGTGTTCAGCTTCTTCGGCAAACCGTTGATGGTGGACGCGGAGAACTGGATGTCGCACCCCGGCGCCGCGAGCGCGGTGCTCAACATCTTCCGCCACCCGAAGACGCCGCAGACCTTCGTGGTGCTGTCTGGCGACGTGCACTACTCCTTCGTCTACGACGTCGAGCTGCGCCCACGCGGTCGCCGGCGTGCACCGGTGCAGGGGCCGCACATCTGGCAGGTCTGCAGCAGCGGCTTGCGCAACGCCTTTCCCGACGGCTTGCTCAAGTGGCTCGACCACCTCAACCGCTGGCTCTACTCGCCGCGCTCGCCGCTCAACCGCTTCACCAGGCGGCGCCACATGAAGGTCACACCGCGCAAGCCCGAAGGCACGCCCCACGGGCGGCGGCTGCTCAACGGCGCCGGCGTCGGCTTGCTCGAACTCGACGACAACGGCCGCCCGCAGCGCATCTGCCAGCTGCTGGCCGACGGGCGCGAGGTGGCCTTCGTGCCGCGCGAGGCCGAGGCGCGCGAGGACTGAACCGCGCCGCACCGCAAAACGTCCGCTGGTCCGCTGGCCGCGCCGCGTGATCCCGATCACGCGCCTCGCCCAGCGCCCTGCGCTAAGGTGCCAAGCTGACCATGGACAACGCTTTCGACCACCTCGTCGCCGTCTGCGAGCGCATGCGCCAGCTCACGGCCGCGCTGGAAACCCTGCGCAACCTGCTGATGGCCGACGTCACCGCCACCGGCGACGCCCGAACCGCCATGGGCGACACCCATGAAACGGCGCGTGGGCTGTTCATCCACGCCATGGGCCTGCGCCAGCGCGCCGGGGGCGACCTCGAATCCACCGTGCGGCTCATCACCGCCGACACCGACCCGGGCCATTCGGCCCAGCGCCAGGAATGGCTGCAGCTGTGCCGCGAGCTGGCCACCACGCTGCAGGGCATCGACGGCGTGCTGGCCGAACTCGAGACGCACCTGCGCCGCTGAGCGCAGAGCCCGGGGTAGCGTGCGCGCCCTGGCGTGCAGGTTGCTTGCAGCACCGGCATGACCTCCCCCACCCTTCCCGCCCCCGACCTCGGCCTGAGCCGCCTCGACAGCACGTTGCTCAACATCCTCGTCAAGGACGGCCGCGCGTCCTTCGCCGACCTTGCGCGGCAACTTGGCATCTCGCGCGCGCATGCCCGCGCCCGGGTGCAGGCGCTGCAGGCCAGTGGCGTGATCGAGTTGTTCGCCGCGGTCATCAACCCCGAAAAGCTCGGCCAGGTGAACTCGACCTTCCTCGACATCGTGGTCACGCCGGCGGCGATCGAACGCATTGCCCAGGAGCTGGCGGACTGCCCCGAGGTGGTGAGCCTCTACATCATGAGCGACCTGCGCAGCCTGCACGTGCACGCGCTCACCGAGAGCCCGGCGAGCTTCGAGTCCTTCGTGCGCCGCCACGTGTTCAACCGCCCCGAGATCGTCTCGGTGGACTGCAAGACCCTGCTCACGCGGGTGAAGAACCGCCGCGGCGGCGCGCGGCTCTGATCGCCCCGAACAACGCGTTTGGTGCACCCGCACCGCGCTTGTGCGGTGCTGCCGAATGTTCCGCCCAGGCGTGCCAGCGGGTCACGCTGAACAACCTCGCGGGCCGGCAACGACGTTGTTGCTGAACAAACGGTCATGGATCGGCTGGCGGCTGAACATTCGACACCTCCGCCTCGCTCCACGGCATGCACCAAAACGGGAAGCATGCCAACAAATTAGCCGTTAAGTACGCGCAAACAAGGTCGCCAGGCGGACTTCGCACATGGCACAGGGATTGCGGACAGCTGTTTTCGTCGCATGACAAACGGCAACCGCCACCCATCCTTTCAACACCTTTCTGCAGGAGCGTCGCCATGTCCCTGATCCGCCGCCAGTTCCTCTCGCGCGCCGCCATCGCTACCACGGCGCTGGGTGCCCCCATGCTCGCCAACGCGCAAAGCGCGCGCTTCAACTGGAAGATGACCAGCGCCTACGGCAAGGGCTCGCCGTTTTACATGGACGGCCCCGGCAGCGCGAGCGATCTCGCCAAACGCATCCGCGAGATGTCGGACGGTCGCCTGAACATCCAGGTGTTCGGCGCTGGTGAACTGATCCCGGCCTTCGAGGGCTTTGACGCCGTGCGCGCCGGCACCGTGGAAATGAACCACGCCAACGCCTACTTCTGGACCGGCAAGACCGCCGCGGCCCAGTACTTCACCGCTGTGCCCTTTGGCATGAACTTCCAGGGCATGAACGGCTGGCTGTACGACGGTGGCGGCATCGACCTCTGGAACGAGGTCTACGCGCCCTTCGGCATGGTGGCCATGCCCTGCGGCAACACCGGCGTGCAGATGACCGGCTGGTTCAAGAAAGAGATCAAGAACGTGGCCGACCTGCGCGGCCTGAAGATGCGCATTCCGGGCCTGGCCGGCAAGGTGTACGCCAACCTCGGGGTGGACGTGAAGGTGCTGCCGGGTGGCGAGATCTTCCCGGCGCTGGAGCGCGGCGTGATTGACGCGGCCGAGTTCGTCGGCCCGTTCCAGGACCGCCGACTGGGCCTGCACAAGGCCGCCAAGTTCTACTACACCACCGGCTGGCACGAGTCGTCCACCGTGTCGGAGCTGCTGATCAACAAGGCCGCCTGGGACAAGCTGCCCAAGGACCTGCAGGCCATCGTGAGCAACGCCTCCGCAGCCTGCAACGTCATCAGCGAGGGGTGGTGCCAGAAGGCGAACTCCGACGCCATGGAAGACTTGATCAAGAACCAGGGCGTGACCGCACGCCCCCTGCCCGACGACGTCATCAAGGCGCTCAAGACCGAGACCGACAAGGTGCTGACCGAGGCCATCAAGGACCCGCTGACGAAGAAGGTGCACGACTCGTACTTCGCGTTCAAGGCCAAGTACGACCGCTGGAGCGAAATCAGCGAAGAGGCTTACCACCTCAAGGTTCGCGGCTGATCGGGCAAGGGGCGAGGCATCATGCTCAAGGCATTGCGGCCGCTGGCCGCGTTCATCGAGGGGTTCATCGACCGCATCGGCACGCTGACCGCGTGGATCGCGCTGGCGATGATCGGCCTGGTCGCCACCAACGTCATCCTGCGCTACACGATGAGTGTGGGCTCGGTGTGGGCGCAGGAGCTGGAATGGCACCTGCTGGCGGCCCTGATCCTGCTGGGCATGAGCCACGCCCTGCAGCGTGGTGAGAACGTGCGCGTGGACCTGTTCTACGCGCGCTTTCCGGCGCCGCTCAAGCGCGCGGTCGACGTGCTCGCTGCGCTGCTGCTGATCACCGTGAGCGTGCTGTTCATCGCACTCTCGCTCGGCTACGTCGAGCAATCGCGCGCCATCGCCGAGGGCTCGCCCGACCCGGGCGGCATTCCCTTGCGCTGGATCGTGAAGTCGCTGATCCCGCTGGGCTACGGCCTGCTGGTGCTGCAGCAGCTTGCGCACCTGGTGCGCCTGCTCTCGCCGGCTGACGGCGCGCAGGAGGCACGTCGTGTTTGAGATGCACACCTACGCCCTGCTGATGCTGGGCGGCTTCTTCCTGATGCTGATGATCGGCATCCCGGTGGCGGTGAGCCTGGCCGTCACCGGCTTCGTGTTCGGCTGGCTCGGCTTCGGCGAGACGCTGTTCAACCTGCTGCCGGCGCGCTTCTATGGTGTGGTGGGGGGCTACCAGTGGATGGCGATCCCGTTGTTCGTGTTCATGGGCGTGATGCTCGAGAAATCGCGCCTGGCCGATGACTTGCTTGATGTCATGGGCCACCTGGCGGGCGGACTCAAGGGCGGCATGGCCATCGGCATCGTACTGTTTGGCGTGCTCATGGGCGCGACCACCGGCATCGTGGGCGCCACCATCATCACGCTGGGCCTGCTCACGCTGCCCACGCTGATCCGCCGCGGCTACGACAAGAGCGTGGCCTGCGGCGTCATCTGCGCGTCGGGCACGCTGGGCCAGATCATCCCGCCCAGCCTGATCCTGATCCTGCTGTCGGACATCATGCAGCTCTCGGTGGGCACCTTGTTTGCGGCCGCCGTCGGCCCGGGCATGTTGCTGGCGGCGGTCTACATCATCTATCTGCTGGTGATGGGCATGCTGCGCCCGGCCAGCATGCCGGCGCTGCCCGTGGCGGAGCGCGACGCGGTGTCGCGCCGCCAGCTCTGGGTGCGCTTCCTCAAGGTTCTGGTGCCGCCGGTGATGCTGGTGGTAGCGGTGCTGGGTTCCATCGTGGGCGGCATCGCCGCCCCCACCGAGGCCGCCAGCATGGGCGCGGTGGGCGCGGTTCTGATCACCGCACTGTCGCGCCGGTTGAGCTGGAAGACGCTCAAGGAGACCGCGCTGGACACCAGCAAGATCACCGCCATCATGATGTTCATCCTGATGACGGCCCAGGTGTTTGCGCTCTCGTTCCGCGGGCTGCAGGGCGAGGAACTGATCGCCGGCCTGTTCGAGCAGCTGCCGGGCGGCGTGAACACCGCCGTCTGGTTCCTGATGGCCATCATCTTCGTGCTCGGCTTCTTCATCGAGTGGATCGAGATCAGCTACATCGCGGTGCCGCTGTTCCTGCCGATCCTGCTCAACATGGGCGTCGACCCGGTGTGGCTGGCCATGCTCATCACCCTCAACCTGCAATCGAGCTTCCTCACGCCGCCGTTCGGCTGGGCGTTGTTCTACCTGAAAGGCGTGGCGCCACCCGAGGTCAACATCAAGGACATCTACAAGGGCGTGATTCCCTTCATCGGGCTGCAACTGCTGGCGCTGGTGCTGCTGTTCCAGTTCCCGCAGATCGCGCTGTGGTTGCCCAAGGCCATCGGCTGGTAGCGCGATGGAGTTCTTCGCACAACACAGCGGCACCTGGCTGCTGGGGCTGGCTGCCGCCCTGCTGGCCACCGGCCTGGTGGCCGGGGTGCTCGCCGGGCTGCTCGGCGTGGGCGGTGGCATCGTCATCGTGCCCATGCTCTACCACCTGTTCACGCTGCTGGGCATCGACGAATCGGTGCGCATGCACGTCGCGGTGGGCACCTCGCTTGCGACCATCGTGCCGACCTCCATCGTTTCCAGCCGCGCGCACCGTCGCAAGGGCAGCCTCGATCCGGCGCTGATCCGCCGCCTGCTGCCCTCGGTGGTCGTGGGTGTGGCGCTCGGCGCGCTGGCCAGTGGTTTCCTCAAGGGCTGGGTGCTGACCGCCGTGTTCGCCAGCGTGGCGCTGGGGGTGGCGCTGAACATGGCCTTCAAGCGCGACGGCTTTGCCTTGCGCGACGGCCTGCCCGGCCCGCTGGGCACCGCGCTGCTGGGCAGCGGCATTGGCGGCGTCTCCACGCTCATGGGCATCGGCGGCGGCACGTTGTCGGTGCCGATCCTCAACGCGCTGCGCGTGCCCATGCACACGGCCGTGGGCACCGGCGCCCTGCTGGGCACCGTCATCAGCGTGCCCGGCGCGCTGGCCTTCATGATCGGGGGGCTGGACGTGCCGCTGCGCCCGCCCTTGAGCCTGGGCTATGTGAACCTGCTGGGCTTTGCGCTGATCGTGCCGGCGACACTCCTGACCACCGCCTGGGGAGCGACACTGGCACACCGCATTGACGCACGCCGCCTGCGCTGGCTGTTCGCCGCCTTCCTGGCGCTGACCTCGGCGCGCATGTTCGTCGGGCTGTTGAACTAGAACCACATCGATGGAGACCTGCAGATGATTCACACCTTGAGAGCGCTGGGCGGCATGGCCGTCGCGCCGCACCACCTGGCCGCACAGGCCGCGCGCGATGTGTTGCGCGACGGCGGCAACGCCGTCGAGGCCATGGTGGCCGCCGCCTCGACGATCGCGGTGGTGTACCCGCACATGAACGCCATCGGCGGCGACGGTTTCTGGCTGATCCACGAGCCCGGCCAGACGCCCGTGGCCATCGAGGCCTGCGGCCCGGCCGCCGCGCTGGCCACGCGCGAGTTCTACAGCGGCTTCGAAGCGATCCCCTCGCGCGGCCCGCTGGCGGCGGTCACGGTGGCCGGCACCGTGGGCGGCTGGCAGCGCGCGCTGGAGGTCTCGGCACGCTGGGGCGGGCGCCTGGATCTGTCGCGGCTGCTGGGTGATGCCATCCGCCACGCACGCGATGGCGTGGCCGTCACCGCGAGCCAGGCCGCACTCACCCGCAGCAAGCTGCGCGACGGCCTGGGCGATGCGCCGGGCTTTGCGGGCACCTACCTGGTCGACGGTGAGCCCCCCGCCGTGGGGCACTTGCTGCGCCAGCCCGCGCTGGCCGACACGCTGCAGCACCTGGCCACGCGCGGGCTTGACGACTTCTATCGGGGTGAGCTGGGCGCGCGCATCGGCTCGGCCCTGCTGCGGGCGGGCAGCCCGGTGGGGCCGGACGACCTGGCCGCCTACCAGGCGCGCTTCGTCGACGCGCTCGCGGTGCGGCTGCACGACAGCACGGTGTACAACCTGCCGCCGCCCACGCAGGGCCTGTCCACGCTCATGATCCTGGACCTGTTCGATCGGCTCGGCGTGAGCGAAGGCGAGGGCTTTGCGCACCTGCACGGTCTGGTGGAGGCCACCAAGCGCGCCTTTCGCGTGCGCGAGCGCGTCGTCACCGACCCCGCGCACCTGCCGGAGGACCCGCGCCGCTACCTCCAGCCCAGCGTGCTGGCCGACCTTGCTGACAACATCGACCCCAAGCGCGCACTGCCCTGGCCGGAGCCCACGGCGCCCGGCGACACCATCTGGATGGGCGTGATCGACCGCGAGGGCCGCGCGGTGAGCTTCATCCAGAGCGTGTACTGGGAGTTCGGCTCGGGCCTGGTGCTCGACGGCACCGGCATCTGCTGGCAGAACCGCGGCACCAGCTTCTCATTGCACCCACGCGCGCTCAACACGCTGGAGCCGGGCCGCAAACCGTTCCACACACTCAACCCGTCGTTGGCGCTGTTCGACGATGGCCGCGTGATGCCCTTTGGCACCATGGGCGGCGAAGGGCAGCCGCAGACGCAAGCCGCCATCTTCACGCGTTACGCGCGCTTCGGGCAGACCTTGCAGCAGGCGGTGAGCGCGCCGCGCTGGTTGCTTGGGCGCACCTGGGGCGCGACCAGCACCACGCTCAAGCTGGAAAGCCGCTTCGACCCCCATGTGGTGAGCCAGCTGGCCGATGCGGGCCATGCGGTGGAGATGCTGCCCGAGGCCTTCAGCGACACCATGGGCCACGCCGGCGCCCTGGTGCGCCACGCGAACGGCGTGATCGAGGGCGCCGCCGACCCGCGCAGCGACGGCGCCGTGGCCAGCCTGTGACGACCGCAGAATGTCCGCCATGCCAATGATCACATCGCCCTGGATCGCTGTGGCCCTGTGGGTGGCCGCCTCGGCCGCGCAGGCCGCTGTCATGCAGCCGATCGGCCGCTTCGAGATTGACCGCACCGAGGTCACCGTGGCGCAATTCCGCGCCTTCGTCGACGCCACCGGCCTGGTGACGGCCGCCGAGCGCGCCGGCGGTGGCAGCACCTACGAAGGGGGCTGGCAACGTCGCGAGGGCTGGACCTGGCGTGCGCCTTTCGGCAGCCTGGCCCGCGACGAAGAACCGGCTGTGCACGTGACCCATGCCGAGGCCGCGGCCTACTGCCGCTGGGCGGGCAAGCGCCTGCCCACCGACGCCGAGTGGGGCGAGGCCGCGTACACCGAGCGGCGCACCGCGCCCCCACCCGGTTTCGTCACCGGCAAGACCTACCGCTTCCCCACCGGCGATCAGCCCCTGGGCGCCAACTGCCTGGGCGACTGCGGGTCCACGGCGACCGTGGGCAACGCCATCAGCTCGCGCGGCCGCGGCCACGCACCCGTGGGCGCGTCGGCCATGGGCGTCAACGGCCTCCACGACATGGGCGCCAACGTGTGGGAATGGGTCGACAGCGGCCCCGGCAGCGAGCAGCGCACGCGCGGCGGCTCTTGGTGGTACGGCGCCGAGCAGATGCGCGACAGCCACGTGCAGACCAAGCCGGCCGACACGGCGGTGGTCTACATCGGCTTTCGCTGCGCGCGCGACGTGAGACGGCCGTAGGCGAAGCCGGCGAGCACTGCCCCGGCGGCCATGCTCAGCAGGCCGGGCAGGTGCCGGGTGGCATCGATGAACGACGGCATCGGGGCCACCGCGTCGACCGCGAGCACCGCCGCCACCATGCCCGCACCGGCCGCCGCGGCCAGCCACGCGTTGCGGGCCGCGGGCCAGCGCCGGCCCAGCCAGTTCCCCACCGCCAGCGCGGGCAGCCAGCCAGCGGCCAGAATGCCTGCGTACACCGGCGCGAAGCCGATCAGATCCTGCCAGGTCGTGCGCGCGCGCTCGGCCCACGGAATGTCCACACCGAGCCCGGCCAGGGCCTGCAGATTCCATTGCGTCTGCGCCACCGAGCCCCAGGCGCTGGCGAGCAGCCAGGCCGCCAGCAGCGCAACGAGGTGTGATGTCCAGCGACGGTGTGCAGAATCGCTCGCGATACCGTGTTTCATGTTGATCAACCGATGGCCTGTCAGAAATTCCTTGCTGCCCTGATCGCCATTGTGCTCGCCAGCCTGACCTCGGCACACGCCGCGGGCTATCGCGTCGAGACCGTGGCCAGCGGGCTCGAGCACCCCTGGTCGCTGGCGTTCCTGCCCGATGGCCGCCTGCTGGTGACCGAGCGCCCGGGGCGCCTGCGCGTCATCGAGCCCGGCCCCGGCGGACGGCTCGAGCTGCGTGCCGAACCCGTGGCCGGTGTGCCCGCCGTGCTGGCGCGCGGGCAGGCCGGGTTGTTCGACGTGGTGGCGGACCCGTCCTTCAGCACGAGCGGCGAGGTGCTCCTGTCCTTCGCGCACGGCACCCCGGAGGCGAACCACCTGCGCGTGGTGCGCGCGCGCTTCGATGGTCGGCAATTGCAAGGCGTGCAACCCGTGTTCACCTCGCAACCCGCCAAGCGCGACACGCAGCATTTCGGCGGCCGCATGGCCTGGCTGCCGGACGGCACCGTCCTCATCGGCATGGGTGACGGCAACCTCGACCGCACGGACGCGCAGCGCCTGAACACGCATCTGGGCAAGCTGCTGCGCATCCACCCCGATGGCCGCGTGCCCGCCGACAACCCCTTCGTCGGACGCGCCGATGCACGGCCCGAGATCTTCAGCTCTGGACACCGCAACCCGCAGGGGCTGGTGGTGGTCAACGGCGTGCCCTACGCCCACGAACACGGCGCGCGCGGGGGCGACGAGCTCAACCGCATCCGGCCCGGTGCCAACTACGGCTGGCCGATCACCACCGGCGGCATCGACTACACCTACGCACGCATCACGCCCTACCGCAGCCTGCCCGGCATCGAGCCGCCGCTGCTGGAATGGACCCCGTCGATCGCGCCGGCCGGGCTGGCGTGGTACGACGCCGCACTGTTCCCGGCGTGGCGTGGCAGCCTGTTCGTGGCGGCCCTGAAGGAGCGCAGCGTGCGCCGCGTGCCCATGGCGGTCGACACACCGGGGCCGCAGGACGTGCTGTTCACGGAACTGGGCGAACGCATCCGCGACGTGCGCGTCGGCCCGCAAGGCGCGCTCTACCTGCTCACCGACAGCGCCGATGGCCGCGTGCTGCGCGTGCTGCCGGCATCGCCCTAGCTGTGATGTTGCAATAGGTTGTTCACCCGACGGCATCTGGGAGACTGGAGTTACCACGCTTCAGCACTCACAGAGGAAACCCGTCGGATGAACAGCCACAAGAATGCCAGATTGACGTTTGAAGGACGCAAATTGCTCATCGAGCGCATCGCCGTCATGGGGCTGATGCCAGCGGCCGAGGCCGCAGGCATCAGCGTTCGGACTGCCCGCAAGTGGCGCCGTCGTTTCGAAGCTGGCGGACTCGATGCCCTCATGGACAGCAGCTCCCGGCCTGCCAAGACGCGCAGCACCATCGATGAGGCGCTGGGCCAGCGCATCGAGCAGCTGCGACGCAGCCGCATGCCCATGCACCGCATCGCCGCTGTGGTCGGGCGCAGCGTGGCCACCATCAGCCGCTGGCTGGCCAGGCTGGGCCTCTCCAGCCTGAAAGCGTTGCAGCCAGCTGTGCCCGTGGTTCGCTACGAACACGACACGCCCGGGGCCATGCTGCACATGGACACCAAGAAGCTCGGGCGCATCGAGCGCCCCAGCCACCGCGTCACCGGCAACCGCCGCGACTCGGTCGATGGCGCAGGCTGGGAGTTCGCCCACGTGGCCATTGATGACCACAGCCGGGTGGGCTTCGTGCAGATGCATGCCGATGAGCGCAAGGCCTCGGCGGTGGACTTCCTGCAAGCCGCCGTCGCTCACTACGCGGCGCTGGGCGTGCGCATCGAGCGCTTGCTGACCGACAACGGCTCGGCCTACCGCTCGCGCCTGTTCGCCAAGACCTGCCAGGCCCTGGGTATCAAGCACTGCTTCACTCAGCCCTACCGACCGCAGACCAACGGCAAGGCCGAGCGATTCATCCAGACCTGCCTGCGCGAATGGGCCTACGGCAGAACGTGGCAGCACAGCTCAGAGCGCACCGCCTGGCTTCCATCCTTCTTGAGCTACTACAACACCCGCAGGCCTCATTCGGCCCTCGGTCATCGCCCTCCGGCTTCCCGCCTCGGTGGGAATAACCTATTGCAACTCAACACCTAGCCCTGCGGCCGGGCACAGGGCACATTCGCAGGTCGACACACGCAGGGTCATCAGGGGCGAACACGCATGGATCTGAAACTGCTGGAAGACCTGGCCGCACTGGCTCGCTGCGGCAGCTTCGTCAAGGCCGCCGAGGAGCGGCATGTCACCCACCCGGCGTTCGGTCGCCGCATCCGCGCGCTGGAGGATTGGGCGGGTCTGCCCCTGGTCACACGGGGCCGACCACCCGTTCGCCTGACCGCGCAGGGCCGCGAACTGCTGGAGCAATCCTCGCCGCTGCTGGAGGGCTTGCTGCACCTGCGCCAGGGGTGGCGCGATCTGCACGGCACGGACCAGGAGGGTGCGGGTCTTCTGCGCATCGGCACTGGCCGCACCCTGGCCCGCACGCTGGTGGCGGACTGGCTGGGCCGCCTGCGCAGCACGATCCGCGGCGCGCGCGTGCAGATCCACACCCGCGCGATGGCAGAGATCTCCGCCGCCTTCGAGCGCGGCGAGGTGGACTTCCTCATCTGCTACGAACACCCCGCGCTGTCGAACCCGCTGACGGGTCAGCGCTTTCGCCACGTCACGCTGGCCAACGACCGGCTCATGCCGGTCGCCCGCGTGGACGCGGCCGGGCGCGTGCGCCACAGCCTCTTCGACCCGGAGTGGATCGGCTATGCGCCCTCGCTCACGCTCGGGCGGCTGCTGAACGACCACCTTGGCGCGACCCGGCCCGGGCAGCAGCCGCCGCCGGCCATCCTGTGCGATTCGGCCGATGCCGTGCTGGAGCTGGCCATCAAAGGGCTCGGCATGGCATGGCTTCCCCATTCGCTGGCGTCGGCGGCGGTCAAGGCCGGTCTGCTCAAGGTACTCGGTGGTCGTGGGGATCAGATCCACTTCGAGGTGCGCCTTTACCGGCACCGCGCACGCCAGTCGGGGCTGATCGAAGCGGCCTGGGACATGAGCAACCGGTGATGTCAGTCATTGGCACCGCTCGGTGCCGGATCGGCACCGACGGCATGCATGTGCCGCCTAGAGTCCGGCTCCATCGGCTCGCTTGAAGCCGTCCAGGAGAACCCCATGCAATCCGTCAACGTCCGTCGTCGTGTCGTCCTGCTGGCCGCGGGTGCTGCAGCCGCCAGCACCTGCTCGCCGCTGCTGGCGCAGGGCAGCACGTTCCCGAGCCGGCCCATCACGCTGGTGGTCGGCTACCCCCCCGGCGGCAGCACCGACCTGACCGCGCGCGTGCTGGGCGAACAACTCGCCCGCGTGCTGGGCCAGCCGGTGGTGATCGAGAACGTGGGTGGCGCCGGGGGTGCTCTGGGCGCACAGCGCGTGGCGCAGGTACAGGCCGACGGCCACACCTTGCTGCTGGGCAGCAACAACGAAATGGCCATCGCCGGCCTCGTGAACCCCGCCCTGCGCTACGACCCGCTCAAGCAGTTCACGCCCATCGGGCTGGTGGCCTCGCAGCCCATGGTGCTGGTGGCGGGTTCGCACACCGGCACACGCGATGTGCCGTCGTTCATTGCCAAGGTCAAACAAGCACCGGGCAAGTACAGCTACGGCTCCTCGGGCGTGGGCACGGCATTGAACCTGGCGGGCGAGATGGTCAAGCAGTCCGCGGGCCTTTTCATCGTGCACATCCCCTACCGGGGCGTGGGGCCGCTTGCCACCGACCTGATGGGCGGGCAACTCGAGTACGGCGTGTTCGTGCTGTCCAGTGCACTGCCACACATCGCTGCCGGCAAGGTGTTCGCGCTTGGGGTCACCGAGCGACAGCGCTCCGCCGTCACACCCGACATTCCCGCTCTCTCGGAGGCGCCCCAATTGCGCAACGTGGACATCGGCACCTGGTTCGGGCTCTGGGGCCCGGCCGGAATGCCCGCGGCGGTTGGTCAGCGGCTGCAGGCCGCGCTGCTCGAATCGCTGAAGGCGCCGGAGCTGGTGCGCAAGCTCGTGGCGTCCGGCTCCACCATCGCGGACGGCAGCACCGCACTGGCCAGCTTCCAGGCGACGGAGATCGAGAAGTACCGCCGCATCGTGCAACAGGCCAACATCCGACTGTGAAGCCCGCGGTTTTCGAGATCGAGCCCCCGGACCTCGGGCCCTGGCGCACGGGCAACACGGGCACCGCCGGCGTGTGGCGCTTCACCGCCACCGCGCCAGGCCGCCACGTGCTGTTGACGGCACTGATTCACGGCAACGAGCTCTGCGGCGCCTGGGCACTGCGCGATCTGCTCGCCACCGGTGTACGCCCGCGACGTGGAACGCTCAGTCTGGCCTTCGCCAACCTGGACGCCTTCGACCGGTTTGATCCGGGCGATCCCCACGCCTCACGCTATGTGCACACCGACATGAACCGCCTGTGGGGCGAATTGCCGTGGCGCCGTGATGTCCCGGCGCAGGGTGTCGAGCACCGGCGTGTGCTCGAACTGCTGCCGCACGTGGAAGCCAGCGACTGGCTGCTCGACCTGCATTCCATGCACGAACCCGGCCCGCCGCTGGCGTTGGTCGGGCCACTGCCGCATCAGGCCGAGCAGGCGCGCGCGCTGGGTCTGTCTGCGCTCTGCGTGGCCGATCAGGGGCACCGCGCCGGGGTGCGGATGCGCGACCATGGCCGCTACGGCAACCCGATGGCAACCGATGCCTTCGCCTTGCTGCTCGAATGCGGCTACCACGGCGCGCAAAGCGCGGTCGACGTGGCCCGCGATGCACTGGCGCGCTTTCTCGTCCACGCGGGCACGCTCGATCGGTCCGATCTGCCAACGTCGTGGTGGCAGGAGGAGATCACCGATGCCACTCCGCTGCTCGACGTCACGCACGCGGTGACGGTCGCGCCCGGGGCAGCGCCCCGATTCGCCGCACCCTGGCGCTGCGGCGAGGTGGTCGAGCAGGCAGGCACGCTGATCGGTTGGTCGGGCGATGAACCGGTGCTCACACCCTACGATCGTTGCTGGCTGGTCATGCCGTCGCTGGCACACGCGGTGCCCGGCGCGACGCTGGTTCGCTTCGCGCGCGAGCGGGCTGCGCCCTGATCCACGTGGACGGCCAGCGGATCGCGGCAGAGCACGCTAGAAGGCGGGCACGAAGCCACGCGCGCGGCATGCCTCGCGCGGCTTGTGGATCGCCAGAGCCCGTTCGGAAAAGACGCGAAACGGTACGGTGATCCCGGCGGCCTGAAACGTCATCATCCCGCTGGTGCAGTCAACGAGGACGTCGACCACATGGCCGCGGGCCACCATGCCCGCTGCGGTGGTGTCGAGCACCGACCATTCCATGGGCGTTCCCCGGTAGTCGGTGTAGGGCGGCGTCTCACCGCCCGATGTCCGGTCGAACGAGCGCACGTCGGCCAGAAGGCCCGCCACGATGGCCGTCGACAGCGCCAATCCAATGAAGGCGAAGGTGCGCTCGGCGGCGCCTGCGAAGTGTTGGAAACGTGTCATCGGGAACCTCTGGTCGATGGTTGATGCGGGCACCACCCTGGTGCGGGGCCATCCCACGTGGATCGGGAGGAATTGTTCGACCGTGGGCGCGGCAGCGCTTGCGAAAAATTGCGGTTCTTGAAACGACGGCCGAAATCAGCATTGCTTGTGACGGCTGCGAGGCCTAGCATTGCGCACACCTTTCGATCGGAGACCGCGATGATCGAGTCCCGAATGGAATTCACTGTCGGCAGCAAGGCCAGCCCGATCCTGGCCAACATGCGCCACGGCTGGCAGATGCAGCCCGCCTTTGCGTGGGAAGGCACGGAGCAAGACGGGTTCGGCGCGGCGCTGTGGCACCAGCCCCGCGGCGGCTCGCACGAAGTGACGGCCGAGCCCGATCCGCACTGGCACGTGATCTCGATCGCACAGAACGATTTCGAGGTCGAAGCACGCAAGGGCGCCGCGACGGTCGTTCGTGGCCCTGTTCGTGCGGGCGCTGTGCAGATCATGCAGGCCGGCGTCAAACCCTGGGCGCACCACATGGGCAGCTTCAGTCTGCTGCACCTCTACGTGTCGCGCCGTTTCGTGGCAAGGGTGATGGACGACGCGTGTCACGGCGGATCGAGCGAGATCGAGTTGCTCGACCCGCACTGCGCCACCGACCCCGGCATGGCCTTGTTGGGAAATCACATCCTGCGCGAGATGCGCTCACCCCAGGCGCTGCATCGTGTACGGCTGGAGACGTTGATGCTCAAGGTGGCGGTCGCACTCGTGTGCCGCCATTCGAGTGCAGCCAAACGGTTCGCGACGGCCTCGCGGTCGGGTGCTGGCCGCCTGTCACCCCACAAACTGTCCGTCTGCACCGACTACATGCAGGCCCACCTGACGGAGGACATCACCCTGGAGCGGTTGGCGAGTCAGGCCGGGCTGTCGCCATACCATTTCTGCCGGGCGTTCAAGGAAAGTGTCGGAACCACGCCTTACCAGTGGCTCATCGCCAAGCGGATCGAGACCGCGCAACGCCTGCTCGCCAACGAGTCCGTCTCCATCGGCGATGTGGCCTTCGATACCGGCTTCAACAGCGCGAGCCACTTCGCGACCGCGTTCCGCAAAGCGGTGGGCGTGAGTCCCAGTGCTTTTCGTCAGCAGCTGTCGCGGCACCACCCTTGACCGCACGCTCGCGGCATTGCCGCGGATTCAGCACAGCTGGAACAAGGGCGCCAGCCTGTGATGCAGGGCGCCCGCGAGCGGGGCCGCGCACACGCTCAGCAACAGCCAGACCCGAAAGAAGACCGATGGTTCGGCCAGGCCCAGGCCACAGGCGGCGAGCCCGACGATCCCTGCGGCCGCAACGGGCAGAAACACCAGTGTGAGGACCAGTTCGATGAACGCCACGACCTTGGCGGTGAGGCCGCTTGTGGGCCCCCTCGCCCAAAGCCCTGCATCGGCGTCCGGACAGCGGAAAGGCCCATGGCCGTCGCCGCCGGATTCGGTGCTTGTTGCGCTGTCTGACATGGCTGACCCCTGGAACAGATGCCTGGGCGCCGATGCTGCAGCCCAGGCGCTGTTCGCGCGCCAGGCAAGTTGCGCTGCCTTTCGCTTAATTGCGCAAGAGCGTGTCAGGGCTGGGGTCCGACACAGACCAAATAAGGCCCTTGTTCCCGAGGGCCTCATTGACAAGCAAATGCTTGATCTTGTTGGTTTCGGAGGCAAGATCTGAGCGGGCGACCTGGGTCATGAGCCGCCGAATCTTGCTGTGTACATACACCGGGCTGTGCTGGTTGTCGACGTTTATGCGGCTTGCGCCGTGTGCGTTTGCGGTCGCTTTCCCCGGTAAATCAAGGTACTCCCCGGCATCGGCTGCTGATCAATCACGACGCCTCGGGACAGATGCGCCGCCACGATGGAGAACCAATGTCATCCCGCTACAACAAGCGGGCCCGATCCAGTTCAGTCTTGTTTTCATCCCGATGCGACCCTTGGGCAACCCAGGTCGGACTTTCGGGGCTCAAAAATGGCGAGACTCTCCGCCGACCGTCCGGGCAAGTGCCGATGACATCGGCGTGCGCTGCCTCCCGATATCTGTAGCGCGTAGGTCTAGAGTCCGATCAACCCGAGAAGGAGATCGGACCGATGAAGAAGCGATACACCGAGGAACAGATCATTGGCTTCCTGCGCGAAGCCGATGCCGGGCTGCCAGTCAAGGAGCTGTGCAGGAAACACGGTTTCAGCGAACCGAGTTACTACGCCTGGAAGGCCAAGTTCGGTGGCATGAACGTCTCGGACGCACAGCGGCTGAAGTCGCTGGAAGCCGAGAACACCAAGCTCAAGAAGCTGCTGGCCAACTCAATGCTTGAGATCGACGCGATGCGCGAGGTACTCAAGGGAAAGTAAAGGCCGTGGCGGCCCGTCGGGAGGTCGTTCGGCAGTTGCAGGAGCTGGGCCTGAGCGAACGCCAGGCGCTGCGGCTGGTGGGCATGAGCGCCAGCACCCTGCGCTACCAACCCCGCGACGACGGCAATGGCGAGCTGCGCGAGCGCCTGACGCAGCTCGCCGGCCAGCACCGCCGCCACGGCTACCGCATGCTGCACAACCGTCTGCGATTCGACGGCTGGGCCATCAACGTCAAGCGCACCTACCGGATCTACCGCGAGGAAGGTCTGATGGTGCGCAAGCGCCGGCGCAAGAAGCTGCCCGTGCCCGAGAGGCAGCCCTTGGTACGCCCCACGCAACCCAACGAGGTGTGGAGCATGGACTTCGTGTTTGACGAGCTGGCCAACGGCCGACGGGTAAAGACGCTGACGGTGGTCGATGACTGCAGCAAGGAGGTCGTGCAGATCGCCGTGGACACCTCAATCCCGGCGCTGTACGTTGCGCGCGTGCTCGATCAGGTGGCAGCCCAGCGAGGCCTGCCCAAGGTGATCCGGACCGACAACGGTCCGGAGTTCGCGGGACGCACGATGCAGGCCTGGGCGGCCAGAAACGGGGTGGAGCTGCGCTTCATCCAGCCGGGCAAGCCGGTACAGAACGCCTACATCGAGAGCTTCAACAGCCGCTTCCGCGACGAGTGTCTGTCGCAGCACTGGTTTGCCAGCCTGAGCCACATGCGCAGCGTCATCGACAACTGGCGCGAGGACTACAACCACCACCGGCCACACAGTACCTTGGGGTACGTGCCGCCGGCCGTATTCGCCGCGATGTGCCGCCAGCGCGCTGGCGGCACATCGCAAACCACCGCATCCACTACGATGCAATTCCCCGGGCTCTAGAACACAGCGCTACGAAATCTGGGGGCAGCGCAGGCGGCCATGACCGTGCGAATCCGTACCCCATCAGCTCTCGATCCCCCAGCGACGAAAACGAAGCCGAGGCCACAAGTTCCGGCAAGAGTTCGCCGTGCCAGTTCTCGACATCTCTGCTTGCCATACGAACGCTCAATCCAGTGTTTGTGAGATCTCTGCATGCGTGGGCAGGTTTGCTTTGCTATGGGAGGTTCGCCGGGCAAGGAGTTGCGCCAGCAGGCCTTGCAGCGCCCGCCCGCTGTGGTTCGAAAAATAGGCCACGATCTTTAGCGGTACCTCACTGCCCACCGATTGAACCTCCCGCAGCTTCCCCTCCTGAAGGTCTTGCGCGATCAGGTTTCGTGGTAGCCACGCGGCGCCCTGATGAATCAGCGCCATTTCCCGCAGACCCAGACTGAATTCGCTCACACACTGAATGGTGATCAACCGGGCATGCATCAATTCGGGCAGTGCATGGGTACGGATGGCTTGCCCGAAGAAGCTCTCCGGGGGAAAACACAGTAACGGCAGGGGCCGCTTGGGGTTCGTGAAGTCTTCCGATTGGCACAGCCTGGCGCTGGCCACCAGCACCAGCGCGTCCTCGCCCAGTTGGCAGCATGTGGCGAGCTGCGGCGGAACGTCGCTTTGGGTCTGGCGTGTTTCGTAGGTCAGCAGGATGTCGGCATGGCCACGCGCCAGCAGCGCCACGCTTTCGTCACGATTCTCGGAACGGATCCTGAAGCGCTGGTCGGGCATCAAGGAACGAAGCTCTTCCAGAAAGGTGGGCAGGTACCAGGCGGCCAGACTGTGTTGGGCGGCCATCACAAGACCGGGTGTCTGATTGGCGTCGGAGCGCAACGTGGCCTGAAACTCGTAGATCTGCGTGGCGAGGCTACGGAAGGCCGCCTCGTGCTTTGCGGCCAACGGCGTGAAGCGCAACGGCTTGCGTGAGCGGTCGATCAGCGAAACCCCCGCCCAGTCTTCCAGCTGCTGGATACGCCTCGAAAACGCGGGTTGGGACACATGCCGCTTCTCGGCCGCTGCCGAGAAAGAGCCTGTCTCGATCAAGGCAAGGTAGTCGTCCAGCCACTTCAGTTCCATGGAAGCCCCCGCACACGGCACACAGATGACGCGAGTTTAGGCAGCTTCACTCGCGATCGCCGGGGCATTGCCCGCGCCTGCGCTGCTCCGTCTACATGGGCTGGTTGGCAGGTCCGAGCAGGAAGTCCGCCACCAACCGATGGAACAACTCGGGGTACTCCAGGTGTAGTGCATGCGAACAATGCGGAAGCACCGCGAGCGATGCGTTGGGAATCTGCCGCCACAGCTGTTCCACTTGCGGCCACTGGTAGCTGCGGTCCTGATCGCCCCAAACGATCAGGGTTGGCTGGGTGATGTGGGGCAAGTTCGGTCGCCCGTCCCAACGCTCCATGGCCCAAAGACCGGCTTCGGCTGCCTGAGCGCTGGCCTGCGCCGCCAGATCGCCCAGCGCCCGGGCGTGAGGCGATTGCTCGCGGTGCAACAGCCAGGTCGCGCTGATGCGGCGTGCGGTGGCGTCCACGCCATCTTCGGCCAAACGTTCGCGCGACCGCTCCATGGTCTCGAAGCGGCCCGGCAGCAAACCCAGCGGGCCAGTGCCGTACAACACCAGGCGATCCACACGCGTTGGCGCCAGGCGAACCATCTCCTGCACGATCATGCCGCCCATGGAGTGGCCGAGCAGGTGGAAGCGCTGCACGCCCAGTTGGTCCAGGGCTTGCAGCACCGCACTGGCGTACCCCTCGATCCGGTCGGGCGAGGTGAGGTGGCGGCTTTTGCCAAAGCCCGGCAGGTCGGGCGCGATCACGTCCAGATGCGCGCCCAGAGCCTGCAGCTCGGCGGTCCACTGGCTGGATCCACCCAGATACCCATGCACCATCACCAGCGGATCGCCTTTGCCGGCTCGCGCCATGTGCAGCGCTTCTGAAGCCATCGCGCTCGCTGTCATTTCATGACCGAAGGCAGCCACAGGGCAATGCCGGGAATGACGATCACCATGGCGATCAGCAAGACCATGCAGGCCAGGAACGGCAGGCAGCCCTTGATCACGTCACCGATGGGGATGGCACCTCGGCTGATACCCTGAATGACATACAGGTTCAAGCCCACCGGCGGTGTGAGCACTGCGATTTCCATGGTGATGGTGTAGACGATGCCAAACCAGATCAGGTCGTAGCCCGCTGCCTGCATGAGAGGATAAATGGTGGGCAAGGTGATGAAGGTCATCGACACCGGTTCCAGGAACATGCCCAGAATGACGTAGAACACGATCACCATGGCCAGCACCATGACGGGGCTGAGGTTGTAGGACAGGAACAGTTCGCTGACTTCCTGCGGCACCCGGTAGTACGTCAGCACGAAGCCGAAAAGGATGCCCGCCGACAACAGCAAACCCAGGTAACCCATGGTGCGCATGGTGGCGAACAAGGCTTCGTTGAAGCCTCGCACGGTCAAGCCCCCGACGGCAAACGCGAGAATCGTGGTCAGCAGCGCCGACACCGCCGCGGCTTCCGTGGGGGTGGCAATGCCGGCGTAGATCGAAACGGTGATGACCAGTCCGATGAGAAAAATCGGGCCGAAAGCAATCAGGAATTCGCGCACCGAGGGGCGTGGTGAGTTGTCCGCGCCGGGGATGTGGCTGGGATGCATGCGCCCCCAGATGAACACGGTGACGGCGAACAACAGCGTCAGCAGCAGACCGGGGATGACGCCTGCGATGAACAGCTCGCCGATCGACGTGTCGGTGACGATGCCGTAAAACAGCAGGATCAGGCTGGGAGGGATCAGCACGCTGAGGGTGCCACCGGCGGCCAGCACACCGCTGGAAAGCCGCTTGTTGTAGCCAAGCTTGGTCATCTCGGGCAGAGCCACGCCGCCGATGGTCAGCGAACCCACCATCGACGAGCCACAAACCGCGCCAAAACCGGCGCAAGCCGCGATGCTGCCGTAGGCGGCTGAGCCCTTCACCCGCACACCCCGGTGCATGAGCTGGTACAGGTTGGCCCCGATGTTGGACCGCCCGATCAATTCACCCAGAAAAACAAACAGCGGGACGGCGAGCAAGACGTAGTCGATCCAGACACCCCACAGCTTGAGCTCCGTGCTGACCAGGGCGGTGGACCACCCCTGGATGTGCAGCAGAAAAGGCATGGAGGCCAAGGCCAACGCAAAAGGAATGGGCAAGCCAATCCCGATGAAGACGACCAGCAGCGCCAACAGCCCCAGTCCGACGTGGTACCACTCCATGAAAAACCCCTATCGTTGTTGGGGAGCGGGCCGCAGCGGGCTGGACAGCACCGACAAAAGGCGCACGCAGGCATACACAGTGAACACCACCAGTGCGAGAGCGCCAGGTGCCCAGAACAGATAGCGCGGCCACAGAAGAATCTCGGACGCGGTACCGGACTCGTAGGCGCGGACAGTGGCTTCCACGCCGGCAATGGAGAAGAAGATCCCCACGACGATCATGAGCACCAGGTTGACTGCCGTCATGAGCTGTCGACCGCGTGGCCCCAGCGCGTCGATCAAGAACGACACCTTGGGGTAGGCGTCTTCCCGCAAGGCAAACGCCAGTCCCAACAAGGCGGCAGGAAACAACAGCAAGGCGGTGGCTTCGGTCACTGTGCCGTCAGGTTTGCCCACGACGTAACGCATGAAAACGCCGTAGGAAATCCAGACGGTCTGCACCACGATGATGATTGCCCCTGCAGCAGCCAGCCACACGGCCAGGCGCTCCAGGCCACGTTCAATCGTTGCCAGCATGGGCTTCAGAGCGAGTTCTGCTTGAACAGGGCACGCACCTTGCCAGCCAGCTCAGGTCCGCAACCGGCATCCACCTCGCTGGTCCACTTGCCGACCACGCTGTCCAGCAGGGCCTTGCGCTTCTCGGCGGTGATCTTGGTCACCGTACCGCCTTGCTTGACGGCGTCAGCGATGCTGGCGTCCACCCAGGCCTCGTAGCGCGGCTTGAGCCATACCTCGGATTCGGTGGCGGCGGCCTGCAGCGCTTTCTGGTCGGTCGGGGACAGCGCGTCGAACTTGCGCTTGTTCATCATGTACTGGATGTTGCCGTAGAACAGGTTGGACTGAACCATGTGCGGCATCACGCCCCAAAGCTTCCATGCGCTGTACGTGGCCACACCCATGTTGATGCCGTCCACCACGCCACGTTCGGCGGACTGGAAGACCTCCTTGGGCGCGATGAAGACCGGCTTGCCACCCCAGGTTTCGATCATCATCGACACCATCGGGCCGATGGAGCGCACCAGCTTGCCATTGAGCTTGGCCAGGTCCGTATTGGGATTCTTGAACCACCACTCCTGGTCGTAGGAATAGTTGGAGTTGATGAGCGGCACCAAGCCAGCCTTGTTGGCCTCCGGGGCAATCAGGACAGCGTAAGCAGCGTCCAGCTCGATCTGCTTCTTCATGTCCACCGCCATCGGGTAGAGCGAAGTGACCCGGTAGCACGGCAGGCGCTTGTCGGCCGACACCCAGCTGATGTCGGCAACACCGCCCTGCATGGCGTCCACGCCCTCGCTCCAGCCGTGCAGCGTGGAAGAACCAAAGATCTCCACCTTCACCCGGCCGCTGGTCTTGGTGTTCACCAGCTCGGCGAACTTCTTGAAGCCTTCGTAGCGGACGTCAACTTCGTTCACATAGGTGGACAAGCGCAATGTGGTTTGTGCATGTGCGGTGGTGGCCATGACGGCGGCGGCACCCGCCACAAGGGAATAGCGCAGCACCGTGCTGGCCGTGGTCTTTTGCATTTCGATCTCTCCTGTTGATGAACCGTGAACAAACCCCGAACCCGATCGTCTGCGCCCCGCGGGGAGCGGCCGATCAGCCAACCTGCGCTGCCTTGAGCCCCAGCGCCTCACCGTAGCCGAACAGTGCAACCGACCCGCCGGTGTGCAGGAAGACCACGTTGTGTTTCGGCTGGAAGTGTCCCTTGCGGATCAGATCGATAAGACCCGCCATGCCTTTGCCGGAATACACAGGGTCGAGCAGCAGACCTTCCGTCTGCGCCAGCAGCGCGACCGCCTCGAGCATGCCCGGCGTGGGCAGGCCGTAGCCCGGACCAACGTAGTCGCAGTTGGCCACCACCGACTCACGCGGAACGCCACCGCGCATACCCATGTGCTCGACCGTGCGGCAGGCCAGGTCGTGCACCATGCTTTCCTGCTTGTCCCGCGGTGCGCGCACGCCAATGCCCAGCAGCTTGATATCGCTGTTGATGGCATGCAGCCCCGCCACCAGACCGGCCTGCGTGCCCGAGCTGCCGGTGGCGTGCACCAGGTAGTCGATCTTCATGCCCTGCGCAGCGGCTTGTGCCACCAGTTCGAAGGCTGCGTTCACGTAGCCCAACGCACCCACCGGGTTTGACCCACCACCTGGGATGACATACGGCCGCAACCCGTCGGCACGAAGCTTCTCGGCCACCAGTTCCATTTCGCGTTGCATGTCGGCTCCGCCCGGGCGCCGTTCCACCGTGGCGCCGTGCAGGCGATCCAACAAGACGTTGCCGTTGTCGGTGTAGTCCGGGTCGGTGCTGCCAGTGCGGTCTTCCAGCAGGATGTGGCACTTCATCCCCAGGCGGGCAGCCGCCGCAGCAGTCTGGCGCGCATGGTTGGACTGCGTAGCCCCCTGGGTGATGACCACGTTGGCACGGGCCGCAACGGCTTCGGCCATCAGGTACTCCAGCTTGCGGGTTTTGTTGCCCCCGGTGGAAAGGCCAGTGCAGTCGTCGCGCTTGACCCACAGGCGCGGCCCGCCGAGCAGCGCCGAGAGGTTGCCCATGGGCTCCAGGGGGGTGGGGAAATGCCCCAGACGGATGCGCGGGAAGAGAGAGAGGTTCATCGTTAACTTTCAAAATTTGGTGCTTTTGAAAGATGATGTTCCCGCGACAAGGGTGTGTCTAATCGATTTTTCGGTTCTTATTTTTCGTTTTTTGCATAACGCAAGAAGCGCCATCCAAAATCAAAGCAAGTTCGGGACCTGGTTTCGGGCGACCTTCGGCACCAAGATGATGCCCGCCCGCCGGTCTGGACCCATGCCTTGAGAAGCATCGCGGAACGCCCCCCCGCGACGGCGCAAGGCGCTTCGAATTCCGGCGCGGTGGACTGTGCTTGCCCGTTGCAGCGTGCCTGTTCAAGAGCGCATGCAATGGCGCAAGAAGCCCTCGGCGGTCTCGCCCAGCTTCTTTGCCCGGTGCAGCACGATGGACAGGGTGCGCTGCATCGCCGGGAGCGTGGTGCGCAGTTCGACCAGCCACCCTTCGGCAATCGCTTCCTGCACCGCAAGCCGCGACAGGCAGCCCAGACCCAGCCCCGCAGCCACCACACGCTTGACCGCCTCGTTGCTGCCCAACTCAAGCTCGACCTCCATTTGCGTCAAATGGGGAATCAGCCAGCGGTCGGAGGCCTCACGCGTTCCTGAACCGGGTTCGCGCAGTACCCACGTGGCCTGGGCCAGCTGTCGCACACTGACCCGACGCCCCGCCAACGGGTGGTCAGGAGCGGCTACCACCACGATCTCGTCGTTGCGCCACTTGCGCACCGTGAGTTCGGGATGGCTGTGGGTTCCCTCGATGAAGCCCATGTCGGCGCGAAACGACACCAAGCGTTCGAACACGTCGTGCGTGTTGGCGATATCCACCAGCACCCGGCAGTGGGGGTGATCGCTTTTCCACTGCGCAATGAGTTCCGGCAGAAGGTATTCGCCCACGGTGTAGCTGGAAGCCAGCCTTAGCGGTGCGGCGTGCTCGGCTGTGAACAGCATCTCGGTGTCCGCCGCCTGTTCCAGCACCGTGACCGCACGTGGCAGCAAGGCGCGCCCGTTCTCGTTGATCACCAGCTTCTTGCCCACACGGTCGAACAACTGCACCCCCAGCACCGACTCCAGCTCGCCCAGCGCGTTGCTCGCGGCTGATTGGGACCGGGAGATTTCGTCAGCGGCGGCCCGCGTGGTGCCACCTCGTGCAACGGCCGCGAACACCTCCAGCTGGCGCAGCGTAAGCCTCAGTCGTTGATCGATTTTTTGGTTCACGGCAAGCGAAATTATCCGATACGCGAATTTGCAGGCTGCCTAGCATAAGTCCATGTTCAAGTTCCTCTCAAGCGATCCGGTGCACAACCCAACGGCCAGCAGCACGGCCGATACCGAGGTAAAAACGACCACCTGCTACATGTGCGCGTGTCGCTGCGGCATCCGGGTGCACCTGCGCGACGGGCAGGTCCGGTACATCGATGGCAATCCCGACCACCCCCTGAACAAGGGGGTGATCTGCGCCAAGGGCAGCTCGGGCATCATGAAACAGGTGTCGCCGGCCCGACTCACCCAGCCACTGCTGCGCAAGCCGGGCAGCGAGCGCGGCGAAGGCGTGTTCGAGCCGATTTCGTGGGAGCGCGCTTTCGACATTCTGGAGACGCGGCTGTCGCACCTGCGCGCCACCGACCCCAAGAAATTCGCGCTGTTCACAGGTCGCGATCAGATGCAGGCGCTCACCGGCCTGTTTGCGCGCCAGTTCGGCACCCCCAACTACGCTGCGCACGGCGGCTTCTGTTCAGTGAACATGGCCACCGGCATGATCTATTCGGTAGGAGGCAGCTTCTGGGAGTTCGGAGGCCCGGACCTGGACCACGCCAAGCTGTTCGTGATGATCGGCACTGCCGAAGACCACCACAGCAACCCGATGAAGATGGCGCTGGGAAAGTTCAAGCGCGCGGGCGGTCGCTTCATTTCCATCAACCCCGTTCGCACCGGCTATTCAGCCATAGCAGACGAGTGGATTCCGATTCGACCGGGTACCGATGGCGCGCTGTTCATGGCGCTGCTGCACGAGCTGATCGCGCACGATCTGGTTGACCGGCCTTTCTTGCAACGCTTCACCAACGCCCCGCAACTGGTGGTGCTGGACGAAGGCGAGCGAGAAGGCTTGTTTGCCTTCGATTCTGCCGCCGGTGTGCCGGGCGATGGGCGCAACCCGCACAACAAGCTGGCATGGGACCTGACCAGCGGGCGCGCGGTTCAGGCTTACCCCGAAGGCGTGGAAGAGGGCCGATCGCTGGCCCTGGAAGGCCACTACACACTGCCGGACGGCACCCGGGTAGCGCCGGCGTTCCAGTTGCTGCGCGAACGGGTGAGCCAGCACACACCCGAGTGGGCCGAGGCCATCACCGGCATTGCAGCCGAGCGCATTCGCCAGCTGGCGCGCGAAATGGGCGAGACCGCGCTGCATCAGGCCTTTGAGCTGCCGATTCCCTGGACCGACGCCTGGGGCAAGCAGCACCCAACCACCCAGGCCAGGCCCGTGGCGTTCCACGCCATGCGCGGGCTCGCAGCGCATTCCAACGGCTTCCAGACGGTGCGTTCGCTGGCGGTGCTGATGAGCGTGCTCGGCACCATCGACGCCCCTGGCGGCTTCCGCCACAAGGCGCCCTATCCGCGGCACATCGTTCCCAACTACCGGGCCTTCAACGACCCGGACATGATCAAGCCGAACACGCCGCTCAACGCCGCGCCGCTCGGGTTTCCGGCAAACCCCGAAGAACTGGCGGTGCACGCCGACGGAACACCCCTGCGCATCGATCACGCCTTTTCCTGGGAGCATCCACTGTCGGCCCACGGACTGATGCACAACGTGATCACCAATGCCGTCCGGGGGGATCCCTACAAGATCGACACGCTCTTGATCTTCATGGCGAACATGGCCTGGAACTCCACCATGAACACCATGGAGGTGCGCAAGAAGCTCAACGCGCGCGGCGAAGACGGCGAGTACCTGATTCCGTTCCTGGTGGTGTGCGATGCCTTCCAGAGTGAGACCGTGGCCTTTGCCGACCTCGTGCTGCCCGACACCACCTATCTGGAGCGGCACGACGTGATGAGCATGCTCGACCGACCGATTTCCGAGTTCGACGGCCCGGTGGACTCGGTACGCGTTCCCGTGGTGGAGCCCACCGGCGAGTGCAAGCCATTTCAGGAAGTGCTCATCGAGCTGGCTTCGCGCCTGAAATTTCCGGTATTCACCAACGAAGACGGCTCGCGCAAGTTCAAGGATTACCCCGACTTCGTGGTCAATTTCCAGGCCCAGCCCGGTGTGGGTTTCCTCATGGGGTGGCGGGGCAAGGACGGCACCCAGCATCTGCGCGGCGAGCCCAACCCCAACCAGTGGGAGATGTACGCGAAGAACAACTGCGTGTTCCAGCACCACATGCCCAAGGACCAGCAGTACATGCGCAACTGGAACCGGCCTTATCTGGACTTCGCCAAGGAGAAGGGCTGGCGTCAGAAGAACGATCCGGTGCAGCTGGCCATCTATTCCGACACGTTGCAAACCTTCCGGCTGGCCGCGCAGGGAAAAAGCAAAGGCCGGCAGCCGCCAGACCACCTGCGCGAGCGCATCGCCACCTATTTCGACCCTTTGCCGTTCTGGTACGAACCGTTGGAAAACGCGTGTGTGGACACGCAGCAGTTTCCGCTGGCCGCCATCACCCAGCGGCCCATGGCGATGTACCACTCCTGGGATTCGCAGAACGCCTGGCTGCGCCAGATCCACAGCCACAACTACCTGCACGTGAACCCCGTGACGGCCAAAGCGGCAGGCGTGGAAGACGGCGGCTGGGCCTGGGTCACCAGCGCCTGGGGCGAACTGCGCTGCATGGTGCGCCACAGCGACGCGGTGGAACCCGGAACGGTGTGGACCTGGAACGCGATCGGCAAGGCGTCTGGCGCGTGGCAACTGGCGCCGGGAGCCGATGAGTCGCGCAAGGGCTTTCTGCTGAATCACCTCATCACCGAGGAGTTGCCGTTCGCAGGCGGCCAGATCAGCAATTCGGACCCGGTCACCGGTCAGGCCGGCTGGTACGACGTTCGCGTCAACCTCCGGCCCGCCCAGCCCGAAGAACCGGCCGCGAGCTTTCCACAGGTGCGGACGGTGCCAAGCGTTCCGGGTCTGCTGCGCAGTGGCCGCCGGGTCATGACCCACATCCTGTCGAAAAAGCCATGAGCCATCACCCGAACGAACCCCAGACGCTGGCGATTCAGCTCGCCTTGGTCATCGACCTCAACGTGTGCGTGGGCTGCCATGCCTGCGTGACCTCCTGCAAGGAATGGAACACCTCGGGGGCTGCGGGTCCGATGACCGACCAGGGCGCCTACGGTGAGCAGCCCACCGGCACATTCTTCAACCGGGTGCAAACCTTCGAGGCCGACAGCTATCCCAACACGCAGACGGTGCACTTCCCGAAGAGCTGCCTGCATTGCGAAGAGCCCCCCTGCGTGCCGGTGTGCCCCACCGGTGCCAGCTATAAGCGCAAAAGCGACGGCATTGTTCTGGTGGACTACGACAAGTGCATTGGCTGCAAGTACTGCAGCTGGGCCTGCCCTTACGGCGCCCGCGAGTTCGACGAAGAGCGCAAGGTGATGACCAAGTGCACCCTGTGCGTGGACCGCATCTACGACGAACTGCTCCCGCCGCAGGACCGAAAGCCCGCCTGCGTGAAGGCCTGCCCCACCGGCGCGCGGCTGTTCGGCGATGTGAAGGACCCGGATTCGGAGGTGTCACAGGCGATCCGGGAGCGCGGTGGCTACGCCCTCATGCCGGAATGGAAGACCCAGCCCGCCAACCAGTACCTGCCCCGGCGGGTGACGAAGCAGCCCCCGCCCGATGCCACTCGCGCGGAAAAGGATCGGCCGTGAAGCCGGCGCTGTCCATCGTCCTTTTCACCACGATCGCTGGCGCTGCCCAGGGGCTCATGGTGGTGCTGGCAGTGGCCACCCTGGCCAACCGGCCGCCAGTTGAAGCGCTGTTGCCAATGCTGTGGACGGCCACGGGCATGTTGGTGCTGGCGCTCGTCGCTTCATTTTTCCATCTCGGCCATCCGATGCGCGCCTGGCGTGCCGTGCTGATGTGGCGCACCTCATGGATGTCCAGGGAGGTCATCGTGCTGCCCGCGTTCATGGCTCTGGCGGGCGCCTGGGCTGTGTGGGCTACTCTGGCAGAGCCTGTCGCCGCCGCAGCTGCTGCACCGTGGCTGGCGGCTCTGACCATTCCGGGAGCGCTGGTACTGTGGTACTGCACCGCAATGATCTATGCCTGCATCCGGTTCGTGCAGGAGTGGGCACATCCGCTCACGGTCGTGAACTACACGCTGCTGGGCCTGGCTTCGGGCGTGGTGGCGGCGGGTGCGGTGGGCGCACTGGCAGGCGACACCGCATTTGCAGCCAGCGTGACAGGGTGGGCAATGGCCACCACAACCCTGGCCTGGTTCACCCGGGCACTTTCGTTACGCCGCAATTCCCACCTCAAGCCAATGTCCACACCACAGTCCGCTACGGGCATCCAGGCGGCGCGCGTGGTGCAGAAATCCATGGGCATGACCGGTGGCTCGTTCAACACGCGCGAGTTCTTTCATGGCGCCACGGCGCAGGCCATCCGCAGAACGCCCCTGGTGTTCCAGTCGCTGGCTTTCGGTGTTCCGTTGTTGCTGCTGGGTTGGGCATGGGGCACCGGCACCCCGGCCATCTGGCCTTTGGCGTTTTCCTCCCAGGCTGCGGGCCTGCTGCTGGAGCGCTGGTACTTCTTCGCGCAGGCGCGCCACCCACAGAACATCTACTACCAGGCCGTGTCGTGAAGGCAGTGCTGCCGTTCACCCGCTGGCTGCCGATGTGGCAGCAAAAGGAGGTGTTGCGGGCAGATCTGATCGCGGGGCTGATCGGCGCCATCGGGGTACTGCCTCAAGGCGTGGCGTTCGCCACGCTGGCAGGGATGCCGCCCGCCTATGGCCTGTACGCCGCCATGGTGCCCTGTGTCATGGCCGCCCTGTTTGGCAGCAGCCGGCTGATGGTGACCGGCCCTGCCAACGCGATATCACTCACCACCATGGCGCTGGTGGCACCGTTGGCTATCGTGGGCACTCCACAGTACGTGGGTCTGGTGCTGACACTGACGTTCATGGTTGGCACCCTTCAATTCGCGCTGGGTATGGTCCCGGTCGGAAGGTAGGTGGACCTGGTTCCGCACGCGGTGATTGCAGGCTTCGCTGCGGGTGCAGCGATCCTCATCGTCAACAGCGAGGTGGGGACTGCTGGGTATGTACCTTCCGCGGGGTTTGTCGGTCGGCGAAACCCTGCGCGTCGTGCTCACCGCCGACCAAGGCGCTCAGGCCCTCCCCGTCATTGCCGTGGCAGGAACGCTGCTGATCCACACGCTGGCCCAGCGTTACATCCGCTGGGCGCCACCGATGCTCCTGGCTGCACTCGGCGGCACCGCCCTGACGTGGCTGGTGGCCAGCCACACCGGCACGCAGCCCGAAAGCCTTGAGGAACTGCCCAGCGCCTTGCCGCCGCTCTCACTTCCTCATCTGCACCACGTGCCCGACCTGACCGGTCCGGCAATGGTCATGTCGTGGCTGGCTGTAACCGAGGCCATGGCCATTGGAAAAATGATGACCCAGCGCGCACGCGAGCATTTCAATGGCAATCAGGAGCTGATCGGTCAGGGGCTGGCCAACCTTGCCGGGTCGTTCTTTTCGTCTTACCGGGCGAGCGGCTCGTTCAATCGCGCTGGGCTCAATGTGGCGGCCGGTGCAAGGACCGCGCTGGCGGCGGTTATGGCAGCCGGGCTCTTGGTGGTGATCCTGTTCTTTGTGGCGCCCTGGACCCGGTGGCTTCCTTTGCACGTGACTGCCGCCCTGCTGCTGATCGTTGCCTGGGGGTTGATAAACGTGCGCGCGCTTGGGCTACTGTGGCAAAAGGAACCGGTAGACCGGCTGGCTTTGATCGTGACGTTTCTTGGTACGGTGAGCATATCGCTGGAACAGGCCATTCTGTTTGGCTTGACCACCGCCTATCTTTCGCGGAAAACCCTGCAATGGCTCCGTTCTGATCGGAAGCAATAGACACACAGCCTGCACTTTCCCGGAGCCGGGGGAGAGAAGCTCGACATCTTCCCCGCAGGTCGCAACACCCTCTCGGCAATGCTGTGACGACAAAGACCTCGCCACAAACAAAAAGGCCCTCGTTTCCGAGGGCCTCATTGACAAGCAAGTGCTTGATTTTGTTGGTTGCGGAGGCAAGATTTGAACTTGCGACCTGGGTTATGAGACGGCCTTTCTTGCTGTGTAGGTACAGCGGGCTCTGTAGGCTTGCGCCTTCGGTGAGAAGTGGCCCCGCTTGTCTGAACAGATTTACCCCGAGAGATAAAGAGACTGCGTGCGGGTTGAAGAGGTGCAGAGTTGTCCACGGCGGCGGTGGTCGCTGTGCGACGAACCGACCGACGCGGTGGGCAACTCGGGGCGCACCGGGATTTTCATTCTAGGCAGCCACGGCCAGCTCGGGCAGCAGCGCCCAGTAGGCCTGCTCGGGCGTGCGGTCCTCGATGCGCGAATGCACACGCTCGCGGTTGTACCAGTCGATGTAGGTGTCCAGGTCTGAGCGTGCAGCGCTCACCGCCTCGTAGGCTTGCAGGTACACCCGCTCGTACTTGATGGTGCGCCACAGCCGCTCGACGAACACGTTGTCGCGCCACGCCCCCTTGCCGTCCATGGACAGGCGACATCCTCGCGAGAGCACCGCGTGGGTGAACTCCTCGGCCGTGAACTGACTGCCCTGATCGGTGTTGACGATCTCGGGCACGCCGAAGCGGGCGAACGCCTGCTCGATCACCTCGCTGGCATGGCAGGCCTCCAGCGTGATGGCCACCTTGTGAGCGAGCACCCGGCGGCTGGCCACATCCACCACGGCCGTGAGGTAGACGAACCCGCGCTTCATCGGGATGTAGGTCGTGTCCAGCGCCCAGACCTGATTGGCGTGTCACCGCCGGATGAATACTCCCCGTATTGGCCGGTTGAATTTTCCCCAGTTTGAAGCTTGAACAGGCAGCGGGCCGAGGCCCGCTGCCTGTTCGTCCACTTGACCGACCATTGGCTCCCGACCGTCGTGGAGCTGGAGGCCAGGTGCTCAATCTGAAGGGACTGATGATGATTTTGGAGCTACACCGGCAGGGACTGCCGATCTCCGTGATTGCCCAGAGAACCGGGCATGACCGCAAGACTGTTCGCAAATACATCCAGCGCGGACTTGCCGCTCCCAAGTACAAGCCCAGAGCCGCTCGCACTGGCGCTCTCGACGATTTCCGTAGCTACTTGCAGGAACGACTACAGGCCTGGCCCGAGTTGACCGGCTCCCGGCTGCTGCGTGAGATCCGGGCGTTGGGCTACCAGGGCGGCAAGACGATCTTGAACGACTACCTGCGCCAGATCAGGCCGGCGCCCGCGCCGGCCTTCGAGGTCCGTTTTGAGACTCCACCCGGCCAACAGGCCCAGGTGGACTTTGCCGAGTTCAAGGTGCGCTTTGCCAGCGAGCCCATGGAACGCAAGATCTGGCTCTTTGCCATGGTGCTGGGCCACAGCCGATACCTGTGGGCTCAGTTCGTGATGCACCAGGATCTGCCAACCGTGCTGCGCTGCCACATGCAGGCCTTCGAACACTTCGCTGGCGCACCCCGCGAGATCTTGTACGACCGGATGAAGACCGCCGTCCTGGGCGAGCCTGAGCAGGACAAGGCCATCATCTACAACGCCAAGCTGCTGGCCTGTGGTGCGCACTACGGCTTCGCTCCTCGGGCCTGCCAGCCCTATCGGGCCAAGACCAAGGGCAAGGTGGAGCGCCCGTTTCGCTACATCCGTGCCGACTTCTTCATGGCGCGCTCATTCGTGGACCTGCAGGACATGAACCGCCAGTTGCGCCTCTGGCTCGATACCGTGGCCAATGCGCGGTTGCATGCCAGTACCCAGCGCGTGGTGCAGGAGCATTTCCAGGAAGAGCGCCCAAGCCTGCAGGCCTTGCCTGCCGGTCGTTTCGATGCGGTGTTGCGCCAGGAGCGGCGCGTCAGCAGCGAGGGCTGCGTGAGCGTTGGCGGCAATTACTACAGCGTGCCCGACGGCACCCGCAGGCGCACCCTGGATGTGGAGACCACCGCCGATCAGGTGCGCATCCACGAGGACGGACAGCTCATTGCCGTACATGCCTTGCTGCAGGGGCGCAAGCAGCGCTCGGTCCTGCCCGGCCACCGGCATGTACCCAGGCGATCGACATCCCATGGCCCGCGTGATGCGATCCGTATCCTGCCCGGCCACGCCGTGAGCACCCGACCGCTGAGCTTCTACGAGCAGATCGGCCGCCAGCTCGGAGGCCGCCCATGACCGCCTCGACCACCGATCGCATCCGCCGCCACCTGGTGGGATTGAAGATGCCACGTGCCCTGGAGACCTTGCACACCACGCTCTCTCGCATCGAGCAGGGGGAAGTCTCTGCCCTGGAGGCCATCGAAGCCCTGCTAGGCGAGGAGTTCTCCACCCGCGAGAGCCGGCGCATCAAGATGGCGCTGCAGACCGCGCGCCTGACCACCGTCAAGAGCCTCTCGGGCTACGACTTCAGCTTCCAGCCCGGCCTGGACCGTCACCGCGTCATGGCACTGGCCGAGCTCGATTTCATCGAGCGCAAGCAGTGCGTGCACTTCCTGGGCCCACCGGGTACCGGCAAGTCTCACCTGGCCATCGCCCTGGGCTTCGAAGCGGTCAAGGCCGGCAAGAGCGTCTTCTTCGCCACCCTGGCCGAACTGGTGGACTCCATGCGCAAGGCCGAGCGCGAGGGCAAGCTGCGCGAGCGCGTGAAGTTCCTCAGCCGCTACAGCCTGCTCATCGTCGATGAGATCGGCTACCTCCCATTGGGCTCAGGGGGCGGCAATCTGTTCTTCCAACTCGTCAACGCCTGCTACGAGCGCAGCGCCATGGTCATGACCAGCAACCGCGGCTTCGGCGAATGGGCCGAGATCTTCGGCGATGCCGTCGTCGCCACCGCCTTGCTCGATCGGCTACTGCACCACGCCGTGGTCATCCCCATCGAGGGCAACTCGTACCGCCTGCGCGAGCACGCCGCCCTTGTCCCCGAGACCATGCGAACCCGCTCCTCATTGCTCGACCCCCAGGCACAGCAACCCATCAAACGCCGACCCGGCAGACCACCCAAGGAGCCACGAGACCCCATCACGGGCTGATCACCCGCACACACCAGGTGGGGAAATTTACTCCGGCCAATCTGAGGAAAATTCAACCGGCGTTGACATGGCGCGGCGGATGGCCACCTTGCGCAACAGGTAGGGGTAGACCTTGTGGTGTGGGTGGCGCTTGCTGGTGCCAGGCTGCGGGCACAGGGCCTGGATGCCCATGCGCTGCATGAGCGTGCCCATGTGGCGCCGCCCGACGTGAATGCCCTGGCGCTGCAGTTGACGGCGCAGCATACGAGCGCCCATGAAGGGGTGCTCCAGGTGCAGCTCGTCGATGCGGCGCATGAGCGCCAGGTCACTCTCGCTGGTGGGGCGGGGCTGGTAATAGACAGCGCCGCGGCTGATCTCCAGCAGTCGGGCCTGGCGCACCACGCTCAAGGGGTGTTCACGGTCAATCATCGCTTTGCGCTCAGCAATCCCGCCTTGGTGAGCGCGCTTTCTAAAAAATCATTCTCCAGCGCCAGCTGCCCGATCTTGGCGTGCAGCGGGGCCAGATCGACCGGCTGGGGGGCCGAGCCGGCGCCGAAGACGTCGGCCGCGCGATCAAGCAGCTGGCGCTTCCATTCGTTGATCTGCGTGGGGTGCAGCTCGAACTCCTTGCAGAGTTCGGCCATGGTCTTGTCCTCGCGCAGCGCAGCCAGCGCCACCTTGGCCTTGAACGCTGCGCTGTGGGAGCGGCGCGTGCGCCGCCCAGATGCCTTCTTGTTCATCACAAGCTCCTTATGGCCAGCCCGCCTTGGGCCGGCTCAATGCACGGAGCCTGCTTTATCTCACCTGTTCAGATTTGCGGGGCCACTTCTGTTGCACGAGGAAAGTTGCTCTTGAGTCACGAAATGACGCCACAAAAGCCAAGATTGCTAGCGTTTTCTGAAAACGTTTGCAGTTTTAGTAGTGAAATACGATGGCAGCGCGAGCTGTCTACGTCGAGTCCCGTGCCCTAGTTGCTTGCAATCGAGGGTGGGGGCACAAGCTCCGACTCGGCTTTTATCTGTTCCTCACCACTTTAAAGCCTACTCATGAAAGCAATCACCTCCCCCAAAACACTGGTCGTCCTTGCCCTGGGCGCCTTCCCCCTGTTCGCCAGCGCTCAATTGAGTGCGAATGTCAGCCTCGTCACCAACTACAAAACCCGAGGCCAGGACCAGGATGTGCGCGAAGGCAAGCTGCGGCCCGCACTACAAGGCGGCTTCGACTACGTCCATGCCAGTGGCTTCTACGCTGGCAACTGGAACTCGACGGTCAGCTTCCAGACGAGTGCCACGGGCCCTACTGCCAACTTGGAAAGCGATCTATACGCCGGCTATAAATTTGAAACAGGCGCTCTTGGCTGGGACGTCGGGATGCTGCGCTATCACTACACGGGTGCCAGCGCTGTCAACACCACTGAGGTGTACCTAGGCGTGGGCTGGGGTCCACTGAGCGCCAAGTATTACCACACCGTTTCTGACGACTATTTCAATGCTGCTGGCTCCGCGCTCGGATCGGGCTTGAAGGGCAGGGGGACTGGCTACCTCAACGTGGCCTACGCGCAGGAGATCATGCCCAAGTGGACCTTGAAGGCGTCGCTGGGCTACACCTCATACAGCAGCGATATCGCTCTGCCCAACTACGTTGACTACAGTGTTGGCGCTGCGTACGACCTGGGTGATGGGTTCTCTGTTTCGGGCGCCATGGTCGGTGCATCCAAGAAGAACTCATTTCTCGGCAAGGTGGATGGCGGTTCTGTGAACGCAAACACTCTAGTCGTGATGTTCACAAAGGCGATGTGATCATTCAAGATTGACAGAAGCCTTGCAAAACGCGACCTGATTTGACCTGCCCCCTGTAGACGTACCAATCAGAAGTGGAAGTCCGGGGCGAAGGTTAATCGATGGTGTTGGGGGTTGATGGGAGTTGAGCTGCATCGCCAGCGCGCTGGCGATGCAGCTCGGCGAAGCGAGCCGGTGGCATGCGCCCCAGGCTGCTGTGTGGCCTGACCTCGTTGTAGTCCGTGCGCCATGCGGCTGCGGCCACCCTGGCCTGGTGCAAGGTCTGGAACCAGCACTCGTTCAGATGCTCGTCGCGGAACTTGCCATTGAAGCTCTCGATGTAGCCGTTCTGCATGGGTCGCCCAGGCTGGATGAGGATGTGGCGGATGCCGTGTGCCTGCGCCCAGGCCATGAACGCCCGGCTGGTGAACTCCGGCCCGTTGTCGGTGCGAACCACCTGGGGATACCCGCGAAACAGCGCAGCGCGGTCCAGCACGCGCGTGACGTACTCACCCGAGATGCCGAAGTCCACCACGATGTCCACGCTCTCGTGGCTGAAGTCATCGGCCACCGTGAGGTACTTCAGTCGCCGCCCGCCCGAGAGGCTGTCGCTCACAAAGTCCATGCTCCACACTTCGTTGACCGTGCGCGCCAGTTGCAGCGGCATGCGCTCGTTGACGGGTCGCTTGCTCTTCTTGCGCCGGCGCACGGCCAGGTTGGCTTGCCGGTACAGGCGGTACACGCGCTTGTGATTGACGCCAGGAAACTGCGGGCGCAGCAGGTCATGGATGCGCCGATAGCCAAAGCGCCGACGCACGTGTGCGATCTCCACGATCTTCTCGTGCAGATCCAGCGTGGCCTGGTCGGGCTGTGGTGGATGGCGGTAGCTGTCGCGGGAGAGCCCCACAAGCCGGCACGCACGGCGTTCGGACAAATGGTGCTCGCTCACCATCCGCGTCACCGCCTCGCGCCGGGCCTGTGGGGCTAGCGCTTTACCCCCAGAACGCTCTTGAGCGCGTGCATGTCCAGGTGCGCTTCTGCCAGCAGCCGCTTGAGCTTGGCGTTCTCGGACTCGAGCTCGCGCAGGCGCTGGGCTTCAGAGACCTGCATGCCGCCGAACTTGGCGCGCCACTTGTAGAAGGTGGCATCGCTGAAGCCACCGTTGCGGCACAGCTCCTTGATCGGCATGCCGGCCTCGGCCTGCCGCAGGAACCCGATGATCTGTTCCTCGCTGAATCTGCTCTTCTTCATGTCCGTCATTCTCCTGGTGGTTGACGGACTTCACGAACTTCAGACTGGTACGGCTGGTGGGGGGCAGGTCAGATTACCGTGACAGCTTCCATGAAAAAAGGCTCAAGGACCAGAAGGTCCTCGAGCCAAATTCACCAGGAGCACTTTATACGCCGCAGCACATGACATCACGTCCGGCGCTGCGGCTCTTTTTTTCAGAACGAGTGACGCATGCCGATGGAGTAGCCGGTTGCACTGTCGCCGGCAGCAATAAGTGGAGAGGCCAGGGAAGACGACGAAACGGCAAAGCCGCGAGCGGCGTTGCTGTCGTTGTTCACTCGAGCGAACAGGCCGTAGATCTCGGTGCGCTTGGACAGCTTGTGGATGTAGCCAAAACCCAGCTTGGAGGAGTCGGCATCGACTTGATTCCTGGCATCGAAGCGCGTGTAACCGATACGGAGCTCGCCTGACAGCCCAACCGGAGCCGAGGCGCCCAGGGTGTAGGCATTGACGCCGCGGCTAGCACCACGCTCGGTTGCAATCAGCAGCATCGGCTTCACGAACCCGAAATCGTACGAAGCGCCCAGGTTGACGGCCTTGTAGGTCACTTCCTGTACCGCAGTACCGGCCTTCAATTGGGCATAACCCAGTGCAATGTTGAGTGGGTTCATCTGATACCCGACGCGGGCCGAGATGATGTTGCCTCGGTTGTTGTTCGGCTCGCTGCTGGCGCGCTCACCAAAGGCGTATTGCATCTGACCATGGAAGCCTCCCATCTTGGGCGTCAGATACGAAACGATATTGCTCGCGCGTTTGGAGTGGCTACCCTCCTGCGTGCCCGCAGCGGCAGTTGCGTTGCCGAGCATGTTGTTGGCACCGTTGCCGGCCACACCGATGTCACCAAACGGGTCAAAGGACTCCACGTTCAGATACGACGCAAGCTTGTCCCGGCCGAACCGGACCTCGCCAAAGCCACCGATCAACCCAACCGTGGAACGTCGATCAAAGCGAAAGGCAGTACCGCCGTTGTCCACTGCGACGCTGCCTTCCAGCCAGAAGCTGGCCTTGAGACCGCCGCCCAAGTCCTCCACTCCTCGAAAGCCGAGACGGCTGCTGGATTGTTCACCGCTGGAAAGACCCGTGACGCTCGCACTGTCGCTGGACAGTCGCGTCACGGACGCGTCGACAACACCGAAGAGCGTGGTGCTGCTTTGCGCAAACGCCCCTGCAGAGGTTGCGAGAATCGAAAGGGCGATGAGAGAGTGTTTCATGTCGTCTATTGCTGTGCAGTTGAGTTGGACCGTGTTCCCTTGCGACATACATCGCAAGGACTCGGTGGAACGACAACCCAAGTCGGGCTGACACGGCTCATTAGACCTATCCAATGTGACAAAACGAGGACGAAAACGCACTTGGCGACCTCCGCACCATGGATAAAAATTATCCAACGCGAACGTGACGTGAACATGACTTTTGTGAAATGTTTTCGGTGCACGTGTTAGCCGTTCCAGAATCCAGCATTCACAGGCTTCTTCGCAAACGCATTGCGAGCAAAGCGCTGCTCTGTCCTCTGCAACTCAGTGGCTTAACAGGCCGTTGAAAAATCCCCCGTCGCTGCCTTTGTCGGCCGCTACGATCTGAAGCCATGCAAGAATCACTCAGGCGAGGACGATGAGAGGCAACCCAGACTTCCAGGGGGCGATGTTCAGCTACATCAGCCTTGAAGAGAGAGTGCCGCAGGCACACCCGCTGCGCAAGTTGCGCGCGTTGGTCGACGCGCTGCTGGCAACGATGAACCACGAGTTTGAGGCGGTGTACGCCCGCCGTGGCCGCCCCTCGGTGCCGCCGGAGATGCTCTTGAAGGCCCTGCTGCTGCAGATCCTGTTCTCCATCCGCAGCGAGCGCCAGCTGGTCGAGTCGGTCAACTACAACCTGCTGTACCGCTGGTTCGTGGGCCTGAACATCGAGGACAAGGTCTGGGACCATTCCACCTTCAGCGCCAACCGCGAACGCCTGTTCAATGAAGACCTCGCCCGCGCCTTCTTCGAGCGCGTCAAGCTCAGCGCCCAGTGGGGCAAACTTGCCAGCGACGAGCACTTCAGCGTCGACGGCACACTCATTGAGGCTTGGGCCTCGCACAAGAGCTTCAAGCGCCGTGACGACGACAGCGGTGCGCCACCCGGGCGCAACCCGGAAGTGGACTTCAAAGGACAGCAGCGCTGCAACGACACCCACGCCAGCACCACGGACGCCGACGCGCGGCTGTTCAAGAAAGCCCAAGGCGACAAGTCCCGTCTGTGCCACATGGGGCACATCCTCATGGAGAACCGCAACGGGCTGATCGTGGACGTGCAGATCACCCACGCCAGTGGCACGGCAGAGCGCGAGGCGGCGCTGGCCATGCTGGGGCGCCGGGGAAACAGGAACAAACGCGCCACTGTCGGCGCCGACAAGGGCTACGACAGCAAGGACTTCATCAAAGGCTGTCGCAAGCTCAAAGTAACGCCGCACGTGGCGGCCAAGGACAAGCACTCTGCCATTGATGGGCGAACCAAACGGCACGAGGGTTACAAGAGCAGCCTGAAGGTGCGCAAGCGAATCGAGGAGGCCTTTGGCTGGATCAAGACGGTGGGCGGTCTGGCCAAGACCAAACTGATCGGTCAAGCCAGGCTGGCGGGCCAGGCGCTGCTGTGCTTTGCCACCTACAACCTGGTGCGCATGGGCTCCATCGGTGGCTGGTGGGACGCGCATCATGCGTGAAACACGGGGTCAGTGCGCCCGAAACGGGCAACATGGCCTGCAAACAGCCCGAAATGGCAGTCGCAATCGTCGTGACGAGGCTTCTGGGCAACCCGTTTCTTCGAAATCCACGACCTTGATGCGTTCGATGAGCACTTTTTCAACGGCCTGTTAAAGCGACCATCTCGTCATGTCCGAAAAGCTTCGCGTCGACCTTTCTGTTCTGCTGCCGAGCATTCCTGGTGAAGCAGATGCATGCGTTCAGCGACTTCAACAGCTGCTGAGTAACCGGGTCGGCGTCGACGAAGTGCATATCCGACCCGGCGCTGCTGACAAACCGCCGCAGTTGTGCATCCACTATGACCCGGACCAGCTTTCGTTGACGCGTATTCGGGAACTTGCAAAAGCCGCTGGCGCGGAGATCTCTAGCCGCTATGGCCACCTGCAGTGGCAACTGGATGGGATGAACCATCAAAGAAAGGCCGCGTCCGTCACCGACCGTCTGCAGAAGATGGCAGGCGTTCTTGAAGCAAGCGCGAACGCTTCAGGGCTCCTGCACATCGAATTTGATCGCGAGAAGACCTTAGAAGATGTGATACGTGCCGAACTCTCGAGCCTTGGAGCGACTCCGCGCGCAGCGGAGAAAGACCATAGCGCTCATAACCACGATCACGATGACCACAAACACGCATCCGGTGGGCACAAAGGGCACCAGCATGGCGGTGTGTTTGGTGCAAACAGCGAAATGATCTTTGCGCTAATCTGCGGCGCACTTCTTGGCGTGGGAGCAGCCACGGAAAAGCTCGTCACCGGTGCACCAGCCTGGCTTCCTCTGGCTTTCTATGTCATTGCGTACTTCTTCGGCGGCTTCTACACACTGCGTGAGGCCATCGAAAATCTGCGACGCAAGCGTTTCGAGATCGATACCCTGATGCTGGTAGCAGCTGCCGGCGCAGCCGCTCTAGGCTCCTGGGCCGAGGGCGCGCTTCTTCTGTTTCTGTTCAGTCTGGGCCATGCACTCGAGAGTTACGCCATGGGTCGGGCAAAGCGCGCCATTGAGGCATTGGCGGAACTGGCGCCAGACACCGCCACCGTCCGTCGCGATGGGCAGACATCCGAAATTGCAGTAGAAGAACTCGTGGTCGGTGACGTCGTCCTGGTGCGGCCCAACGAGCGCCTTCCCGCCGATGGATTTCTTCTGGTAGGTACAACAAGTATCAATCAGGCGCCCGTCACTGGCGAGAGCATGCCAGTCGATAAGCGCCCGGTCGATGATGCTGCCCTCGCTCGCTCAAGGCCTGATGCCATCGAAGCGGCCTCCCGCGCGTTCTCGGGCACCATTAACGGCGCACATGCCATCGAAATTGAGGTGACACGACGCTCCACTGATTCGACCCTGGCTCGAGTGGTCAAGATGGTCAGCGAAGCGGAGACGCGCAAATCTCCGACGCAGCGGTTCACGGACCAGTTCGAACGCATTTTCGTGCCCGCTGTTCTGTTGCTGGCGTTCCTACTGCTGTTTGCCTGGGTAGTCGTGGACGAGCCGTTCCGCGATAGTTTTTATCGCGCCATGGCGGTTCTTGTGGCTGCCAGCCCATGTGCGTTGGCCATCGCGACGCCTAGCGCAGTGCTGTCAGGCATCGCTCGCGCGGCGCGAGGTGGTGTTCTGATAAAAGGCGGAGCTCCTCTTGAAGAACTCGGCTCACTCAATGCAATGGCATTCGACAAGACCGGCACCCTGACGGAAGGCCGACCTCGAATCACTGATGTGGTGACAGCCGAAGGCGTCACCGAGACGGAGCTGCTCGCTGTAGCAGTTGCTGTCGAGTCCTTGAGCGACCATCCGCTGGCTGCTGCCATCGCACGGGATGGTCGTGAGCGCTTGGGGCAACAACCCATTCCAACCGCCAGCGACCTTGAGAACTTGATTGGGCGCGGGGTCACTGCCCGCGTGGACGGGCAGACCGTCTGGATTGGCAAGGCAGAACTATTTGGAAGTAATGGCATCGCCCCATTGGGTGCTTCGGCCGCATCGGCCATTGAACGTCTGCGCGAAACAGGTCGCACATCCATGGTTGTGCGCCAAGGTGACCGAGATCTCGGGGCCATCGGTTTGCTCGACACCCCGCGCGAAGGCGCACGTGATGCGCTGAAGCAGCTTCGAGAGCTCGGTATCACCCGCATGATCATGATCTCCGGTGACCACAAGAAAGTGGCCGAAGCGGTCGCCAGCGAGGTGGGACTCGACGAGGCCTGGGGCGATTTGATGCCCGAGGACAAAGTGGAGGCGATTCGCAAGCTTCGCGAAGAAACCAAGGTGGCCATGGTTGGTGATGGCGTCAATGACGCACCCGCCATGGCCAACGCGACCGTGGGCATTGCCATGGGGGCAGCGGGCTCAGATGTGGCACTGGAAACCGCTGATGTGGCGCTCATGGCCGACGATTTGAGGAATCTCCCTTTCGCGGTGGGCTTGAGCCGCCACACGCGTTCGGTAATCCGCCAGAACGTCTTTGTGAGTCTCGGCATCGTTGCGGTCCTAGTCCCGGCGACCATCATGGGTCTTGGCATCGGAGCGGCCGTTGCCGTTCATGAGGGTTCGACCCTTCTGGTCGTTTTCAACGCGCTACGCCTACTGACATACAAAGGCCGCGACAAGGAGTAGAACGGGCCACACACCATAGGTGCGCAGCCCGTCAATGAGTGCCTCGCGTGATGCGAGGCCCTGAGAAACATCACTTCAAATTAAAGCGCACCGAACCGGCAGGCTTTCCCGCCAAAGTTACCCTGGCGACGGCCTTGCTCCCTGAACCGCCCCGGCTTTCGTGGAGGCTGGTTGGTTTAAGTCAGGCCTCCGCCATGGAGTCCTGATTGGCGAGATGCCGCCAGTAGTTTGCCTCAGCCTCTGCCGGCGGGATGTAGCCGATGGGCTCCAGCAGTCTTTGATGGTTGAACCAGGAC
>NZ_JAMBNO010000150.1 GCF_023715105.1 Hydrogenophaga intermedia | reverse complement strand
GTGCTCTTCACTCATTGCATTCTCGCGGGAGCACCCGTTTTACGCCATAGCAAATCCTGAACAAATCAAGGCTGCGCAACTGCTTGCTGAATTCGCAAAGCCGAAGATGCATGGGGATAGCACCCCCTCGTGCAGCTTATCGGAAGACAAACGAAATATGTTGAATGGGTGCTTTGCACGGAGCTTTCACCCGTTCAGTCTGAAATTGCAATACCTCTTGGTACAGAGGTGGCGCTGGCACTGGCAGAG
>NZ_JAMBNO010000014.1 GCF_023715105.1 Hydrogenophaga intermedia | reverse complement strand
GTACTTCCAGCCCCGCGCCCAGGTGGTCCCCCAGAAAGAAGAAAGCCCCGCCCTGCAAGAGCAGGACGGGGCTTTGAATCAACCTGGCTGAAGGCCTAGACCGTCAACTCCTTAGTCGAACGGCTAGGGTTTCCCGGGCGGTTTTTTCACGTGGAGCGTTCCGGAGAACGATCAGAAGGCGTGGCGAACGCCAACACCGAACAGACGGGTCTCGGCGGTGCGGGCGCCGGCGGCATCGTCCGTGTTGGCGGTGGTGTAAGCAGCGTACGCGGTGGTGCGCTTGGACAGGGCGTAGGTGGCGCCAACGCCGAAGCCCTTGCGCTCGCCGTCGGGGTTGGTGCTGTAGCCGTTGTTGGGGTTGTGAATCGCGTAGGCGGCCGACACGGTCAGCGCCGGGCTCACCGGGAAGTTCACGCCGATGCTGTACTCGTTGGCCGAGCCGGCAGCCTCTTTCACGCGGCCGTAGGTGAGCAGCAGTTGGGCCACGCCGAAGTCGTACGAACCGTTGATGCGGGTGTACTTGATGTCGGCGGTATCACCTTCGTCCTGGTAGGCCACGCCGGCGTAGATCGGGCCGTTGGCGTACTTGACGTGGAAGGCCGTCACGTTGCTCTTGGTGGCGGTGTTCTCGTCGAGCGAGTACGACACGGCGCCGCTGAAGCCGCCGAAGTCGGGCGAGGTGTACTTGAAGCCGTTGTTCGGGTTGGCAGAGTAGTTGTTGCCAGAATCCATCACGGCGTACTCGACGGCAAAGTCGCTGGCACCGGCCAGTTGGTGCGCCGCGGCTTCGATGTCGTCGTAGGCGGTCCAGACCTTGCCGGCGATGACTTCACCGAAACCACCCGAGAACCCCAGCTAGGACTGGCGATTGAACTGCAGGCCACCGCCGGCGGTGCTTTGACCAACGTCGATGTTCAGCGCGGCTTCCAGGCCGAACACAGCAGACAGGCCACCGCCGAGGTCTTCGGTTCCCTTGAAACCCAGACGGCTGGTCGACAAACCACCGCTTTGCAGCACCGAGTTGGCGCTGGTGCCAGGTGCCACGTTGATCTTTTCACGACCGGCCCAGACGTCGACGATGCCGTAGATCGACACCGACGACTGGGCGCTGGCGACGCCAGCAAACGAGCCAAGAATGGCCAGGGCAATCAGAGACTTCTTCATGGATCTGACCTGCCCCCTGTAGACGTACCAATCAGAAGTGGAAGTCCGGGGCGAAGGTTAATCGATGGTGTTGGGGGTTGATGGGAGTTGAGCTGCATCGCCAGCGCGCTGGCGATGCAGCTCGGCAAAGCGAGCCGGTGGCATGCGCCCCAGGCTGCTGTGTGGCCTGACCTCGTTGTAGTCCGTGCGCCAAGCGGCCGCGGCCAGCCTGGCCTGGTGCAAGGTCTGGAACCAGCACTCGTTCAAGTGCTCGTCGCGGAACTTGCCATTGAAGCTCTCGATGTAGCCGTTCTGCATGGGTCGCCCAGGCTGGATCAGGATGTGGCGGATGCCGTGTGCCTGCGCCCAGGCCATGAACGCCCGGCTGGTGAACTCCGGCCCGTTGTCGGTGCGAACCACCTGCGGATACCCGCGAAACAGGGCAGCGCGGTCCAGCACGCGCGTGACGTACTCACCCGAGATGCCGAAGTCCACCACGATGTCCACGCTCTCGTGGCTGAAGTCATCGGCCACCGTGAGGTACTTCAAGCGCCGCCCGCCCGAGAGGCTGTCGCTCACAAAGTCCATGCTCCACACCTCGTTGACTGTGCGCGCCAGCTGCAGCGGCATGCGCTCGTTGACGGGTCGCTTGCTCTTCTTGCGCCGGCGCACGGCCAGGTTGGCTTGCCGGTACAGGCGGTACACGCGCTTGTGATTGACGCCGGGAAACTGCGGGCGCAGCAGGTCATGGATGCGCCGATAGCCAAAGCGCCGACGCACGTGTGCGATCTCCACGATCTTCTCGTGCAGATCCAGCGTGGCCTGGTCGGCCTGTGGTGGATGGCGGTAGCTGTCGCGGGAGAGCCCCACAAGCCGGCACGCACGGCGTTCGGACAAATGGTGCTCGCTCACCATCCGCGTCACCGCCTCGCGCCGGGCCTGTGGGGCTAGCGCTTTACCCCCAGAACGCTCTTGAGCGCGTGCATGTCCAGGTGCGCTTCTGCCAGCAGCCGCTTGAGCTTGGCGTTCTCGGACTCGAGCTCGCGCAGGCGCTGGGCTTCAGAGACCTGCATGCCGCCGAACTTGGCGCGCCACTTGTAGAAGGTGGCATCGCTGAAGCCACCGTTGCGGCACAGCTCCTTGATCGGCATGCCGGCCTCGGCCTGCCGCAGGAACCCGATGATCTGTTCCTCGCTGAATCTGCTCTTCTTCATGTCCGTCATTCTCCTGGTGGTTGACGGACTTCACTAACTTCAGACTGGTACGGCTGGTGGGGGGCAGGTCAGATCTTCCTTCGAAGTAGTGGGGAAAGCGGAGATTTCAGAAAACTGAAACTGGTGTGATGTTAGGCGAGGCGTAGACGAAGGTCAGGGTTACCCCTTAGTTTTCTGCATCGCCAACCCTCGGAGTGTTGCCCTGCTGCAACGCAACACCCTGGTGACCTCCCAAGCAAGAGTCAGGCCACTATGAATCGAACGCACCCATGAAAAAAGCCACCGCTTTCGCGGTGGCTTTTGGCTTTCAGAGGCCTGCGGGTCAAGCCCGCCGGGCATCAGAAGGCGTGGCGCACGCCCACTTCGATCGAGCGACGCTTGAGTTCAGCGGCGTTGCTGATCAGGCCGGCGTCGGCCTTGAGCGTGGCCAGGTTACCGTACAGAGCGGTGCGCTTGCTCAGGCCGTACTCGTAACCAACGGCGAACTGGCTGCCGTCGGTGCCGACGCCACCAGCTTCAGCTTCGGTGCGGACATACGAAGCCTTGATCAGGCCGGGGCCCATGGGCGCGGTCAGACCGATCAGCAGGTTCGTGGCCTTGGTGTCGCTGACCTTCTCTTTGGAGGTGGTGTACTGGAACATGGGCTTCATGAAGCCGAGGTCGTACGACGCACCGATGTTGCTACGGCTCACATCTTCGGTGGCGGTATTGACGCCTTCAGAGGCCGTGGCGAAAGCCACCGACAGCGGGCCGGCGCCATAGGTCAGGCGCAGACCAGCGTAGTCGCTGGCGCTCGAGTTGGCGGACACTTCCTTGAAGCCGTACATGATCTGGGCTTGGAAGCCGCTCATGTTGGGCGAGAAGTACTGGATCGAGTTGTTCGAGCGAACCAGCGTGGCCATGTCAGCGCCGACGGAGGTAGAACCGTACATCGAGGTCGACGAGCCCACGCCGATGAAGCCGAACGGGTCGTACACGAAGTGGTTAAAGAAGGTCGGGGTGTAGTCACGGCCCAGGCGCACTTCACCGAAGCCACCCATCAGGCTCACGGTGCTGCGGCGCAGGAAGTTCAGGCCACCCGAGGTACCGGTATCAGGGTTCAGGCCACCCTCCAGCCAGAAGCCGGCGCTCATGCCGCCACCCAGATCTTCCACGCCACGGAATCCGAGGCGGCTCGAAGCGGCACCGTCCTGGCTCATCGTGGTGAGCGAGTTGGCCGCATCCTTCACGCCGCCCACCTTCTGGCTCACGTTGCGAACGTTCACGTCCATGATACCGAACAGGGTCACCGACGACTGGGCCAGTGCTGCGCTGGAGGCCGCGACGGCGGCCAGAGCGATCAGGGTCTTTTTCATTGAGGAGTTCTCCAAGGTTGAGTTGACTGGCCGAGGGTCTGGGCCCCCAAGCCGACCTCCGTTGCGGGAAGCTGCAGGCATTGCAACAGAAAGCCACACCCCACGCCACGTTTGCCGAACCCAGGTGGTGCATGGACGCTCGGGTTGTTGCAACAACGCGACGATTTCCGTTAACCCTTGGTACTTAGGTATTCTTTTTGGGGCCGAAATTTGACCATCGAAAGCGCAAGGTGGTGCACAGAAATGGCACCATCGGGGTCCCGGTTGACCCCATCGCCACCCCGTCGCCACCCCGCCCTCATATGCCCGTCACATCCACCGCCGATGCCTTGTTTCATGCCGCCGACGCGGCGCTGCGTACCCTTTTCGTGAAGCCGCACGCCAGCCAGGCCTGCCCGACCGTGCCCGAACATCACGATGACGGTGCATTGAGCGCTGAGGACAAGCACCTTGCCGGTGCATTGATGCGGGTGAACCACGTGGGCGAGGTGTGTGCGCAGGCCCTGTACACCGCGCAGGCGCTGGCTGCCCGCTGGCCCGGGCCGGGCGGGCGCCAGCCCGACGAGGCCCTGGCCCGCCGCCTGGAGCGCGCTGGCCGCGAAGAGACCGATCACCTCGCCTGGACCCGCGCGCGGCTGGACGATCTGGGCGCGCGCCCTTCCCTGCTCAACCCGCTCTGGTACGCGGCCGCCTTTGGCCTGGGCCTGGCGGCAGGGGCACTCGGGCGTGGCCCGAGCCTGGGGTTCGTGGTGGAAACCGAGCACCAGGTCGAGGCGCACCTGGCCTCGCACATGGATCGCCTGCCCCTGCACGACCACGCCTCGCGCGCCATCGTCGCGCAGATGAAGGACGACGAGGCCCGGCATGCGCGTGACGCGGTGCAGGCGGGCGCGGTGGAGTTGCCGGCGCCGGTGCGGGGCGCCATGCGGGCGATGGCCAAGGTCATGACCACGGTGGCGCACCGCATCTGAGCGGGGGCGCGCGGCTGGCGCGCAGCGGTGCCTCAGGCCTCGTGCAACTCGAAGCTGGTGGTGATCTCGGCCGTCTTGGCCAGCATGATGGTCGCCGAGCAGTACTTGTCGTGGCTCATGGCGATGGCCCGCTCCACCGCGGCGGCGGGCACGCCCTTGCCCGTCACGGTGAAATGCATGTGGATCTTCGTGAAGACCTTCGGGTCGGTGGCGGCGCGCTCGCTGGTGAGCTTGACCGAGCAGCCGCGCACGTCGTGTCGGCCGCGCTTCAAGATCAGCACCACGTCGTAGGCGGTGCAGCCACCCGTGCCGGCCAGCACGGTTTCCATGGGGCGTGGTGCCAGGTTGGCGCCACCGTTTTCCGGCTTGGCCTCATCCACGGCGCCGTCCATGGTGAGCACGTGCCCACTGCCGGTTTCGGCTACGAAACCCATGGCCGATCGGGTGCCGCTGGCGCCGGTCCAGGTGACGGTGCATTCCATGGAATCTCCGTGCAGAGACGCGCGACTTGTGGAGGCGGCGCTCTAAAAATGAGGGCAGGATCACCAAGCTTGTTGCGTTGCAGCATGCCGGCGATATACTGCCACCATTGTATTGAAGGTTGTCTCCTCTACCCTCCACGGGTGGATTCCAACCCGGACCGGTTCCGCCGGTCCGGGTTTTTTTTTTTTGCCCTGCCGGCGGGCACCGGGGCACACGGCCGGTTTTTCGCCGTCGATATGATCGGCCGATGACCTCGCCCCAGACGAACCTCACGCCGGCCGACTACCTGAAGAAGATCCTCACGGCGCGGGTGTACGACGTGGCCGTGGAATCCGATCTGGAACCCGCGCGAGCGCTGTCGCGGCGGCTGCACAACACGGTGCTGCTCAAGCGCGAGGACCAGCAGCCCGTCTTCAGCTTCAAGCTGCGCGGCGCGTACAACAAGATCGCGCACCTCAGCCCGGAGCAACTGGCCAAGGGCGTGATCTGCGCGTCGGCAGGCAACCACGCTCAGGGCGTGGCGTTGAGCGCGAAGAAGCTCGGCATCCGCGCCGTCATCGTGATGCCGGTGACCACACCGCAGGTGAAGATCGATGCCGTCAAGGGCTTTGGCGGCGAGGTGGTGTTGCACGGTGACAGCTATTCCGACGCCTACACCCACGCGGTCGCGCTGCAGAAGAAGCAGGGCCTGACCTTCGTGCACCCGTTCGACGACCCGGACGTGATCGCCGGCCAGGGCACCATCGCCATGGAAATCCTGCGCCAGCTGCAGCGCCTGGGCTCGGACCGCCTCGACGCGGTGTTCGTCGCCATCGGCGGCGGCGGGCTCATCTCGGGCGTAGCCAACTACATCAAGGCGGTGCGCCCGGAGGTCAAGGTCATCGGCGTGCAGATGACCGACTCCGACGCCATGATGCGCTCGGTGACCGAGCGCGAGCGCGTGACCCTGCCCGACGTCGGCCTGTTTGCCGACGGCACCGCCGTCAAGCTGGTGGGCGAGGAGACCTTCCGCATCGCGCGCGAGCTGGTCGACGAGTTCATCGCCGTCGACACCGACGCGGTGTGCGCCGCCATCAAGGACATCTTCGTGGACACGCGCAGCATCGTGGAACCCTCGGGCGCGATGGCGGTGGCGGCGATGAAGCAGTACGTGGCCACGCACAAGACCAAGGGACAGACCTACGCCGCCATCCTTTGCGGCGCGAACATGAACTTCGACCGCCTGCGCTTCGTGGCCGAGCGCGCCGAGGTGGGCGAGGAGCGCGAGGCGTTGTTCGCGGTGACCATGCCCGAAGAGCGCGGCAGCTTTCGCCGCTTCTGCGAGGTGATCGGCAACCTGCCGGGCGCGGCGCGCAACGTGACCGAGTTCAACTACCGCATGCACGACAGCGCGCAGGCGCACGTGTTCGTGGGCCTGACGACGTCGGGCAAGGGTGAGTCCGCGAAAATTGCACACCAGCTCATCCGCCACGGCTTCGAGACGCTGGACCTCACCAACGACGAGCTGGCCAAGGAACACCTGCGCCACCTGGTGGGCGGCCAGTCCCCGCTGGTGCACGACGAACGCCTGTTGCGGTTCGTGTTCCCCGAGCGGCCCGGCGCCCTGCTGAAGTTCCTGAGCCTGATGCGCCCGGGCTGGAACATCAGCCTGTTTCACTACCGCAATCAGGGCGCGGACTACGGCCGCATCCTGGTGGGCATGCAGGTACCGGCCAAGGACGACAAGGCGTTTGCGAAGTTTCTCGACGCGCTGGGCTACCCGTTCGTGGAAGAGACCGACAACCCCGCCTACCGGCTGTTCCTGCGCCGCTGAGGCCGAGCATGGCCCGCGACGCCGCGATGACCCCGATGAACGCCCGGCGGCACGCGCCGGTGCCGGGGTTGCGTGTGCCCACCATCGCGCCCACGGCAGACGCCATGCTCGACCACGCACTGGCGCAACGCCTGCAGTCGCCCACGCGCGATGCACTGGCCCTGGGCCGCATGCAGGCGCTGGCGCTGCAGCTTGCGCGCATCCAGAACGGCAGCCCCCTGCCCTTCGACCTGCTGGTGTTCGATGCGCCGCAACTGGTGCTGTTCGCTGGCGACCACGGGCTGGCCGACGAGGGCCTGAGCGACTGGCCTGCCGCCACCACCCACGAACACGTGGAGCAGATGCTGGCCGGTACGGCCCCGGCCAGCCTGCTGGCGCGGCAGCACGGCTTTGACGTCACGGTGGTCGACGCCGGCGTGGCCACGCCGATCACCTTGCCCGCGCGCAGCCGGCCCGCGGCCCAACTGCAGCCGCGCAAGATCGGCTACGGCACGCGCAACTGCCTGCTCGGGCCGGCGATGTCACAGGCCCAGGCGGTGTCGGCCATGCACGCCGGCATGGACGTGGTGCGCCACTTGCCAGGCACGGTGATCGCGCTCGGCGACATCGGCGTCGGCGGCGTGGCCAGTGCGTCGCTGCTGCTGTCGCGCCTGTGCGGCGTGCCGGTGCCCGATGCCTTTCCCCGGGAAGACATGGGCGCGTCCTCGCTGGACGACACCCGGCACTGGCAGCGGCTGGACAAGCTGCAAGCCGCGCTGCAGCGCCACGCGCTGGCCATGTCGCCAGTGCACGCGTTGTGTGCATTCGGCGGCTTCGAGACCGCGATGCTGGTGGGTGCCATGTTGCAGGCGGCCAGCGAACGCCGCGTGGTGTTGATCGACGGCTTCGTGGCCGGCGCGGCCGCGCTGGTGGCGCGCGGCCTGAGCCCCGCGGTCGCCGACTACCTGGTGTTCGCACAACGGTCGGCCGCCGCACCGCACCGCCTGATGCTGATCCACCTGCGCAGCCACCCACTGCTCGATCTCGAGCTCAACCTCAACCAGGGCACCGGCGCGCTGCTCGCCTGGCCGCTCTTGCTGGCCGCGCAGACACTGCTCGACGCCGGCGCCTGAGTTGCCTGAGCCGCTTGAGGCAACTCGGGCGACCGCGCCGTCGGCAACGCCGGCAGCACGCCCTCAGGACTGCGGCAGCCAGCGCCGCTGCGCAGCCAGGCGCTGCACCGCGCGCCAGTCGCGGCATTCGGCCGCCACGCGCGGCCACACCCGTTGCAGCAATTCGCACTCGGCCAGCGTGTCGGCGGCGGCCTGGTGGCGTTGCGGGCAGACAATGCCGAAGTGCGCCATCCATTCGTCCAGCGAACGTGCCCGCACCTGCGGGTGCGTGGCCGCGCACAAGTGCTCGATATCCACCCAGGGGTTGGCCAGGCGCCGGCCCAGGTGCTGCTTGAGGTGACGGCCGATCAGCGCCTCGTCAAAGGCGCTGTGGAACGCCAGCAGCGGCGCCTGCGCCACGTAAGCCTCGAAGGCCTCGAGCGCGGCCACCGGTTCGATGCCATTGCGCTGGCTCTGCACGCCAATGCCATGCAGGAGGATGTTGTCGCGGCTGGAGGCCTCCTGCTGCCGCAGCACCACCTCGAAGCTGTCGCCCAGTCGCACCTGCAGCCGCTGGCGCGGCCAGTCCACCTGCAGGCCGATGGCGGCGATGGCGAGCAGGCGGTCGCGCCGCACATCCAGGCCGCTGGTTTCCACGTCGAGTGCCACCCAGCGCTCGCTGTCCGCGCGCGAGGCCGTGCGCGCACCGCCGAACCAGGCGCGCCAGCCGCCAATCACCGCTCGTAGTCCAGCTTGAGGCGCTGCTGCAGCGCGCGCAACACGCGCAGCGTCTCCTTGAGGATGCGCCGGTCGATGTCGTTGAGGGTGTCCACGGCGATGCGGTTCGGGTTGTCACCCACGGTGGTGCCGTCGAGTTGCGCGTGCAGGCGCAGCAGTTGCAGGTAGTCGAACCCGCCCAGCCAGGCCTCGGCCTCGTGTGCGGGCGCGCCGAGCAACGGGCCCACCGCCTCCAGCCTTTCGCGCGTGTTGGTGCGCGTCACGCCGTGCGCCAGCGCATACAGGCGCGCCACGTCGACAAAGATGGCCGTGCCCTGCAGCTTGATGTCCAGCGTGTCGTGGCCTTCCGCTGCGAGCGTGTCGATGTTGCCCAGCCAGTTGAGCGGCGCGGCGCGCTGCAGGCTGTTGAGCGCGAGCTGGTGCAGGAAGCGCGGCGTGATGCGCGCACGGCGCGTGACGAAGGCACGCAGCTCGTGCGCCAGCGCGTCGTTGCCGGCGAGTGCACGGAAGTCGAAGAAGATGCTGGCATTGAGCAGGTCCTGCGGTGAGCCGTGTTCGATCCACTGGTCGAAGCGCTCGCGCCACTGCTGGGGCGTGAGGTTGCACGCGGGGTTGCCGGCCATCACGTTGCCCTTGCACAGCGGGTAGCCGCAGTCGTCCAGCGCTTCGTTCACCTCGCGCGCGAACGCCAGGTAAGGCGCCGCCTCGCTGCCTTCGGGGCGGATGAGGGCATTGTCCTGGTCGGTCGCGATCGTCTGCTCGCTGCGACCCTCCGAGCCCAGCGCCAGCCAGCAGCACTGGCGCAGGTCGATGCCATGGCGTTGCGCCACCAGCTCCAGCAGGCGCTGCGTCAGCGCATCGTTGAGGTGGCTGATGAGTGCGGTGAGCTGGCGCGCTTTCACCCCCTGCCCGAGCAACGTGCGCGCGAAACGCCGGATGTCGTGTGCCACGACCCGCAGCGCGTCCACGCTGGCGGCGTTGCGGATGCTCGAGCTCACCTGCTTGAGGCTCAGGCGCTGCAGCGCGAACAGGTCGCGCTCGGAAACGATGCCGACCAGACGTCCGTCGCGCGTGACCGGCACGTGCTGGATGCCGTGGGTGGACATGAGCAGCGCCGCGTCCTGCGCCGTTGCGTCGTGCGGCAGGCTGTGCACGGGCGAGACCATCACCTGCGACACCGGCGTCTCCAGCGGAACCTGGGGCAAGGCCACGCGGCCAAGAACGTCCGATCGGGTGAGGATGCCGCGCGGCGAGCCCTGCGCGTCTACCACCAGCATGGAGCCGATGCGCCGCTCCTGCATCGTGCCCAGCACCTCGCGCAAGGGTGCCTCGGGCCCGCAGGTCACGGGCGCCTTGTGGCCCAGCTCACCCAGTGGCGTCTCCAGCGATTGCTCGGCCAGCGCCTGCGACGAATAGGCCACCTGCAGCGCCGAGCGCGAGAGTTCGAGAAAGCGCAGGATGCGCCGGTTGAGAAAATCGCCGAACACCGGGCTTTGCTGCGCCAGCGCGCGCATGTCGTCAGCGGCGATCACCAGCACGAAGGTGTCTTCGGTGGCGTGGTATTCGGTGGTGGGTGCGCGCTGCGCCAGCACCGCGCTGATCGGGAACAGGTCGCCGGCCTCGTACTGGAAGGCGCCACCCGAGACCTCGGACAGGCCGCGCTTGCCCGTGACGGCCCCGCGGCGGATGAAATACAGCTCGCGCACCGGGCCGTGCTCGGGCGCCACCACCACTTCACCCGGCGCGTAGTAGGCCTGGCGCGAGGCCGCCACGAAGGCCGACACATGCGCCGGGTCCATCTCGTTGAACGGCGGATGTCGCTGCAGTTCGGCGCTCAGGTTGGCCAACAGGCTGCCCGAGGGGCGCAGCGCATCCGTTGCGGCGCCTGCCTGGACGGCGGCCGAAGTGCCTGGGGTGGTGGCCTCGCCGCGCTGCGCCATGTGCGGTTCAGGACGCGGGCGCTGGCTCGGGCAGGCTGAGTTCGAAGACCTGCCCGTTGCCCGATGGCGCCAGACGGACCGAGCGCCGCTGCACCGCCTGCAGCACCACCCCGCCTTCGAGCGCGGCACCCACGCGATAGGGCCGGGGAGGCTGGCCGTCGATGGCGATGAGCGCGGCGCCGCCGTCGGCGCGATCGGCCACCACACCGTTGAGCTGGTAGCGCGACGACAGTGGCGGTGCGGCCACGGGGCCGGCAACCACCGCAGCGGCCTGGGGCGTGGCGCCCAGCACCCGGGCCAGGGCAGCCGCCTCGGGCGCCTCCGGCAGGGCGGCGGTGGCGGCCAACGGCGTGAGCGGCGAGCGGCCCAATGCCTGCAACACCCAGTACCCCACGCTCAGCCCCGCAGCGAGCCACAACAACACGGCCAGCACCGCGGGTGCACGCCGCGGCGCGGCGCCACTGGCAGCGCCCTCGCCGAGAAACACCGAGTGACCGAAGCCGCGATCTGTTGCCATGTCGGCGCATTATCATCGACCGACCCCTTTCGGCAGCACCGGAGAAGCGCTTGATCCGACCCTTCCTCACCGCCCGGCGGGCCGCACGGCATGCACCGGGCCGCGGCTTCACCCTGATCGAGCTCATGGTGGTGTTGGTCATCATCGGCGTGCTGGCCGCGCTCATCGTGCCCAATGTGCTCGATCGCACCGACGACGCCCGCATGACCGCCGCGCGCACCGACGTCAACAACCTGATGCAGGCGCTCAAGCTCTACCGGCTCGACAACCAGCGCTATCCGAGCAACGAACAAGGGCTGGCCGCGCTGGTGGCCAGGCCGAGCGCAGCGCCTGCACCGCCGAACTGGCGCCGCTACCTCGACAAGCTGCCCAACGACCCCTGGGGCCGGCCCTACCAGTACCTCAACCCCGGCGTGCACGGCGAGGTCGACGTGCTCTCGCTCGGCGCCGACGGCCAGGCCGGCGGTGAAGGCGCCAACGCCGACATCGGCAGTTGGCAGTGAGCGCGTGTCCACGATCTCGGCCGGCCCGCTGACGGCCCGCCGACACCCCTGATGCAGCGCCATCACCACCGAGGCTTCACCCTGCTGGAGATCATGGTGGTGGTGGCCATCGTGGCCCTGGCCACGGCCAGCGTCACCCTGGCGCTGCGCGACGACAGCGGTACCCGCCTTGAGCGAGAGGCGCTGCGTCTGTCGGCGCTGATCGAATCGGCGCGCGCGCAATCGCGCACCAGCGGCTTGCCCGTGGTGTGGCGCGTGCGGCCCGACGGCTTCGAGTTCATCGGCCTGCCGAGGCCGCGCGAAGGCAGCCGCCCGGCGGGTGTGAGCGACGGCCCCCAGCGCTGGCTGAACCCGGACACCTCGGCGCGGGTGCTGCAGCCGCCCGGCGCCGACAGCCTGATGCTCGGTCCCGAGCCGCTGGTGCCGGCGCAGCGCGTGGTCATTGGCCTGGGCGATCGGCGGCTGGTGCTGGGCACGGACGGCCTGGGCCCGTTCACCGTGGTCACCGAGCCCTGAGCCGCGCCATGCAGCGCCCGCGCGGCTTCACCCTGATCGAAGTGCTCGTCGCGCTGGGCGTGGTGGCGCTCACCCTCACCGCCGGGCTGCAGGCCAGCGGCGCGCTCACGCGCAATGCCGAGCGCCAGACCGAGCAGTGGCTGGCGCAGCTTTGCGCCGAAAACGCGCTGACGGCCCTGCGACTGCAACGCCAGTTGCCCGGCACGGGTGACAGCGAGGTGACCTGCGAGCAGGCCGGGCGCACGCTACGGGTGCGGTTGTCGGTGTCGCCCACGCCGAACCCCAACTTCCGGCGCGTGGATGCCACGGTGCTGCAGGGGGGCGGCGACGATGCCACCCGCCTGCTCACCCTCTCCACCGTGCAGGGTCGCTATTGACATGAGACCGAGCCGAGGCTTCACGCTGGTCGAGCTGCTGGTGGCGCTGGTCATCCTCTCGGCCATCGCCATCCTGAGCTGGCGCGCCATCGACGGGATGGGCCGCACGCAGGACATCACCCGGGCGCGTGCCGATGACCTGCTGCGGCTGCAGTCCGCGCTGGGCCAGTGGAACGCCGACCTTGACGCGCTGATCGACACGCGCGAGGTCACGCCGATCGACTTCAACGGCCAGGTGCTGCGGCTGACCCGGCGCGACCCGATGGAAACCGGGTTGGACAGCCGAGGCATCCGGGTCGTGGCCTGGGCGCTACTGCCGGGCCCCGAGGGCCAGCGTTGGTCGCGCTGGCAGTCCGGGCCGCTGCGACAGCGCGACGAACTGGCCCGCGCCTGGCAGCGCGCCAGCGAGTGGGCGGCCGGCCGGGTCAACCCGCCCACCGCGGACGGTGACGCACTGACCTCGCCCACCGCCGACAGCAGCATCGCGCTGGTGCGCGCCAACGGCTGGCAGCTCTACTACCACCGCGGCGAGACCTGGACCAACCCGCAATCCGCCGCCGATGCGCCCGCTGGCCCACCGGGTACCGGCGCCGCCGGCGGGGAGGGCTTCATCCCCAACGCCAACCTGCCCAACGGCGTGCGCCTGCAACTCACGCTGGGCGAAGGCCTGCCGCTGCAAGGCACGCTGTTTCGCGACTGGGTGCGCCCCACGCTGGAGGCGGCACCATGAACGTGCCCGTGCGCGGCCCGGCGGTCGGTCCGAAGGCCGCGCCACGTCCCCAGCGGGGTGCGGCCCTGCTGCTGGCCATGCTCACCGTCACGCTGGTGGCCGCGCTCGCGGCCAGCGCGGCCTGGCAACAGTGGCGCGCGATCGAGATCGAACGCGCCGAACGCCAACGGGCCCAGGCGGCCTGGATCCTGGCCGGCGCCCTGGACTGGGCACGCCTGATCCTGCGCGAGGACGCGCGCGGCAACCAGACCAGCGGCAACCCCGACCACCTGGGCGAGCCCTGGGCGCTGCCGCTGGAGGAAGCCCGGCTGGCCAGTTTCCTGGCGGCCGACCGCGACAACAGCGCCGAGAGCGTGCTGCAGGCCTTCCTCTCGGGCGAGATGACCGACCTGCAGTCGCGCCTGAACTTCAACAACGTGATCCGCCGCGAAGGCCAGGGCAGCGACCCGCAGGGCATCCAGCTCTCCGAGCCCGATCTGGAGAGCCTGCAACGGCTCTACGAGGGCCTGGGCCTGCCCGTGACGGAACTGCGCGCCGCGGCCAACGAGTTGCTGGCCAGCACGCGGCTTGCGCTCACCGACCCGCAGCCGTCGCGCACCGCCCTGCTGCCGGCCAAGTTCTCGCAGCTGGCCTGGCTCGGCGTCTCGCGCGAGAGCCTGGCGCGGCTGGAGCCCCACCTCACCGTGCTGCCCCAGCGCACCACACTCAACATCAACACCGCCAGCGCCGAGGCCATCGCCGCCACCTCGCCTGCGCTCGATCTGGCACGCGCGCGGCGGCTGATCAGCGCGCGCGAGCGCACCCCGTTCCGCTCCCTGGGCGAGGCCGCGCGCGTGCTCGGCACCAGCGACACACCCCCGCTGAGCGACCAGTTCCACGGCGTGCGCAGCGAGCACTTCGAGGTGCGCGGACGGCTGCGGCTGGACGACACGATCATCGAGGAACGCTCGCTGGTGGTGCGGCGCAACCTGGACGTGCGCATCGTCTGGCGCGAGCGGTTCACGCGCCGTTGAAGCCGCCGCGCAACGCCGCCGGGGCGGTTGAGGGGGTTTTGTCGCCCGGCGTCCCTAGAATGGTCGATTCCATCCTCTGAAAATTCCGCCGTGCTCATTGTCACGCCCGCCGATCGCCTGGCCAGCCCCACCGCCGCCTCCACGCTGCTGCGGTGGGTGCGCAGTGTCGATGGCCAGCGGGTGGACGACCATGGTGAGTGCGCCATCGGCCTGCTGCCGCGCGACGACGAGCTCGTGCTGGCGCTCTCACCGCGCGCGGTGTCCTGGCACCGCATCGCGCTGCCGCGGGTGAGCGGCCCGCGCCTGCGGGCCGCGCTGGACGGTCTGCTGGAAGACCGGGTGCTGTGCGACGTGGGCGAACTGCATCACGCGCTGGAGCCCGGTGGGCGTGCCGGCCAGCCGGTGTGGGTGGCGAGCACCCACAAGGAGCAATTGCGCGCCTGGGTGCGCGCGCTCGAGGTGTCCGGGCGGCCCGTGGCGCGCATCGCCCCGCTGATGTGGCCCATGGTGTCGGCCGCCGCACCGTCGGCTGCGGGCGCCACGCGCAGCTTCACCATGGACGCACCCAGCCTGCTGCACTGGGCCCACATCGACGGCCAGGAGGCCTGGCTGGCCAGTGCCAGCCCGCTGGGCGTGAGCTGCCTGCCGCTCGTGGAGGGCGCGGGCGCGCCGCCGCTGGCAGCGCTGATCCCGGGCGCCAACGAGAGCCCGGAGAACCTGCGCAACCTCGACGTCTGGCTGGCCGACCCGCTCGTGAACGAACTCGCCGAGCGCGTGCTGCAACGCCATTTCGACCCGGTGGCGCCCGAACAGTGGCTGCTGCGCGCGGGCCAGACCGACTGGAACCTTGCGCAGTTCGACCTCAGCCTGTCGTCGAACGCGCGGCGCAGCCAGCGCTTGCGCCGCGCGTGGCGGGAGTTCCGGGGCGCGCCGGCATGGCGGCCCGCCCGCTGGGGCCTGGCGGCCCTGGTCGTGGCTCAGCTGTTCGGTCTGAACGTGGCGGCGTGGCAGGAAAGCAGCGCCCTGCAGGCCAAGCAGGCCGCGGTGCGCGACACGCTCACGCAGACGTTCCCTCAAGTCACGCTGGTGATCGACGCACCGGTGCAGATGCAGCGCGAAGTGGCGCGGCTGCAGCAGGCCAGCGGCCAGCTCTCGTCGGGCGACCTGGAAACCTTGCTCGGGGCGATCGACCGTGCCGCCGGCACGGAGCCCGTCACGCCGACACGCATCGCCTACGACGCCAGCGGCCTGCGCCTGTCGGGCTGGCGTGCCGGTGAAGAGCAGGTGCGCGCACTGCAGCAGTCGCTGCAAGCGGCCGGCTGGCGCGCGCGCTTCGACGGCAACGAACTCATCCTGCAAGCCCCGCAGCCCTGACCATGGCCACCACGTCAACCTCCACTTCCCCGATGCGCGGCGCGGCCGTGGTCTCGGCCTGGCTGGCCGGACTGTCCGCCCGGGAGCGGCGCATGGTGCTGGTGGCGGCCGCGGTGGTCGCCCTGGGCCTGTTGTGGTGGGTGGCCATTGCGCCGGCCTGGCAGACGCTGCGCGCAGCGCCGGCGCGCCATGCCACGCTGGACGCACAACTCGCGCGCATGCAGCAACTGGCGCAGCAAGCCGAGGCCCTGCGTGCGCAGTCGAGCGCCGCCTCCCCGGGCCGCGACGACGCCCTGCGCGCGCTCGAAGCGGCCACCGCCAGCCTGGGCGGCAATGCCCAGGTCAACGTCATCGGTGAGCGCGCAACGCTGGCGCTGCGCCAGACCGATCCAGCTGCGCTGGCCCAATGGCTGCAACAGGTGCGCAGCAACGCGCGGCTGCTGCCCGTGGAATCGCAGCTCACGCGCGACGCCGCGTCCGGCGGCTGGACCGGCACCCTCGTGGTGGCCGGCCCGCCACTGACCGGCGGCAACTGAGGTCAGCCATGGGCCCCCACGCTCATCAGCGCGCGCACTCCCTGCCGGCCTCCCTCGGGTCGGCCCGGCGTGAGGCCACCCCATGAACGCCCCCGCCATCCAGCGCCTTGCCATCGCCGCCGCCGTGCTCGGCGCACTGCTCGCTTTCGCCTTGTTTGCGCCTGCGCGCTGGCTGGCCGACGGCATCGGCAGTGCCAGCGGTGGCCGGGTGCAACTGGTGAACGCGCGCGGCACGGTGTGGAACGGGCAGGCCGACCTGCTGCTCACCGGCGGTGAAGGCAGCCGCAGTGCCAGCGCCCTGCCCGAGGGCCTGGCGTGGCAACTGCGCCCGGCCTGGCAGGGCGGCCCCGCCCTGGCGCTGGCCCTGCGCGCGCCTTGCTGCACGCCACAACCCGTGCAACTGCAGCTGCGCCCGGGACTGAGCGAAACCGCGCTCGACGTGGCGGCCTTCGACAGCCGCTGGCCAGCCAACGTGCTCACCGGCCTGGGCACGCCCTGGAACACGCTGCGGCTGGACGGCAGTCTTGCGCTGCGCAGCCAGGGCCTGGGCATCACCCTGGCCAGCGGCCGCACCCGCCTGCACGGTGGGCTCGACATCGACGCCATCGACCTCGCCTCGCGGCTGGCAAGCATCCGCCCGTTGGGCAGCTATCGCGCCCAATTGCGCGCCGGTGCCGATGGCGACACGGCGCAACTCGAACTCACGACGCTGGGCGGTGCGCTGCTGCTGCAGGGCCGTGGCCAGTGGGTGGGCGGGCAACTGCGCTTCGCGGGCGACGCCCAGGCCGCGCCGGGCAGCGAACTTGCGCTCACCAACCTGCTCAACATCGTGGGCCGTCGCGACGGACCACGTTCGGTGATCACCATCGGTTGACACCCTCGATATAGGATCGCGCCATGTTTGCCCTCACTTCCCTGACCAGCCGCCACAGCGTTCTCGCGCTGGCCTGTGCGCTGGTGCTGAGCCTGCCGGGCACGCCCCCGGCACTGGCGCAAGCGGCCCGCAACGCCGAGCCGGTGACGCTGAACTTCGTCAATGCGGAGATCGAGGCGGTGGCGCGCACCATGGCCACCATCACGGGGCGCAGCGTCGTCGTGGATCCGCGCGTGCGCGGCACCGTCAACCTCTCGACCGACCGGCCGGTGCCCCCCAACGCGGCGCTCAACCAGTTCGCGGCCGCGCTGCGGCTGCAGGGTTTTGCACTGGTGGACACCGGCGGGCTCTACAAGATCGTGCCCGAGGCCGACGCCAAGCTGCAGGGCAACGTGGTCAACGCCGGTTCGCCGCGTGCGCTGCCGGCGTCCAACCAGGTGGTCACGCAGATCTTCAAGCTCAACCACGAGAACGCGAACAACCTGGTGCCGGTGCTGCGCCCGCTGATCCCGCCCAACAACACGATCAACGTCAACCCGGGCAACAACTCGCTCATCATCACCGACTACGCGGAGAACCTGCAGCGTATCGCCCGCATCGTGGCCGCGCTGGACGTGCCCGGCGCGAGCGACATCGAGATCGTGCCGCTGCAGCATGCAGTGGCAGCCGATCTGGTGCCGCTCATCCAGCGCCTGATCGACCCCGGCGCGGCCGGCGGTGCCGCGGGCGGCGCGGGCGACGCGAGTTTTCGCACCACCATCCTGGCCGATGCGCGCAGCAACAGCCTGGTGCTGCGCGCGGCCAACCCGGCACGCCTGGCCCTCGTGAAGTCGCTCGTCGTGCGGCTCGACCAGCCTTCGGCCGCCGCGGTGAGCGGCAACATCCATGTCGTCTACCTGAAGAATGCCGACGCCGTGGCCCTGGCCACGACGCTGCGCGCCGCGCTGGCGGCGGCCGAATCGGGTGGCGGCGGTGGCGGCGCCACGGGTGCGTTCGGCGGCAGCGCCGCAGCCGCACGCAGCCCCGGCATCAATCTGGCAGGCGGTGCCGCCGGCGCCAGCGTGGCCACCACGCCGGTGGCCCCCAGCGCGCAGCCGTCCACCGGCGGGCAGATACAGGCCGATCCGGCCACCAACTCGCTCATCATCACCGCGGCCGAACCGGTGTACCGCCAGCTGCGCGCCGTGATCGACCAGCTCGACTCGCGCCGCGCGCAGGTCTATGTGGAAAGCCTGATCGCCGAGGTCAACGACGACAAGGCGGCCGAATTCGGCATCCAGTGGCAAGGCGCCGCGGGCAACTCGGGCGACCGCGTGATCGGCCTGCTGGGCACCAATTTCGGCACCGGTGGCAGCAACATCTTCAACCTCGCGCAGGGCGAGACCGCGCCCAACCCGGGCCTGAACATCGGGCTGGCCCGGCGCACCAACGGCGTCTACGTGCTCGGCTTTCTCGCGCGCTTCCTGCAGGAGAACGGCGCGGGCAACATCCTGTCCACGCCCAACCTGCTCACGCTCGACAACGAAGAAGCCAAGATCGTCATCGGCCAGAACGTGCCGTTCGTGACCGGCCAGTTCACCAACACCGGCAGCAACAACGGCTCGGTCAATCCGTTCCAGACCATCGAGCGCAAGGACGTGGGCCTCACGCTGCGCGTGAAGCCGCAGATCAGCGAGAACGGCACCATCAAGATGACCATCTACCAGGAGGTCAGCAGCGTGGCGCCGGCGTCGGTGAACTCCAGCACCGGCCTCATCACCAACAAGCGCAGCATCGAAAGCACGGTGCTCGTCGATGACGGCAAGATCGTGGTGCTGGGTGGCTTGCTGCAGGACGAGTTCGCGAGCAACCAGGACAAGGTGCCCGGCCTGGGCGACGTGCCCGTGCTCGGCGGCCTGTTCCGCAGCGAAAGCCGCAGCCGCCGCAAGACCAACCTGATGGTGTTCCTGCGCCCGGTGGTGCTGCGCGACGCGCGCGACACCGCCAACCTCGCGCTGGACCGGTACGAGCAGATGCGCGCCGTGCAACGCGAGATACAACCCACGCAAAGCGGTGTGCTGCAGATCAACCAGAGCCCGGTGCTGGGTGAGCAGCCCCTGCCCTACGACCGCCAGCTGCCGTCGCCGGCACCGCCACTGGGCGCGCCGCAGGGCTCGCCCGGCGCGGTGCCCGCACCGGCGGCGCCCACGCCTGCGCCCACACCCGCCCCCACACGGTGAATCCGGAAACACCGTGAAGTACCCGCTGCCCTACGCCTTCGCACGCGAGCACCAGTGGTTGCTCGAGGAAGACGCTGGTGCGCTCACGCTGATCGGCAGTCGCGCCGCTGCGGCCGATGCCGAAGCCCAGACACGACGCTTGTCCGCACTGTCCGAGATCCTGCGCATCCACCCGGTGGCGGACATGCGCTGGGAAGACGCTGAGGGCCTGCGCCAGCGTATCAGCGCCGCCTATTCGCAGGGCGAATCCAGCGCGGCTGCGGTGGTGAGCGAGGTGCAGAGCGACGCCGACCTCAGCCGCATGATGCAGGAGTTGCCGGCGATCGAGGACCTGCTCGAGACCGCCGACGACGCCCCCATCATCCGCATGCTCAACGCCCTGCTCACGCAGGCCGCACGCGATGGTGCGAGCGACATCCACATCGAGCCCTTCGAGCGGCACTCCAGCGTGCGCTTTCGCGTCGACGGGACGCTGCGCGAGGTGGTGCAGCCCAACCGCGCGCTGCACGCGGCCCTGATCTCGCGCCTGAAGATCATGGCCGAGCTCGACATCTCCGAGAAACGACTGCCGCAGGACGGGCGCATCAGCCTGCGCATTGGCACCCGTGCGGTGGACGTGCGCGTCTCCACGCTGCCCAGCGCACATGGCGAGCGCGCGGTGCTGCGCCTGCTCGACAAGACCGAGAGCAAGCTCAACCTCGAATCGGTGGGCATGCAGGGCGACGTGCTCGCGCGCTTCGAACGCCTGATCACCCAGCCACACGGCATCATCCTGGTCACCGGCCCCACGGGTTCGGGCAAGACGACCACGCTCTACGCCGCGCTGCAGCGGCTGGACGCCGGCACGCAGAACATCATGACGGTCGAGGACCCGATCGAGTACGAGTTGCCCGGCATCGGCCAGACGCAGGTCAATCCGCGCATCGAGCTCACCTTCGCCAAGGCGCTGCGCGCCATCCTGCGCCAGGACCCGGACGTCATCATGATCGGCGAGATCCGCGATCACGAGACCGCGCAGATCGCGATCCAGGCCTCGCTCACCGGACACCTGGTGCTGGCCACGCTGCACACCAACGACGCGCCCAGCGCCATCACGCGCCTGACCGACATGGGCGTGGAGCCCTTCCTGCTGAGCAGCTCGCTGCTGGGTGTGCTCGCGCAGCGCCTGGTGCGCAAGCTCTGCGTGCACTGCCGCAAGCAGGACGCACAAGGCCGCTGGCACCCGGTGGGTTGTGCGCAATGCAACCACAGCGGCTACAAGGGCCGCACCGGTATCTATGAGCTGATGGTGGCCGACGACGCCATCCGAACCCTGGTGCACAACCGCGCGGCCGAAAGCAAGCTGTTCGTGCAAGCCGAGAAGGCGGGCATGCGCACCATGCGTGTCGACGGGCAGCGGCTGATCGACGCGGGCATCACCTCGGTCGAGGAAGTGCTGTCCGTCACGCGCGAATAGTCTCTCCATGCCTGCCTACACCTTCGAAGCGCTGGACGCCGACGGGCAGACGCACAAGGGCCTGATTGACGCCGACACGGCGCGCGCCGCGCGCAGCCAGTTGCGTGCACGCGCGCTGGTGCCATTGGCGGTGGAGCCCGCCAGCGCGGGCGTCAACGACGGCGGTGGCAAGGGACTGAACGTCACGCTCTGGGGTGGCCGGGTGTTCAACACCACCGCTTTGGGCGTGTGGACGCGCCAGCTCGCCGGCCTGGTGGCTGCCGGCATGCCGCTGGAACGTGCGCTCACGGCCCTCACCGACGAGGCCGAGAACGACAAGGTGCGCAACCTGGTGGCCACGCTGCGCGGGGAAGTCAACGCCGGCTCTGCCTTCGCGCGTGCGCTGTCGCAGTTTCCGCGCGAGTTCTCGGCCAGCTACTGCGCCGTGGTGGCCGCGGGCGAACAGAGCGGCCAGCTCGGCACCGTGCTCGAACGCCTGGCCGACGACCTGGAGGCGCGCGAGGCGCTGCGCAACAAGCTCATCGCCGCGGCGCTGTACCCGGCGATCGTGACGCTGGTGGCGATCGCGATCGTGGTGTTTCTCGTGAGCTACGTGGTGCCGCAGGTGGCTGGTGTGTTCGAGGGCAGCAAGCGCGCGCTGCCCACGCTCACATTGGTGATGCTCGCCTTGAGCGGCTTCGTGCGGCAGTGGGGCTGGCTGGTGCTGGTGCTTCTGGTGCTCGGCTTCGTGGGGTTGTGGCTCGCGCGCAAGCGCGAGGGCGTGCGCCTGCGCATGGACGAAGCCGTGCTGCGCCTGCCCGTGATCGGGCGGCTGGCGCGCGGCTTCAACGCGGCGCGCTTCGCCGGTACGCTGGCCATGCTCGCGGGCGCGGGCGTGCCCATACTGCGCGCGCTGCAGACCGCGGCAGAGACCCTCAACAATCGCGCCCTGCGCGAGGACGCGTTGGACACCCTGGTGCGCGTGCGCGAAGGCGCACCGCTGGCTTCAGCCCTGGCGGCCAAGAAACGCTTTCCGCCGCTGCTGAGCATGTTCGCGCGCCTGGGCGAGCAGACCGGCCAATTGCCGCCGATGCTGCAGCGCGCAGCCGACCAGCTCGGCGCCGAAGTGCAGCGCCGCGCCATGTCGCTGGCCACCGTGCTGGAGCCGCTGCTCATCGTCGGCATGGGTCTGGTCGTGATGCTCATCGTGCTGGCGGTGCTGCTGCCGATCATCCAGCTCAACACACTCGTCACCTGAATCCATGGCAGTCACGCTCGACGGCAAACTCGTTGTCGCGATCTCCTCGCGCGCTCTGTTTGATTTCGAGGAAGAGAACCACCTTTTCGAACAAGGCGACGACAAGGCCTACATGCGCCTGCAGCTGGACAGGCTGGACACGCCTGCCGCACCCGGCGTGGCGTTCTCGCTGGTGCACAAGCTGCTCGCCTTCAACGACGCGCACGCCCAGCGCGTGGAGGTGGTGATCCTCTCGCGCAACGACCCGGTCTCGGGCATGCGCGTGTTCCGCTCGGCCCAGCACTATGGCCTGCCAATTCAGCGCGGCAGCTTCACGCGCGGTCAGCCGCCCTGGCGTTACCTGCGCCCGTTGCGCGCCAACCTCTTCCTCTCGGCCCACCTGGCCGACGTGCGCGCCGCGCTGGACGCCGGCGTGCCCGCGGCCCAGGTCTACCCCACCTCGGTGCGCGCGAGCGATGCCCACCCGCACGAGGTGCGCATCGCCTTCGACGGCGATGCGGTGCTTTTCTCCGACGAGGCCGAGCGCGTGTACCAGGCGCAGGGACTCTCGGCGTTCCAGTCGCACGAGGCCAGCAAGGCGTCCACGCCGCTGGAAGGCGGCCCGTTCAAGCCCTTGCTCGAAGCACTGCACCGGCTGCAGAGCGAGGGCACGCCCATGATGCGCGTGCGCACCGCGCTCGTCACCGCCCGCAGCGCGCCGGCGCACGAGCGCGCCATCCGCACGCTCATGAACTGGAACATCGAGGTCGACGAGGCCATGTTCCTCGGTGGCCTGCCCAAGGGCGAGTTCCTGCGTGAGTTCGAGCCCGATTTCTTCTTCGACGACCAGACCGGCCACATCGAATCGGCCGCGCAGCACGTGCCGGCCGGGCACGTGGCCAGCGGCATTGCCAATCAGCCCAAGGGGCATCCATGACCTTCAGCGACAAGTTCAGGGCCTTCCGCGAATTCGCCGGCAAGGCCTGGCGACTCTCGACCCCCTATTTCTCGTCCGACGAGAAATGGAAAGCGCGCGCCCTGCTCGCGGCCATCGTGGCGCTCAACCTGGGCGCGGTCTACATGCTGGTGTTGATCAACGAGTGGAACCGCGTGTTCTACGACGCGCTACAGAACAAGGACGCTGCTGTTTTCTGGCGCGAACTCGGGCGCTTCACCTACCTGGCGTTCGGCTTCATCGTGATTGCGGTCTACCGCTTCTACCTGACGCAGTTGCTCGAGATGCGCTGGCGTTCGTGGATGACGCGACATTACCTGGACCGCTGGCTGAGCAGTCAGCGCTTCTACCAGATGGAACTCGCGCGCTACGCCAAGGGCGAGAGCGCGCCGCCCGACAACCCCGACCAGCGCCTGGCCGAGGACATGAACCTCTTCACCAGCTACACCGTGGGCCTGTCCATGGGCCTGCTCAACGCGGTGGTCACGCTGGTGAGTTTCGTCGGCATCCTGTGGTCGCTCTCGGGCAGCTTCGGTTTCACCTTCCAGGGCACGGCCTACGACATCCCGGGCTTCATGGTGTGGATGGCCGTCATCTACTGCCTGCTGGGCAGCGTGGCCACGCACTACATCGGTCGCCCGCAGATCGCACTGAACTTCCAGCAGCAGCGCTACGAGGCCGACTTTCGCCACCACCTGGTGCGCGTGCGCGAGTACAGCGAGTCGATCGCGCTCGACAAGGGCGAGCCGGTGGAGCGTCACCTGCTTGGCCTTCGTTTTTCCGATGTGCTGGGCAACTACCTCAAGCTCATCAACGCGCAGAAGCGCCTGACCTGGTTCACCGCCGGCTTCGGCCAGGCGGCCGTGGTGTTCCCCTTCATCGTGGCCGCGCCGCGCTTCTTCAGCGGTGCCATTCAGCTCGGTGAGCTGATGCAGATTGCCTCTGCCTTTGGCCGTGTTCAGGACTCGCTCTCCTGGTTCGTCGACAACTACAGCAACCTCGCCGCGTGGCGAGCCACCACCGACCGCATCACCAGCTTCGAAGAGAGCTTCGCCAACCTGGGCACAACCCAGCACGACGGCGAGCAGGCCGGCGGCGACGACGCGCTCGCCATCGACGATCTGCAGCTCGCCCTTCCCGGTGGCGTGCCACTGCTGGCTGCCCACGGCCTGCGGCTGGCACCGGGCGACACCGTGCTTGTCAAAGGTCCATCGGGCAGCGGCAAGTCCACGCTGTTTCGCGGCCTGGCCGGCATCTGGCCCTGGGCGCAGCGTGCGCTGCGGCTGCCTGCCGATTTCGCCACCCGCGCCATGTTCCTGCCGCAGCGGCCCTACTTCCCCAATGGCCGCCTGCGCGATGCACTGGCCTACCCCGAGCCCGCCGACCAACACAGCGATGCCGAGCTGCAACAGGCGCTGCGCGACGCGCTGCTGCCCGACCTGGTGCCGCGACTCGACGAACAAGATGCCTGGGGCCAGAAACTATCGGGCGGCGAGCAGCAACGCCTGGCCATCGCGCGCGCCTTGCTCAAGAAACCGCGCTGGCTGTTCGCCGACGAAGCCACCAGCGCGCTCGATGAAGCCGCGGAAGCCACGTTGTACGAGCGACTGCGCGAGCGCGTGCGCGAGCAGAACGGTGCCCTGGTATCGATCGCGCACCGACCCGCGGTGGCCAATCACCACGCCAGGCAATGGGTGCTGACCCCCGGTGGCGAGGGCGGACCGCGCCACGTGCTGACCCCAAGCTGAGCACCAGACGTCCGGATCATCGCCCGCACCGACGCGAGCGGCATCGGGCGCACCGACTCAATCCGCACAGATGCCACCCTGGGTGCTCACGGCGAGCAGCCAATCGCGGAAACGCCGCAAGGGCACCAGATCGGCCTTCCAGGAGGGATAACGCAGGTGGTAGCCCTTGGACGAGGTCCACGCGCGGTCGGACAGCCGGACCAGTTGACCACGCGCCAGTGCCGTCCCGGTCAGGTAGTCGGGCAACAAGGCCACGCCCAGGCCCGCGATGGCAGCGTTCAGCGCCATCGACATCAGATCGTACCGAGGGCCCTGCTGGGTGCCAGCGTCCATCGTCAGCCCCGCCTGGGCCATCCAGCTCGGCCAGGCCTCCGGTACGGTGGTGTGCTGAATCATCGGCGCGCGGGCCAGCAAGGCCTTGAGCGCGGCGGGGCCGGGCAGTCGTGAACGCGACCACCACTGGCGCGCTGCGTAGGGTTGCAGCGTCAACGCAAGAACGGGCTCGGACGTCACCGCCTGGTGGCCGGCGACGTGCTGCGACGCAGCGCCATATTCGATGGCGGCATCGTGCCCGGCCGTCGTGAGGTCCACCGGGCCGATGTGGGTCGAGAGGTTGAGCGTCACCTCGGGGTGCGCGGCCACGAAGCCGGCAAGCCGCGGCACCAGCCAGTACGTCGCAAAGCTGGACGCCACGCACAGGTTGAGCGTGCCGCCAGCGCCCTGGTGCATCAACAGATTCTGGGTGGCACGCTCGAGCTGGCGCAGCGCCACCGCAACCTCCGACCAATAGGCCCGTCCCGCCTCGGTGAGCCTCAGCCCGCCGCGCGACCGCACGAAGAGCGGCAACCCCAGTTGCGCCTCCAGCCCGAGGATCTGGTGGCTCACCGCGCTCTGCGTGAGATGGACTTCCTGTGCCGCCAACGTGAAGCTGCCGTGGCGTGCACTGGCGTCGAAACAGCGCAGTGCGCTCAAGGATGGAAGCACGCTCATGCATGAGTTCCTTTCATGTCATAACGAGAACGTTTCGTTTGCCCAAGGCATTCTCACCTCATAAATTGCGCCCCGTCATCAACATTCCCGGAGATCAGGATGAGCCACGTGAATGTGAAACCCCTGCTGCGGCGACGCGATCTGCTTGTTTCGGTTCTGTCGCTGCCACTGGCGGCGCGTTCGCAGGGCGCCTGGCCATCCAGACCGATCCGTCTGGTGGTTCCCTCGGCTGCGGGCGGTGCGCCAGACATCATCTGCCGCTTGCTGGCCTCCGAACTGGCACCCCTGCTGGGACAACCGGTGGTCATCGAGAACAAGCCCGGTGCGGGTGGCGGCATCGGCATGAGCGAGGTGTCTCGCGCCGCACCCGACGGGCATACCCTGGGTTACGGCAACGTGGTCACCCTGGCCATCAATCGCTCCCTGCACAGCCGGCTGCCCTACGACCCGGACGCGCTCAGCGGTGTGGCGATGCTGGGCTCGGTGCACAACGCGCTGGTGGTCCGCAACGAGCTGCCCGTGACCTCGGTGAGCGAACTGATCGCCTACGCCCGGGCCCGCCCCGGCCGCCTGACCATGGGTTCGGCCGGCAACGGCACCACCGGGCATCTGGGCGGAGAGCTCTTCAAGTCGCTCTCCGGCACCTTCATGGTCCACGTGCCCTACCGCGGCAGCCCCCAGGCCATCACGGACCTGATGGCCGGGCAGACCGACCTGATGTTCGACAACCTGTCCTCCATCGGCCCGCACATCCAGGCAGGCCGCGTGCGCGCCCTGGGCGTGAGCGGACCGCAGCGCTCGGCGCTCTTTCCCGAATTGCCCACCATCAAGGAGGCGGGCGTGGCCGGGTACGAGACCACGGCGTGGGGCGGCATCGTGGGTCCGGCAGGGCTCGCCGCCAGTGTGGTGAGCCGCTTGAACGCAGCCATCAATGAGGTGCTGGGCATGCCCGCCGTGAGGTCCCGGTACGCCCAGATGGCCTTCGAGACCGTGACATCGCCCCCCGATCGACTCATGGCGATGGCCCGGGATGAAGCGCCACGCTGGGCCGAGGTGATCCGGCGTTCGGGCGCAAAGATCGAATGACCGCGATCGAGCCGCTGACCCTGATCCGCGGAGCCGACGTCATCGATGGCAGCGGGGCGCCGCGCTTCGCGGCCGACGTCACGCTGCGCGGTGAACACATCGCTGGTCTGCATCCGCCCGGGACCATGGAAGCGGATCGCGTGATCGATGCCCACGGCCTGGTGTTGAGCCCGGGCTTCATCGACACCCACAGCCACGACGATCTGCTGGTGCTTCAAGACGTGTGGCCCCATCCCAAGCTGAGCCAGGGCGTGACGACGGTGGTGACGGGCAACTGCGGCATCAGCCTTGCTCCGAGCGACCCGGGTGGCCGCCTGCCGGCACCCCTGGACATCCTGGGCACGGCATCGGATCGCTTTGCCGACTTTGGCCACTACCTGGCGGCGCTCGACGCACGCAGGCCGGTGCTCAATGTGGCGCCACTGATCGGCCATATCAGCCTGCGCGTGCGGCATGTGGCGGCGCTGGATCGCACCGCAACGGCCGAAGAGATCGCGGCGATGCGCGGCGATGTGGAGCGCGCGTTGGCAGCGGGCGCCTTCGGCCTGTCGACGGGCGTCTATTACCCACCCGCGGCCGCCGCCAGCACCGAAGAGCTGGGAGGTGTCTGCGCGGCACTCAGGGGTCAGCAGGCGGTGCTGGCCATGCATCTGCGCGACGAGGGCGACCATGTGGATGTGGCGCTGCGCGAGGCGCTGGCGCTGTCGGGCGCGTGCGGTGCCCGCTTGGTCGTCTCGCACCACAAGGTGGTGGGCGAGCGCAATCATGGTCGTACGCGAGAAACGCTGGCCCTCATTGACGAGGCGAGTGAGCGGCAATCGGTGGGTCTGGACTGCTACCCCTACGAGGCATCGTCCACCATGCTTGAGCCGCAAAAGGCGGCACGCACATCCCGCGTGATGATCACCTGGTCCGGGGCCCACCCAGAGCAGGGCGGACGCTGGCTCTGCGACATCGCGCGCGCGTGGGGCCTCTCGACCCTTGAGGCCGCGCAACGGCTGTCGCCGGGCGGCGCCATCTACTTCGGCATGGACCCATCGGATGTGGACCGCGTGCTGCGCCACCCGCTCGCGATGTTCGGCTCCGACGGGCTACCGCATCAGGCGCATCCGCATCCCCGGTTGTGGGGCACGTTCGCCCGCCTGCTGGGCCATCACGCCCGCGAACGCGGGCTGATGTCGCTCGAAGCCACGGTGCACAAGATGACGGGCTTGCCCGCGCGTCGGTTCGGGCTCGCGGATCGCGGGCTGATCGCGCCGGGCAAGGCGGCCGATCTCGTGCTGTTCGACCCCTTGACGGTGCGCGACAACGCCACGTACGAGCACCCCACGCGAAGCGCCACGGGATTCGAGGCCGTTTTCGTCAATGGGGTACAGGTCCGGCGCGCCAACGGACGAGGGGCAGGCCGCTTCGGCAAACGCCTGCGCCCGAGCCGACTTGCAGCAACGCAGGGTGCGGGCCAGGGCTGAGGGGCAACAGCCCTACCGCGTTCGGTCCCCGCAATGCCCGACGATTGCCGTACCGGTCAGCCCACCGCGCGCGCCACCAGGATCAGCATCCATGGCATCGCCAGCAGCAGCACCAGGGTGAGCACGCGCGCCACGGGTGTGGGTGCTGGCGGCTCCACTGCCTTGCCCGGCGCAAAGCTCAGCCAGGCCAACAGCAGTGGGATCGGCATCACCAGCAGGATGGCCAGGGCGAACACCACCGTGGTGGTGGTGCCTGTCCAACCGAGGTCACGTGCGCGACGCAAGCCGGCCAGCACCACTGCGATCACCATCACGAGCACGGCCAGCAAGGTGACCACCAGCGCGGCGCCCGCCCCGCCGGTGGTGCCGGTGACGATGAAGATGCTGTGGATGAACAGCGCCAGCGCGTTGAGCGCCGGCAGCAGGCCGAAGGCGATGAATTGTGAGCGGGTGTCGCGCATGGGTGTCCTCAGTGGCCGGGTCGAACGGCATTGCTGCCCGGGGCAGCGCGGTAGCCAGCCCAGCCACGCGCGCGCAGCTGGCAGGCGGGGCAATCACCGCAGCCCCATCCCCATGCGTGCCGGTGTTCGCGATCGCCCAGGTAGCAGGTGTGGGTGTGCTCCACGATCAGCGCCTCCAGCCTATCGCCGCCGAGTTCGTGAGCCAGCCGCCAGGTGTCGGCCTTGTCGATCCACATCAGTGGCGTGTCGATCAGGAAGCGCTGATCCATGCCGAGCGATAGCGCGAGCTGCATGGCCTTCATGGTGTCGTCGCGGCAGTCCGGATAGCCGGAAAAATCGGTTTCGCACACGCCGGTGACGAGGACGGTAAGACCACGTCGGTAGGCCAGCGCCGCGGCCAGCGTGAGGAACAGCAGGTTGCGCCCGGGCACGAAGGTGTTGGGCAGGCCGCTGGCCTCCATGCGGAAGGCCATGTCGCGTGTGAGCGAGGTTTCAGAGACGGCGCCCAACACGGCGAGATCGAGCACGTGGTCCTCGCCCAGCTTCGCCGCCCAAGCGGGAAACTGTGCGCGCAGTTCGCGAAGCACCGTCAGCCGGGCTTCGAGTTCAACGCGGTGGCGCTGGCCGTAGTCGAAACCGATGGTCTCGACCTGCTCGAAACGGGCCAACGCGTGTGCGAGGCAGGTGGTGGAGTCCTGCCCGCCCGAGAACAGGACCAGGGCACGGGTGTGGCGGGTAGGGTCAGGCATGGGCACGATGCTAAGGCCTGCCGCGGCCCCCGCGCCCGGCCGCTCAGTGCATCAGCCGCTCTGAGCGCTTGCCGGCGTGGTCGCGGCTGGTGGCCAGCATGCGCAGCAGGGCGCGGTTGGCCTGGTCGAGCGTGATCTCGTGGCGGCGGCACAGGGTTTCCATGCGCTCGATGCGCTCGGGCTCACCCAGGGCCTGCGCCACGTCGAGCAGCGCGAAATACGGGCCGCTGCGCCGCAACATGGCATCCGTCATGCGCGCGGCCAGCGGCAGGTGGTGCAGCAGGTCGGCCAGGGGTTGGTGCAGCAGCAGGTCCAGGCGCGACAGCACGGCGGTGGTGTAGACCTCCGCGCGCAAGGTGTCGTCGGAGCCGCTGGCGAGCAGGTGGTGCGCCAGCCGTGCGCGCATCACCATGCTGTATCGAACGGGTTGCAGGTCGACGTCGGGCTCGAGTTCGGGCAGTTGTTCCACCAACCAGCGACCCAGCTCGCGAAAGCCCAGCATCATGAGCGCGTGTCGCAACGAGCCGATCTCGCGGTGCGCGCCGTAGGCGGCCGAGTTCACCAGCATGAGCACGCGATACACGAGCACCGGATCCTGGCGCACCAGGCGCTCCAGATACTCGATCGAGCATTCTTCATCGTCGATGACGTCGAGCACCTGTCGCACCACGCGCCGGTCGTATTGCAGCGGGGCGTGGCGGTGCGCTTGCAGCACGTCGGCCACCGGCCAGCCGAGGACGGCGGACGCCTCGGCCTTGTCGAGCGCGTGCTGCACACGTGCCTGGGTGTCCAAGCCCTCGATCATCTGGCCGGGCAGGCTGTCGAAGCGGTCGTCGGCCTCAAGGCGCAGCAGGTTGCGGTGGCTCACGCCTGGCGTGGGCAGGCCGCGCAAGGCAGCGAAGTCGCCGCGGCGCACGAGATGGTGGCCGCGCCGTTGCGCCATGGACAGGCGCGAGAGCGTTTCCTGGCCATTGAACAGGGACGCCGGCACTTCCAGCGCCGTGTTGCGGATCGGCGCGCAGGACAGCGCCTGTTGCAGCAAGCGCGGCGTCTGCAATGACAGCAGCAAGGGCGGCGCACCTTCGGGCCAGTCTTCGCCGACGGCCTGCAGCAGGTGGCTGGCGTCCACGCCCTCGGGGTGGATGGCGCGCACGCACAAACGCACGCCCGCCAGTTCGCGGGCGCGGCTCCACAGCGGCACATAGGCCATGGCCACGCTGTCTAGAACGGTGTGGGCGTGCAGCATGCGGCGTCAGATCTGGTTGAAGAGCGAGAGGCGCTGCACCTGGGCGTAGGACTTGATCGCCGCCTCCAGCGCCAGTTGTTGTTTCTGGAAGTCGGAGATGCCCTTGACCATGTCGAGGTCGGTCAGGCGCGATTGCTCGCTCTCGAGATCGACCACGCGATCCTTCATCAGGAATTCCTGGGAGTCGGCCCGGTTGAGCCATTCGCCGGCACGCCCACGTGCCAGCAGCACGCGGTCGTGCGCGGTGTCCATCTCGGCGATCGCACGGCCGAGTTCCTGCGCGCGGTAACCCGCCTCGCCCACACCGTCGTGACGCAACGCGTCGATGGCACCCTGCAGCACGCTGAAAACGTCGGTGGGCGCATTGTTCTGGGTGAGGTTCACCACGTCGCCGTTGGCCGGGTTGCCATTGAGGGTGAAGCTCAGGCCATCGAAGGTCAGCGCGGTGCCGCTCTGGTAGGGCACGTTCGAATGCCCGGGCACGGCTACGCCTGTGGTGGTGTTGGTCACCGTGTACTGCATGGTGCCTGCCACCTGGGCGAAGTCGATGCGGTAGTTGTTGCCGGTGACGGCGCTCGCGTCGATCACCTCGCCGGCGTTGGTGTGCACGCCGCCGGTGTTGGTGGTGGGTACGCTCAGCGTGAAACTGCCGTTGCCAGGCGGCACGCGCATCCAGATGGCGTCGCCATCAAGCGTCTGCGGCAGTGAGCTGTCGCCCGGTGCGGGCTGTCCACGCAGCCCCTGGAAAACCACACCGGTGCCGCTGGGCGTGTAGACGTCCACAAAGGGCACGGATGCGCCGCCCAGACCGCCAAAGAGCGTGCGGCCATTGCTGTCGGTGCGGTTGGCCACGGCGATGAGCTGCTCACGCAGGCCTTCAATCTGGCGCGCGATGTCCGCCCGCTCCGCATCGGAGTAAGCGCCGTTGCCCGCCGAGACCAGCAGCTCCTTGACCTTGGTCATGAGCTCGCCCGATTCGGCGAGGCCGGCTTCGGCCTGCTGCAGGCTGGTGCGCGACGCATCGAGCGCGCGCAGGTCGGCCTCGATGCGGGCCGAGCGGTTGCGCGAGGCTTCGTTGAGCGACGCGGCCACCGGGTCGTCGCTGGCCTTGAGCACGCGCTTGCCGGTGGCCAGGCGCTCCTGCTGGTTGGCCAGGTCGGTCTGACGAACACCGAGCTGCTGGATGGTGCGATCGAACTGGTTGGCGGTGGAGATGCGAAACGTCATGGTCACCTGCCGATGGTCTGGAGAAGGCTGTCGAAGGTGCTCTGCGCGATTTGCAGAAATTTGGCCGACGCCTGATAGGCCTGCTGGAACTGCAGCAGCCGGGCGGCCTCTTCGTCGAGGTTCACACCGGCCACGTTGGCGCGCGCCTGTTCGGCCGACAACGCGACGTTGCGGGTGAACTCGGCCGAGAACTTGGCGTTCTGCACCCGCGCGCCGACGTCGGCAAACAGGCTCACGTAACCGTCGGAGAGCGTCGCGCCCTCGAAGGTGGCCATGGCGCGCAATGCCAGCACGCCGTTGGCATTGCCCGCGTTCTGCGCAATGGTGCTCGACGGGGCGGCACCGATGGAAAAGCTGTCGCCCGCCGTGGGGTTGCCGCGCAGCGTGAGGCTCCAGCCATTGAGCTGGATCGGTTGGCCCGGCGTGAAGTTGTAGCTCGCGGGCGGGCCGGGGTTGTCGGGCGCCGGGTTGCCGGGGCCCAGGCCGGTGGCGCTGAAGGTGCCATCGGCGTTGAAGGTCAGCGTGACGGGATCGGTGAGGTTGGGCGAATCGCTCACCGCATACAACGACTCCACGCCCAGGCCACCGCTGTTGGCGGTGCCCGGCGTTACCAGCACCGGGCTGGCAACCGCCAGGTTTTGCGGCGCGGTGATGGCCACCTGCAGGTTTCGGGCAGCGGCCTCGAACGGCCGGATGCGAAAGCTGTCGCCCACGGCTGCCGGGCCGGCGCCGATGTCGAAGCTGAGGCCGTCCACCACAGCCGGCAGCGTCGGGAAGGTGGTGACGGCGTTGTCGGACAGGCGCACCACCGAGAAGCCGCCGGCCTCCACGCGCAGTTCGTAGTCGGACGCGATCAGCGCCTGCGGATTGCTCACGCTCGCACTCGCCGTTGCGGTTTGGGGAGGGGCGTTGGTGGGCGCGCGCAGGCCGGCGGTCGCGCCCAGGGGCACGAAGAAGTCGCCCCCCATGGCGCCGGCGAGGTCCACGCCCAGGCGGTGCTGTGCGTTGACGATTTCCGAGGCCGCCAGCGCCATGCGACCGACCTGATTCTGAACGGCCTGCAAGTCCTCATTGAGGAAGCGCAACGTGCCCGCGAGCTCGCCGCTGCCCAGGGCGGTGGCGTCCAGCGGGGTGCTCATGGCGCCCTGGCGGAACACCACCTGGATGCGCGAGGTATCGGCCGGGTCGCGCTGCGTCGCGAGTTGGCCGGTCTGTGTGCCCAGCACCAGCGGCTGGCTGCCGGCGATGAATACGTTGGCGGTGCCGCCCTCGCCCGGCACCACGCTGAGTTGCGTGTACTGGCTCAGGTCGGCCAGCAGCTTGTCGCGCTGATCAAACAGGTCGTTCGGGGTGTGGCTGCCGCCCGAGGTCTCGATGATGCGCTTGTTGACGCTCGCGAGTTCGGTGGCCAGTCGGTTGATCGCGTCGACCTGCTCGCCCACCTGCTGCTGCGTGCTGTTGCGCAGCAGGTCGATCTGGCCCGCGGTGTCGCGCAAGCGCGCGGCGAAGGCGTCCGCGCGCGAGATCACGACCACGCGCGCCGTGCTGTTGCTGGGCGACGCGACGAGATCGCTCCAGGCATTGAGCATGTCGTTGAGAGCGACGCCCAGGCCCTGGTCACCCATCGGGAAGACCGATTCGAGTTGCTGCAGACGCTCCAGACGCGCGGCGTTGCCCGCCGCGCTCGATGCGGTGACACGCGCCTCGCGCGTGAGGTGTTCGTTGTAGGCGCGCTCGACGGTGGTGAGCTCGACGCCCTTGCCGAAATAGCCGCCACCGGTGGACTGGTAGCCCGCGCTTTGCAGCTGCACCGTCTGGCGCGAGTAGCCCGCCGTGTTGACGTTGGCGATGTTGTGGCCGATGACCTGCAACGCCGCCAGGTTGGTGTTGAGCGCGCGCGTGGCGATGTTCAGTGAGGACATGGATCAGCCCTGGGCGCGCTGCAAGGACAGCGTCGTGTTGATCGCGCGGCTGAGTTTGGCCGCGTATTGCGGATCGGTGGCGTAGCCGGCACGCTGCAGCCCGTGGCTGAAGCCCTGCACCGAGTGCAGCTGCTCCATCACGCCCTCGTAGCGTGGGCTGTTGCCGATCAGGCGCGCGTAGTCGCGAAACGAATCCTCGTAGGAGTCGTAGGCGCGGAACTTCGCGACCACCTTGCGCGGCACGCCGTCGATGTATTCGGTGGTGGTGACCTCGGCCACCTTGCCGTTCCAGCCGCCCGTGGCCTTGATGCCGAACAGGTTGTGCGCGGGCGAGCCGTCGGCGTGGCGAATCTCGCCGCGGCCCCAGCCGCTTTCGTGCCCGGCCTGGCCGAGCATGAAGGCGGCAGGAATGCCGGAGTCGCGCGCCACGGCCTGGGCGGCGGCGCTGTGTTTTTCCACGAAGTCGGTCTGGCGGCCCGATGCATTGATCCGATCGAGCGTGCTGGGCATGGAGGGTGTGCCCGGCGCACTGACGGCTCCCGTGAGTTGCGCACCGAGCTGGCGCTCGATGGCCGACGCCAGCCCCCCCGGCAGGCCCGCCAGCTGCACCGAGAACTGCTGGTCCAGCAGGTCGGTGCCCAGGTTCTCGCCTTCGCTGTCCATCAAGCCGCTCTTGCTGGTGGCCTCGCGCATGCTCTTGAGCAGCTCGCGCATGAACAGGGCCTCGAACTGCTTCGCGGCCTCCTTGAGCGCGGCCTTGTCGTTGCCCGCGCCCTTGAGCGCGTTGAGCGCCGTCGGGTCGGCGGCCAGACCGCTGGGCATCAAGGGGTTCACCGACATCAGATCACCTCGAGCTCGGCGTTGAGCGCGCCCGAGGCCTTGATGGCCTGCAGGATGGCGAGCAGGTCCTGCGGCGTGGCGCCCAGCGCGTTGAGCGCCTTCACCACGTCGGCCAGTTTCGCGGCCGGGCCCATCTGGATGAGCGAGCCCTTGTCCTGGCTGATCTGGATGTTGGCCTGCTCGCGCACCACCGTCTCGCCGCCCGAGAACGGCGCGGGCTGGCTGATGACGGGCGTGCTGCTGATGCTGACCGACAGGTTGCCGTGCGCCACCGCCACCGCACCCAGCGTGACGGCCTGGTTCATGACGATGGAGCCGGTGCGCGCGTTGATCACCACCTTGGCGGTCGGCACGCTCGATTCGATGCGCACCTCTTCGACGCGCGCGAGAAAGGCCACGCGCGCGCCCGGGTCGGTGGGCGCGTTCAGCCGCACCACGCGGCCGTCGATAGCGCTTGCGGTGCCGGCCCCCAGCGCCTTGTTGATGGCGTCGCTCACGCGGCTGGCGGTCTGGAAGTCGTGGCTGTTCAGGCCGAGGTCCAGGGTGTCGCCCCCATGCAGCGGCGTGGGAACGGCGCGCTCGACCTGGCCACCGCCGGGAATGCGCCCGGCGCTCAGGTGGTTGATCTGCACCTTGCTGCCGCCGGCGGACGCGCCCGCGCCGCCGACCATGAGGTTGCCTTGCGCGAGCGCGTAGATCTCGCCATCGGCGCCGCGCAGCGGGGTGACAATGAGCGTGCCGCCGCGCAGCGACTTGGCGTTGCCGATGGAGGAGACGGTGACGTCGATCGCCTGGCCCGGGCGTGCGAACGCAGGCAGCTCGGCCGTGACCATCACCGCCGCCACGTTCTTGAGCTGCGGGTTGGCGCCCGCGGGCAATGTGAGACCGTGCTGCTGCAGGAAGTTGGCCAGGCTCTGGCTGGTGTAGGGCATCTGCGTGGTCTGGTCGCCCGTGCCGTCCAGCCCCACCACCAGGCCATAGCCGGTGAGCATGTTGCTGCGCACGCCCTGCACCGCTGCGATTTCCTTCACGCGGATGCTTTGTGCCGCGGCGGGCCACAAGGCCAGCATCAGGCAGAAAACCATCAAGTGGCGCGCGGCGCGGCCGATAGACATGGCAGGGCGGAATGCGGGGTTCATGCGGGCAATGGTCGCGCGCTTCAGAACGGCAGAACGCTCAAAAAGAACCGTGCGAGCCAGCCAATTGACATGGCTTCGCCCTGCGCGCCGCGGTTGCGCGACTCGATGCGCGCATTGGCCACCTGCGTCGAGGGCACCACGTTGCCCGGGCGGATGTGGCGCGGGTCGACCGTGCCGCTGAAGCGCAGCACGTCCACGTTGGCATTGACGCCGATCTGCTTCTCACCCACCACCACCAGGTGACCGTTGGGCAGCACCTCCTGCACGGTGGCGGTGATGGCGCCGGTGAAGGTGTTGTTGCTGGACGTGCTGCCATCGCCCGCGAAGTTGTTCTCGCTCTGCGCACCCAGGTTGGCCTTGTTCCAGGGCGCGGAACCGCCGAACAGCGGAATGGCGTTGATGCTGGCCGAGGCGTCGGCGCTGCGCTCGATGGAGGCCGAGGAACGCTGGCTGGCGCTCACGCGCTCGGTGATCTGGATGGTGACGATGTCGCCCGGCAGGCGGGCACGCGGGTCCTCGAAGCCGGGGCGGTAGCTGGCGGCACGAAACAGCGAGCCGCTGGGCACAGCGCCCGGCGCGGGCGTGTCGCTTTGCACGTAACGCACGGGTTGGGCTGGCTGCAGCTCCACCTTGGGCTGGTTCTGCAGGGTTTCGCAGCCACTGGCCAGCACGGCCAGCGCGATGAAGAAGCCGAGGCGCATCATGGCGGCGCTCACAGCTGGCTCAGACGCTGCAGCATCTGGTCGGAGGTCTGGATGGCCTTGGAATTCATCTCGTAGGCGCGCTGGGTCTGGATCATGTCGACCAGCTCCTGCACCACGTTTACGTTGGAGGCTTCGGTGTAGCCCTGCATGAGGTGGCCCATGCCGGTGGCGCCGGGGGCGGACGCGATCGGCGCGCCCGAGGCCACGCTCTCGCGGTACAGGTTCTGACCCAGCGGCTCCAGGCCCGGCGGGTTGATGAAGTTGGCGAGCTCGATCTGGCCCACCTGCTGCGGCGCGGTCTGGCCCGCGAGCTTGGCGCTCACGATGCCGTCTGCCGAGATGGTGATGCTCTCGGTCTCGGCCGGCACGGTAATGCCGGCGGTCAGCGGGTAGCCGCTGTTGGTGACCATGCGGCCCTGGGCGTCGATCTGGAAGCTGCCATCGCGCGTGTAGCCGGTGGTGCCGTCGGGCATCTCGATCTGGAAGAAGCCCGCGCCGTTGATGGTGACGTCCAGCGCGCGGCCCGACTGCTGCGGCGTGCCCTGCGTGAAGCTGCGGCTGGTGGCCACGGTGCGCACACCCAGGCCCACCTGCAGGCCGGTGGGCAGCTCGGCCTGCTCGGTGGCGTTGGCGCCCACCTGACGCAGGTTCTGGTACATCAGGTCCTCGAACACGGCGCGCGAGCGCTTGAAGCCGTTGGTGCTGACGTTGGCCAGGTTGTGCGAGATGACGTCGAGCTGCGTTTGCTGCGCGGTCATGCCGGTGGCGGCGGTCTTGAGCGAGTTGATCATGGTGTTTCCTGGGTTCAGCCGTTGCTGAGCAGCTGGCTGGCGCTGCGGTCGTTGCCTTCGCCGTTCTGCAGCATGCGCATCTGCAGTTCGTACTGGCGGGCCACGGCGATCATGCCGACCATGGCCTCGACGGGATTGACGTTGGAGCCTTCGAGCGCGCCGTCTTGAAGACGTGCGACTTCGCTCGCGGGCAGCGGGTTGTTCTCGGGGCCGCGGAACAGGCCGTCCTCGCTGCGGCGCAGCGGGTTGTCGACATCGGGCACCACCATCTTCAGGCGGCCCGCCACCTGGCCAGGCTCGTTGCCCACGCGCGTGTTCACCGTGCCGTCGGCCCCGATGTCCACCTGCGCATTGGCGGGCACCACGATCGGGCCACCGTCGCCCAGCACGGGCAGGCCGTTGGCGGTCACGAGCGTGCCATCGGCGTTGATATCGAATGCGCCGGCGCGCGTGTAGGCCTCGGTGCCGTCGAGCCCCTGCACCGCAAACCAGGCATCCCCTTGTGCAGCAACGTCGAGTGCGCGGCCAGTGACCTGCACGGAACCGGGCTTGTGATCATGGCCGGCCGTCGCTTCCAGCGCGAACACGCGCGTGCTGGCGCCGTCGCCACGGATCGGCACAGCGCGGAAGGTGGACAGCTCGGCACGAAAACCCGGCGTGGACACGTTGGCCAGGTTGTTGGTCAACACCTGCTGGCGATGCGCCGCGGCGTTGGCGCCGGTCATGGCGGTGTAGATGAAGCGGTCCAAGCACAGATCCTTTCGCTCACCGAAGGCACCAGCAGCGCTGGCCACAACGGCTTGAAAGGATTGTGGAAATTCTTGAGGGTGGGCGAACGCCCGAACAACACGGCTTGGGCCGCGCAATTCGGCGGTTCAAGCAGGGCGGCACCGCCGCCAGGATCGTGTCAGCCCGGCGTGCGTCGCTGCCAGCAAAAGATCGGCAACGCGATGCGCTGTCGCTGCGAGCCGTTCCATTCGGTCTGCAAGCCGTGCTGCCGGAGCGCCTCGCACACCCGGTTCCCGACGGCGACGTAGTCGGCCGGCTCGTCGCTGTGGAAGTGGCCAAAGGCCAACAACAGGCCTTGGCCATACAAGGCGCTGTCCATGTCCTGGCTGTGGAAGAAGCAGGCGCCTGTGTACCTGTCGCCATCGGGGTCCAGGGCAGCAACTTGTTCGTTCACCACCTCGAAGCCCTCGAGCAGCGTGTCGCCCGCCCACTGCACCGCCAGGATGCCTTGGTCGCTCAGGTCCGAAAAAGCGTCCGCGAGGCGATCGTTGTCGGTCTTGTCGGGCCAGCCGGCCTCAGCGGCCCGCTTCCTGGCAAGAACCGTCGCCACAAACGACCTCATCACCTCGATGTCGATGCCATCCTCGTCGTCGGCGCGTTCAAGGACGAAGCGGTTGATCTCCTCGGGCGAGTGGTAGCCGTACCAGATCCAGCGGACGATGTCGGCGCGCAACCCGTTCTCGGCGCTGTCGACATCCTCGCTGTCTTCGTAATCGTCCAGCGGGAAAGGGGCGTGCTCTGCGTACGCCTGACGGCACAGCGCAGCGACGTCGTCCGCCGGCCAGGGCTGTACGAAGTGCTTGCCCCCGTTCTTTCGCACGCCGATCTGGCGCACGCGGGCATCGAAGCAAAGAAAGTAGTTCCGCCCATACGGAAACAGCGTCTTGAACTCGCGATAGTGGGCATCTGCACTCGGGAGCCAGCTTGCATGAAGAAAGACGTCGCGCGAGCTGTCGCGGGCGGCGGCGAAGGCTGCGCAATCGCGAAGCACCCGGTCCACGGCCTCGTTCGAGGGCATGGCGCCCGCGAACCACACGGTGAGGGAAAGGATCGGGTCCGAGTGACTCTGGTACGTTGAAACACGGGCGCCGACAGCGCGCGCGGGCGCATAGTCATCGGACAGATCGTGGAAGGACCAATCGTCGGCGGCAGAGGACATGGCGGCGGGGGTGGCAGCGGTTGCGAGAGGGTCACGATCGTCGTCACCCCAGTGCCCTGGCGCACTACCCCCGATGCAGGATTTCTGCCGACTCGGCGCCGCTCATCAGCGCATGTTGAGCAGCGTGCTCAGCACCTGGTCCTGCGTCTTGATGGTCTGCGCGTTGGCCTGGTAGGCGCGTTGCGCGGTCATCATGTTCACGAGTTCGGCCGTGATGTCGACGTTGGAGTCTTCCAGCGCACCAGCGCGCAACGCGCCGAAGTTGCCGCTGCCGGGCTCGCCGCGCAGCGGGTCGCCCGAGCTGAAGGTGGCCGACCACATGCCGCCGCTCATGGGCTGCAGGCCTTGCGTGTTGCGGAAGTTCACCAGCGAGATCTGACCGGCGGCGCGCGTCTCGCCGTTGGAATACTGACCGGTGACGACACCGTCTTCGTTGATCTTCAGGCCGATGAACTGGCCCGGGCGATAGCCGTCCTGATCCAGCTCGGTGACGCTGAAAGCGGTGCCGTACTGCGTGATGTTGTTGAAGTCGAGGTCGACGTTGAACGTGCCGTTGGCCGACGTCAGCGCGATCTGCGGGATGGTGGACGTGGCCGTGTCGAGGGAGCCGTCGGCCAGGAAGTTCACCGTGAACGGCGTGGACAGCGCGGGGTCGGCGCCGTTGACGCCGTGGTAGACCTCCCAGCTGTTGTTGCCGACCTTGCGGAACGCCAGCGCCACGGGAATCTCCAGGCCTTGCGAATCGAAGGCCACGAGCGAGGTGCCGTAGGTCGACAGCGGCGTGTTCGGTGTCACCGTGTTCCACACCGGCGCGCGCGCGTCGAGGTTGAATTCGGCGGTGATGCCGCTGGTCTGCTGTGCCGGAATCGGGCTCGCCGTGGGCAGCGACAGCGGCACCGGGTTGAAGCTGATGCGGTTGCCGTCCGGATCGGTGGGGTAGCCCATGAGCTGGCCGCCGCCGTTGGTGACGATGTTGCCGTCGTCGTCGAGCTTGAACATGCCGGCGCGGCTGTAGGTGGTGGTGCCATTGGGCATGGTGAGCTCGAAGAAGCCCGCGCCGTTGATGGCGATGTCCAGGTCATTGCCGGTGATGGTGATGTTGCCCTGCGTGAACTGCTGCGACACCGCCGCCACCGCCACGCCGATGCCCTGGTTGGTGCCGCCTGCCGCGTTGACCGAGCTGGCATAGACCTCGGCAAACTCGGCGCGCGAGGACTTCATGCCCACCGTGTTGCCGTTGGCGATGTTGTGGCCGATCACGTCGAGGTTCTTGCTCGCGCTGTTGAGGCCGGAGAGTCCTTGCTGGAATGCCATGGCGGGTTCCTTGTGAGGCGAAGAAAGGGGTTACAGGAAGGTGGTGATCTGGTCGTGCCGCAGGGTGCTGCCGTCCTGCAGTTCCAGGCGCAGCTCGCCGTCCTGGTTGGCCACGGCCGTCACGGAATAGCGCCCGAAGGTGGTGGCATTCACCGGCGTGCCACCGTTGGAGGCACGCACGCGGTAGCCCGCCACGTCGTTGGGGTTGAAATCGCTGCCGTCCCAGTTGAAGGAGTGCTGGCCCGCGGTGAGGCCGCCAAAATCCAGCGTATCGAGCACCTGGCCGTTCTTGCCGACGACATCGACCTGCACATTGGCGGCCGCCGCGGGCAGGCGGAACGCGCCCTTGCCCACGGTGCCGTCGAAGCCGAGCCCGTTGCCCGCCACCAGGGCCTCACGCCCGATCAGCGTGATGCCCTGCATGGTCTGCATGGAGGAGTACTGAGCCGCCATGCCCTTGAGCGTGGCGTTGAGCGACTCGATGCCCGCGACCGTGTTGATCTGCGTCATCTGCGTCGTCATCTGCGCGTTGTCCATCGGGTTCATCGGGTCCTGGTTGTTCAGCTGCGCGACGAGCAGCTTGAGAAACCGGTCCTGCGTGGCCTCGGCGTTGGTGGCCGAGGTGGCGGACTTGGCGGTGGAGCTGCCGGGCGTGTTGCCGAGGCCGGACAGGTCCAGGGGGGAAGAGAACATCATGGTCGGGTTCCTTGTCGCGCGCGTTCAGGGGCCGGTCACTGGCCCATCTGCAGCGTCTTGAGCATCAGGCTCTTGGCGGTGTTCATCACCTCGACGTTGTTCTGGTACGAACGCGAGGCCGAAATCATGTTGACCATCTCCTCCACCGGGTTCACGTTGGAGTGCGTCACGTAGCCTTGCTCGTCGGCGCTGGGGTGCTGGGGCGAGAACACGCGGCGCCCCGGGGCGTCGCTCTCGGTGATGGTCTGCACCTTCACGCCCGCACTGCCCGGGCCACCCATGGCCTCGGTCTGGAAGTGGATGTGCCGCGCCTTGTAGGCCTGACCGTCGGGGCCGGCCACCGCATCGGCGTTGGCCAGGTTGCTGGCCACCACGTTCAGGCGCTGCTGCTGCGCGCTGATGGCGCTGCCGCTGACGTTGAATATCTGGAACATCGACATGGCGGGGTCCTTTCGGTCACTGGCCGGTGATCGCGCTGAGCATGGTCTTCACATGGCCGTTGATGAAACGCAGCGTCGACTCGTAGCGGATCGTGTTGTCCGCGAAGGCGGCACGCTCGCGGTCGAGATCGACCGTGTTGCGATCCTGCGAAGGTTGCGTTTGCACCGCATAGCCGAGCTTCGGTCCGGCACCCGCCTGCACGCCCACGCTGCTGAAGTGGCGTGCGTCGGTGGTGGCCACGGTGCCGTTGGCGCTACCGCTGGCACTCTTGAGTGCGGAGGCGAAATCGAAGTCGCGCGCCACATAGCCGGGCGTGTCCGCGTTGGCGATGTTGCTGGCGATCACCTGCTGGCGCTGCGAACGCAGCATCAGCGACTTGGCGTGGAAGTCCAGCCGGTCAGTCATCTGTTCGAGCATGTGCACCTCGCGGTCGGTATGACGGGCCAGCCTCGGACGGCATCCGGGACTGGGGCGTGCAGGCATTGTCAAAAGACTTGGACGCGGGCAAAGCTTGAAACAGCGGGGTGCAAGACCGGTATTTCGCAGCTTGCCGGTGATGGCACGCTCCTACAGTGCTGAGGTGTGTCCTTGTCCCTGGAGAGCGCCATGAACCGCCCCGCCCTGCGCCTGTTCCTCACCGTGAGCTTCGGCCTCGTGCTGCTGGCCGCGGCCGCCGGTGCGCGCGCCAACCCGAACGCCGGGCTGGAGCAGATGGCGCGCGATTTCCTGCAACCCGCCGTGGAGCAGGCCCTGGCCGAACAGGCCGGCATGCCGTTGCGCGCCGAGGTGGTGATGGGTGAACTCGACAGCCGCCTGCGCCTGGCGCCTTGCAACGGCATCGAGCCCTTTCTTCCACCGAACGGGCGGCTGTGGGGGCGCAGCCGCGTGGGCCTGCGTTGCGTGGACGGCCCCACCCGCTGGAGCGTCTACCTGCCCGTCACGGTCAAGGCCTTCGGGCCGGCCTGGGTGCTCAAGGCGGCGGTACCGGCCGGCGACACACTGACTCAAGAACACGCCGGGCGCGCCGAAGTGGATTGGGCGGCCCACCCCTCGATGGTGTTGGCCCTGCCCGAGCGCTGGATCGGCCAGCAAGCGGCCTATGCCCTCACGCCGGGCCAGGTAATCCGCGAGAACATGGTGCGCGCACCCCAGGCCTTCGAGGCTGGCACGCCCGTGAAAGTGAGCGCCAACGGCAATGGCTTTGCCGTGACGGTGGTGGGCCAGGCCCTGAACGCCGGCCACGTGGGCCAGGCCGCCCGTGTGCGCCTGCCCAGCGGCAAGGTGGTCAGCGGCACCGTGCGCGCGGACCAGACGGTGGAACTGCCGTTGTGACCGTCCGTTGGGCGACAAGCGGCAGAAAAAAGGCCTCAACACCCTAAAGTTCCGGAGATCGAGACCGATACGACAACGACATGGCCCCACAACCGGGGCACGGAGCGTGACATGAAAGTCGATTCCTCTAGCGCGGATTCCTACATTGGCAGCGTCGCCGGTGGCCCCCAGAAGGTGGCTGCCCAGCCGGCCACGCCCGTCGAGGGCGCCGGCAAGCAGGCCCCGGGCACCCCGCAGCCGGGCGTGACGGTCACGCTTTCATCCACCGCCGGCACCGGCGGTGGCGATGTCTTCAATGCCGAGAAAGTGGCCGCGATGAAGCAGGCCATCGCCGACGGCAGCTTCAAGGTCAACCCGGAAGTGATCGCCGACAAGCTGCTGGCCAACGCGGCCGAGATGCTCAACGCCGGCCGCGGCTGAGCCCACCCACCATGAACATGCCCGCCCACGCCTGGATCGCCACTCTGCACGGCCACCTGGACGGGCTCGAACGCGCGCTGCTGCAAAGCGACGCCCCCGCCGTGGAGCGCGCCAGCGCCGCCGTGCAGGGCGCCCTGCAGCACGCCCCGCGCACCCTGGAATTGCGCGGCGCCGACGCCGATGCCCTGCAGTCGGCCGCCCAACGATTCACCCAACTGCGCGCGGCCACGCTGCGCGCCGCCGCGCTCAACGAGCGCGCGCTCGGCAGCCTGCTGCCGGACCACCTGCAAAAGCCCACGTACCAGCCAAGTGGCCTCGCCCGCGCCGGGGGGCCGCGGGGCCGATACGTCGCTGCCTGAGGGCACGCACATCCCCAACGAAGCCGGCTGGTCGCCGGCTTCGTTGCATCTGGCGAGCGGTTGGCCGTAATGAGTGGGGCGATCTGTCGAAATAATTGACATCGCCATCAAAGACTCACGCCCAATGCAAGCAAATTCAATGACTTGCAGCGATGGCATGGTCGTTGCATCACCCTCGGCAATCCGCCATTCGCTCCGAGCTCACACCAAGGAAAAGACCATGTCCATCACGAAGCCCTATACCTTCGCCGTTGCTGGCGCCCTGGTTGCCCTGCTGTCGTTCGGCAGTGCCCACGCCGCCCCGGTGATCAACGCACAGATCGTCGCCAACCCCACCAGCGCCAACGTGCCGTTCACGCTGGAAGACCTGGGTACCAGCCTGTCTGCAGGCTTGGTGAGTAACGCCCCTCTGACCACCTCGACCAATGTTGACGTCAGCTTCACCGGTAATTCGGGCGTGTACTCCGGCGACGTGGGCGGCGTGACCCGCTCGCCGTTGCGCAATGCCGACGGCTCGTACAGCAACATCAACTACTTCAACGCCCGCGCTGGTGGTTCGGTGATCATGGACTTCAACACCACGCTCACCGCCTTCAACCTGCTGTGGGGCTCGGTCGACCCGAACCCGGCCAGCTACAACACCCTGACCTTCACCTTCTCCGGGGGCGGCGGTTCCACCGTCATCACTGGCGCCGACGTGGTGGCCGGTCTGGTGGGCATCATTCCCGGCACCACGAACCTCGCGGTGTCCATCTCCAACCTGACGCCCTTCGACACCCTGACCGTCACCGCCACCAGCGAGGCCTTCGAATTCCTGACGGGCACGCCGGTGCCCGAGCCGGGCATGCTGTCTTTGCTGGGTCTGGGCTTGATCGGCCTGGCCGCCGCGCGCCGCAAGCAACGCAAGGCCTGAGTCTTAGCCACCAAAAAAACCGGCCTAGGCCGGTTTTTTTGTTGTCCTGACGAAACCCTGGTCGCGATCAATGCTCGCGCAGCTTGCTGCGCAGACGCGCGATCGACTGGCTGTGCAGCTGGCAGACGCGCGATTCGGTGACGCCGAGCACGGCGGCGATTTCCTTCAGGTTCATGTCGTGCTCGTAGTACATGCTCATGATGTGCTGTTCGCGTTCGGGCAGGGTGGTGATGGCGCTCACGAGCGCCATGCGCATGCGCTGGTCCTGCAGCAGCGATGACGGATCGGCCTCGCTGTCACCCATGTGGCGGTCGAGGAAGCTGTCCTCGTCGTCGCCACCTCCGCCGATGTCTTCCAGGTAGACAAGCTGGGTGCCGCGTACCTTGGCCAGCAGCGACTGGTAGTCGGCCAGCGTGAGGCCCATCTCGGCCGCAATCTCGCTTTCCTTGGGCGGGCGGTGCAGCTTCTGCTGCAGCCGGTGCACGGCATGCTCGATGTCTTTCTGGCTCTTGCGCGAGCCGCGGCTCATCCAGTCGCCGTCGCGCAACTCGTCGATCATCGCGCCGCGGATGCGCTGGCTGGCGAAGGTCTCGAACTGCACGCCCTGCGAAGGCTCGTAGCGCGCAATGGCTTCGGTGAGGCCGATCATGCCGACCTGGATGAGGTCGTCGATCTCCACACTCGGGGGCAGCTTGGCGATCATGTGGTGCGCCAGGCGGCGCACCAGCGGGCTGTACTTCTTCAGCTGGTCGTCGCGTTCGAGCGTGCCTTTGGCGGTGTACATCGTCAGCTCCAGAGGGGGGAAGCGGCCCCGGCCACGTGGCCACGGGCGGGTGATCGGGTGGGGGCGAAAGGCGGCGTGTCGGTGCGCACCAATGCGCCGTCGGGCACACGGCGGGCCCAGTCGGCCTGCGCCCACACGGGGGCGCGCAGGCCCAGGTGGCGCTGTGCGGTATCAACCACGTTGGCCAGCACCTGGGCGCCAACTTCCATGGGCGCGAGCACCGGGCACAGGCCAGCGGCGTGCAGCCACTTGAGCGAACCGTAGGCGTCGATGCTGGCCTGGGCCTGCTGCAACACCGGCACCAGCACGCGCGCACTCACACCGGCCAGCAAGCCGGCCAGCGCCTGTGCAGGCGCATACAGAAGGATCAGCGCGCCGGCCGCGAACGGCGCGAACAGGCGCGAGAGCGCGGTGTCGGCGCCACCGGCGGCGGCGGTGTCCACCAGCGAGCGCAGCCCCTGCGCGCCAGGCATCACGAGCCAATCGCCCGCGTTGTCGTGCCCCGCCCCGAGGTTGGCCACGCTGCCGTCGGTGAGCGCGTGCAGCAGACCGCCGCTGGCGCCACGCTCGGTCGCGCAGGCATCGATGACGACGACACGCTGGCCGGCGTCGGCCAGCGACATGGCCAGGCGGCACAGCCATTCGAAGCCCTGCGAGGGCTGGGCCGGGCTGGCCAGCGGCATGAGGGCCGGGCTGCCGTCGCGCGCCTGCAGTTCCAGGCGCAGGCCGGCGGCCTGGTCAAAGCCGAACTCAAACATGCAGGCCACCCGCGCCGAGGTTCATGCCGCGGCCGCCGGACTGGGCGAAGTAAAAGCCCATGTCGGCGCTGGCCGGGTCGAAGGCGGACTTGCCGCTGGAGCCCATGCTGAGCTTGACCAGCGAGGCAGCGTCGGGGTGGTGCCAGTCTTCGGGCACGCGCTGGCCATTGGCCACACCGCGCAGCGGCACGTGGTGGCGCACCAGCGCGTCGATGGCTGGGCCAAGCTTGACGGCCTCATCCACCTTGGAGAGCACCACGCCGTGCAGCTTGTCGGCCTTGAAGGCGGCCAACGTCTCGTCGATGGTGTCGCCTTGCGAGCCGGCGTTGAGCACCAGTACCTTCTTGAGCGTGGGCAGCTCGAGCACGTCGAGCATGTCCTGCACGCGTTGGTCGCGCTGGCCCAGGCCGGCGGTGTCGATGATGACCAGTCGCTTGCCGGCCAGCAGGCCGAGCATGTCCTTGAGCGCGGCGCGGTCGTGCGCCAGATGCGCCACCACGCCGAGCATGCGGCCGAAGGCGCGCAGTTGTTCGTAGCCCGAGACGCGGTAGCTGTCGAGCGTGACCAGGCCCACGCTGCCGGCGCCGTACTGCTTGACGCACTGCGCCGCGAGCTTGGCGGCGGTGGTGGTTTTGCCGACACCGGTGGCGCCCACGAGCGCGACCACGCCGCCCTCGTCGGCCAGACCGGCGCCGGGCTGGGCCACGCGCAGGTTGCGCTGGATTGCGTCCATCAGCCAACGCAGCGAATCGCCCGCGCCGGCCTCGGCCGGCAGGCGCTCCAGCAGGGCACGTGCCATGGCCGGCGAGTAGCCCGCGCGGATGAGTTTGTGCATCAGGCTCGACTGGATCGGATTGCCCTTGCTCGAGCCCAGCCAGGCCAGGGTGTTGAAGCGCTCTTCGATCATGTCCTTGAGCGCGCCCAGTTCAACCGCCATGCGCTGGTCGTCCTGCTTGGCAAAACGCACAGGCGGCTCGGAATCCTGGAAGGCGTTCTCCCGCGTGCGGATGGTCTGCGGGCGCGGCGTGGGGATGGTGGCCGGGCGCGGGTCGTTCATGCGCTGCACCGGCACCATGATGGGTTCGTCGCGCACGGGCGCTGCGGCGGCCGTTTCCGCCTCGGCGCCACCCAGCGATTCGCGGCGCTTGCGCAGCATGCGCTCGCGCACGTAGTCCTGGAACGACAGGGTGCTCATCGCCATGGCTTCGGTGTCGTTGGCGACCGAGCTCTGGGTGTTGGCGAACGCTTCCTTGCGCGCGGCCGGGGCCGCCGGCGCAGCGGCGGCGGGCGCCGCCTGGGCGATGCTGGCCAGGCTCTCTTCGGCCGCGGCCATCACCTCGAAGCCCTCGGGCGTCTGGCGCGTCGAGAGGATCACGGCGCTGTCGCCGAACTGGCGGCGCGCCTTGGCCATGGCCTCGCGCGAAGTGGGGGCGATGAAGCGTTGGATGTTCATGTGCTCAGTCCCAGGTGAAAGCATTCAAAAGGTCAGGCCGCAAGTTGCCCAAGGATCGGGCCGATGCGGATGAGGTGGGTCTCGGGGATCTCGCTGTGCGCGAGCACCTGCAGGCGCGGCGCGGTGCGGCGCAGCAGGCGCGCCATGGCGCTGCGGATGGCGTCGGGCACCAGCAGGCAGGCGGGCACGCCCTTCTCTTCCTGCTGGTTGGCAATGTCGGTGGCCGATTTGCTCAGCATCTCCGCCACACCGGGGTCCAGCGCGCCGGCGTTCTGGCCGGTCAGTGCCTGCATCAGCAGACGCTCCAGGCCGGGCTCGATGGCGATGACTTCGAGTTCCTTCACCGGGCCGTAGATCTGCTGCACGATGGCCGGCGCCAGCGCGGTGCGCACGCGGCGCGCCAGCTCGTGGGGCTCGGTGACCTGCGTGGCGTGTTCGGCGATCGATTCGATGATGGTGCGGATGTCGCGCACGTGCACGCCCTCTTCGAGCAGCAACTGGAGCACCTTCTGGAAGGTGGCGACAGAAACCATCTTGGGCACGACTTCCTCGATCAACTTGGGGGCCAGGCGGGTCACGTGTTCGACCAGTTCCTGGGTCTCCGTCCGGCTCAGCAACTTGGCCGCCTGGACTTGCATCAAGTGTGAAAGATGGGTCGCGAGCACAGTCTCGGAATCAACCACGGTGAAACCGCCCATTTGCGCCGTTTCTTTCTGGCGCTCGTCGATCCAGTGCGCGGGCAGGCCGAAAGCGGGGTCGGTGGTGGGCGTGCCGATGAGGGGAACGCCGGTGCCGCCGGGGTCGATCGCCAGCCACATGCCGGGGAACACCTCGCCCTCGCCCACCACCACGCCGCGCAGCGTGATGCGGTAGGCGCTGGGGCGCAGCTCCAGGTTGTCGCGCACGTGCACCGGCGGCGGCAGGAAGCCCACGTCCTGCGCGAACTTCTTGCGCACGCCCTTGATGCGCGTGAGCAGATCGCCCTGGCGGTTCTTGTCCACCAGCGCGATCAGGCGGTAGCCCAGCTCCAGACCCAGCAGATCCACCGGCTGCAGGTCGTCCCAGGTGGCTTCGCCGTCGTTGGCGGGCCCGGCGGGCGCATCGCTGGCGATAGCCTTGGGGGCGAGCTCCTGCTGGCGGCGCCACCAGGCGAGGCCACCCAGCATGGCGGCGAACGCCAGGAAGAACAGGTGCGGCATGCCGGGGATCACACCCAGCAGGAACAGCACCGAGGCCGCCACGCCCAGCACGCGCCAGGAAACGAACATCTGGCGCGCCACCAGAGTGCCAACCTCTTCGTCCTTGCCCACGCGCGAGACCACCATGGCCGCGGCCACCGAGATCAGCAGGCCGGGGATCTGCGCCACCAGCGCGTCGCCCACCGCGAGCAGGATGTAGTTGTCCGCCGCGGCGCCAGCCGACAAGCCGTGCTGCAGCATGCCGATGGCAAAGCCGCCGATGATGTTGATGATCAGGATCAGGATGCCAGCCACCGCGTCGCCGCGCACGAACTTGGAGGCGCCGTCCATGGAGCCGAAGAACTCGGCCTCCTCGCCCACCTCGGCGCGGCGGCGCTTGGCCTCCTTCTCATCGATCAGGCCAGCACCCAGGTCGGCGTCGATCGCCATCTGCTTGCCGGGCATGGCGTCCAGCGTGAAGCGCGCCGACACCTCGGCAATGCGCTCGGCGCCCTTGGTGATCACGACGAAGTTGATCACCACCAGGATCACGAACACGATCAGGCCGACCGCGAAGTTGCCGCCGATGAGGAAGTGGCCGAATGCCTCGATCACCTCGCCGGCCGCACCCGGGCCGGTGTGGCCTTCGAGCAGCACCACACGCGTTGAAGCCACGTTGAGCGACAGGCGCAGCAGCGTGGTGAGCAGCAGCACCGTGGGAAAGACCGAGAAGTCCAGCGGGCGCTTCATGTGCGCGGCCACCATCATCACCACCAGGGCGAGCGCGATGTTGAGCGTGAAGAAGGTGTCCAGCAGCCAAGGCGGCAGCGGCAACACCATCATGGCCAGCACCGTCATCACGAGCATGGGCGCGGCCAGGGCGCCGGCGACGGCACCGTTGCGCTTGAACCATTGCTGCAAGGCGTTCATTCGTCAGACTCCTGATCGGTCTTCTTCTTGAAGTGGGGGTCGAGTTCGGGCGGCACCTGCGGCTGCGGGTCGGCTGGCATCACGCCCTCGCCGCGCAGCGCGGCCTTGAGCTGGTACACCCAGGCCAGCACCTGGGCCACCGCGGTGTAGAGCGCGCCCGGGATCTCCTGGTCGATTTCGGCGTTGGCGTAGAGCGCACGTGCCAGCATGGGCGACTGCAGCACGGGCACGGCATTGGCCTTCGCAACATCTCGGATCTTCAGTGCGATGAGGTCGCTGCCCTTGGCGATCACGCGCGGCGCGGCCATGGTCGCTTCGTCGTAGCGCAGTGCGACGGCATAGTGCGTCGGGTTCATCACCACCAGATCGGCCTTGGGCACGGCCAGGATGCTGTTTCTCTGCGCAAGTTCACGCTGGCGCTGGCGGCGCTTGCCCTTCACGTGCGGATCGCCCTCGGCTTCCTTGTGCTCGCGCTTGACCTCGTCATGCGACATGCGCAGCTTGTGCTTGTGCAAGGCGCGCTGCACCGGCACGTCGATGGCCGCCACCGAGGCCACCACCAACAACAACAGGCCCACGCCGAGCATGAGCCACTGCCCGAGCTGGCCGATGCCGGCTTCCAGCGGGCGCATGAGCAAGGTGGCAAACGGATGGGCATGGCTGGCCACGAACTGCGCCGCCACCAGCAGCAGCACGGCAGTGATGGCCAGCAGCTTGGCCGTCTCGACCAGTTGCTGGCGTGAGAACAGGCGCTTGAGGCCCGCCAGCGGGCTCAGGCTGGAGAGCTTGGGTTCGATGGGCTTGGTGCTGAAGGCGTAGCCGCCCGACGCCACGATGGCGACCACCACGAGCACCAGCACGGCCAGCCCCAGCGGCAATACCAGCAGCAGGCCCTGGCCGGCGCCGTTGGTGAGGCGCTGCAGCATCAACTCTGGGGTGCGCACACCAGCGTTATCGAAACGCAGCTGCGAAGCCATGGCATCGCGCAGACGCGAAAAGCCCAGGGGAGCGAGCATGGCGAGCAGCGCCAGGCCACCGCCCAGCACCGCCAGGTGGGTGAGGTCCTTGGAACGCGCGACCTGGCCATCGTCACGCGCCTTCTTGAGGCGCTGTGGCGTGGCTGGGAGGTTCTTGTCTTGGCTGGACGATTCCATGCATCAGGCTCTGAGGAGTGAGCCTGATTGTGGAAAGCGGGTCGGAAAACTAAAGGGCGATAAGGCGGGGGGAAAGGTCGCTTATTCCCTTGGGGACGGGCGGTTCGTGCGTTTCGTCCCTTTTCACGCAACGACCTCGCACGCTCGCGAGTGTGAGGTACTCCCCTCCGCGGCTGTCCCCCGGGCCGGCTGCGCCGGCCCTCCTCCTTTATGCCGCTACGGGAAGCACCTCACACTCGCGAGCTGAAGTAACGTTGGAGCGCGCCTGCACCGTACGCCACGAGTGACTCGGTGATCGGGGTGTCCGATGTAGCGAAGTAAAGGAGGAGGATCGGGCTGCAAGCCCGATCCGGGGGACATGAGCGGAATCGGATACCCCGGTCGCCGAGTCACGGCGTGTCCGGAGAAAACCGCCGTCAGAACCCGAGAGAAGCCAGCAGGTCGTCCACCTGCTTCTGGTCCGTCACCACGTCGGTACGGCCTTCGGCACTGACCACCGGACCCGCGAGCTCGAAAGCCTTGTCCTGCCCCGGTTGGCCCGAGGGCGCGGATTCGAGGAGCAGCGCGAGCAATTGTTCTTCTATCGTGCCCGCCAGATCCACCACCCGCTTGATCACCTGGCCGGTGAGATCGTGGAAATCCTGCGCCATCATGATTTCGGTCAGGCGGGCGTCGGCCTGCTCCGACAGGCGCACCACGTCGTTCGACCACTCCATCAATTCCGGCATGGCCTTGGCCAGTGCCGGCACCCGCTTGATGGTGTCGGCCAGATCGCGGCCGCGCTGCGTGATCTGCTCCTGATCGCGCTTGCCCTCTTCCACCTGGCTCAGCACCTTCTCGGCCGCCTCGCCGGTGAGGCGCGCGATGTAGGACAGTCGGCTTTGCGCATCGGGCAACTGCTCCACCGTGCCCTGCAGCTTGTCGGCGTAGCCGAGTTCCTTGAGCGCGTCGTGCAGCTGGCGCGTGATGCCACCCAGCTTGCGGAACATGTCCGGGTTGCCCGCGCCCTGCGTGTCGTTCTTGTCGGTCATGGCAGGCCCCTGCGGCTCAGAGGCCGAGCTTCTTGAAGATGTTGGCGAGCTTGTCTTCCAGCGTGGCCTTGGTGAAGGGCTTGACGATGTAGCCTGCGGCACCGTTCTGCGCCGCCAGCACGATGTCTTCCTTGCGGGCCTCGGCCGTGACCATCAGCACCGGCAAGTGCTTGAGCTTCTCGTCGGCCTTGATCGCCGAGAGCAGCTCGAAGCCGTTCATGTTCGGCATGTTGATGTCGGTGACGACAAAGTTGAAGGCGCCGGCCTTGAGCTTGCCCAACGCGATCGCGCCGTCCTCGGCCTCATCGGCGTCGGCATGACCGATCTCCTTGAGCAGGTTGCGCACGATACGGCGCATGGTGGAGAAGTCGTCAACGATCAGGAATTTCATCGGGGTGGACATGGCGGGCTCCACGGAGGGGTGGCGATGGACCAACGCGCCGGGTCAGCGCGAGGCCTCTTCGGTAGGTTTCGTCAGATTGGCGGAAATCTGTAGGGCGGGCACCCGCGCAGGCGGCGGCACTTGCGCAGGCACTGCCTCGGCCGGTGGCGGGTTCGCGGCGGCGGGGGTGTCGGCCAGGCCGGGCACCGGCGCGGCCGGCAGCGCGGGCGGGAACATGCGGTCCTCGTACTCGCGCGTCATGATCACGATGCTGATGCGCCGGTTAGACGGGTCTTGCGGCTTCTCGGGCAACAGCGGCACGCTGGCGGCCAGGCCCTCCACGCGGCGCAGCTTGTCGTCGGGCAGGCCACCGGCCACAAGTTCGCGGCGCGAAGCGTTGGCGCGGTCGGCCGAGAGTTCCCAGTTGCTGTAGCCACGCTCGCCACTGCCGTAGGGTGTGGCGTCGGTGTGGCCAGCCAGCGCGATGCGGTTCTCCACGTCGCCCAGCGCCTGGCCCAGCGTGCGCAGTATCTCCTGCATGTAGGGCTTCACCAGTGCGCTGCCGGTGTCGAACATCGGCCGGTTCTGATCGTCCACGATCAGGATGTGCAGCCCGTCGGGCGTCTTGACCATGCGAATCTGCGATCGGTATTCGCCCAGCTTCGGGTTCGTGTCAATCACCTCGGTGATCTTGCGCTCCAGCGCGTCGATGCGCTCCTGGTCCTTGCGGGCTGCTTCGGCGCGCGCCATCTGGGCGCCGAGTTCCTTGGTGGTGCGCTCGGTATCACCCGAGTCACGCTGGCCGAACGCGGCAGATAGATCGCGTCCGCCGCCGGTGATGATGCTGTTGCTGTTGCCGGTGCCATCCCCACCCAGGAGCGACACCTTGACCGGGTTCTGGAAGTAGCTGGCAATGCCTTCGAGCTCGCCCTTGGCGGTGGAACCCAGCAACCACATCAGCAGGAAGAAGGCCATCATGGCCGTCACGAAATCGGCGTAGGCGATCTTCCACGCGCCACCATGCGCCGCGTGGCCGGCCTTCTTGATCCGCTTGACGATGATGGGTTGAAGCTTTTTTCCGTCGCCGGCCATCGCGATACCTCAGGCCCTCAAGCCTTCTTGCCTTTGACGTGGTTCTCCAGCTCGGAGAACGTCGGACGCACGTCGCTGAACAGCACCTTTCGGCCGAACTCGACCGCGGTGGCCGGTGCGTAGCCCTGCATGCTGGCCAGCAGCGTGGTCTTTATGCACTGGAATTCCTTGCTGCTCTCTTCCACCTTCTGGTCCATGAGGCCACCCAGCGGTTCGAACACGCCATAGGCCAGCAGGATGCCCAGGAAGGTGCCCACCAGGGCCGAGCCGATCATGGCGCCGAGCACCGCAGGCGGCTGGCCCACCGAGCCCATGGTGTTCACCACGCCCAGCACCGCAGCCACGATGCCGAAGGCCGGCAGGCCGCCGGCCAGGCGCGCAATGGCGGCCACCGGGGCATGCGCCTCCTGGTGGTGGGTCTCGATCTCGCTGTCCATCAGCGTCTCGATCTCGTGCGCGTTGAGGTTGCCAGAGACCATCATGCGCAGGTAGTCGGTGATGAACTCGACCACGTGGTGGTCGGCGGAGATCGTGGGGTACTTCTTGAACACCGCCGACTGCTCGGGGTTCTCCACGTCCTGCTCGATGGCCATGAGGCCTTCCTTGCGGGCCTTTTGCAGCAGGTCGTACAGCAGCGCCATGAGCTGCATGTAGCGCTCTTTGGTGAAACGGCTGCCCTTGAAGCAGCCCGCGATGCCTTTGAAGGCGGCCTTGACCACCTTCATCTGGTTGTTGATCAGGAAGGCGCCGAGCGCCGCACCGAGGATGGTGGTCATCTCGAACGGCAGTGCCTTGAGCACCACACCGATGTTGCCGCCGTGGAGGATGAACACCCCGAAGATGCAGAGCATCGAGACCACGAAGCCGATGATGACGAACATGTGCTGGGCCGCAGGATGGGGTTGCCCGGGCGGGACATACCGCGCGGGGGTTTGCAGAACTTATCGGTCGACTCTAGGGGGGGATGAAGGCAGCCAGAAACGGAAAAAGGGCCCTTGAGCGGGCCCTTTTCAAGCTTTGACGGCGTGCGTCGATCAGTGCAGACGCAGGCTGTTGGCGCTGGCGCCCTTGCCGGCGCGCGCCGGGGGCTGGCACAGCCCGCAGACGTAGTGGCGGGCGTTCTCGTAAGGCTCGGTGACGAACTGGCCACCGCAGCAGGAGCACTTGGTCAGCGTGAGCATGCCGTTGTCGACGAACTTCACCAGCCGCCACGCGCGGGTGACGGACAGCAGCGGCTCGATGGCGCTGGCGCTCATCTGCTCGCTGTAGAGGCGAAAGGCCTTGATGACGGCATCGATCTCCTCCAGCGCGCTGGACTTGGAGAGGTACTCGTGGATGTTGAGGAACAGCGAGGCGTGGATGTTCGGCTGCCAGGTCAGGAACCAGTCGGTGGAGAACGGCAGCTGGCCCTTGGAGGGGCTCTTGCCCGCGACTTCCTTGTACAGGCGCAACAGGCGCTCGTAGGAGAGGCTGGTTTCGTACTCGAGCACCTGCAGGCGCGCGCCGAGCTGGATCAGGGCCACCGCGCGTTCGATGTCGCGCGACTCGTTGAGGATGCTTTTGCCAGCGGCCATGTGCGTGCTCCGGTGCAGGGGTGGGATCAGTGGGCTGTGGCGGCAACCGACTCGGCGTACTTGCCGGCCATCAGGATGCTGGCGTGCAACTGGGTCGTGGTGCTGTTCTCGACCTTCTTCACGTTGTGGCTGGTCAGCAGGTTCCACACCAGGTCGTCGTCCACACGGAAGCGGCACAGCAGCATGTTGCTGGAAGCGATCTTGAGCAACTGCGCGGTGGAGAGCATGCCAAGCAGGTCGGCGGCTTCTTCCGTCAGGCCCAGGCGGAACAGGGCTTCGGCGCGGTCCTTGCGGATCAGGTTCTGCGCCAGCATCAGGTAGGTGAGGTTGGCTTCGCGGATCTCGGCCAGAAGTTGTTCGCTGTCCATCATGTGCTCCTTCACGTCCTCGTGGGTGGGGGGTTTCGCTGCCGGCTGGCATTGCTGGACCCGATGTGAGGAATTGTGTCGATCGGTGAAGAAACTTGAATCGGTAAAGCGCTGTGCAACGTGTCGGGAGAACGGGTGTGGCGGTGTCAGTGCAATGCCTACAACCTAGGTTCTCGTTTTCCCGACATCCGGCGTGAGATTCACTCGCCGGTGTTCCTGATCAGCAGGCATGGATTTCTTGCGCAACCGGGACAAAGCCAAGAAATGCCGACGTTCGGTGGCGCTTATCCGACCGCTCCACGTCAGACAAATCTCAAGAATCCCAGGACATCACCGAAATTGACGAAGCGAGCCCTTGATGGCGTTCGACGCCCGGCGTAACGGCCAGCGATCAGTGACGGTGAGACCCGGAATCTTCCGGACCACCTTTCACAGTCCATCACAGGAGTGAGTTATGACCACCATCAACACCAACATGATGTCGATGACCGCCCAGCGCAACCTGGCGACGTCGGCGGGGTCGCTCGCGACCTCCATGCAACGGCTTTCTTCGGGCCTGCGCGTCAACTCCGCCAAGGACGACGCCGCCGGCTTGGCCATTTCCGAGCGCATGAACACGCAGGTGCGCGGCTTGAACGTCGCCGCCCGCAACGCCAACGACGGCATCTCGCTCGCGCAAGTGGCCGAAGGCGCACTGGGCAAGGTGGGCGACATGCTGCAGCGCATGCGTGAACTGGCTGTTCAGTCGGCCAACGCCTCCAACAACGCAGATGACCGCAAGGCCCTGCAGGCCGAGGTCACGCAGCTGCGCCAGGAAATCGAGCGCGTGGCAAAGACCACCGCCTTCAACGGCACCAAATTGCTCGACGGCACGTTTGCGAACGTCACGTTCCAGGTCGGCGCCAATGCGGGGGAAGGCATCTCGATCGAGTCGATCGTCAGCGCCAAAACAGACACGCTGGGCACCCTCAGCAGCACCGAACATTACGAGGCAGCGGTCACCCAGCCTGCCACTCTTGACGCAACCACCGGCGCCGCCATTCCTGCGGGTACCGCCGGCTGGACCGTCAACGGCGTGCCTCTGGGCGGTATCGCAGCCACCACCGACCCGGCCGAGCGATCACGGCAGGTCGTCGATGCGATCAATGCAAAGTCGAGCGAAACCGGGGTCTTCGCGCGCGTGGCCGCCGGGGGTTACGAGGTATTTTCGAGCTCCGCTACCGCCACGTTCGGTGCTGCCTTTACAGCCCCCACCACCGGCGCACCAGGCGCTCTTGCTGCGCCGACTGGCACCGACGTTGAAAAACTGAGCTCGATCAACATCAACAGCTTCGGCGACGCTCAACTGGCATTGCGCGTCATAGACAAGGCGATTGATGCCATCAACAGTTCGCGCGCCGATCTTGGTGCTCTCCAGAGCCGCTTCGAGAACGCGGTGGCCAACATCAACATCACGGGCGAGAACCTCTCCGCCGCACGGGGCCGCATCATCGATGCCGACTTCGCCAAAGAGACCTCCAATCTCTCGCGCGCCCAGATCCTGCAGCAGGCTGGCACCGCCATGGTCGCGCAGGCCAACCAGATTCCGCAGAACGTACTGTCGTTGCTGAATCGCTAAAAAACCTCTGACCACGAAGGACACGAATGGCGACCATCACTTCCCCAGGCATGGCCAGTGGCCTACCCATCAAGGACATGGTCGCGCAGCTCGTGGCTCTTGAGCGGGCGCCGCTCACGGGCCTGCAGACGCAGGTCAACAAGGCACAGAGCAAACTGTCCCTCTACGGCACCATCAAGTCACTCGTCACCTCGCTCGGGGACGCGGGTGCGCGGCTGTCGGAGGCGAACACGTTCAAAGCGGTCAAGGCGACGTCGTCCGTTCCCGATGTGGTGGGCGTGACGGTCGCTGCAGGCACCCCGCCCACGGGCTTTTCGCTGGAGGTGCAGCGCCTGGCGCAGGCACAGAACACGTCGAGCGCTGCCGTGCCCACCGGCAGCGGCATGGGCGCAGGCACGCTGACCATCACCCTGGGCAACTGGGGCAGCGGCAGCTTCGTGGCGGGCAGTCAGACGCCAGTGCAGATCACCGTCGAGGAAGGCAAGGACACCTTGATCGACATCGCCGGGCAGATCAATGGCTCGGATGCAGGCGTCACCGCCACCGTGCTGAAGGATGCCAACGGCGAGCGTCTGCTGCTGCGTTCCAAGGCCACCGGCGCTGAGATGGGTTTTCGGGTCGAGGCCACCGACACCAACGCCGGCGATGGCAAAGACCTCGGGCGCCTCGCATACACCGGGGCGGGATCGCCCAGCACGCTCACGCAGGCCGGCTTGAATGCCCAGTTCACCATCAATGGGGTAGCCATCGAGTCAGCCGCCAACACCGTCAAGGACAGCGTCGACGGCCTGACCTTCGAGCTCAAGAAGGTGACCACAGGCCCCGTGGAAGTCAGCGTGAGCAACGACAAGGACGCCATGAAGAAGGCGGTGCAGGGCTTCGTCGATGCGTACAACGCTGTCATGGACATGCTGGCCACCTCAACCAAATACGACCCGGAGACGAAGGTCGCAGGCTCGCTGCAAGGCGACAGCACGGCAGTCGGGCTGCGTAACGCCATTCGGGGGATGATGCGGTCGAGCACGCCGGGGGGCGAGTTCACACAGTTGGTTGACGTCGGCATCGAGATCAAGTCCGACGGCAAAATGAGCATCAACAGTACCAAGCTGGACACCGCACTGGACAAACCGGCCGAGTTGGGCAAGTTGTTCGGGGCCTCCAACGTCGATCCCACGCTACAGGGCTTCGGCCTCAAGCTGGACGCTTTTGCCGACGGACTCGTCGAGGCCGGCGGGACCCTAAGCAACCGGACCGATTCGCTGCAAGCCAGCATCAAACGCACCAACGCGGAAATGGACAAGGTGGTGGATCGCGCTGCACGTGCCGAAACGCGCTACCTGGCTTACTACAACGCGATGGACGCCAACGTGGCGCGCCTGAACTCGCTCAACGCCTACATCTCGCAGCAAGTCACCATGTGGAACCGCAGCAAAGGCTGACGCAAGCCTTCTGCCGATTACAGCGCGGGCGATGGACATCCATCGCCCGCTTTCATTTCGAGCATCGAACGGCTCAAGTAATCGGCAGCGTCGCCGAAACACCCAGCAACGGGCCACGGATCGCGGTTCGTGATCCGGCAACAGCGCCGGTTGTCCTCAACAGTCCACTCACAGGAGTCCGACATGACCACCATCAACACCAACGTGATGTCGATGACCGCCCAGCGCAACCTGAGCGGCTCGGCCAACGCCCTCGCCACGTCCATGCAGCGCCTGTCCTCGGGCCTGCGTGTGAACTCCGCCAAAGACGATGCCGCCGGCCTGGCCATCTCCGAGCGCATGAACAGCCAGGTGCGCGGCTTGAACGTTGCGGCGCGCAACGCGAACGACGGCATCTCCCTGGCCCAGACCGCCGAAGGCGCGCTGGGCAAAGTCGGCGACATGCTGCAGCGCATGCGAGAGCTCGCCGTTCAGTCGGCCAACGCCTCCAACAACAGCAGCGACCGCGCCGCATTGCAAGCCGAGGTGACCCAACTGCGTGACGAGATCGATCGCGTGGCAAAGACCACCAGCTTCAACGGCACCAAACTGCTGGATGGCACCTTCGCCAACGCCACCTTCCAGGTCGGTGCCAACGCTGGCGAGGGCATCTCGATCGATTCCATCGTCTCGGCCAGATCCACCACACTGGGTTCCGATCTGAACAGTGAGCTCTACGTCGCCACCATCACCGGCGCCACACTTGCGACGATGCCTGCCGATGGCGCAGCGATTGCAGCTGGCGCCCTGACGATCGACGATGCCAATGGAAATGCCGTCGCACTGGGCGCAATTGCTGCAGCCACCACCACCGCTCAGCGGACAACGCAGGTTGTCAATGCAATCAACGCCAAGGCGTCCGAGACTGGCGTATTTGCACGCGAAACGACCGGCGGCAACTTTCAGATTTTCTCCGACCGCGACTTGACGGCCGCAACCGGATTCTCCGGATTCGGCGCCACCACGACCGGTGCGATGGCCGACACTGTTCCGCCCGCTGGCGCCACCCTCGAAGCCCTGAGCACGATCAACATCAACAGTTTCGGCGACGCCCAGATCGCCCTGAAGGTGATTGACAAGTCCATCGACGCCATCAACAGCTCACGCGCCGACCTCGGCGCCCTGCAGAGCCGTTTCGAGAACGCGGTGTCCAACATCAACATCACCGGCGAGAACCTCTCCGCCGCCCGCGGTCGTATCGTGGATGCCGACTTCGCGAAGGAAACGTCCAGCCTCTCGCGCGCGCAGATCCTGCAGCAGGCCGGCACCGCCATGGTCGCTCAAGCCAACCAGGCGACGCAGAACGTCCTGTCGCTGCTGCGCTGACCGATCGGCCCCGCGGCCAACGACCGCAGAACGAACGGCGATGGCCTCAAGGGTCATCGCCGTTTTGTTTTGGGAATTGACGGGTGATTCCGGTGCTGTTTCGCTTTGACAAAGCACCCGAACAGCTTGGCTTGACCCTCAAGAAATCGCCGAGACAGTCGAAACAGACAACAACGAATCTTCAGTGAGGTTCGTGCCCGGCACACGGCCTTCGACATGGACACGCGCCGGATCGTTCAGACGGTTCAACCCTTCAAAGGAAACAGCGATGACCACCATCAACACCAATGTCATGTCGATGACCGCCCAGCGCAACCTGAGCGGCTCGGCCAACTCCCTGGCCACCTCCATGCAGCGCCTGTCTTCGGGCCTGCGTGTGAACTCCGCCAAAGACGATGCCGCCGGCCTGGCTATCTCCGAGCGCATGAACAGCCAGGTGCGCGGCTTGAACGTCGCCGCCCGCAACGCCAACGACGGCATCTCGCTGGCCCAGACCGCCGAAGGCGCACTGGGCAAGGTGGGCGACATGCTGCAGCGCATGCGCGAGCTGGCCGTGCAGTCGGCCAACGCCTCCAACAACGCCGATGACCGCAAGGCTCTTCAAGCCGAGGTGACGCAGCTCAGCGCCGAAATCAACCGCGTGGCCAAAACCACCAGCTTCAACGGCACCAAGCTGCTGGACGGCACGTTTGCCAATGCCACCTTCCAGGTGGGCGCCAACGCCGGCGAAGGCATCGCCATCGATTCCATCGTTTCGGCCAAGACCGACACGCTGGGCAATGCGTCGCTGATCACCAGCGTCGGAACGATCACAACGACCGCCGGGGCCAACGGTGCCATCGCGGCAGGCGCACTGAACGTCAAGGGTGTGGCCCTCGGGCCGATCGCGGCCGCCGCCAGCGCCAGCGAGCGCACCTTCCAAGTGGTAGATGCCATCAATGCCAAGTCGTCGGAGACCGGCATCTTCGCCCGCGCTGTGGTCAACGCCAGCGGCGTGGCAACCGGGTTCGAGGCGTTCTCGGAAGGTGCAATCGCCGTGGCTGATTTCGGCAACTTCACGGCCGCTGCCACGGGTACCGTCGCAGTGGGTGCCGCCGCTACCAGTCAGCTCGACGACATCAACATCAACTCATTCGGGGATGCACAAAAGGCCTTGAAGGTCATCGACAAAGCCATCGACGCGATCAACAGCTCGCGCGCCGACCTCGGTGCCCTGCAAAGCCGCTTCGAGAACGCCGTGGCCAACATCAACATCACCGGCGAGAACCTCTCCGCCGCCCGCGGTCGCATCGTGGATGCCGACTTCGCGAAAGAAACCTCCAACCTCTCGCGCTCGCAGATCCTTCAGCAGGCAGGCACCGCCATGGTGGCGCAGGCCAACCAGAACGGCCAGAACGTGCTGTCGCTCCTGCGCTGAGAAAGACGGCTCCACCCGGGGCAGTTCCACGATCCAAGCGGCGGTGGCTCCAGGGCCACCGCCGTTTTGTTTTGATGCGTGCAACGGCCGCTCCTCCGATCACGCGAATCAGCTGTGAATCCCACCTCTGATCGCTTTTCGGATGCCTACAGTCCGCCGCCGCGTAGCCGATACATCGTGCATAGCCAGCAAGGAACACCCGCCATGTTCACCTCCGTCAACACCCGTTCTGCATCCGTCTACAAGCGCGTCGCCGTGGAAACCGGCGTCCAGGCCGCCGACTCACACCTCTTGGTGGGCATGTTGTTTGACGGCCTGCTCCAGGCGCTGGCCGTCGCGCGTGGCGCCATGGAGCGCGGCGAACTGGCGATCAAGGGCACACAGATCGGCAAGGCCGTGCGCATCATCGAAGAAGGCCTCAAGGCCGGCCTCGACCCCGCCGGCGGCGAGATGACCCAGAACCTGGGCGCCCTGTACGCCTACAGCGTGCGCCGCCTGACCGAAGCCAACCTGCGCAACGACGGCGCCGCGCTGGCCGAGGTGGTGGGCCTGATCGAGCCGGTGGCGCAGGCCTGGCAGGACATCCGCTCGCAAGCTCTGCAGGGAGCCTGAGCATGCAGCACCAGCTCATCGACTACTACAAGGCCATCGAGCGCACCAGCGAGCAGATGCTGGCTGCGGCGCAGGCCGAGGACTGGGACCAGGTGGTGCGCCTGGAGGGTGCCTGCGCGGTGCTGATCGCGCAGCTGCGCTTCAAGTCGCGCGACGCCGATCTGGCCCCCGAGGAACGCAAGGAAAAGGCGCAGATCATGCAGCGCATCCTGCGCACCGATGCCGAGATCCGTTGCCTGGCCGAGCCCTGGCTGAGCGACCTGGCCCAGATCCTCGACCGGCCGAGCCCGGCGCCGACGCACTGAGACCTTCTCCGGCAGCACGAAGCAACAAGAAAGGCCCCGCGGGGCCTTTCTTGTTGATGGTTCAGCGATCAACGCACATGCATCGAAACCGCAGCCGCCGCTGCGGCCACGCGCTCAGACCGACATGTTCATGATGTCCGAATAGGCCTGCACCATGCGGTTGCGCACGTGCAGCGCGCTCTGGAAACCGATCTGCGCTTTCTGCATGGCGATCATGGTTTCTTCCAGGCTGACATTGGGGTTGCCGAGCTGCACCTGGGTCTGCAGCTTGCTGGCCTGGTTCTGGGCGTCGCTCACCTTGCCCAGCGCGGCCTTGAGGTTGTCGGCGAAGGCCGCACCGGTGCCACCGGCCGCGGCGGTGCCGGCGGCGGGACGCTTCAAGGCGCCGGTGCCGGCCAGGCCCTGGCTGCTCAAGGGGGTCAGGCGCATGTCCATGGGGGACTCCTTCATCTCATGACAGGCCCCGATCCTAGGCACCCCCTCGGCAAGCCGGGCGGGAAATAAAGGCGCATAAGCGCGCCTTTTTGCGGGACTGCGCGTCGGGGGCGCCGGGATACTCGTTCGCATTCGGGGGCCATCTGCACCGTTCTCACCCTTAGCGCCCTCTGACGACACACGACGAGCCCACCCGCCCATGAGCACCACCGCCGTTGCCGAACTCGATGTCCAGCCCGCGCGCCCCAACGAGCTGGCCGATGGCTTCGCCCGCATGAGCCCCGCGCAGAAGACGAAGCTGGGCATCGGCGTGCTGGCCCTGCTGGGCGTGGCGCTGGCCTTCTTCTTCATGGGCCGCCAGCCCGACTGGCGCGTGCTCTACGCCAACCTGGGCGACAAGGACGGCGGCGCCATCGTGGCGCAGCTCTCGCAGATGAACGTGCCCTACAAGCACGCCGAGGGCGGTGGCGCCATCATGGTGCCAGCCGACAAGGTGCACGACACCCGCCTGCGCCTGGCGTCCCAAGGCCTGCCCAAGGGCACGGTCACCGGCTTCGAGCTCATGGAGAGCAACCGCTTCGGCATGACGCAGTTTCAGGAACGCCTGACGTTCCAGCGCGGCCTCGAAGGTGAGCTCACGCGTTCGATCCAGTCGCTCGGTTCCGTGCAGGCCGCGCGCGTGCACCTGGCGCTGCCCAATCAGAACGGCTTCTTTCGCGAACAGCAGAAACCCAGCGCCTCGGTGCTGCTCACGCTGTTTCCCGGCCGCACGCTCGACCGCGCCCAGGTGGCCGGCATCGTGCATCTGGTGGCCAGCAGCGTGCCGGAGATGAACCCCAAGGCCGTGAGCGTGGTGGACGACCAGGGCAACCTGCTCTCCAACCCGCCCGACGGCGCCGGCAAGCAGGGCGCCGACGTGCAGAAGCTGCAGTACGTTCAGCAGCTCGAGCAGACCTACACGCGCCGCATCCTGGACATGCTCGAACCGCTGGTGGGCGCGGGCAACGTGAAGGCCCAGGTCAGCGCCGACATCGATTTCTCCGAAGCCGAGATGACCTCGGAGCAGCACCGCCCCAACCAGGGTGGTGAACCCAGCGCGGTGCGCAGCCAGCAGCTCATCGAGGACAGCAATGGCAGCGCCGCACAGCCCGCGGGCGTGCCGGGTGCGGTGAGCAACCAGCCGCCGGCGCAGGGCAGCGCGCCCATCAATGGCCCGGCCGCGCCGGTGGGCGTCAACGGCCAGGGCACGGGCGACAAGACCACCTCGAGCCGTCGCGAGTCGGTGGTGAACTACGAGGTCGACAAGACCGTGCGCGTGGTGCGCGAGGCGACCGGCACCGTCAAGCGCCTGAGCGCGGCCGTGGTGGTGAACCACAAGACCACGCTCGATCGCAACGGCAAGCCGGTGAGCAACCCCATTCCGCCGCAGCAGCTGGAGCAGATGACGGCGCTGGTGCGCGAGACCATCGGTTTCAACCAGACCCGCGGCGATTCGGTGAACCTGGTGAACGCCCCCTTCAACGACGTGAAGCTGCCCGAGGCCGAGCCACTGCCGTTCTGGCAGCAGGCCGACACGCTGGAGCTGGCGCGCAGCATGGCCTTCCCGGCCGGCATGGTGCTGCTCGCGCTCATCGTGTTCCTGGGCCTGGTGCGCCCGGCGCTGCGCCTGATGAAAGCCCCGCCCGGGCCGCGCGAGGTGACGCCGCTCAACGCCATCCTGAACGAAGCGCCCGAGCGCCCCGGCCTGCCGCAACCCACGGCACCCGACGAAGACACGCCCGAGCGCCGGCGCATGACGGATGCCAAGCGCCTCGCCTTGGAGAACCCCGCAGCGGTGGCCAACATCGTCAAGGGCTGGGTCAACGGCGAAGCCGCGGCCTGACCGAACGAAGGAAGCACGACCATGGACGACCAGGGACTGCAGGACGCCGCGATCTTCCTCATGTCGATCGGCGAGGAAGAAGCGGCCGAGGTGTTCAAGCACCTCAGCCCGAAAGAGGTGCAAAAGCTCGGCGAGACCATCGCGCGTACGCGCGCCGTCTCGCACGAGCGGGTGGACCAGGTGATCCAGCGTTTCACCAACACGGCCTCGTCGCAGAGCCTGCTGGTCTCCGACACCGACAACTACGTGCGCAGCGTGCTCAAGCGCGCGCTTGGCGACGACAAGGCCGCGCTGCTGATCGACCGCATCCTGCAAGGCGGTGACGTCTCGGGCATCGAGAGCCTGAAGTGGATGGACCCGCTGTCGATCGCCGAACTGCTGCGCAACGAACACCCACAGATCGTGGCCGCCATCCTGGTGCACCTGGAGGCCGAGCAGACGGCCGCGGTGCTGAAGAACTTCACCGAGCGTCCGCGCAACGAGGTGATGCTGCGCATCGCCACGCTCGAAGGCATCCAGCCGACCGCGCTGAAGGACCTCAACGAGGTGCTCTACAAGGTGCTGGCTGGCGGCGACAAGATCCGCAAGGCCTCGATGGGCGGCGTGAAGACGGCGGCCGAGATCATCAACATGATGGGCACCCAGATCGAGAGCTCGGTGATCGAGGCCATCCGCGACCACGACGCCGACCTGGCCCAGAAGATCATGGACAAGATGTTCATCTTCGAGGACCTGCTCAAGCTCGAAGGCCGGGCGATCCAGCTCGTGCTCAAGGAAGTCGCCACCGACCAGCTCGTCATCGCGCTCAAGGGTGCCAGCAACGAATTGCGCGAACTGGTGTTCAACAACATGTCCACCCGCGCGGCCGAGGCGCTGCGCGAGGACCTCGACGCGCGCGGCCCGATCCGCCTGTCCGAGGTGGAAGCGCAGCAGAAAGACATCCTCAAGGTGGTGCGCCGCCTCTCCGACGAAGGTCAGATCATGATCGGCGGCGGCGGCGAAGACGAAGCCTTTGTGTGATCACGCCATGAGCCAACGACCCAAGAGCGACCCCTACTCGCGCTTCATCCCGCGCGAGGAAATCGACGGCGTGGCGGCCTGGCAGTTCGCTGCCGTGGACGGCAGCGACCAGCGCCCCGTGCTGGCAACGGAACCCGGTGCAGACGCGGCAGCACCCGAAGCGCGGCTGGCCGAGGCGCGCGAGCAGGCCTATGCCGAGGGTTTCCAGCACGGCCACGACGCCGGCGCGCAATCGGTGCGCGACGCGATGGAAGCCACCATGCGCCGCACCGCCGAAGAGACCGCCGTGCGCATGGCGCAACTGCTGCGCAACACGCGCGAGCACCTCAAGCACAACGAGCACGACATCTCGCGCCACATCCTCGAGCTTGCCTGCGACCTGGCGCGCCAGGTGATCCGCCAGGAACTGGTGCAGCACCCGGTGCAATTGCAGGGCGTGGTGAGCGAGGCGATGGCGCAGCTCATCGACGACAACCTGCCTGCCACGGTTCGCATGCACCCGGCCGACCTCGCCCTCATGAAAGGCGCGCTGCTGGAAACGCTGGGCGACCCTGCACCCGATTTCGTGGCCGATCCGAACATCACCCCCGGCGGTTGCGTGGTCGAGTCGCGCACCAACTCGGTGGACGCCACGATCGAGAAGCGCTGGCTGCGCGCGATCGGCAACCTCGGCCTGAGCGAACCCTGGAACCCCGCGGACGCGGACGTCTGAACCGCACAAGATGACCGACAGCACCTTCGACGACACGCCGAGCCGCTGGGGCCACTTCATGGAGGACCTGCGCGCCAGCGCCCGCGCCCCCACGACACTGGAGACGCGCGGCACGCTCACCCGGCTCGCCGGCCTCGTGCTCGAAGCCGTGGGCCTGCGCGTGCCGGTCGGATCGCAGTGCCTCATCGACAACGGCCAGAAGCAACCCGTGCTGGCCGAGGTGGTGGGCTTCTCGAAAGACCGTGCGTTCCTGATGCCCGCGGGCGACGTGCACGGCCTGGCCAGTGGCGCGAGCGTGACGCCGCTGCCGCCCTACCGCAGCGTGCCCCGGCTGGGTCAGGACAACCCGCCGCCCTCGCCCAACGACCGCAGCACGCTCAGCCTGCCCATGGGGCATGGCTTGCTGGGCCGGGTGGTCGATTCGCACGGTCAGCCGCTGGACCACCAGGGCCCGCTGCGCGACGTGAGCGTGGCGCCGCTGGAACGCGCACCCCTCAACGCGATGGACCGCGACCCGGTGCGCGAACCGCTGGACACCGGCGTGCGCGCCATCAACGCCATGCTCACCGTGGGCCGCGGCCAGCGCCTGGGCCTGTTCGCCGGCTCCGGCGTGGGCAAGAGCGTTCTGCTGGGCATGATGGCCCGCTACACCAAGGCCGACGTGATCGTGGTCGGCCTGATCGGCGAGCGCGGCCGCGAGGTGAAGGAATTCATCGAGGACATTCTGGGCCCCGAAGGCCGCCGCCGCAGCGTGGTGGTGGCCGCACCGGCCGACGCACCGCCGCTGGTGCGCATGCAGGGTGCGAGCTACGCCACCGCCATTGCCGAACACTTCCGCGACCAGGGCCTGCACGTGCTGCTGTTGATGGACTCGCTCACGCGCTATGCGATGGCGCAGCGCGAGATCGCACTGGCCATCGGCGAGCCGCCGGCCACCAAGGGCTACCCGCCGTCGTGCTTTGCCAAGCTGCCCCAGTTGGTGGAGCGCAGCGGCAACGGCTTGAACGGCGTGGGCTCCATCACCGCCTTCTACACCGTGCTCAGCGAGGGCGACGACCAGCAGGACCCGATCGCCGACGCGGCGCGCGCCATCCTCGACGGCCACATCGTGCTCTCGCGCGCGCTGGCCGAATCGGGCCACTACCCCGCCATCGACGTGGAGGCATCGGCTTCGCGCGTGATGCACAACGTGGCCGGGCCCACGCACCTCGAACTGGCGCGCAAGTTCCGCGCGAACTACTCGCGCTACCAGAAGAGCCGCGACCTGATCCAGCTGGGCGCCTACGTGGCCGGCAGCGACCCCGAGACCGACCGCGCCATCGTCCTCTACCCCGGCCTGCAGCGCTTCCTGATGCAGGACATGCGCGAGGCCGCCCCCATGAGCGACAGCCTGCGCCAGCTCAAGGCCGCGCTGCAGGAGGACAAGGCGGCTCCCACACCGGGCTCAGGCGCGCGAGGTGCACGTCCCCAGCACAACCCCTACGAAGGCCATAACGGATGACGCGTCCTGCGCAGAACCTCGAACCCGTGATCGAGATCGCCGAGCGCCGCCGTGACGAGGCGCTGGCGGAGTGCGCGCGGCTGCAGACCGAGCAGCGCCAGGCTCAGGAGCAGATGGACCAACTCGTGACCTATGCCGATGAGGCCAACCGACGCTGGGCCGAGCGCGGCGCCGCGGGTGTGGACGTGACGCTGCTCATGCACCACCGCCAGTTCATGGCCAAGCTGGACAACGCCATGGCCTTCCAGCAAGACGTGCTGGCCGACCGCGCGCAGCGCGTGCAACGCGCCACCGCCGCGATGCAGGAAGCCGAGCGCGACCTGGCCAGCCTGCGCAAGTACGCCGCGCGCCAGATCGAGGCCTGGCAGCAGACGTTGCAGCGCCGCGAGCAGAAGCACACCGACGAGATGGCGCAGAACATCCACCGCCGCCGCCTCGAGAACGACAGCAACTTCCAGCCGATGTCCTGATGAGCACCGCCACCCCTGCCTCCCCCACCCCCGCCCACGGACCGCAAGCCCACGCCGCCGGCGCGCGCCCCGCGCACCTGCAAGGCCAGCGCACGCAGGCGCCCGCCGATTTGTTCGCCACGCTGCTGGCCCTGGCCGCCGATGCGACGCCGGCCGACGCCAGTGACCCGCTGGCCGCCACCGACACTGCGGCGCAAGGCACCGCGCAGGACGCCGACGACAAGGACAACCCGCTCGCCGGCCTGATGTTCTGGCAACCCCAGGGTCCGCTGGAACAGGCCCACGCAGCGCAGGCCGGCGGCGACAGTGCCCGCGGCAGCCGGGCAACCAACACCACGCCTGACCGCGCAGCGGCAGATGCCTTGCGCGAGCCATCGGCCCGTGCCGATGAACCGGCCGTTCAGGCCACTGACACCGCCGCGGCCACCGCCGCCACCCCGGCCACGTCGACACGCCCCAGCGGCCCGAGCTGGCAGGTCATGGCCTCGCGCGCCGCACAGACCGCACCCGCCGGCAGCGGCGGTGACGCGCCCGCCACCCGCTGGAGCCGCGCCGCCCCCGAGAGCCCCACCCACGCGCCGGCCTGGGGCCTGCGCAGCACCGTCAACCTGGACCCGCGCTTCCCCGCGGCCGCACAGACCGCGCCAGGTGCGGCACAGGCCACGGCCCCTGCGACCGGCCTGATGACGGCCGGCGCATGGGCAGACGACGTGGCCCCCGCCAACACCGGCGAACGCACCGCCATCGGCGGCGCCGCCCCGGCTGCAGGCCCCGCGGCCAGCGGCTCTGCAGCGCAGGCCGACATGAACAGCGGCCAGGGCGGCAGCGGCGAGGGCAGCGACAGCGCCGGCACCGCACCCGACGGCAACGGCCAGGGAGACGACACACAGAACGCCCACGCCAGCGACGCCGAGGCGGTGGACGTGCAGCACTGGGGCGGCACCCACGGCCTGCGCCACGCCAGCCTGCGCGTGGGCGAAGACGCCGCACGCGCCATCGACATCCAGCTTGCCCTGCGCGGCGACGAGGTGCAACTCGACATCCGCACCGACGACAGTGCCACCCGCGACGCCCTGCGCGAGCAAGCCCAGGCCGCCCTGGGCGAGCGCCTGCAGCAAGGGGGCCTGCAGCTGGGCAACGTGTCGGTGGGCGCTCAACAACAGGAACGCCAGCGCGAGGGCCACACGCCCACGCTGGCGCAAGCCCGCACGGGCGGCGAGAGCGGCGCCGAGACGGCAGCGCCCCAGCAGGCACGCGCGGCCGAACGCGCGGGCGGACTCGACCTGTTCATCTGAGCCGCGGGCGCCCGACGGCGGGCGCGAGCGCGGGAATAAGCAGGTTTTCCCGCGCTTATCGGGCGAACGGCGCCCAGGACCCCCTCCCACAATCCTTCTCAATCCGCACGCCCTGCCCGCGTGCCGCCCCCGAGAAGGAAGCCCATGTCCGCCGCTGCCACCGCCACCGCCGACACCCCTGTCGCCCCGAAGAAGAAGGGCAAGAAGCTGTTGTTCGTGATCGTCGGCGTGCTGGTGCTCGCGATCGCGGGCGCGGCCGGCGCGCTGTTCATCCTGAAGAAGAACACCGCTGAAGACGACTACGAGGGCGAAGAATCGTCCGCGGTGCAACCGGTCGACCCGAAGTCGGCCCCAACCTTCCTGCCGCTGGAGAACATGGTGGTCAACCTGGCCGACCCGGGTGGCAACCGCTACATCCAGATCGGCCTGACCTTGCAATTGCAGGACAGCGCCACGGGCGATGCCGTCAAGGCCTTCATGCCCAGCATCCGCAGCCAGATCCTGGTCTTGCTGTCCAAGCGCACGGGCGAAGAAGTCCTCAGCGCCGAAGGCAAGGACAAGCTGGGCAAGGACATCGTGGCCGCCGTCTCCGACGTGATGGGCTACCCCGTGCCGAAGGACGGCGCCGAGGGCAAGCGCCGCGGCCCGGCCAACCCGGTGCAGGCCGTGCTGTTCTCCAGCTTCATCGTCCAGTGACGCCACACACCCAGGGGTGACCAGGCCATGTCCGATTCGTTTCTGTCACAGGAAGAAGTCGACGCCCTGCTCGAAGGCGTGACGGGCGAAAGCCAGAAGCTCGCCAAGGACGAGACGCCCGAAGGCGGCATCCGCAGCTACAACCTCTCCAGCCAGGAGCGCATCGTTCGTGGGCGCATGCCCACGATGGAGATCGTCAACGAGCGCTTCTCGCGCAACTTGCGCCAGGGCCTGTTCAACTTCATCCGCCGCAGCCCCGAGATTTCGGTGGGGGGTGTGCAGGTGCAGAAGTACAGCGCCTTCCTGCGCGAGCTGGTGGTGCCCACCAACTTCAACATCATGGCCATCCGCCCGTTGCGCGGCAACGGTCTGGTGGTGTGCGAGCCCACGCTGCTGTTCGGCGTGATCGACAGCCTGTTCGGTGGCACCGGCAAGTTCCACACCCGCATCGAAGGGCGCGACTTCTCGCCCACCGAGCAGCGCGTGATCAACCGCCTGGTGGACGTGGTGGCTGAGGAATACAAGAAGGCCTGGCGCGGTGTGTACCCGATCGAGCTGGCCTACCAGCGCTCGGAGATGCAGCCGCAGTTCGCCACCATCGCCACCCCGAGCGAGATCGTCGTCTCCACCAGCTTCACGCTGGAGATCGGCGACCTGAGCGGCTCGCTGCACATCTGCATTCCCTACGCCACGCTGGAGCCGATCCGCGACGTGCTGTATTCGAGCGTGCAGGGCGACGCGATCGAGGTCGACCGCCGCTGGGTGAAGCTGCTCAGCCACGAGATCCAGGCCGCCGAGGTGACCATGGTGGCCGAACTCGCCCAGACCGAAGCCACGGTGGAGCAGCTGCTCGCCATGCAGGTGGGCGATTTCATCGAGCTCGACCGCAACCCCACCATCACCGCCAACGTCGACGGTGTGCCGATCTTCGAATGCCAGTACGGCACGCACAAGGGCAAGTACGCCCTGCGCGTGGACCGCAGCCTGCGCGGCGCTGACATGAACTGGCTGGGCGCCTCGCCCGACCTGTAACGCGCCAACACCGATTTCCCAGGAGAGACTCCCATGTCCACCGATACCCCGAACCAGGACGCCATTGCCGACGAGTGGGCTCAGGCCCTTGAAGAGGCCGGTGCTGGCACCGCCACGGCCGACAGCGCGCCAGCCTTCGACGCCGATCACACGCCGATCAAGAGTGGCGCTGCGGCCAGCGGGTCGATGCAGGACATCCAGATGGTGCTGGACATCCCGGTGCAGCTCTCGGTGGAGCTGGGCCGCACCCGCGTGCCCATCAAGTACATCCTGCAGCTCGCGCAGGGCTCGATCGTGGAACTCGACGCGCTGGCCGGCGAGCCGATGGACGTGCTGGTCAACGGCTACCTCATCGCACAAGGCGAGGTGGTGGTGGTCAACGACAAGTTCGGCATCCGCCTGACCGACATCGTGACGCCCTCCGAGCGCATGAAACGCCTGAGCAGGACCTGAACCCATGTGGCAGAACGCGTGGCCGGCACTGGTGCTGCTGGCGCTGATGGTGGGCATTGCCTGGGCGCTCAAGTGGGCACGCGGGCGCATGCCCGGGCTGCCGGGCGTGCCCGGCCAGCAAGGCCCGGCGCTCAAGCTGCTGGCCAGCCTGCCGCTGGGCCCGCAGCAGCGCGTGGTGACGCTGCAGGTGGGCCAGGGCGAACACGCCACCTGCCTGGTGCTGGGCGTGGCCGCGGGCGCTGTGAGCAAACTGCATGAAATGCCGCTGCCACCCGAAGCGGCAGCGCCTTCGGCGCCCGCCGCCGGCGGTTTCGCGGCCCGGCTGGCCCAGCAACTCGTGAAGGGCCCGAACGATGCGCCGCGCTGAACGTCACGCCGGGTCTGCCGTGCTGCGCGCGCTCGCGCTGTTCCTTGCGCTGGCCCTGCTCTCGCTCGGCGCCTGGGCGCAGAACGCCCCCGTGCCCACGCCGCAAGGCCCCTCGCTGCCGCTGGTGGTGGGCCAGGGAGCGGGTGGGGCGAGCTACTCGGTGCCGATCCAGACCCTGCTGTTCTTCACCGCGCTGTCCTTCCTGCCCGCGGTGCTGCTGCTCATGACGGGCTTCACCCGCATCGTCATCGTGCTGTCCCTGCTGCGCCAGGCGCTGGGCACGCAATCGGCACCGCCCAACCAGGTGATCATCGGCCTGTCGCTGTTCCTCACGCTGTTCGTGATGGGCCCGACGCTGGACCGCGTGTACGCCGACGCCTACGCACCCTACTCGCGCAACGAGATCACGTTTGATCAAGCATTGCAGCGCGGCGAGGCGCCGATGCGTGCTTTCATGCTCAAGCAGACGCGCCAGTCCGACTTCGAGCTGTTTGCGGGCCTGGCCAAGCTGCCCGCCAACGTGACAGCCGAGAACGCGCCGTTTCGCGTGCTGGTGCCGGCCTTCGTGACGAGCGAGCTCAAGACCGCGTTCCAGATCGGCTTCATGATCTTCATTCCGTTCCTGGTGATCGACATGGTGGTCGCCAGCGTGCTGATGTCGCTGGGCATGATGATGCTCTCGCCGGTGCTCGTGGCCCTGCCCTTCAAGCTCATGCTGTTCGTGCTCGCGGACGGCTGGAACATCCTCATCGGTTCACTGGCGGCGTCGTTCGCCCAATAGGGAAACACATGGAACCCCAAGCGGCCCTCACCATCGGTCAGAACGCGCTCTTCCTGCTGCTGGCGGTGGCCGCACCGGTGCTGCTCACGGTGCTCGGCGTGGGCCTGGTGATCAGCCTGTTCCAGGCCATCACGCAAATCTACGAACAGACGCTGGCCTTCGTGCCCAAACTCGTGGCCGCGATCGCGGTGTTCGCCATTGCGGGCCCGTGGATGCTGACCACGCTGGTCGAGTTCATCCGCAGCACCATCCTTTCCATCCCGCAGTACGCCGTCTGACGGCGGCCCGAGGGCCCGGCACGTGATCACCTTCACCGAAGCCCAGCTCATGGCCTGGGTGTCGCCGGTGTTCTGGCCCTTTATCCGCATCCTCGCGGTGTTCAGCGCCGCGCCCATCTTTTCGGCACGCTCGGTGCCGATGCGCACGCGTGTGGCGCTGGCCTTCCTGGTCGCCGTCTGTGCGCAGGCCGTGCTCACCGACCAGCCGGTGGTGGCGCTGACCGATGCGCGCGCCCTGGAGGTGCTGGTGCAGCAGGTACTCATCGGCCTGGCCATCGGCATGGCGGTGCGCATCGTGTTCGCTGCGGTGGAACTGGCGGGCGAACTCGTGGGCCTGCAGATGGGTTTGAATTTCGCGGGCTTCTTCGACCCCACCACCGGCGCGCAATCGAGCACGGTGGGCCGCTTCTTCGGCAACATCACCATGCTGCTGTTCGTGGTGATCGGCGGCCACCTCATGCTGCTGCAGGCGGTGGTGGCCAGCTTCAACACCTTTCCCGTCGGCGGCGGTGCACTCGACGCGGTGAACACCATGCGCCTGCACGAACTGGGCGCGGTGGTGTTCCGCTACGGCCTGTGGATCGCGCTGCCGCTGATCGGCATGCTCATCTTCATCAACGTGGTGCTGGGCATCGTCTCGCGCATTGCGCCACAGATGAACGCGTTTGCCATCGGCTTTCCGGTGACGCTCTCGGCGGGCCTCGTGGGCATCGCCTTCACGCTGCCGATGCTGGACGCGCCCGTGGTTGCGCTGTTCCGTTTGGCCACGGCGCTGTTCACGGGCTGAACACCGGGCGCCTGGGGGCGTTCACGCCGCCATGGCAGCGCGCAGCCGCTCGGCGTACCCCTTCAACACCTCCGCCGCAGGGTCCTTGCGCGGCCAAGACAGTGCGATGCCGTCATCGGCGTGGCGAGGCACCACGTGCAGGTGGAAATGAAAGACGGTCTGGTCGCCTTCACGGCCATTGGCTTGCAGCAGCGTGAGGCCGGGCGGATCGAAGGCCGCGCGCACCGCGTGCGCCACGCGTTGCGCCGTCTGCGCCACGGCCGCGGCTTCCTGCGGCGTGATGTCGAACAGGGTGGCTGCGTGCCGCCGCGTGGCCACCAGCACACGGCCGGGGTTCACCTGACCGATGTCCATGAAGGCGATGGTGAGCTCGTCCTCCCAGACACGGGCGGCGGGAATCTCGCCCGCGACCAGGCTGCAGAAGATGCACTGGCCTGGCGGCGAGGTGTCAACGAACATGGGCATGGCGGCTCATTCCCAGCGCAGGTCGCTCAGTTTCCAGTCACCGTCGACCAGGCGCCACTCGGTGCGCACGGTGTAGGGCTCGGCGCGCTCGGGTATCAGGCCCTGTGCGCCGGTGACCACCACCTTCGATTCAATGAACCCCAGCAGGGGCGCGGAAGGGTCGATGCGCACGGTGGGCGCGAGCGCCACCACCTTGATGTTCTGGTAGCGCAGGAACGTGGCGGTAAGCAGGCGGCGCGCGCTCTGCGGGTCGAGGTTGGCACTGCCGCGAAAGTTCTCGTCGACCAAGTCCATCACGTCGCCGGTATCGCGCGCCTCGATCGCGGTCTGCAGGGCCTGCGCGGTCTCGAGCAGTTGTTGCTCGGGGTCGGTACGGGAGCAGGCGGCAAGCGCGAGGCTGACCATGGCCAGCCAGGCCGCGCGGCGCGTCACGTGCAGCGTCATACCAGCCCGTTGCGGATGGCGTAAACCGTGAGTTCCGCGTTGTTCGACAGGTGCAGCTTCTCCAGCACCCGCGCGCGGTACACGCTCACCGTCTTGGGGCTGAGCATGAGTTCCTCGGCGATGTCGGACAGCTTCTTGCCCGAGGCGATCTTCTGCAGCGTCTGCAACTCGCGCTCGGACAGGCTGGCGTGCAGCTCCTCGGTCTCGGGCGCGGACAGGGTATCCACCAGCATCTGCGCCACCTCGGGCGTCACGTACTTGCGGCCCTGCATCACCACGCGGATGGCGTTGACGAGCTCGGCCGGCTCCCCGGCCTTGTTGACGTAGCCTCGTGCACCGGCGCGCAGGCAACGGATCGCGTACTGGTCCTCGGGATACATCGAGACGACCAGCACCTTGACAGCAGAACCCTCGTCCTTGAGTGCGGCCAGAACCTCCATGCCGCCGCGACCGGGCATGTTCAGGTCGAGCACCAGCACGTCGCAGGTCTGTTTGCGCATGAGTTCGCGCAACTCGGGGTAGCTGCCCGCCTCGCCCACCACCTGAATGTCCACCGCCTCGCTGATGGTGTCGCGGATGCCGCGACGCACTACCGCGTGGTCGTCACACAAAATCACCTTGATCATGCACTTCCTTGGGAACCGGAACCTCGGCCGGGCGCGGCAACGGCACCGAAAGGATCACCGAAGTACCGCGGGGCGAGGAGCTCACGTCAAGCCAGCCACCGACCTTGGCCGCGCGCTCGCGCAAGCCGAGCAGGCCGAATGACTTGGCCTTGCGCAGGGCGCCGACGCTCATGCCGGGGCCGTTGTCGCTCACCTCCAGCGTGAGCACGCCCTCGCTGTCGTTGAGGTCGATCTCCACGTGCGTGGCGCCCTGCGCGTGTTTGCCGATGTTGGTGAGCGCTTCCTGTGCAGTGCGGTAGGCCACGAGCTGGGCGTCGCGCGACACCTCGATGCGATCGGCCGTGCGGCGCACGTTCACGCGTAGCCCGCTGCGGCGCTCGAAGCCGTTGGCCAACCACTGCACGGCGGCCACCAGCCCCTGATCGAGGATGGGCGGGCGCAAGTTCATCATGATGCGCTGGCTGGCGCCCAGCGCGTGCTGCAGCATGTCCATGGCCGCGTTCACATGGCGCTGCATCTCGGGGTCGTTGGCGCGCCGGCCAACCCATGCCAGGTCGAGCTTGACGGCTGCCAATGCACCGCCGATGTCGTCGTGGATCTCGCGCGCGATGTCGGCACGCTCCTGCTCGATGCTGGTCTGCAGGTGCTCGGCGAGTTCGGCCATCCGCTGGCGCGACTCGGCCAGCTCGGCGTCGGCGCGCGCCTTGGCCTTGCGCGTCTCGCTCACCTCCAGTGCGCGCTGAACCACGTGCGACAGGCGATGCATGCTGTCCTTGAGCAGGTAATCGCTCACGCCGCGGTGCATGGCATCGACCGCCGCAGTCTCACCGATGGCACCCGAGAGGATGACGAACGGAATCTCGATCTGCAACTCGCGCGCGACTTCCCAGGCGTCGATGCCGGTGAAGCCTGGCAAGTGGTAATCGGCGAGCACGATGTCGTGCTGACCTTGCTGCAATTCGCGGCGGAAGTCCTCCAGCGAATCGACCAGCGTGATGTCGTTGGGCAACTGGCTGCGCTGCAGCGCGAACTTCACCAAGGCGTGATCGACCCGCGAGTCCTCGAGGTGAAGGATGCGCACCACGCGCTGTTCGTTCGCTGAGGCGGAGCCGGTCATGAAAGCCCTGGGGGAACGGGAGGAAGCCGACGGGGCGTCATCGCAGGCGGCCAAAAGCGCCGTATTTCAGGCCGTTTTCGGTCGATACCCCACGGGACGGGTGTCGAGAATTCTAGTACCCCAATCCGTATACCGCCCCGCACGCCATGGAGCCCATCCCCTCGCAGCCGAATGCGCCCTCGGTCACGTTGTCCGTGGCCCTGGTGGCCGACCTGCAGGACTCGCTGCTCATGGCCATGACCGACCTGCAGCGCCTGGAGGGCCTGCTGGACCACGCCACCGGCAACCTGCTGGAGCGCTTCGGCAACGCCAACCGCGACCTGGCCGCCCTGGAAGGCGCGCGCGGGGAAGAGTTCACACGCATTCGCCACAGCCTGCACCAGGCCGTGACGGAGCTGCAGTTCCACGACATGGCAACCCAGTTGCTCGCCCACACCGGAAAGATGCTCAAGGGCTGCGCCTGGCGCCTGGCCGAGCAGGCCATGGCCCCGGAGGAGGACGAGGAGCCCGCGCCGCTGGATGCCCTGCCCGAACGCCCGAGCCCCGTGACCCAGAGCGAAATGGACGCCGGCTCGATCGAGCTCTTTTAAGAACCCGCGCCCGGTGTCGATAACACCCGAAGAACGGAGCAACCCATGCGATCCATCCTTGCCGTCGACGATTCGGCATCCATGCGAAAAATGGTTTCATTCACGCTCACCGGAGCGGGCTTTCACGTGGTGGAAGCGGTGGATGGCCAGGACGCCTGGGACAAAGCCCAGAACCACAGCATCGACCTGGTGCTGACGGACCAGAACATGCCCAACCTGGATGGCCTGGGGCTGACGCGCAAGCTGCGTGGCCACCCCAAGTTCAATGCCACGCCCATCCTGATCCTGACGACCGAATCCAGCGACGCCATGAAGCAGGCGGGCCGCGCCGCGGGTGCCACCGGCTGGCTGGTCAAGCCCTTCGATCCGGGCCGTCTGATCGAGGTCATCAACAAAGTCATTCGATGAATCCAGGAGCAGACACATGGGCGACATGATGAACGAGGGACAACACCTCGGCAACGACATCGATCTCAGCCAGTTCTATCAAATCTTCTTTGAAGAGGCGGGCGAGAACCTGGACCAGATGGAGCAGATGCTGCTCGCGCTGGATGTCGAAGCCGCCGAGGACGAGGAACTCAACGCCATCTTCCGCTGCGCGCACTCCATCAAGGGCGGCGCGGCAACCTTCGGATTCGCCGACGTGGCCGAACTCACGCACCAGGCCGAGTCGCTGCTGGACAAGCTGCGCCGCCACGAGCTCAAACCCACGACCGCCATGGTGGACGTGCTGCTCGAATCGAGCGACGCCCTGCGCGGCCAGCTTGCGGCCCATCAGGGCGCAGGCAGCAGCCCCGACACCGGCAACCTCGTGGCGCGCATCTACGCACTGGCCCAGGGGCAGGACGCACCCGTGGCCGTGGCCGTGGAGCCGGCTCCCGTACAGGCACCCGCACAGGCACCCGCACAAGCAGCCACACCGGTGGCAGCAGCCCCTGTGGCCGAGCCCGCGCCGGCCAAGCCGGCAGCCAAGGGCGAGCGCGAAATCGATATCCACATCGGCCCCCTGGACAACCCCGCACTGGCCGACGGGATCGCCGAGCTGTTCCGCGACATTCCGGGCCTGGGCTCGGTAAGCGACCTGCCCTGCGACCAGCCGGGCAAGCGCGTGTTCCGCGCCCGCACCGCGGCCAGCGACAACGACCTGCTCGACCTGTTCAGCTTCCACGTCGGTCGCGAGCAGATCCAGATTCACGGCGCCGGTGACATGGTGCACGGCAAGGTGCCCATGCCCCCGCCCACCGAGGGCAAGGACTACGGCTTCTTCGAGGGTTCGCCCGGCCTGCCTGGCGCCGGTGCTGCCGCCCCGCGCAAGGACGCGCGCCCCGCCGCCGAGGCGAAGGCCGCCGCGGCTGCAAACAACAGCGCCGCCGGCATGGAATCGACCACGCTGCGCGTCTCGGTGAGCAAGGTCGACCAGCTCATCAACCTGGTGGGCGAGCTCGTCATCACCCAGGCCATGCTGGCGCAAAAGAGCCGCGAGCTCGACAACAACGCCAACCATCCGCTGCTGGCCGGCCTGGCCGACCTGGACCGCAACACGCGCGACCTGCAGGAAGCCGTGATGTCGATCCGCATGATTCCCATGTCGGTGGTGTTCAACCGCTTCCCGCGCATGCTGCGCGACCTGGCCGCCAAGCTCGGCAAGAAGGTCGAGCTCATCACGCAGGGCGAATCCACCGAGCTGGACAAAGGGTTGGTGGAGAAGATCACCGACCCGCTGACCCACCTGATCCGCAACAGCTGCGACCACGGCATCGAGATGCCGGACGAGCGCCGTGCCAAGGGCAAGAACGAGACCGGCACCATCACGCTGTCGGCCACGCACCAGGGCGGCAGCATCCTCATCGAGGTGCGCGACGACGGCAAGGGCCTCTCCCGCGAGAAGCTGCTGGCCAAGGCGCGCGAGAAAGGCATCGACGCCCCCGATTCGCTGAGCGATCCGGAGGTCTGGAACCTGATCTTTGCGCCCGGCTTTTCCACCGCCGACCAGGTGACCGACGTGTCGGGCCGCGGCGTGGGCATGGACGTGGTGAAGAAGAACATCACCGCGCTCGGCGGCACGGTCGAGATCGAGTCCGCCGAGGGCTATGGCATGCGCGTCTCGGTGCGCCTGCCGCTCACGCTGGCCATCATGGACGGCATGTCGGTGCGCGTGGCCGACGAGGTCTACATCCTCCCGCTGGCCAGCGTCATCGAATCGTTCCAGATCAAGCCGAGCGATATCAACACCATGGCGCAGGGCGCCCGGGTGGTGAAGGTGCGCGACGAGTACATGCCGGTGGTGGAGCTGGAACAGATCTTCCAGGTGCCGCGCTTCGAGCACGGTACATCGACCTCGATCATGGTCGTGATCGAGGCCGACGGCCAGCGCGTCTCGCTGATGGTGGACGAGCTGCTCGGCCAGCAACAGGTCGTGATCAAGAACCTGGAGAGCAACTACCGCAAGGTGCCCAATGTGTCGGGCGCCACCATCCTGGGCGACGGCAAGGTCGCGCTGATTCTCGACACCTCGTCCCTGGTCCGCCGCTCAAGGCATTGACATCGCGGGCCGCAACAACAGCCCGCACCCACGAGGCACGCCCGCGATGCTTACCCCCACCGCCACCCGTCCCCGGCCGACCCCACCCGCGCGCATTGCCGTGCCGGGCGAGGACGGCCCGGTCAGCGAAGGCCGCGAATTCGTCTGGTCCGACGAGGACTTCACGCGCATCAAGGCCCTCATCTACAAGAAGGCCGGCATCAGCCTGCACGACGGCAAACACGCCATGGTCTACAGCCGCGTCTCGCGCCGCCTGCGCGAGACCGGCCATGCCAGCTTCAAGAGCTACCTGGATTGGCTCGAGCACCACGACGGTGCCGAGTGGCAGGAGTTCATCAACGCGCTGACCACCAACCTCACCGCGTTCTTTCGCGAATCGCACCATTTCGACGCGCTGGCGCAACTGTTGCGCGCGAAGCCCAACCACGCCTGGCGCATCTGGTGTTCGGCCGCCTCCACCGGCGAGGAGCCCTACTCCATCGCGATGATCTGCGCCGAGGTGCTGGGCAGCAGCGGCCAGTACGAGATCGTCAACAGCGACATCGACACCAAGGTGCTGGCGACCGCGCAGCGCGGCGTCTACAAGAGCGATGGCAACAAAGGCCTGTCGCCCGAGCGGCTGCAGCGCTTTTTCCTGCGCGGCAAGGGCGCCAACGCCGGCTACATGCGCGTCAAGCCCGAGCTGCAGAAACACATGAGCTTCCTGCCGGTGAACCTGGTGCAGGAGCTGCCGCTGCGCGACACCTTCGACGTGGTGTTCTGCCGAAACGTGATGATCTATTTCGATGCGCCGACACAGCGCGCCGTGCTCGAACGCATCCACCGCGTGATGCGCCCGGGCGGCACGCTGTTCGTCGGTCACGCCGAGAACTTCAGCGACGCACGCAACCTGTTCGTGCTGCGCGGCAAGACGGTCTATGAGCGCCTCTGAGCCGTTGCTTGCGCTCAACCCGCTGTCGCGCATGGCGTTGCCGCGTGTGGTGCCGGCCCCTGGCGTGGTCTCGCGTGTCGAGCAGCTCAAGGCGCGCACGCCCAAGCCGGGCGAGGCCTCGTTCTTCTTCCACGACCCGCACTTTCGTGCCGACGCGGTGAAGGTGCTGCCCGGCGAGTACTACGTGAGCGCCGACGACCTGGTGGTCATGACCGTGCTCGGCTCGTGCATCGCCGCCTGCATCTGGGACCCGCGCGTGCGCGTGGGCGGCATGAACCACTTCATGTTGCCCGAAGGCGGCAGCGACTCGGGCGGGCGCTACGGCTCCTACGCCATGGAACTGCTGATCAACGAACTGATGAAGCAGGGCGCACGCCGCGAGACCATGCAGGCCAAGGTGTTCGGCGGCGGCGCGGTGATGAGCAGCTTCACCACCATGAACGTGGGCGAGCGCAACACCAAGTTCGTGCTCGACTACCTGCAGATCGAACGCATCGCCGTCGTCTCCAAGGACGTGCTGGACGTACACCCGCGCAAGGTGTGCTTCTTTCCGGCCACCGGCAAGGCGATGGTGAAGCGGCTGGCGAGCTCGAACACCGACGCGCTGGAGACCCAGGAACGCAAGGGCAGCGCGGCCACGGTCGTCACGAGTACTGCGGGCGGGTCCATCGACCTGTTCTGAACGACAACAAGGGAGCGCGAGATGCCCAAGATCCGTGTGGTGGTGGTCGACGATTCGGCCCTGGTGCGCAGCCTGCTGGCCGAGATCATCAATCGCCAACCCGACATGCAGTGCGTGGGCGCCGCCGCCGACCCGCTGGCCGCGCGCGAGATGATCCGCGAGCTCGACCCCGACGTGATCACGCTGGACGTCGAGATGCCGCGCATGGACGGGCTGGAGTTCCTCTCGCGCCTGATGCGCCTGCGCCCGATGCCGGTGGTGATGGTCTCCACCCTCACCGAGCAGGGCGCCGAGATCACCTTGCGCGCGCTCGAACTCGGCGCCATCGACTTCGTGGCCAAGCCGCGCATTGGCGTGAGCCAGGGCCTGAGCGAACTCGCGAGCGACATCGTGGACAAGATCCGCGTTGCTGCGGCGGCGCAGGTCAAGCGACTGGCATCGCCCACGCCCGCAGCCGCCGCCGCGCCCGGCGCTGCGGCGGCGCGCCCCGCGGCACCGCTGCCGCGCCTGGCATCGACCGAGAAGATCATCTGCATCGGCGCCTCCACCGGTGGCACCGAGGCGATCCGCGAGGTGCTGGCGCCGATGCCGGCCGACGCGCCCGCGATCGTGATCACGCAGCACATGCCGCCCGGCTTCACCACCAGCTTCGCCACGCGCCTCAACGGCCTGTGCAAGATCCGCGTGGCCGAGGCGCGCGACGGCGAACGCATCCTGCCCGGCCACGCCTACATCGCCCCTGGCGGGCGCCACCTGCGCATCGAGCGCAGCGGCTCGAACTACGTGGCCGTGGTGGACGACACCGAGCCCGTGAACCGGCATCGCCCTTCGGTGGAGGTGCTGTTCAAGTCGTGTGCGCGCGTGATCGGGCCCAACGCCATCGGCATCATGCTCACCGGCATGGGCGCCGACGGCGCCAGCGCGATGCGCGAGATGAAGGACGCCGGCAGCTACAACTACGTGCAGGACGAGGCCAGTTGCGTGGTGTTCGGCATGCCGCGCATGGCCATCCAGCACGGCGCGGCCCACGAGGTGCTGCCGCTCACCCAGATCGCGCCTGCGGTGCTGGCCCGCCTGGCCAATGCGCCGGCCGGCGTTCGCCACCGCATCTGAGGCCGGTGCGCCGGCGGTGCTTCACACCCGGCGGCTGATGCCGGGTGGGCGCTGCGCCGCGTCGCCGGACCCGCTGTAGGCGTCGAGCGCGCGCGCGGTCTGCGCTGCCGTCGTGTGCGATTCGGCCTCACGAGCAAGCGCCTGCTCCACCACCGCGGCACTGGCATCCCAGGCCTTGCGCAAGGCCTGACGCAGCTCCTCCACCGTCTCGCGCCGCGACAGTTCCATCGCGCGCAGGCGCTCGGCCTGCTCACGGACGCGCTCGGCGCGCGCCTGCTCCGTTGCCGCGTCGTCCGGCGGATCCTGCAGGCCCGGGCGCTTGCCCGGGGTGCCGGTGGCCGCGCGCGGTTGTCCGCGGCGCTGCTCCAGGCCGGCCTGCGCATCGCGCGCCGCGGCCGCGGCGGGTGCCACCGCCATCACGGCAGGCACAGGCGCCACCGCCGGCGCCGCGGCAGCGGTCCAGGAAGCGGGTGAGGTCGGGCTGGTCGGAATCATGGGGCACCCCCAGAGGGCAGGGTCCCCGGCGCGTACAGGCCGGGGGTTCTTCCAGCCTATCGGTGGAAAAGGGGGTGACTTGAGGGTCAGTTCCGCCGTTCACCGATGAACGGCGCGTGCGCGAACCGTCTGGCCCGCCCGCATCGGGGTACCCCGGTCCGGTATGGCCACCCGGGGCTGCCCACACTGCCCTGGCGCCAGCGCTGCACCGTGGCCGCGCGGCCATCACGACACCCCAGGAGGCAACATGCTCATTCGCGATCTGTACGACACCCCCGCGCGCCCATCGGCCACGCCCCGTGGCGACACACCACCGCCACCGGACTACCTGCCCGGCGAGTACCTGGTGCGCTTTCGCCCCCAGGCCGTGCAATCCGCCCTGACCGAGACGCAAGCCGGTCCGACGGATCCGACGCCCTTCGCCGTGGCCCGCAATTCCAACGGCTGGGCGCTGCTGCGCCATCTCAAGGACAACCACGGGTTGCGCGCGGCAGAGGCGGTGTATGCAGACGCGCCGCCCGGCATGTCCCTGATGGCGCAGAGCCTCAACCGCATGGCCCGCCTGTTGGCGCAGTCGGTGGTTGATGTGGGACGCCCGCTGGACAAGGGCTACACGGTGCTGCGCTTCGCGTCGGGCGCCGGCACGGCGGCGGCGGTGCAGCGCTTGCTTTCGCGCAGCGACGAGGTGTCGCACGTCGAGCCCGTACCGGCCCGTTGGCTGAGTGCCGTGCGCCGACCCGATGCCCGACTCAACCGCCAGTGGGCGCTGCGTTCCATCGGCCTGTTCGGCGCGCGCCTGCCCAGCGCGCACAAGGTACCCGTTGCCGTGCTGGACAGCGGCATCGACCGCCACCACCCGCTGCTGCCGCCCTCGGTGGTGACGCACTACGACCACGACGGTCTGTCCCCCGATGATCTGGAGGGACACGGCACGCACGTGGCCGGCACCATTGCCGCACTGCACGACAACGGCGTCGGCTGCAGCGGCATTGCCAATTGCCCGCTGCAGGTCTGGAAGGTGATTCACGATCGCCCCGCAGCGGACGGGCGGCGCTACGTGTCGTTTGCAGCCTACCTGCGCGCGCTCGCGGCCGTGGGCACCTCGGGTGCCCGGGTGCTGAACCTCAGCCTCGGCGGCACCGCCCGCAGCCAGACCGAAGCGGCCCTGTTCCGCCGCCTGCATGCCGCCGATGTCTTCGTGGTGGCCGCGATGGGCAACGAGTTCGAGATCGGCAATCCGGTCGAGTACCCGGCGGCCTACGGCGGCGTGCACGGCATCGCCGCGGTGGATGAACTCGATCGCCGGGCACCCTTCTCCAACACGGGGCGCCACGCGTTCCTGAGCGCCCCGGGCGCGAACATCCTCTCCACCGCACCCGGCGCGGGTACGCAAGACCCGGCGTTCGATGTCCTCTCGGGCACCTCCATGGCCACGCCGCACGTGGCGGCGGTGGCCGCGTTGGTGCGCGCAGCGCACCCCGATTGGAGCGTGCAGCAAGTGGCCGCGCACCTGGCAGGCACTGCCCGTGCCGCGGTCGGGCAGCGCCAGGGAAGGCGCAGTCACGCGTTCGGCCACGGCATCGTGGACCTTGCCCGCGCCCTCGCCTGAGGCCAGTGGCATACTGACCGCCGGTCATCGATCTGCCCCATGAGCGTCCTGTTCAAGCTGAAGTCACGCGCGTCCCGGCGCGCCCGGGACGAAGTGGCGCGCACCATCGAAGACCGCTTCCACCGCCACGCACAGCCGGTGTTTCCCGGTTCCACCGAGGCCGGGCTGGCCAACGTCTTTGCACTGCACGTGCCCGCCCGCAGCGCGGCCAAGGCGGTCGAGTTGTTGAACGCCCTGAGCGCCGTGGAATACGCCGAGATCGAGCCCCAGCGCCGGCTGAGCGGCAGCGACACCCGCTGATCTGCCCGCGTGCCGCCCGCGTTCGGGCTGGCGGTGCGCTTAAGGCGCGGTTAATGCCCGCCCTCCAGCATCCGCTTCGTCCCACCCGCCTTCGCGGGTGCGTGGAGAAGCCATGTCCCCGCTTTCGCTGGCGCAGCCCATGCGAGCACCCTGCAGCCCGATCGAGCCGCCCGGCGGCCGACGCCGGCTGTGCGAACACCCCGTGGGCGACCCGCAACGCGGTGAGGTCGAGGCCTTTATCCGCGGCGTGTATCGCGAGCACTTCGGCGCGGCCGTGCGCGGCTTCGCGCCGGTGCTGGTGGCCCTGCGCGACGAGACCGGCACGCTGCTGGCCGCCGCCGGCTACCGCGCGGCCGACACCGGCCCGCTGTTCCTGGAGCGCTACCTGGACAGCCCGATCGAGCAGCGCCTGCAGTCCGCCAGCGGCGCGCCGGTGCCGCGCCGGCGCATTGCCGAGGTGGGCCACCTGGCGGCGGCGCGCGCGGGCGAGGGGCGGCGGCTGATCGCCCTCATGGCCCCGCTGCTGGCGCAGGAGGGCTTCGACTGGATCGTGAGCACCCTGACCCAGGAGCTGCGCCAGTTGTTCGTGCGGCTGGGCGTGGCGCCACTCGCCCTGGGCGTGGCCGACCCCGACAAGCTCGGCGAACAGGCCGCGGACTGGGGCAGCTACTACGACCACCGTCCCCTCGTGCAGGCCGGTCACCTCCGGCACGCCCTGCAAGCGCTGCAGCGCCGCGGGAGCGCCGCATGACGGTGGTGCTGCAGAGCGAATCGGGTGCCTGGGACGCGAGCGGCTGGCAGCGCGAGGTGAACGATGCCGGCGCGCTGGTGCGCCAGGCGCACACCCGGGTGCTGGCCACGCTGCTCGACAACGGCCCCGCCTCCGTGGCGCTCGACGAGGCCGCGCTGGGCGCGCGGGTGGTGCATGTGCCGCTGCCGCCCTTCTTCACCCCCGAACAGCTGGGCCACGCGCTGGATGCCGCCGGCGTGGACACAATCGCGGCACACCCGTTGCTGGCCGAGCGCTGGCCCCAACTGCGCTGGACGCCGCACCGGCTGGCCGGCGAGGCGGTGTGCCTGGCCGAGCGGCCCGGCGCGCCACGCGACCTGCCGGCTGGCACGGTCAAGATCACCTTCACCTCCGGCACCACCGGGCGACCCAAGGGCGTGTGCCTGGGCGCGCCTGCGCTGGAGGCCGTCACCGCGGGGCTGGTGCAGGCGCTGGGCCCGCTGGGCATCACCCGGCACCTGAGCGTGCTGCCTTACGCGGTGCTGCTGGAAAACGTGGCCGGTGCCATGGCGGCACGGCGCCAGGGCGCCACGCTGCTGAGCCTGCCCACGCGGCGGCTCGGGCTCACCGGCTCGTCACAGTTCGACCCCGCGGCGTTCGACCGCGCGTTGCGTGAACATGGCGCGCACAGCGTGATCCTGTTGCCGCAGATGCTGCGCGCCTGGTGCGCCTGGCTGGGGCGCAGCGGCCAGCGCGCCGACCCGGGCCTGCGCTTCGTGGCCGTGGGCGGTGCTGCCGTCGGCGCACCGCTGCTCACGCAGGCCCACGCGCTGGGCATCCCCGCCTACGAGGGCTACGGCCTGTCGGAAGCGTGTTCGGTGCAGACGCTGAACCTGCCCGGCGCAAACCGTCCCGGCAGCGCCGGGCGCGTGCTGCCGCATGGCCAGGTGCGCATCGCGCCCGACGGCGAGATCGAGCTGCGCGGCAGCCTGCACCTGGGTTACCTCGGTGACCCTGTGCCGGTCCCCGACTGGTGGCCCAGCGGCGACATCGGCCGGCTCGACGCCGACGGCTACCTGCACATCGAGGGCCGGCGCAAGAACGTGCTGATCACCGCCTACGGCCGCAACGTGTCGCCCGAATGGGTGGAGACCGCGCTCACCGCGCAACCCGCCGTGGCGCAGGCGGTGGTGCTGGGCGATGGCCAGGCGCAGCTCGACGCGGTGATCTGGCCCGTGCCCGGGACCACTGCAAACCTGGACGACGCCATCGCACAGGCCGTGAACCGCGCCAATGCCACGTTGCCCGACTACGCGCGCATCGGCCGCTGGGTGCTGGGCGATGCCGCGCGCGACCTGGCCGACGGCCTGTTCACCCCCAACGGCCGCCCGGTGCGCGAACGCGTGCTGGCGCGCCACGGCCCGGCGCTGGCGCGCCAGCAGGCGCCCGCCCTCTCCTGAACCCTTACCACTCCAAGGAACCCACATGCCTTTTCACGCCACCCTGCTGCGCGAGACCGATGCCGAACGCCGGCAACTGCTCGACACCCCCATCATCCGCGGCGCACTGGCCGGCCAGGTGTCGGTATCGAGCTACCTGGCCTTCCTGCGCGAGGCTTACCACCATGTGCGCCACACGGTGCCGCTGCTCAAGGCGATGAAGGCCACGCTGCCGGCGCACCACCGCTGGCTCGAACCCGCGCTGGACGAATACATCGAGGAAGAGGCCGGTCACGATGAGTGGATCCTCAACGACATCGCGGCCTGCGGAGGCGACGCCGAAGCAGTGCGCCACGGCCGCCCCTCACCCGCCACCGAAATCATGGTGGCCTACGCCTACGACACGGTGCAGCGCGGCAACCCGCTGGGCTTCTTCGGCATGGTGCACGTACTCGAAGGCACCAGCGTTTCGCTCGCGCTGCTGGCGGCCGATGCAATCCAGAAGCCGCTGGGCCTGCCCGACAACGGCTTCAGCTACCTGCGCTCGCACGGCATGCTCGATCGCGAGCACACCGCGCATTTCGAGCTGCTGATGGACCGCATCACCGCCGCCGAAGACCAGCAGGCCATCGTGCACGCGGCGCGCATGTTCTACGGTCTGTACCGCGGTGTGTTCCTGGGCCTGCCGCTGCCCCAGGTGGCGGCAAGTGCTCCGCGTGCAGAGGTCAGCGCATGACGGCCCATCCCCGGCGCGTGCTGCTCACCGGCGCCAGCGGCGGCATCGGCAGCGCCTTCCTGAAGGCCTTGGCGCGCGAAGGGATGCGCACCATGGGCGTGGCCCGCCGCCCGCCGCAGACAACGGACACGCCGGGCGCGCCATCGCGCCGGCAACCCGTCGTGTGGCAGCAGGCCGACCTCACGCGCAGCGACGACATCGCGCGCGTGGCGAGCACGGCCACCGCCTGGGGCGTGGACACCGTGGTTCACGCCGCGGGCATTCCGTCCTTTGGGGCGGTCGAGGACCTGGCGGCCGACGAGGCGGCCGCGCTGCTGCAGCTCAACCTGTGGTCGCCGATGGTGCTCACGCAGGCGCTGCTGCCACACCTCAAGAGCCTGCCCGAGGCGCGCATCGTGTTTGTCGGCTCGGCACTGGGGCGCATCGGTGTGCCGGGTTCGGCGCTCTACGGTGCCAGCAAGGCCGGCCTGCACCGCTTCGCCGAGGCGCTGCGGCGCGAGCTCTCGGGCACGCGCGTGCGCGTGCAATGGCTGGGACCGCGCGCCACCCGCACCGCCTTCAACAGCCCGGCGAACGAATCCTTCAACCGCGCCACCGGCACCGCGAGCGACCCACCGCAGGTGGTGGCCGACGCGTTGATGGCGCTGCTGCGCAGCGGCGCTGCCGAGCGCCACGTCGGTTTTCCCGAGCGCTTGGCGGTGCGCCTGAACGGCGCCCTCGGCCCCTGGCTCGACGCAGGCTTTCACAAGCACCGCGACGCGCTGCTTCCCACCCACCCCCAAGACCTCACGGCAGGAAACACCCCATGAAACGCCCGACCCGACAACTCGCCCTGGCCGCGCTGCTCGGCCTCAACCTTGCCCTGCCACTGGCGCTGCATGCCGCACCGGTGGACGACGCCGTGACCGAACTGCAGCGCGACTGGGAAACCATCCGCTACCAGGCGCCGGCGCGCGAACGCGAAAAGCGCTTCGAAGCCCTGAGCGCCAAGGCCCACGACGCCAGCACCTCGTTTGCCCAGCGCAGCGAGCCGCTGGTGTGGGAGGGCATCATCCTGAGCTCCTGGGCTGCCGAGCGCGGCGGCCTGGGCGCGCTCTCGCTCGTGAAGCAGGCCAAGGCGCTGTACGAGAAGGCGATCGAGATCGACGGCAAGGCGCTCGACGGTTCGGCCTACGCGAGTCTGGGCGTGCTCTATCACAAGGTGCCTGGCTGGCCGCTGGGCTTCGGCGACAAGGCCAGGGCCGAGGCGCTGATCAAGCAGGCACTGGCCATCAATCCCGACGGCATCGATCCGAACTTCTTCTACGCCGAGCTGCTGGCCGACACCGGCCGCGCCGAGCAGGCCTTGCCGTTCCTGGAGCGCGCACTGGCCGCGCCGCCGCGCCCGGGGCGCGCACTGGCCGACGCCGGGCGACGCGAGGAAGTCAAGGCCTTGATGAGCAAACTCAGCGCGCGCTGAGTTCGGCGATCACGCGCACCACACCCACCGTGTCGGCGTCGGCGCGGTGGCTCAACGCGAGACCGTGCAGTTCGGCAATGCGCTGCGCGATGGACACACCCAGGCCGCTGCCGCTTTCGCTCTGGCCGTCGGGCCGGTGAAAGCGCTCGCCCCAGGTCGCCACCTGCGTGGTATCGAGGCCGGCAGGTGCGGTGTTTTCCACCGCCACGCGGTGACGACCGAAGCGCAGCGTGACGCCACTGCCCTCGGGCGCGTAGCGCACCGCGTTGTCCAGCAGGTTGCGCAACAGCAGTCCCATGAGGTCCGGATCGCCGCGCCACGCGGGCGCTGCGCCGTCCTCGCCATCGGCCCATTCGCAGCCCAGCTCGATGCAACGCCGCTCGGCCAGGGGCAGCACGTCCGACATGGCCTGCTCCACCAGCGCAGGCCAGTCGATCGGTGTCGGGGCCTTCAGCCGCTGCGTCGCGTCCAGACGCGAGAGGCCAAGCAACTGCTCGACCAGGCGTGCCATGCGGGCAAGGCCAGCGTCGAGTGCGCGCGCCGCGCGTTCACGCTCGGGCCTTTCGGGCGCTCCGCGGTACACCGCCCACTGCGCCGTCAGCACCGAAATCGGCGTGCGCAGTTCGTGCGCGGCGTCCGCCGTGAACTGCCGTTCTCGCGTCAGCGTCTCGCCGATGCGGGCAAACAGCCCGTTCATGGCCGCCAGCATCGGCTGCAACTCGCTTGGCGCGCGCTCCAGCGAGACGGTGCGCAAGTCGTCGGCATCACGGCGTTTGAGCTCACCCGCCAACGCCTCCAAAGGCGACAAGGCCGCACGAACACCCCAGGCCAGTCCGCCAAGCAGCAAGGGCAGCACCAGCAGCCAGGGCAGCGCCTGGGCGCCCAGAAAGCTCCACACCAACTCGTCGCGCTCGTGCACCATCTGGCCCACCGCGATCAGGCGATCGCCGTCGGGCGAGGGCGTGTAGTACAGGCGCCAGGCCTCGCCGCCCAACTCCACGTCCACGAAACCCAGCGCGCCTTCACGGCGCGGCAATCGCGGGCCGTCCTCGTCGGGCAACAGGGGCTTGCCTTCACGGTCCCAGATGGCGATGGCGAGGTCGTCGAGGTCGGCCGCGCCACCAGGGACCGCATCACGTTGGGGGGTCGCGACGTTGCCCGACAGCGGCGCGGTCACGGCCTGCACCTGGCGCGCCAGCCGCACGAGTTCGGTGTCGAACATCTCGTTGACTTCCTGGCGCGCGCTGCGGGCCGACCACACCAGGGCCAGGCCCCAGACCAGCGGCGCACAGATCAGCAGATAGATCAGCAGGCGGCGGCGCAGGCTCAAGGCGCGGCTCCGTCGTCGGCCGCGCCCAGCGCGTAGCCCACGCCACGCACGGTGCGGATCACGCCGGGGTGGATCTTGCGCCGCAGGTGGTGCACATGCACCTCGAGGGCGTTGCTCTCGGGCTCGCTGCCGCTCCAGTCGTACAGCTGCTCCTGCAACTGCGCCTTGGACAGCACACGCTGCGGTTGCTTGAGCAACGCTTCGAGCAACGCGGTCTCGCGCGCAGTCAACTCCACCGGCCGTGTGCCCCAGCGCACCTGGCGCGTGGCCGGGTCGAAGCGCAGCGCACCATGGGTCCACTCGGTCTGCGCGCGACCGGTCGAGCGGCGCAGCATGGCGCGCAGGCGCGCCGCGAGCTCGCCGATCTCGATGGGTTTGATGAGGTAGTCGTCAGCCCCGCTGTCCAGACCCTCGATGCGCTGCTGCACGCCGTCGCGCGCGGTGAGCACCAGCACCGGCACATGCACGCCGCTGCCGCGCCAGCGGCGCAGCCATTCCAGTCCGTCGGTGCGCGGCAAGCCCAGGTCGAGCACCAGCGCGTCGTAACTGGCCGTGCGCACCGCGTGGTCGGCGTGTTCGCCGTCGCGGAACCAGTCCACCACATGGCCGAGCTGGCGCAGGCCGGCGCCGAGCGCCTCGCCCAGCTGGGCATCGTCTTCAAGAATAAGCAATCGCATCCTGATAGCGTGATGCAGCGGGCTTAAGGGTGCCTTAATGCGCCGCGCGCACCACCGTCACCGGCACCGGCGCGGCACGCACCAGGTCGAGCGAGACCGAGCCCAGCACGCGCTCGCCGAGGCCGCTGGCGCCCGCGCCCATCACGATGGCGTCCACCGCGTAACGGTCGGCCACGTCGATCAGCGCGTTTGCAACCTCACCGGTCTGCACCACCTCGCTCTCGCATGGGACGCCGGCCGCTGCGAGCAGTTGCTGCGCCGGCTTGAGCAGGTCCCGACCGGCCTGCTCGGCCACGCGCTGCAGCACGGCCGGATCGTGCGCCGTGACGAGTTCGTACAGCGAGGCGCTCTCCTGCACGTTGGCCAGCACGCAACGCAGGCGCAGCCCCGCGCCCACCAGCCGCAGCACGTGATGCACCGCGGCCAGCGATTCGGACGAACCATCGATGGGAATCAGGACCTTGTGCATGCTGTTCTCCCGATCAATAGGGTCTTTCGTTGAAAAGGCACCAGTACAGCTCGATGTGCGCCGCGACTTCGATGAACTTGTTGAAGCTGACCGGTTTCTCGATGTAGGAGTTCACGCCCAGGTCGTAGGCGGTCTTGAGATCCCGGTCGTCGCGCGACGAGGTGAGCACCACCACCGGGATCTGGCGTGCAAGTTCGTGGGCACGGAAAGCGCGCAGCACCTCCAGGCCGCTGGCGCGCGGCAGGTTGATGTCGAGCAGCACCACCGCGGGCATGCGCTCACCGCCCTGCCAGCGTGGCAGCCAGGCCAGGGCCTCCTCGCCATCGCGCGCGACGATGATCTCGTTGGAGAAGTTGCGCTTGCTGAATGCCCGCAGTGTGAGGTCCAGGTCCATGGGGTTGTCCTCGACCAGCAGGATCGGCGGCAACGAAACGCCACGTGCGGTGTTCATGCGGGGAACTCCAGGAAGAAGGTGGCGCCCTCGCCGGGCTTGCTGTCGGCCCAGACGCGCCCGCCCATGCGCTGCACGGCCTTGGCCACCAGGGCCAGCCCGACACCGGTGCCCGGGTAGTCTTCGGTGCGCTGCAGGCGCTGGAAGATGCCGAAGATGCGGTCGTGGTATTTCATGTCGAAGCCCACGCCCCGGTCGCGAACCCACAGCAGGTGGCGGCCACCCTCGCACCGGGCGCCGATCTGCACCTGCGGCGGCTCACCAGGGCGCGAGAACTTCAAGGCATTGCCCACGAGGTTGCGCAACACCACGCTCAGCCCTTCGCGATCGAGGGTGAGCGAGAGCGCACTCACCTGCAGCTCGACGGTGGCGGAGGCACGTTCGATGTCGGTCGCGTACTCCTCGAGCACACGGCGCACGGTCGCTTCCACGTCCACGGGTTGTGGGTCCAGCGTGCGGCGTTCCATGCGTGAGTAGGCCAGCAAATCGTTGATGAGCGCGCTCATCTGACCCACCCCGCGCCGGATGCGCGTGATGAAGCCGCGCGCTTCGGCATCGAGTGTGGGGCCGTACTCCTCTTCAAGCAACTGGCTGTAGCCGTCGATGCCGCGCAGCGGCGCCTTCAGGTCGTGCGAGACCGAGTAGGTGAAGGCCTCGAGTTCGCGGTTGGCATCGCTGAGCTGTTCGGTGCGCTCGTGCACGCGACGCTCGAGCTCGGCGTTGGTGCGCTGCAGCGCCAGCTGGGCCTGTTTGAGCGGCGTGATGTCGAGCAAGGTCCCCGAGTAGCGCCAGAGGCCCTCGGGACCGCGGTGGCGTTCCAGGCTGGCGCGAAACCAGCGTTCTTCCCCGAGCGACGGGTGACGGCGGAACTCGGCGTGGGTGATGGCCTCGCCCGCCTCGGGCGAGCGCATGAAGGCGTCGATGCGCTCGCGGTCCTGCGGGTGCAGGCAGTCGAGGTACTCGGCCAGGGTCGGGGGCGGTCCGAGCGCCCGGTCGCGGCCGATGTTGTGGAACATCTGGTCCGACCACCAGACGGAGCGGTCGGCGGTGTCAAAGCGCCAGCTGCCCAGCCCGGCCAGCCCTTCGGCCTGCTCCAGCAACGCCTTTTGCTCGCGCAGTGCCTCGCTGGCGCGCAACTGTTCGGTGATGTCCTGCACCGTGGCGAAGAGCCGGTGCAGGCTGCCGTCGGCCAGGCGCACGGCGCGCACATCGAGCTCGGCGTGCACGATGCGCCCGTCACCGCGGATGAAGCGCTTGCGCAGCACGTAACGGTCGGTCTGGCCGGCCATCATCGACTCGAGCAGCTGCAGGTTGTGGTCCAGATCGGGCTGCGGCGTGAACTCGGTCCAGGGTCTGCTGAGCAACTGCTCGCGCGAGTAACCCAGGATCTCGCACAGGCGGTCGTTCACCTGCAGCCACTGGCGCCGTTGCGGTGAGGAAATGCCCATGCCGATGAAGGGCAGGTCGTAAAACAGACGCTGCACCTCGGCCTGCTCGCGCACGGCCAGTTCGGCCTGCTTTTGCGCGGTGATGTCGAGCAGGATGCCGCTGATGCTCTCGACTTCGCCGTCGGCGCGGTGGGTCACCGAGGTCCGGTCATCGACCCAGGCGTAGCCGCCATCGGCGCGGCGCAGCCGGTATTCCTGCCGGTACTCGAAGCACCCGGCGGCCCAGTTGGCGGCGATCTCCGCGTTCATGCGCGTCACGTCATCGGGGTGGACCAGGTCGTCCCAGTCGACGCCCCCGTTGAGCAGTTCCTCGGGCGTGTAGCCCCACTGGGCGACGTTGGCGCTGAGGTAGGTCATGGGCCAGCCCGGCCGGTTGGCCCATTCGATCGCCACCGCGGGGGATCGGTCCACCAGCGCATAGAGGTGTTCCAGGCGCTGTTGCTGCTGCTGCAGTCGCTCGGCCATGCGGCCCGGATCGACGACGGACGCCTTGCCCGGCAGGCGTGCAAACCAGCGCTGCCACAGCCGGCGCCAGGGTGAGGCTGCAACCGGCTTCGCGGGTGTGTTCGGGTTCATGCGGGACATGGCTTCCGGTGGCAGCATATCCTGCCCGCCTGTCACAAAACCGCCCCGGGCGCCGAACGCCTTGCAGATTCCTCAAACGTTGGAGGAGGCCGCCAGCGGCAGCGTGACCACAAAGGTCGCTCCGGCGCCCGGTTCGCTCTGTGCCACGATCCCGCCACCGTGGGCTTCGGCAATCTGGCGCGCCAGCGCCAGACCCAGACCGGTGCCCTCGTACTCGCTCTTGAGGTTCAGGCGCTGGAACGGCTGGAACAGGCGGCCCAGGTGTGCCGGGTCGATGCCGATGCCGTTGTCCTGCACGCGCACCGTGGCCCAGCCGTCCGCGGTGCTGGCGCTCACCTTCACCTCAGGCACGCGCTCGCGCGGCACGAACTTGAGCGCGTTGGTCAGCAGGTTCTGGAACAGCAGCGACAGCAGGCTGGCGTGGCCCGTCACCACCGGCAGGGGTTCGATCTGCAGCCGTGCACCGGTGGCCGCCACGCGGGCGGCCAGCGCGTCGCACAGTTCGGCCAGCACGCGATCCAGCGCCACCGCGGTGGGCCGCTCGGGCTCGCCCGCCTGCAGGCGGGCGTAGCGCACCACGTCGTCGAGCAGCGTGCGCATGCGCGCGCCGGCGCGCAGCACCAGCCGCATGTACTGACGCGCGTCGGGCGGCAGCATGGCCCCGTGGTCCTCGTCGATCAGGCTCACGAACTGGGTGATGGTGTTGAGCGGCTCGCGCAGGTCGTGCGAGGCGATGCGCACGAACTGCACCAGGCTGTCGTTGGCCTGGCGCAGCTGGTCGGCGGTCTGTTGCAACCGGTCATGGCTTTCGCGCAGATCCTCCATCGCCACCGCGAGGTTGAAGCGGTCCATGGCCGACATCTGCTTGAGCTGGTCGTTGGCCTGCTTCAGGCGCAACTGCGTGCGCACGCGCGCCTGCACGATGGCGGGGTGAATGGGCTTGGCGATGAAATCGGCCGCGCCTTTTTCCAGGCCGGCCTGCTCGAAATCGGCCTCGGCGTGACTGGTCACCATGATCACCGGCAGCGGCGCCAGCACCGGGTCACCCTTGATGGTGTCCAGTACCTCGAAGCCGGAGAGGCCGGGCATCTGCGCGTCGAGCAGCACGATGTCGGGCAGCGCCTCACGGATGCGGCGCAGCGCGTCGTGGCCATGGGTGGCAAAGCGCAAGCGCCCCAGCGGTCGCAGCGCCTTGGCCAGCGCCTGCACCATGCCGGGGTCGTCGTCGACGATGAGGATGTCGGGCAGGGCCGGGCCGCTCACGGGTTGCTCCCGGGGTTCAACTCGTGGTCGAGCAGTGCCATGGCCGCTTCGAAGTCCAGCGCTTCGATCTGACCGGCAAGCAAGCCGGCCCGCTCGGCGCCGAGGCGGCGCTGCAGGGCTGCGCGCTGGGTGTCGAAATGGCTCAGCGCTTCCAGGTCGTGCTGGCCAAGCAGCGCCAGCAATTGCGACAGCACCGCGTCGTCGGCGGGAGGCACGTCCGTCGCCAGGGTGGGCGCGACGTCGCCCTCGGCCAGCCATGCGCTGGCAGCCAGCGTCAGGCGGCGCAAGGCAGCCTGCAGGTCCTGCCAGGGCTCGGCCAGCAGCCCGGGCGCGGCACCGTCGCGCAAGGCGTTTTCCAGCGCGCCGGCGCGCCGGTGCACCGCGTCGGCGGCCACCAGCCCGGCACCACCACGCAGCTTGTGCAGCCGCGCGGCCAGCCGCTCGCGCTCCAGATCCGACAGGACCGCAGGCAGTGTCTCGTCGGCCAGCGGGCCGTATTCGTCGAGCAGGCGGCGCAGGCTGCGACGCAACAGGCCCTGGTCGTTCCCCAGGCGGCGCGCAGCCTGCTCGCCGTCGATGCCGGCGATCACCGGCCAGTCGTGTGCGCTCGCGGGCATGGCCTCGCTGGGGGCCACGGCCTGCCGCGCCACACCGCGTTCGTCCAGCAGTTCCACCACCGCGGCCAGCAGTTGTTCGGGGTCGAGCGGCTTGGTGAGGAAGCGGTCCATGCCGGCGTCGATGGCGCGGCGGCGCTCCTCGGACAAAGCGCCCGCGGTAAGCGCAATCACCGGCAGGTGGCGCAGGGCCGCGTCATCGCGCAGCAGGCGCGTGGCCTGCAGGCCGTCGAGTTCGGGCATCTGCACGTCCATGAGCACCAGGTCGATGGCACCTGGGTCGTCGCGCAGCACGGCCAGGGCCTCGCGCCCGTTGCCCGCGAGGTACACGCTCGCGCCCTCGCGCAGCAGCATGTGCATTGCGATTTCCTGGTTGATCTCGCTGTCGTCGACCACCAGCACGCGCGCGCCGCCCAGGCGCGGGCCGCCGGGCGGCGCGTTGCGCTGGGAAGGCAGCACGCGGCCGCTGTGGCCGTGGCGCGCCACCACGCCCTGGTGCACGGCGTTGAAGAGTACCGAGGCGTTGACGGGTTTGGTCAGGATGTCGTCGGCCAGGCGCAGCCGGTCTTCGCGCGCCACGCGCTCGCGCTCGCTGGCCGAGACCATGAGCGCCGCCGGCAGGTGCGACAGGCCGTAGCGCTCCGCGAGCACCGCCAGCGCCTGCAAACCGTCCATGCCCAGGCCGTTTTCGCCCTGCATCTGCCAGTCGACCAGCATGGCGTCTGGCAGGGGCTTGCCGTGCGCCACACGATCGGCCACCCAGGCCAACATCGCTTCGGCGGATTCACAGGCTTCGGTGCGCCAGCCAAAGGCACGCGCCATGTCCACCAGCGCCTGACGCTCGTCGCTCACGTCGTCCACCACGAGCACCTCCAGCGCACCGGCGCCGGTGGCCGGCAGTGCGGCGGCCGGACGCAGACACACTTCAAACCAGAAACGGCTGCCTTGACCGGGCGCGCTTTGCACACCGATGGTGCCGCCCATGAGCTCCACCAGGCGGCGTACGATGGACAGGCCCAGGCCGGTGCCGCCATGGCGGCGCGAGGTCGAGGCATCGGCCTGTGAAAAGGGCTGGAACAGCCGCGCCTGCGCCACCGGGTCGATGCCTTCGCCGCTGTCGTGCACCTCGCCGCCCAGGCGCACCTGCTCGGCGGTGGTCTCCAGCACACGCAGGCTCACACGGATGTCGCCGCGTTCGGTGAACTTGAGCGCGTTGCCCAGCAGGTTGGTGAGCACCTGACGCAGACGCATCGGATCCCCGCGCACCAGCGCCGGCAACGTGGGGTCGGCCTGCACGCGCAGCGCCAGGCCCTTGGCCTCGGCCTGCTGGCGGAACACGGCGTCGAGTTCGGCCAGCAGGGCCGCGGGGCTGAAGGCCGCGTCTTCAAGCGTGAGCGCGCCGGCCTCGATCTTGGCCATGTCGAGCACGTCGTTGACGATGCCCAGCAGCGACTGGCTGGCCATCTGCGATTTGGCCAGCAACTGCTGCTGACGCGCGGTGAGCGGCGTGTCGGCCAACAGGTGGGACAGGCCGATGATGGCGTGCAGGGGCGTGCGGATCTCGTGGCTCATGTTGGCCAGGAACTCCCCCTTCGCGCGCGACGCAGCCTCGGCGGCCTCGGTGGCGCGCACGAGATCGGTGATGTCGATGCGGAACCCCACCGTGTGGCCATCGGGCAGGCGGGCATCGACGACGCGCAGCACACGGCCATCGGCCTGTGGCTGGATCAGCATGGTGCCGCCGACGCGGTGGGCCGCAAGCCGCCTGGCAAACCATTCCTCTTCCCGGCCCACGGCCTCGGGATAGTCGCCAATGGCAAGGCCAGCGCGCACCAGCGCTTCGAAGGTGACGCCAGGCTCCATCAGGTGGGCCACCCGCGGATAGGCCTCGCGGTAGCGCTGGTTGCACATCACCAGACGATCCTCGGGATCGAACAGCACGAAGGCTTCATTGACGGCGTCGATGGCGCCGCGCAGTAGCGCCTCGCTGCGGGCCACGCTCTCCTCGGCACGCTTGCGCTCACTCATGTCCATGTAGGTGGTGACGAAACCACCGTCGGGCATGGGCGTACCGCGAATCTCGATCAGCGTGCCGTCGGGCCGCAAGCGCTCGAAACGGTGCGGCACGGGGTTGCGCGCTTGCGCCAGCGTGCGCTGGATGTGGGCCTCGACGTCGCCGCTGCCGTACTCGCCGCGCATGGCGTTGAAGCGGATGATGTCTTCGAACGTGGGCACGCCGCGCGCGAACAGTTCCTCCAGGCCGAGCAGGCTCACGAACTCGGTGTTCCAGGCAACCAGGCGCAGGTCGGCATCGAAGGCACTGATGGCGCACGGCATGTGCTCCAGGATGCTGTGCTGCAGCGCGTTGATGCGCAACAGCTCGGTCTCCATCAGGTCGCGATCGGTCACGTCCTGCATGGCACCGACGATCTGCGACACCGTCATGGTTTCGTCGTAGATCGGTTCACCCACCACGCGCACGCGGCGCACCCGCCCCTTGGCGGTGGTCAAGGGCACCTCGAAGTCGAACGGCTCCCCTTCCTTGCGCGCCAGCCGCAGGGACTGCATCACGCTGCGCCGCGCCTCACCGTCGTAGAAATGCAGCGGCATGGCGGGGTCGATCGGGGTGTCCGGGTCGAGCTCGTGCAGCGCGTACATCTGCGGCGTCCAGACCACCGACCAGGCCTTGAGATCGAACTGCCAGCCGCCCACGCCGGCCACGCGGCCGGTGCGCTTGAGCAACGCCTCGCTGGCGGCCAGGCGCTGCTGCGCTTCCTTGGCGGCGGTGATGTCGCGGTGCGTGCCATACATCCACAGCGGCTGGCCGTCGTCGCACCAGCTGTTGACGCGCCCGCGGTCGAGAATCCAGACCCAGTGACCGTCGCGATGGCGCATGCGCAGCTCGCATTCGTACTGGTCGATCTCGCCCGCGAAGTGTCGACGCAGCTCGATGCTGGAGCGCTCCTTGTCGTCGGGATGGACAAGCTGGTGCCAGACACCGCCTCCCATGGCCGCGACATCGCCGAGGGTGAGGCCCAGCATGGTGGCCCAGCGCTCGTTGTAATGGCGCTCGCCGGTCTGCACGTTCCATTCCCAGGTACCGGCGTTGGTGCCGCGGATGATGTTCTCCAGCCGCTGGCGCTCGTCCGACAGGCTGGCGGTGCGCTCGCGCACCTGCTGCTCCAGGCTTTCGTTGAGCGCAATCACCTCGCGCTGTGCGGCGCGCTCGTCGGTGATGTCGCGCACGATCGCAGCCGCCCCGGCGGCGCTCCCATCGGGCGCACGGATCGGCGAGAGCGTGATCGCCACCTCCACACGACGGCCGTCACGCGTGCGCAACCAGCGCTCCATGTGCGGCGTGTCGCCCGCGCCGCGCACCGCATCCGTGTGCACCCGGGCGCCGTCGTCATCGCCGGGCACCACCAGCGATTCGAGCGATCGCCCCACCGCCTCCTCGGCGCTGAAGCCGAACAGCACCTGCGCCCCGCGGTTCCACGAGTTGATTTCTCCCGCCGGGTCGAGGCCGATCACGGCGTCGTTGGTCTGCTCGACGATGGCGGCCAAGCGCAGCCGCTGGCGCTGCGCATCCTCGCGCCGGCGCATGCTCAACCAATACAGATACAACACCCCGTGCCCGGCCAGCAGGGCGGTCAGCATCAACGGCATGTGCGCCACCAGCGCCGCCCAGGCCGTGGCCTGCACCACGCTCTGCGGCATCCAGGCAAGAAAACGCAAGGTGCCGATGTCGCTGCCGGGGTTGGCCTGGATCTCCGCCATGCCGACCAGCAGCACACCATCGGTCGCACTGCGCCAGCGCGGTGAACCCCCGGCGTGGAACGGTGCCACGCGCTCATGATCGTCCTCCCAGCGCCGCGGTCGGCCCAGGTCGGTACCGAATTCGCGCGAGTGATCGGCGTCGAACACGTAGTCGCCCATCGCATTGGTGGCCGTCACGCGCGCACCGGCGGGCGGGCGCGTGGGGAATTGCTGCATGGCGCGGTCGCGATCGACGTGCATCACCACCAGGGCGCGCTGTCGGCCCTGGTTGTCGAAGACCGGCGCGGCATAGCGCACAGCGGCGCGGTGCGGCAGCGCGACGATGCCGCCCTCGCGGTGCAAGGACACCTCGGACACATAGACCTGCCCGGGACTGAGGCTGCGCGCCTCGCGCAGTTCGTGCAGGCTGTTGCGCTGACCGAGCATGGCCTGCGGGACCACTTGAACGCCCTGATCGCCTCGCTGCACGCGCACCAGCTCGTGGCCGTTGTCCTCCAGACCCACCAGCCTCATCAGAAAGACATCGGGCGTGGACTCCAGCAAGCCGGCAAAGACCAACTGCAGTCGGTCCTCCCATTGCGCATAGGTGGACTGATCGTCCGGATCGACACCGCTGTTGTCGAGCGCTCGCATCAGGCCGTTGATCGGCGGCGTGCTGGCCACGAACAGCAACGCGCGGCGGCGGAACGCTTGCTGCGCCTGGGTGGCATGGGCGTAGGCGCGGGCGCCATCGTCCAGCGCGCGTTGCTGCTGGGTCACCGCGTCGTCCAGCGCGAGCCGGTACCCCACCAGCGACCACAGCGCGAGCAGACCCACGCTGAGCAGCGCGCTGCGCCGAAACAGCGGGCTGGCCACATAGGCACGCAAGCCCGCGGGCGCGCGCAGCGGCGGGCGGCCGCTGCCCTGCCCGAGGGTCTGCGCCATCGGCGGTGCTGCGGACGATCCGGTGGCTCCCTGGCCGAAGCGCCAGAGGTAGAGCGCCGCGGTCAGACCACTCACCAGCAGCACGCCGTAAGCAAACACGCCCAGCGGCGAGGCGCCGGCCACACCGTCCAGCAGTGCGCCGCTGGCCTGTGTGCGCAGCACCCAGGTGCGGCCATGGACCGACAGGGTGCGCTCGTGCACAAAGCCGCTCACCGCCGCGCCGCTGCCGTCGCGTTCGAAGAACGGCTCGGTGTCGCTGCCGTCGGTGATCGACAGGTGGAGTTCGTGCGCGCGCGGCCCGAGTTGCGCCGTCACCTCGTCCATCAGCAGCGGCGAGTAGGTCCAGCCGATGGTTTCGAGCCAGCGCGTCTCGGGGTTGAGCCCGGGATCGACGCGGTAGACCGGCAGCAGCATCAGCAGGCCGCGGCGGGTACGCGCGTCGGCCTGCACCAGGGTGATCGGTGCGCTCAGCTGGGTGCGCCCGAGCCGTGCGGCAGCGATGGCGGCGTCGCGGCGTCGCGCTTCGGAGGCGATGTCCAGGCCCTTGGCGCCGGGGTTGTCGGCGCGGGGGTAGATGTAGTGAATGACGAAGCGCTCGCCGCCGTTCGGCTCGATCTGGCGCACCCGGAAATCGCCCGGCCCCTCGGCACGCGCCACCGCCTCGAAGGCGGCTTGCTCGGCGGCCGGCACGCGGCGGATGAAACCGATCCCTCGTGCCCCCGGAAACTCGACCGCCAGATCGCGCGTGGTCACGTAGGCCTCGAAGGCGCGGCGATGGACGTTGGCCCCCCCGGCGGCCGCGATGGCGCCGCGGGCGCCGCGCAGGCCGAACTCGTAGAGGCGCAGCCGCTCTTCAAGGCGGTTGGCCACCTCGGCACTGCCGGTCTCCACGCGCGCCTGCACGCGCGCACGCCAGTCGAGGTGCGCCCACCCCGCGGCGGCCGCACTCAGCAGCAGCCCGACGCCCCAGAGGGCCCAGGCCCGGCCGCGCAGCGAATGGCGCCAGCCCATGTCCAATTCGCCCTCTCCCGGGCCCGGGGCCCGCGCAACGGTGTTCAATGGCCCGCGCGCCAGCGGCGCCCGGGGTGGTGAGCGCACCGCCACACGGGGTGCTCGCAGTGCATGCTAACGATTCACTTCGGCGCGGCGGGGCAGAAATGAAGGGCAGCAAGGGGCCAATTCACCGCCGTTCGGCGGATGAAGCCAACGACCGTGGTGTCTGGACCGGCCTCAGTCCTGCCCATGGCGGCGCAGCAGGTTCGCCGCTTCCGAGCGGTCCAAGGGTTTGGTGAGGTAGCCCACCACGCTCGGACAGGCCTGGGCGCGCGCGCGATCGGCCGGGTCGGACGAGGACGACAGCATGGCCACCACCGCACTGCCGCGCTGCTCGGGCGGCAGCGCCTCGAACGCGTCGAGGAAGGCGAAGCCATCCATCACCGGCATGTTGATGTCGAGCAGGATCAGCCGCACGCCATGCCCGCGCGTACCGCGCAGATGCGCCAGCGCATCCTGCGCACGTTCGAAGGCCAACACCTCGCAGGGTTCGCCGCAACGTTGCAGCGTGACCCGGGTATAGAGCAGGTCGCTGTCGTTGTCGTCGACCATCATCACGCGCGGCGGCATTCGGGCTCCAGGCAGGGTGGTGTTGCATGAAAACCCCCACTGTACGCGGGCCAAGGCGTCACCCCACAATGCGCGGCCGATGACGGCGATACGGAGCGGCGCATGACGCGACAGGGTGGACGGGCTCGTTGGTGGATCGGCGGGTTGCTGGCGATCGCAGCGCTGCTGGCTGCCTTCACCCTCAGCCCGCGGCCCATGCTGCTGGTGCTGGTGTGGCTGTTCGACCGCGGCGCCGCCCAGACCTCGCAGGCCTTGGCGCCGCGCGTGCCACCGGGCGTGCAGACGCTGGCCGACCAGCCAGTGGATGGCCCCTGGCCTGGTCTGCGCTTCGACCTGCACCGGCCCGAGGCGCCCGCGCCGCCCGGCGGGCGGGCGCTGCTGGTGTGGATCCACGGCGGTGGCTGGGTGTCCGGGCGCAAGGAAGACGTGGCGAACTACCTGCGCATCGTGGCGGCGCGCAGCGGCCTGGCGGTGGCCAGCCTGGACTACACACTCGCCCCCGAGGCCGTGCACCCGACGCAGCTGCAGCAGGTGCACGCGGGCCTGTTCACGCTGCGCGCGCGCGCCGAATCGCTGGGCATCGACCCGCAGCGCATTGTGCTGGCCGGCGATTCGGCCGGTGCGCAACTCGCCGCGCAGTTGGCCGCAGCCATCACGCACCCGGAGTACGGCCACCGGCTGGGCGTGCCCGCGGGCAGCGTTGACGCGCAGGCGATCCGCGGCACCGCGCTGTTCTGTGGCCCCTACGACCTCGGCCTGTTCAATCTGGAGGGCAAGCTCGGCCCGGTGCTGCGCGCCGTGCTGTGGGCCTTCACCGGTGAGCGCGATGCGCGCGCCACGCCCGCGTTCGAGCTGGCGTCGGTGCTGCGCCATGTGACGGCCGACTTCCCGCCGAGCTTCATCAGCGTGGGCAACGCCGACCCGCTCAAGCCCCATTCCCTGGCCCTGGAGGCGCGCTTGCGTGCGCTCGATGTGCCGGTACAGACGCTGTACTTCGCAGACGACCGCACGCCGCCACTCGGGCACGAATACCAGTTCTTTCTCGACGACCCGGCGGGTGAAGAAGCGCTGCAGCGGTTGTTGGCCTTCCTGGCCGAGCGACTGCGCTGAAGCGGCGAAAGCGGCGCCAGCGCTCAGGCCGCCAGGCCCAGCGGCACAGCCGCCGGCGCGTCGGCCAGCAGCCGCGAGAGGATCTGCGGCACCTCGTATAACGCGCGGTTTCGCTGCGCACGCACGCGCTCGCGCAGCGCGGGCAGATCGGCCAGCAATCGATCGACCGCCTGCGCGATGCTGCGGTGGCTGTGGTGCACGATGCCCAGGCCGTGTTCCTGCACCCATTGCGGGTTGTAGCGCTCCTGCGGCATCGTCCAGGCGTTGTCGACCACGATCACCGGCAAGCCGCGTTGCACCGCTTCGCTCACGCTGCCCGGGCCCGGCTTGCCGATGAAGAAATCGGCCATGTCCATGAGCTGAGGCACCTCGGTGGTGAAACCGACCACATGGCGCGGTGCCTGCGCCGGCATTGCCTGCAGCTGGCGCGCCAGCGCCCCGTTGTGGCCGCACAGCAGGATGAGTTGAACCTGCGGCAGTTGCCGGGCGATGGTGAGCATGGCGCGCGAGCCGTGGCCGCCGAACAGCACCAGACCGGTGGGGCGATTCGGGTCGAGCCCGAGTTGCGCGCGCGCCGCTGGGCGGTCGACCAGCGGCGCCCGGTAGAAATCGGGCCGCAGGATCATGCCGCTGGTGGCGTGCACGCGTTCGGGGGCGTGGCCGGCGGCCAGCGCCTGACGCACCGCGCGCGGCGTGCCGCAGATGAGATGCTGGGGCTGCCGGGGTTCGATCCAGAAATGCGGCGGATGGTCGGCGAGATCGGTCAACACGGTGGCGTAGGGCACGCCCGGGCGCGCCAGGGCCAGGGCATCGAACATGGCGCGGTTGAAGTTGGGGATCAGCGAGACCACGAGGTCGGGCCGCGTGAGCGCCCAGTGGCGTTGCAGCCGGCGCACGAGCGTGGGATGCGCCATGCGGATCAACGCCTGCAGCAGCTTGAGTTCCTGGGCCATGCCCAGCGTCCAGCCGCGTGCGAGGCGGCGGTTGTACCAATCCTCCGGGGCCAGGCCGGTCATGCGGCGAAAGCGTTGTGCCGGGTCGAGCACCTGGAACAGATCGACCAGCCTCACCTGCCAGGAAAGGCCGAGCTCGCCGATGACCGACTGCAGGGCCTGGGCCGACGCCCGGTGGCCGCCACCGGCGTTGAAGTAGACGAGGTCAACCTGTGGCTGCATGCGCGGCAGGCTAGGTGCACCCCATGACACGTGCGTGACGTTTCGATGGGGCGATCGTGACCCGCAGGATCGCGACTGGAACGCCGCGAGAGCAGCGCCCATGCGACGGAGGCCAGCGCTCAGCCGCGGCGACGACGGCGCACCATGCCCAGAGCACCCAGGGCCACCCCCAGCAGGGCGAGGCCGCCCGGCTCCGGCACCTCGGTGGGCGGCGTGACGGGGGGCGCTTCGACGAACTGAATGGCCTTGATCTTGAACCGGTCATCCTGGTCGGTGATGGCGTTGGCACCGAACAAGAGGCTGTTCACGAAACCACCCGCGATGGACACGTTGCGCGCATTGCTGCTCTTGTCGGCATCGTCATCGATGCGGGGCGAAAAGCCGAACGCTGCCAAGCCGTTCAAGCCCGCACCCAAAAGGTTGAGTGAGGGAGCCACCAGACCCGTCCAGTAGCTCACGTCGCGGTCATGCGACCCGTAGGGATCGATGTTGACCCGCAGAGGGTCGACCGGTGCGCTGAACTGGAACAGCACGAAGTCGTCATCGCCGCTGTTGTCGACCTGGTGATCAGGCGAGTCACAGCGCAGGCCCTCGTCGCGGTTGCAAACGCCCAGGCCCGTGTCCCACTGGTCCAGCCGGGCCGATTCGAACGTGCCGTTGCTACCCGTTCGAGACCACGCGCTGACCGTGACGGAAACGCCCCCGATCAAAAAGGTTCGCACGTTGCCGTAACCACTGCTGGAACTCACTGAAGGGGCGCCGAGGTCGAGGTAAAGGGGCGCTGCACTGGTCAGCGGCACGTTCAGTGCGAGGGCCGAAGCCAGAACCATTTGCTTGAAATTCACGAAGGCACTCCTTGTTGAAACGAAACCGGAAAGGACATCGCGGATGGCGCCGCGCGTCTGTCACCATGAGGAGCAACCTTTATGACAATACTTTTAACCTATATGAATCAATGCTTTGTACTACTTTGGAAATCTTTTATATGACCCGTGGTGATCGATGTGTCATGTTTTTCGACACACACATTGCCAGGAACGATCGGGCAACAACGGGGAGGTGACGACGATGTTCATCGGCGCTACGCTTCGTGGGTGACAGGGAGCCGCAGCGGACGCCGACGGTCGCAACGGCGCCGCCCCCAGCGCCAGGAAAGGCTCCCATGGCACTGCGCGACTGCGACGCCGCCGCAAGCCCGCCAGACCGCTGCAACGCCGCCCTCGGTGCGGTGTTCGACGCCATGCCCGCGGCGCTGGCCGTCACGCGCCGCCGCGATGGCATGGTGCTGGCGGTCAACCAGGCCTGGTGTGCGCTGCTGCAGCTGCCACGCGAGGCCGCGGTGGGGCGCACCTCGATCGAACTGGGCGTCTGGCGTGACGAGGCCTCGCGCCAGCGCTACTTCGCCCGGCCGCAGGATCCGCAGCGCATCCTGACGTTCCTGGCCGGCACGCCACACCAGCGGCGCGTTCGCATGCGCTCGGCCCCGCTGCGCGTGGACGACGAGGAATGGGTGCTGGTGACGATCACCGACGCCGAGGCCGAAGCGCAGGCGCAAAGCCGACTGGAGGAACAACGCGGCCTGCTGGAGCGCATCGCCGCACACGTGCCGGGCATGACCTATCTGGCCTGGCGCAAGAAGGACGGCAACACCGAATTCGTGTTCATCAGCGACGTCGCGCGCAGCATGATGCAACTTGCACCGCACGAGCACACCGACGATCCCAAAGCGCTGTTCTCGCGCATCCACCCGGACGACCGTGAGGCGGTGTTCGCCGGCCTCGACGAAGCGGGCCGCGAAGGCCGCTGCTACCACGGCCACTACCGCGTGTGCCTGCCCGACGGGCAGTTGCGCTGGCACCAGACCGACGCCACGCCGACACCAGCGCCCGATGGAGGCACGCTGTGGCACGGCTTCACCAGCGACGTGACCGCGCAGCAGCAGGTGCAGGCGGAAATTGAAGCCGCCAATGCCACGCTGGAGCGCCACGTGGCCGAACGCACCGCCGACCTGCAACGCACGCTGGGTGACATGGAGGCCGTTGCGTACTCGATCGCGCACGACCTGCGCACGCCGTTGCGATCCATCAACGGCTTTGCCGCGCTCGTTCACAAGGAGGAGGGATCGGCGCTCAGCAGCGCCGGGCGCCACGCGCTGGAGCGCATCGTGCAGGCCTCCGCGCGCATGGGGCGCATGCTGAGCGACCTGCTCGCCCTGCTGGAGGTGGTGCGGCTGGACCTGCACCCGGCCGAGGTGGACATGACTTCGCTGGCCGACAGCGTGGCAACCGCCCAGGGCCTGCGCGCCAGCGGGGTACAGCTGCAACTGGAGCCGCTGCCCACGGCGTGGGGCGACGCCGCGCTGCTGCGCCAGGCGCTGCACCACCTGCTGGACAACGCCCACAAGTTCTCGAGCCAGGTGCCGTCACCGCGCATCCAGGTCGACTACGACGCCAAACAGCGCGCCTACCGGGTGAGCGACAACGGCGTCGGCTTCGATCCGGCGCTCTCCCCACGGCTGTTCGAGCCTTTCCAACGGCTGCACAACGACCCCGCCCACCCCGGCCTGGGCATCGGCCTGGCCATCGTCGCGCGCATCGCGCAGCGCCATGGTGGCCGGGTCTGGGCCGAGAGCTCCCCGGGCGCCGGTGCCACGTTCTGGTTGCGGGTGTGCGAGCGACCTTGAGCAAGCCGTGCGGCGCTTGAAGCGAACAAGAAGGGCAGTCCACGGTGGCCGTTTCGGGCACGTGCAGGTTGTCGCCAAAAAATGTGGAAGCGCTTCTCAGGACGATCACGGACGTGGACTGTTTCGCCCGGGCCGACGCGAACGCCAAACAAGTGAGGATCGCCAGACTCACCCCTTGCCCAGCGGCGGGCGCCCGAACAAGCTGGACGCATTGCTGATCGGCCCGAGTTCGTTGGCGACGGCCAGCAGCTCGGGCGCCAGCGCCTGCATGCGCTCCACGCTCAGGCGCGTGCGCGGCCCGGCGATGCTGATGACGCCGATGGCTTCGTTGCGGCGCATCACGGGTGCGGCCAGCGCGCTCATGCCGGGCGCGAAGACCTCGTCGATCATGGCGTAGCCGCGCACGCGCGCCGCGTGAAGAAAACCCAGCAGGGCCTTCACCGTGGTCGGTGCCTTGGGGCCGTAATCGCGCGGGGAGCCGAAGCCCTGGCGCGTGACGAGTTCAAGCGCGCGCTCGTCGCTGAGCGTGTGCAGCCAGGCGTGCCCCGAGGCCGAGCACGACAGCCACACGTCGGCACCCATGTCGGGGTCGTATCGCACACCCTGCTGGCGCGCCCCCTGAGCCTTGGCCACGAAGGTGAGGCGATCGACATCGACCAGCGACAGGCGCACCAGCTCACCCGATTGATGCGCGAGGCGCTCCAGCAAGGGGCCGGCGATGTCGACGATGCCGCCGTTGCTGAGGTAGCCCAGGCCGATCGAAACCACCTTGGTGGTGAGCTGGTAGTCGCCCTGCTTGCGCTTCTGGCGCACGTAGCCGCGCTGCTGCAGGTCGCTCAGCAGGCGATGGCAGGCGCTCAAGGGGATGTCGAGCTCTTCGGCCATCAGCGCCAGCGGCAGGCCATCGGGGTGGCGGGCAAGGTGCTCGAGCAGCGACAGGCCGCGGTCCAGCGCGAGGTTCATGGGGACGGTCTCGTTTTTCCTGATGTGGAATGGGTTTCCAGTGTGGAAAGTGTTTCCTGCAACGGGCGAAGAATCGGCCCCTGCACAACGCCAGGCACTGTAGGCCAGGTGCCATTCGGCGCCAAGGCGGCAGACCCTGATCACCATGAAGCCCACCGTCCACATCCTCAACGGCCCCAACCTCAACCTGCTGGGTATCCGCGAGCCGCACCTGTACGGGCACACCACGCTGGCACAGGTGCAAGCCCGCTGCGAGGCGCTGGCCGCCGAACTCGGCCTGGGCTGCGTGTTCCGACAGTCCAACCACGAGGGCGTGCTGGTGGACTGGGTGCAGGAGGCACGCGCTGCGGGCGCCGCGGTCATCATCAACCCGGCCGGCCTGTCGTTCCGCTCGATCCCTTTGCTGGACGCGCTCAAGACGCTGGACCTGCCGGTGATCGAGGTCCACATCACCAACATCCACCGCCGCGACGCGCCCTATCAGCATTCGGTGACCGCACTGGGCGCCACTGGCGTCATCGCCGGTCTCGGCCCGCTGGGCTACGAACTCGCGCTGCACGCCGTGGCGCAGCGGCTGCGCGAGGCGACCACCGCCTGAGCCGATGTCCGTTTTCCTCACCACAACCACACTGGAGACAAGCACCATGACCGCTGCATTCGATCGTCGCACCGCCCTCTTTGCCGGCGCCGGCCTGGCCGCCGCCGCCATGGTGCCGGGCCTGGCCCGCGCCCAGTCCACCAAGCTGCGCTTTGCCGCGGTGTTTTCCGACACCGACATCCGCGCCGAGATGATCAAGCGCCTGGGCGCCGACATTGCGCCCGACCACACCATCGAAGCGCACCTGAACGCCACGTTGTTCCGCCAGGGCACCGAGCTGGTGGCGCTGCAGCGCGACAACCTGGAGATGGGCAACATTGCGCCGCAGGACATCTCCAAGCAGGTGCCGTCCTGGTCGGTTCTGACCTCGGCCTACCTGTTTCGCGACGCCAATCACCTCAATGCTTTCTTCGCCAGCGACCTGGGTACGCAGATGAAGAAGCAGGTGGAGGACCAGCTCAAGGTGAAGATCCTGGGCCCGACTTTCTTCGGCACGCGCCACGTGGGCCTGCGCGGCAAGAAGAAGGTCAACGTGCCGGCAGACCTGGCGGGCGTGAAGCTGCGCATGCCGCCCGGTGACGCCTGGCAGCTGCTGGGCCGATCGCTCGGGGCCAACCCCACGCCCCTGGCTTACGCCGAGACCTACACCGGCCTGCAGACCGGCACCGTGGACGGGCAGGACAACCCGCTGCCCAACGTGCAGAACATGAAGTTCTTCGAGGTGATGGGCCAGATCGTGCTGACCTCGCACCTGGTGGCGTTCGACCTGCTGACCCTCAACCTCAAAACGTGGCAGGCGATGTCGGCCGACAAGCAGCGCGCCTTCCAGGCGGCGGTCGACAAGGCCATCGCCTGGAGCGCCGCCGAGCACCAGAAACGCGAGGCCGAGCTGGCCGAGGGCTTCCGCCGCCAGGGCCTGGACGTGTACGTGCCCAACATCGCGGCGTTCCGCGAGCACGCGCAGAAGGTGTACCTGGCGTCCGACGAAGCCAAGGCCTGGGCGCCTGGCATCCTGGACAAGATCGCTGCGATCAAGTGAAGCTGTTTCGCGCGCTCGCGCGCACGGCAGAGGCGGTGGCCGCGGGTCTGCTCGCGGTCATCTTCCTCGCCTTCATCGCGCAGATCGCGCTGCGCTACCTGTTCGATCTGCCGGTGGGGTGGACGGCGGAGATCTCGCTCGTGGCCTGGTTGTGGCTCATCCTGTGGGGCTCGGCGTTCGTGCTGCGCGACGAGCAGGAAATCCGCATCGAGCTGCTCAGGGCCTTTTTCGGTCCACGCGGGCAGCGCATCCTCAGCTCGCTGGGCTCCATCGCCATCGTGGTGCTGTTTGCGCTCGCCCTGCCCGCTACCTGGGACTACATCACCTTCATGAAGGTGGAGAGCAGCTCGTACCTCAAGATCCGCTTCGACTGGCTCTATTCGATCTACCTGGTGTTCGCGGTCGCGGTCATTGCCCGCCACCTGTGGCTGGTCGTGAACGCCCTGCGCGGGCGCGCCCCGTCCGAGGCCACCCACATAGGCTCCCTGTGAACCCGACGAGTCCGTTTTCCCTGGCCGTGGCGGCCATCGTGCTGCTCAGCCTGCTCGGCGTGCCCATCGGCCAGGCCATGATCGGCGGCTCCATCCTCTACCTCTGGCTCAAGGGCATGGACATGGGCAGCGCGGCCGAACAGCTGCTCAACAGCACGTACTCGAGTTACCTGCTGTTGGCCATTCCACTGTTCATCCTGGCCGCCAGCTTCATGAGCTCGGGCAGCGTGCTCGACCGCCTGCTGCGCTGGTGCAACGCGCTGGTGGGGCGCTTTCCGGGCGGGCTGGCCCAGGTCAACGTGCTGCAGAGCGTGGTGTTTGCGAGCATGTCGGGCTCGGCGCTGGCCGATGCGGCTGGCTCCGGCAAGCTCATGCAGGCCATGATGACGCGCGACGGCCGCTACCCGCCATCCTTCGCGGCGGCGCTCACCGCGGTGTCGGCCGTCATCGGGCCGATCCTGCCACCATCCATCCCGCTGGTGCTGTATGCACTGGCCTCGGGCACCTCCATCGGCTACCTGTTCCTGGCCGGCGTGCTGCCCGGGCTGCTGCTGGGTGCGGTGCAGATGGTCCTGATCCACCACCTGGCGCGGCGCCACCGCTTTCCGGTGGAGGACGCCGTGCCGCTGCGCGAGCTGCCGCGCATCACGCGCGAGGCCCTGCCCGCGCTGATGATGCCGTTGCTGCTGCTGGGCTGTCTGTACAGCGGCATCACCACGCCCACCGAGGCCGCTGGCGTGGCCGCCGCGTACGCGCTGCTCATCGCGGCTTTCTACTACCGCAGCCTGAACGTGCGCGACGTGTACCAGTCGCTGCAGCAAAGCGCGCGCACAAGCGTGTCGATCGGCATCCTGATCGCCGGCGCCACGGTGTTCAACTTCGTCATCACGTCGGAGAACATCCCGGCCTCGCTGAGCACGCTGATGCGCGGGCTCGACCTTTCGCCCGCCACGTTCCTGCTGCTGGTCAACCTGTTGCTGCTGGTTCTGGGTGCGTTCCTCGAAGGCTCGACCATCATCCTCGTCATCCTGCCGGTGCTGCTGCCCACGGCGGTGGCGCTGGGGGTGGACCCGGTGCACTTCGGCGTGGTGGCGGTGCTCAACATCATGATCGGCCTGGTGACACCACCCTACGGCCTGCTGCTGTTCATGATGACGAAGATCGCCAACGTGGCCCTGGCGGATCTCGTGCGCGCCACACTGCCCTTCCTCGGCGCGATGATGGTGGCGCTGGCCATCACCACCTTCTGGGCCGACTTCGTGCTGTTCCTGCCGCGGTTGGCCGGCTACAGCGGCTGAACGCACACCCGAACCGCACGCACCATGGACACGCCGCGCATCGACGGTCGCACGGAATTGATCGTGCACCTGGGCCATCCCACGCACAGTTTCAAGGCCCCGCTCATCTACAACCCGTACTTCGCCTCGGCCGGCATCAACGCCGTGGTGGTGCCGCTGGCCTGCCGCGCCGAACAACTGCCCGCGCTGCTGCCGGCACTGTTCGCGGCCGACAACGTGCGCGGCGCACTCATCACCATGCCGCTGAAGGTCGCGGTGATGGGCATGCTCGATACGGTGTCGCCCACCGCCCGCGTGGCCGGTGCCTGCAACGCGGTGCGCCGCGAGGCCGATGGCCGGCTCGTGGGCGACATGTTCGACGGCGAGGGCTTCGTGCGCGGCGTGCGGCGCAAAGGCCTGGCGCTGGGCGGTGCGCGCGCGCTGGTGGTGGGCTGCGGCGGCGTGGGCTCGGCCATCGCGGCCTCGCTGGCCGCTGCCGGTGTGGCCACGCTGCGACTGTTCGATCTCAACACCAGCACTGCACAGGGCTTGCGCGAGCGGCTGGCCGCCACCTACCCTGCGCTGCGCGTCGAACTGGCCAACCCCGACCCTGCCGACATGGACCTGGTGGTCAACGCCACACCCCTGGGCATGGAGCCGGGTGACGCCCTGCCGCTGGACGTGAGCCGCCTCAACGCAAGCACCTTCGTCGGAGAGGTCGTCATGCGCGAGCGCATCACCGCCTTCCTGGCCGCTGCGCAGGCGCGCGGCTGCCGCGTTCAGGTGGGCACCGACATGCTCTTCGAACAGATCCCGGCCTACCTGGCCTTCTTTGGCCTGCCGGTGACCAGCCCCGAGCGCTTGCGCGAACTCGCCCTGCTGGACGTGGCGCTGCGCTGAGGCGCAGCAGGCGCCATCGGCACAGGCAGCGGCTCAGCCGTTCGGGATCTCCGGCTCCACGAGCCGCGCGAGCTGTTCGAGCGATTCCTGCCAGCCCAGGTAGCACATCTCGGGCGGAATCAACTCCGGAATGCCCTCCTGCACCACGCTGAGTTCGGTGCCACAGGCCACCGCCTTGAAGGTGACACTGACCTGCATCGTGCCCGACAGGCTGGGGTCGTCGAACCGGTCGGTGTAGCGCAGCCGCTCGCCCGGCACGAACTCCAGGTACTCGCCGCCGAAGCTGTGCGAGTGGCCGGTGCCGAAGTTGGTGAAGGACATGCGGTGGCTGCCGCCGGCCCGCGCGTCGAGGTGTTGCACATCGGCCGTGAAGCCGTAGGGCGGCAGCCAGCGGCACAGGGCAGCGGGCTCGGTGAAGGCACGAAAGACGCGCTGCGGCGGGGCCTTGAGGACGCGGTGCAGGCGTACGGTTCCGGTGGGCATGGGCGGTTCCTTTCGGTGTTGAACATGGACCTGTACCCGACGCTTCAGGACCACCGGATTCGACCGCCGGCCGTCGGTGGAGGCGGGCTCAGCCCCGTTGTGCGCGCCTCACACGCTGAGCCAGCGCGCCAGCCAACGCCCAGGGGCGGGCTCGCGCCGCGGTGCGGGGGCGGTGGCGCCGAGCGCGAGCAGGCGCGCCTCGGCCTGCGCCAGACCGGCCTGGCGCGCGGCCTGCAGCGGCACCATGCCGTCGAACTCCGAGTGCAGGTGCGGGTTCGCACCGTGTTCCAGGAGGTACAGCGCAACCGCCTCCTGCCCCGCAAGCAGGCAGGCCACCAGCGGCGTGGAGAGGAATTCCGGGTGCGCGTAATTCACGTCGACGCCGTTCTTCACGTGGTACTGCACCAGGGACAGCTCGCCCTCGCAGGCGGCGTTGAACAGCTCTTTCCAGTTGCCTCCGGACATGCCTGTGCCCTTCCTTGTGTGGTGCGGTTCGTGATGCGGCGGACAGTGCCGCGCAGCCCTGCAGTATCGCCGCGTGCGAGCAAAAAAAAAGGCAGCCCGGGGGCTGCCTTTCGAACCTTGGAGAACACAGGCCGCGGGCAGGGTGTGCCCGCAGCGGCTGGCCGGCGATCAGTTGGCGATCGCGCCGCCGGTGGCTTGCACCACGGCGTTGCCCTGCACGGCGCGCAGGCCGGCCAGACGGACTTGCTCGATCTGCGCGTCGCTCGGCACCGGCAGGATCTCGCCGTTGGCGACCAGGCCCAGGCGGTAGGCTTCGGCGGCTTCGGCCTGCACTTGCGCGCGGCTCAGGCCGCTGGCCACCACGGTGGCTTGCGAGGGGGTGACTTCGCCGCGGGCGATGACGTCGGCGCGGTAGGCCGGGGCCACCTGGGCTTGCACTTCGGCGCGGCTCAGGGTGGACTGGAAATTGAAGACTTCGTTGCCCTGGATGGGGCCTTCGGCGAAGGCGGCACCCGCGCTGAGGGCAAAGGCGATGGGGAGAAGAGCTGCTTTCATGACGGTTCCTTTGAGACAGAGGTTGAGGGTTTCCTGATCTGTCGAACACGCCTTGTTGTGTTCGGCATGGGGTGAACTTTAGGGTTTACCCGCATGAAGAAAAACCAGCCCGCCGACAACGCACTGTTTCGGATTCCGCAACAACGCAGGCGCGCGCCGGGCGCTGTGCCCGCTCACGGCGCCGGTAGAACTCAGCTGTCCTGAAACAGGCTTTCGCGCACGCCCGAGCCTTCGGGCAAGGCGAATTCCTGGCGCACCGCACGCGCGAAGTAGCCCTGGCGCACGGCCTGGCTCACCTGCCAGGCTGAGATCGTCCGCTGCGCGCGTTGCGCTTCGAGCAGGCGCATGGGCGGTGTGCGGAAGTAGATGATGAGCGCGGCCTCGCGCCGGTTGAAACCCTCGCGCATGGCCAGCGCCACCACGGCCTGACGCAACTGCGGATTGACCGTGTTCGACGGGATGCCCAGGTCTCCGAGGGCATATCCCAATCCGATACGGAACCACAGCTTCTTCCACATGCGTGGCATTACATCATCGGGGCCACGTCGGCGTGAGAGGGGAAAACACCGTGAGATGGCCCATCTGGGGGATGACGGCGCGCCGCCTGGCCGCCTTCAGCCCGGCGCACCCGCAGGCAACGGGCGCGAGCGATTCACCAGCGCCACCAGCGACAACATCACCGGCACTTCCACCAGCACCCCCACCACCGTGGCCAGCGCTGCGCCGGAGTGCAGGCCGAACAGCGAAATGGCCACCGCCACCGCGAGCTCGAAAAAGTTGGACGTTCCGATCAGGCAGGCCGGGCCGGCCACCTCGTGGGGCAGCCTGAGCCAACGCGCGCCCCACCAGCCCAGGAAGAAGATGCCGTAGCTCTGGATCAACAGCGGCACCGCGATCAGGGCGATGACCCCGGGCTGCGCGAGGATGGTGTCGGCCTGCAGGCCGAAGAGCAGCAGCACCGTGCCCAGCAAACCGGCAATGGACCAGGGCTTCAAGCGCGCCATCAGACGCGGCAAGGCATCGGGCCCGCGCGCCAGCAGCCGCGCACGGGTGAGCACGCCCGCCGCCAAGGGCAGCACCACGTAGAGCACGGTGGACAACAGCAACGTCGACCAGGGCACGGTCACGTCCGTCACGCCGAGCAGGAAGGCGGCGATGGGCGCGAAGGCCACCACCATGATCAGGTCGTTCACCGACACCTGCACCAGGGTGTAGTTCGGGTCGCCACGCACCAGCTGGCTCCACACGAACACCATGGCCGTGCAGGGCGCCACGCCGAGCAGGATCATGCCGGCGATGTACTCGCTGGCGGTTTGCGGGTCGACCCAGGGCGCGAACAGGTGCTGGAAGAACAGCACGCCCAGCGCGGCCATGGTGAAGGGCTTGACCAGCCAGTTGATGACCAGCGTGAGCACCAGGCCTTGCGGTCGGCGCCCCACGGCGCGAATGGCGCCCCAGTCCACCTGCACCATCATCGGGTAGATCATCACCCAGATGAGCACGGCCACGACCAGATTGACATGGGCCCATTCGAGCGCGGCGACCCGCGCGAACGCCCCGGGAACCGCCGTGCCGAGCAGCACGCCCGCAACGATGGCCAGCGCCACCCACAGGCTCAGCCAGCGCTCGAACAAACCCATCAGGCGTGCTCGCCCACGGGCTTGTCCGTGAGTCCGATGCGGCCGAGTTCCTTCTGCAGCGCCAGGCGATCGAGTTTGTCCAGCGGCAGCGCGAGGAAGATCGCGATGCGCCGGCTCAGCACCAGCAGTGCGTCATTGAAGGTCTGGCGGCGCTTGTCCTCGGGGCCGGTGGCGGCGGCCGGGTCTTCCACGCCCCAGTGGGCAGAGATCGGCTGCCCGGGCCAGAGCGGGCAGACCTCGCCCGCGGCCTTGTCGCACACGGTGAGCACGAAGTCCATCGCGGGCGCGCCGGGCAACGCGAACTCGTCCCAGCTCTTGCTGCGCAGCGCGGACGTGTCGTAGCGGTTGCGCTGCAGCAGTTCGAGCGTCATGGCATGGGGTCGGCCCGCGGGCTGGCTGCCCGCGCTGAAGGCGCGAAAGCGGCCTTGGCCCAGCTGATTGAGCACCGCCTCGGCCATGAGGCTGCGCGCCGAGTTGCCGGTGCAGATGAACAGGACGTTGTACGGCCGGTTTTCCATGGTGCTCCTTTCAGCACGTGGTACAGGGAACGTTGGCGCCTGCGCTGACTTCGCACGGCTGCCCTTCGCAGCAGTGCTCGGTGAGGTAGCCCAGCAAGGCGTTCATGTGCGCGAAGCCGGCGCGGTAGATCAGGTGGCGCCCGTCGCGCTCCTGCGTGATCAGGCCGGCGCGGTGCAGCTCCTTGAGGTGAAACGACAACGTGGTCGGCGTCGCGTCGAGCCGCTCGGCCAGTGCGGAAGGCGTGAGCCCCTCGGGCCCGGCCTGCACCAGCGCGCGGAAGGTGCGCAATCGCGTGACCTGGGCCAGCGCGGCGAGTGCTTGAACGGCATCGGTTTCGTCCATGGCGGTCTCCTCAGGTGCCCGCGCGCGAGACGGCGGGCGAAGGGGCGGCGTGCACGGGCAGACGCAGCGTGATCAGCCAGCACGCAGCCAGCATCAGCGCCGACCCGGCCAGCGTCCACATGAGACCACCCCACTGGTAGAGCAGCCCCGACATCAGCGTGCCGAAGAAGCGGCCCAGTGCATTGGCCGCGTAGTAGAAGCCTACGTCCTCGGCCGCCTTCTCGCTGCCCGCGTAGGCCAGCACCAGGTAGGAGTGCACCGAGGAATTGACCGCGAAGGCAAAGCCGAACACGGCCAGACCTGCCACCACCACCCACTGCAGGTGCGGCGCGCCCGCGAACACCGCCGCCGCCAACGCCGCCGGCACCAGCGCCAGCACGGCCGACCACGCACGCGCCGCAGGCACCTCGCGGCTCAGGCCGTCGGCGCTGCGGTGGACGATCTGCGGCGCCAGCGCCTGCACCGCGCCGTATCCGATGGTCCAGGCCGCCAGGAAACCGCCCACCATGGTGAAGGTCCAACCCTGCGAATAGAGGAACACCGGCACGCCGACCACGAACCACACGTCGCGCGCGCCGAACAAGGCCACGCGGGCCGCGGCCAGCGCGTTGATGCCGGGGTTCTTGGCGAACAGCTCCTTGGCGGACTTCGACGCCTTGCTCTTGCCCATCATCGTGGGCAGCGAAGCGATCACGCCGATCAGCACCAGCGCGAGCGCCGCGGCCATGAGCCACAGCGCGTGCCGGAAACCCAGCGCTTCGAGCAGCAGGCCGCCGAGGAAGAAGCCCACGCCCTTCATGGCGTTCTTGCTGCCGGTGAACCAGGCCACCCATTTGAAGAGCTGGCTGTTGCTGCCCCCGCCTTCCTTCGCCTGCGCGCTCGTGACCTTGATGGCCGACTTGCTGGCCGTCTTGGTGAGGTCCTTGGCGACGCCGCACACGCCCTGCGCGAGCACCACCCAGGCCACCGACGCGGCCGCCGTCCATGCGGGGTTCAGGAACGACAGCAGCGTGAAGCCGACGATCTGCGTGGACAGGCCCACGGTGAGCATGCGCGTGATGCCGTATCGCGTGGCCAGCCAGCCGCCGATGAGGTTGGCCAGCACGCCTGCCGCTTCGTACAGCAGGAACAGGAAGGCCAGCGTGAACGGCGAATAGCCCAGACGATAGAAGTGCAGCAGCACCAGCATGCGCAGCGCGCCGTCGGTGAGCGTGAAGCCCCAGTAGGCGGCGGTGACGATGGCGTAGTGGCGGACGGCGGCGTGCATGTCGGGCAGCGCGTCAGAGGCCGACGGCGTCGAGGTGGCAGGCCAGGTCCACCATGCGGCAGGCGTAGCCCATCTCGTTGTCGTACCAGGCGTACACCTTGAGCAGCGTGCCGTCGGTCACCATCGTGGACGGCGCATCGACGATGCTCGAGCGCGTGTCGCGCGCGTAATCGGCGCTCACCAGCGGGCGCGTCTCGTAGCCCAGGATGCCCTGCAGCGGGCCGCTCCTGGCCGCGGCCTCGAACAGCGCGTTCACCTCGTCGGCGGTGGTGGCGCGCTGCAGTTCGAACACGCAATCGGTGAGCGACGCGTTGAGCACCGGCGCACGCACCGCGTGGCCATTGAGCTTGCCCTTGAGTTCGGGGTAGATGAGCGCGATGGCGGTGGCGCTGCCGGTGGTGGTGGGTGCCAGGCTGGCCATGGCACTGCGCGCGCGGCGCAGGTCCTTGTGCGGGGCATCGACCACCACGTTGGTGTTGGTTGGGTCGTGGATGGTGGTGATCTGCCCGTGGCGGATGCCGATCGCCTCGTGCACCACCTTCACCACCGGGGCCAGGCAGTTGGTGGTGCAGCTCGCGGCGGTGACGATGCGGTGCTTCGCCGGTTCGTACAGGTGGTGGTTCACGCCGACCACGATGTTGAGCACATCGCCCACCTTCACCGGTGCGGCCACGATCACGCGCTTCGCGCCGCGGTCGAGGTGGCCCTGGATGGTTTCGGGCGTGAGGAACTTGCCGGTGCACTCAAGCACCACGTCCACGCCCAGCTCGCCCCACGGGATCTCTGCGGCGGTGGCGTGGCTGGTGAACTTCAGTCGCTGGCCGTCGATGCGGATCGTGTCATCGCCTTCGGCCGCGATGTCGGCGCGCCAGCGGCCTTGCACCGTGTCGAAGGTCAGCAGGTGCGCCGTGGCTGCGGCGCCGCCCTTGATCTCGTTGAGGTGCACCACCTCCAGGCGATTGCCGGCCCGCGGGTCGTCCGCAGGCCGTTCGGCCGCGCCCATCGCCGCGCGCAACGCCAGTCGCCCGATACGGCCCATGCCATTGATGCCCACTCTCATCGTCCGTGCTCCGTTCAGCTTATTAGTTTGATATTCATCGAATTATCGTTTCTTTGATGACAGCTTCGTGACGGCAGCCGCCCGGCTCAGGGGTGTGCCGGTCGCGTCTGGCGCCAGTACTGCGTGAAGGACGCACACGCGGCGGGCGGTTCGTCGAAGGCCGGTGGCTGTGGCAGGCAGCGTGCGCCACCAAGCCAGGGCGCGGCGTGGGGCTCGTCCCAGCACAGGCAGCCGGCGAGCAGCGGCTGCTCCACCCAGTAGGGCGCAGGCCCGAGCGCGCGCATGCGTTGCCACACGAAACGCCAGCGCCGCTCGCTCCAGGGCCAGCGCCGGTGGAAGCCCGCGAGCCACACGGGCGCGGGCTCTCCGGCGGGCGGCGGGTCGCCCAGCGACCACGCATGCACCAGCCAGCGCCCCGGGGCCGGGGGCTCGGGGTTCACGGCGCAATCGGCCGGTGGCCGGTGGTACAGCACCGGTTCGTCGATCGGTTCACCGCGCCCGCCACCGACGTCGCGCGCGCTGCGCGCGATGGCCTCCAGCGCTTCGTACGAGGCGTCAACCACACTGCCCGGGCTGTGCCACGCCGGTGGCGCGAAGCGCGCCACGTTGTCGGCGTTGAACAGGTAGGGCTTGTGGCTGCCGGTGCCCGCCACCCATTGCCAGCTCAGGTGGTTGCTGGCCAGGTCGCCGTCGAGCAAGTGCGCGTAGAGCCAGTCGGCACCGGCGCGCCAGTGCACCTTGCGCAGGTGCACCACGTAGCTGGCCAGCCACAGGCGTGCGTGGTTGTGCAACCAGCCGGTGGCATACAGCTCGCGCACGGCGCGGTCGATCACCGGTACGCCGGTGGCGCCGCGGCGGATGTCCTCGGGCAGCGTTGGCGCGTAGGCCGCGTCAGGCAACGGGCCCTCGTGCAGCGATTCGAAAATCGCCTCGCCCCGGTGGCGCCACACGTGATGGAAGTACGCGCGCCAGCCCAGTTCCTGCACGAAGCGGTGCGCGGGGTCGAGGTTGTGGCGGCAGGTGACCGTCTGCAGCACCTCGGCCAGGCCGAGCAGGCCGTGCGTGAGGTAGGGCGAGAGTCGCGTCACGGCGCCGTCGAGGTGGTTGCGCGTGCGGGCGTAGGCCTCGGGGCGCAGCGCGTCCAGGCGCGCGCGGGCGGCCTCCAGCGTGGGCTCGAATGCGCAGGCGTCGTTCATGCCAGGCGCCCTTCGCGCACCGCGTCGGCCCGCGCGCGGATCGCCTCGCGCTGCGCCACATCGAGCCGCGCCAGGTTCTTCACCTGCAGCGCCATGCGCGGGTGCGCGGCAAAGCGCGCCTCGTGGCGCAGCAGGAAGTCCCAGTAAAGCGTGGTGAACGGGCAGGCGCGCTCGCCCACGCGTTCGCCCGGGTCGAAGCGGCAGCCACGGCAATGATCGCTCATGCGCTCGATGTAGCGGCCGGTGGCGATGTAGGGCTTGCTGGCGAGCAGGCCGCCGTCGGCGAACTGGCTCATGCCCAGGGTGTTGGGCAGTTCCACCCACTCCACCGCGTCCACATAGACGCTCAGGTACCAGGCATGCACCTGCTGCGGCTGCACACCGTGCAACAGCGCGTACAGACCGGTGACCATGAGGCGCTGGATGTGGTGCGCGTAGCCGTGGCGAAGGGTCTGGCCGATCGCGTCGGCCAGGCAGCGCATGGGCGTATCGCCGCTCCAGAACCACGCGGGCAGGTCGTGCGTGGCGTCGAGCGCGTTCTGTTCGGCGTAGCCGGGCATGCGCAGCCAGTAGATGCCGCGCACGTACTCGCGCCAGCCCAGGATCTGGCGGATGAAGCCCTCGGCCGCGGGCAGCGGCACGCGGCCGGCGCGCCACGCCGCTTCGGCCGCCGCGATCACCTCGCGCGGGTTGAGCAGCTTGAGGTTGAGCGCGGCCGCCAGGTGCGCGTGGTACAGCCAGGGCTCGCCGGTCCACATTGCGTCCTGCCAGCGGCCGAAGTGCTCCAGGCGTTCGTCGATGAAGCGGTGCAGCGCCTGCAGCGCCTGCGCACGCGTGACCGGCCAACCAAACGGTGCGGCCTGGCCGGGGTGATCGGCAAAGCGCGTCTGCACCAGCGCGATCACGTCCTGCGTGATGGCATCGGGTTCGAAGCGCGTGGGCGGTGGCAGAAAGCCCGGGCCGTCGGGGCCGAAGGCCTCGCGGTTGTCGGCGTCGTAGTTCCATTCACCGCCGCAGGGCTGGTCGCCTTCCATGAGCACGCGGTGCTCGCGCCGCATCTCGCGGTAGAAGTACTCCATGCGCAGTTGGCGCCGCCCGCGCGCGTGCGCCGCGAAGCGCGTCGCGCTGCACAGGAAGTGGCGGTCTTCCAGCACATCGATCGGGGTACCACCCACCGCGGCGCGAAGCGCCTGCAGCACCCGCCAGTCACCGGGCTGGGTGAGGCGAACGCGCTGCGGGCGCCAGTGTGCGATGGCCTCGCGCAACGCGTCGGACAAGCTGCCTTCGCGCAGGGTGTCGTACTGGATCGGCACGCCCTCCTCGCGCAGCGCGGCCGCAAAGTGGCGCATGGCCGCGAGGAACTGCACGATGCGCTGCTGGCTGCTCCACACATGCGTGCTCTCGTCGGCCGCCTCGCACATCCACACGCGGTCCTGTGCGGGGTCGAAGCCATCGAACGCGGTGGCATCGCGGTCGAGCTGGTCGCCCAGCACGACGATCAGGTGGCGGCACGGCGCGGTCATGTGCCTCCCTTGCGGCGGCGGCAGGCGTCGGAGCAGTACAGCACCGCGTCCCAGTTCTTCGCCCAGGCGCGGCGCCAGCTCATGGGCCGCCCGCAGACGGCGCACGGTTTGGCGGGCAGTGCGCGCTTGTTGCCTTTGAAGCCCTTGTCGTCTTTCATCGGAAAAGATCCTGCTGCGCCGGCGCCTCATCGGCCACCTTGCGTGCGCGTGCACGGCGCGTCGTCGGCGGCAGCCCGGCCTTGCGCGAGCCGTGGCGCTGCTGCACCGCATCGGCCTCGGCGCGCGCCTCGGGCGTGGCGCGCAGCGCGTACAGGCGCTCCTTGGCAAAGGCCAGCGCGGCGCGCTCGTCCACGATGGGTTTCGGGTACGCGGGCGTGCCGAACTCGGGCAGCCAGCGTCGGATGAACACGCCCTGCGGGTCGTGATCGGCGGCCTGCTTGCCGGGCGAGTAGATGCGCAACGTGTTGATGCCGGTGGTGCCGCTCTGCATCTGCATCTGGCTCCAGTGAATGCCGGGTTCGTAGTCGAGGAACTGCCGCGCGAGGAACTGGCCAGGCTCACGCCAATGCAGCCACAGGTGGTAGGCCGCGAAGCTGACCAGCATGGCGCGCATGCGGAAGTTCAACCAGCCGGTAGCGCGCAGGCTGCGCATGCAGGCATCCACCATCGGGAAGCCGGTGCGCCCCTCGCACCAGGCCTCGAAACGCTCGCGGTTGAAGTCGCTTTCGCGCAAGCCGTCGTACGCCCGCGCGAAGTTGCGCTCTTCGATCGCGGGCTCGTCCTCGAGCTTCTGCATGAAGTGGCAATGCCAGCGCAAGCGCCCCGCAAAGCCGCGCAGGGCGTGGGCGAGCGCGCGATCATCGGTGTGGGCAATGGTGGCCTCGGTGGCCTGATGCACACAGCGCATCGACACCGTGCCGAAGGCCAGGTGCGGGCTCAGGCGGCTGCAGCCCTCGGCCGCGGTGAGCGGGCTGGAGAGCGCGCGTCGGTAGTCCCGGCCACGGCCGCCCAGAAAGTCGTTCAGCACCGTCCAGGCCGCGGCTTCACCGGCAGCGGGCAAGGGACGGGGAGACGCCACGCCGAGCGCGGCCAAGGTGGGCAGATCGTCCAGGTCAGCACGGCCACCGCAAAAGCCTTGAGGCATCGATACCTCGGGCGCGTCCATGCGCGCATTCCAGCGGGCCGCCCAACCATCGCGCTGGCGCAGGCGGCGTACCACACCGGTCTGCGGCCATTCGAGCCAGGCCACTCCTTGCGTGCGGCACCAGGCGCTCACCGCGCGATCGCGCGCGTAGGTCCAGCCCTCACCGGTTTCCTCATGGCTGAGCAGGAAGCGATACGGGTGCTCGACGCGCAGTTGCGCGAGCACCGTGACAGCATCGCCCACCCTCACGAGCAGGGGCAGGCCACGCGCTGCCAGTTGCGCGCGCAACTCGCCCAGGCTGGCCAGGGCGAAGGCCAGGTGCTGCGGATCGAAAGTCGGGCTGGCCAACCAGGCGGGCTCGATCACATACAGCGCGATGGCGCCCTCGTGAGCGGCGGCTGCGGCCAGCGGCGCGTGGTCGCGCCAGCGCAGGTCGCGTTTGAGCCAGACCACCGCGCTCATGTGCGGACGCCTCAGATGCCCAGGAGCGCCGGGTTGCGCTGCCAGAGCGACCAGCTCAGCACGGTGGCAAACGTCACCCACGCCCAGTACGGCAACAGCAACAGAGCGGCAAGGCGCCGGTAAGACCAGAACGACGCTGCGGTAGCACCCACCATCAGCCAAAGTGCCACCGAGCCGAAGAAGGCCCAGAAACCCAACTGCCACGCGAAGAACAGCCAGCTCCAGAGCGCGTTCACCACCAGATGCACCGCATACAACCACAGGGCGCTGGCGGCATGGTCCCAACCACGCACGCGCCACACCAGCCAGGCCGCCACGGCCATGAAGGTGTAGAGAACGGTCCACACGGGCCCGAACAACCAGGCGGGCGGCGCCCACGTGGGCCTGTCCAGTGCAGCGTAGAAGGTGGCGGCGTTGACCGACGCCAAGCCCCCGATCGCCCCTGCGGCAGCGGTCAGCAGCACGAAACCAAGCAGCGCGGTGAGTTGTCTGAACATCGGCCTCGCCCAAGTGTGAATGTGCCCGGACGCGCGAGGGCCGCGGCCCTCGCGCGCCGGTGCTCGCTTACTTGGGCATGATGACCGAGTCGATCACGTGGATGACGCCATTGCTGGCCGCCACGTCGGTGGCCACGACCTTGGCGTTGTCCACCGTGACGCCGCCCATGGTGCCGACGGTGATCTCCCCGCCCTGCACGGTCTTGACCTTGCCGGCCTTCACGTCCTTTGCCATCACCTTGCCTGGCACGACGTGGTAGGTCAGCACCGCCGTCAGCTTGGCCTTGTCCTGCAACAGCGCGTCGAGTTGCGCCTTGGGGATCTTCGCAAAGGCCTCGTCGGACGGCGCGAACACGGTGAACGGGCCCGGGCCCTTGAGCGTGTCCACCAGGCCCGCGGCCTGCACAGCGGCGACGAGGGTTTTGAACGAACCGGCCGAGACGGCGGTGTCGACGATGTCCTTCGCGTGTGCTGCGGCCATGGCACCAAACGCGAGCAGGGAAGCGATCAGGGTCTTCTTCATGACGATCTCCAGTGACAGATGGGACGGATGAGGGAGGGTTCCACGATCAACGCCGGGCGCGCCATGCGATGCGCCACAGGCGGAGCAGTCCGGCCGCCATCCCGCGCCCCCAATGCCGGGGCGGGGTGGATCGGACCAACGCATCCTAATCTGAAAAGGGCAAAACGTGACTATTCAGTCACATTTCCAACCAATCAGTGCTGTCGGGTATTCAAGCCGGTCGCATCGCCAGGAGGGCGCAACGGATCCGGGCTGCCGCCACGCGCCTTGTCGAGGTACCCGGATCTCCTGCGCTGGCTTGCCGAAGGACTTGTCTTGGTGGCAGGCACCGTCGTGCAACAGCCTAGATACCGGGCGCGGGAAGGAAACCCGACAGGGCTTTGATCCGCGCAATCCAGGCCTGGATCGCAGGGTATGGCTCGAGACTGACACCGCCTTCCGGTGCCCAGGCCACGTACGGGAAGACGGCGCAGTCGGCAAGGGTCGGACGGTTCAGTTCGAGCCAGTCGTTGCGTGCCAGGTGCTCATCGATCAACCGCAGGATGGACGCACTGCGCTTCAGGGCTTGCGGCTTGTCCAGCTCGTATCCGAACTTCTGGACCAGGCGTGCCGAGGCCGGGCCACTCTGAATCTCACCGGCTGACGTGGACAGCCATTGCACGATCCGGCCTTGGGACGCAGCGTCGCTCGGCCACCATGCCATTGCACCACTGCGCGATGCGAGGTACACGAGGATGGCATGCGAGTCGCGCAGCGTTACGTCGCCGTCGACCAGCAACGGCACCTGCGCCCACGGGTTCAAGGCGAGGAACGGCTCGCCCTTGTGCTCGCCAGCCGCCAGGTCAACAGGACGAATTTCCAGGGGAATCCCGGCAAGCGCTGCGAAGAGCCGGACCTTGTAGCAATTGCCCGACAGTTCAACATCGTAGAGCTTCATCATGATGCAAGCCTCACAGCAGTTGATTGAACTCGAGCACGTTGCCGTCCGGGTCGCGGATGAACAGGCCCACGCGGCGCGGCCCGATCGGCTCAGGCCCTTCGGTGATGGCGATGCCGGCTTCGTTGAGCCAGTTCACCAGGGCGTCGAGGTCGTCGACGACGAACGCGACGTGGGTCACGCCAGGCCACTTCATGGGCTCGTCCTGCAGCACGTTTCGCACGTCGGCGCGTGCCGTGCCGTTGAAGATCAGGTTGATGCGCACACCCGCAGGCGTTGCCATCTCGTTGGCGTAGTCGTCGAAACGGATCTCCTCGTGAAAACCCAGGCGCTCGTAGAAGCGGCGGGCCGACTCAGGGTTTGAAACGCGGATGCCGACGTGTTCGTACGCCGTGGCATACGCGGGGCAAGTCGATTGGGTAGGTGGTCTGGTGTTCATGCCGCCATGATCGTTATCGCGGCAAATACAATAAATAGACCACTTCGCACATGACAAGTGCGGTGAACGCACCAATCGAGACGCCATGGACAAACTCAGGGCAATGGCGACCTTCGTTCGCATCGTCGACGGCGGTAGCCTCACCGCGGCCGCGGACGCGGCGGGTACGTCGCTGACGTCGGTGGTGCGCTCGCTCGCCGCACTCGAGCAATCGCTCGGTACGCGGTTGCTGAACCGGACCACCCGGCGTCTGTCGCTGACCGCCGAGGGCCGTGACTATGCGCAACGGTGCCGCCAGATCCTCGCGGCCGTGGACGAAGCCGATGCGGCTTTGGGTGCTCAGAAAGCCTCCCTGAGTGGGCGGCTGGTGTTGACGGCGCCCGTCACCTTCGGCCGGCTGCACGTGGCGCCGCTGGTCACGTCATTTCTCAAGCAGCACCCGGACCTGTCGGTGGAGTTGCTGCTGCTGGACCGTGTCGTCGATCTGCTGGAAGAAGGGCTCGATCTCGCGGTTCGTATCGGGGAGCTGCCGGACTCGTCGCTGGTCGCCATTCCTCTGGGCAAAGTGCGACGGGTTTGTTGTGCCAGCGCCGCTTACCTTCGCCGTCACGGCACGCCCAGGGAACCGTCGGACTTGTTGAAGCACCGCTGCATCGGCTTCAAGGGCAACGGTCCAAACCCGGACTGGCGCTTCAAGGTCGCCGGCCGTACCGTCAGGGTGCCGGTGGCGCCGGTGTTCGTGACAAACCAGATCGAAGCGTCAATCGATGCCAGCATCGCCGGGCTGGGGTGCGTGTCGCTGCTGCACTACCAAGCGCGCGCCGGTCTCGAGTCGGGTGCGTTGAAGGAAGTGCTTCGTGGATACGAAGTCGATCCGCTGCCCGTACACGTCTTGTACCGGCCGGACCGCTTGATGTCGACCCGCGTGCGCGCGCTGCTCGACTGGTTGGTTCCACGTCTGCGTGAGAGTCTGGCTAGCGCTGCCGCCGGATGAGGATTGCATGGGCCGTGGGCCGCCTCCAGCGCTTGTCTTCTTCTAGGAGCCGGTCGCTACAGGCACAAGGTTTCTCCACTCCCGGGGTGATTGCCCGGTTTGGGCCTTGAAGGCCCGAGAGAGCGCAGCCTCGCTGCCGTATCCGACCTCGACAGCGATCAGCTTCAAAGGACGTCCGCGCCGCAGCGCCAATTGCGCCATCCGCACGCGCCAGCCCTGAAGGTACTGTCCCGGCGTGATGCCGACGATCGAGCGAAACGTCGAGGCGAACACGCTGCGCGACATGTTTGCAACGCCAGCCAGTTCATGGAGTGTCCATTCCTTGGCGGGCTCTTCGTGCATCGCCACCAGCGCATGTCGCAGCCTCGGATGAGACAACCCTGAAAGCAAGCCACCTTTCACCTCGCCACTCTCCATCAGCTGGCGAAGTATCTGGATCATCACCACCTCGAACAGCCTTTCGACCAATGCGGTGCGCCCGCAACGCTGCTCGAAAGCCTCTTCGAACAGCAACGTCAGCACAGGCGCGGCCCCACCGATTTCCTCCAGCGGCAGGCAGACGACCTCCGGCAAGGCCGACGCGATCGGGTTGTCCGCACCACCATCGAACGACAGGTTCGCGCACACCACGTCCACGCCGTGCTCGGCATCGGAGGTGAAGCGATGCGTCAGCGGCCGCGGAAACAGCAGCACGCTGGGCTTGTCGATCTGCAGCGTTGATCTGCCATGGCTGACCGTCGCCGTGCCGCTGCGCACCAGGTGCAACTGACCGTGGGTGCCGTCACTTTCCAGGGTGTTGATCCCGCACAGGGGCCCGGCGTTGAACACCTGTGCTGACACGGGGAAGTGCGCCATCAAGGCCGCCAGTCGATCGCTCATTCAGTACTCTTGGTTAAGTAACAAGTACTTTATATCACCCATCGTCCTGTCCTGCGGGGCACAGTACGTCTCACCGGACAACAGCTGTCCGGCCCTTACGACCCCAACCAGGAACCCTTGCCATGACCATCGAGAAGATCCTTTACCAAGCCACCGCCACCGCCACGGGCGGCCGCGAGGGACGCGCCACCTCGTCCGACAGCGTTCTGGACATCCCGTTGTCCACCCCGCGTGAGCTGGGCGGCGCTGGCGGCCCCGGCACCAACCCGGAGCAGCTGTTCGCCGCGGGCTATTCGGCCTGCTTCCTGGGTGCACTCAAGTTTGTTGCAGGCCGCGAAAAAGTCTCGCTGCCCGCCGCCACGACGGTCACCGGAAAAGTCGGTATCGGGCAGATCCCCACCGGCTTTGGCATCGAGGCCGAACTGACCATTGCAGCGCCTGGCATCGATCGAGCCGTTCTGCAGTCGCTGGTCGGCCAGGCCCACATCGTCTGCCCCTACTCCCATGCGACGCGCAACAACATCGACGTCAAGCTGGTCATCGCCGATTGACCTGAGCACCCCGCAAGCTTCAACAGGACACGAACCCATGAAAGTCAACGCCCGCATCCTCGCCACCACGGTGCTCGCCATGGCGCTGCAATCTGCCTCCACCGCGCACGCCGCTCAGCCGGTACCCACGCCGGCGGCCGCCACGGCCACCATCGATGGCAACTACGTCGTGACCCGCGACAACGTGCGTCTGTACTACAAGGACTGGGGCCCGAAGGATGGTCCGGTCGTCACGTTCAGCCATGGTTGGCCGCTGAGCTCTGACAGCTGGGAATCGCAAATGATCTTCCTGGCCGCCAAGGGATACCGCGTGGTCGCTCATGACCGCCGTGGGCATGGTCGCTCCAGCCAACCCTGGGACGGCAATCACATGGACCAGTACGCCGACGATCTGGCGGCCGTGATCCAGGCGCTCGACCTCAAGGACGTCACCGCGGTCGGCTTCTCCACCGGCGGCGGCGAGGTGGCGCGCTACATCGGTCGCCATGGGACCGGTCGGATCAAGAAGGCTGTGCTGGTCAGCGCCGTGCCGCCCATGATGCTGCGAACCAAAGACAACCCGGGTGGCCTGCCGCTTGAGGTGTTCGATGGCATCCGCAAGGCGTCGCTGGAGAACCGTTCGCAGCTGTACATCGATCTGGCCTCCGGCCCGTTCTACGGCTTCAACCGCCCCGGCGCCAAGGTCTCGAAGGGCCTCATTGACAGTTGGTGGGCTCAGGGCATGCAGGCGGGTCACAAGAACACCTACGACTCGATTGCGGCCTTCTCGGCCACCGACTTCCGCAAGGACCTGGAGAAGTTCAATGTGCCGACGCTGGTGATTCACGGAAGCGACGACCAGATCGTGCCGATCGACAGCTCAGGCAAGGCTTCCGCTGCACGGATCAAAGGGGCGAAGCTGATCGTCTACCCCGGCGCACCGCATGGCTTGACCGACACACACAAAGAACGCTTCAACAAGGATCTCCTCGACTTCCTCGAGAACTGATAACCACCGACACAGAACATCATGAAACATCAAAGAAACATCCTCATCGCAGCCCTGCTCGTGGCCGGGGCCTCGTCCGCCTTCTCGCAGTCGGGCCTGACCCGCGCTCAGGTGAAAGCCGAGCTGCAGGAAGCAATCCAGAACGGCGAGATCCAGTTTGGTGATCGCAATGAAACGCTCCGCGAGATCTACCCGAGCCGTTACCCCGCCAAGGTGCAGCAGCCGGGCAAGACTCGCGCTGAGGTACGGGCAGAACTTGCCGAAGCGATTCGCACGGGCGATATCCAGGGGAACGGTGATCGGTCAGAACCGCTCAACGTGCTGTATCCGCACCGCTACCCCCAGGATGCTTCCACCCAGGCAGCCGCAAAGCCATTGTCTTGATGCGCTGCGCCAAGACGTTGCCTGGCCTGCTGGACGATGCTTGCGTCGTCCGCGGGTGCAGGCAGTCTTCCCCAGGCCGGTGAAGCGCTCGTTCAACATCGGCGTCAGGCCGCGCTCCGGGCGAGCGCGGCCACGGTGGCCGTGGCATGGGACATCGCATGGGCCAGCATCGCCGCCTCGAGCCCCCACCGCCAATAGAGCCAGCCAAACAGGATGCCTGGCACCGCATTGGCAGCGATGATGAACATGGCGACAGGACCGCTCAGTTCCACGCCCATTCCCATAACCAACGGCAGATGGCCCACGCCGAAGAGGAGCGCAGCCACCACGATCGCCATGAAGACGAGCGATCTTCTCGGGGGACCGGCCCGCTTTTGCAGGACGCGCCAGAGCGACCAGAGCAAGGCTGTCATCAGCCCCCAGCGCATCAGGATCTCCTCAGTGACTCCTCCGTAAAGCAGCTTTGCCACGAAAGGAATCTCGAACACCGCGCCCGACGCTCTCAAGCCTTGCGGCGCATGGCTTGTCAACACCGTGAGCAGGCCACCGACCAGCAACCCAACCGCTGCTGCCGGGAGCATCTGTGGCTTGAGCGCCTGCCATATGCCAGTGCCCGCCACCGCTGCCTCAGCAACAGGCGCATGCAGGCCCAGTGGCGGTGCCAGCACGACACCTGCCCAAACCGCCAAAGCCACAAGTACGGCGCTTTGCAGCATGCTGGCGGCAGCGGCGACTGGCGTCGGAAGCGGCGAAGGCGACATCGCGAGGAGCTGGGGAAGCACCGTCAGCGTAAAAGCCACCACCCCAGCCATGCCGGCAAGCCACAGGCAAGCCGCCAGCTTCAGTTGTTTTCGGTTGAGCATTTCGAATCCCTGGAAAGTCGGTGGCGATCCGACGCATGTCTTGCTTTACAACACATCAGTAGCGAGAAACTGGCAAGGCGTGAACGGCACTTGGTGGCGTCACCCGCTCTCAGCACCGAGTGACCACGATAGGCGCGCCATTCGTGATGATCAGCGTGTGCTCGTACTGAGCCGAGAGATTTCCAAGCGCGCCCGCCAACGTCCAGCCATCAGAAGTCTCGGTGACGGTGCGACAACGGGTCGACAGGAAGGGCTCGATGGTGATGACCATTCCTGCCTCCAGCATGCGTCGGTCCGAGGCGTCGAAGTAGCCGGCGATGTGCTCCGGATCCTCGTGCAGCGCGCGGCCGACGCCATGGCTGCCGAGGTTCTCGATAACCCGGAACCCGTAGGACTTGGCAGTGCGTTCGATGGCGGCGCCGATCAGGTTGATCGGCTGCCCCGCGCGCGCGCCATTCATGGCCGCGGTCAGTGCGGTCTGCGCTGCATGACACAGGCGCGTCTTCTTCGGGGTGGTGGGCGGGATGACAGTGGTTCCACCGGTGTCGGCAAAGTAGCCATTGAGTTCAGCCGATACGTCGATGTTGAGAACGTCGCCTGCCCGGATGATGCGATCTCCGGGCACGCCATGCGCCGCTTCTTCGTTGATGCTGATGCAGGTAAACCCGGGGAAACCGTAGGTGAGCTGCGGTGCCGATCGAGCACCGTGATCCTGCAGCAGCCGCCCGCCGATCATGTCCAGTTCGCGCGTCGTCATCCCTGGCTCTGCGGCGTCAAGCATGGTCTGCAATGTCACCGAGACGATTCGTCCAACCTTCTTCAGGGCGAGTACGTCTTCTTGCGTTTCGATGGTCACGTTGGGGTTCTTTCGTTCAGGAATTTTTCTGGTGGCGATTCTCGATGGCCACTTGAGGGGTGCGGTGCAGGTTGTCCCGCGGCGCCGTTGCGACCCGTGTCAACCCAAGGCGCCCAGGGCGTTCATCACCTGGTGGGCTGCCGCCACGCGGTCGATGGCGGGGAAGTTCCGGTTGGCCAGCATCACCAGGGCCACTTGGCGTTGCGGGATCAGCGCCACATAGCCTGCGAATCCGAACGTCGATCCGGTCTTGTTCAGGAGCATGGAGCGCGTTGGCGGCGGCAACGACCGCACTGCCCGCGTGGTCAGCGACTCGCTCAACGCGGTGTCCTTGTCCCGAGCGTCCACGGCCCGCGGTGAAATCGCCTGCACGGCCAGCGCATCGAAGACGGCGCGTGGCCCGTTGCCTTCCACCAAGGCTTGCAGCGACCATGGCGACGGATACATCTCCCAGCCCATGCCTTGCTGCATCGGCCCAACCTGGTATCGGGGAATCATGGTGTGCGCCACGGCCAACCGCAATGCGGGTGGCATGCGTTCGGGATCCAGCAGCGACTGAAGAAAATGAAGCATGTCGCTGGCCGTGGACTTGATGCCGTAGGCCTGCGCATCGAATACGCCGGGATTGACGCGCACCTGCCGCTGGTTCTTGTCATGACCCCAGGCATAGCGATGCATCTGTGCGTCAGGAACCTGGATGTAGGTGCTGGTCAGTCCCAGCGGGGCCAGCAGGGCTCGTTTGCTCAGCTCGGCAAAATCTCCACCCAATGCCTCGGCGGTGGCATGTCCCAGCAGACCGATGCTGGGGTTGGAGTACCGCCGGATCACCCCAGGCGCTGCGCTGGGGTTGAATGCCGAGAGGTATGCGATGGCCTGGTCGTCCGACGTCACGTCCTCGGGGAACTGCAGGGGCAGGCCGCCAGCGGTGTAGGTCGCCAGATGCAGGGGTGTGGCCTGTCCGATCGGCGTACCTCGCAGTGGCGGCACGATCTCGCCAACAGGAAGGTCCAGGTTCAGGCGCCCCTCCACGTGGGCAAGGGCCGCCAGCGTCGACGCAAAACACTTGCTGATCGAACCAAGTTCGAAGATCGTGTTGCGCGTTGCCGCGCCTCCCCCCTGCCTGGCGGTGGTGCCCGACTCCAGGAAGTACGGCCGGCCCTCCAGCACAAGACCCACGACCAAGCCCGGGATGTCGTGTGTTCGAACCAGCGGCCCATAGGTGGCGCTCAGCAGAGCTTCAACGTCTGCGGCGCGGGTGGCGCTGTGGGCAAGCGCTGGCGCCACGCAAGCACTGGCGGCAGCCAGTATCAAGCGGCGGCGCTTGATCGGTGCGATGTTGTCAACAGTCATTTCATGTGCGGTGCAGGTCAATGCGGTCAAGCATAAGACCTGCCGCGTTGGTACCGCTGGGCGATCACGTTGGCAGCCTGGCAATCACCTTGATCTCGAACTGGAAGCCGTACAGCCAGGTGACACCAACGCCGGTGAGCGTCGGGTAAGGTGCTTCACCCCAGTGCTCTTGCACCACGGGCCACGCCACCTCGAAGTTCTGCTCCGGGTTCACCATGAACACGGTCACGTCGATCACGTCCTTGAAGCTGCAGCCCGCAGCCGCGAGGATGTCGTTGAGGTTCTGGAAGGCGAGGCGCACCTGCGTGGGCAGGTCGGGCTCGGGCGTACCGTCCGGTCGGCTTCCCACCTGCCCCGACACGAACAGAAAGCCGTTCGAGCGGATGGCGGGTGAGTAGCGGTTGCGCTCGTACAAGGCCTGGCGGCCGGCGGGGAAAACAACGTCTCGGGGGTGGGTCATGGCACGCGCTTCTGAAACAAGGGTTGATGAGGCATCGACTCTAGAAAGTCACCGCGCACGGATAAACCTGCCAGATCGACAATCACTGTTTGCACAATCCAGACAATCAGATCGCAACCAGAGAACTCCATGGACCGATTCGATGCCATGCAGGCATTCGCGCGTGTGGTGGAGGCAGGCAGCTTCACCAAGGCGGCTGAGACCCTGCGACTGAACAAGACCAGCGTGACCCAGCTCATCCAGCAGCTGGAAGCACGACTGCGCGTGAAACTGCTCAACCGCACCACGCGCAAGGTGCAAGTGACCGCGGACGGCGCCGCCTACTATGAACGCGTGGTACGCCTGCTGGCTGAGCTGGACGACGCCGAGACCAGCCTGTCCAGCGCCAAGACCTCGCCACGCGGACGCCTGCGCGTGGACGTACCCAGCCCGCTCGCGCGCTTCGTGCTCGTGCCCGCGCTGCCCGGGTTCCATGCGAAGTACCCCGACATCCAGATCGACATGGGTGTGAGCGACCGCATGGTTGACCTGATTGGCGATAGCGTGGACTGTGTGATCCGCGGTGGTGAGATTGCAGAGCCCTCGCTGGTCGCACGCCTTGTCGGCGAACTGCCGATATGCGCGTACGCCGCACCCGGCTATCTGCAGCGCCACGGTACGCCTGGACACCCCATGGACCTGGAGAACCCGCACCACCGCGTGGTGGGTTTTCTCAGCACGCGCACCGGTCGCGTGCCGCCCTTTGCCATGCAGCGCGGTGAAGACGAACGCATCACCGTGCGTGGTCACCACGTTCTGGCGCTCGACGACGGCAACGCGTACCTGGCGGCGGGCCTGGCCAGCCTGGGCGTGTTGCAACTGCCCACGTACATGGCCCGCGAACACGTGACACGTGGCGAACTGATGCCTTTGTTCGATGGATGGCGCTTTGACCCGATGCCGCTTTATCTGGCGTATCCGCCAAACCGGTATGTGAGCGCGAAGCTGCGCGTGTTCGTGGACTGGGTGGTGGGTGTTGTTGGCGAGATTGCGCCGCCGGGGGCACGGCCAAGGCCCTGATGGACCCTGGTTCCTGTAGACACCAAGAATCGAGTTCGCGTCGGCCGGATTCAGCGTGCGCGTCATGCTGGGTGTTGCGCAGCAGCGTGAGGTCTTCTCGGCAACCCACGCGCCGAACCGCGTCTGGCGCTGCAGCATCGGCGGCACTCCCTCATTGCTCAGCGATTCGTGCCTGGTGGCGCCATGCGCCGTAGTCAGCCCGGGCGCTGACCTTCACCGGCATGCCGCTGTGGACCGTTACCCTTGGGTCATCGATACCGATCATGTGCAACACCGCATCGCTCGTGGCGATGTACGTGGCTCCTTCGCACAGCGCAATGGGCGCCACAGATGCGTCCACGCCGAGCCATACCGTACCGTGATCGATGCGCAGCGTGTCACCAAGACGCACACAGACCTGCAGGCTGTGCTCCATGGAGAGACGCCATTCGCTGACGAGACGCGCAGATTCGACAAGCGCAAGATTTTCGTTCGCGCCGAACGCAGTACCGAATGAAATCATCGCAGCACTCCCTTCACCACAGCGTTTATGGCCTGTCGATGCTTGCCGCCCTGTCATCCGGCCGCGAAGTCGGTGGACACGGAAAGCGCAGCGTGTTCGGCAATCTCCACCTGACGCCGGTCAAACGCCTGGCGAGCGTAGGCCAATGCGTCGGAACCTGCCGTGAATCGAAGCGGTGGTTTGGCCATTGCAGCCATCTGCACCAACGCGCGCCCCAACTTTGCCGGATCACCGGGCTGCCGATGGTTGTAGGCCTCGTAGTCAACACGCGCTGCGCCTTGCGGATCGTCATAGTCAACGATCCTTTTGTCACCGTAGCGAACCGAGGTCGCGTCCAGAAAATCGGTGCGAAAGAATCCGGGCTCCACAACGGTGACATGGATCCCGAAGCGTGCCACCTCAAGGGCCAGTGACTCCGAGAATCCCTCGACGGCAAACTTGGTCGCGCAGTAGATGGACGACGATTCGAATCCCATGAAGCCACCGATCGAGGCCAGGTTGAAGATGTGCCCGCTTCGCTGACTTCGCATGTGGGGAAGCACAGCCCGCGTGACGTGCATCAAGCCAAACACGTTGGTCTGGAACTGCTCGTCGATGGCCGTACTGGCCACCTCCTCGAACAGACCCAGCTGCCCGTAACCGGCGTTGTTGACCACTACGTCGATGCGTCCGAAACGATCGACCGCCCGAGCAACGGCATCGACGGACTGCGGCTCACGGGCAACGTCCAGCGGAAGACAAAGAACGCTTTCCCCATGTCCTGCGAACGTCGCTTCGAGGTCTCTTGCCTTTCGGCCCGTGGCCACCACCCGATGACCTGCCTCGAGCGCGCTGCGTGCGATCGCCGCACCGATGCCGCGCCCAGCGCCAGTGATGAACCAGACATTGCTCACGGTTTCCTCCTGATCGGGGTTGAACATGGGCAAAGTCTAGGAACGGAACATCGTTCGGCTGTAGCCCGAAATCACACGGAACTTGCCTGATCGTGCAAACCGGCACCGCGTGGTCCTCATGACCACGCAGCGAACGCCCCTCGCCCTGTTCTGGAGTCACCACGGACCAGGCTGCGTGCCACCACGCCTGGCTTGGTCGTGCCCGCAGGAATGTGCAAAGCGCGAATAGTTTTGGGCAATGCACTCAGGGGAGGTCACCCTAGAGTCCAGCCCATCCACACACCTTGATGGAAAGGCCAAGCTCCATGAATGCGCCCATCATCCTGTCGCACACCGGCAGACTGCTCCTGACCGCCGCCCTGCTGCTGACAGCCAGCACCAGTTCGCTTGCCACGGCCACCGCGCCTGAGGGCTCGGCCAACAGCCCGCGCTACGAGAAGGGCATGCAGGTTCTGCGCGACCTCAACAACGGGCAACCGCAGCCGGTCTTCGAAGCCATGCGCAGGGAGTTCCCCTTCCTGGCCGAGAGCACCGCGTCGTATGCGCTGGGCGATGTGTGGGGGCGAGAGGTGCTCGATCCCAAGACACGTCAACTCGCCGCAATGGCGGCGTTCGCCTCGCTCGGTCTGCGCGGCTTCTTCAAAACGCATGCGGGCTATGCGCTCAATCTCGGGGCCACGCCCGATGAGCTCAAGGAGATCGCCTACCTGGTGACCGTGCCAGCGGGATTTCCGCGCGCCATCGAGGCATCGCAAGCCCTGCAAGAGCTGTTCAACGAACGGGGGCTGACCAGCCCACAAGGCAGACAACCGTGACAGCTCCGTAGCATTTCTCTAGAGTTCACCTCATGGCCCAGACCACCGTGGCGTTCAACGAACCAACTCTCGCCGCAAGCGGCAATGCTTCCAGCATGGCCGAACTGCGGGCCCTGTTCGAGCGCCACGCACCCGGCGATGGTTTCTTTCCCGCACCGATCGCGGGTCTGCAACTGATCCGTGCCAGCGCGCCCAGCGAACCCTTGAGCGTGATGTACCGCCCCGCTCTCTGTGTGGTGCTGAGCGGAAGAAAACGCGTGTTCCTGAACGACCAGATCACGGAGTACGGCTCGAACGACCACCTCGTGATTTCGCAAGACTTGCCTGTGTTTGGGCAAGTCATCGAAGCAACGCCTCTCGAGCCGTACCTGTGCGTTCATCTGCGCATCGAGCACGCCGAAATCAACCAGCTCGTGCTCGACCATGGCCTGCCACAAGAACCTGCAGGCGCCACCGCGCACGCGGCTCGGGGGTTGTACGTCGAGCCTTCCACCGCTGCGTTGATGGATGCGATCCTTCGCCTGGTACGGCTGCTGGACTCGCCGGCCGATCTGGCGGCCATTGCGCCACTCGTGCGGCGCGAGATCGTCTACCGGTTGATGAGCTCACCCAATGGCTGGCGCATTGCGCGCACCGCGAAAGCCGACTGCTACGACCAACGCATCGCACGCGTGCTTGCCGTGCTGCGGGCGCGCTTTCGCGAACCCATCGGCGTTCCCGAACTCGCCGACATCGCCCACTTGAGCCCATCGGCCTTGCACCTTCATTTCAAGACGGTGACATCGTTCACACCACTGCAATACGTCAAGCAGTTGCGCCTGCAGGAAGCGCGGCGACTGCTGGTGACCACCGACATGGATGCAGCGGCGGTGGCTTTCACGATCGGCTACGAGAGCCCTTCCCAGTTCAGCCGGGAGTACGCGCGCATGTTCGGCGAACCTCCTGTGCGCGACAGGGCTCGCTTGTTGGGTACTGCAGTCGTGTACGCCCTGGAATAGGCTCGTACGCCCCTCGATCCAGGGGGAGCGGTGTTTTGACGACCACTGGCGGTCGAATGCAAGCCCCCGCTTCAGCGCAAGTGCGAGTCACTGGGGTCAGCGCCTTCGTTTCCTACCCACACATCGGCGTTGATTAACTAAAATTGTGGATAATTTTCCCAAATAATGTATGCTGTTGGAGTGCACTGGAAACCCGACCCCCTGCTCTATCCACCCTACCTGCGGGCACGGATCAGGCGTCGCCGTGGCGTTGGGTGTGGCCCCCACTATGTCCCGTGGCTGAAGGTCCGCGACGTGCCGTCGCGTGGCACGTCATTGGTGAGCCGCGGGGTGTCCAGCGGCAGATCGCACCATCTGCTGTCTGAACTGGAGGCCATCTATTTCTATCTTCTGGAAAGACGCGCTGGCATTGCCGAGATCCGCGAGCAGTGGCCCATCTTGGACATGGATCGAACGTTGGAGTTGTGCGCAAGGTTCGGCGTACGCCCGCGCATGCGAAACGGCTGTCCCGAACCGTTCACTATCGACTTTCTGGTCACCGAGCGGGTCGACGGCCGACTGACGTACCGGGCAGCCAGCGTCAAGTCGCCGGACGATGCGCGGGATCCTGAAACACGGCTGCGACTGGCCGTCGAACACGCCTGGTGCCAGGACCGAGGCATCCCCTGGACTCTCGTGGACACCCAGCGATTCGACAAAACCATGCTGGAGACCCTGCGCTTCATACGCGGCTGGTTCCGTCACAAGTACGCTCCCGATGCCGCGTTAGAGGAACGCTTCGTGGCGCAGTTCGCTGCCCACCATGCACCCAACCGGTTGCTGAGCGAAGTGCTGGCACGCGTGTCGCGGTCGCTACGGCAGCCAGTCGCCACGACGGAGGATGTTTTCCGCTACTGCGCGTGGTCAGGCCAGATTCAGCCTTCGCTCGCACGCCCCCTTTCAATGGACGCGCCCGTCGTCATGACGTCGGACCTCGCACATGCCTGACTTCCAGGTGCTTCCGCACAGCCCAGCCCTCACTGCCGGGCTGGTTCTTCGTGTCGGGTCAGCGCCTCATCGCTACTTGCGACTCACGCATGTCTTCCGGACCTGCGCGTACGGCATGTGGGTTGGCGACCCCGAGGCGGCTCGATACGCGCGCCGGCCCCACGCGATACCGCTGCGGGATCTGAAGGCGCTCGCTGCATCTCCGTCAGCGGCCTGGGGGCGTCTCGTGTTGCCACCAGCCTTGTCAACCGAGCCGGAGAAAGATTCCGACAAGGCCGCCTTGCTCGATAGTGCCTGGGGTCTGGTGCAGGCGCTGGTCCAAGCATTTCAGAGTGAGTCCAATCTGTCCCGCCAGTCCTTTTCCGCGCTAGTCCGTCAGCGCGCTGAGGAGACGGAGTCGAGTCCGTCCACGGTGCTGCGAACCTTGCTGAGGTACTACTACTTCGGCGGTACGCGCCTGGCGCTGCTCCCTCTGCCTCCGGGCGTCAAGCCCGGCCAGGTAGCTTACGCGGACGACACCGAGACTGGACGTCCCCCGCCGCGGCGACGTGGACGCCAGAGTTCCTTGGCTCGTGAACTGGGTCGCAACGAGTTCATCGTTCGTTCCGAAGACATCCAGGACATGGTTGACTGCTTCAAGCGGCTGCTGGCCAAAGGTCCTACGTTCAAGACCATTGCACACGAAGACTACCTGGCCAAAGAATTCCGCGCGCGGCACAGGGCGCTCTATGACAAATACGTCGCCCGTGAGATTCCTGAGCCAGTCACGGCCCGACAATTCCGCAACTACCTTGATGAGCACCTGAGGGTCACCGAGGAGCTGGCCAGGAATGTGCGTACGCATACGCGCAATCCGGGCTTCACGGGCAACGTGCGTGCCGCAGGTCCTGGGGAGATCTACGAGATCGACGCCACCGGCGGACGACTGCATCTGGTGTCCAGCGACGACCCGCCGGTGCTGCTTGGCAAGCCCACAATCTATCTGCTGATTGACCGCTGGAGCCGATTCGTCGTCTCGGCCTACATCTCGCTGCGACCAGCCTCTTATGAGGAAGTGCGCCACGCGCTACTCGTTGCCTTCACTTCGCGGGAAGCCCGATTCAACCGGCTGGGCATCAACGTCACTGACGAGCGCTGGCCCGTGGGGCGGATGCCCGCCGTGATCTGCCCCGACCGCGGCTCCGACTTCATGAGCGAATCGATGGAACAGAGCGTCGTCAACGACCTGCGCATCGATCTGACCCCATTGCCGCCGCTTTGCCCTGATGGCAAGGCCATCGTGGAGCGCTTGATCCGCGAAATCAAGCGCCGCATGGCCGCATCCGGCATCGAAGGTGTTTTTGCTGACCGTCCGATGGACCCCAGGACCAAACGGGCGACACGCAAGGCCGCTGCCGCCGCAGTGCGGACCCTCTCGGAGGCCTACCGGCTATTGGTCGATATCGTCGTCGACCACAACAACCGCCCACACAGCACGTTGCGCCGCCGCCGGGTCCTGACCCAAGCCGGTGTGCAGCCCACGCCGCGGGAGGCCTACCTTTGGGGCCTGCGCCACATCACAGGCCTGCGTTCGGCGCCGCTCAGCGAGAACGACTACCATCGCCTGCTGCTGAGCACCGACAAGGCCAGCATCGCCAACGGTGTGCTCAGCTACAAGAGCCGCCCTTACCTGCCCGACAACGAACCTGCCGCCGGGCTAGCGCGCCACTCGACGCGTCGTCCCAGACGCGTGGATGTGCGACTGGACAAGACCTTGCCGACGCAAATCTTTGTCCCGAATGTGCATGGGAACTGGGCGCGGTTTCAGATGTCGGGCGGGGTGGCCAACGAGATCGCCGGAGTCTCGCTGGACGAGGAGGAGGCAATGGCGGATCACACGGCGCTGCTGTGGGCACGTGCCGACCATCAGGGACGTGTCGCGCGCGTCGCCGCGAAGACCGCCAAGCATACGTCCCCGGGCAAGACGGCAGCCGAAGGGGCTGTGTCGAACTTGGGCAAGGCAGTTAAAGGCAAACCTGCCGCCGCCCAACTTCCTCGCGCCGAATTGATTGCGGCCCGAAACAAGGAGACGGCCCGCATGAAGGCTGCTCTCCATGGCAAGTCCTCCAACGCATCTACTGATGCCGACCCGCCGCAAGCGTCGACACCCGACTGGATGCGCGTGGAAGAGGAAGAGCGCCAGCGCAATCTGGCCTTGATACGCAAGCACAGGAGCCGACGTTGAGTCACGAAACCAGCGATAGCCTCGTCCAAACTGCAGCCTATGTGGACACCGGCGTCCGCAGGTTTTCGGGGAATCCGTTCATCGAGGCATTACCCCCCATCGAGCAGACCAAGCTCGAGTTCTTGACCCTGCTCTCACACTATCCAATCCGCCCCAGCGCCACGACGCGCAAGGCCGGCGAGGTCGTGCGGATCATGGAGTTGTCAGCGGTGAACGACTTGGTGTTCCCGTTCCCCGAGTACCAGAAGGCGGGCCTCGCGCTGGCGACCATGATGCGCGACACCTATGTGGCGCGCAATCCGCTGTCCGTGATCGACCGGCAGCGGCGTCACGCGCTTGCCACTGGTGGTAGCGACGGCTTTCCGTTCCCGGCCAATTGGAAGTCCTCCGCCAAGGGCCACTTCATGATGGCGGTGAGTGGCATGGGCAAGACCACGTTCGCGCTGGCCTATCTCCTGAGATACCCCCAGGTGATCGTGCACAGCGCGTACCAGGGCACCGAGCTCCGATGCCATCAGGTTGTCTACGTGGTGCTGCGGGTGCCTCATGACGCCACTTTGAAGAGCCTGTGCATCCAGTTCTTCGACGAGATTGACCGGTTGCTAGGCACCAACTATGCGCGCCAGGCCAATGCCATCCGCAACGTGGCGCCGATGGTGGAATTGATGAACCGGGTGGCGACGGCCGTCTCGTTGGGCTTCATGGTGGTCGACGAAGTCCAGAACCTGCGCAGCGCCCGTGGAGGGAATGCCGAGTTCGTCCTGAATCTCTTCAGCGAGATCATTGAGCGGCTGGGTATCAGCCTGCTAGCCTTGGCCACGCCGGCCGTGCAATCGGTGATCGAAGGGAGTGTGCGCAATGCCCGCAAGCTCGCCTCCTATGGCGAGACCGTGCTCCGGCCCATGGCAAGGTCCGACCCGCAATGGGAAGACTTCTGCGAAACCTATTGGGACTACTCCTATGTCAAGAAGAAGACCTCGCTGACGAAGGCGACCCTGGACGCCTGGCACCAGGCGTCCGCCGGCAACACCGCCTTTGCCGCGTTGGCCTTCGTGCTTTCGCAGCGCAACGAAATCGGAGGACGCGAGGTCATCGATGCTGCAGCATTCGAGCGCACCGCAGCGACCGACATGGCCTTCCTGCAACCCGCCATTGCCGCCTTGCGCAGCAACGATCCCCGCAAGCTACGCACCTTCGATGACCTGATTTTCAGCCCACGATATCGGGCGCTTCGGCGGTTGCTCGGTGCCAAGGACGAGCAGCCGGTAAACGGGAAGGGCGAGGGGGCCGGCGAAGAGTTCGACGACGTTTCGTCCACGCCGCGCCCGGAGTCCGGCCCGGCCAAGCGTGCGCGCCGGGGTGCCGCCCTCAACGCAGGCCCGGTCGACCTGCCCGAGGAAGACCCGCTGGCCTTCTGAGCACTCCAACACTCGCGTCCGGCCTTGCACCCCATTACCCGAGCTTCGGGGTCCGTCGCCGGCATCGCGTATGTGCCCACGTTACTACCGGACGAGCTACTGTATTCGTGGCTGGCCCGGGTCGCTGCGCTCAATGCCATGGGCGCGCCGCGTGATGTCCTACAGCGATTCTTCGGCTGCTGCACGCTAGTGCCGAGCGTAGACCTGCCGACGCAGTTGCTTGCGCTGGCCCATCGACTCGGCAGCTGGCTTCCGTTCGCGACCCTCGACGAACTGCTGGATCGAGGAACGCTGCTGCCCTACCACCGGCCCTTCCTCACGGCAGCGAGTCACTCCCGTGTACGCCAAATCCTGCTGCACGGCGATGGGAAGGGACTCAAGACGCTGATGGGCAGGGTTGCCAACCGCTTTGGCGCCCATCCTGCGTTGCGCAGCTGTCCTGACTGCATGGTCGACAGTTGGAGTTGCTATGGCAGCCTTTACTGGATGCGCCGACACCAACTGCCCGGTGTTAACCTCTGCACCATCCACGGCATCCCGCTCCATGGCATGCAGTTGCAGGCCCGTACGCACCGTCAGCGGCTGCTTTCGCCCATGGCTACGCCAGGGGCGCAGAGCGCCATCCAGGCCGACGCGCGGCAATTGCGGTTCGCCCTGCTGTCGCAGGACCTCCTTGAGATCGCCCTGCCCGTGATCGCTCCGTTGCAGCGGGCGGCGACGTACCGGGAGGCCGCGCTGGCGCTGGGATACGGCACCCGACGCGGCCGCGTGGAATTCCCGGCACTTGTCGATGCGCTTCGCCGGCGCTACGACGACTTTGAGGGCTTCGACCATCAGGCGCGGCTACTTGCCACCGCTGCGCATCCGCTGGGCTGGCTTAGGCCCCTGTTCGACAGGCCTGAGCGATCGCTGCACCCAATCTGTCATCTGTTGCTGATCGACTTCCTGTTCGGCTCCGTGGCGGCGTTCAAGGTGGCTTGTGCCGAGTACGACCTGGCACTTCCCGCTCGGCCGCTCGACGACCCGTCCTTTGCACTGGCCGCCATTGACCCGGTCGTCGTCGGCGCGGTCAAGGTTCATGCTTCGTCCTCTACGCTAGCGATCACCCTCGAGGACGCGCTGCGCGATCCATCGCTATCCTGCCGCCAAGCGGCCGCGAGGGTGGGCAAGAGCGTGACGACCGTGGTGGCCTTGCGCCGAGCACGGGCCATTCCTATCCAGGAACGCCGCAAGTCGCTGCATCCTACCGTGATCGACCAGGTCCTGAAGGCCTTGGGCTCGCTGTGTTCGCTGCCGGCCGTTGCCAAACGGACGGGCGTCTCGCTGAGTTCGGTGTACCGGATCCTCGCTCAGTACCCGACGACGCCACGGCCTCGCCGAGACGAGGACGGTATCGCGCAGGGGCCACTGCGGCGGGCAAGCTGGGTGACTGCGCTGCAGGCCTGCCGGATGGAAGGGATGGGTGGAGTGGCTGCGGCCCGTGCGCGAGCCGGCGCCGACTATGCCTGGCTCTACCGGCATGACCGCGCCTGGCTCGTCTCAACGAACAACGCGGAGCCTTCTTTCAAACGCCGCAATGGCGGGTCAGGCCGGGTGGACTGGGTCAGGCGCGACACCGAGCTCTGTCAGTTGCTGCAACAGCAACTCAGCCAGTTACGAGACGAGGCGCCACCGCAGCGCTTGACGAAGACCCGGCTGCTGCGTTCTCTCGGCGAGACGATGGTTAGGCGCAACCTGGGCCAACTTCCCCAGCTTGTCGTCTTGCTGGACAAGGAGGTGGAGTCGGAGCAGGCCTTTGGCATGCGCCGTGTCGACTACGCTGTTGCCCTGCTGGTCAGCGAAGGTGCTCAGCTACGTCTGTGGCGCGTCCAGCGTCTGGCGGGTCTGCGCCGATGGTCGCCCTCGCTCACCACCTATGCGAATCAACTGGTTGAACCGCTCCATGCTCAGAATTCCCTACGTCCCCACGGCCTACCCTGACGAAATGCTGGCGTCCCTCCTGACGCGGCTCCAGCTGTATAACGGCGCCGGCCTGTGGCGCAGTCTCCTGGAAGAGACCGGTTACGGGCGGCGTACGCTCTCGCCGTTCTTCAGCACTCCCATGCAGGATGCCAAGCTGGAGAGATTGCTGGCTGCGTTGGGCTACACCTATCCGCGGATGCTTCGCGAACTGACCGTTTTGCCATTCTGGCTGTCTTTTAACCAAGCCACCAAAACCCGGTCGCAGGTTAGATTCGACGCTGCGAGTGGCCGAATCTCTAGACTAACGACGTTGGGCCACTCCCAGTTCCTGCCGGGCGCTCAGTACTGTCCAGCCTGCCTGTGGGACGATATCAAGGCCTTCGGTGAGCCATATGTGCACCGCAACCACCAGTTACCTGTGGCACGTGTCTGCACCCGGCACGGGGTGACCCTACGGTTCACCTGCCCGGTATGCGAGATCGTGGTCATGCCCTTTACCCGAGCGCTGTTGCGCCCCCCGGCGCTTCGATGCCAGTGCGGCCAGGACCTTTCGAGCATCACCGCATCACCGCCCGCGCATCAGCAAGCCCTGCTGCGACTGAGCCAGTTTGCGGCGGACGCTCTTACCTGCACCGACGCACCGTGGACGCTGGAGCAGATCCTTGCGGTTCTGCGCGAGCGCTCGGGAATGATGCGAAAGAGCTTCAAGCGCAGCGCCATGCAACTGATGCAAGACGCCTATGGCCCGCCGGACAAAGGCCGCTCCAAGGCCAGCGCCGTTCTGAGCTGGGAAGACGCAGGGGCCTCCCTGCGATTGAAGACCGGTGGCGGCGTGACAGCGCTGCGCGCACCGGAATTCTGCGCGCTGCTGGCTGCAGCTGGGCTGAGCTTCGACGAGTTCAGACAGGCGGTTAGCCAAGTCGATGTGGCCGATGTGCCGGTCAAACCCATGCGACGGCGCCCCTTCACGATCGAGCAAGCACGCCAGGAATTCGAGCGGTTCGAATCCGAATCGCCAGGGAAGGCCGCTAGGCAGCTGCTGAACAGTTCACCGAAGCTCTTTTGGCTGCTGCGCTTGCGCGACAGCGCCTTCGTGCGAGCGCACGGCTACCCCTTGCACAAGCCCATCCCGACTGTCGAGGCCGATCGCGAAAAGCTTGAGAAGCTACTGGGACAGAGCGATCACATACCGAAAAATGTCTCGGCGGCGATTCGCGCATCGATCCGCGATCGGTCTTGGCTGCGAGCAAGCATCCAGGCGCAGCGCGTCGCGCCCGCCTCCCCGCAAAAGCCGGCGCAGCGCGTTCAACAGGACAGGGCCGTGGCCCTGTCTCGGGCCTTGTTCTCGGTGCTGCGAACGCAGGCACGGCCGGCGCGTGTGCATGCGGGTCTTTTGGCGAAGTTCGTCCAGATCTCCATGAATCAGGCCTTGCACACGATCGCCCACACGCCAGCGCTTCAGGCCTTGGTAGACGCCGTCAACGCGGACAAGGATCGCCGCCTGGCGTTCTGGGCCGCACGCAGTTTCATTGAGGAAGGCCGCTACCCGAGTGCCTTGGAAGTCTTGGTGCGCGCCGGCCTGCCACCGAGGCGGGTCAATCGTCAGGTGTGCATCGAAGCCATCGCATGCTTCACCGCCAGCCACAAAAACCAGTGATACAAACGTTTTGCTCTGCGATCGGCGCTATCCGTCAGCGCGACTCGGCACGTATGGACATCTGCTCGCGCAGTGCCCAGCGTCTTATGCCACTCAAAGTTGCCACGTCTATCACTCCTGAAATCTCCTGCTGCCAAAAGCAGCAGGATAGGGTTCTTACGTGGGTCAGCTTTAAATGGAAATTGCTGCTCTAAGTGGGTCAGTTTTCAAGGGCAGTCGAACAACTTCGCGATAGGCTTGAGGGGTTGTCTGGTAGACAGGCTCGCGTAACTTGAGACGCGGTACTTACGGCTGACCACAGTCGTAGCCGCCGAAGATGACAGCCGCCTTGATCCCGCTGCAAGCAAGGATCAACAACAGGCCTGCCATGAATCGATGCTTCATGAAATGTCTCCTTCATTGGATATTGGTGCAAGGATAGCTTGCTCTCGCAGGCTATGGATGCCTTATCGCCTGCGGCCAGCCATTCAACCAATGGCACGTAAAACATTGGACTAGCTGTCAATTTTGGGATGACTGGATCGGAGTTCTGCGACAAATGCCTGCATTGGGGGTCGGCAGCTCCAGTTCAACTCGAGTTCAACAACTCATTCGGGAACTGGCTGCTGCCACACGTCTTCGAGTACCCAGTCTTTATGGCATTGCAGTCCTGCGAAGCACTGGCCGTCGAATGTCAGGTGGTGATCGCCTCCGACTTCAGGGAAATCGCGCTCGAATGACTCAGTCCAGTCTGAAGCTGTCGAAACGGCCTGTGCAGGCCGTCAGAATCCTAGACACCTTTGGCTTCAAGATTTGATCAGTTGGCTGTTTCCATCCTCGATACGAAACACTTGACGCAGGTACGCAAGAAACGTCTCGTCGTCGCAAATGGTTTTGCCCGGCGAGTCGGAGAGCTTGGCGACGGGTTGGCCATTGCAGCTCACCAGCTTCATGACAATGTTCAGCGGGGTCAAACCCACATCGTTGGTGAGATTCGTGCCGATGCCGAACCCGGTCTGGATGCGGTCGGCGAAACGTTCGTACAGACCCAGTGCAGCCTGCAGGTCCAGGCCGTCGGAGAACACCAGCCGCTTGCTGTGCGCATTGACCTTCAGGCGGGCGTAGTGCGCCAGTGCCTTCTCGCCCCACATGACGGGATCACCCGAGTCGTGGCGCAGCCCGTCGAAGAGCTTGGCGAAGTAGAGGTCGAAGTCGGCAAGGAACGCGTCCATGCCCACCACATCGGTCAAGGCCACGCCCAGGTCCCCGCGGTACTCCTGCACCCAGTTCTCCAGGGCCGCCTTCTGAAAGCCCTTGAGTTGTACGCCCGTTGCCTGGAAGGTCTGGAGGTATTCGTGCGCCATGGTGCCGATGGGCACCAGGCCGTATTTCTTTGCCAAGTGGACGTTGGACGTGCCCTTGAAGAACTCGGGCACCTCACGCGCCAGGGTCGCCACCACCTCCTCCTGCCACGCGGCCGAGAAGCGCCGGCGCACACCGAAGTCGAAGAACTCGAACGGGTGCTCGCGTTGAAGTTCCCGCGCGCCGATCCGCAGCAGCGTGATCTTGCCCTGCAGACGCCGACGACCTTCTTCGAGCGCTTCCGGCGTGGCCAGGCGCCGAAAGTGGATTTCGTTGACGATGGCGAGCACGAAGATCTCGAACAGCATCACATGGATCTGGGGACCCTTGGCCACGATGCTCAGCCCATCACCGTTGGCCGACACCGAGATGTAGCGCTGCTGTAGGCGAAAGATCCGCAGGAAATCGATGAAGTCGGATTTCATGTACCGCAGGCCACCCAGGTACTGCAGCTCTTCCTCGGTGAAGCGCAGCGTGCACAGGTGCTCGATCTGTCGTTCCACCTCGCCCCGGATCTCGCTGAGCGGGTAAGCGGCCTCGTTGCGGCACACAAAGCGGTACTCGGCCTGGTTGGCCGGCATCGAGTGCAGCATGGGCTGCAGCATGGTGAACTTGTAAAGGTCGGTCCCCAGCAGTGAAGTCACGACCGGAACATAGTCCGCTATCGCTTCCTGCGCTGGTGTGTGGTGCGTGTTCAATGGGTCTCCCAGTTGTGTCCGTTTGTCATGACAAGGATTGTGCGAACTCGTCCACGGTCGTCACACCGGTGCCGGCCGCGCGAGCGCGTTCGAACAACGCATCGGCGAGCTTCTCGAAGCCCGGCACCGGACTCATGCAGTCCCGCAGCAGCACCACTCTCGGCATAAGAGCGGGTGCACCGGCCAGGAAGCGCATGAATTGGTCATAACTGGCCGCCACACAGTGGCTTGATGCCTGACCCGCGATGGCGATGAGATCGGCACCGCCGGCAAGCGAGGTGGCCAGCGCCGTGTTGAACTGGGTGCCCGGGACCGACGGCACGGGAGCATCGGCTTCGAACACCCCGAAGTGCTCGGTCAACGGGTACTCGCCCTTGAGCACCTTGGCCACGGCGCGCTGGTGGGTCATTTCCCAGGCCGCGAGGCTGCGGGCCACATCGCTATGGATGTTGTGACCCCAGGTCCCCGTGACGCAGTGCACCGGCCACACCACCATCCCTTCCTTGCCAGCAGCCGCCAGTTGTTCGAGCATGCCGACGACCTGGGCGGTCAAGCCAGTATCCCTGGGGCGGAAGGCACCGGCGATCACATCCGCTGCTGTGATGAAGGTGAAGGGCGCAACCGACTGCCCGTCCCGGCCCAGCCAGAACGTGGTGCGTTCGACCGCAACGCTCGCATGCGAATCCAGCGTGACCGTGACGTCGCTGATGTGGCCCTGGTTCTCCTCGATGAAGCTGGCCAGGCGCTTGAGGTCGTGGTTGGCACCGGCGACCGGCAGCGCCGCGCCGCCGATGTCGCAGAAATCGTTTTGGGGATCAATGATCAGCAGCTTGGTGCGCATGTCAGTCCTTGGTGGATTGCACTTCGACAGAGCGGAACGTCCGCGGAAACACCGCCGCTCGCTCACGGTCCAGGATGCGGTAGCCCATGGCAGCGCGACCGGCATCACCGGCGATGGGCCCCGCCTCGGTCAGGAACTGCGCGTCCAGCATGCGCTTGCGAAACGCGCTCTTGTCCATGGGCCGGCCCAGCACGGTCTCGTAGGTGCGTTGCAGCTGCGGCAGCGTGAAAGGCTCTGGCAACAGAAAGGCCGGAAGCGACGTGTACTCCACCTTGCCACGCAGACGCTCCACAGCCGCCGCCAGGATCTCTGCGTGGTCGAAGGCCAGGCGCTTACGCAAGGCCATGGCGACCTCGATCCATGCGGATCCAGGTGGCGCAGTCTCCGCCGTTTTTTCACCCACCTCGGGCGGTGGAACCAGGGCGAAGTAGACGTGGGTGGCACACCACCCCCGCGGATCCCGTGTAGCGCTGCCCCAGCTGCCCAGTTGCTCCAGGTAGGGGGTCTGAAGCCCGGTCTTCTCCCGCAGCTTGCGCAGCGCGCAGTGGTGCAGGCTCGCGTCGACTTCCACGTTGATGAATCCGCCCGGCAGAGCCCAGCGCCCTGGGTGGGGATCCAACGCCACATCCGGACGGCGCACGAGCAGCACCTTCAACTGGTCGTCGAGCACCGTGAAGATCACCACGTCGACCGTGACCAGCGGGCGTTCGAAGGCGGATACCGGTGGGCGTCTTGCGGGTTTTTTGGCGGCCATGCTTGACATCTCCTGTTCGGGTTGTACTATACAACTTATTAAAGGTTGTACTGTGCAACTTAACAAGGAGATCCAAATGCTTGGCATCCAGTTCATCAAATCGCAGCCCACCACCCACCTCATGCAGTTCCGCGGCGGCAAGCTTGTGCGCCAGGGGGCGGGCTTGTCTTTCTTCTACTACGCACCCACCACCTCGCTGGTCGCGGTGCCGATCGCCAGCCGCGACGCCGGCTTCATGCTGGACCTGGTCACCAGCGATTTCCAGGGTGTGACGGTTCAGGGCGAAGTCACTTACCGGGTGGGCGACCCCGGCCGCATCTACAAGATGATGGATTTCTCACTGGAGCCCGATGGCGTCACCTACGCCTCGGACGACCCTGAGCGCCTGCAGGACCGGGTCGTGATGCAGGTGCGCGCCATCGTGCAGCAGGTGATCCAGGCGCTGCCGCTTCGCAATGCACTCAAGGCCACGGCCGAGGTCGCGCGTGCCGCACAGGAACAGTTGGGCAACCAGCCCGAGGTGAAGGCGCTGGGCCTGGAGATCCTGGGGGTGGCGGTGGTGGCCATCAAACCCACACCCGACATCGCGCGGGCCTTGGAGGCCGAGGCCCGAGAGGCCAACCTGAAAGCAGCCGATGACGCGATCTCCCAGCGCCGCATGGCCGGGGTGCAGAACGAGCGGGCCATCCGGCAGAACGAACTGGACACGGAGATCGCAGTGGAGGTGAAGAAGCGCGAGATCCAGGAAACCCAGATGGAGGCCAAGGCCGCGGCCATGCGGCGCCAGAACGAATTGCGGGCGGAGCAGATGAGCGCCGACATCGTGCTGGAGAACCAGCGCAAGGAATTCGTCACCAGCGAGTCCGAGAACACGCGCCAGGAGGCGGAGGCGCAGGCGCACAAGGTGCGCGCGGTGATGGACGCCCTGGAGAAAGCCGATCCCCGGGTGGTGCAGGCCCTGGCGGCCGTGGGCATGCAGCCCGGCCAGCTGATCGCCCAGGCCTTTGGCGGCATCGCCGAGCGGGCCGAGCGCATCGGGCAGCTGAACATGTCGCCCGAGTTGCTCAATTCGCTGCTGGGCGCCGGTGCGGGCGCAGGAGCCGGGACTGGGTCGGTGGCGGCACGGAGGACGGTGTGAGCACGGGCGCTGCACAAGGTGATCGGCGGGTCGTGCTGGTGACCCGGCGCACCCGGCTGGACAACCTGATCGCCCGCTACAACACACTCGGACAGGCGAAGTTCTATGTCGAGCACCTGGGGGCGGATTTCTCGGACTACCTGACCGAGAGCGAGGCGTACGCGGCCAGCCTGCGAGTCACCGTTCAGGCCCTGCAAACCTGGGGCCGCTACCAGATCGTGGACCGCTCCCTGCTGGCCAACTTCGTGTTTGCGGCCTCGGACATCGTGGTGGCGCTGGGGCAGGATGGCCTGGTGGCCAACACCATGAAGTACCTTGAGGGGCAACCGCTGGTGGGCCTCAACCCGGAGCCGTCGCGCTGGGACGGTGTGTTGCTGCCGTTCCAGCCCGCTGACCTAGGCGCGATCTTGCCGGGCGTTGCAGCAGACCAGCGAGACACCCGCCCGGTGACCATGGCCGAGGCGCGCCTGAGCGACGGGCAGGTGCTGCGCGCCGTGAACGATCTCTTCATCGGACCCCGCAGCCACACCTCGGCGCTCTACGACCTGTCGCATCGATCGACAACCGAATTCCAGTCGTCCTCGGGCTTGATCGTCTCGACCGGCCTGGGCTCCACGGCCTGGCTCAAAAGCATCGTGACGGGTTCGATGGCGATTGCGCGCAGCTTGGGCATGCCATCGTCGGAGGACGCCTACCAGCCCATGCCCTGGGAAGAGCGGGCGCTGGTGTTTGCCGTTCGGGAGCCGTTTCCGACACGGACCTCACAGGCCACGCTGGTTTACGGGCGGGTGCTGCCCAGCGAGCCGCTCAAGGTGCGATCGCGCATGCCGGACAACGGCATCATCTTCTCGGACGGCATGGAGACGGACTACTTGCAGTTCACGGCGGGGATGGAGGCCACGATTGCGCCGTCGGCGACGACTGGCAGGCTGGTGATCTGAAATCGTTCCCGGTGAAGACAATGCAATCGTTGCAGTTCTTGGATCTGGAAGTCAGCTCAAGACTGAGGCTGTGTGAAAACGCTTGAATTGGCCGATGTGATCACTTAAGGTTCGACAACGCGACTTTAGGTGGGCGATATGAAGCGATTCATCGAGGGCGAGGAGCGCAGTCAAGTCACGCTGCTGCCGGAGTGCTTGGACGACTACATCGCAGACGACAACCCAGTGCGGGTCGTCGATGTCTTCGTCGATGAGCTGAAATTGCACCAGCTCGGCTTCGACGGTGTGAAGCCCGCATCGACTGGCCGACCGTCCTACCACCCTGCAGTGCTGCTGAAGATCTACATCTACGGCTACCTCAACCAAGTCCAATCGAGCCGGCGCCTGGAGCGTGAGGCTCAGCGCAACGTCGAGCTGATGTGGCTGACCGGCCGCCTGACACCAGACTTCAAGACCATCGCTGACTTCCGCAAGGATCATGGAGACGCGATCCGAAAGGTTTGCCGCGAGTTCGTCCTGTTGTGCCGGCGGCTCAAGCTATTCGCCGACGGCATTGTTGCCATCGATGGGAGCAAGTTCAAAGCAGTCAACAACCGCGACAAGAACTTCACAAGCAACAAGATCCAGGTGCGGATGCAGCAGCTGGAGCACAGCATCAACCGTTACCTCGCCGAGCTTGACCGCGCCGACCGTGATCCCGCGATCGTTCTTCCAGAGCGGGTGGCCCGTCTGAAGGAGAGGATCGCCAAGATCAAAGAGCAGATGCGCGGCCTTGGCAAGATCGAGGAGCAGTTGCAAACCTCGCAGGAGCGTCAAATCTCTCTCACCGATCCGGATGCTCGCTCCATGGCCACCAGTCGCCTGGGTTCTGCAGTCGTGGGGTACAACGTGCAGACCGCAGTCGATGCCAAGCACCATCTGATCGTTGCGCACGAGGTGACCAACGCCGTCACGGACCGCGGCCAGTTGGCCGCAATGGCAAAGGCTGCCCAGGAGGCAGCAGCGCATCCGAATCTGATTGTCTTGGCGGACCGTGGCTACTTCGAGGGGTACCAGATTCTTGAATGTGAACAGGCGGGTATCGCGGCGATGGTGCCCAAGCCGCTGACCTCGGGTGGTAAGTTTGAGGGTCGCTTTGACAAGCGAGACTTCATCTACAACAGTGAGCGCGACGAGTACCGGTGCCCTGCAGGGCAGACGGGCGTGTCCGAATTTTTGTGTGTGAGGCGCCGGAAGACTTGTCCACGGTGTCGCTCGTCGCTTGCGACGAACGAGCGACGCGGTGGTCAAGTCGCTGCCGCATGTTACGCGGCGGGTCGGGTGAA
>NZ_JAMBNO010000149.1 GCF_023715105.1 Hydrogenophaga intermedia | reverse complement strand
CTCCACCGTGCAGGAGAAGGCGGTGGCGCACCCCACGGACTCCAAGCTTCTGGAGACGGCGCGTGCCAAGCTGGTGGAAGCCGCGCAAGGAGTTGGCATCGAGCTCAAGCAGACCTTCGCCAAAGAGGGCCAGCTGCTGCGCTTCAAGGCCGGGCGGTACGCGCACGCCAGACAGTTCAAGCGCATGCGCCGCGTGATCAAGCGCCAGAGCACGGTGGTGGGCCGCCTGGTGCGTGAGATCGAGCGCAAG
>NZ_JAMBNO010000148.1 GCF_023715105.1 Hydrogenophaga intermedia | reverse complement strand
GGCGGGAGATCTCGCGGATGGACAACTGCTCTCGCAGCGCCCACCGCCTGATGACACTCAGTGTTGCCACGTCTATCACTCCTCATCTCCTGCTGCACACAAAAGCAGCAGGCTAGGGTTAGTACGTAAGCGTCGCCTCAACACCCTCTTGACGAGGATGACAGCGGATAGTCAAACGTCCAGGACGTGGCGCAGCAGGGCGAAGCCGACGCGCCAATGGGTGCCATCGCCGGGGTCGATGGTGGCGGTGC
>NZ_JAMBNO010000147.1 GCF_023715105.1 Hydrogenophaga intermedia | reverse complement strand
CTTGCGCTCGATCTCACGCACCAGGCGGCCCACCACCGTGCTCTGGCGCTTGATCACGCGGCGCATGCGCTTGAACTGTCTGGCGTGCGCGTACCGCCCGGCCTTGAAGCGCAGCAGCTGGCCCTCTGACCTTGCCCTCGTTCTGTGTAGCTCTTAGCCCGACGATTACGCGGCCTTTTTTCGCTGTGCCTCGTACCAGCGTTGCTCGAACTGCATCGGGCTGAGATAGCCTAGCGACGAATGCAGCCTGC
>NZ_JAMBNO010000146.1 GCF_023715105.1 Hydrogenophaga intermedia | reverse complement strand
GATGCGCAGCTCTTCTGCCAGTCGTGGAACCCGCAAGTACAACGCCGAGTGACCCTGGCGGCATGCGTACTGGGCCAGCGCACAGGCCAGCCAGGTCTTGCCCAGACCGGTAGCGCCAGCCAGGGTCTGACCTTGCCCTCGTTCTGTGTAGCTCTTAGCCCGACGATTACGCGGCCTTTTTTCGCTGTGCCTCGTACCAGCGTTGCTCGAACTGCATCGGGCTGAGATAGCCTAGCGACGAATGCAGCCTGC
>NZ_JAMBNO010000145.1 GCF_023715105.1 Hydrogenophaga intermedia | reverse complement strand
CCGAAATGCTCGGTCACGTTGCCGAAACGACCGGTCACGATGAACCGAAAATGGACTTGGTCACGATAGGCCGAAATCCTCGGTCACGATGCCGAAATCACCGGTCACGTTGGTCCGAAATACCCAGTTTGCTCATGGTGACCCTGGGTGTGGGCATCGCTGGTTCCGGTCAAAAAAAACCGGGCAGCGTATGCCGCGTTCGGGTCACTCGGAACACCCCGCAGGTGTCCGACATCAGTTTGGAATGATGTC
>NZ_JAMBNO010000144.1 GCF_023715105.1 Hydrogenophaga intermedia | reverse complement strand
AGGCACAGCTGAAGTACCCCGCGGCCACCCTGGAAGATGCCAGCTTCGAGGGTATCCGAGGCCTGGACCGGCCAGCCCTCATGAGCCTGGCTCTGTCCACCTGGATTGAGCGCGGCGAGACCGTGACTGACCTTGCCCCTGAAAAGTGGAGTTCTTAGCCCTTGTTGAAAATACCGACAAGGAGTCAAGGAATGAAAGCCAAGCAGGTGCGTGCGCAATACACGCAGGAATTCAAGTTGGAGGCGGTGCGTCA
>NZ_JAMBNO010000143.1 GCF_023715105.1 Hydrogenophaga intermedia | reverse complement strand
GCCAACACCACGGCGGTCACGATCGCCGAAACGGGCGGTCACGTTACCGGAACGGCGCTGAAAACACCCCTCAGCCCACCGGTCACGATGCGCCGAAATGACCGGTCACATTCGCCGAAATACGCAAAACTACGACACACACTGCAACTGCTGAACGGTGGGGCCTTGAGCACCCGCCAAATCGCTGCCGCCCTCGGCATCTCCAAATCCACCGTCGGCGACATTGGCAGCTATGCCCGCGCCGCCGGCGTGG
>NZ_JAMBNO010000142.1 GCF_023715105.1 Hydrogenophaga intermedia | reverse complement strand
CACAAAATCCATGCTCCAAACCTCGTTGACCGTGCGTGCCAGCTGCAGCGGCACACGCTCATTGATAGGCCGTTTGCTCTTCTTGCGCCGGCGCACAGCCAGGTTGGCTTGCCGGTAGAGGCGGTACTGACGCCGGGAAACTGCGGGCGCAGCAGGTCGTGGATGCGGCGGTAGCCAAAGCGCCGGCGCACATGCGCGATCTCCACGATCTTCTCGTGCAGATCCAGCGTAGCCTGGTCGGCCGTCGGTGGATG
>NZ_JAMBNO010000141.1 GCF_023715105.1 Hydrogenophaga intermedia | reverse complement strand
CACGGCTGCAGTGTGTCGTAAATCGTGCAGTCGCGGCGGCCGAGACGCGCCTGGAGGACATCCAATTCCAGCGTGGGCACGCACTCGCTGGAACAGCGTCACGACGCGCGGGTAGTTTAGCCGGCGATGTTGATTTCCACCCAGAAGTGACCCAGTAAGTCAGGGGATTTCCATCCAGAACTGACCCACGTACTAACCCTAGCCTGCTGCTTTTGTGTGCAGCAGGAGATGAGGAGTGATAGACGTGGCAACAC
>NZ_JAMBNO010000140.1 GCF_023715105.1 Hydrogenophaga intermedia | reverse complement strand
GGGGGGGGGGGGGGGGGGGGGGGGGGGGGGGGGGGGGGGGGGGGGGGGGGGGGGGGGGGGGGGGGGGGGGGGGGGGGGGGGGGGGGGGGGGGGGGGGGGGGGGGGGGGGGGGGGGGGGGGGGGGGGGGGGGGGGGGGGGGGGGGGGGGGGGGGGGGGGGGGGGGGGGGGGGGGGGGGGGGGGGGGGGGGGGGGGGGGGGGGGGGGGGGGGGGGGGGGGGGGGGGGGGGGGGGGGGGGGGGGGGGGGGGGGGGGGG
>NZ_JAMBNO010000013.1 GCF_023715105.1 Hydrogenophaga intermedia | reverse complement strand
TCCTTGGGGATCTGCGGCAGCGCCGCTGTCCTGGCGGCAATAGCCGCGTTCTTCGTCTTTGTCTTGCTTGGCATAGATGCTCCTGATCGTCATGCTATGCCTCGCACACAAAATTACTGACAGGCTCGGGCAGACAGCCATTCGGCGCTTCACCACTGTCGAGGACGGCAAGACGCTGCACAAGTACTGGTCCTCTGCATGCCGTGGTTGTGACATCAAGAGCCAATGCACTCCGGCTCCCCAGCGGCGCATCAGTCGTTGGGAGCATGAAGACGTTCTAGAGATCGTCCAGGCCCGCCTTGACGGGGCGCCTGAAGCATCTCGACTTCGACAGAGCACGGTGGAGCACGTGTTCGGTACGCTGAAGGCGTGGATGGGATCCACGCACTTCCTGACCAGAACACTACCCCGCGTGCGAACCGAGATGAGTCTGCAGGTGTTGGCATACAACCTGCGGCGAGTAATCAAGATCCTTGGTACTGAGGCACTGATCGCGCAGATGAAAACTTAGGCCGGAACGGCCGCGGTGCCGCCGCACTTGCGAAAGCAACTTCGCCACCGCCAAACCGCTGCGATCGCCACGTCATGCTCGGCGGAGCGCCAAAGTTGTTTACACACAGCCTCGACTGAACTCGGACGTTCGCCGTCGAGGTACCGAATCGTCATGATGTTGCCTGTCGGTCATTACGAAAAGCAGAGTTCGAACGGCGCCAGGTCCTCCCAAAGCTGTCGGTCCCGTGCGTTCGGTGGACTGGTACGTCAGAGTGCAGCTTCAACGACGGAGCAAGCCTGGTGGATAAGAAAACCGTCCGTCAAACTGGAGAAGCCCACACCTTTGCCACGGGTAGGTCTTCCCAACAAGTCTTGTACTGCGGCTTCAGTAGGTCCCTTCGCACCTCAAAGTCGCGCTGCGGATGCGGCGACCAACCGGGTGTAACACCCCACACACCTCTGGGTCGCGAGGAAACATTTATCAATTTCGTTCAGCTTCGGTTCACCCACTTCTTTCTAAGCTCCGTCTCACATCAACCAAGGAGCTTTCCATGAAACATACCTCCATTCTTTTTCTGACCACGTTAGTGGCAGCGGGCGTCCAAGCCCAGACCTTCAACGACACTGCCCGCGTGCGCAACGTCGAACCGCGGTACGAGAACATCTCCGTGCCGCGCAACGAGTGCACGAGTCAATGGGTGACCGAGCAGCAACCCGTGGCGGCTTCGCGCAATTACGGGGGGCTGGCGGTTGGCGGTGTGGCCGGCGCCTTGCTCGGCAACCAGGTTGGCAAGGGCCGCGGCCGAGACGCCGCCACCGCGCTCGGTGCCGTGGTCGGCGCGCTGGCAGGCGAGCACTTTGCCAACCAGAACAACTGGGGTGGTGGCTACCAGCAGGCCTCCCAGCCGCAGCAGCGCCAGGTGCAGAACTGCCGCACTGTCAACGACGTGCAGTCTCGCCTCACGGGTTACCTAGTCGAGTACGAGTACCGCGGCCAGGTCTACAGCACGGTGACCCGCGAGAACCCAGGCCGCACCTTGCCGATTCGCGTTTCATTTGCTCCGGTTGAGAGCGAATACCAGGGTGGACGCGAATACCAGGGCAGGCGTGATGAACGTGGCGGACGCGAATACCTTGATACTTACAACCGATGAACACATTTGCCAAACTACTCTGCGCCACCCTGCTGGTGGTATCCAACCTGGCCTGGGCCGACCTGAGCCGCGACGACGCGGCCGCGGTGGCCCAGCGGGCCAGTGGCGCCCGCGTGCTGTCCGTCGAGAAGTCCGAGTCTTCAGCACAGCCGGTATGGCGCATCAAGGTGGTCACGCCGGCTGGTGAGGTCCGCGTGATCCAGGTGGACGTCGTCACTGGCCAGATCCGCTAGGGCCAGCCTGCTGAGCTTCAGCCCTATGCGCTTGTTACTGATCGAGGACGATGCCGCGCTACGGCTCACCTTGGCCCGCCAGCTGGAGGCCGATGGCTACCGGGTCGACCAAGCCAAGGACGGCGAAGAGGGCCTGTTTCTGGCGCGCGAGTACCCGGTCGATCTTGTCATCGTTGACCTGGGGTTGCCCAAGCTGAACGGGCTGACCATCGTGCAGCGTCTGCGGCAGGAGGGAAGCGCCCTACCCATTCTGATCCTCACCGCGCGCGGCAGCTGGCAAGACAAAGTGGTGGGCCTAGAAGCCGGGGCCGACGACTACCTGGTCAAGCCATTCGAATACCCGGAGCTGGCAGCGCGGCTCAAGGCCTTGCTGCGGCGCTCGCTGGGGGCCTCCACTGACGTGCTGACGCTCGGCCCCCTTAGTATCGACCCGTCGGCGCAGGCAGTGCGGCTCAGCGGCGCGGTGCTGGAGCTCACGGCGTTCGAGTACCGCCTGCTCGAGTACCTGGTGCGCCAGCGCCCGGCCATCGTCACCAGGCAGGCGCTGTCGGACTACCTGTACCCGCACGGGGAGGACCGCGACAGCAACGTGCTGGAAGTGCTGGTGGGTCGCCTGCGGCGCAAGCTCGACCCCAACGGCAACGTCGGCCCGATCGAGACCGTGCGGGGGCGGGGCTACCGGTTCACCCTCGAATGAAGGCCGGCTACTCCATCCGTACCCGCCTGCTTCTGGGTGCTGCGGTGGTACTGCTGGCATTCATGGCCGGCGCGGGGCTGGCGGTGCAGCGTGCGAATGCCGAAAGCGTGCGGGCGGCCTATTTCGGCCGGCTGCAGAGCACCATCTACCTGCTGCTGGCAGCTGCCGAACTCGATTCTGGCGGTGCGCTGGTGATGCCGCCCGAGTTTGCGGAGCCGCGCCTGTCGCTACCGGGGTCCGGCCTGTACGCGGGTATCTACAACGTGTTGCGCAGGGATCAGTGGCAGTCGGCCTCGACCTTGGGCCTGCAGCCACCGTTCCGGCGCAGCCAGCAACCCGGTCAATGGCGCAACGAGACGGTGGATGGGGCCGGCAAGTCCTTCCTGTCGGTCAGCTATGCCGTCACCTGGAAGGCCTCCGAGCGTGAGGCACCGCTGGTGCTCACGGTGCTGGAGGACCGCGCGGCCTTCGACCGCGAAGTCGGCGCCTTCACCCGCACCCTTTGGCTCTGGCTGGGCGGCGCCGCCGTGCTGCTGTTGCTGGCGCAGCTGTGGCTGCTGCGGTGGGGCCTGGCGCCGCTGCGGCACGTGGCAAGCGAGATCCGGCGTATCGAAGATGGCGGGCAATCGCGCATCGACGGCCGCTACCCTACCGAAATCTCCAGCCTCACGGACAACCTGAACAACCTGATCGAGCAGGAGCGCGAGCGTCAGGCCCGACATCGCGACGCGCTGAGCTTTCTCGCCCACAGCCTGAAGACTCCGCTGGCTGTTCTGCGCAGCGCCCTGGCCGAGCCGGCGCAACTGCCAGCCACCGTGGCCCAGCAGGTGAGCCGCATGGACGACATCGTGCAGCACCAGCTGGGGCGCGCCATCGCCGGGGGCGCCGCGCGCTTTGCGCCGCCACTTCTGGTGGCGCCGATCCTGGAGCGCATTCGCAGCGCGCTGGCCAAGGTGTATGCCGAAAGGGCATTGGACTTCAGCGTCCAGTGCCCGGCCGACCTGGCCTGGCGCATCGACGAGGGCGATTTGTTCGAGATGCTTGGGAACCTGCTGGACAACGGGGCCAAGTGGGCGCACACCCAGGTCTTGGTGCGGATATGGCGTGAGCCGGGATCCTTGTGCATTCGCATCGAGGACGACGGCCCTGGATTCAGCGACACCGAGTCCATCTTGCAACTGCACGTGCGGGGGGACGAGCGAACGCCCGGGCACGGCGTCGGGCTGGCAGTGGTGAACGACCTGGTGACCAGCCACCATGGGGAGCTGAAGCTTTCGGGTGGCCCGTTGGGCGGCGGGCGGGTAGACATCGTGTTGCCGGTGCCCTGAGGGGGCATGCGCCTGGCAGAACCGGAGGGTCGCTCGGGCCATCCTGGCCCGTTACATCTCCTACGCAGCAGACATGCATGTAACTGGGTTTGTGCTGCAGACTGAAGTTCTGTTCAACAGCAAAGGAGTCACATATGACTGTCCGTTCGAAGATGACGTTTCCTGCTGCCATGCTGATGGCCACAGCTCTCTCCTGGGGGTTCAACGCTCAGGCCGCTGGATTGGGTATTGGCGTGGGAGTGGGTGTCGATGCCAATGTCGGCGCGAATGCTGGCATCGCCGACGTCCGCCTCGGAAATCACAGCGGAATTTCAAGTGATGTCCGGGCTCGCGCCATGACGGGCGTCAACGGGCGATCGGATGCTCGATACCAAAATGAAGGCCGAAGCGGCGCAGCGCTGTCAGCAGTAAGCGATGCCAAGGCTGAAGGTGCTACTTCGGTGGGCTCACAAGTCAAGAGCGCAGTGTCAGTCGATGGTCAGGTGCGGTCACAAGCGCGGGGCACGACGAACTGAGCGGCGTTTGATCAACAGAAGCGCTTCTTCGCCCGAATCAATGCGCGCAATCCCATCTTTTGCATCAGGCGCTGCACGCACTTGTGGTTGATGGGCTCTGCCATTGACCTGCGCAGCGCTGCCGTGATGCGTCTGTACCCGTCTGTGGGCTGCCATCGAATCCATCGCTCGTATGATCGGCTGCGTGCCGCAGACCCTCAACGAATGGGTCTAGCGCGACCAGACCGATACGCCAAGCGCATCGTGGGGTAGCGGGTCAATGCACACGGAGTTCGTTCTGGATGCCTTGGAGCAGGCCCTGCATGCCAAGTAGCCCGAGCGTGATGGCGCATTGACTTATCATTCCGAGGGAGTGTCGCAATACGTTTCCATCTGCTGCAGCGAACGGCTCGCAGAAGCGGGCATTTAGCCCTATGTGGGCAGCAAGGGCGACAGCTTCGATAACGCCTTGGCCGAGACGGTCAACGGGCTGTACAAGGCCGAGGTGATCCATCGCCGGTCCTAGCCAACCCGTGAATCGGTGGAGCTGGCCACACTGGAATGGGTGTCTTGGTTCAACCATCAAAGGCTTCGCGGACCCTTCGAGTACCTACCGCCTGCAGAGGCTTGGGCAAACTACTACCGGCAACTCGCCAGTCAGACTCCAACGGTGGGGGCTGACTAAAACCAACCAACCTCCAAATTCCGGGGGCGGTTCACTCACGAGACCAGTTCCATGAGCTACATGGTCAAAGAAGTTTTCTACACCATACAGGGTGAAGGCGGCAACGTCGGCAGAGCTGCAGTGTTCTGCCGGTTCGCCGGTTGCAATCTCTGGTCCGGGCGGGAAGCCGATCGCGCGAGCGCTCAATGCCAGTTCTGCGACACCGATTTTGTCGGCGTGGATGGCACTGGTGGAGGGAAGTTCGATTCGGCCCAGGCGCTGGCGGACCAGGTTTCAGCCCATTGGCCGGCACTGGTGGCGGGGCAGAAGCTGGTCGTGTTGACAGGCGGTGAACCATTGCTGCAAGTCGATTCAGCGTTGATCGAAGCGCTGCACTGCAGCGGGTTCGAGATCGCGGTGGAGACCAACGGCACAATCGTTGCGCCAGCGGGGGTTGACTGGCTGTGCGTGAGTCCAAAGGCCCGCACATCTCTCAAGATTCGTGCAGGCCACGAGCTCAAAGTTGTCGTTCCCCAGTTTGGTATGGACTTGGATGCGTTGATCGAACTGAACTTCGAGCGCCATTTGCTGCAGCCCATGGACGGCCCCGAGCTGGAGAAGAACACACTTTGGGCTATTGAGTACTGTCTGCGTGACCCTCGCTGGCGCCTGACCCTACAAACCCACAAAATGGTCGGGATCCGATGACATTCGAAATTTCGCAAAGTTTCTTCTTTGACGCTGCGCACACCCTCCAGCGGGAGATTGGGTGCGAGGGCAGCGCGAGAGTGCATGGGCACACCTACCGGGGCGAGGTCTCGGTGACCGGTGCTGTAGACCCCCATACGGGCATGGTGATCGATTTGGGTCAGCTGCGTTTGCTGGTGGCGCAGTTGCGTGAGCATTTGGACCACCGGCTGCTGGACGAGGTCCCCGGCCTGGGCATTCCGACGCTCGAAAACCTCTGTGCCTTCATTGTCCAGTTAGCCGTCTTGTCGGATGTTCGCCTGAGCCGTGTTTCGGTGTGGCGCGAAGGTATTGGGGACCGTTGCGATTTTCGATTCGAGTGAACCCTTCCTCTCCAAGTCTGGTGTGCAAGATCAAGCCTCGCATCGGTGGCTGTAAGCGCCCTTGTTGGTCTGCACCGGTTCACGTTGTACGCACGATGGCACTTCGCAGGCCCTGTTCGATAGCCTTGGCAACAAGTGCAAGGCTGCTGACTTGGGCTGCCCACGAGCGAAGGTCTCGACGATGAGCATCATCGCGCCGCAGTGAACACACACGAAGGTCGGACGGATCTGCTCGGCCACACCGCACCCGACCTTCTCGGCCCATGCGCTTGGCGCCTCAGGCATGAGCAGCTGGCGCGCCTGCTCGATGCATTCCCTTCGATGGGTGTTGGCCAGCAACCCGTAGTGCCGGATGCGGTGGAACCCGCCGGGCAAGACGTGCAGCAGGAAGCGGCGCATGAACTCCTGCGGCGAGAGCGTCATCGTCTTGTGGCGTGTCTTGCCTTGGCCTCGGTCCTTGTCGCGGTAGTCCTTCCAGCGGAACGTCACACCGCGCTCGTCGTGCGCCACCAGGCGCGAGTTGGAGATCGCCACCCGGTGCGTGTAGCGTGAGAGGTAGGCCAGCACAGCCTGTGGCCCCGCAAACGGCTTCTTGGCATAGACCACCCATTCACACCGGCGCAGCGGTGCGAGCCACCGCGCGAAGGCCTTTGGATCGGCCAGCGCGGCGTGTTGCGAGAAGAACTGCAACGTGCCTGCTCGATGCTCCTGCTCCAGTGCTTCCAGGAAGAGCCGCCTGAACAGGCGCGAGAGCACGCGCACCGCCAGGAAGAAACCCGGTCGGCAAGCCACCCAACGCTCTCCGTCCAGCGAGAGCCCGCCGCCGGGCACGATGCCGTGCACGTGCGGGTGGTGCGTGAGTGCCGAACCCCAGGTGTGCAGCACCAGGGTGGCACCGATCTGGGCACCCAGGTGCCGGGGATCGGCGGCGATGGTGCGCAACGTCTGTGCCGCCACCTCGAACAGCAGGCCGTAGACGACGGCCTTGTTCCAGTACGCGATCTCGCTGATGGGTGCGGGCAGCGTGAAGACCACATGGAAGTAGTCCACGGGCAGCAGATCGCCCTGACGCGCATCCAGCCAGCGCTGTGCAGCACTGGCCTGGCACTTGGGGCAATGGCGGTTGCGGCAGGAGTTGTAAGCGACCTGCAGGCGCTGGCAGTCTTCACAGCGCAGCACATGTCCCCCCAGTGCCGCGCTGCGGCACTGCTCGATGGCTGTCATGACCTTGAGCTGACCCAGGCTCAGGTGGGAGCGCTGGGCTTGCCGCCAGGCCGGCCCGTGGGTGCGGAAGATGTCCGCCACCTCCAGGGCAGCGGTGCCCATGGTGGGCCTACGCGGTGCTGAGCTGCTCCAGCGGGCTGACCACCTCGCGCAAGACGTCGGTGGCCACCTGCGCGTACATGGCCGTCGTCTCCAGCTTCTTGTGTCCCAGCAGGACCTGGATCACCCGGATGTCCACCTTCTGCTCCAGCAGGTGGGTCGCAAAGCTGTGGCGCAGCGTGTGCATGGACACGCGCTTGTCGATGTGCGCCGACTCGGCCGCCATGTGAATGGCGCGGTTGAGTTGGCGGGTTGTGAGCGGGTCGACGGGATTCATGCCCGGGAACAACCAACCGCCTTCGAGCATCTTGCCTTGGGCGCGCGCCACGCGCCACCAGACTCGCAGGCGCTCCAGCAGCACGGGCGAGAGCATGGCGTAGCGGTCCTTGCTGCCCTTGCCTTGCTCCACGCGCAGCGTCATGCGCTGGCTGTCGATGTCGCCGACCTTCAAGGAAACCACCTCGCTGGCACGCAGGCCCGTGGCGTAGGCCAGCGACAGCGCGGTCTGGTGCTTGAGGTTGGGTGCCGCTGCGATCAGGCGCGCCACTTCCTCGCACCGGCAAGGTGCGGGGCACATGAACGGGCTGCATCTTGGCCGTCAGGTCTGCGCGGTCCAGCGTGATCTCGCAGAAAAACTTCAGCCCGGTGATGGTGGCGTTGAGAGTGGTAGGTGAGGTGCCCTGGTCCACCAGGTACAGCTGGAAGTTGCGCAGCTCTTCCACGGTGGCGGTGTCCGGAGGACGGTGAAGGTACGCGGCAAGCCGGCGCACGGCTCGGATGTAGGCGGTCTGCGTCTTGGGGGCCAGCTTGCGCATCCGCATGTCCTCGAGCATGCGCTGGCGCAACGGTGAGACCGTCGGATGGGGTGCATTCATGATGGTGCTCCTGTCGTGATCGAGGCCAATTGCCTAGGCTCACAACATCGGCGCGTGCACCATCGCCGTCAACCAACCATCCCAGCTCGGAGACTACCGCGAGAGCAGTTTAGTCCCCAGACTGAACTGAGTCATTAGGGATTGAGCTCATGGCTGGCAGCGTCGGCCGTCAACGGTCATTAGACGGTCGACCATGAGTATGGCCGCTTCACGCTCAGGACCGGGTTTTTGGCCATCATTGATAGCGGTCCGTAAGCGAACGACCGCATGTGCTTAATGCGAGTTGGTGCTCCCGACCCTTAGCGGCAATAGTTTTGTCAAAGCGCTGATGTAGAAAGCAAATAGCGACCATAAGTGTTGCGTCCTACAGCCCGCTCAATGACGTTGCCGATCGTCGACGTCCATCCGCACTGCATCGCGATCGAAGTCAGCGGCAATGCGGCCCGATAGTCCTGAAGTGACCAGCCAGCGTATCGACAGTGCGTTCTGCCATAGCCGGTACTGCTGAGCAAGCTGGCGTTCCTGTTCTCCGCCGTCGCCGATGGAGCGCATGGTGACACCGCGATCTGGAGTTTGAGCCCCCCCACCATTCCTTCGTGGCGGGAACTTTGGCGGGTGATCCCCCGCTATGAGCACCGTCTCTTTGGACAAACCCGATGGCCAACAGCCCGCACCAGCCTTCATCAGTCATCGATGCCTCGCTGGGCTGGCACGCCCGCTTTGAAATGATGCTTGATCAACGTCATTTCTGTCACCGTATCGGCCAGCTCGATCAGCTTTGCAGGAGCACCGCGCCCGGTGAGCACCACGTGCACGTGCTGCTGGAGCTCCCGCAGGCAGGCGAGAACGGCATCCAGGGGTATCCAACCGTGGCACAGCGGAAACATGATTTTGTCCAGCACCACTAGGGAGTGTTTGCCAGCGCGGATCGTAGCCTCGGCTCTGGCCCAGCCTTGCAACACGAGTCCGGCCGAGTGGTGCATATCGCAGCTCTTCCAGCTAAAGCCGTCGCCAAGACCCTCAATAGGAATGCCGAGCTGCTCGAGAAGGCGATGTTCTCCGAACCGCGTCTTCGGCATCTTCACGAACTGGTAAACCTTCACCTCCTTGCCATGGCCGTGCTCAAGTAGGGCCAAGCCTAATGCGGCCGTGCTCTTACCCTTGCCGGAACCAGTGTGCACTGTTATCAAACCGCGCCGTTCCTCTTGTTGCGCGTCCACATACGGTTGGACTGGTAGAGCTTCAATGTTCATAGTGGGTCAGGCTACGTTGTTAAGACTGCGCTCCACCAGCGAGGTGCCTTCGAGAAGGCGCAGCGTCTTGGCAATGGCCAGGATGGCAAGGTCGATCAGGGGTTCAAGCAACACGACTGTCATGTAGGCCGCGGCGAAGCTTCCGATGCTGGAAAGGTTATCGGCGTCAAAGCCCTGGCTGTAGAGAGCCCAGAAGCCCACCCACAAAACGATGCCGCCCTGGTGGGCCAGATACAGCTCGAGTGTATGCGCAGAGCGGATGTCGGCGTAGCCTACGTCAGCGGGGATCACCTTGTGGGCCAGTGCGGCGGTGGCGAACAGCGGCACCTGCAGTGTTGTGACGTTCATGCCGTACTGCGGCAGGTCGGTGGGGGCGAAGAACAGCCTCTGGATCAGCAGACCGGCAGCAAGTCCAACGGCTGCTTGACCCACGCCCAGCAGAGCAGCAAGGCGGAACCCACAATGAAGTGAACCTCGGACACCCTTGGAGTAGCGCCCCCCTTGGGTCTGGCGTCCTTGTCGCGGGATTTGTGATGATTTTCCTAGCTGTGTCCGCGAGCGGTATCCGCTTGCCTCCGGCGCTGCTCCAAGTGCAACTTGGCCGACGTGATAGCGGTCAAGCGACCGTTGAACGACTCGATAAGCCCGTTGTCCGTGGGCTTTCCAGGCTGTGTGTGGTCGAGACCTACGGGAGGGGGCACGAACCGGGCGCTGTATGGTGAGTACTGGGCCTCCCCGTTATACTCACGAACGTTGGTGCTCGCGGTGTGGTTCACATGCTGCAGTTCAACGGGAAGCAGGAGGGCGAGTCCACAAGGACGAACCTAACCTGCGCTGCCCCCGCAACGGTAAGCAGACGAGAGACCCGACGCAGATCGGGCCCCTCCGCTTTCATCACGCAGCCACTGGACGACACACGTTGTTGTCTGGGAAGGCGATGAAGGTTGTTCTGTCAGCCCGGATACCGGCCAACAAGGTGGTGGTGCGTCTGGCAACGGGCAGTCCACTTTTACGCTCAAGCACTGTCGGGGAAGGCGGTGAGGGCTTCTGCTTGTGTTTTCTCGCCTATGGCTTCAAGTCCTTTGCATGCGGACCCCGCAGTGATGTGGTTGGCTTGCACCCGGTGGTAACCCGGGTCCACCGCCCTGCGATCCTGGTCGCCGCGCCGGCCTCTGGGCAAGGTAAAACCACGGTCACCGCTGCACTTGCGCGCTTGCATGCGCGGCAGGGCCGGCGGGTGCGGGCATTCAAGTGTGGGCCGGACTTTCTGGACCCGATGTGGCTGGAACTGGCGACTGGCCAGCCGGTGCACAACGTGGACCTCTGGATGACCGGCGAGGACGACGTACGGGCGCGCCTGTACGCCTCTGCGCAGGACGCCGATCTGGTGATTGTCGAAGGGGCCATGGGCCTGTTTGACGGGGAGCCAAGTGCTGCGGACCTGGCGCGCCGTTTCGGCTTGCGAGTGCTGGCGGTCATCGATGCGTCGGCTATGTCTGCAACTTTTGGTGCATTGGCCTTTGGCCTGCAGCACTACCGTGCGGGCTTGCCCTGGGCCGGGGTGCTAGCGAACCGCGTGGGCAGCCCGCGGCATGCGCAGCTGCTGCAGGCTGCGTTGCCAGCCGGCGACGCGATAGCACCAGCGAGTTGGCTGGGGGCAGTGATGCGCAACGCCGCATTCAAGCTGCCGGAGCGTCACCTGGGACTGACCGTCGCGGGCGAACTGCCAGACGCGCTAGCCCGCCTGGATGCGGCCGCCGATGCACTCCAGCACACCTCCCTGGGTCAGATGGATGCCGAGGCCCTACAGCGCTGGTCGGTGGCGTTCGACTCACCGCCTGAAATGCAGCCCACACCCAGGTTGCTGACGGGTCAGACCGTAGCGGTGGCGCGTGATGCTGCTTTCTGCTTCATTTACGCCGCCAACCTAGACACGCTTCGTGAGCTCGGCGCGAAGCTGGTGTTTTTCTCGCCGCTGGCCAACGAGCCGGTGCCCGCCTGCGACGCGGTATGGCTACCCGGCGGATACCCGGAACTGCACACGCACGCTCTGGCCGACAGTCTGACGTGCCGCGACAGCCTGAAGGCTCATGTGGCGCAGGGGCGGCCCCTTTGGGCTGAGTGCGGCGGCATGATGGCGTTGTTCGATGCAATCGTGGACACCGAAGGAAATCACCACCCAGCCTGGGGCCTCTTGCCCGGGCTAGTGCGCATGCAGCCACGGCTAGCGGGGCTGGGTATGCAGCAGTTGGCGCTGTCTGCCGGGGTTTTACGCGGCCATACCTTTCACTACTCGACCTGCGAAACAGCACTGCAGCCAACAAAACGCACGGACCCCGGCCGCAGTGGCGCTGCTGGAACGGGAGAAGCGCTGTATCAGCACGGCGCCGTGCGCGCAAGTTACTTCCATGCCTGGATGGCATCCAGTCCGGCGGCAGCTGCCGCCTTGCTGTCACCGGGTACTTTGGCATGAGCTCGAGCACGCCGCGCAACGTCTGCCCCGTCCAACCGACACGCGCAGACCTTGAAGCTGTCGTTGACGTAACAGGGCGGCATCGTGGTCTGGCCGGGCTTATGGGCCGTCTAAGGCCAGGGTTTAGGTGCTGCAAACCTGCCGAGCATCGGCACCTTTGGCGTGGCCTACATGGGCTTGTTACTGGAGCCGCTGGTAGACCTGGCCGTGCTGGCACTGGCCAAGCAACTACACCGCCTCAAAGGCTCACCTTGGGTCGAGCCCCGGTTTTACATCACAGCCTGATGTGGTACTTGCTGGGATTGGCGGCTCGTGGACGAAACCACGCGATCTGGACGGGCCGTGGCCATGGATGAGTTGCAGCGCACTGGCTGGGTGTCGATCGTGGGCGCTGGCCCTGGTCCGGTTGACCTTATGACCTTGCGCGCGCTGGACCGCCTTCAGGCCGCGGAGGTGGTGATGTACGACCGGCTAGTTTCACCCGAAGTGCTGGAACGGATTCCCCCTGGAACGCAGCGTGTGTATGTGGGTAAGGCCCTGGGTAATCACGCTATCCCTCAGGAGGACATTCACGCCTTGTTGGTGCAGCACGCGAGGGAGGGGCGGCGCGTAGTGCGGCTCAAGGGCGGTGATCCCTACGTCTTCGGACGTGGTGGGGAAGAAGTGCAGGCCTTGCAGGCCGCTGGTATTGCGTTTGAGATAGTGCCGGGGGTCACGGCCGCCAACGGGTGCTCAGCCGCTGCAGGTATCCCGCTGACCCACAGAGAGCTGTCGACCAGCTGCGTATTCCTGCCCGGCCATCTTGCCGACGCGGAGGCCACGCACGACTGGCGTTCGCTGGCTCGCCCCGGGCAGACACGTGTGTTTTACATGGGCATCCAGCGGTTGCCACAGATTGCAGAACAACTGATCGCACATGGACTGTCGCCTACCACCCCGGCGGCGGTCATACGTGACGGTACTCGCGCGTCGCAGACGGTGCAGGCCTGCGGCCTTCGCCGGCTGGCCGCCACCGCCCCTGCGTATGGTCCTCAGCCTGGATTGCTCATCATCGGTGAGACGGTGCAGCTGAGCCCCCATTTCCAATCTGCGTGAAGCGGGACGCGCCAATCCATGACCGACCTCACTTCACTTCGCAGCGATGGCGCTGTGCAGGTTAAGGGCTGGTGCCCCGGCACCTTGCGGCCCCTGGCAGCCAGCGACGGGCTGGTGATACGCATCCGTCCACCAGCCGGGCGACTGAGCATGGCGCAGGCCCAAGGCATCGCCGCACTGGCGCGGCGGTACGCCAACCCGATGCTGGAGCTGACCAACCGGGCCAACCTGCAGATGCGCGGCGTGGATCCCGGGCGGCACGCTGAGTTGCTCGATGCCTTGTGCACGCTGGGGCTGGTCGACGAAGACGTCTCGTCCGAGGCTCGGCGCAACGTGCAGGTCAACCCGCTGTGGACCGAGGGCGATGTCACGCCCCACCTGGCCCTGCAGCTGGGCGAACTGCTTGCCGGCAGGGATGTGCCCGAACTACCAGCCAAGTTCGGCTTCGTGGTCGACACCGGCACTGCGCCCTGCATGCGCAACACCCATGCAGATATCCGGCTCGAGCGCCACGTCGATGGCGTACTCGTCTATGCCGATGGGGCCGATGGTGGGTTGGTCGTCGCGCCGTGGGCGGCGCCACAGCATGCATTGGCCCTGTCACGCTGGTTCCTGGACGCTGGCGGTGCACCTGCAGGCCGTGGGCGGATGGCCGCCCTTGTGAGACAGCGCGGGTTGCCGCCAGAGTGGCGACCAACGCCGGTGCCTGACCGCGCGCTGCCCGCGCCCGGGCCGGGGCCCCAACTCGCAGGGCAGATCGTGGGTCTGGTCTTTGGTCTCGTGCAGGCCGAGACCCTGGCGGCGCTGGGCGCGTGCGGCGCTTTGCGGCTGACTCCGTGGCGCAGCCTGCTCGTCGAAAGCGCAAGCCGATTGCCCACCTGCGCCGAACTCATTACCGATCCGGGCGATGCGCGCCTGCGGGTCGCCGCCTGCACGGGCGCTCCGGGCTGTGCGCAGGCACGCGGTACCACCCGTGACCTGGCGCTGGCGCTGGCGCCTTCGGTGGCCCCGGGACACTTGCTGCACGTCTCGGGGTGTCCCAAAGGCTGCGCCCATCCGAAATTTGCCACCACGGTGGTCGCCACGGACCATGGGTGGGACTTCATCCGGCGCGGCACCGCTGCCAGCCTGCCGGACTACCATGGGCTGGACCGTGCGGCCCTCGAACAACGATTGAGAGAAGAAACGGCCCATGTTGCACCGCTATGAACGGGATGGCGACGCCATTTATCGCCAGTCTTTCGCGATCATTCGCGCCGAAGCCGCGCTTGGCCGCTTTACGCCAATCGAGGCACTGGCCGTGGTTCGCATGATTCATGCGGCCGGCCTGGTAGGCCTGGAACAGCACGTGGCGTTCACGCCGGGCATGGCGCAAGCCACACGCGAGGCCCTGCAGGAAGGCGCGCCCATCCTGTGCGACGCGCGCATGGTCAGCGAGGGCATCACGCGCAAGCGCCTGCCCTCGGACAACCAGGTGATCTGCACTCTTCAGGATCCGCAGATCCTCGCGCTGGCGCATGAGATGGGCACGACCCGCAGCGCCGCTGCGCTGGAACTCTGGCGCCCGCACCTCGCCGGGGCCGTGGTAGCCATCGGTAACGCCCCCACGGCGCTATTCCATCTGCTGAATATGCTGCAGGATCCGAACTGCCCGCGACCGGCCGCCATCATCGGTTGCCCGGTGGGTTTCGTGGGCGCGGCCGAGTCCAAGGCGGCACTGATGGCTTCGAATGCCGCACCGTCGCTTGTGGTGCACGGCCGACTGGGCGGCTCGGCCATCACCGTGGCCGCCGTTAATGCGCTGGCCAGCGAGCAGGAGATCTGATGGGCCGTATCATCTGCGCCGGCCTGGGACCTGGCGACCCGGATCTGATGAGCGTACGCGCCGACCGTCTGGTGCGCACCGCGCAGCACGTCGCCTTCTTCCGCAAGAAGGGTCGATCCGGGCAGGCACGGAAGATGGTGAATGCGCTGCTGGCTCCAGGCGCGATGGAATACGCGATGGAGTACCCGGTCACCACCGAGCTGCCTTTCGACAGCCCGGCCTACATCGAGTGCCTGGCCCGCTTCTACGACGAATGGGCGGCGCGCCTGACTGAGCTGGCGAGGACGCGGGACATCGTGGTGCTTTGCGAAGGCGATCCCTTTTTTTACGGGTCCTTCATGCACCTCTATACCCGGCTGCAAGGCCGCGCAGAGGTGGAGGTGGTGCCGGGCATCCCCGGCATGGTGGGCTGCTGGTGGGTCACCGGTCAACCCATGACCTGGGGCGACGACGTGATGACGGTGCTGATGGGCACGCTACCCGAAGACACCCTGGTCGAGCGCATGCAGGCAGCCGACGCCATCGTAGTCATGAAAACCGGCCGCAATCTGCCGCGTGTGCGGCGTGCCTTGGCACGCGCTGGCCGGCTCGAGCAGGCTTGGCTGGTACAGCACGGCACAATGCCCCAGCAACAGATGGCGCGCCTGGCCGACACACCCGACGAGGTCTGCCCGTATTTCGCCATCGTGCTGGTGCATGGCCAGGGCCGGCGGCCGGAGATGGCCGAATGAGCGGCTGGCTGTGCATTGCGGGCCTGGGCCCGGGCGACGAAGCCATGCTCACGCCCGCCGTGGGCCAAGCACTGGCCGATGCCACTGATGTGCTGGGTTACATCCCCTATGTGGCACGCGTGGCCGCGCGCCCCGGGCTGCGCCTGCACCCGTCCGACAACCGCGAAGAGCTTGACCGGGCTTGCGCCGCGCTGGCGCTGGCCACCCAAGGCGCCCGCGTGGTGCTGGTGTCCTCGGGCGACCCAGGTGTGTTCGCCATGGCCGCCGCCGTGTTCGAGGCCATGGAGGGGCGCGAGGACTGGCAGGCGCTGGACGTCCGCGTGCTGCCTGGCATCACCGCCATGCTGGCCGCGGCCGCGCGGGCCGGCGCACCCCTGGGGCATGACTTCTGCGCCATCAACCTGAGCGACAACCTCAAGCCCTGGGCACTGATCGAGAAGCGCGTGCGCGCAGCCGCCGGCACCGACATGGCCATGGCCTTCTACAACCCCCGCTCGGCCAGCCGGCCTCACACCTTTGAGCAGGTGCTGCAAGTGCTGTGCGAAACCTGCGAGCCCACTCGCTTGCTCGTGTTTGCGCGGGCCGTGAGCACGCCGCATGAGCATTTGCTGAGCGTGCCCCTGTGCGATGCACGGCCCGAAATGGCCGACATGCGCACCCTGGTCATCGTGGGCAGTTCCACCACTCGGCGCGTGGGACGTTTTGTCTACACCCCTCGTTCGGCCTCATGAGCGGCTTGCACACCCAGCCAACGCAGCGCATCCTCAACCGTGCTCACGGTGGGGCGCTCAGGCAACTGCGGGCGATCAATCAGTATGACCGTGCAGCCCAGTTGCCGCGCGGCGTCCAGCTTCGCCCGGGAGCCCTGCCCGCCCGCGTTCTTGGCCACCACATGGGTGATGCGGTGTCGCTTCATCAGGGCCAGGTCATGGTCCAGCGTGAACGGGCCGCGGTCTATGACCACGGCGCCCCGGCCCTCTGGGAGTGTCAGACCGGGGTCGACCAGCCGCAACAGGTACCAGTGCTGGGTCTCGTCGAGGAAAGGCGCCACGTGCTGCCGGCCAATCGCCAGGAACACCCGGGCCGCGCGCTCGGGCAGGGCTGCCAAGGCGCCGGCCATATCGGCTGTGTGCTGCCATTTGTCACCGGCCTGTGCCTGCCAGGCCGGGCGCTCCAGTGCCAGCAGAGGCAGCGCCATTTCGGCGCAGGCCTGCACCGCGTGGCGACTCATCTGGGCAGCAAAAGGGTGCGTGGCGTCGATCACATGGGTGACGGCCTCGGCCTGCAGGCAATCACACAGCCCGGCCACACCGCCAAAGCCACCCACACGGGTGGGCAAGGGCTGCGCCACGGGCGCATGGGTTCGCCCAGCGTAAGAAAAAACAGCGGGCACGCCGGCCGTGGCCAATGCCTGTGCCAGCTGGCTGGCTTCGGTGGTGCCACCCAGCAGGAGGACACGTCGCATGGCTGAACCGTGGCTGTCGATCATTGGCTTGGGGGAGGACGGGCTGGCAGGACTGAGCGATATTAGCCGCGCCGCACTAGCCAGCGCCCACCACGTTTTCGGCGCGCCACGCCACCTGGCGCTGGCGCAAGTGAACGACCGCGGTACAGCCTGGGATGTGCCGTTCGACCTTCAGCCCCTGCTGGCCCTGCGCGGTCAGCCGGTGACCTTGCTCGCCTCGGGAGACCCGTTCTGGTTCGGAGCCGGTGGCAGCGTCTGCCAGTACCTGCAAACCGGTGAATGGATCGCCTATCCCGCGCCCTCCACGTTCTCGCGCGCCGCTGCCAAACTCGGCTGGCGACTGGAGAACGTGCAGTGCCTGGGTCTTCACGCCGCGCCTTTGAGCACGGTACGGCCCTGGCTGCGCCGTGGTCAACGCCTGGTCTGCCTGGTGCGCGACGCGGAGGCCCTGCGCGCGCTGGTCGCGCTGGCCAGCGCCCAAGGTTTTGGCGAAGCGAGCGGATGGGCGCTGGAGCGCCTGGGCGGCCCGCTTGAGCGCGTCCGTGCGTTCCGCCTGGCGGCGGCGAACCTGCCCGAATTGCAGGCGCCGCTGGCGCTGGCCATGGATCTGCACCAAGGCCCGCCGGGCCTGCCCGCCTCCAGCGGCCTGCCCGATGAACTGTTCGTCCACGACGGGCAGATCACGAAATCCACAATCCGAGCTCTGACGCTTCGCGCCCTGGCGCCGCGCCCAGGCGAATGCCTGTGGGACCTGGGCGCGGGATCCGGCTCGATCTCGGTGGAATGGTGCCTGGCTGGAGGCTGCGCGCACGCTGTCGAACAGCAGGCGGAGCGCGCGGCCAATATCCGGTACAACGCAGAACAGTTCGGGCTGTCAAACCGGCTGCATGTGCAAACCGGTAACTCCCTGGAGTGCCTGTCCGCGCTGCCTCGGCCCGATGCCGTCTTCGTTGGGGGCGGTTTCGACCGCGCCATCTTCGACGCCATCGCAACCTCGGCAGGCCGGGGTGTGCGCTTGGTGGTCAACAGCGTCACCCTGCAAACCGAGTCATTGCTGCAAGAGTTGCTCGTCCGGCACGGCGGCGAGCTGCTGCAGGTGGCCATTGCACAGGCGCAGCCACTGGGGCGCATGCTCAGCTGGCAACCGTCACGTCCGGTGGTTCAGTGGAGCGTGCGGCTGTGATGAGAGTTGTCGCCGGCCTGGGCTTTCGCCATCACACCTCCTGCCATGCGCTGCGCCAGGTGCTGGAGCAGGCCGTGCAGTCGGCACAACACGATCAACACGTCCCAATGTTGCTGCAGGCGCTGGCCACAGCACAGGACAAATGCGACCACCCCGCCCTGGCCCAGCTCGCGGCCGAGCTGGGTTTACCGGTTGCATCCGTGCCGCTGGCCTATGTGCGCGCCCAAAGCACGCAGCCCAGCCCACACGCACCCGCACGTTACGGGTTCCAGAGCCTCGCCGAGTCTGCCGCCCTGGCGGCTGCGGGCCAGGGCGCGGTGCTCGCATCGCGCCGCCACATCAGTGCCGACGGCACCGCCACCGCAGCCATCGCCCTTTACAAGCCTGATCACACTGCACCATGACCGTTCACTTCATAGGCGCTGGACCCGGTGCCCCCGACCTTCTCACCCTGCGGGGGCGCGACTTGATTGCCGCCAGTCCCGTTTGCCTGTACGCCGGCTCGCTGGTGCCTGAGGGGGTGCTGGCGCACTGTCCGCCCGGCGCGCACATCGTCAACACCGCGCCCCTGTCACTGGAGCAGATCGTCGCCGAGTTGCGTAGTGCGCATGAGCAGGGGCTGGACGTGGCACGCCTGCATTCTGGCGACCTGTCGGTGTGGTCTGCCATGGGCGAGCAGTTGCGCGCCCTGCGTGAGGCGGGCATCTCGTATACCGTCACGCCAGGTGTGCCCTCGTTCGCGGCGGCGGCTGCCACGCTGGGCTGCGAGCTCACCTTGCCGGGCATGAGCCAGTCGGTGGTGCTCACCCGCACCAGCGGCCGCGCCTCGCCCATGCCCGAGGGCGAAGCCCTCGCCCACTTTGCGATCACCGGGGCCACGCTCGCCATCCACCTGTCGATCCATGTGCTGTCCGACGTAGTGCTGACGCTGTTGCCCCACTATGGCGCCGACTGCCCAGTGGCCGTGGTCTGGCGCGCCAGCTGGCCTGACGAACGGGTGGTACGGGCCAGCCTCTCGACCATCGAGGCGGCCATGGGCGAAGGCATCGACCGAACCGCGCTCATCGTGGTCGGGCACAACCTGGGCGCGCAGGACTTCGGCCACAGCCGCCTGTACGCGGCCGACTACGACCGCCGCTACCGCCCGATAGGCGCTGATAAGCGTTTCCTCGAAGGTGCCGAATGAAACTCGAGCTGAGCCTGATCGGCATGGGCACGGGCCATCCGGACCACATCACCCGCCAGGGTGCTGCGGCCCTCAACAAAGCCCAGCTGGTCCTGATACCGCATAAGGGCGAGGACAAGGCCGAACTGGCGGCCCTGCGCCTGAGCCTGTGCCGGGAACTGATCACCCACGACGGCGCCGTGATCGCGACCTTCGACATGCCGGTGCGCGAAGGTGCCGACACCGACTACCTGGGAGCGGTCGACCGCTGGCACGACGCCATCGCCGCCGCCTGGCTAGACACCATCGGCCGGCACCTGCCCGATGGCGGGCGGGTGGCGCTGCTGGTCTGGGGCGACCCTTCGCTGTACGACAGCAGCCTGCGCATTGCCCAGCGGCTGGCTCTGCGGACCGAGCTGACCATCCATGTGGTGCCGGGCATCACGGCGCTGCAGGCCCTCACGGCGGCGCACGCCATCGCACTCAACGACATCAACGCGCCCGTGCTGATCACCACCGGGCGGCAGCTGCGCGAGCTTGGCTGGCCAGCGAGTGCCAATACCGTGGCGGTGATGCTGGACGGTCAGTGCGCCTTCCAGACCCTGGCGCCGGCGGGTCTGCACATCTGGTGGGGCGCCTACCTGGGCATGGCCAACCAGTTGTGCATCAGTGGCAGCCTGGCTGAAATGGGGTCGGTGATCGTGCGCGAGCGTGAGCGGGCGCGGGCACAACACGGCTGGATCATGGACACCTATCTGCTCAAGCGAACGGGCCCGGCCCACACCCATCATGCAAATTGAAACACCGCCTATCAACCGTGACACCCCCAAGCCCCAGGGCGAGCGCCGCGGGCTGGTGATGGTCCACACCGGCAAGGGCAAGGGCAAGAGCACGGCCGCGTTCGGGCTGGCGCTGCGCGCGCACGGCCGGGGCAAAAAAGTCAAGGTTTACCAGTTCATGAAGGTGCCAACGGCCCGTTTCGGCGAGCACCGCCTGTTTGAGTCCCTGGGCATCCCCATCGAGGGGCTGGGCGATGGCTTCAGCTGGAAAAGCCGCGACCTCGATCATTCTGCAGAACTGGCGCAGGCCGGCTGGGCCAAGGCCGAGGCAACCGTGCGGACCGGAGAGCACTTCATGGTGGTGCTCGACGAAATCATGTATCCGCTGCGATATGGCTGGATCGCACTGGAGACGGTACTGACCTGTCTGCGCGAACGGCCCCCGTCGGTGACGGTGGTGCTGACTGGGCGCAACGCGCCAGCCGAGCTGATCGAGCTGGCCGACATGGTGACGGAGATGACACTCATCAAACACCATTTCAATGCCGGTGTGCCTGCGCAACGCGGCATCGAGGACTGATGGCGTCGTCATTTCCGCACACCCGCTCTTTGCTTTGATCTTTCATCCATTTCATCAACAGGCCCCTCATGAATCTCCAGAAAATCCCCGCCACCATCGTCACCGGTTTTCTGGGCAGTGGCAAAACCACACTATTGCGCAAGCTGCTCACCAACGCGCAGGGTCTCCGCATCGCGGTCATCGTCAATGAGTTCGGCGAGCTTGGGATCGACGGCGAGTTGCTGCGGGGCTGCGGCATCGGCTGCGATGAGAGCGGCGAAGAGAACGGCCAGTTGTTCGAACTGGCCAACGGCTGCCTGTGCTGCACGGTGCAGGAAGAATTCGCACCCGTGATGGAGCTGCTCGCGGCCCGTCGCGACCAAATCGACTACCTCGTGATCGAGACCTCGGGCCTGGCACTGCCCAAGCCGCTGGTGCAGGCGTTCCAGTGGCCTGCGCTGCGCAACGCCTTCACCGTGGACGCAGTCATCACCGTGGTGGACGCGCCCGCTGTGGCCGCCGGTGATTTCGCGGACGACCCGGTGGCTGTGGATGCCCAGCGCCGTGCTGATGAGAACCTCGACCACGACTCGCCGCTGCACGAGCTGTTTGAAGACCAGCTGGCCACGGCCGATCTGGTCATCGTGCACAAGGTCGACGGGATGGACGCGGTGGCGCTCGAGGCCGTCGAAGCCACCGTCCGCGCCGAAGCACCGGCCGGCGTGAAGCTGGTGCGCGCATCGCATGGCGATGTGCCGCTGGACGTGCTGCTGGGTCTGCAGCGTGCGGTGGAAGATGTCATTGACGAGCGCAAGACCCACCACGACGACGAAGAAGACCATGACCACGACGCTTTCGACTCCGTGTCGGTGGCGCTGACCGTGACCGACCGTGACAGGCTGCTCGCGGCGCTGATGGTATTGGTGCAGCGTCATGAAATCTACCGCGTCAAGGGCTTCGTGGCGCTGCCCGGTGCGGCCATGCGCCTGGTGGTGCAGGGAGTGGGCCAGCGCTTTGACAGCTATTTCGACCGCGCCTGGCGCGCCGACGAGCCGCGTGCCACCCGCCTGGTCCTGATCGGCGACCACCTGGACGCCGCCGGCCTGCTTTCTGAGCTCCAGGCCGAATTGACCCGCTAGCACTTATCCCGTGCGTTTTTCCCTCCACTCCACCCTTGAAAGGACTTTTTATGCCCGACTCGACCTCCGTGACCCACAGACCCTCCTATACCCACGACTCGGCCCGGACTGTGTTGCGCCCCTTGCTGGCAGCGGCGGCACTCGGCTTGGTGGTTATGTATGGCGTGGGTTTCGCTGAGAGCCCGCTGGCCCACAACGCCGCACACGATGTCCGACACATTACTGTTAAGCCCTGCCACTGAATTGTTGGCACCAAGGAGAGCAACATGCTTTTTCAAAAGCTGATCTGGGCAGCGCTCACTACCGCTGTGGTGGTGGGCAGTCTCCAAACCGGTGTGCAGCGCTGGCAGGCCGCTCCGCTGATCTTGGCGGCCGAGGTGTACGAGGACCAAAAGGCAGAGGTATCCCCACCAGGCGCAGCGCTCACCGATCACGCGCATGGCGAGGGCCAAGCCGGCCCGGCGCACGACCATGGTGCTGCCGAGGAATGGGCGCCCGAGAACGGCGTAGAGCGCACTGGCTGGACGTGGGTCGCCAACATCCTGCATGCCTTTAGCATGGCATTACTGGTGTTTGCAGCGATGGGCTTCTGGTTTTCTCGGCAGGACACGTCCTGCCTGACGGCGAGCGCTTCGTTGCGTGTCGCTGGTCTGGTGGCGGCGGCCGGCTGGCTGAGCTTTCACCTGTGGCCCACCCTGGGGCTGCACGCCGAGGTTCCCGGCATGCAGGCGGCCCCGCTGCAGGCCCGACAGATATGGTGGACGCTGGCGGTGGGGTGCGCAGCGGGTGCCTGCGCCATCGCTGCATTTGTGCGCAGTCCCTGGCGCTGGCTGGCGGTGGCGGCTTTGCTCGTGCTGCCGTTCTTGGTGGGAGCGCCCAAGCCGCGAGGAGATGCACTCGCGGGCTTTGGCCCTGAAGCTCATGCCTCACTGGAGCAGTTGGGTCACCAGTTCATCCTGGCGACCACTTGGGTTGCGCTGTCGTTCTGGCTTTGCATGGGGCTGGTGGGAGGCCTGGCGTTCCAGCGCTGGGTGGCGCCCGGCGTTCGCGCCGCATTGTCCGGCACGAACACTGCCGCCCCGGGCGCCATGAACCCGGTGGATTGACGCCACGTCCCCAAGGTCCAACATGCATCTTTTGTCTACCCGACCCGGCGGCCACGTGGAAGACGCTGGCCTGGGCGTGGTGCGCGTCGCGCAAACGCCTGCCGACATCGTGGTCCTCACGGTGGCCGACACCACGTTGTCCCTGCTGGCAGAAGCGGTGGCGGCGCTGCCGCCCGATTTCCCGACCGTGCGCCTGGCCAATCTGATGTGGTTGCGGCAGCCCGCATCGACCGACATGTACGTTGACGACGTGCTGCGCCACGCCCGTATCGTGGTGATCGACCACCTGGGCGCACCAGCGGACTGGGCCTATGTGGTGGAACAGGCGACGACGCTGGCTCGCCAGCACGACCAGTGGCTGGCCATGTTTTCGGGCGAGCAGTTGGAGGACCCACAGTTGCTGTTGCGCAGCACAGCAGCAGTGGAGGACAGCCGTTTTATGTGGCAATGCCTGCGCGAGGGCGGTCGCGACAATGCCCGCGCCTTTTTTGACTTGATCGCGTACCGCGCGCTGGGGCGGGGGTCTTTGCCCGCGCTGCCACAGCCCTTGCCGCCCGTCGCACGCTACCTTCCAGCCCTGCCACTGGCCTGGCTGGACGGTGCACCGGTGGCCCTCGTGCTGTTTTACCGGGCCCATGCGCAGACGGGCAATACAGCGGTGTTCGACGCCCTGATGATGGCCTTGCACAGCGAGGGCGTCAACCCGCTGGCCCTGGCGCTGGACTCGCTGAAGTCGCCCTCGTCACTGGCGGCCGTGCATGCCCTGGCTGCCGAGCACTCTGTCGATGTCGTGCTCAACGCCACCAGCTTTGCAGTCGGTGCCATGGGCGACGATGGCGCCGACGGCGTGGACGCTCCACTGCTCGCCGGCGACGCGCCGGTGCTGCAACTCATCACCGCCGGCTGCGCGCGTGAGCAGTGGCGGGCCGATCCGCACGGCCTGCAGCCGCGCGACCTGGCCATGCAGGTCGTGCTGCCCGAAGTGGACGGCCGCATCGGCACCCGGGCCATCAGCTTCAAGGGCGTGGCCTGGCGCTGCGAGCGCTCGCAGGTGGATGTAGTGCGCTACCAACCAGAGGCCGACCGGATTGCATTCGTCGCCGAGCTTGCCCGGCGCTGGTGCGTCCTGCGCCGCAAGCCGGCGGCCGATAAGCGCCTGGCCCTGGTGCTGGCCAATTACCCCAGCGACGACGCCCGCCTGGCGAATGCCGTGGGCTTGGACACCCCGGCCTCGGTGGTGGGCATCCTAGGCGCGCTGCAGGCCCAAGGCTATGCCACGGGCGAGCTGCCCGCACACGGCGACGCCCTAATGGCGCGACTGATCGAGGGCGTAACCCACAAAGTGGACGCCAACGACCATCGCCCCGTCGGGCAAAGCCTCTCCATGGCCGACTACCTGGCTGACTTTGAAGCCCTGCCCCCTGACCAGCAGGCCGAGGTCAACGCGCTGTGGGGACCACCCGAGAAAGACCCGTTGTTGCGCAGCGGCCGCTTCATGGTGCCGGGCCTACGCGTCGGCCAGGTCTTCGTGGGCCTGCAGCCGGCCCGCGGGCGCGACCTGGACCTGGTCGCAAGCTACCACGATGCCGACCTTGTGCCCCCGCACAACTACCTTGCGTTTTACTTCTGGTTGCGCCGCGTCTGGGGCGCCGATGCGCTGGTACATGTGGGTACGCACGGCAACCTGGAGTGGCTGCCGGGCAAGAGCGTGGCGCTGGGTGCGGGCTGCTGGCCAGATGCGATCTTCGGGCCGCTGCCCCACCTGTACCCTTTTATCGTCAACGATCCGGGCGAAGGCAGCCAGGCCAAGCGGCGTACGCAGGCGGTGATCATCGACCACCTGATGCCGCCGCTGACGCGGGCCGAAACCTACGGGGCGCTGCAGGTATTGGAGCGGCAGATGGACGAGTACTACGAGGCTCTGTCGCTCGACCCACGCCGCGCCACTCGGTTGCGCCAGACCATTCTGGAGGAAGTGCTGCGCCACGGCTTGCACGCCGACCTGGGTTTTGAGGCGCCCGCCGACGAAGCCGCACGCCAGCGCCTGCTGGAACGGCTGGACGCCTACCTGTGCGAGATCAAGGAATCACAGATCCGGGACGGTCTGCACGTGTTCGGTCTGTCGCCTCAAGGGCGTTTGCGGACCGATACCCTACTTGCTTTGGCGCGGTTTCCACGCGGCAAAGGCCAGAGACAAGCCAGCTTGTTGCAAGCCTTGTCAGCCGACCTGCGGCTGGACGGATTCGACCCGCTCGACCCCAACTGGAACCAGAACTGGACCCAGTCGCGCCCACCGGTACTGGCAGCCTTAGGAAACGAAGCCTGGCGCCATGCGGGCCACACCCGTGATCGGCTGGAGCGATTGGCCAGCCGTCTGGTGGACGGCAGCGAACCTCTGGACCGCGCCAAGTGGCCGCTCACCGCGCAGGTGATGGACGAGCTGCAGGAGCGGCTCGGCCCCCGGCTGGACGCCTGCGGCGAGCAGGAAATGACCCAGCTGCTGCGCGGCTTGCGAGGCCGTTTTATCCCCCCCGGACCGAGCGGCGCGCCATCGCGCGGACGGCCGGACGTATTACCCACCGGCCGCAATTTCTACGCAATCGATACGCGCGCGGTGCCTACACCCACCGCCTACGCCATGGGCGTAATGGCGGCCGAGCGGCTGATCGAGCGCCATCTGCAGGACCACGGCGGGTTTCCAGCGTCGGTCGGGCTTTCGGTCTGGGGCACCAGCACCATGCGCACTGGCGGCGAAGACATCGCCCAGGCCATGGCACTGCTGGGCGTGCGGCCCAAGTGGGCGCCGGGCAGCCAGCGCGTAGTGGACATCGAGGTGCTCCCGATGGCGATACGTGACCGCCCTCGGGTGGACGTGACCTTGCGCATCTCGGGTTTCTTTCGCGACGCTTTTCCGAATCTGATCGACCTGTTCGACACGGCGGTTAAGGCGGTGGCGGCCATCTCGCTAGAAGACGAGCCCGACGACGTGAATCCAGTGCGTGCTCGCGTGCAGCGCGAGGCGGCCGATGCGTGTGCCCAAGGGATGTCCGAAGAGGTCTCGCAGAGGCAGGCCAGCTGGCGTGTTTTCGGCCCGCGGCCGGGCGGCTACGGCGCCGGCGTGCAAGACGTCATCGACAGTGGGCGCTGGGAAGCGCCGGGTGACATCGCCCAGGCCTACCTGCGTGCGGGCGCCTTTGCTTACGGCCAGGACGAACACGGTGCGGCGGCGCGCGCCAGCTTCGAGCGGCGTGTGGGCGGCTTCGATGTGGTGCTGCAGAACCAGGACAACCAGGAACAGGACATCCTGGATTCAAGTGACTTTTACCAGTTCCAGGGCGGCATGGCTGCCGCGGTACAACACCTGAGCGGCAAGGCGGCGTCCATGTACCACGGCGACTTCAGCACACCTGGATCGCCGCGCATCCGCAGCCTGAGTGACGAACTAGCGCGGGTGGTGCGGGCCCGCGTGGTCAACCCCAAGTGGATCGCGGGTGTGCAACGCCACGGCTACAAGGGTGCCTCCGAGATGGCTGCCACCGTCGACTCCCTTTTCGGCTTTGACGCAACCACTGGCCTGGTGGGGGACCACCAGTACGCTCTTGTGGCCGATGCCTACGTGTACGACCCTGTCAACCGCGCCTTTCTTGAACAACACAACCCCCAGGCCTTACGCAGCATGGGCGAACGCCTGCTTGAATCCATGCAGCGTGGTATGTGGCAGGAACCCGGCGAGCATCGGGAGCGCATCCAACAGACCTTGCTGGCACTGGAACACCGGCTCGAAACTCAGGGCGAAGGACCCACGAAATGAAGACATTCAACGCACACAACACGTCCCACGAACTGCAGGACGCCAACGATGTGATGTACCCATTTTCTGCGCTGATCGGCCACGCCGGGCTGCGGCAGGCGCTCCTGCTGGCGGCGGTAGACCCCGGCATCGGCGGCGTGCTGATCAGCGGGCCACGCGGCACGGCCAAATCGACTGCGGCGCGCGCACTGGCGGCTTTGTTGCCGGGTGCTCCCTTCGTGAGCCTGCCGCTCGCGGCCACCGTTGAGCAACTGGTGGGCACACTCAACCTCGAACACGTACTGCGCGACGGCCTCGTGCGCCTGGCGCCTGGCATGCTCGCTCGTGCGCACGGCGGCGTCCTTTATGTGGACGAGGTCAACCTTTTACCCGACGCGCTGGTGGACGCCCTGCTTGACGCGGCGGCAAGCGGCATCAACACGATCGAGCGTGAGGGCGTTTCGCGCCAGCATGCGGCCCGCTTCGTGCTGATCGGCACCATGAACCCCGAAGAGGGCGAGTTGCGCCCCCAGTTGCTGGATCGCTTTGGCCTGTCGGTGGTGCTGGAAAATCCCACCGATCATGCGCTGCGCCAGTCGATCGTCCGTGCCCGCTTGGACTTTGACCTCGATCCGCAGGCATTGATGCAGCGCACAGCCAGCGCGCAGGCCGAGCTGGTGTCCCGGATGGCAGCCGCGCGAGAAGCGCTACCTGCGGTGGACTGGAGCGATGCCGTGCTGGCGCACGCCACCGCGCTGGCCGTGCAGGCCGCCGTGGACGGTGTGCGCGGTGACCTAGTGCTGCTGAAGGCGGCCCGGGCCCATGCCGTGCTGGCGGGTCGGCTCGAGGTGACGCCGGCGGATGTCGACACCGTGGCCGAATGGGCCTTGGGCCACCGCCGGATGGCGCCGGCTCCCCAGGCCCAGCAGGCTGCGGCGCCCCCCCGCACTACCAGCGGCCCCTCAGGGGCGGGCAGTGCCGGGTCGCAGGCAGATCATTCATTGACGAGTGCCGCCGGGGACTGGGGCGCACTGCCGGCGCAGGCTGAAGGCTGGGAAGCGGTTCGAACCACTGGGGGGCCTGTCGCAAAAAAAGCCTGAGCCACCCCGCAGGCCGCGCCTCCACGGTGCCCGGACTGCGGCGGTGGTTCTCCATTGACCCATACGCAAGGCCGCAACTGGCGCAGAACGCGATGCAGGCATCGACCCACACGCCAGGGCGAATCGATTGGTGTCGCACTCTGCTGCGCAAAGGGCCCGCCGCCTTGCAGCGGTCCCATCTGCAGCGCGAACACCGCCCCGCTGACATGTCGACGCTTCACCTGATCGCGCTGGACAATTCCGGCTCCATGCGGCAAAGCGGTCGTCTGGCGTGGGCCAAGGGTTTCGCGGCGCGCCTTATCGAGGACGCGGCCCGTACCGGCAACCAGGTCGGACTGCTGCTGTTCGGGGGACAGGGGGTGCAATGCGTACTGTCGCCCACCCAGGCGCGGCGCTCGGCGTTGGGGCGCCTTCGGCCGCTGGGCGGGGGTGGCGGTACGCCCCTGGCGGCAGCGCTGGGTCAGGCGCAGACCGAACTTCTGGCGCATCGGCGGCGCCACGGCAATGGGCGCCGCCTGCTGTGGCTACTCACCGACGGGCGCAGCCTGGAGCAACCAGCAGCACCTACGGCGGCTGACCACATCGTCATCGTCGATTTCGACAACTCTCCTCGCCCACTCGGACGCTGCAGGGCCTGGGCACAGGCCTGGGGCGCCGAGTTGCGCCAACCCACCACTGACACACAATGACTCCAAAAACCGACCTCAGCACGACTGAGCTCATCATTTGCACCACCTGCCGCCCTGCGGAGAACACGCGAGATCAGCGCGCTGCAGGTGACATTCTGTTGGAAGCCGTGCAAACCGCACAGGCCTTCGGCGATCAGCCCGAGTGGGCCGCTATTCATGTGCGAGGGGTGGCGTGCACGGCCGGCTGCTCGCGCGCCTGCACGGTGGCTTTTCAGGCTCCTGGCAAGCACAGCTTCCAATTTGGCGACCTGACCCCCTCAGAGGACGCTGCCCGGCAACTGCTGGATTGCGCCGTGATGCATTTTCGGGCGCCCGATGGCAACTTGCCCCGCGATGCCCGCCCTGCCCTTTTGCGCAGCGGCATCCTGTGCCGCCTGCCACCGACCCGTTCATCCGCTGAAAGCAATCATGACGCGGGCCGTTGAAAGTCCTGCCGTGCAAGCCGCCGCGGCAGACACCGACCTGACCGGGGCGACGGCCCCGGAGCACGTTTTTTCGCCGGCTCAGCAGGAGGCCGTCTACCGCGCCATTTTCGAGCGGCGCGACATGCGCCACTTTGCCGGCGGTGCGGTTGCGCCGGCTGTGATGCGCCGCCTGCTCATGGCCGCGCACCATGCGCCCAGCGTGGGCTTCATGCAGCCGTGGCGCTTCCTGCGGGTAGCCACGCGCGCGTTGCGGGCCGAGTTGCAGGCGCTGGTGGAACAGGAGCGGCAGCAAACCGCCACGGCGCTGGGAGAGCGCATGGATGCGTTTTTGCGCCTCAAGGTCGAAGGCCTGATGGACGCGGCCGAGGTCTGGGTGGTGGCGCTGTCCGAGGGCCGTGAACAGCATGTGTTCGGCCGGCGAACCTTGCCGCACATGGACCTCGCCTCGACCGCCTGCGCGATACAGAACCTGTGGCTGGCCGCGCGCGCCGAGGGCCTGGGCATGGGCTGGGTTTCGATGTTCGACCCGGTGGCGGTGGCTTCATTGCTGGGTATGCCCGAAGGCGCAGAGCCCGTCGCGCTGCTGTGCATTGGCCCGGTCCGCCATTTTTATGATGACCCCATGCTCCAGCAACAGCGCTGGGCACAGCGAACGGCACTGGACGATGTGCTGTTTGAAGACACTTGGGGCCAGCCCCTGAGCGCGGGCGGGACGGCGGGCTCGGGACGTGGCGATTGATCCGGATCGCCTCAAGGAAATGATACGGAAAATGAACGTGCAGATCTCTCATGCCGACGCCTGACCTCGTCATGAGCCTCGTCGGTTGGTTCACCCCCGACGCAGCCGTACTGACCGGCGCGGTACTGGTCGGGCTGGGGCTGGATGACTGCAGCCCCCTTAATAGCCGTCGTTGTTGCCGTAACGCTGACGGGTGAGTCGATGACGGCTTCGTGCCAGCCAGCGTCTACCCAGCTCGTGACCACGACCGACGGCTGTCGCTGCCTATGCCGAGATCGCAACTATGTGCAGTTGCGATCTCGGCATAGGCAGCGCTATGTAAAGCTCGCCATAGCGCTGCACATCAGCCCTTCCAGTCAGCTGCCGCTCCGACGAGCTTTATTCCGTCTAGTCATCTGGAAAGCAAGGTGCGCTGAGCTGCCGAGACAGGATTGCCCTTCGCGCGAGCGCGCGATCTCTTTCCAACATGAAAAGTGGGTGACAGTTTTCGTTTTCGGCTGACACTCACTATTTACACGATTAAATTGTCAAAAATATCCATAATCTAAAAATATTAGTCAATTTTTGAAGTATCCCTTTCAAATATCCTCGATAATTGTCAATCAAAGATCGGCATCGTCACCACCCCGCATCACTCCACCGTCACGCTTTTTGCGAGGTTGCGCGGTTTGTCGACATCGGTACCCTTGGCCAGCGCCGTGTGATACGCGAGCAACTGCAGCGGCACCACGTGCAGGATGGGCGAGAGTGCACCGTAGTGCTCGGGCATGCGGATGACGTGAATGCCCTCGCTGCTGGCGATGCGCGTGTCGGCGTCGGCCAGCACGTAGAGCACGCCACCGCGTGCGCGCACCTCCTGCATGTTGCTCTTGAGCTTTTCCAGCAGGGTGTCGTTGGGTGCCACGGTGACCACAGGCATGGCAGCCGTCACCAGCGCCAGCGGGCCGTGCTTGAGTTCGCCGGCGGGGTAGGCCTCGGCGTGGATGTAGCTGATTTCCTTGAGCTTGAGCGCGCCTTCCAGGGCAATCGGGTAGTGCAGGCCGCGCCCCAGGAACAGCGCGTTGTCCATGCGCGCAAAGTCCTCGGCCCAGCTGATGACCTGCGGCTCCAGCGCCAGCACGGCCTGCAGCGCCACGGGCAGGTGGCGCATGCGCTTGAGGTGTTCGGCCTCCTGTTCCTCGCTCAGGTATCCACGCACCTGCGCCAACGCGAGCGTGAGCAGGAACAGGCCCGCGAGCTGGGTGGTGAACGCCTTGGTGGACGCGACGCCGATCTCGACGCCGGCGCGCGTGATGTAGGCCAACTCGCACTCGCGCACCATGGCGCTGGTGGCCACGTTGCAGATCGTCAGCGTGTGCTTCATGCCCAGGCTTTGCGCGTGGCGCAGCGCGGCCAGGGTATCGGCGGTCTCGCCGCTCTGGCTGATGGTGACGACCAGGGTGCGTGGATCGGGCACGCTGGTGCGGTAGCGGTACTCGCTGGCCACCTCCACCTGGGTGGGAATCCTCGCGATCGACTCGAGCCAGTACTTCGCGGTGCAACCGCTGTAGTAGCTGGTGCCGCAGGCCAGGATGAGCACGCGATCAACGTCCTTGAACACGCGGTAGGCGCCGTCGCCAAAGAGCTCGGGCGTGATGCCGGCCACGCCTTCGAGCGTGTCGGCGATGGCGCGCGGCTGCTCGAAGATCTCTTTCTGCATGTAGTGGCGATAGGGCCCCAGTTCGGCCGCGCCGCTGTGGGCGTGCACCGTGCGCACCGGGCGTTGCGTCGCGTCCAGCGAACGGCCGTTGGCGTCTGCCACCCAGTAGCGCCCCATCTGCAGGTCGACGAGATCGCCCTCTTCCAGGTAGACGATCTGGTCGGTCACACCCGCCAGCGCCATGGCGTCGCTGGCGAGGAAATGCTCGCCCTCGGTGCCCACGCCCAACACCAGCGGCGAGCCCGCGCGCGCGCCCACCACGCGGTGTGGCTCGTCCTTGTGGAACACGGCCAGCGCATAGGCGCCGTGCAGCTGCTTCACCGCAGCCTGCAGTGCGGCGAACACGTCGCCGTCGTACAGCGAATCGACCAGGTGGGCGATGACCTCGGTGTCGGTCTGGCTCTCGAACACATAGCCCTTGGCCTGCAGCGCTGCGCGCAACTCGTCGTGGTTCTCGATGATGCCGTTGTGCACCAGCGCCACGCGGCCAGCTGTGCCCTGTTGCACACCGGGCCCGTGGCTGAAGTGCGGGTGCGCGTTGTGCACCGCGGGCGCACCGTGCGTGGCCCAGCGGGTGTGGGCGATGCCGGTGCCGCTGGCGATGCCCTCCGCCTGCACCTGCTGTGCGAGTTCGGCCACGCGGGCCACACTGCGCGCGCGTTTCAGACCGGCGCTGTGCACAGCCACGCCGCAGGAGTCATAGCCGCGGTACTCCAGCCGCTGCAGACCTTGAACCAGCACGGGCACGATGTCGCGCCCCGAAACCCCCGCCACGATGCCGCACATGAACGCCTCCGGTGTTTGAACGGGACGAATGCTAGTCAGCCCTGAATGAAATTAACGTGCAAAATTGAACCTGGATCAGCACATTCTGTCTTGAAGGCAGATACGTTGCCATTTCATTCAAAACATAGACCTCAATGGAAGACTCATCCATCGATGCGACCGATCTGCGCCTGCTGGAGCTGTTGCAGGACGACGCGTCGTTGACCAACCAGGCCCTGGCCGAGCGCGCGCACCTGAGCCCGCCCACCTGCCTGCGCCGCGTCAAGCGCCTGCGCGAGCGCGGCCTGATCGCGCGCGAGGTGGCGCTGCTGGACGCCGACCGCCTGGCACCGTTGCTGGGGCACGGCCTGACCGCGCTCGTCGAGGTGAGCCTGGAACGCCAGGGTGCGGAGGCGCTGGAGGCGTTCGAGGCCCGTGCCGTGGCCGAAGCGCGGGTGCAGCAGTGCTACCGCGTCAGCCCCGGGCCGGATTTCGTGCTCGTGGTGCGTTGCGCCGATATGCCCGACTACCTGGCCCTCACGCAGCGGTTGTTCACGGGCGACGCCAACGTGCGCAACGTCAAGGGCTTTTTCAGCACGCGCTGCGCCAAATTCGATCCGCGCCTGCCGCTCAGAACCCCGATGTGACCGAACGGCTTAAACACCCCGGGGAGTTCGCATCAAAACGCACACTTATGCGCGCTGCGTCCATGCCAGGAGTTGACGGAATGCGCTTGGTGTAACAACCTCGCAACAAATTCTGCCGACCCGCCGGGCGTCGGCGCCTCAGGAGGTTTCTTTCATGGACATGGTGGTGACGGGATCGGTGATTGCCGCGGTGGTGCTTGCGCTGTGCGTCTGGCTCTACATGCGCTTCATGCGCTCCCAGGACGATGGTCGCGACGACCGCTTCAGCCCGGAGCGCATCCTGTCGTCCGAGCAGGTGGCCATGCTCGACTACCTCCAGGACACATTCCCGGGCCAGGTCGTGCTGCCGAACGTGTCGCTGGGCAACATGCTCTCGGTGCGCCGCGCCGCCAACAAGGCCGCCGCCAAGCAGCGCCTGAAAGAGCACCGCGTGGATTTCGTGGTCTGCGCGCCCGACGGTCGTCCCACCTTCGCCTTCGACATCGAGCAGTACCACCTGAGCAATGCCGAAGCCAAGGCGCAGCGCACGAAGGTGAAGAACCGCATCCTCAAGACCGCGGGTGTGCGTTTCCTGTTCCTCAAGAACGGCATCCATCGCATGCCCTCGCCGGCCGAGTTCCGCGCCCAGCTCAACCTGGTCGAACTGCCCAAGCCGAAGTCGGCGCAGCCCACACAGCCCGACCGCGAGACCGTGAAGAAGGAGCTGGAGAGCCAGATGTCCACGCTGGACGAGCAGTACGGCAACTCGGCCTACCGTGACTCCGAGGTGCTGGGCCTGAGCGGCCTCATGAGCCTGGAGGACGAACTGGCGCCGCGCAAGCCGCGCGGCGAGTCGCGCCGCTACGACGGCGGTTCGTTCGATGTGCGCGGTGGGCGCTGACCCCCATCCACCGGAAACACCCGCCCCAAGACAAAAGCGCCCCACAGGGCGCTTTTGTTTTTTCCGAACCGTCTCAAACGGGCTTCTTCTGTTTCTGCGGCCGCTGCCAGTTCGCAATGCTGGCCTGGCACCCACGGGCCACCGCCAGCGCGCCCGGCTCGGTGCTCTTGGTGATGGTGGAACCCGCACCCACGGTGCCGCCGGCGCCGATGGTGACCGGGGCCACCAGCACGCAATTGCTGCCCACGTGCACGTCGGCCTCGATCACCGTGCGGTGCTTGTTGGCCCCGTCGTAATTGGCGGTGATGCTGCCGGCGCCGTAGTTCACGCGCTCACCCACCGTGGCGTCACCCAGGTAGGCCAGGTGGTTGGCCTTGGCGCCCGCGGCCAGGGTGCTGTTCTTGACCTCGACAAAGTTGCCGATGTGCACCTCGGCGCCGAGGTCGGCCCCCGGGCGCAGGCGTGCGAACGGCCCCACCAGCGCGCCGGGCCCCACGCGCACACCGAGTGCTTCGCCGTCGATGTGCGTGAACGGATGGATCACCGCGCCTGCTTCGAGGCGCGCGTTGGCAATCACGCAATTCGCACCGATGCGCACGCCGTCACCGAGTTCGACGTGGCCCTCGAACACGCAGTTGACGTCGATCTCCACGTCCTGGCCACACACCAGCTCGCCGCGCACATCGAAACGGGCCGGATCGGCCAGGCGAACACCCTGCTGCATGAAGTGACTGGCGAGCCTGTGCTGGTGGGCGCGTTCGAGCTCGGCAAGCTGCTGCGGGCTGTTCACACCCGCCACCTGCACCGCATCGTCGATGCGGTGGGCCTTGACGGTACATCCGTCGGCCACGGCAAACTTCACGACATCGGTCAGGTAGTACTCGCTCTGGGCGTTGCGGTTGTCCAGCCGCGCCAGCCAGCCCCGCAACAGGCGCGTGGGCACCACCATGATGCCGCTGTAGATCTCGGTGATCGCGCGCTGGGCGTCGGTGGCGTCCTTGTGCTCCACGATGGCTTGTACCGAACCATCGGCACCACGCACCACGCGTCCGTAACCGGTTGGGTCGGGCAGATCAAGCGTGAGCAGTGCCGGGTGCTCACCCGCCCCGAGATCGACGAGCGCCTGCAGGGTCTCGGGGCGCGTCAGTGGCACGTCACCCGACAGCACCAGCGTCAGGCCGTCATCGGCCAGCAGGGGCACGGCCTGCTGCACCGCATGCCCGGTGCCCAATTGCGGCTCCTGCCGCACGAAGCGCAGCGACATGGCGGCCGGCGCGCGCAACGCGGCCTCCACCTGCGCCGCACCATGACCGGTGATCACCACCACCGAGCGCGCCGATAACCGCGCGGCGCAGTCGATCACGTGCTGGGCCAGTGCACGCCCGCCGATGCGGTGCAACACTTTGGGCCGCTGGCTTTTCATGCGCGTGCCCTTGCCCGCGGCCATCACCACCACATCCACCGGTTTCGACATGAGCACCTCTTTCGCAATTGATCGGCAAGCCCGCCGGGGCGGTGCCAGGTTGCGCCGGATTATCGCCCGCACCCTTGTGGTGCTCGGCGTCGTGACCACGCTGGTGGCCTGCACCACCGCACGCTTTGCGTACAACCAGGCGCCGCACCTGAGCCACTGGTGGCTCGACAACCACTTCGATTTCAGCGACGCGCAATCGGTGCAGGTGCGCGACGAGATCGACGGCTTCTTCAGCTGGCACCGGCGCGAGGAACTGCCCACCTATGCCGGCCTGCTGCGTCAATGGCAGGCGATGGCACTGCGCGACGTCACGGCCGATGAAGTCTGCACCCAGTTCGAGGCCATCCGCGGCCGCCTGTGGAGCGCTGGCGAACGCGTGATCGAGCCGTTCGCGCGCATTGCGCCGCAGCTCAGCGCCGCACAACTGGAGAACCTGCAACGCCGCCAGGCGCGCAGCAACAGCTCGTTCGAGCGCGACTTCCTGCGTGGCACGCGCGAGCAGCGGCTGCAGCGACGGCTTGACACCACCGTCGAGCGCAGCGAACGCTTTTACGGTGCCTTGAGCCAGGAACAGCGGGCGCTGCTGCGCCAATGGCTGGAAAAGTCCCCCTGGGATGCACAGCGCACCCAGGCCGAACGGCGGCGTCGCCAGACCGACCTGCTGCAGGCGCTGCAGACCGCCCAGCGCGAGCCGACCCAGGCCGAGGCCGCGTTGCGGGCGCACGCCCAGAGCCTGCTGCGCTCGCCCACGCCGGGCTACCAGGCGCACAGCGAAGCGGCCATTCGCCACGGTTGCGCCCAGTTCGCGGCCCTGCACAACAGCACCACGCCCGCCCAGCGCGAGCAACTGGTGCGCTCGCTGCAAAGCTACGAGAGCGACTTCCACACGCTCAGCGCGCAGCGCTGAGCCCGAACTCATCAGGTCACTGCGCGCAGCCAGATCCAGATCACGCCCAGCGACAGCAGCGTGACCGGGATGCCGACGATGGCGTGGCGCTTCCAGTCGATCAGGATGCCCTGCTGGCGCGCCAGATCGGCCACGATGAGGTTGGCGATCGAACCCACCAACAGCAGGTTGCCGGCGAAGGTGGTGACCAGCGCCAGCAGCACACCGGACTGCGGGGCACCCTGCAAGTGCGGCAGCAACAGCATGACCGCCGGCACGTTGGACACCAGGTTCGAAAGGCCCACGCCCACCACCAGCATCGGGCCGGGGTCGGTGAGCTGCACCCCGCGTTCGGCCATCCAGGCCACGGCCCCGGCCGACAGGCCCGTCTGCTCGAAGGCGTGATTGACCACGAACAGGCCCATGAACAGGATCAGCAGCGGCCAGTCGATGAGCTTCATGAACTCGGCCGACGCCAGCCGGCGACTGAGCAGCAACAGCGCCGCCCCGACCAGGGCCCAGACCTCGTGCGGCCCGTCGTGGAACAGGAACAGGCCCATGAGCACGCCAGCCACGGCCAACCCCTTGGCCGTCTGCCAGGGGTTGAACGGCGGGTCCTCGGAGCGCCGGTTGCTCGGGGGCAACGGATCGACGCCGGCATGCGGCACGCACACCAGCCAGCCCCACAGCAGCACCAGGCTGATCAGGACCGGCACGATGGCGGCGCGCGCGTACGCGGCGAAGTCGAGCTGCAGCACCGAGCCGATGAGCATGTTCTGCGGGTTGCCGATGAGCGTGGCGGCCGACCCGATGTTGGCCGCACACGCCAGGCCCAGCAGGAACGGCAGCGGATTGGTGCCCCGGCGCAGGCACAGCCGCGCCACGATCGGCGTCATCGCAAGGCACACCACGTCGTTCGAAAACACCGCCGACAACACCGCCGCCACGGCGATGAGCGCGGCCAGCAGCGCGGGGTCGGGCAGGGGCAACTCGCCAACGCGGCGCGTAACCGCGGCGTAGAAACCGCCCAGGCGCATCTGGGCCGAAATCACCATGAAGGCAAACAACAGCAGGATGGTGGGCAGGTCCACGGCCTCGGCCGCCTGCACCACATCCATGCCCGAAACAGCGATCACCGCGATGGCACCGAGCAGCGCGACACCGGATCGGTCCAGCCGCAAGCGCGGCAAGCCACCCAGGAACATGCCGAGGTAGACCACGCCGAAGATGAACACGATGGCCCAATCGGTGGCGGCGGCAATCAAAGGGTCGGAGGAGGCCATGGAGCGCGCATCGTAGCGGCGCCCAGCAAAAAGCCGCCCGAGGGCGGCTTACCGAAGGGAATGTGCCCGTGACGAACGGTCAGGCCTGCAAGTGCATTTCGGCGTCGTGGAACACCCGCGCGCTGGCAACCACTTGCCGCGCTTGCTTGGGCGCAAGCCGATTGAGCAGGGACTCCGCCAGTTGCTGAGTGAGATAGCGCGAGAGGAGGAAAAATGCCCGCATCCAGCTGCTGTGGGTGAGGATGCTGTACTCCACCGCAGCAAAGTACTCGCGCACCACCGTGCGCACGGCGTCGTCGTTCATCACCGGGTCTTTCGACAAGCGCGCGAGGCGAATGCGCGCCTGCGCCAGTGCGTGATCAAAGTCCTCATCGCGCCGCTGGGAAAGCACCACCTGAAGGATGTCGTCCACGCCCACATGAGGCGTTGACTGCAGCAACTGGTTGACTCGACCGTAAAGATGCTTGAAGACGGGCTGATCCTCCGTCATCCGATCCTGCGCGACGAGCAGGATCAGCTTGTCGCGCACCTCGTACAAACGAAAGCGGGCCCGAAGCCGGGCCGCACGCAAGAACAATTGATAGAAGACCGCTGCGGCCACCACAAAGATCAGCACATGCAGTACGAGCAGATTGATCATCAGTGCCCTCTCCGATGAGATGATTTTCTGTGTTTCAGCACCTGGCGCTCGAGTTCCGACTTCGCCTTGCAGCAACGTTCAACCTCGTCGCTCAGGATACGCTGGCGGTGCCCACAGTAGCGCGCCATCAACGCCAGTATCGCCGCCATGGTGAGAAATGTGAGCACCCAGAGGGTGGGTGGGTTCGAATCCGCGCCCATCACGGCTTGCCAGAGCCAGTCGAGGCCGGGGCCGATGGTGCAGATCGCCATCAATGACCCAAAAGCAAGACGCAGAAACGACACCATACATTCGCCACCAACCAAGATCGAAGGCCGATGATGGTATCAAAACTAATACTTTATGATTGTTTTGTAATCATGAAGGTTGCCGAACGTCATCCATTCGAATGAACGTTGCGGGCAGGACCCGCTGCGCGGTCAGGCCTGCAAGGCCGCTGGGTGCTTGTAGGCCCAACCGCTGCGCGGTCAGGCCTGCAAGGCCGCCCACATCTCCTTGTCCCGCTCAGCGGTCCAGATGCGGGGGTTCTTGATGCCCTTGGCTTCGTCGTAGGCGCGGCTCACGTCGAAGGGCAGGCAGTGCTCGTAGATGAAGACGTGGCCGAACACCGGGTCCATGCTCTTGCGGGCGTGGGCCATGGCGGCCTTGAGGTCCATGTTGGCGGCCACGGCTTCCTTGCCGGCCTGGAACAGGGTGGTGACCCAGCGCTTCGTGTAGTCGAGCGCCTTGTTCACGTCGGCGTTGCCCTTCATGGCCTCGCCGCGCCCGGGCACGATGTACTCGGCCTTGAGCGCGCGCAGCGCCTCCAGCGTGGCGGGCCACTCTTCGAGTTGGGCGTCGCCGGTGTAGACGCCGGCCTCGTACTCCACCAGATCGCCGCTGAACAGCACCTTCTCGCTCTCCACCCAGGCGATGGTGTCGCCGCGCGTGTGGCCCTGGCCGGGGTGCCAGATCTCGACCTTCACACCGCCCAGGTCGACGGTGAGTGAACCTTGGCGGCCCGCTGTGCCGTCGCCGATGACCATCGTGGGCCAGGTCAGGCCGGGCACGGTGTCGGCGCCACGGAACAGGCGCGGAAAGCGCTCCATCTCGCTCTGCATGTCTTCGGCGCCGCGCTCCACGATGAGTTCGTACGTGCCGCGGCTGGCAATGATCTCGGTGGCGCCCTCGGCCACGTAGGCACTGGCCCCCAGCACGCGCACCGCGTGGTAGTGGGTGAGCAGCACGTACTTGATGGGCTTGTCGCTGACCTGGCGGATGCGCGCGATCAGGTCTTGCGCCATGGCCGGCGTGGCCGTGGCGTCGCTCACCATGATGAACTTCTCGCCAATGATCACGCCCGAGTTCGGATCGCCCTCGGCGGTGTAGGCCCAGCAGTGCGGGCTGAGTTGCTCGAAGGTGATCTTCTTGTCCTGAAGGTCGGCCTGGGAGGCGAAGGCTTTGCTCATGGGGGTGGTCTCCGTGGGAATGTATGAATTTTAACTAAACGAAATTCGTTTCACATCCGTAAATCAATAAGGCCCGACGGACGTCACGGCCGCCGCCCCGCCAGCCCGCCTTCGATCACCGCCACCACCTCCTCGGCAAAGCCCGCATAGCTCATCGGCCCGCCGGGACGCAGCCAGGTGAAGGTCCAGTTGATCATGCCGAACAGCATCATGGCCAGCGCGGCCTGGTTGGCCGGGGTCACGCGCTCGGGGTAGGCGCGCTTGATGAAGCGGGTGAAGGCCGCCACCACGTCGCGCTGGCGGTCCAGAATGAGTTCGCGCTGCACCTCGCCCAGGAACTTGGTGTCCGACACGAGGGCCACGTGGCGCGTGGCGCTGCTCTCGTACTCGGCCAGGAAGGCGCGCACGAGTTCGTTCAGCGCTTCGCGCTCGCTCAGGTTCTTGCGCTGCGCGCGGCCCTCGGCTTCTCCGATCAACGCCAGCAGGCGCTGGGTGTAGCGGTCGAGCAGATCGAACAGTATGGCTTCCTTGCTCTCGTAGTAGTGGTACAGCCGCGCCTTGCTGGTGCCACACGCCTGGGCAATGTGGTTCATGCTCGCGGCCGGAAAGCTCAGTCGTGCGAAGCACTCGGCCGCGACGTCGAGGATCTGGTCGCGTTTGAGATCGTGGGTAGCGGACTTGGGTCGGGCCATGCGCCTATTGTGCTCACCCCGACACCGCGTCGGCGCTCACGCTCAAGGCGGGTTCGACTCGAAGCGCGAGAGCACGCGGCCGCGGCCGGCCACCAGGAACTCGCCGTAACCGAGCACGCCGCGCAGCAACCGCCCGAACGCCAGTGCCACGTGACCCAGAGCATGGCCGAGTTCGCGCGTCGGTGCGACCACCTCGCGTGCAAAGCGCCCGGGTGCCGCCACGCTCAACGGCTCGACACACCAGTCAAAGCGCAGCGCATCGCCGCTCTGCCACGGCTCCATCACCAGGTGGGCACCGGCGGGCACATGCAGCCGCTCGCCGCGCTCCAGCACGATGTCGCCCAGCCCGGCCGGTACGTGCGGCTGGTTCAACGTGACCCAGGCGCGGCCGCTGGTGATGTTCAGGCAGCTGTCCTCGGCGGGGTACAGGCTGATGGCCCGGTGGGCCGCGACGAGGTGGCCGCGGCGCGACGTGTTTGATGCCGATTCGGAACGGGTAGCCATGTCGGTTCTCCAGGCGCCGGGGGTGTTGGCGCGGATGTCATCTTCTCGCCACGGGCGTCCAGCGTCCAATGAAACCCGGCTAAGCTATTGATTCCATCAGCGCATCAATGCTTCGACATGTCGCTCACCGCCCGCCACCCCCGCACCCGCCCGATCGGCATGGGCCACCTGCGCGCCTTCGAGGCCGTGGCCCGACACCTGAACTTCCGCGCCGCGGCCGAGGAACTCTCGCTCACACAGAGCGCCGTGAGCCGCCAGATCCAGGCGCTGGAAGACGAGGTGGGCGTCTCGCTGTTCCTGCGTCACACCCGCGCGGTCGAGCTCACGGGGGCGGGCTCGCAACTGCTGCGCGCGGCCAGCAGCGCGCTTGAACGCATGGACGCCACGGTGCGCCAGATCCGCCAGAGCGCGGGGCGCAAGAGCGTGGCCATCACCACCTGGGCATCGTTCGCCTCGATGTGGTTGATTCCGCGCCTGGAGGCCTTCCAGCGCGACCACCCCGACATCGACATCCGCATCGACGCCACCGACTCGGCGGTCGACCTGTCCACCGCCGATGTCGACCTGGCGCTGCGCTACGCCGTACCGCAGGCGGTACCGGCGGGCGCCATCCGCCTCTTCGGCGAGAAGCTCACGCCCGTGGCCAGCCCCTGGCTGCTGCAGAGCCATCCCATCCAGCGCATCGAAGACCTCGCGGGTTGCGCGCTCATCGAAGCCGGTGACGCGCACCGTACCCGCCACCTCGAATGGCTGACCTGGCAGCGCTGGCTCGACCACTTCGCCAGCCCCGAGCCCGCGCCCACGCCACGCGGGCGCGCCAAGGCCGCGCAACGCCCGCGCCTGAATCCGCAGCGCTGGCTGTACTTCAACTACGCACAGCAGATCGTGCAGGCCGCCGTGATCGGCCAGGGCGTGGCGCTGGCGCGACTGCCGCTGGTGGCCGAGAACCTGGCCAGCGGTGCGCTGGTGGAGCCGCTGCCGCACACGCGCATCGACTCACCGCTGGTGTACTGGCTGGTGATGGCGCCGCGCAGCCCGCAGCGCCCCGAGGTCAAGGCCTTCGCCGACTGGCTGCTCCAGCAGGCCGCACTCACGCGCGAGGCGATCGGCGACGTGCCGGATCCCGACACCGTGGACAACATCGACTGACCCCATGCACAACAGCAACCTGCGCAGCATCGTCGCGATGCTCATCGCCGTGGGCTTCTTCGCCCTCATGGACGCGGTACTCAAGACACTCTCGGCGCGCTACCCCGCACTGCAGATCGCCGCGCTGCGCGGCCTCACCGCACTGCCGCTCGTGCTGCTCTACATCGCCTGGCGCGGCGCCTGGCACACGGTACTGCGCGTGCGCTGGCCACTGCACGTGCTGCGCGGCGTGCTTGGCATCGTCATGCTCACGCTGTTCACGGTGGGCGTTCGCACACTGCCGCTGTCGGCCGCGTACACGCTGTTCTTCATCGCGCCGTTGCTGATCACCGCGTTGTCGGTGCCGGTGCTCAAGGAGCGCGTGCCGGCAGCGCACTGGTGGGCCATCGGCGTCGGTTTCGTGGGCGTGCTGATTGCGCTGCGCCCCAGCGGCGCCGACCTGCAGGCCAGCCTGGCCACCACCGGAGGTCTGGCGGTGCTGGGCGCGGCGCTGTGCTACGCCGTGACGGCGGTGGCCGGGCGTCTGGCCACCCGTACCGACAGCAGCGAGGCACTCATCCTCACCATGATGGTGGCGATATCCGTGGGCGCAGGGGCGCTGGCCTGGCCGAACTGGCAGGCAGTCGCCCGCGCCGATCTGCCCTTGCTGCTTGCGCTGGCGATCACCGGCTTCGGCGGCCAGCTCGCCATCACCGAGGCGTTCCGGCATGGGCAAGCCTCCATCGTGGCGCCGTTCGAGTACAGCGCGCTGGCCTGGGGCCTGGGGCTGGACTGGCTGATCTGGCAAACGCTGCCGGCCTCGCACACCTGGCTGGGCGCGGCCATCGTGATCGGCAGCGGGCTCTACCTGATCCGGCGCGAGAAGCGCATCAGCGAGGTGCACGCCACGGCCGAGCACCCGTGACGGTCTTCAGTCCACCGGCCAGGCAACGCCGGTGTCCACCAGAATCGCGTCCAGTGGCATGTCGTGCGGCTCGGGGCGCAGTTCGGGCAGGAAGGCGAAGTCGTAGCCCAGGCCCACGGTGAACGGCCGTGGCGCCAGCGTGGCCAGCGTGCGGTCATAGAAGCCGCCGCCGTAACCCAGCCGGTAGCCGCCCGGGCCGTAGCCCACGCAAGGTACGAAGATGAGTGTGGGCTGCACCACCTCGGTGTCCTTGGGCTTGGGGATGCCGTAGGCGTCTTCTTCCATCGGGCAACCCGGGTACCAGGTGTGGAAGGTCAGCGTCTTGTCGATCTTGTTGATCACCGGCAGGCCGATGCGGCGGTGACGCTGCTGGCCCTGCGCGTCTTCCTCCAGCCCGGCCTCCTGCCAGCGAAACAGCGCGGGCAGCGGATCGAACTCGCCCTTGATGGGCCAGTAGGCACCGATCACCGCGTCGGGCCGGTTCACGAGCCACACCCGCATCACGCGCTGCAACTGGTCGTTGCGCCAGAGACGGTCGGGCAACGCCTGGCGCTTGTCGATGAGCGATCTGCGCCAGCGGGCCTTGGCCTCGCCCGGAGAGCCGCCGGCCGTCCTGCCGTCGGGGAAAGGGGAACTCTGACCGGGCTTGCTGTCCATAATCGACGTGTGTTCCGTGTGCTCGAGATTCAGGGAAGCGAGATGACATTGACTTTGCCACCGGGTTCGCCCGTGGACTCGCCCTTCGCGCGCACCGCGCGACTGGGCCGCCGATTGATTATGGCGGGCCTGCTGCTGCCCGCCCTGGCCGCCTCGCAGCCGGCTGCAGACAAAGCCGTGCTGGACATGCGCGAGGCCTTCCGCAAGAACCAGAGCACCGAGCTCACGCGCCTGCTGCCCGCCACGCGCGGGCACGTGCTGGAGCCGCTGGCGCGCTACTGGGAAATGCGCGTGCGCCTGGACAGCGCAAGCCCGGCCGAGATCCGCGCCGCGCTCGACGCCATGGCCGGCACCTACTGGGAAGACCGGCTGCGCAACGACTGGCTGCTGCAACTGGGCAAGCAGCGCGACTGGGCACGCTTCGAGGCCGAGCGGCCCTTGTTCCGCATGAACGACGACCGCCAGGTCACCTGCTACACGGTGATGCTGGACGCCGCGGGCAGCCGCCTGCCGCCCGAGGTGGCGGCCGAACGCGTGCGTGAGCTCTGGCTCGCCCAGCGCGACGTCGACGACGGCTGCGCCACCGCGGCGCAGGCGCTGCTGGCCAGTGGCCACCTCAAGGACACGGTGGTGTGGCAGCGCGCGCGACTGATGATGGAGGTCAACCGCCCGGCCGCAGCGCGTCAGGCGCTGGCGCTGATCGACCCCGACCGCGCGGCGCAGCTCGAAGCCATCGCCGACAACCCGGCGCGTTACCTCGACGACAAGATCACCGCCATCCGCCCCCGCACCAAGGAACTGGTCACGCTGGCGCTGGTCCGCCTGGCCGCGCAAGACCCGAACGCCGCCGCCGCCGAGCTCGACAGCCTCAAGTGGCGCAGCCAGCTCAGCGCCGAGGAGCGCGGCTGGGCCTGGGGCGCCATCGGCCGCCGCGCGGCGCAGCGCCTGCAGGACGACGCGCTCACCTTCTATGCGCGCGGGGAACTGCAGCACATGACGGACGAACACCTGGCCTGGATGGCGCGCGCCGGCCTGCGGGCCGGCCGCTGGGCTGCGGTGCGTGACGCGATCTACGCCATGAGCCCGGCGCAGCGGGGCCAGACCGCCTGGGTCTACTGGCGCGCCCGCGCCATCGAGGCGCTGGCCGAACCCGACGCCACGGTGGCGCGCGCGCAATCGCGCGCCTTGCTCGAATCGATCGCCGCACCGGACAGCTTTCACGGCATGCTGGCGCTCGAAGCGCTGGGCCTGCCCATCACCGCGCCCGCAGCACCCGAGCCGCTCACGGCCGAGGAGCGCCGCGCCGCGGCGCAAGATGCGGGCCTGCGCCGCGCGCTCGCGGCCCTGCGCCTGGGCCTGCGCGGCGAGGGGGTGCGCGAGTGGAACTACCAGGTGGCCCTGCACAGCCCCGGCGGCATGGGTGACCGCGAACTGCTGGCCGCCGCCGAACTGGCCTGCCGCGAACAGATCTGGGACCGCTGCATCAACACCAGCCTGCGCACGCGCGAGGTGATCGACCAGACGCAGCGCTTCCCCACGCCTTACCGCGAACAGGTCGTGGCACGCGCGCAAGAAATCGGCCTTGACCCTGCCTATGTCTACGGCCTGATCCGTCAGGAGAGCCGCTTCGTCACCGACGCCCGCTCGCACGTCGGCGCCTCGGGCCTCATGCAGGTGATGCCCGCGACCGCGCGCTGGACGGCGCGCAAGATCGGCCTGACCGACTGGCGCCCGCAACAGATCACCGAGCGCGACACCAACATCCAGATCGGCACTGCTTACCTCAAGTTTGCGCTCGACGACTTCGAGGGCTCGCTGCCGCTGGCCGCGGCCGCCTACAACGCCGGCCCCAGCCGCGCGCGGCAGTGGCGCAACGGCCCTGTGCTGCCCGGCGAGATCTGGGCCGAGAACATTCCGTTCGAGGAGACGCGCGATTACGTGCAGCGCGTGCTCGCCAACACCACGCAGTACGCGGCATTGCTTTCCGGCCAGCCGCAATCGCTGCGCGCGCGCCTGGGCCAGGTGGGCCCGCGCAGCGCCACTGCCGCAGCGGTGAACACCGAACTGCCCTGAGCGCTTTGTCGACCCTGGAAGAACACCCCATGAAAAACGTCCTCGTGCTCGGCGGCACCGGCTTCGTTGGCCGCCACACCTGTGAACGCCTGCACCGCGAAGGCTGGCAGATCACCGTGCCCACGCGGCGGGCGCGCAACGCTGCGGCGGTGCAGCACCTGCCGCGCGTGACCGTGATCGAGGCCGACGTGCACGACCCTGCGCAACTGCTGCGCCTCATGGCCGGGCATGACGTGATCGTCAACCTCGTGGCCATCCTGCATGGCAGCGAGGAGGCCTTCGAGCGCGTACACGTGGAGCTACCACTGGCCATCGAGGAGGCCTGCCTGGCCGAAGGCGTGTCCCGCGTCGTGCACGTGAGCGCTCTCGGCGTGGCGACAGATGCGCCGTCGCGTTACCAACGCAGCAAGGCGCGCGGCGAGGAGGTGCTGCGCGGCGCCAACCTCGACCTCACCGTGCTGCGCCCGAGCGTGATCTTCGGTGCTGGCGACCGCTTCCTCAACCTGTTCGCGCAACTGCAAGGGCTTGCGCCGATGGTGCCGCTGGCCTGCGCCGAGGCCCGTTTCCAGCCGGTGTGGGTGGAAGACGTGGCGGCCGCGATCGCCGCCTGCCTGCGCGATGACGCCATCGGCCGGAGCACCCAGGGCCAGACCATCGAATGCGCCGGCCCGGACGTGCTCACGTTGCGCGAGCTGGTGCGGCTTGCCGGCCGCCATGGCAGCCACGAGCGCCCGGTGATCGGTCTGCCCGCCGCGCTGGGCCGCCTGCAGGCCGCGGTGATGGAGCTCATGCCCGGGCCGCCCCTCATGAGCCGCGACAACGTTGCGGCCATGTCGGTGCCCAACGTCGCCAGCGGGCAGCTGCCCGGGCTGAACAGCCTGGGCATCGCACCGGCGAGCGTCCACACGATCGCGCCCACCTACCTCGGGCAGCGCAATGGGCGCAGCCAACTACTGCATTGGCGGCAGCAGGCTGGACGTTGATCGGATGAATCGCGCCGCGGCGCCCTCGAAAACTGTACTGGGTTGGTGTTATCTGGCAGACTCGCGCCGCTCTTGAATGAGCACCTTTAAACTACTTTCAGGCACAGGCGCAACATGAACGTCCAGACCCTCGTCCAACCGCCGCAGCGCGGCCGCACGACCGCCAACAGCGTCGACACCCAGCGCGATGTGGTGAACCGCCTCAAACGCATCGAAGGCCAGATCCGCGGCCTCATCGAGATGGTGCAGACGGAACGCCCCTGCGAGGAGGTGGCCCAGCAGATGTCGGCCGCGCGCAAGGCCATGGACAAGGCCTTCTACCGCATGATGGCCTGCAACGTGATGGACGCCGTGGCCGAGGTGGCGGTCGAAGGCCCGGTCATGCGCGACGTCGAGCGCTCCACGCGCATCCTCGAAAAGTACGCCTGAACGCCCGCCATTCATGACGGGCCCGCATCCATCGGGCCCGCATTGCGCATCGATCGCAGGGCCACCGCGCTCTACCATCGGCGCTCCACACGGAGCACACCATGGCCCTGCAACTCATCATCGGCAACAAGAACTACTCGTCCTGGTCCATGCGCCCCTGGGTGCTGATGCGCCAGGCCGGCATCCCGTTCGAGGAAATCCAGATCCGGTTCGACTCGTTCGAGGCCGACTCGGTCTTCAAGCAGCGGGTGAAGGCCATCAACCCGGTGGGCAAGGTACCCGCCCTGGTCGATGACGGCTTCGTGGTCTGGGACTCGCTGGCCATCGCGGAGGCCCTGGCCGAGCGCTTTCCCGACAAGCACCTGTGGCCGACCGACCCGCGCCAGCGCGCACGGGCCCGCAGCGTGTGCGCCGAGATGCACAGCGGCTTCAATGCGCTGCGCAGCCACTGCCCCATGAACATCGAGGCTGCGCTGCCCGACGTGGGCGCGCTGATCTGGCGCGATCAGGCTGGCGTGCGCGCCGATGTCGAGCGCCTGGTGGCCATGTGGCGCGACCTGCTGGCAGCGCAAGCCGCGGGCGCCCTGCTGTTCGGCAGCTTCACCATTGCCGACGCCTTCTTTGCACCGGTGTGCACGCGCATCCGCACCTACGCACTGCCGGTGCCCGACGATATCCAGGCCTACGTTGATCGTGTGCTCGCCCTGCCCGGCGTGCGGGCCTGGATCGACGATGCCTTGAAGGAGCACGATTTCATCGCCTTCGACGAGCCCTACCGCGTGGCGCCGGCGCCGCGCTGAATGCCCTTGGGTCGCAACAGACCCTAGACTCGCGCCCATGCAGATTTACCTGGTGGGCGGTGCGGTGCGCGATGCCTGGCTGGCGCGCGAGTTCGGCTGGCCCGCACCCGGGCGCGCGGACCGCGACTGGGTGGTTGTGGGCGCCACGCCAGAGGCGATGGCGGCCGCGGGTTACGAACCCGTGGGGCGCGATTTCCCGGTCTTCCTGCACCCGCAGACGCACGAGGAGTACGCGCTCGCGCGGACTGAGCGCAAGACCGCACCGGGCTACCACGGCTTCGCCTTTCAAGCCGCACCCGACGTCACGCTGGAAGAGGACCTCGCGCGACGCGACCTCACCGTCAATGCGATGGCGGTGGATGCGGCACACGCCGATGACCCCGCCAACGCGCCACTGATCGACCCCTGGGGCGGGCTGGCCGACCTGCGCGCACGCGCGCTGCGCCACGTCACGCCGGCCTTCGCCGAGGACCCGGTGCGCATCCTTCGCGTGGCGCGCTTTGCGGCGCGCTGGCCCGACTTTCGCGTGGCGCCCGAGACGATGGCCCTGATGCGCGCGATGGTGCAACACGGCGAGGCCGACCACCTGGTGGCCGAGCGCGTGTGGCAGGAGGTGGCGCGCGGCCTGATGGAGGCGCGTCCGAGCCGGCTGATCGCCACGCTGGACGACTGCGGCCTGCTCGCCGCCTGGGGGCTCGACGCCCTGAAGCAATCGGCGCTCGGCCCCGAACGCGCATCGGTACTCGAAACACACCCGCTGTTTACCGACGCACCACTGCCGGTACGCTGGACCTGGCTGGTGACCGCACTGCGCGACGAGGCGGCCCTGCGGGCGCTGGCCGAGCGCTGGCGCGTGCCCAATGACGCGCGCGATCTGGCCCTGCTGGTCCACCGCGAGCGCGAGACGTTGCGGTCGGCGGGCGATGCCGACACCATGCTCGAACTGTTCAATCGCTGCGATGCCTGGCGCAAGCCGACGCGCTTTCTCGAGGGCTTGCGGGTCGTCGAGGGCGAGGCCTTGAGCGCGCCCGACGCCGGTGCCGCGGTGCGCGCGGCCACCGCGCGGCTGGCACAGGCGCTGCAGCGTGTGCAGGCCCTGGATACCGCTGCCATCACCCGCCAGGCGCTGGGCGAGGGCCTGAGTGGCCCGCAGGTTGGCGAACGGCTGCGGGCCGCGCGGCTCGCCTGCCTGCAGGAAGCGCTGGCGCAACCGGTCTGAAACGGGTCGCAAGGGGCGCGCTCGACCACCATCGAGCGGGCTGTCAAGCCGGGCGGATTTTCCGCAGTGCTGCACTGCGGCAAACCCGCCACCGCTTGCCCCTGACCCCCGAAGCGCGGTACGGTAAGCGGTTGATGACGACGACGCTGCCCACCTTGTCGGCCCGGCGATCGGCGCTGTTCCTGGATTTCGACGGCACCCTGGCCGACCTCGCCAGCCGCCCCGACGCCGTGCAGGTTCCCGACGACCTGCCGCCCTTGCTCGACGCCCTGCACCAACGACTCGATGGCGCCCTGGCCATCGTGACCGGGCGCGCGCGCGACGACCTGCGGCGCTGGCTGCCTGCGCAGCGCTGGCCTGGCGCCTTCGAGCACGGTGCGGTGCGCGTCGCGGGCGACGGCCGCCTGCGCCTGGCCGACACGCCCGAACTGCAAGCCCTCGCCGACCTCGCACAGGATTTCGTCTCGCGGCATCACGGCCTGGTGCTGGAGCGCAAGCAGACCTCCCTATCACTGCACTACCGCCTCAACCCCGCACTCGGCCCGGCCTGCCTGGACCTGTTGACACAGGCGCTCAATGGCCGCGATGACCTGCAACTCATGCATGGCAAGGCGGTGGTCGAGGTCAAGTCAGCGCAGGTCGGCAAGGGCTACGCCATCGCAGCCTTCATGAGCGAGGCGCCCTTTGCAGGCCGCCGCCCCTGCTTTGCGGGCGACGACGTCACCGACGAAGACGGCTTTGCCGCCGTGCATGCACTGCAGGGCGAGACCATCAAGGTCGGCGACGGCCCGACCCGCGCGCAGCACCGCTGCGCCAACCCCCAGGCGCTGCGGGCCTGGTTGCGCCACGCGCTGGAGACCTGCACATGAGCCCTGGCTTCGCCCGGAGTGCCCCGCCGTCACTGAACCTCGGCGTGATCGGCAACTGCACCATCAGCGCCCTCATTGATCCGCGCGCGAGCCTGGTCTGGGCCTGCCTGCCGCGCTTCGACGGCGACCCCGTGTTCTGCGCCCTGCTCGGCGGCGAACACAGCGACCAGGGCGACTGGGCGATCGAGATCGAGGACTTCGCCGAGGCTCGCCAGCGCTACGAACCCAACACAGCGGTGCTCGTGACCGAACTGTGGGACGTGCACGGCCAGGGACTGCAGATCACCGACTTCGCGCCACGCTTCGCCTCGCGCGGGCGCTTCTTCCGGCCGATGCAGATCGTGCGCCGGGTGCGCGCGCTGCGCGGCGCACCGCGCATGCGCGTGCGCCTCACGCCGCGCTTCGACTGGGGCGCCCAGGCGCCGCGCATCACCTCGGGCAGCAATCACATCCGCTACGTGGGCGAACACCTCACGCTGCGCCTCTACACCGACGCCCCCGTGAGCCACGTGCTCTCGGGCGAGCCCTTTCTGCTGATGCAGGAGCACAACTTCCTGCTCGGTCCCGACGAGACCCTGGGCGACGGCGTGGGCGAGACCGCGCGCCGCTTCGAGCAGGAAACCACCGCGTACTGGCGCGGCTGGACGCAGCGCCTGGCATTGCCGCTCGAATGGCAGGACGCGGTGATCCGCGCCGCGATCACGCTCAAGCTCTCCCTGTTCGAGGACACCGGCGCCATCGTGGCCGCCATGACCACCAGCATTCCCGAAGCCCCCGACAGCCAGCGCAACTGGGACTACCGCTACTGCTGGCTGCGCGACGCCTTCTTCGTGGTGCGCGCGCTCAACAGCCTGTCCGAGATGGGCACGCTGGAGGACTACCTGCGCTGGCTGGCGAACGTGGTGGTGGGCAGCACGCGCGAGGGCAACGGGCACGTGCAGCCGCTGCTCGGCATCGGCCTGGAGCGCGCCCTGCCCGAGCGCATCGTCGGCACCCTGCCCGGCTACCGCGGCATGGGCCCGGTACGGGTGGGCAATCAGGCGCACGAGCATTTCCAGCATGACGTCTACGGCAACATCGTGCTGGCCGCCGCGCAGGCCTTTCACGACCAGCGCTTGCTGCACCAGCCGGGGCCCGACGAGTTCGAGCGGCTGGAGGCGATCGGCGAGCAGGCCGTGCGCGTGTTCGACCAGCCCGACGCCGGCATGTGGGAGCTGCGCACCCGCGCCCGCGTGCACACCTCCTCCGCGCTGATGTGCTGGGCCGCGTGCGACCGCCTGGCCAAGATCGCGCGGCGACTGCAGCTGCCCGACCGTGCGCAGAAGTGGGGCGAGCGCGCCAGCGCCATGGGCGAACGCATCCTGCGTGAATCGTGGAGCGAGGAACGCCAGGCCTTCGCCGAGAGCTTCGGCGGGCGCGATCTGGACGCCAGCGTGCTGCTGATGGCCGAGGTCGGCCTGATCGACCCGATGGACCGGCGCTTCGTGTCCACACTGCACGCGCTCGAGAAGCACCTGTGCGACGGCCCCTACATGCGCCGCTATGAGGCCTCGGATGACTTCGGCAAGCCCGAAGTGGCCTTCAACATCTGCACCTTCTGGCGCATCGATGCGCTTGCACGCACCGGGCGAACGGCCGAAGCGCGCGCGGTGTTCGAGGCCATGCTCGCGGTGCGCAACCCGCTCGGCCTGCTGTCCGAAGACACCCACGCCACCACCGGTGAGATGTGGGGCAACTTCCCGCAGACCTACTCGATGGTCGGGCTCATCAACGCCGCGGTGCGGCTTTCTGCCCCGTGGGACTCAGTGGTATGAGCCGCCTGGTGGTCGTCTCCAACCGCGTGGCCGACCCGCGCAAGACCGCGGCCGGCGGCCTGGCGGTGGCGCTCGGCCAGGCGCTGGAGCGTTCGGGCGGCCTGTGGTTCGGCTGGAGCGGGCACATCACCGAAGGCGGTACGCCGGGCGAGGGTGAGTTGCATCTGCAGCAGGCCGGCGCGGTGCAACTGGCCACGGTGGACCTGAGCCGCGAGGACCACGACAGCTACTACCTGAACTACAGCAACGGCGTGCTCTGGCCGGTGCTGCACAACCGGCTCGACCTGGCCGACTTTGACGCCGGTGGCTTCGCCGGCTACCAGCGCGTCAACCGCCTGTTCGCGCAGCGCCTGAAGGCCCTGCTGAGGCCCGACGACATCGTCTGGGTTCATGACTACCACCTGATGCCGCTGGCGGCCGAGCTGCGCGCCATGGGCTGCGAGCAACGCATGGGCTTTTTCCTGCACGTGCCGCTGCCGCCACCGCAGCTGCTGGCCGCCCTGCCCGAGAGCGACCGGCTGATGCGATCGCTTTTCGCCTATGACCTGGTGGGTTTTCAAAGCCGCAACGACGTGGCGCATTTCTCGCGCTATGTGGGTGTCGAGGTGGGCGCCGACGTGCTCGGCGAACACGAGTTCCGTGCCCACGGCAAGACCCTGCGCGCGCAGGCCTTTCCCATCGGCATCGACGTCGAGGAGTTCCAGGCCCTGACCGAAGGCAAGGAAGCGCGCGAGATGCACGAGCAACTCAAGCGCGAGTACGCGCGCCGCCGCCTGCTGGTGGGCGTGGAGCGGCTCGATTACTCCAAGGGCCTGCCGCAGCGCCTGAAAGCGTTTCGCACGCTGCTGCAGAACTACCCGGAAAACAAGGGCAGCGCCACGCTGATCCAGATCGCCTCGCCCAGCCGCGAATCGGTGGACGCCTACGCCGCGCTGCGTTCCGAACTCGAAAGCCTCTCGGGGGCCATCAACGGCGAACACGGTGAGCTCGACTGGATGCCGGTGCGCTACATCCACCGCAACGTGGCGCGCAAGCGCCTGCCCGGGCTGTACCGCGCGGCCGCGGTGGCGCTGGTGACGCCGTTGCGCGACGGCATGAACCTGGTGGCCAAGGAGTACGTGGCCGCACAGGACCCGGCCGACCCCGGCGTGCTGGTGCTCTCGCGCTTTGCCGGCGCGGCCGAGCAGCTGCACGAAGCCCTGCTCGTCAACCCGCACGACACCGGCCGCACGGCCGAGACCATCCAGCGCGCACTGCAGATGCCGCTGGCCGAGCGGCAGCAGCGTCACGCGGCGCTGCTCGACCGCATCCGCACGCAGGACGTGCACTGGTGGCGCGAGGCCTTCCTCGCCGCCCTCCGAGAGACACGCAAGGAGTCCGCATGAATGAAAACCTCATCGACCTGGCCGCCGCCTGGTGGGCCGGCCTGGGCGGCGCCGCCACCACGGCGCTGCGCATCACCCTCATCCTGATCGCCGCCTGGGTGCTGATCGGCGTGCTGCAACGCGGCATCCGCAGCATGCGCCAGCGCATCGCCAGCCGCCTGGACGACCGCGAGGCCGCCAAACGCGCCGAGACGCTGGGCCGGGTGTTCCGCTACCTGGTGGCGGTGGTGGTGAGCCTGATCGCGGGCATGCTGGTGCTGGGCGAACTCGGCGTGTCGGTGGCGCCCATCCTCGGCGCGGCCGGTGTGGTGGGCCTGGCGGTGGGCTTCGGCGCACAGAGCCTCGTGAAGGACTACTTCACCGGCTTCTTCCTGCTGCTGGAGAACCAGATCCGTCAGGGCGACGTGGTGCAACTGGGCAGCCACTCGGGCCTGGTCGAAGAGGTGACGCTGCGCTTCGTGCAGCTGCGCGACTACGACGGCAACGTGCACTACGTGCCCAACGGTCACATCACCACTGTGATCAACATGTCGCGTGGCTTCAGCCAGGCGGTGATGGACATCGGCGTGGCTTACCGCGAGGACGTGGACGCCGTGATGGCGGTGATGCGCCGCGTGGGCGAGGACATGCGCGCCGACGCAGCCTTCGGCCCGCGCATCCTGGACGCGCTGGAGATCGCCGGCGTCGACCGCTGGGCTGATTCCGCGGTGGTCATCCGCTGCCGCTTCCGCACCCAGCCGCTGGAGCAGTGGGGCGTGCGCCGCGAGTACCTGCGCCGCCTCAAGGCCGCCTTCGACGCCGAAGGCATCGAGATCCCCTACCCGCACCTCACCGTCTACGCCGGCGCCGACCGCGCGGGCAAGGCGCCCGCCTTCCCGATGCAGCAAGTGACGCAACACTGACCCGCGGCGCACCGGATTGCCCGACTGCCGCACGCAAGATTGGCGGGCGGCGCTGGCTTCCCGGTGCACGCAGTGCCACCATGCATGGCTGCTCCAACGCCGGAGGCTTCCATGCCCGCACCCAACCCGCTCAACCCGCCCCTGGCCGAGGGCATCCGGCGGCTGGGCTTTCGCAAGTGGTACGAGCGCGAGTTGCTTTCGAGCCACGCGCACATGGCGCTGGCGGTGCTGGCCGCCGTGGCGCTGCTGGCCAGCTTCGAGGCCTTCGATGGCGCCAGCCGCGAAGAGAAGATGCTCAACACGGTGTTCGTGGTTGTATCGGCCGCCGTCACGCTGTGGTCCCTGCAGCGCTACACCTATCTGCTGATGCACGCCGAGGAGCTGGCCAACCAGGCCAATTGCCCGCGTTGCCAGGCCTACGGCCAGTTGCGGCTGTCCGAGCGGCCCGCGCGCACCGAAAGCACCGACGGCAACGCCCAGCGCCTGGTGCCCGTTTGCTGCAAGCGCTGCGGCTTCGAGTGGGACCTGGACGACGGCTGAGCCGTGCTCAGCCGAACACCGAATCGCTCTCGGCGTGGGCCGAGCCGATGAAGACACGCAGCAACGGCCCCTGCAGGTCGTGCTCCCACAGCCGGCCCTGCACCGTGAATTGGCGCCCACCGACGCGAAACACGTCGCCCGGGATCGGCGCCACGCCGTGGCCGCGCCAGTAGTCGGGCACCATGAGCTGCATGCGGCGCAGCCAGGCTTGGTCTTCGGGGGTGAACACGAGAACCGTGCGCAGGGGGTTGCTCATGCGGCCTCCATGAACGGGTTGCGGAGCAGCCCAGCGTACCCCAAGGCCGTGCTCAATCCAAGCCGTCCAGGCTGCGCGCCGCACCCATCAAGGCCGGCGACTCGGGCGCGGTGATCACCCACACCGGAATTGGACGAAGGTAGTCGGCATAGCGGCCCTTGCCTTCGAAACGCGTGCGAAAGGCGGAGGCGTCAAAGCGTGTGCCCAGGCGCGGCACGATGCCACCGCCGATGTAGACGCCACCGCGCGCGCCCAGTGTGAGCGCGAGGTTGCCGGCCACCGTACCCAGCAAGGCGCAGAACACGTCGAGCGCGGCCACCGCCTGTGGTTGGCGTGGCGTCAAGGCCGCTTCGACCACCGCGGCCGGCGTCTCGATGCCATGGGTGGCTGCGCCCTCGGCCTCGCACAGGACACGGAACGTGTCGAGCAGCCCGTCGCCGCTGCACACGCGCTCGGCCGAGGCGTGGCCGTGGCGGCGCGCCAGCCCATCGACCACCACGCGCTCGCGCGCGTCCTGCGCGGGCAGCGTCACGTGCCCGCCCTCACCCTGAAGCGGTATCCAGCCGCCACGCCCGTCGGGCACGAGGCCCGAGACGCCCAGACCGGTGCCTGCGCCCAGCAGACCGATCGCGCCCTCAGCATCCGCTGCCGCGCCGCCGACCTGGCGACGGTGCCTCTCGGGCAGCGCCGGTAGCGCCAGTGCGAGCGCGGTGAAGTCGTTGAGCACGCGCAGGTGCCGCAAGCCCAGCGCGGCCTGCAGATCGCGTTGCGAGAACGCCCAGTCGTGGTTGGTCATGCGCACCGCGTCGCCCAGCACCGGGCTGGCGATCGCGATGGCCGCCGATCCCACCGGGCCGGGTGCCTGCGTGTCGAGGTAGTGGCGCAGCGCGTCCTGCAGCCGCGCAAACCCGGCCACCGGCAGCACGGTCAGGGCTTCGATCGGTGCGCCGGGCGCGGCCTGCCAGGCAAAGCGGGCATTGGTGCCACCGATGTCGGCCAGCAGGCGGGCGCAGGGTAGAGGCGATCTCATGGCGGGAAATCATAGGGGGCTCTGCGCCGCAGGAACCACAGCACATCCCGCGTTACCCAGACAACGACCGGCAGCGCGCGCTGCCACCTGTTGCGCAGAGCACCCATGAACGACGTTCATTCCCTCGACGATCCGGAGACCCTCGACGCCCTCATCGCAGCGGCCATCGACCAGTCCGACCAGCTGCTCGGCTTCGTGCGTGAAGACGGGACACCGGCCTGGCGGTTGCTGGCAGCAGATGACCACTGGATCGATGTTGCTGTCATCGATAGCGGCCTGCTCACGATCAGCACCGGCATCGGCATGAGCGGGCCCGCGCAGGGCTCGCACAGGTTGCACGAACTCATGCTGCAGTACCTAGGTTTTCACGCCGACGCCGCGTTCAGCATCGACGCAACTGGCGAACACCGACTGCAACAGACCCTGCCCGTCACCGCGCTTGCGCAAGAGCGGCTTGGAGAATGCCTCGAGCGTTTCGCCAACCGGACACATGCATGGCGCAGCCTGATGCAGTCGCCCAACGCCGCCGGGGCATCGACCATCGAGGGGCTCGCAGGCATTTCTCAGGGCCTGCGCGCCTGAACCCATCCTCGGCCCCAATCCAGACAAACCAGCACCATGAGTCTTCAGAAGTTCCGACAGGACGTCAGGCAAGCCGTCAGCATCAAGAACAAGGTGGAAGTGCCCCGAGGTGACCCCAAGCGCCTCGGCGACATGGCCACGCCTTTCCAGCACCACGCCGTCGCCGGGAAGTACCTGCGCTACAAGAACGGCAAGCTCTACAGCAAACTGTTTTCACCCACCGAGTTCCTGGCGCGGCTGGGCGACAAGCCCTCGCGTGAAGCCCTGCGGCATCAAAGCAAGGCCGCGCTGGGCGAGCTCGCGAGGCGGGTGGACGATCTGTACGGCGCAGGCACTGCCGAGCGCATCGGCCTCACACAGGACCACGCGGCGCTGACCAGCCGCACGCTCAACGACCTCGACTACCACGCCGCAGCCGCGGCCGCCCTGCACCAACTCGGCGTCTGTCACGACGCCAGCGTGGCCGAGCGGGACCAGGCCATCCAGACCCTCAAGACGCGGATGCGCAACGCCGTGGCCGACGACGCCAGCCAAGCGGCAGACCTGCGCAAGCTGGCAACAACCTGCGCCCACCAGCAGTGCCCGAACGACGTGAAGGAACTGGCGCTGGCGCGCGATGCAATGAACAGCCTCGCACCCAACTACCCTCAGACGGGCGACGAGACCGCCATCCTGCAGATCAAGCTCGCGATGCATCCGCTGCTGAGCGATCCGACCCGTGCCATGTCGGCCCGGGAGGCGGCCCAGGCCTGCGCGGTGGCTTACCACCGCGACCTGGCCAAGGTCGAGAAGATGCTGGCGTCGATGAACCTGATCACCGAGACGCCGCGGGACGCCGTGCAATGGCCGGGCCGGGAAGCCCTGCAGATTGTCGCCAGCTCGCGCCAATCACCTTTGTCGAACCATCCGCAGGCCATCAAGGCAGCGGCGCTCCGCTTCGCCCTGGGCACGCTGCGCCCGGCGATGGATGACAACGCGGCCAGAACGGCCGCAGATGAAATCGCCCTCAGCGAAGACTTTCCCGAACTGAACGCCGAGACCCTGACGTTGATCAAGGCGACCCACGAAAAACACCAGCGCGTCAGCCCCCCGTTGATGCGGCAGACGCGGCTTGACAATCTGCTGCGGGAAGGCACGCCCGATCCCATCAAGCGGCGTGAGTGGCTCAAGCGCGAGCTTCAGGTTGCCGCCGACGACGCCAACGATCCCAACCAGGCGTTCTCGGCCAATACCCCGATCGGCAAGACCATGGCGGTGCAGGCTGGCAAGACGCCGGGCATGAAAACGTTCCTCGACACCCACCTGCCGGCGATCGACGGCTTGATCGCTTCGCTGCCGCCCGACCTGGCACGACAGAACGCCAGCGATCTGTTGCGGGACACGGTGGCGGCATTCCATCCGCTCTTCGCCCAGGCCGGCCTGGAAGACCAGCTGCCCGCAGACTTTCGCAAGGACTTGCGCATCGGCATCGACGCCATCGACGCCAGCAGCAACACCCCCGAGCGCAAGGAAGCCCTGAAGAACGCCTGGCGCAACGACATGCTGGCGCGCTACGTGTTGGCACCGGCCCTCGAAAGGCACGTGATCGCCAAGGCTGTTGCGCGCGAGGACGCTTCCACGGCTGCGGCGCTGCTGCGTCAGACTTTCCTGAGGATGGTCGACTGCCCCACCGAAGGCGATCGCGCCCGCATGGACCCTGCCGACCTGGCCGCCTGGGACCAGTTCCTGCTCGCCTGGCGCAGCTTCCTGTCGCGCGCGGACATGCCGCAGGACAACGCAGGCGCCTGAGCCCTCTTCAGCCCGTCAACCGGGCGCGCACCCAGCGCACGATGTCGGATGCACCCATGGCCCCGGGTTGGCGGGCAATCTCGCGCCCGGCCACGAACAAGGCCAGCGTGGGGATGCTGCGGATGTTGTGCTGCGCCGCCAGGGCCGGCGCCGCCTCGGTGTCGACCTTGACCACGCGCACCTGCGGCTCGAGCTCGCGCGCCGCGGCCTCGTACTGCGGCGCCATGGCGCGGCAGGGGCCGCACCAGGGCGCCCAGAAGTCCACCAGCACCGGCAAATCGGATTTTTCGATCGTCTTGGGAAAGCCGGCTTCGTCCAGCGACACCGGCGCACCGGTGAACAGCGGGCGGTGGCAACGCCCGCAATCGGGCGCGGCATTCAGCGCCTCGGGCAAGAGTCGGTTGGTGGTGCCGCAATGCGGACACACGGTGTGCAGGGGCAGGGCGCTGGCGTTCATGGCGGGCCAGTTGCGGCCACCGCGCTCGAACTCAAGGCCATCAGATCAGGTAGCCGATGAGCGAGGCCACCAGGCTGAGCAGCACCGTGCTCGCGAACGGCAGGAACCATTCGCGGCCGAAGGCCTTGAAGTGAAAATCGCCGGGCAATCGGCCGAAGCCGAGCTTCTTGAACAGCGGCGTGGCCCAGCTGATCAGCAGCAAGGCCAGGAAGATGACGATCATCCAGCGGATCACGGCGGGATTCCTCAGAGACGGTGCGTGCGGTCGCCGCTGGCAAAGCCCAATGGCACCCAGCCGGCACTGCTGGCGCGCGGCGCCAGGGCGATGACCTTGAACAGCTCGCCCATCTCGTGCTCGTTCACGAGCTTGAGCAGGTTGGCGTTCTCGCGCACGCCCGCATCGCGCGCGAGATCGATCAGGCCGGCGTTGAGCAGGAAGCGGCCCTGCCCGGTGTAGCCGATCACGTCCAGCCCGGCGCCCTGTGCGGCAAGTGCGATGCCGGTGAAGTTGACGTGCGCGGTGAGGTCCTTCTCGCCCGGGGCGCCCAACACGTCGTCGTCGCGCCGATGCGCCCTGTGCGCCACCAGGGTACCCATGGCGCGCTGCGGGTGGTAGTACTCGGCCTCGGGGAAGCCGTAGTCGATGAGCAAGGCCGCGCCGCGCGCCAGGCGGTCGCCCAGCGTGCGCACGAAGGCCTCGGCCTGCGGGTGGATCTCGGTCAGGTAGTCGTGCTCACCGGGCACGGGCAGTGGGGGGCGCAGCGCCGTGGGGCGGTCGGCCCAGGCCAGGCGATCGCCGCCGTCATCGGCCAGTGCCACACCGCGCTCGAACCAGGCGCCGCCGACGCGCGCGAGCAGCGTCACCGGCATCGCATCGAGCACCTCGTTGCCCACCACCACGCCCTCGAAGCGCTCGGGCAGCGCATCGAGCCATTGCACGCGGTCGGCGTGGGCGGCCAGCGTGGCGCGCTGGCGTTCGCGCAGCGCACCCGACAGGTCAACGATGCGGTAGCCCTCGAGCGGCTGGCCAAGTTCTGCCAGGCCCTCGATGAGCTGGCGCGCCAGCGCGCCGCTGCCGGCACCGAACTCCCAGACCTCGCGCGTGCCGGTGGCCGCGAGCGCCTGCGCCACCTGGCGCGCCAGCGTGCGGCCGAACAGCGGCGTGAGTTCGGGGGCGGTGACGAAATCGCTGCCTTGCTGCGGCAGGTGGCCGAACTTGCGGCTGCCGTGGGCGTAGTACCCCAGGCCCGGCTCGTACAGCGCCATGGCCATGAAGCGATCGAAGGGCAGCCAGCCGCCCGCGGCGCGGATGGCCGTGGCAATGCGTGCCGACAGGGGGCTCGCTACACTCTTGGCCTCGTTCACGGGTGCGGTGTTCACGCGCCGCATTGTCCCCGATGGCCCCGACCCGACCCGACCTCCACCCCCCTTCGCCCCGCACAGCGCTCGTCACCGGCGCCGGCAAGCGCCTGGGCCGCGAAATCGCGCTCACGCTGGCACGCGCGGGCTGGAACGTGGCCGTGCACCACCGGCACTCGGTGGACGAGGCGCGCGCCACCGCGGCCGACTGCGCTGCCGCCAGCGGGCGTGCCGGCAGCGCACACACCTTCTTCGCCGACCTGGGCGATGAAGCCAACGTTCGCGCCCTGCTGCCCGCGGTGGCGGCGCACTTCGGCGCCGTGCACGCGGTGATCAACAGCGCGTCCACCTTCGAGCACGACAGCGCCGCCAGCTTCGGCTACGCCGCCATGGACACGCACCTGCGAGCCAACACCGGCGCGGCGGTGCTGCTGGCCCAAGCCCTGCACGAGCACCTGGCGGCGGGCGACGGTAGCGGCGCGGTGGTCAACCTGCTCGACCAGAAGCTGTGGAACATGAACCCCGACTTCTTCAGCTACACGCTGTCCAAGGCGGCGCTGGAGGCGGCCACCACCATGCTGGCATTGGCGCTCGCGCCCCGCGTGCGCGTGGTCGGCGTAGCGCCGGGGCTCACGCTCACCAGCCACATGCTGTCGGACGAGAAGTTCGCCCAGTTGCACCGGCAGTCGCCGCTGGGTCGCTCCTCCACCCCCGCCGACGTGGCCGCGGCCGTGGCCTTTGCGCTGGACAATGGCTCGATCACCGGCACCACGCTGCTGGTTGACGGCGGCCAGCACCTGATGCGCTTCGAGCGCGACTTTTCCCTGATGTGAGGACCCCATGATCCCCACCGTCGCCGGCAACCAGATCCTCACGCTCAGCGGACTGCGCTTCGATGCCAACCTGGGCATCCTCGACCGCGAGAAGCAGGCGCCGCAGCCGATCCGGGTGGATGCCGAGCTCAACCAGGGCACACAACCGCTGCTGCCGCACGACGACGACATCGGTCACGTCCTCGACTACCGCAAGGTGCGCCAGATCATCATCGACGAATGCACCGCCGAGCACGTGAACCTGCTGGAGAGCCTGATCGGCAAGCTCACGCGCCGGCTGATGCAGCTGCCCGGCGTGATCGGCGTGCGCGTGCGCATCGCCAAGCTGGAGATCTTCGACGACTGCGAGGTCGCCATCCGCATGGAAAGCGGGAGCTGGTGAAGGAACGCACCATGGACATCGAACGCGAAAACCACAAACTCGAAAAACGCCTGTGCCGCGAGGTCGGCCGCGCGATCGTCGACTTCAACATGATCGAGGAAGGCGACCGCGTGATGGTCTGCGTCTCGGGCGGCAAGGACAGCTACGGCCTGCTCGACATCCTGCTCAAGCTGCAGCAACGCGCGCCGGTGAACTTCGAGCTCATCGCCGTCAACCTCGACCAGAAGCAGCCCGGCTTTCCCGAGCACGTGCTGCCCGAGTACCTGGGCAAGCTCGGCGTGAAGTTCCACATCGAGAACCAGGACACCTATTCCATCGTCAAGCGCGTGATCCCCGAGGGCAAGACGCTGTGCAGCCTGTGCAGCCGGCTGCGCCGTGGCATCCTCTACCGAGTGGCCGGGGAGCTCGGCGCCACCAAGATCGCGCTCGGCCACCACCGCGACGACATCCTGCAGACGCTGCTGCTCAACATGTTCTTCGGTGGCAAGCTCAAAGGCATGCCACCGAAGCTGGTGAGCGACGATGGCAGGAACGTGGTGATCCGTCCGCTCGCCTACGTGCCCGAGAAGGACCTCGCTCGCTGGGCCGAGGTGCGCCAGTTCCCGATCATTCCCTGCACGCTGTGCGGCAGCCAGGAGAATCTGCAGCGCAAGCAGGTGGGCAACCTGCTGCGCGAGTGGGACGCGAAATTCCCCGGCCGCGTCGAAAACATGTTCAATGCGCTGCAGAACGTGGTGCCCAGCCACTTGTTGGACCGCTCCTTGTTTCCGTTTGAAACCTTGCGCGCGACCGGCGAGGCCAGCGAGGACGGCGACAAGGCGTTCGACGAGGAGCCCTGCGCGCCGCCGGCGGCGGCGGGCGCCGATGGGAACCCCGGCTGGGTGCGTCCGGTCATACCGATCACCGCCGGGGACTGAGCGCACGCCCGAACCCGGTGACACCCGGAGTAACCGCATGCCCGCTTCCCTGCGTCCGGCCCTTGCCGCCGTTGTCATCGTCGCCACCGCACTGCTGTCGGGCTGCGCTTCGGTGTTCCTGGTGGACAACCAGGTCGAGAGCTTTCCCCGCTGGCAGGACCGCGGCGCCAGCGATGCCGTGCCCGCGCCCCCCCAGGTCTACCGATTCGAGCGCCTGCCCTCGCAGCAGGACGAGCGGGGCGCGCGCAGCCAGGACGAGCTGGAACGCTACGCCGAGGCGGCGCTCGCCAAGCTCGGCTGGAGCCGCGCTGCCACGGGCGTGGCTTCGCCCTGGACCGTGCAAGTCAACGCCAGCACGGTGCGCCTGCCTCGCGCGCCCTGGGAAGACCCCTGGGATCGCTGGGGCCCGTACGGCTCGCCTTTTGCCCTGCCCGGGCGCGACTATGTGGTCACCGGTACCGGTCAGGTGATCTTCTTTCCCGCATTCCCGCGTTTCGAGACGCCGTACTACCAGCGTGCCGTGTCACTGGTGGTGCGCGACGCTTCGACCGGGCGCGTGGTGTACGAAACCCGCGGCGCGCACGACGGGCGCTGGAACAGCAGCCCCGCGCTCTGGATGGCCATGCTCGATGCCGCGCTGCAGGGCTTTCCCACACCGCCCGCGGGCGTGCGTCAGGTCAACATCGAAGTGCCGCGCTGATCAGACCGCCGGCGCGGTGCCGGCGGCGGGTTCCAGCAGGCCACGGATCGCGGCGCCCAGCGCGTCCATGCTGTCCTGCTTGGCGAGCACGTCGTCCACGCCGGCAGAGGCCGCTTCGGCGATGAGCGTGTCGCTCACGTGCCCGGATACGATGGCCATGCGCAGCGCCGGGCGCAGCCGGCGCAGCTCGCGCACCACCTCCACGCCGGCCATGCCGGGCATGTTCTGGTCTGTCACCAGCAGGTCCACCGGCTCCCGCGGGTGCTGCGAGAACCACGCCAGCGCCGCCTCGCCCGACTCGAAGGTGCTCACGCGGTAGCCCTGCTTGCGCAGCAGCCGGCCCACCAGGAACACCAGCGCCTCGTAGTCGTCGATGTAGACCACGTGCCGACCCTCGGGCGCGGCGGCCGGGGCGGGCGGCGGTATGACCGCAAGATCGGGCAGGGGCGCGGCCGCGCTGGCGGCCAGCGGCAGGTAGACGTCGAAGCGCGTGCCTGCACCTGGCTGGCTGGTGAGGCCGATGGCCCCCCGGTGCGCCTTCACGATGCCGTGCACCACGGCCAGGCCGAGGCCCGTGCCGGCGCCTGGCGCCTTGGTGGTGAAGAAGGGCTCGAACACGCGGCGCTGCGTCACCTCGTCCATGCCGGGGCCGTTGTCGGCCACGCTCAGGCGGGCGTAGGTACCAGGCTCGAGCGCGCCCAGCTGGAGCGCCTGCGCGGCGTCCAGCGCCACGCGCTCCAGTGCCACGGTGACCTCGCCGCTGCGGCCCGCGAACGCCTGCCAGGCGTTGGTGCACAGGTTCATGAGCACCTGCTGCATTTGCGTGGCGTCCACCAGCGCGGGCAGCGGCTCCTTGGACAGCCGCGTGAGCAGCCGCACGCCCGCGGGCAGCAGCGAGCGCATCAGGCCCAGGGCCTCTTCCACCAGGGGCAACAGCGGCTGATGCTCCATCACCTGGGCGCCACGGCGGCTGAAGGTGAGGATCTGCTGCACCAGCTGGCGCGCGCGGATGGCCGCGCGGTTGATCTCGGCCAGGCTTTCCTGCGCCGGGTGTTCGGCACCGACATCCTCGCGCGCGAGGACCAGGTTGCCCAGGATGGCGGCCAGCAGGTTGTTGAAGTCGTGCGCCACCCCGCCGGCCAGCGTGCCGATGGCCTCCATCTTCTGGCTCTCGCGCAACTGGCCCTCCAGCACGCGCTGCTGCTCCTCGGCCTGCTTGAGATCGGTGATGTCGGTGTGCGTGCCCACGATGCGCGTGGGTCGACCGCTTTCGTCGCGCGAGATCACCATGCCGCGCGTGAGGATCCACAGCCAGCGGCCGTCCTTGGCACGCACGCGGTGCTCGTTGCGGTACAGGCGCGCACGGCCCTCGAAGTGCGCCTGTCTCGCCTCGATCATGGCGGGGATGTCGTCCGGGTGGGTGCGGGCGTCCAGGTCCTCGGCCACGCCCTGCACCTCGTCGCGCGTGTAGCCGTACATCGACAGCAGGCTGTCCGAGAGGTACTCCTCGCCGGTCACGAGGTTCCAGTCCCACACACCTTCCCCCGCGCTCTCCAGGGCGAGCTTCCACAGCGCCTCGCTCTCGCGCAGAGCATCCTCGGCCCTCTTGCGCGCGCTGATGTCGAGCAGCACGCCCACACGGTGCACGCCTTCGTTGTCGCGCAGCACCTCGCAGGAGCGCTTGTAGATCCACTTCACCTGACCATCGGGCAACACGATGCGGAACTCGCCGGCAAGTTCGACCTTGCCAGCCTTGATGGCTTCGGTCTCGCCGTCGAGCCGGCCGATGTCCTCCGGGTGCCGGTAGCGCGCGATCAGCATCGGATCGCGCAACAGGTCTTCGGGCGAGAAGCCGTACATCGCGCGCACGCCCGAGCTGACGAAACGGTAGGCGCGCGTGCCGTCCGGGCGCACCAGCAGCGAAAACACCACCCCGGGGATCTGGTCGGCCAGCGCCTGCATGCGCTCCTGCTGCTCGCGCATGGCCTTCTGCTGGGCCACGCGCTCCGTGATGTCTTCGACCGTGCCCTCGTAGAACAGCACGCGGCCATCGGCGTCGCGCACCATGTGCGCGTTCTCGCTCACCCACATGCGCTCGCTGTCGTGGCGGCGCTTGACTTCCGAGATGAAGCCGCGCACCTCGCCGTCGCGCGCCAGCCGCAACTGGAATTCGTGCCGGCGAGCCGGGTCGACATACCAGCCATCGGGGTCGTGCCGCGCGCGGTCAAGCAGCTCCTCGACGTCACGAAAGCCGTTGATGCGCGCCAGCTGCTCGTTGGCGTGGATCATGCGTCCCTCGGCCGAGCTTCGGTAAGCACCGATCGGCAGGAAGTGGAACAGCGTGGTGAAGTCGGCGCCAGGTGCGCTCGGCATGTCCATGCGGCCCATTGTGTCGCAAGGACCGGTACATTTCACCGGTTCTTTCCCCCGAGTACCCAACGCCTTGCAAGCCACCCGCATCCTGGCCGTTCGCCACGGCGAGACCACCTGGAACCGCGACACGCGCATCCAGGGGCACACCGACATCGACCTCAACGAGCATGGCCGCTGGCAGGCCGCGCGGCTGGCGCGCGCCCTGGGCCAGGAGCCCATCGCCGCCATCTACAGCAGCGACCTCAAGCGCGCGCGCGACACCGCCCAGGCGGTGGCGCAGCGGCACGACCTGCCGGTGCACGCCGACATCGGCCTGCGTGAGCGCGGTTTTGGCCGCTTCGAAGGCCATACCTGGGATGAACTCGCCTTGCGCTACCCGGCCGAAACGCTGGCCTGGCGCAAGCGCATGCCCGACTTCGCGCCGCCCGGCGGCGAAACCCTGGTGCAGTTGCGCGAGCGCGTGGTGGCCACGGTGCTGCGCCTGGCTGAACGGCACGTGGGCGAGCAGATCCTGCTGGTGGCACACGGCGGCGTGCTGGACGTGCTCTACCGTGCAGCCACGCGCGTGGACCTGCAGGCCCCGCGCACCTGGCAGCTGGCCAACACCGGCGTCAACCGCTTGCTGTGGTCGCCCGAGGGCCTGGCGCTGGTGGGATGGGGCGACGTGAGCCACCTGCAGGTGGGCGACGACGAGGATGTGCTCGATGAACGCAGCGCCTGACCCACGGCTGGCTCGCTTTGACGGGCTGATCGGCCACGGCGTGGCCGCCATCGACACGCCCGCGCTCGTGATCGACCTCGACGCCATGGAGCGCAACCTGCACCGAATGGCCGATTTCTGCACCGCGCGGGGTCTGCGGCTGCGACCGCACGCGAAGATGCACAAATGCGCCGAGCTCGCGAAGCTGCAGATGGCACACGGCGCGGTGGGCGTGTGCGTGCAGAAGATCGACGAGGCGCTCGCGCTGGCGGCACAGGGCGTCGAGGACATCTACGTGAGCAACGAGGCGGTGGACCCGGCCAAGCTCGCGCGCCTGGCGCAGGCGGTTCGTGCGAACGCCAACGGCGGCACGCGCTTTGCCATCGCGGTGGACAGCGCGCTGGGCGTGCAGCGCCTGGGCGAGGCGCTGGCGCACGCGGGTGTGAACCACCCGCAGGCCATCGACGTGTTCGTGGAGATCGACGTCGGCCACGGCCGCTGCGGCGTGACGCCGGGCGAACCCGCACTCGCGCTGGCACGCGCGGTGGCCGCGCAGCGCACGCTGCGCTTTATCGGGCTGCAGGCCTACCACGGCAGCGCCCAGCACCAGCGCCCGGTGGCCGAGCGCCGCGACACCATCGCCCGCGCGGCGCAGGCGGTGGCGCACACGCGCGCGCTCATCGAGGCCGCGGGCATCGCGGTGCCACTGGTCACCGGCGCGGGCACCGGCACCTTCGTCCACGAAGCGGCCAGCGGCCTGTGGGGCGAACTGCAGGCCGGCTCCTACCTGTTCATGGACGCCGATTACGCCGCCAACACCCCCGACGAGGGTGCGCCGGCTTTCGAGCACGCGCTGTTCGTGAAGGCACAGGTGATGAGCCGTGGCGATGCCCATGCGGTGATCGACGCCGGCCACAAGAGCCACGCCATCGACAGCGGACTGCCGCGCGTGTGGTGGCCCCATGGCCTGAGCTACGCCAACGGGGGCGACGAACACGGCGTGTTGCGCGGCGACCACCTGCCCGCCCTGGGCGACACGGTGTGGCTGGTGCCCGGCCACTGCGACCCGACGGTCAACCTGCACGATGCCATGGTGGGCGTGCGCGGCGGGCTGGTCAGCGGCCGTGTCGAACGCGTGCTGCGTGTGGACGCGCGCGGCGCGATCGGCTGACAACGCCCCCCAGCGGCGGCAAACGGGTGGCTCAGCGGGGGCCGTAGACCTTCGCCTCCAGGCCGAGGTTGCGCACCGTCTCCGCGGCGCCGAGCGCCTCGTCATGCGTGCCCAACGGCCCCACGCGCACCCGCGTGAGCGGCCCGCGCGCCGATTCCAGCGGATCGACCACCACCGGCAGGCCCGCGCCACGCAGGCGCTGCGCCGCGCGCTCGGCGTTGGCCGGATCGGCAAAGATGCCGACGGCCACACCGTGCCCGCCCAGACGCGCACGTGGCGCGTCGGCGCCTGCCGCGTTGGCCGGGGGCTCGGGCGTCGGCAGGGGGCTGGGCAGGGGTTCGGTGCTTACGGATGCGGATGCGGATGCGCTTGCTGTTGCTGTTGCTGTTGCAGGTGCAGGCGCAGGTGTTGGCTCTGGTGAGGCAGCTATGGCTGGTGTTGTTGCTGGTGTTGTTGCGACCGCCTCCCGCACCTCGGGCACCCGCTCCGACAGCACGGGCTCGGGGGCTGGCGGGGTGGACGCCACCCCTTCGTCATGGCCACCCAGACGCCAGCCCACCAGCGCCACCGCCTCCAGCGCCATCACGGCGATCCACATGCGCTGCGCGGCCGATGGCCGGGCCAGCAAGGTGCAGGCCTCCTGCACGGTGCGCGCGCGGCGCACCGCGGCGGTCATGCGCCGACGCACGTCGGCGTGCAGCCAGGCATCGCCCCACAACCCCGGTACCGCCACGGCGACCGCGGCAATGGCCACGAGCAGTCCCCAGCGCACCCCCTCGGGCCAGGGGCCGGCGACGCGCTGCAGCCACCACCAGGCGGCAACGGCCAGCGCCACCCCAAGCGCGTGCAGCAAGGCATGGCGCCACAGCCGGTGGTACAGCAGCCAGTGCCAGCCCAGCCAGGCCGCGGCGTGGTTCCATTGGGTGCGCGCCACCCCGAGCTCGTCGAAACGGGCGAACGCTGGCAGGTAATGCGCTAGCTGCGCGCCGCTCAGGGCGGCGCGGTACAGCGCCTCGGTGGCGCTGGCCGGTTGCGGCAACACCCGTTCCCCGGCGGTGGTGGCGGCGGGCGGCGTCTGGGTCATGGTGCGGGCCGATGGACGCTGGCGGGGCGTTCAGGCGCCATCGGCGAACAACGTGCCCTCACCCTGCGGCGGCACCACGCCCAGGTGGCGGTAGGCCGCCAGCGTGGCGGTGCGTCCGCGCGGCGTGCGCTGCAGGTAGCCCTGCTGGATGAGGTAGGGCTCGATCACGTCCTCGATCGTGTCGCGCTCTTCGCCGATGCTGGCGGCGATGTTGTCCAGCCCGACCGGACCGCCATCGAAACGGTGGATCACCGCTTCCAGCAACTTGCGGTCCATCAGATCGAAACCCTGCGGGTCGACGTCGAGCATGGCCAGCGCGCGTTCGGCGATGTCCTTGCTGATGCGCCCGCCGCCCTTGACGTCGGCGTAGTCGCGCACCCGGCGCAGCAGACGGTTGGCGATGCGCGGCGTGCCACGCGAGCGGCGTGCGATCTCGAACGCGCCATCGGCGTCGATCGGCGCATTGAGCAGCCCGGCGCTGCGCGTGACGATGCGCGTGAGCTCTTCGGCGGTGTAGAACTCCAGCCGCGCGACGATGCCGAAGCGGTCGCGCAGCGGGTTGGTGAGCATGCCCGCGCGCGTGGTGGCGCCCACCAGGGTGAAGGGCTGCAAGTCGAGCTTGATGCTGCGCGCCGCCGGGCCCTCGCCGATCATGATGTCGATCTGGTAGTCCTCCAGCGCGGGGTAGAGGATTTCCTCCACCACCGGCGAGAGCCGGTGGATCTCGTCGATGAAAAGCACATCGTTGGGTTCGAGGTTGGTCAGCAGCGCCGCCAGGTCCTTGGGCTTTTCCAGCACCGGCCCGCTGGTCTGGCGCAGGTTCACGCCCAGCTCCTGCGCAATGATGTGCGACAGCGTGGTCTTGCCCAGCCCGGGCGGGCCGAACAGCAGCACGTGGTCCAGCGCCTCGGCACGCTTCTTCGCGGCGCCGATGAAGATCTCGAGCTGCTCGCGCACCTTCATCTGGCCCACATACTCGTCGAGCAGCTTGGGGCGCAGCGCGCGCTCGATCGCCTCTTCCTTGGGCGAGACCGTCACCGGCGAGATGACGCGCGGTGCGGGGGCGAAGTCGTCGGTCTGGATGCTCATGGCTTACTTCGCAAGCGACTTCAGCGCCAGCTTGATGCCGTCGGCCACGCCCACATCGGCCGGCAGGGCCTTGAGCGCGGCGGCGGCGTCCTTTTCGTTGTAACCCAGGGCCATCAGGGCCTGCTGGATGTCGGCTTGCGCGTCGCTGCGCGCCACGCCGCCGGCGGGCAGACCCAGGTCCACACCGAGCTTGCCCTTGAGTTCGAGCAGCAGCCGCTCGGCCGTCTTCTTGCCGATGCCGGGCACCTTGACGATGCGGCCGGTCTCCTGCGTGCTCACGGCCTGGGCCAGGTCGTTCACCGACAGGCCGGAGAGCACCGACAGCGCGGTGCGGGGCCCGACGCCGCTGATCTTGATGAGCTGGCGAAACGCATCGCGCTCGGCCGCGGAGGCAAAGCCGTAGAGGATCTGCGCGTCCTCGCGCACCACGAAGTGGGTCAGCAGCGAGACATTCTCGCCGCTGGCGGGCAGGAGGTAGAAGGTGCTCATCGGCACATCCACCTCGTAACCCACGCCATGGCAGTCCAGCAGGATCTGGGGTGGGTTCTTCTCCAGCAACGTACCGGTCAACTTGCCTATCATCGGTGTCCTTCCAGCGCCTTCAGGAATTATCGGCTTGATTCTCAGACACACCTTCAGCCCGCCCGACAACACCCGCATGGCGCACCTGTGCGGCCCGCTGGACGCGCACATCCGCTCCATCGAAGCGGCGCTGCAGGTCAAGGTGGCGCACCGTTTCGAGCAGTTCCGCATCGAAGGCCCCAAGGCGAAGGCCCAGCAGGCGCTGGAAGTGCTGCAGGCGCTCTACGAGATGGCGCGCGGCCCGATCCCGCCCGAGCAGGTGCAGCTCATGCTGAGTGGCGACACCGCGCTGCAGGAGCCCGGCGACGGCGCGCTGGCCATGCAGACGCGCCGCGGCGAAGTGCGCGGGCGCACGCCCAACCAGGCGCGCTACCTGGAGAACATGGCGCTGCACGACATCACCTTCGGCATCGGCCCGGCCGGCACCGGCAAGACCTACCTGGCGGTGGCCTGCGCGGTGGATGCGCTGGAGCGCAGCGCCGTGCAACGCATCGTGCTCACCCGCCCCGCGGTGGAAGCCGGCGAGAAGCTGGGCTTCCTGCCCGGTGACCTGGGCCAGAAGGTCGACCCCTACCTGCGCCCGCTGTACGACGCGCTGTACGACCTGATGGGTTTCGACAAGGTGCAGAAAGCCTTCGAGCGCCAGCAGATCGAGATTGCGCCGCTGGCCTTCATGCGTGGGCGCACGCTCAACCATGCCTTCGTGATCCTCGACGAGGCACAGAACACCACGCCCGAGCAGATGAAGATGTTCCTCACGCGCATTGGCTTCGGCAGCAAGGCCGTGGTCACCGGCGATGTGAGCCAGATCGACCTGCCGCGCACGCAATTGAGCGGCCTGATCGATGCCGAACGGGTGTTGAAGCGCGTCACCGGCATCGGCTTCACGCGCCTCACCAGCGCCGACGTGGTGCGCCACCCCCTGGTGGCGCGCATCGTCGACGCCTATGAAGCGCGCAGCCCGGCCCGTGAAGTCGACGCCGAACCCGCCCCGCGGCGCAGCCGCCGCAACGCCGACTGAAGGAGCCCGCCCATGCGCCTGCCCGCCCTTTTCGCCCTGACCGCGCTGGTCAGCGGTTGCCAGCTGCTGCCCCCCAAGCCGCCTGCCAGCGGCGCCGTGCAGGGCCCGGGCTACAGCAGCGAAACGGTGCGCTATCGCTGCGACGGCGGCGCCATCATCGACGTGGCCTATCTCGAATTCGGCCATGGCGATTCGTTCGCAGCGCTGCATCACGACGGCCGCACCGCGCTGCTCAAGGCCCGCACCAGCGCCTCGGGCGTGCGCTACATCGCGCTCGACGAGCAACACAGCCTGCGCTGGTTCACCAAGGGCGACGAGGGATTCCTGAGCTTCCTGGCCGCCGACCACACGGCGAAGGAGCGCGTGCTGCTGGCCAACTGCAAGGCCGAGAAGGCAGCGCGCTGATGGCCCTGCCCGCGCTCATGCTCTCGCTGCAGTTCGGCCGCTTCGATGGCGTGGCGGAACACCGCGCGGCACTGCCGCGCGCCTTCGTGGCGCGCTGCCTGCGCCGCGCGCTCGAACGCGAGGCCGAACTCACCGTGCGCATCGTCGACGCCGAGGAAGGCCAGGCCCTCAACCGCGACTACCGCGGCCGCGACTACGCCACCAACGTGCTCACCTTCGACTACACGCGCGAACCGGTGGTGACGGCCGACCTGGTGCTGTGCGCGCCGGTCATCGCGGCCGAAGCGAAAAAGCTGAAGAAGCCGCTGGCCGCGCACTATGCGCACCTGCTGGTGCACGGCGCGCTGCACGCGCAGGGCTGGGATCATGAAACCAGCGAGGCCGACGCCGAAGCGATGGAGGCGCGCGAGGTGGCCATCCTCGCCAGCCTGGGCGAAAAGAATCCTTATGCCTGACACGGCTGCCCGCGACTGCGGGTAATTCCGGAGCGATCGGCGCCGCCGGGTGGCTGCGGCTGTCATGCGCACTGCGTAACATGCCCCGTGTCTTCAACCCGACCCGAGGAGCAATCATGTCCGGCTGGTACGAAATCTCGAAGAACGACAAGGGGCAGCATTCGTTTGTGCTGAAGGCCGCGAATGCCCAGGTGATCCTGCGCAGCGAGCAGTACGACGCCAGGGCGTCGGCGCAGAACGGCGTGGCGTCGGTGCAGAAGAACGCACCGCTGCCCGAACGCTACGAGCTCAAGACCGCGTCGGACGGGCGCTTCTACTTCAATCTCAAGGCGTCCAACGGCCAGGTCATCGGCACCAGCCAGATGTACACCTCCGAGGCTTCGCGCCAGAACGGCATCGATTCGGTCAAGACCAATGGCCCGAGCGCCGAGGTGCGCGACGCCTGAGGCCGGCGCCGGCGCTCAGGCGCCGATGCGCAGCGGGATCGTCACCGGGCCGTCGTTGACCAAGTGCACCGCCATGTCGGCGCCAAAGCGGCCGGTGGCCACCACCGGGTGCGCGGCGCGCGCCGCGGCCACGAAGGCGTCATAAAGCGCCTGGCCCAGGGCGGGTGGCGCGGCGTTGGTAAAGCCCGGACGGTTGCCGCCCGAGACGTCGGCCGCCAGGGTGAACTGGCTGACGATCAAGAGACCACCGCCCACGTCCTGCACGCTGCGGTTCATCTTGCCGGCCTCGTCGGCAAAGATGCGCAGCTTGAGGATCTTCTGCAGCAGCTTCAGGCCCACGGCCTCGGTATCGGCGGGCTCGGCGCACACCAGCACCAGCAGACCCGGGCCGATGGCGCCCACCGTCTCGCCCGCGATGTCGACACGGGCCTGGCTCACCCGTTGCAGCAGCGCGATCACAGCACACCCTCGTCTTCCACCGCCAGTGCCTCGACATCGGTGGGCAGCAGCTGGATGCTGGCCAGCAGGCCCGGCACCGCGTCCATGAGCGCCTGCTCCACCTCGCCGCGCAGCGCCGCGGCGCGCGCCAGCGTCCAGGCGCCCGGGACGTGCATGTGCAGGTCGGCAAAGCGGCGTTGCCCAGCCTTGCGCGTGATCACGTGGTCGAAGCGCACGATCTCGCGGCCCTGGTGCTCTTTGGCGTAACGCGCCAGCGTGCGCTCGATCGTGTCCTGCAGCACGGGGTCGAGCGCCTCGTCCATCAGGCCCTGCGAGGCACGCCAGACCAATCGCGCACCCTCGCGCAGGATGTTGAGCGCCACGGCGATGGCAATCACCGGGTCGAGCCAGAGCCAGCCGGTGACGCCAACGAGCAGGATGCCCACGACCACGCCGATGGAGGTCCACACGTCGGTGAACAAGTGACGGGCGTCACCCTCCAGTGCAGCAGAGCGGTGCACGCGCGAGGCGCGCAACATCACCCAGGCGAGCACGCCGTTGAACACCGAGCTGATGACGGACAGCCACAACCCCAGGCCGACCTGCTCCAGCGGCTGCGGCGCCAGCAGGCGGTCCACCGCGGTCCAACCGATGGCGATCGCTGCAACGATGATCAGCACGCCCTCGAAACCGGAGGAGAAGTACTCGGCCTTGTGGTGGCCGTAGGGGTGGTCTTCGTCGGCCGGCCGCGCGGCGATGGTGACCATGAGCAGCCCGAAGGTGGCACCGGCCAGGTTCACCAGCGATTCCAGCGCGTCGGACAGCAGGCCCACCGAGCCCGTGACCCACCAGGCCGCGGTCTTGAGCACGATGGTGAGCAGCGCCACGACCACCGAGACCTGAAGCAGGCGGCGTGGCGTGAGGCGTTGAAGCAGATCGGTCATGCACCGCATTGTCGCGTGCCAGAATGGATCGCATGCAGCGTGCGTGGTGGTCAAGGTTGAGCTGGGGCGCGGCGGGCCTGGGCCTGTCGCTGCTCGGGGCCTGGCTGATCGCGCAACGCGGTCTCGACGCGCAGCGCGCCGCGTTCGAGACCGACGCGCGCATCGTGCACCGTTTGCTGAGCCAGCAGGTGGTGCAGCACGACGCCGTGCTTGCCACATTGGCCCTGCTGGAGCCCGCACGCGCCGACGCCCTGCCCCGTTTGAGCGCCATTCATCCTCGGCTGTTGCAGGTGCGGGTGCGCGAGCCCGGTGGCGCCTGGCCCGATGCCGCGCTCACCGAGGCCGAAACCGCCGCGCGGGCCAGCGGGCGCGCGGCCATGGCCGACGCGGAGCTGGCACAGGGCCGCTACACCCTGGTGCAGGGCGCGGGCAACGGCGCCTACGCACTCGACATCGCGCTGGCTGGCCTGGTGCCCGATGCCGACTGGCCGATGGACCGCGCGAACAGCCCGGTGCAGGTGGCGCTGCAATGGCGCGGACAGTCGCTGGTGCTGCAGCCCGGGCAGCCGCAAGCGCGCGGTTGGCGCTTCGATTTCGACAAGGTGGTGGCCGCCGAGAGCCAGCCTTTCCATGCGGTGGCCATCCGCTGGGTGGGGTGGGGTGAACTGCCCTGGTTGGCCATGGGTGCATGGACGCTGTTCGTGACCACCGTGCTGGTGGCATGGCGCCACGCGCTGCGCTCACGCGAGGCGCGACAGCGCGCCGAGGCCCTGCTGCGACTGGGCCAGCTCGGCCGTCTCAACGCCATGGGTGAGTTCGCTGCGGGTCTGGCACATGAGCTGAATCAACCGCTGACGGCAGTGCTCGCCAGCACCCAGGCCGCGCAGCGCCTGCTGGCCGACAACCCGCCCGAGCTGGACACCGCGCGCGAAGCCATGGGCCGGGCCGCGGCACAGGCGCGACGCGCGGCGGACGTCCTGGGCCGCCTGCGCCGCGGCCTGCAGGCGCCGGCGGACGCGTCCACGGCACGCGTGGCGCTCGACCTGGCGGCCTGCGTGCGCGAGGCGCTGCACCTGCTGCAGCCCGAAATCGAACGTTGCGGTGTGTCGGTGCGCTGGCGTGCAAGCGAGCCCGTGCAGGTGATGGCCGATACGGTTGCGATCGATCAGATCGTGCACAACCTGATCGCCAACGCCCTGCAGGCCATGGACCGACAGGCCGGGGGCGCGCGCGAGCTGCATCTGGCGGTGCGGCGCGAAGGCAAGCAAGCCGTGCTGGACGTGATCGACAGCGGCCCGGGCCTGCCACCCGATGTACTGTCGCGCGTGTTCGAGCCCTTCTTCTCCACGCGGGACGGCGGCCTTGGCCTGGGTCTGACGCTCAGCGAGTCGCTCGCGCAGGCCGAGGGCGGGCGACTGAGCGCCGCCAACGCGCCCGAGGGCGGCGCACATTTCACGCTCCAGTTGCCGCTTCACACGCCATGACACCGTCGCCAAACGACGCCCTTTCCCCCACCGTGCACCTGATCGACGACGACGAGGCGGTGCGCGAGAGCCTGGCCTTGCTGATCGGCACGGTGGGCCTGCGCGTGGTGTCCTGGGGCGACCCGCAACTCTTCTTGCGCGACTTCGATCGCGAGGGCATCGGCGCCATCGTGCTTGACGTGCGCATGCCCGGCATCAGCGGCCTGAGCGTGCTCGACACGCTGATCGCGCAGGGCGTGGACCAGCCAGTGATCATGCTCACCGGCCACGGCACGGTGGAGATGTGTCGCCGCGCCTTCAAGGCCGGCGCGGCCGAGTTCCTGGAGAAGCCGGTCGACGACGAGGCGCTGATCGAGGCGCTGCAGCAGGCGGTTCGCCAGCACGCGCAGTCGCGCCAGCGCGCCCAGACCGATCGCGCGGCGCGCGAGCGCTGGCTGCAGTTGTCGCCACGCGAGCGTGAGGTGCTGGCACTGATCGTCGAGGGGCTGTCGAACAAGGCGATCGCGCGCGTGCTCGACCTGTCGCCGCGCACCGTGGAAACCCATCGCGCACACGTGTTCGAGAAGCTGCAGGTCGATTCGCTCGCGCAACTGGTGCGCGGCTACGCGGCGCTGGTGGCCGGGCAAGGGCCTGCTGCGTAGTTCTACGCAGTGGCGGACGTAGCCGCGCGAATGGCGCGCACGGCCCGCGATTCCTACAGTGCAGGCACGGTTGATCGAACCGCAACGCCCTCCCGGAGACCCACATGAACACCCCCATCCGCACCGCCCTCGCCATTGCCTTGCTCGGCGCCACCGCTCTGACACAAGCCCAATCCGCCGCACCTTTGGTGCGCAGCGAGCGCGTGCTCTCGCTCGAGCTGGCCAACCAGATCGCCACCGCCACCGTGGCCGCGTGCAGCGCCAACGGGCACGCCGTGACGGCCGTGGTGGTGGATCGCGCCGGCAACCTGCGCGCCCTGCAGCGCGCTGACAATGCCGGTCCGCACACGCTCGAGGCCAGCCGCCTGAAGGCCTACACCTCGGCCTCGGCGCGCAACACCACGCTGGCCATGATGGAAGCGGCACAGAAGAACCCCGCAGCCGCCAACCTGAAGGACATCCCGGGCTTCCTGCTGCTTGGCGGCGGCGTGCCGGTGCGCGCCGGCAACGAGGTCATCGGCGCGGTGGGCGTGGGCGGTGCGCCAGGCGGCCACCTCGACGAACAGTGCGCCATGGCCGCGCTGGAACAGGTGAAGGCGGCCCTGCAATGAAGCGCCGTGCGCTCTTGCTGACGCTGGCCACGACCGCGGCCAGTGCCATGGCCCAGGTGCCGCCGTCGCCCGCCGAGAGCGCGGCCTACCAGGGCCTGCACGCCGCAGCGCAGCGCGGCGACGTGGCGCAGATCGCGCGCCTGCTCAAGGCTGGTGCGGCGATCGACGCCACCGACGGCGCCGGTCGCACGCCCCTGCACGTGGCCACCTTTGCGCGCCAGGGCGCGGCGGTTCGCGTGTTGATGGAAGCGGGCGCGAACCACGCGAAGCTGGAACACGGTCGATATGACGCGGTGACCATCGCCGCCGTGGCCGACGACGAAGACACGCTGCGCACGCTGCTGGCGCAGGGCGCAAGTGCGAAGCTCGTGACCAGCCGCTATGACGGCACCGCCCTGATCGCCGCGGCGCACCTGGGCCACGACGGCGTGGTGCGGCAACTGATTGCCGCCGGCGCCCCGCTGGACCACGTGAACAACCTGCACTGGACCGCCGTGATCGAGTCCATCGTGCTGGGCGACGGGGGCAAGCGCCACCAGGCCACGCTCAAGGCCCTGATCGACGCCGGCGCCAACCTGCAGCTCGCTGATCGCCATGGGCAGACGCCGCTGGCCCTGGCGAAAGCGCGGGGCTACGCCGAGATGGTGGCGATGCTCGAAAAGGCCGGCGCACGGTGACTTGAGCGCCCACGCAGCGATGCTGCGCGGGACGCTGTCCCCGGGGCCGATCCGCCCGGGGGGTCGCGCCGCGGCAAACGGTTTGCGCCGCCGCCTTCAGCCCAGCGTGACGCGCGCGAACTTGCGCTTGCCGACTTGCACCACATAGGTGCCGGCGCTCAGCTTGAGGCCTTTGTCACTGACGGCCGAGCCGTCCACGCGCACGCCGCCGCCGTCGATGAGGCGGTTGGCCTCGCTGCTGGAGGGCGCGAGCCCGGCCGACTTGAGCAGCGCCGCAATGCCCAGCGGCGCGCCCGTGAGCGCCACCTCGGGAATCTCGTCGGGCACGCCACCCTTGCTGCGGTTGATGAAGTCCTGCTCGGCGGCATCGGCCGCAGCGGCGCTGTGGAAACGCGCGGTGATCTCCTTGGCGAGCATCACCTTCGCGTCCTTGGGGTTGCGCCCGTTGGCCACTTCCCGCTTCAGCGCCTCGATCGCCTCGATCGTCTGGAACGACAACAGCGTGTACCAGCGCCACATCAGCGTGTCCGAGATCGACAGCACCTTGGCGAACATGGTGTTGGCGTCTTCGGTGATGCCGATGTAGTTGTTCTTGCTCTTGGACATCTTCTCGACGCCATCAAGGCCTTCGAGCAGCGGCATGGTCAGGATGCATTGCGGCTCCTGGCCGTACTCGGCCTGCAGGTGGCGGCCCATGAGCAGGTTGAACTTCTGGTCGGTGCCGCCGAGCTCCAGGTCGCTCTTGAGCGCCACCGAGTCGTATCCCTGCATCAACGGGTAGAGGAACTCATGCACGCTGATCGGCGTGCCGGCCTTGAAGCGGTCGTGGAAATCGTTGCGTTCCATCATGCGCGCCACGGTGTACTTGGCCGCCAGCTGGATCATGCCCATCGAGCCCAGCGGCAGGCTCCACTCGCTGTTGTAGCGAATCTCGGTCTTGGCCGGGTCGAGCACCAGGCTCGCCTGCTTGTAGTAGGTCTCGGCGTTGGCCTTGATCTGCTCGGGCGTGAGCGGCGGGCGCGTGCTGTTGCGACCCGAGGGGTCGCCGATCAGGCTGGTGAAGTCGCCGATCAGGAAGATCACCGTGTGCCCCAGGTCCTGGAGCTGGCGCATCTTGTTGAGCACCACGGTGTGGCCGATGTGGATGTCGGGCGCCGTCGGGTCCAGCCCGAGCTTGATGCGCAACGGCGTGCCGGTGCGCTCCGAGCGTGACAATTTTTGCACCCAGTCCGCTTCGGGGATCAATTCTTCGCACCCCCGGCGCGTCACGGCCAGGGCGTGGCGCACGCCGTCCGTCAGCGCAGCGGTGCCGCTCGCGTCTGCCGCGGACTTGTCGGGCGAAATTGAACCTTTATTCATACGTGTTTCTTCCGATGGGAGGGGGCCGTGGCGTCGTTACACTTGCCGGCTATCGCCGGATTTTAGTTGGCGTGTTTTTTGCACTGGAAAGTGCGCGCCTGTAAAGCCCGGCTTGTGGCGTGAACTCTCGCGTCGCCGCCCGCTCACTCCCTGGATATCGGTGTGTGGCCCTGGCGCCCTCACCGGCCCTTTCATGGATGACCGAAATTGATACGCCAGACCTTCAACGCCACGGCCGCCCTGGGCCGACAGACCACTGACCTGATCATCCGCCACCCCCGCCGGCTCATGGGCGGTATTGGTGCGCTGCTGCTGGGCACCGGCGTCACGGCCTTCGGCATCGCCCCGCTTGCCCCCGACGCCGCCGACCTGCCGGTGCGTCAGGTCGTCGAAGCCCTGCCGGCCTCGGCCCAACCCACCCTGATCGCCTCGCCACTGGCGACCACGGACCTTGCCCTGGGCAACCCGTTGCTGGCCGACCCCAGGCCCTGGACGCTGTACCGAAGCGACACCACACGCAGTGATGACACGCCCCAGAGCCTGCTGCAGCGACTGGGCGTCAACGACACCGAAGCCCAGGCCTTCCTCGGGCGCGACCCGCTGGCCCGGCAACTGCTCGCCAGCCGCGCCAGCCGCCTGGTGCATGCCGAGGCCGCACCCGACCAGGAACTGCAGCGCTTGACCGCGCGCTGGGTGGACCCGCGCGAGGAGCGTGGCTTCCTGCGCCTGGTGGTCGAGCGCGGCGCCGACGGCCTGAGCTCGCGCCTGGAAAAGGGTCGCCTTGAATCCAGTCCGCGCCTGGCGGGTGGCGAGATCCAGAGCTCGCTGTTCGCCGCCACGGACGCCGCTGGCGTGCCCGACGCCGTGGCCGTGCAGCTGGCCGAAATGTTCGCCAGCGACATCGACTTCCGGCGCGACCTGCGCCGCGGTGACCGCTTCCACGTGGTTTACGAAACCCTCACCGCCGACGGCGAGCCGCTCAAGACCGGGCGCATCCTCGCCGCCGACTTCATCAACGACGGCCGCACGCACGAGGCCGTGTGGTTCGAGGCCCCCGGCTTCAAGGGCGGCTATTACGGCTTCGACGGCGAGAGCAAGCGCCGTTACTACCTCTCGTCGCCGCTGGAGTTCTCCCGCGTGAGCAGCGGCTATGGCATGCGCTTTCACCCGGTGCTGGGCCAGCGTCGCGCGCACCTCGGGGTGGACTTTGCCGCCCCCACCGGCACGCCGGTGCGTACGGTGGGTGACGGCGTGGTCGAGTTTGCCGGCGTGCAACGCGGCTACGGCAACGTGATCTTCATTCGCCACCGCCACAACCAGGTCACCGTTTACGCGCACCTCAGCCGCATCGGCGTGCGCACCGGCCAACGCGTGGCCCAGGGCGACTTCATCGGCAACGTCGGCTCCACCGGCATGTCCACCGGGCCCCACCTGCACTGGGAGTTCCGCGATAACGGCGTGCACAAGGATCCGCTGCAGGTCGCGCGCCAGAGCGAGGCCGTCAAGCTGCCCGATGGCCTGCGCCCCGCGTTCATGGTGGTGGCCCAGGCCCAGCGGCTGCAGCTCACCGCCGCCGCCACGATGCAGACCGCCAGCGCAGACTGAGCACCGCGGGCTGGGCTCGGCATTGGCCGGTCAGCCGCCCAAACAAAAGGGGAGCCCGAAGCTCCCCTTTTTTGTGCCGATCGGCTTGACCGGTGTCAGACGCTGAAGCTCGAACCGCAGCCGCAGGTGGTGGTGGCGTTGGGGTTCTTGATCACGAACTGGGCGCCCTGCAGGTCTTCCTTGTAGTCGATCTCGGCGCCCACCAGGTACTGGTAGCTCATGGCGTCGATCAACAAGGTGACGCCGTTCTTGCTCATCGAGGTGTCGTCCTCGTTGACCACCTCGTCGAAGGTGAAGCCGTACTGGAAGCCGGAGCAACCACCGCCCTGCACGAACACGCGCAGCTTCAGGTCGGGATTGCCTTCTTCGGCCACCAGCTCAGCCACCTTGGCCGCTGCACTGTCGGTGAAGACCAGCGGGGCGGGCAGTTCGGTCTGGACGGTTTCGGCGACAGCGCTCATGGGGTGTTCCTCTCGTAGGGGGCGGGCATGGACGCCCGCAGATAGCCGAATGGTACGTCACCGCGCTCGGGATTGCCCGAATCAGCTGTTTGCCGCCAGTTTCAGTGTGGGCATTGCCGCTGTGCCATCGGTCGCCACCGGCTTGAGCTGGCCAGCGATGCGGGCGCCCTGGTGCATTTCGATCGAGCGGTAGGAGACGTCGCCCTCGATGTGGGCCTTGGGCTGCAGTTCGAGCAGCTCGCGGGCCAGCACCGGGCCCTTGACGTGGCCATTGATGATCACGTGATCGGCCTCGATGGAGCCGCTGACAGACGCCACCTCGCTGACGATCAGGATGCTCGGCTCGCCGTCGGCGGCACGGATGTTCCCGTTGACCTCGCCGTCGATGCGCAGGCCCTCGCTGAACTGAAGGTCGCCCTGGATTCGGGTGCCCTGCGCGATCAGGCTCTTGATGGGGGGCTGCTTGGTCTTGTTGCCGAACATGGGCGTCTCCTTGATGGCGGCTTCACAGGTCGAGGGTCTGCACGGACCGTACCGCGCTGCCCTGCAACACCTTGGCGGTGACGGACTTGACCTCCGCCTGCGCGGGCAAGTCCACCAGACCTTCCTGGCGCAGATAACCCTTCACCAGAACCGATTGCGGCGCGGACGCGTGCCTGGCCGACCAGGGCTTGCCGGCCAGCGTGCCCGTGAAGCTGATCTCCAGTGATCCGCGGAATTCTGGGGCCCGGCGCGCGGCCTGGATCATCAGAACCTGCCAGCGCCATTGCGTGGCCGACAGGCGTTCGGCCTGCAAGCCACGGATGGCCAGGGCATCGCCGCCGCTGGCGGGGATGAGACGCTCGAAGAAGCCCAGGTCGTTGCGCAACGACTGGTTGTCTGCCTCGAGCTGGCGGATCTGTACCTGCAGTTGATCGATCATGGCGCGCTCGGCGGTGAGCTGGCTCACCGAGGTGCTGCCCTCGGCGCGTGCCTGCATGAGTTGTTCGCGCAGGTCCTTGGCCTCCACGCGCAGGCGCTGCAGCTCGGCCTGGGCGTTGCGGTCCACACCCGCGATGTCGCGACCGAATTCGAAGGCCCACAGGGCCAGCGCACCCGAGAAGCCCAGCATGATGGCCACCAGCAGCCAACGCAGCGGCCAGGGCAGCGCGCTGCGCACCGCCATGCGCGGGGCTCCCGCCGACCATCTCCTACGCACCAGGCGCCAACGCATGCAACCCTTTCATTCAAGTGCAAGCAAACGAAAGCAAGGCCCAGAAAGCAGAAACCGCCCCAAGCGGACTTGAAGGCGGTTTCTGTGGGCCGTTGGCCGAAGCGTCAGCGCTTGCTGAACTGCTTGCGGCGCCGCGCAGAGCGCAGACCGACCTTCTTGCGTTCCACTTCGCGGGCATCGCGGGTCACGAACCCGGCCTGCGACAGAGCGGGCTTGAGGGTCGCATCGTAGTCGATGAGCGCGCGGGTGATGCCGTGGCGCACCGCGCCGGCCTGCCCGGACTCACCGCCGCCGTGCACGTTGACCTGGATGTCGAAGGTCTCGACGTTGTCGGTCAGCACGAGCGGCTGCTTGGCGATCATGATCGAGGTCTCGCGGCCGAAGAACTGCTGGATGTCCTTGCCGTTGACCGTGATCTTGCCGCTGCCCTTCTTGAGGAACACGCGGGCGACGCTGGATTTGCGACGGCCGGTGCCGTTGTTCCATTCACCAATCATTCAGGGCTCCTTCAGATGTCCAGCGCCTGCGGCTGCTGGGCGGTGTGCGGATGCTCGGGGCCGCCATAGACCTTGAGCTTCTTGATCATGGCGTAGCCCAGGGGGCCCTTGGGCAGCATGCCCTTGACGGCCTTCTCCAGCGCGCGGCCGGGGTGCTTGGCCTGCATGTCGCGGAAGTTGGTGGCGTAGATACCGCCCGGGAAGCCCGAGTGGCGGTAGTACATCTTGTCGGTGGACTTGGTGCCCGTCACGCGCAGTTTGGCTGCGTTGACGACGACGATGAAGTCACCGGTATCGACGTGAGGCGTGTAAATGGCCTTGTGCTTGCCGCGCAGTCGGAGAGCCACTTCACTGGCAACTCGTCCGAGGACCTTGTCGGTCGCGTCAATCACAAACCACTCGTGCTTCACGTCAGCGGGTTTGGCGCTGAACGTTTTGGTCATGTTGAACCTGTATCGAGGGTTTGGCGGCCCTTTTCCACGGTCGGCGGTTCTCTGACGGAACCCTCTTAGGTGGTGTTTCGGCTGTTGACCGAACTTCGCCGCGGGGCCACAGGAAATCGCTGCGAAGCCTGCCATTGTACGAAATCGGCGAACCGGGGGCAAATCGGGGCTACCATCGCCCGCGCATGTTCTCTTACCGCCACGCCTTTCACGCCGGCAACCACGCCGACGTCCTCAAGCACCTGGTGCTCATTGCCACGCTGCGCCACCTGATGCTCAAGCCACCGACGTTGACGCTGGTGGACACCCATGCCGGGGCAGGGCTGTACCGGCTCGACAGCGAATTCGCCGACAAGGGGGGCGAGGCGGAACATGGCGTGGTGCGCCTGTTTGCGGCCTTGCGCCCCGCCCAGGGCAAAGGGGGGGCGAGCACCCCGCTGATCGACGACTACCTGGATCTAGTAGCCGGCTTCAACCCGGGCGGCTCGCTGCGCGTCTACCCGGGCTCACCGTTCGTGATGCAACGGCTGATGCGCGACGCGTCGCGCGACCGCCTCAAGCTGTTCGAGCTCCACCCCACCGACGGCAAGACCCTGTCGTCCAACATGGCCCAGCTGGAGGCCGGGCGCAGCGTGGTCGTGCTGCGACAGGACGGCTTCGAGGGTCTCAAGCCGCTGCTGCCGCCGCCGGCCGACGCCCAGGGCTCGCGCCGGGCGCTCGTGCTGATCGATCCCAGCTACGAGCTGAAGAGCGATTACGGGAAAGTAAGCACCTGCATACTCGATGCGCTCAAGCGCTTCGCGACGGGTACCTATGTCGTCTGGTACCCGGTGATTCCCCGCACCGAGGCGCATGACCTGCCGCGCAAGCTGCGCGCGGCGGCACAACGCGCCGGGCGTGGCTGGCTGCATGCCACGCTGGCCGTCGGGCACCCGCCGCTGGAGCCCAACGAGCGTCCGGGGCTGACCGCCAGTGGTGTGTTCATCATCAACCCCCCGCACACATTGGCCGCCGGCCTCAAGGAAGCGCTGCCGCTGCTGGTGGATGTGCTCGGGCGCGGACGCGGCCAGGGCCACGCGGTGGAGACAGGCGACGGCTGAGGGTCGCCAGGATGGAGCGGTTCGCTGCGGGGTGGTCAGGGCCGGGCCAGCACCATCGTCCAGTACGGCGTCTGGTCAGCGCCTTCCCTGCGCATGCACGCCAGCCCGAACTCCGTGACGCTGGCCCGCATGAGGTTCTGGCAGTGGCCGGTGCTGTTCATCCAGCCATCAAGCGCTCCCGTGAGGCTGGTCGGCCCCGCGGCGATGTTCTCAGCCACCGTGCTCCACACATAGCCTGCGGCATTCGCCCGGTCGCCCGACGAGCGTCCGTCGCTGCCCGTGTGGCTGAAGAAGGCGCGCGTCGGGCAAAGCGAGAGAAATCAGGAACTTCCGTGGGTGAGCGCGGGGTGGCGTCGGGTTCCCGACCAGCGGAATCGCATTAGCCGACCGATCGGTCGGCTAATTTGCTAGACTGCAGATCGCGCCCGGTCGAGGGCCAGGAGACACGCATGTACACGCAATCCTTCAACGTGCCCGACGGGCAGGCAGCGCCCGGGCTTCAGCCCGTGGCGAGCGAAGCCGATGCCGCGCTGCAGGCGCACTTTGACGCCGTGGTGGACGCCGACGGCAAGATCGAGCCGCGGGACTGGATGCCGGAGGCCTACCGCAAGACGCTCGTGCGCCAGATCAGCCAGCACGCGCACAGCGAGATCGTGGGCATGCTGCCCGAGGGCAACTGGATCAGCCGCGCACCGAGCTTGAAACGCAAGGCCATCCTGCTGGCCAAGGTGCAGGACGAAGGCGGGCACGGCCTGTACCTCTACAGCGCGGCCGAAACCCTGGGCACCAGCCGCGACCAGATGGTCGAGGCGCTGCACAGCGGCAAGGCCAAGTACAGCTCCATCTTCAACTACCCCACCCTCACCTGGGCCGACGTCGGCGTGATCGGCTGGCTGGTCGATGGCGCGGCGATCATGAACCAGATCCCGCTGTGCCGCTGCAGCTACGGGCCGTATGCGCGCGCCATGATCCGCGTCTGCAAGGAAGAGAGCTTCCACCAGCGCCAGGGCTACGAGGCCTTGCTCACCATGATGCAGGGCACCGCCGAGCAAAAGGCGATGGTGCAGGACGCGGTGAACCGCTGGTGGTGGCCGGTGCTGGCCATGTTCGGCCCGCCCGACGACAACAGCCCGAACAGCGTGCAGGGCATGCGCTGGGGCATCAAGCGCATCAGCAACGACGCGCTGCGCCAGAAGTTCGTCGACGCCACGGTGCCGCAGGCCGAGGTGCTGGGTGTGACGCTGCCCGACCCGGATCTGAAGTGGAACGAGGCCAAGGGCGGCCACGACTTCGGTGCCATCGAATGGGACGACTTCTGGAACGTGGTGAACGGCAACGGCCCCTGCAACAAGGAGCGCCTGGCCACGCGCGTGAAGGCCTGGGAGGACGGTGCCTGGGTGCGCGAGGCCGCACTGGCCCACGCGCGCAAGCAACAGCAACGCGCCCTGAAGGAGGCCGCATGAGCACCGCGAACGATCCCAAAGCCTTGAAGGAATGGCCCCTGTGGGAGGTGTTCGTGCGCAGCAAGCAGGGCCTGGAGCACAAGCACTGCGGCAGCCTGCACGCCAGCGACGCACAGCACGCGCTGCAGATGGCGCGCGACGTGTACACGCGCCGCCAGGAGGGCGTGAGCATCTGGGTCGTGCCCTCGGCCAGCATCACCGCCAGCGAGCCCGACGCCAAGGACGCCTTCTTCGACCCCGCGGCCGACAAGATCTACCGCCACCCGACCTTCTACGAGATCCCGGAGAAAGTGGGGCACATGTGAACGCCCATCCCACCCATGCGCCGGTGGACTACCTGTTGCACCTGGCCGACAACGCGCTGGTGCTCGGGCAGCGCAACGCCGAATGGTGCGGCCACGGGCCCATTCTTGAAGAAGACCTCGCGCTGGCCAACCACGCGCTCGACCACCTGGGCCAGGCGCGACTGCTCTACCAGCACGCGGCTGCGCTGATCAACGTCGATGCGTCGCTCGCGGCGCGCTTCGAACACCTGCAGGGCGCGCGCACGAACGGTGCGATCACCGAGGACACGCTGGCGTACTTCCGCAGCACGCGCGAGTTCCTCAACTTCACTCTGCTGGAACTGCCGCACCACGGCCCGCTGGCCGGCCCGGCCCGCCAGGACCGCGACTACGCCACCACGATCGTGCGCAACTTTCTCTACGCCGCGCTGATGCGCCTGTGGTGGGAAGCCCTGCAGGACAGCGCCGATGCGCAACTGGCCGGCATCGCCGCCAAATCGCTCAAGGAGGTGCGCTACCACCTGCAGCACGCGGGCGACTGGCTGGTGCGCCTGGGCGATGGCACCGAGGACAGCCACACGCGCGCGCAGGCCGCGCTGAACCACCTTATGCCGTACACGCAGGAATTCTGGAGCGGCAGCGAGGCCGAAGCCACGGCCGCAGCCAGCGGCACCGGCGTGGCACTGGCCACGCTCAAACCCGCGTGGGATGCGCTGGTGGACGAGGCCCTGGCCGAGGCCACGCTGAAGCGCCCCCCTGCCGCGGGCCACGTGTCGCAAGGCAAGCACGGCCTGCATTCCGAGCACATGGGCTTTCTGCTCGCCGAGATGCAGAGCCTGGCGCGCGAGCACCCGCAAGCGGTGTGGTGATGGACGCCACGCTGCGCACAGACGCCTCTGCGCCCGTGCAGGCCGTGCGGGCCGTGCAGGCCGTGCGCGCGATTGAAGCGGCGATCGCGCACCTGGCCGACCCCGAGATCCCGGTCGTGAGCCTCACCGAACTGGGCATCCTGCGCGAGGTGCGCGTGGGTGCCGACGGCGTGCCCGAGGTGGTCATCACGCCCACCTACTCGGGCTGCCCGGCCATGGGCCAGATCGAGGACGACATCCGCGCCGCGCTGGCCGACGCCGGCCTGCCAGGGCGTGTGGTGACGCAACTCGCCCCCGCCTGGACCACCGACTGGATGACGCCTGCCGCGCGCGAGAAGCTGCGCGCTTATGGCATTGCGCCGCCGAACGGGCGCGCCGCACACGGCAGCGACAAGGTCATCACCTTCGCGCGCCGCGCCGCCAGCCAGCCCGTGCCCTGCCCGCGCTGCGGCTCCACCCACACCACCGAAACCTCGCCCTTCGGCTCGACGGCCTGCAAGGCGCTTCATCGCTGCCTCGATTGCCTCGAACCCTTCGACCTCTTCAAGCCGTATTGACCATGAACGCCACCCCCCGCGGATTCGTCGAGTTGCCCGTTGCACGCGTGAGCCCCGAGGCCGCGGGCTCGGTGGCCGTCACGCTGGCCGTGCCCGAGGCACAGCGCACCGCCTTTGCCTTCGAGCCCGGACAATTCCTCACCGTGCGCGCGCGCATCGGTGGCCAGGAGGTGCGGCGCAGCTACTCCATCAGCAGTGCACGCAGCCTCTACACGAGCAAGGGCGAGCTCACGCTGGGCATCCGCCCGGTGGAAGGCGGCGTGTTCAGCAACTGGGCGGCCACGCAACTCAAGGCCGGCGACACGCTGCAGGCCATGCCGCCCGATGGCCGCTTCACCGTGCACCGCCCACGCGCGCTGCACCGCGTGGGCTTCGCGGCGGGTTCGGGCATCACGCCCATCCTGTCGATCATGACGAGCACGCTGGAGGAGTCGTCAACCGCCAAGTTCACGCTCGTCTACGGCAACCGGCGCATGGCCAGCGTGATGTTCAACGAAGCGCTGCAGGACCTGAAGGACCGCTACCGCGACCGGCTCACGCTGATCCACATCCTGTCGCGCCAGGCGCAGGAGGTGCCGCTGCTCGAAGGCCGCATCGACGGCGACAAGGTGCGCGAGATCGTCGCCACGCTGCTGCCGGTGGCCAGCATGGACGAGGTCTTCATCTGCGGCCCCGAAGCCATGATCGAGGCCACCGAGCAGGCCCTGCTCGGCGCCGGCGTGAAGCCCGAGCGCATCCACACCGAACGTTTCACGTCACCCACGCTGGAGGCCCTGCCGAGCGCCGAGCGCGTGAAAGTGCAGCTGGGCCACACCGAACGCAGCGAGGGCGAGGTCGCGCTCACCGTGGTGCTCGACGGCAAGCCGCACGAACTGCGCATGGGCCGCGACCAGCGTGTGCTCGACGTCGCGCTGGAGGCCGGCCTCGACCTGCCGTGGTCGTGCCGCGGCGGCGTGTGCTGCACCTGCCGCGCCAAGGTGATGGAAGGCAGCGTGGCGATGGAGAAGAACTTCACGCTCGAGCCCTGGGAGATGGAACAGGGCTTCGTGCTGAGCTGCCAGGCGCGGCCCACCACGGACCGCATCGTCGTGAGCTACGACGAACGCTGAGCGACACGCTCAATCGGCGTAGATCACCACCGGCGCGACACCAGCGCGGACCAGGCCGATGCGTTCGGCGCCCGCGCGGCTGAGATCGATCACGCGACCCGGCGTGAACGGGCCGCGGTCGTTGATGCGCACCACCACCGCCTGTCCGCTCGCCGGGTTCAACACCCGCACCCGCGTGCCGAAGGGCAAGGTCTTGTGGGCCGCGGTCAGGGCGTTCATGTCGAACACCTCGCCACTCGCGGTGCGCCGGCCGTGGTGCTGCGCGCCGTACCACGAGGCAATCCCGCGTTCGATCTCACGGCCGCCACTGACCACGCCAGCATCGTCGCCCGACGACGGCGGTGGCCCGCTGGCGCAGCCCGCGAGAGCGGCGACCACGGCCAGGGCGATCAGGTGGCGAAGGGCGGACATGGGTTCAGTTCGGGTCCAGGCGGCGCAGCAGTTCCAGGGTGGCCGCGCTCTGGTTCATCGTATAGAAGTGCAGGCCCGGCACACCGCCGTTGCACAGTTGCTCACACAAGTCACTCACCACATCAAGCCCGAAGGCCTTGATCGACGCGGTGTCGTCGCCGTAGGCCTGCAACCGCAGGCGGATCCAGCGCGGGATCTCGGCGCCGCAAGCGTCCGAGAAGCGCATCAGCTGTGTGGAACTGGTGATCGGCATGATGCCCGGCACCACCGGCACATCGGCGCCGAGCTTGTAGGCGTCATCCACGAAACGGAAGTAGGCGTCGCTGTTGTAGAAGTACTGCGTGATCGCCGAGTGCGCACCGGCCTTCACCTTGGTGACGTAGGCCTTGAGGTCGGCTTCGGGCGACTTGGCCTGCGGATGCACCTCGGGGTAGGCCGCCACCTCGATGTGGAAGTCTTCGCCCGACTCGGCGCGGATGAAGGCGACCAGGTCGCTCGCGTACTGGAATTCGCCGCCCAGGCCGTAGCCGCTGGGCAGGTCGCCGCGCAGCGCGACCAGGCGCTTGACGCCCATGGCCTTGAGTTGCGCGAGCTGCTCACGCACGCCGGCACGCGTGGCACCGATGCACGAGAAGTGCGACGCGGCATCAACGCCCTCGGCAAGGATCTCTTTCACGGTACCGAAGGTGCCGGCTTGCGTGGAGCCGCCCGCGCCGTAGGTGACGGAGCAGAACACCGGCTGACGCGCGTAGAGCTGCTGGCGCACTGCGCGCAGCTTGTCGGCGCCCTCGGGCGTCTTGGGCGGGAAGAACTCGAAACTGATGGGCAGGTTCATGCCGGTTTCCGGACGAAGACGAAGAACTCGCGGTTGCCATCGCCACCGGCGATGGGGCTGTCGAAATAGTCGCGCACCTCAAGGCCCAGGCCTTGCAGCGCGGTGGTGATGCGCTCTCGCACCAGCGGGTAGAACGCCGCGTCCTTCACCAGCCCGCCCTTGCCGATGTGCCCGGGCTGCAGCTCGAACTGCGGCTTGACCAGCATGAGCCCATGGCCGCCCGGCTTGAGCAGCGGCGCGAGCGCCGGCCACACCAGCGTCTGCGAGATGAAGGACAGGTCGCCCACGATCAGGTCGAACGGCGGCTCGGCCCCGGCCTCGCGCAGTTGCTGCGCGGTCAGCTCACGCGCGTTGATCTGCTCGATCGCCATCACACGCGCGTCGCCACGCAAGCGCGGGTTGAGCTGACCACTGCCGACATCAACGCCCACCACCTGCGCCGCACCGCGCTGCAGCAAGCAGTCGGTGAAGCCGCCGGTGCTCTGCCCCACGTCGAGCGCGCGCAGTCCACGCACGTCGAGCCCGGTGTGCGTGAGCGCACCGTCGAGCTTCAAGCCGCCACGCGACACAAAGCGCGCCTCGGCCGCATCGAGCACCTGCAACTCGGCTGCCAGTGGCAGCTCGTCGCCGTTCTTGGCCACGGGCTTCCAGTCGGCCCCAAGGCGCCACCTCACGCCCGCGGCAATCAGCCGCTGGGCCTGTGATCGCGACGCCGCGAGTCCGCGCTCGACGAGGAGTTGATCAGCACGCATGGTGGAACGCAGCGGCCCCATCCAGAGATGCCGCGGAACCGGCTTCGCCGGGCCGCTGGCATCGCCCCCGGAAGGGGGTCGCGCGAAGCGCGGCGGGGGTGATCAATATCTGTACGTGTCCGGCTTGTAGGGGCCCTGCTTCGGCACGCCGATGTACGCTGCCTGCTCGTCCGACAGCTCGGTCAGCATGGCACCGACCTTCTTGAGGTGCAGGCGTGCGACCTTCTCGTCCAGATGCTTGGGCAGCACGTAGACCTTGCCCAGGTCGTAGCTGTCCGGGTGGCTGAACAGCTCGATCTGCGCAATGGTCTGGTTGGCGAAGCTGGACGACATCACGAAGCTGGGGTGGCCAGTACCGCAGCCCAGGTTCACCAGACGACCCTTGGCGAGCAGGATGATCTTCTTGCCGTCGGGGAAGATGACGTGATCGACCTGGGGCTTGATTTCTTCCCACTGGCACTTGGCTTCGAGCTCGGCGACCTGGATCTCGTTGTCGAAGTGGCCGATGTTGCAGACGATGGCCTGATCCTTCATGGCGGCCATGTGCGCGTAGGTGATGACGTCGCGGTTGCCGGTGGTGGTGACGAAGATGTCGGCCTTGTCCGCGGCCCACTCCATGGTCACGACCTTGTAGCCTTCCATGGCGGCTTGCAGCGCGTTGATGGGGTCGATCTCGGTCACCCACACCTGAGCGCTGAGGGCGCGCAGCGCCTGGGCCGAGCCCTTGCCCACGTCACCGTAGCCGCAAACCACGGCCACCTTGCCGGCGATCATCACATCGGTGGCGCGCTTGATGCCATCGACCAGCGATTCGCGGCAGCCGTAGAGGTTGTCGAACTTGCTCTTGGTGACCGAGTCGTTGACGTTGATGGCGCGGAACATCAGGTGGCCCTTGGCCGCCATTTCCTTGAGGCGGTGCACGCCGGTGGTGGTCTCTTCGGTCACGCCGATGATCTCGGCGCTCTTGCGGCTGTACCAGGTGCTGTCTTCGGCCAGCTTGGCCTTGATGGCGGCGAACAGGATGCGCTCTTCCTCGCTGCCCGGGTTGGCCAGCACGGACGGGTCCTTCTCGGCCTTCTTGCCCAGGTGCATCAGCAGCGTGGCGTCGCCGCCGTCGTCCAGGATCATGTTGGGGCCTTCGCCCGGCGTGCCCTTGGCGCCGAAGTCGAAGATGCGGTGCGTGTAGTCCCAGTAGTCGACCAGCGTCTCGCCCTTGATGGCGAACACCGGCGTGCCGTTGGCGGCGATGGCCGCGGCGGCGTGATCCTGGGTGGAGAAGATGTTGCAGGAGGCCCAGCGCACCTGCGCGCCCAGTGCCTGCAGCGTCTCGATGAGCACCGCGGTCTGGATGGTCATGTGCAGCGAGCCGGTGATGCGTGCGCCCTTCAAGGGCTGCTTGGCCGCGTATTCCTCGCGGATGGCCATCAGGCCGGGCATCTCGGTCTCGGCGATCTTGATTTCCTTGCGGCCCCAGTCGGCCAGGGAAATGTCGGCGATCGCGCAGTCGGTCGGCAGGGTGGGAATGCGTGCATTCATGGTTTGCTCCAAAACGTGTTTGAAAAAACCACTTGCCGCGGGGCGAAAAAAAACGCTCACCGCACAGAAGTGGATGAGCGTCGTTGCGAATTCGGTTCCGAGCCTCACGCCATGCCGGCGCTGCAACGCTCCTCGGAAGCCCGAAATTCTATCGCAGGGCGCCGTTTCCTGCCAGACCGCCCGGCTATCCTCGCACCCCATGCAGGAACTCAGCCAGTGGCCCGCCGCGCAGCGCGCGCGCATCGCGGGCATCTTCACCGACATCGACGACACGCTCACCCGCGACGGCGCCATCGAGCCCGCCGCGCTGGCCGCGCTGCACGAATTGCGGGCAGCCGGCCTGCCCGTGTACGCCATCACCGGCCGCCCGGTGGGCTGGAGCGAACCGTTTGCCCAGGGGGATCAGGCCTGGCCGGTGGAGGCCATCGTGGCCGAGAACGGTGCCGTGGCACTGCTGCCCGGCGGCGGCCGCCTGTACCTGCAGGACAGCGCCACCCGCGCCGCGAACTTTGCGCACCTGCAACGCGTGCTGATGCGCGTGGAAGCCGAGGTGCCCGGCGCGCGGCGCGCCACCGACAGCGCCGGCCGCGAGACCGACATCGCGATCGACCACAGCGAGTTCACGCAGTTGAGCGACGAGACCATCGCGCGCGTGGTGGCCCTGATGCACACCGAGGGCCTGCGTGCCACGGTGAGCAGCATCCATGTCAACGGCTGGATCGGCGGGCACGACAAGCTCGAAGGCGCGCGCTGGGTGCTGCGCGAGCGCACCGGCCGCAACCTGGACGACGAGCTCGACCGCTGGGTCTACGTGGGCGACTCGACCAACGACCAGGTGATGTTCGCCCACTTCCCGCACAGCGTGGGCGTGGCGAACATCGCGCGCTTCGTGCCCCAACTGCACACGCTGCCGCGTTACGTGACGTCCGCCGAGCGCGGTGCAGGCTTCGCCGAAGTGGCGCATGCCCTGCTGGCGGCGAGGGGCCTGTGAGCGAACACCCGTTGCCGGCGCGGGGGGTCATATCCACCCCGCCCGCCCACGCACGCCTGGGCCTGGTCGCCATCTTCGGCGCCACCTTCTTCGAGCTCGTGGGCTACTTCATGCTCACGCCGCTGCTGTTGCTGCGCCTGAAGGACGCTGGCGAATCGACCGCGCTCGCGGGCCTGTTCGCGGCCAGTGGCTGGCTGGGCATTTTCCTCATGGTGCCGTTCGCCTCGGCCGTCACGCGCCGCCTGGGCCGGCGGCCGACGCTGTGGTTGTCGGCACTCATTCCGACGCTGGCCACCGCCGTCTTTGCGCTCTCACCCGCGCTGCCGCTGTGGTTTGCGCTCAAGCTGGTGGCCGGCATGGCCTCGGGCCTGCGCTGGGTGCTGGCCGAGGCCATCGTGGCGGAGTTCGCGCCGCCTGCACAACGCGGGCGCTACGTGGGCCTGTTCGAAACCCTGGTCGGCGCCACCTTCGTGCTGGGCCCGCTGATGCTGGCCTGGGTAGGACCGCAAAGCGACACCGCGCTGTGGATCGCTTTCGCCTGCATGGCGATCGGCCTGGCCTGGAGTCTGCTGATTCCGCGCGTGCCGCCCGTGGCCGACGCGCACGACGCCCGCGTGGGTCTGGCCGGCGTGTGGCACGCGCTCGCCGCGCACCCGCTGATCATGACGGTGGGCTTCGTCGGAGGCTTCTTCGAGAGCGGGCTCACCTCCATCCTGCCGCTCTACGGTCTGGCGCTGGGCCTGGGCGCGGTGCTGGCCGCCCTGCTGGTGTCGGCCAGCGGCCTGGGCAGCGCGCTCATGATGCTGCCCGCCGGCGTGCTGGCCGACCGCATGGCCGACCACCCCCGGGCGCGCTGGGGCGACGCGCGCGCCGCGCGGCTCACGCTCATGCGGCTGTGTGCCTGGGTCACGCTCGCCGGCACGCTGCTCATTCCCTTCGTGGCCGGGCAACCCTGGCTGGCCGCGCCCGTGGCCTTCGTCTGGGGCGGTGCGGGCGGGTGCCTCTACACGCTGGCCATGATCGACATCGGCTCGCGCGAACAAGGCATCACGCTGGTCAACAGCACCGCGGTGCTGGTGATGAGCTACACGCTGGGCGGTGTGCTGGCGCCCGCGCTGGGCGCTGCGGCGCTGCAGTGGGCGCCGGTGCTGGGCTTTCCCGCCCTGCTGGTGGGCGTGGCCGCGTTGGGGGTATGGTTGCTGCGGCGCCCGGAACCCTGAACCGTGCCGCGCCTCTCACCCGGTGTTTGCACAAGGACCCCACCATGGCCATTCCCTGGATCGCTGCGCTCAAGATCATCCCCTGGGGTGACGTGATCGAACACGCGCCCAAGGTGCTCAACGCCGCGCGCAAGCTGCTCGACAAACAGAAGGCACCGCCCGTGCCCGTGCCACCGAGCGCACCGATGGACCCGAACGCCGAGCCGCCGAGCCTGGGGGAACTTCGCAACCGCCTCATCGAGGCGCGGCAACTCATCGATCAGCAGGCCACCGCGCAGCAGCAGATGGCGCAGACGCTGAGCGAACTGGCCGAACAGAACGCGCGCCTGGTGGAGGCGGTGCAACTGCTGCGCGTGCGCACGCGGATGCTGATGGTGGTGGCTGCCCTGCTCGCCATGGTGGCCCTCTGGCTGTGGTCGTCTTGATCAGTCCAGCTGACAGAGCAGGTATTGGCTGGTGCGAAAGAGTTGCCGCGTAGCCGTCGGGCAATCTGCGCCCACCTGGTCCACAATCATGTGGCGCAGGCCGTTGACGCGCGCGTAATCGGCAAACTCCGCAGGTGTCTTCAGCGCCTTGACCTCGCGGTAGCGCTGTATCCATTGGTCGCGAAAGCGCGGCTCCCACATCACAGCAGCCCCCTGCTTCCAGTCCACCCATACCCGCTGGCGGCTGAGTAGCTGGAAATAATCGTGACCATCGCCATGCCCCGCAAGGCTGATCAGGAAAGGGCCTGCCACACCCTGTTCGCGCACCCAGGTGGTCAACTCCGTAAGCCCCGGTGGATGTGCGTCCTCGAGTTGGAGGCCCGGGCTCTTGGCTATGTGAGGCAGAAGCGCGATCAACGCGACTGGCACAAACACCCCATAGGGCCTGCGCCACGTGAGCCCGAACAGCAGGCCGAGCGCCCAGCCGCCCATCACGATCCAAAGCAGTCCATTGAGCAAGGTCCAATCCCACCGCCAGGCGCCGGCAGCAATAACCATCGCGGTGAATGCCACCGCAAGGCGGCACTGGGCTGCACGCAGCCAGCCCGGAATCCAGCGTGATCCCCGCTCGATTGCGACGATGGCGAGGAGGCTCAGGGCCGCGAAGGCCAGCCCCGTGGGCTCTTGCAGCGTTGACAGCATCGACAACAAGCCAATCATCGCGAACACGCGCACCGACGGATCGCGCTCGCCACCAAGGCGAACGCTCAGCACCGCAATCGCGAGCACCACGGAAAGCCACTGAGCAACGCCCTCGATGCGAAGCAGGTGCAGGTTGAAAACGATACGTTGATTCAGCATGTACGGCAGCACCGCTCCGGCCGCGAAGACCATTGCGCAGGCGCCCAGCACAACGAGCCAGAATCGGGGCCGTGGTGAAAGTGCGGCGGCCAGCAAACCGAGCAAGAAATGGAAGGCGAAGATGACTAGTTCGCGTGGGGTAGCCGCTTCAATCAGAAAGTGCTCGGGGTAATAGGTACGAGGTACGGATGTACTCAAGGTAATCGAAATCGACCCTGGCGCCAGTGCTCATGGACTGCACGATCCACACGAGCACGGGAGAAGCCAGGAGGCCAAAAGCCAGCGCGCCCTTGGGGACCTGAGACCATGCGCGCTCGCCGCCGCCGAGCAGAAACACCGGCCCTAGAATGGCCAGCAACCAGATGCCGACAAAGGCATTGATGGCAAAAACGACGCCCGCAAGCGCCCCCGCAAGCACCCAGCGTCCGGCCTGGGCCGCCATCAGTGCGGCAAGCAACGGCCCCCATGTGACCTCGCTGTGAGTGAAGTAACGCACCCATAGCCCGTGCCCCCCCACCGAGCTGGCGCCCACCAACCAGGGTGTGAGTACGCAGACCAGCAGACCCACAGCGGCGAGGTGAAATTGCATCTGAAAGTGCCGGATCAGCAGCCACAAGATCGCCAGCACCGCCAACAGGCGGCTGACGAAGTGACCCACAAAGAAGACCAGACCGACGTTGGCCTCGTTCACCACCCAGCGAACGATGGGCCAGACCACTGACGTGAACTTGCCGAGCGTGGCATAGAACGCGTCTTGCTCGAATGCCGGCTGTTGCGCCCAGTCCAGCACCAGGGGAACGTGAAAGACGTTGTTGCTGATCCCGAAGTGGAAGCCGGTCCGAACGACAGACAAGGCGGTGGCCACGAGCAACAAGGCGGCCAACCATACGGGGCGGATGGGCGATGGGCGCGGAAGCAATGCCATGAAAGTGCTTCGATGGTGTGCCAGGACGACCACGCCCACCAGGCATCGCCGAGCAGGCTTGGATTCCACGGAGAGGGTGCGCGACTGTAGAAAGCTTACCAATACTTCCTGATGGCCATGCAGGTTCCACGCCCAGCCGTAGCCTGGCGCTAGCGACGTGACCCGATTTCCGCCACGTCGACCTCCGCATCACAGCCCACGCCCACCGCGATCCAGCGCCGCGCCAAGCGGCGCAGCAACGGTGCGGCGAAGCCCCAACGCGGGCCGAGCACGCCCGCGGCGTCGGTGAGGGCGCCGCAACGGTAGATGCCTGAGGCATCGTCCCATCGCAGTGCGTTGCACGCGCCCTGGCGTTTTCGCGAGATCACACGCCCCAGCGGGCAGGGCTCGAGCAGGCAGCACACGCCGCAGCCGTTGCAAGGGGCGCCCAGCGCGGGCTTGGGCGGCGCTTCGGGTCGCACGAGGATGATGGGGTGGGTCACGCGATGACGGGGCCGGGCCGACGGAAGCCGCCCCGCATCATCGCGCGCTTTGCGTCGCCGCGGCGGCGATATGGGTTGCGTCCACCCCGAAGAAGGCCCGCAGCGCGGCGCGGGTGTCGCTGCGTCCGAACCCATCGGTGCCCAGGGTGCGCATCGCGCGCCCGCCGGGCAGCCAGGCCCGGATCGCCTCGGGCACTGCGCGCACATAGTCGCTGACCGCGGTGATCGGGCCGGCGGTGTCGGCCAGCAGGGTATGCAGCCACGCCGTACCGCCCTGCGCGAGCGCAAGCTCGGCGTCGCGCGCGAGTTCACTCCAGCTCGTGATGCTGCAGAGGTGCACCCGATGGCCCATGGCCGCGAGCTGGTCGGCGGCGCGCCTGGCTTCGGTGAAGATGGCGCCCGATGCCAGCAGCGTGAGGGGCGCGCCACCCTCGGGACCGAGGGACGTGAAGTGGTAGCCACCCCGCAGCACGCCTTCGCGGGCGGTGGTCGGCAGGTCGGGTTGCTCGTAGTTTTCGTTCATGAGCGTGACGTAGTAGAAGACGTCGCGCTGCTCCACCAGCATCTCGCGCATGCCCGCATCCACGATCACCGCCATCTCGCCGGCGAACGCGGGGTCATAGGCCTTGCAGTTGGGGATGGTCGCGGCCACCAGGTGGCTGCTGCCGTCCTGGTGTTGCAAGCCCTCGCCGCCCAGCGTGGTGCGCCCCGAGGTGGCGCCCAGCAGGAAGCCACGCGCGCGCTGGTCGGCCGCGGCCCAGATCGCATCGCCCACGCGCTGGAAGCCGAACATGGCGTAGTAGATGTAGAAGGGCAGCATGGCCAGCCCGTGCACGCTGTAGCTGGTGGCGGCGGCCGTCCAGCTCGCGATCGCGCCGGCCTCGCTGATGCCCTCTTCCAGGATCTGCCCGTCCAGCGCCTCGCGGTAGCTCAGCACCGAACCAATGTCCTCGGGCGCGTACACCTGCCCCACGCTGCTGTAGATGCCGACCTGCTTGAACAGGTTGGCCATGCCGAAGGTGCGCGCCTCGTCGGCCACGATGGGCACAATGCGCGGCCCCAGCGTGGCGTCCTTGAGCAGATTGCCCAGCAGGCGCACGAAGGCCATGGTGGTGCTCATGGCCTTGCCGTCGGCAGCCAGTGCGAAGCCAGCGTAGCGCTCGATCGCGGGCACGGGCACGGGCTCGCAGGCGGTTTCGCGGCGCGGCAGCGGGCCGCCCAGGGCCTCGCGGCGCGCGCGCAGGTAGCGAAGCTCGGGGCTGTCGTCGGCCGGCTTGAGGAAGCTCAGGCCGGTGGCCTGCTCGTCGCTCAGCGGCAACTCGAACCGGTCGCGAAAGGCCAGCAGCTCCCCGGCGTCGAGCTTCTTCTGGCTGTGGGTCGTCATGCGGCCCTGGCCCGCCGCACCCATGCCATAGCCTTTCTTGGTGTGCGCGAGGATGACGGTCGGCTGGCCGCGGTGCGCCTGCGCGGCCGCGTAGGCGGCGTGGATCTTCACCAGGTCGTGCCCGCCACGCTTGAGGCGGTCGATCTGCTCGTCGCTCAGACCTTCGACGAGGGCGGCCAGTGCCGGGTTCTGCCCGAAGAAGTTTTCGCGGTTGTAGCGCCCGTCCTTGGCGGCGAAGGTCTGCATCTGGCCATCGACCGTGTCGCCCAACGCGCGCGCAAGCGCGCCGCCCGGGTCGCGCGCGAACAGGCCGTCCCAGTCGCTGCCCCAGAGCAGCTTGATCACGTTCCAGCCCGCGCCGGCGAAGAGGCGTTCGAGTTCGTCCACGATGCGGCCGTTGCCGCGCACCGGGCCATCGAGCCGCTGCAGGTTGCAGTTGACGACCCAGACGAGGTTGTCGAGCTTCTCGCGCGCCGCCAGGGTGAGCGCGCTCATGCTCTCGGGCTCGTCCATCTCGCCATCGCCGAACACGCCCCACACGGTGCGACCGGCGCAATCCAGCAAGCCGCGGTGCGTGAGGTAGCGCATGAAGCGCGCGTGATAGATCGAGCTGATCGGGCCGATGCCCATGGAGCCGGTCGGGAATTGCCAGAAGTCGGGCATCAACCAGGGATGCGGGTAGCTGGAGAGGCCGCGTGCACCGCGCGCAGGCGCCACGATCTCCTGGCGGTAGTGCAGCAGGTCTTGCTCGCTCAGCCGGCCTTCGAGGAAGGCGCGCGCGTACACGCCAGGCGCGCTGTGCGGCTGGAAGAACACGAGGTCGCCGCCGTGATCGGTGCTGCGCGCGCGGAAGAAATGGTTGAAGCCGGTCTCGAACAGATCGGCGGCGCTCGCATAGCTTGCGATGTGACCGCCGAGTTCGCCGTAGGCCTGGTTGGCACGCACCACCATGGCCAGCGCATTCCAGCGCATCAGGGAGGCCAGACGTTCCTCGATCGCGAGATCGCCCGGGAAGGGCGGCTGCTGCTCCGGCGCGATGGTGTTGACATACGGCGTGTTCAGCCCCGGCTGCCAGCCCACGCGGTGGCCGCGCGCCAGCCGCGCCAGGCCGTCCAGGATCTGGCGCGCGCGCGCCGGGCCCTGGGCGTGCAGCAGCGCCAGGAAAGCGTCCTCCCACTCGGCGGTTTCCTGCGGGTCGGGGTCGAAGGCGGTGAGGTCGGTCGGCTTCATGCTGCGGCACTGTACCGGGGAGGCCGCGGCATGTGATGTCGAAAAACGGGCCAACGCCGGTCAGAACAGCAGAAAATGCCGTCATCATCCACCTCATCGGCAGATCACACCTTGGACAACACAGACCGTCGAATACTCGAAGAGCTGCAACGCGACGGCTCGTTGTCCAACGTGGCCCTGGCCCAGCGCGTGGGCCTGTCGCCCTCGCCCTGCCTGGCGCGCGTGAAGGCGCTGGAAGCCTCGGGCGTGATTCGCCAATACGTGGCGCTGGTGGACCCGGCCCGCCTGGGCCTCGGGCTCAATGTCTTCATCAACATCAGCCTGCGCACCCAGAGCAAGGAAGCACTGGCGCGCTTCGAGGCGCGCATCAGCGACCTCGATGAGGTGATGGAGTGCTACCTCATGACCGGCGATTCGGACTACCTGATCCGCGTCGTGGTGCCGGACATCGGTGCGTTGGAGCGCTTCATCCTTGAGCGCCTCTCACCGATGGCCGAGGTGGAAAAGATCCGCTCGGGCTTCGCGCTCAAGCAGGTGCGCTACAAGACAGCCTTGCCGTTGCCTCGCCCCTGACTCAGCCCCGCGCGAGCACCGGCGCCAGGACGCGTCCGGTGTGCGTGCCCGCGGCCACCACCGCCTCGGGCGGGGCCGCGGCCACCACGCAGCCGCCACCGGCGCCGCCTTCGGGGCCCAGATCGATGATCCAGTCGGCCTCGGCCATGACATCGAGGTCGTGCTCGATCACCACCACGCTGTGGCCACCGTCCACCAGGCGGTGCAGCACGCGGATGAGCTTTTCCACGTCGGCCATGTGCAGGCCCACGGTGGGTTCGTCGAGCACGTAGAGGGTGTGCGGCGCCTTCTGTCCGCGTCGCCCCACGTCGTCGCGCACCTTGCTGAGTTCGGTGACGAGCTTGATGCGCTGCGCCTCGCCGCCGCTCAAGGTGGGCGAGGGCTGGCCCAGCGTGAGGTAGCCCAGGCCCACGTCCTTGAGCAGTTGCAGCGGGTGGCTGATGGCGGGCATGGAGGCAAAGAAGTCCACCGCCTCGTCCACCTCCATCCGCAGCACGTCGCCGATGCTCTTGCCCTTCCAGGTGACGGCCAGCGTCTCGGGGTTGAAGCGCGCGCCGTGGCAGGTTTCGCACGGCACCTTCACGTCGGGCAGGAAGCTCATCTCGATGGTGCGCATGCCCTGCCCTTCGCAGGTGGGGCAGCGGCCTTCGCCGGTGTTGAAGCTGAAGCGGCCCGGGCCGTAACCGCGCGCCTTGGCCTCCAGCGTGTCGGCGAACAGCTTGCGCACCGTGTCCCAGAAACCGATGTAGGTGGCCGGGCAGGAGCGCGGCGTCTTGCCGATCGGCGTCTGGTCGACCTCGAGCACGCGGTCCACCGGTTCGCTGCCAAGCAGTTTGTCGCAACCGCTCCACGCCGGGCGATCGCCCTTCTCCCACGCCTTCTTGCCGGCCGCCGTGCTGCGCATCTGCACCGCGGCCGCCACGTTCGTGAGCAGCACGTCGCGCGCCAGCGTGCTCTTTCCCGAGCCGCTGACGCCGGTGACCACCACCAGGCGCTTGAGCGGCACGGTCACATCAAGCTTTTGCAGGTTGTGCAGCGCGGCGCCGCGCAGCCCCAGCGCATCGTCCGCGGTCTTCACCACGCGCCGCGGCTGCAGCGGGTGCTTCATGGCGTGCAGCAGGTAGCGGCCGGTCAGTGAGTCTGCGGTGGCCGACAGATCGGCCACGGTGCCCTGCGCCACCACACGCCCGCCGCGCTTGCCCGCGCTGGGGCCGATGTCGATCACGTGGTCGGCGCGGCGGATGGTGTCTTCGTCGTGCTCCACCACCACCAGGGTGTTGCCCTGCGCGCCGAGCTGGTGCAGCGCGTCGAGCAGGATCTGGTTGTCGCGCGGGTGCAGGCCGATGGTGGGCTCGTCGAGCACGTAGCACACGCCCTGCAGGTGGCTGCCGAGCTGCGCGGCCAGGCGGATGCGTTGCGCCTCGCCACCGCTGAGCGTGGGCGCGCCGCGGTCGAGCGTGAGGTAGTTCAGACCCACCTGCTCCAGGAAGGCGAGGCGGCTTTCGATCTCGGGCAACAGGTCGCGCGCGATGTCGGCTTCGCGCCCGGCCAGGCCATCACCGGTCATCAAGCCACGAACCCATTGACGCACCTCGCTGACCGACAGCCGCGCGATGTCGGTGATGGCCACGCCATTGAAGCGCACTGCGCGCGCCTGCGCATTGAGGCGCGTGCCTTCGCAACTGGGGCAGGCCTCGTCACCCACGCCCTCCACCTCGGGCTCGGCAAAGCTCTGCTCGCGGCCTTTCTCGTTGTCGTCACGCACCGAATCGTCAAGCGCCTTGCGCTGCTCGCGCGAGAGCTTCACCCCCGTGCCCACGCAGTCGGGGCACCAGCCGTGCTTGCTGTTGTACGAAAACAGGCGCGGGTCGAGCTCGGGGTAGCTGGTGCTGCACACCGGGCAGGCGCGTGCGGTGCTGAACACTTCCACAGCGCCGATGTCGCGCGTGGAGCGGCCGTCGGCGATGGCCTCTTTCAAGCCGTCCAGCGGGTGCAGCAGGTGCAGTGTGCCCTTGCCCACCTCCAGCGTCTTCGCGAGCTGCGCGCGCAGGTTCGCCTCGTCGGCCGGGTCGATCACGAAATCGGCCACCGGCAGTTCGATGGTGTGCTCCTTGAAGCGGTCGATGCGCGGAAAGCCCGTGGTGGGCAGGAACTCACCGTCCACCCGCAGGTGGCTGTGGCCGCGCGGGCGCGCCCAGTCGGCCAGTTCGGTGTAAACACCCTTGCGATTGACCACCAGCGGCGCGAGCAGACCGACGTGGCGGTCGGCGTGCTTGCGCAACAACGTGGCCGCGATGCTGTCGGCGCTTTGCGGCTTCACGGCCGCGCCGTCGTGCACGCAGTGCTGCGTGCCCAGCTTCACATACAGCAGGCGCAGGAAGTGCCAGACCTCGGTGGTGGTGCCCACGGTGCTCTTGCGCCCACCGCGCGAGAGGCGCTGCTCGATCGCCACCGTGGGTGGAATGCCGTACACCGCATCCACCTCGGGCCGGCCCGCGGGCTGCACGATGCTGCGCGCGTAGGCATTGAGGCTTTCCAGGTAGCGCCGCTGGCCTTCGTTGAACAGGATGTCGAAGGCCAGCGTGCTCTTGCCGGAACCGCTGACGCCCGAGATGACATTGAACTTGCCGCGCGGGATGTCGACGCTGAGGTGCTTGAGGTTGTGCTCTTTCGCGTTGACGATGCGGATGGCGTTACCGCCCGCGGCGGCGGGTGAGGCCGGCCTGCCCGCGTACGGGATGGCCGGCGCCTCGTTCACCGCGACCACGCGATCCATCGCTTGCGCGTACTCGCGCAGGGCGCGCGCGGTGTGGCTCGTGGGGTGTTCGCGCACCGACTCGGGCGTGCCCTCAGCCACCACGGCGCCGCCCCCCGATCCACCCTCGGGCCCGAGGTCGATCAGCCAGTCGGCGGCGCGGATCACGTCGAGGTTGTGCTCGATGACGACCAGCGAGTGGCCGGCGTCGATGAGCTTGCGCAGCGAGCGCATGAGCTTGGCGATGTCGTCGAAGTGCAGGCCGGTGGTGGGCTCGTCGAACAGGAACAGCGTGCCCTTGCGCGACAGCGGCTGGCGGCTCGCGCTCGCGGTCTTGGCGGCCTCGGCCAGGAAGCCCGCGAGCTTCAAACGCTGCGCCTCGCCGCCCGAGAGCGTGGGCACGGGCTGGCCGAGCTTCACGTACTCCAGGCCGACGTCGACGATGGGCTGCAGGGCACGGATGACCTCACGGTCGTGCGAGAAGAGGTGGGCGGCCTCGTTGACGGTGAGTTCGAGCACGTCGGCCACGTTGAGCATTCGACCGCCGCGTTCGATCTTCACTTCCAGGATCTCGGGCCGGTAGCGCTTGCCGTCGCAGTCGGGGCAGCGCAGGTACACGTCGGAGAGGAACTGCATCTCCACGTGCTCGAAGCCCGAGCCGCCGCAGGTGGGGCAGCGGCCGTCGCCACTGTTGAAGCTGAACTTGGCTGGCGTGTAGCTGCGCTGGCGCGCCAGCGGCGCGTCGGCAAACAACGCGCGGATCGCGTCCCAGGCGCCAACGTAGCTCACCGGGTTGGAGCGCGCCGTCTTGCCGATGGGCGACTGGTCGACGAAGACCACGTCGGCCAGTTGCTCGGCGCCCAGCAGGCGGTCGTGCGCGCCAGGCGACTCGGTGCTCTGGCCGAAGTGGCGCATGAGCGCGGGCGCGAGCACGTCCTGGATGAGTGTGGACTTGCCGGATCCCGAGACGCCGGTGACCACCACGAGGCGCTGCAGCGGGAACTCCACCGACAGGTTGCGCAGGTTGTGCTCTCGCGCGCCTTCCAGAATCAGGCGCGGGGTGCTGTCGGTCACCGCGCGCTTGAAGCCCATGCCGATGGTCTTGCGCGCGCCGAGGTAGGCACCGGTGAGCGTGTCGGCCGCGCGGATCTGCTCGGGTGTGCCGTCGAACACGATCTGCCCGCCACGCTCGCCGGGGCCCGGGCCCATGTCGATCAGGCGGTCGGCCGCGAGCATGACGGCCGGGTCGTGCTCCACCACCACCAGCGTGTTGCCGGCGTCGCGCAGGCGTTTCATCGCATCCACGATGCGCGCCATGTCGCGCGGGTGCAGGCCGATGCTGGGCTCGTCCAGCACGAACAGTGTGTTCACGAGCGAGGTGCCGAGCGCGGTGGTGAGGTTGATGCGCTGCACCTCGCCGCCGCTGAGCGTGCGGCTCTGCCGGTCCAGCGTGAGGTAGCCGATGCCGACCTCGCACAGGTAGCGGATGCGGGTGTTGATTTCTTCCAGCAACAGCTTGAGCGCCTGCTGCTCGCCCGCACTGCCGGCCTGCGCCGGCGCGATGGAATCGAAGAAGCGCCGCAGACTGGTGAGCGGCATGAGCATGAGGTCGTGCAGACACAGGCCGGGCAGCGCCTCCAGTTGCGCACGCGACCAGCGCACACCCGCGGGCAGGTAGCGCTGCGCCGGGGGAAGCACCGCGTCGGCCTGCGCCTTCGTGCCGATGCGCCAGAGCAGGCTGTCGGTCTTCAAGCGTGCGCCGCGGCACACCGGGCACTCGGTGTAGCTGCGGTACTTGGACAAGAGGACGCGGATGTGCATCTTGTAGGCCTTGCTCTCCAGATATTCGAAGAAGCGGCCCACGCCGTACCACTGCTGGTTCCATTTGCCGTTCCACTGCGGCGAGCCGTTCTTCACCCAGGCCTGCTGCTCGGGCGTGAGCTTGGCCCAGGGCGTGTCGCGCGGGATGCCCGCGGCCTCGGCGTGGCGCATCAGATCGTCCTGACACTCCTTCCACGCGGGCGTCTGAAAGACCTTGATGGCGCCGTTGCGCAGCGTGAGCTTGTCGTTCGGAATCACCAGGCCGTAGTCGACGCCGATGACGCGGCCGAAGCCGCGGCAGCTGTCGCACGCGCCCACGGGCGAGTTGAACGAGAACATCGAGGGCGTGGGCTCGGTGTAGCGGATGTCGCTCTCGGGGCAGTGCAGTCCGGTGGAAAACTTCCAGATGTCAGGCTCGCCCTCGTCCTTCACCGCGTACACCGTCAGGCGCCCGCCGCCGCGCTTCAAACCGACCTCGATGGCTTCCATCACGCGGGCCGTGTCGGCACCGGCCAGGCGGAAACGGTCGGCCACCACGTCGAGCACCTTCACGGCCTCGATCGCGGGCTTGGCCTTCTTGCCCTTGGCGGGCGCTTCTTCCTTCAACTCGCGCTGCACCGTGCGCTCGGCCTGCACACGGGTGTAGCCGCTGGCCGAGAGCCACTGCTCCACCTCGTCGGCGGTGGTGTTGGCCGGCAGCTCGACCGGGAAGGTCAGCACCAGCCGCGGGTCACCTTGCGCGGCGCTGCGCCGCTGCAGCTCGGCATGGATGGTCTCGGGCGAGTCGTGTCGCACCGGCAGCGCGGTCTCGCGGTCGAACAGCTCGGCACCGCGCGCGAACAGCAGCTTGAGGTGGTCATTGAGCTCGGTCATCGTGCCCACGGTGGAGCGCGACGAGCGCACCGGATTCGTCTGGTCGATCGCGATCGCGGGCGGCACACCTTCCACGCGGTCCACCGCGGGTTTGTCCATGCGGTCCAGGAACTGCCGTGCGTACGCGCTGAAGGTCTCGACATAGCGGCGCTGGCCTTCGGCAAACAAGGTGTCGAACACCAGGCTGGATTTGCCCGAACCGCTGGGCCCGGTCACCACGGTGAGTTCGCCGGTGCGGATATCGAGGTCGAGCCCCTTGAGGTTGTGCTGGCGCGCCCCGCGGATGCGGATGAGGCCCTCGGCCATTCGGTCGACCTCCATTGCGGTTTTGGTCTCCGCCCTGACTAGATCGGAAGGGCGATGCTCATCGGACATGTGGCGCTCCGGATTGAAGAGCGGGAGATTCTAGAGACCACTGAGACACCGTGTCCGGCCCTACGTCAATTCCACACTGGCGTGTTCGCCGCAAGCTCTGTTCAATACCGCCAGCCTGATCGGCGACATGACCGATCAATGACACCGACGTTCCCACTGGAGTGGAAAACATGATCAAACAATGGATGGCGTTGGGGGCCTTGGCCCTTGCCTTGAGCAGCGCCCACGCGCAGTTGCGCATCGGGCAAACCTCTGGCTTCACCGGTTCGGTGGCTGCAGGCGTGAAAGAGAACACCGACGGCGCCCGGCTCTATTTCGACGCGGTGAACGCGCGCGGCGGCGTCAACGGCCAGCCGATCGAGCTGATTTCGGTGGACGACAAATTCGACCCGAAGCTGACGGTGGAGGTATCGCGCGAATTGATCACCGACCGCAAAGTGCTGGCGCTGTTCCTGAACCGCGGCACGCCGCACTCGCAGGCCCTGCTGCCGCTACTGGCCGAGCAAAAGGTGCCACTGGTGGGCCCCAGCACCGGGGCCATGCTGCTGCACGAACCCGTCAACCCCTGGGTGTTCAACGTGCGCGCCACCTACCAGCGCGAGGCGGCCCGCGCCATCGAGCACCTGGCCAGCATCGGCCAGAACCGCATCGCCATCATCGAAACCGACGACTCCTTCGGTGCCGACAGCGCCGCCGGTGCCATGCAGGGTTTTGCGAAGGTGAAGCTCGAACCCGTGCTGCGCCAGAAGACGCCGCGCGACAAACCCGACTACAGCGCCGTGGCCGCCGAGGTCGCAAAACTGCAGGCGCACGCGGTGATGGTGATCGCCTCGGCGGGCAACACCGCGAGCGCGGTGAAGGCCCTGCGCGCTGCGGGCTCGCGGGCGCAGGTGGTCACGCTGTCGAACAACGCGTCGGAAGGGTTCATCAAGCTGCTGGGCGAGCACGCGCATGGCGTGATCGTGACCCAGGTGTTCCCGAACGAACGCTCGGTGAGCTACGGTCTGATCAAGGAAGCGCAGGACCTGGCGCGCGCCAAGGGCCTGCCCGGCGTGTCACCCGCCATGATGGAGGGCTTCGCCGCGGCCAAGGTGCTCACCGAAGGGCTGCGCCGCGCCGGGCCCAACCCCACGCCACAGAAACTGCGCGACGCGCTGGAGGGCATGACGCGCTACGACCTCGGTGGACTCACCGTGAGCTACAGCCCCACCAATCACACCGGGCTGGACTTCGCGGATCTCTCCATCATCGACGCCAGCGGACGTTTCCGGCGCTGAAGACGCGCCGGGTGGTGTCACCCCTTGACGATCAGCACCGGCACCTGGGCATGCGTGAGCACCTTCTGTGCCACGCTACCCAGGATCAGCGCCTTGACGCCCTGACGGCCGTGTGAACCCATGGCGACGAGATCGCAGCCTTCGGCCTTGGCGGTTTCCAGGATCCCCTCCCACACCAGGTTGCGTTCGATGGTGTCGCCCGCGAAAGGCACGCCCTGGGCGCGGCAGGCGCTGGCCACCTGCTCCAGCGCAGCGCCGGCCACGCGCTTGGCGTCGCTCAGGTAGCTCTGCAGGCCCACGGCCGACGCGTCACCGATGCCGATGTAGGGGAACGGGTCGATCACGTAGACGCCGACCACCTGACCACCCGCGGCCTTGGCCATTTCGGCGGCCACGCTGGCGGCCTTTGCGCCCACGTCGGAGCCGTCAGTGGGGACGAGGATCTTCTTGAACATGCGGGCCTCCTTGGGTTCAGAACGGAACGGCCCATTGTGGGCCGGGGCCACGGCCCGGCGCTTGACCTCGATCAAGCCGCGGGCCGCACGTCCACCGCACAGTACTTCAGCTCGGCGATCTTGCCCAGCGGGTCGAGCGCGGGGTTGGTGAGCAGGTTGGCCGCAGCCTCGGCGTAGGCGAAGGGAATGAAGGCCGTGTCGGCGGGCAGCCCGTCATCGAGCCGCACCGGCAGCGTGATGGCACCGCGCCGCGAGGCCACACGCGCCGCGCTGCCCGCACCCAGTTGCAGGCGTGCGGCCGTGCGCGGGTGCAGGCTCAGCACCGGGCCGGGCTCGATGGCATCGAGCACGGCGCTGCGGCGCGTCATGCTGCCGGTGTGCCAGTGCTCAAGCTGGCGGCCGGTGATGAGCACCAGCGGGAACTGCGCATCCGGGGTTTCGGCGGGCGGCGTGAGTGCGGCAGGTACCAGGCGCGCGCGGCCGTCGGCCGTGGGAAAGCCGTGCGTGAAGACCACCGGCTGGCCCGGATCGTTGTCATCCGCCACCGGGTAGGTGACGGCGCCTTCACGCCACAGGCGCGGCCAAGCCAGGCCCGCAATGCTGGGCATGAGCGCGCGCATCTCCTCGTACACCGCACCGATGCCCTGCGTGGTGTCGGCGCTGCCGCTGCCGTCGCTCGCCACGCCGTAGCGCCAGCCCAGGCCGAGGCGCCTCGCCAGTTGCTCGGTGATCCACGCATCGGCGCGTGCATCGCCGGGCGACGTCACGGCCTTGCGGCCAAGCTGCACGCAGCGGTCGGTGTTGGTGACGCTGCCGGTCTTCTCGGGCCAGGCGGTGGCGGGCAGCACCACGTCGGCCAGCGTGGCGGTCTCGGTCAGGAAGATGTCGATCACCACCAGGTGCTGCAACCCCGCGAGTGCTTCGCGCGCGTGGTTCGCGTCGGGGTCGCTCATCGCCGGGTTCTCGCCCTGGATCAGCATGGCGGTGATCTCGCCGCGGTGCGCGGCGTCGATGATTTCGACCACCGTGAGGCCGGGTTCGGTGCCCAGCGCGCCGGGCGGCAGGCCCCACAAGGCCTCGGCCTTGTGGCGCGCACCGGCATCGCCCACGCGGGCGTAGTCGGGCAGCACCATCGGGATGAGCCCCGCGTCGCTCGCGCCCTGCACGTTGTTCTGGCCACGCAGCGGATGCAGACCGGTGCCGGGGCGACCGATCTGCCCCGTGACCAGCGCGAGCGCAATGAGGCAGCGCGCGTTGTCGGTGCCGTGTGTGTGCTGGCTGATGCCCATGCCCCAGAGGATCATGGCGTTCTTCGCCGTGGCGTAGGCACGCGCGACCTCTCGAATGGTCGTTGCGTCGATGCCGCAGACCGGCGCCATGGCCTCGGGCGTGAAGCCGGCCACGTGCGCGCGGATCAACTCGAAGTCGCGCGTGTGTTCGGCGATGTAGGTTGCATCGGTGAGGCCTTCGTGCACGATGACGTGCAGCATGGCGTTGAGCAAGGCCACGTCGCTGCCGGGCGTGAAGCCCAGATGCTTCCACGCATGGCGTGCGAGCTCGGTGCGGCGCGGGTCGGCCAGCACCAGGCGTGTGCCCTGTTTGATCGCGTTCTTGATCCAGGTGGCGCCCACCGGGTGGTTCTGCGCCGGGTTGGCGCCGATCAGCAGCACGACGTCGGCGTGGGCCACGTCGCGCAGCGGGTTGGTGACCACGGCCGAGCCCAGGCCTTCCATCAGCGCGGCCACGCTGGAGGCGTGGCACAGGCGGGTGCAATGGTCCACGTTGTGGGTGCCGAAGGCGCTGCGCACCAGCTTCTGGAACAGGTAGGCCTCTTCGTTGGTGCCCTTGGCCGAACCAAAGCCCGCCACCGAGCTCGCCCGGCCGCGCGCAGCCTTGGCCTGCAACGTGCGCTGGAAGCCGGCGGCCGCCACGTCAAGCGCCTCGTCCCAACTGGCTTCGCGGTACATCGCACGGATCTCGTCGGGTGTGAGGCGCTGGCCGACCGCAAGCGGGTCCTTCGCCACGCCGTCGCGGCGGATCAGCGGGCGCGTGAGGCGCTCGGGGCTGTGCGCGTAGTCGAAGCCGAAGCGGCCCTTGACACACAGCCGCCCTTCGTTGGCCGGGCCGGCAATGCCTTCGACGTGCACGATGCGGTCGCCTTCATCGACGTGGTAGCGCAGCTGGCAGCCCACACCGCAAAACGGGCAGACCGAATCGACCTGCTTGAACGACGGCTTGGCAAAGGCGCCGTTGGCCGGCGCGATGGCGCCCGTGGGGCAGGCCTGCACGCACTCGCCACAGGCCACGCAGGTGCTCGCACCCATGAGGTCGTTCTGATCGAACACGATCTGGGCGTGACCTCCGCGAAACGCCAGACCCAGCACGTCGTTGCCCTGCGTCTCGCGGCAGGCGCGGATGCAGCGCGTGCACTGGATGCAGGCGTCGCGGTTCACTGCCATCGCAGGATGCGATGTGTCGCAGCCCACGCCGGTGCGAGGCGCGAAGCGGCCTTCGCGCGCACCGGCCTCGCGCGCCCAGCGCGCGAGTTCGCTGTCGTGCTTGAGCGCCGCGGTGTCGGGCGCGTCGGCCATCAGCAATTCCACCACGGTGCGGCGTGCGTTCACGGCGCGCGGCGTGTCGGTCTTGACCACCATGCCCGACGTCGGTGCGCGGCAGCACGAGGGCGCGAGCACGCGCTCGCCCTCGATCTCCACCACGCAGGCGCGGCAGTTGCCCGCGGGGCGCAGGCCGTCGCTCGCGCACAAGCGAGGCAATACCACCCCCGCACGTTCGGCGGCACTCAGCAGCGTCTCGCCCGGGGCAGCCTCCACCGCAAGACCGTTCAGCATGAAGGCAATGGGGGCGGCGTCTCGCGGCAGGTCGTCGCTCTTCATCGGCCCACGTCCTGCGGGAAGAAGCGCAACACGCTGTCCACCGGGTTGGGCGCGGCCTGGCCCAGGCCGCAGATGCTGGCCTCGCGCATCACGGCCGAGAGTTCGCCCATGCGGTCGGCGTCCCATTGCGGCGCCTGCATCAGCCGCACCAGTTGCCCGGTGCCGGCACGGCAAGGCGTGCATTGGCCGCACGACTCGTGTTCAAAGAAACGCATGAGGTTGAGCGCGGCGTCGCGCGCCGCGTCGTGCTGGCCCAGCACCACGACCGCCATCGAGCCCACGAAGGCCCCGTGTTCGGCGAGGGTGTCGAAGTCCAGCGGCACATCGGCCAGCGACGCGGGCAGGATGCCGCCAGACGCGCCGCCTGGCAGGAAGGCGTGCAGCGTGTGGCCCTCGGCCATACCGCCCGCAAACTCGTCGATGAGCTCGCGCAGGGTGATGCCGGCGGGAGCCAGGTGCACGCCGGGCTTTTGCACGCGGCCCGACACCGAGAAGCGCCGCAGGCCGTGACGGCCGCGCCGCCCCAGGGCGGCCCATGCGGCGCCACCCTGTTCCAGCAACGCGGGCACCCACCACAGGGTCTCGAGGTTGTGGGCCAGCGTGGGGCGCCCGAACACACCATGCAGTGCCACGATGGGTGGCTTCAGGCGCGGCAGGCCCCGCCGGCCTTCGATCGATTCGATCAGCGCCGACTCCTCGCCGCAGATGTAGGCGCCGGCACCGCGGCGCAGTTCGAGCACGGGTGGCGCGTAATGCGGGTAGCGCGCGCGCAGGGCGTCCAGCCGTGGCAGCAGCGCGGTCAGTTCGGCTTCGAGCAGAACGCGCGCGTCGTGGTACTCGTCGCGCAAGTACAGCCACACCTGCTGCAGGCCCACCACGTGCGCCGCGATCAGCACGCCCTCCAGCACCTGAGGCGCACCGCTGGTGAGCACCTGCCAGTCCTTGAAGGTACCGACCTCGCCCTCGTCGATGTTGACGATGCCATACCGCTCACCGGGCTGTGCGCGCACGGTCTGCCACTTGCGCCAGGCAGGGAAGCCCGCACCGCCGAGGCCACGCAGGTCGGCGGCCTTGAGTTCGTCGATCACCGCCTCGGCCGTGAGTTCGCCGGCCAGCAGGCGCTGCAATTGCGCAAGCCCGTTGGGCGCGGGTGCAGGCAGCGCGCGCGGCGTGGTCTCGCCGCGGACCACCCGCGTCGCGATGTCACCGGGCGAGGCGTGTGGCAACTGACGCTGCCCGACACAGGCAGCCGGCGCCTGGTGGCACAGGCCGATGCAGGACGCCGACGCCACGGCCACGTCGCTGCGCCCGGCGAGCGCCTGGCGTGTGTATGCCAACAGCTCTTCGCCGCCGGCCATGGCGCACGCGAGGCTGGTGCACACGCGCACGGTGGTCGCGGGCACGGCAGCGTCGTCTTCGACGACCTGGAAGTGGTGATAGAAGCTCGCGACTTCGTAGACCTCGACCTGGCTCAGGCGCAGCCGTTCGGCGAGCGCAGCGAGGTGACCACGGCGCAGCGCGCCCTCGGCGTCGTTGAGGCGGTGCAGGTGTTCGATCAGCAGGTCGGCGCGCGGCGCCAGACCTTCGCACAACACCGCCACGCGCTCGCGCGCCTCGGGCGCCACCTGGCGGCCCTTGGGGGTGGAACGCGCCGTGCCCCTGGCATGCGGTTCGAGCGGGTGAATGGGAATGATCACGGCGGAATCGGATGGTGGCTTCATGCTGCGCAGAACGGTAGCACCGGGCGGCCGTCTCAATATGTTCCCGTTTGCACATAATGGCCGGGCCATGCCCCATCGTCCACCGCTCGACCACCTGCGCGTGAGCCTTCGGCCCCACTGGCGGCTGGGCCGCGGTGGTGACGACGCGCTGGACGCGACCGCCCTGCTCGACCTGCTGGCCACGGTGCAGGGCACAGGCAGCATCGCGCAGGCCGGGCGCGAGCTGGGCCTGTCCTACCGCCACGCGTGGGGCCTGTTGCGGCAAGCCGAAGCGCTGTTCGGCCAGCCACTGCTGCTGCGCGGCCGCGGGCGTGGCTCGGCACTCACCGCGCTGGGCGAGAAACTCGTGTGGGCCGACGCACGGATCGGCGCGCGCTTGCAGCCGCTGCTGGAATCGCTGGCCTCGGAGCTCGAGGGAGAGCTCGGACGCACGCAGCCGCGCGCGCGCAGCGTGCCGCGCCTGCACGCGAGCCATGGCTTTGCGGTGGCGGCGCTGCGCGAACAACTGGCCGCGCGCCAGGTGGTGGCCGAGGTGCGTTACCGCAACAGCCTGGAAGCGGTGGCCGCGCTCGCGCACGGCGAGTGCGAGCTGGCGGGCTTTCACGTGCCGCTGGGCGCGTTCGAGGCCGCGGCCGCGCAACGCTACCTGGCCTGGCTGCGGCCCGACCAGCACCGCCTGGTGCACCTGGCGGTGCGCACGCAGGGGCTGTTCGTGGCACCGGGCAACCCGCTGCGCATTGCCGGCCTGCGCGACCTCCCGCGCAACGGGCTGCGCTTCGTGAACCGGCCCGAAGGCTCAGGCACGCGCGTGCTCACCGAACTGCTGCTGCAGCGCGAGGGGATCGCCGCGCGCGCGGTGAACGGGTGGGACAACACCGAACTCACCCACGCCGCGGTGGCCGCCTACGTGGCCAGCGGCATGGCCGATGTCGGCATCGGCGTGCAGACCGCGGCGCAACGCTTCGGGCTGCACTTCATTCCCTTGCTGCGCGAGCGCTACTTCTTCGCGGCGCCGGCCGGCGCGCTGCATAGCGACACGCTGCGCCCGGTGCTCTCGGTGCTGCGCTCACCGGCGTTTCGCGCGCGCGTGGCGGCCCTCAAGGGCTACGAGGCGGCGCAGACCGGGCAGGTGCTCACGCTGGCCGAGGCTTTCGGCACGTGAGGTGACGTCAGCGGCGCTGCACGCCCACCGCGGTGCTGGCCGCGCGTTCCCAGGCGCCCCCCTCGAACCACGCGTCGCCGGCCAGCCAGGCCTTGAGCATGGGCAAGGCATCGAAGCCCCAGAACACGCGCCCGTCCACCACCATGGCGGGCACGCCGAAGAGGCCGAGCGCGAGCGCCTCGTCGGTGTTGGCCCGCAGGCGCTGCTTCACGGTGTCGCTGTCGGGTGCCAGCCAGGGCCGGCCGCGTTGGGCCATGTGGTCCTGCAGGTGCGCCTGCAGCGCGGCGATTCGCGCGGGGTCGGCCGCATCGGCGCCGCCGTGCCACACGTGTTCGAACAAACGCTCGGTGACGTAGCGGCTGGTCTCGCCGGACGCCTCGTCGACCGCGGTGGCCAGGCCCAGGCGCAGCAGCGGCAAGGGGTTGAAGGGGTGTGCGGCCGGCAGGTCGAGCCGGATGCCGTGCGTGTGCGCGAGCCACTGCACCTGGCGGTAGGTCCAGTCGCGCTTGGCGGCGATCTCGGCCGGGCCGAGCTGGCCATTCGCCTTGAGCAGCGCGGCGAACAGCACCGGGCGGTAACGGACCATCACGCTGTGGCCCATCAGCGCCTGCGGCAACGCCGCGAAGGCGAGGTGGGCGTAGGGCGAGATCGGGTCGTAGAAGAACTGGACGTCTTTCATTCGGCAATCGTCTCGCGCGTTTCGAGCTGCGCCCACACCGCAAGCTTGTCGGCGTCGCTCAGGCGGCTCCAGGCGCCGATTTCGGCCAGCGTGCGCAGGCAGCCCACGCAGCGGCCACTGCGCTCGTCGAGCCGGCAGACGTTGATGCAAGGCGAAGGCACGCTGACGCCGGGCTGGCGCAGGCGCGCGCGCTTGAGGTCGGAGCGTTCGGGCGTGCTCATGCGTCGGTGGCCTGCACAACGTCGTGCACCGGTGCACCGGTGTAGCGCTCCAGCTCTTGCGGCGTCAGGGGGAACACCGCGTGCGGATGCCCCGCCGCCGCCCAGACCACGTCGAAGCGGAACAGCTCGCGGTCGATCAGCGTGACGGGCTCGTTCGCGTGGGCGAGCGGTGCCACGCCGCCGATGGAGAAGCCGGTCTGCGCCTTCACGAACTCGGCATCGGCGCGACCGAGCTTTTCACCCGCACCACAGACCAGCGCCTGCACGCGCTTCTCGTCCACGCGGCGATCGCCCGAGGTGATGACCAGCACGGCGCGCTCGTCGCTCTTGCGGCGAAAGATGATGCTCTTCGCAATCTGGCCCAGTGCCACGCCCAGCGCGTCCGCCGCCTGCTGCGCGGTGCGCGCGGCGTCGTCGAGCATCACGGGCGCGTGCGCGTGGCCGAGGGCGGCCAGGCGATCGGCCACGCGCTGGATGGCGGGCGATGGGTAAGCGGGAAACGAACTCATGGACCCGGATGTTAGCCCCGCGCCCATGACCCCGCTGCCCATCAGCCGATGCGCCCCGGCAGCCAGGTGGCGATGCCCGGCAGGAAGAACACGGCCGTGAGCAGCAACAGGCTCATCACCACGTAAGGCACCACGGCCTTGAAGATGTCGCCCATGGTCACGCTGGGCGGGGCCACGCCGCGCATCGTCATGAGCAGCAGGCCGTGCGGCGGCAGCAGCAGGCCAAGCTGCATGCAGATCAGGAACATGACGCCGAACCACACCGGGTCGATGCCCAGCGCCTGCACGATGGGCATGAAGATCGGCAGCGTGATCATCATCATGCTGATCTGGTCGACGAAGATGCCGAGGAAGATCAGCATCAGCATCATGCCGACCACGATCATCTCGGTGGACAGGCCGTGGCCGGTGATGGTCTGCACCAGGCCGTTGCTCGCACCCGAGAAAGACAGGATCTGCGCGAAGGTGGTGGCGCCGAGGATGATGAAGAGGATCATTCCCGAGATGGCGGCCGTGCCCTTGAGCGACTTCATCACCGCGTCCACCGACAGCGAGCGGTACAGCGCGGCCAGCACCAGGGTGGCGAAGGCACCGAGTGCCGCGCACTCGGTGGGCGTGGCCCAGCCGTAGGCCAGCGCGCCCACCACCACGCCGAAGATCGACAGCGTGGGCAGCACATAAGCGAAGAACGGTTGCCAGCGCGCCCAGCCCCGGTGCTGCGGCGCGTCGTCATCGTCGGGCGGCGCCAGGTGCGGGCTGATGCGCACGCGCACCACGATCCACAGCACGAAGGCGACCGACAGGATGACGCCCGGCAGCACACCGCCCACCAGCAGCTTGCTGATGGAAATGCCCGAGAGCGAACCCAGCAACACGGTGAGCGCCGAGGGCGGGATCAGCATGTCGACCGCGCCGATGGCCATGATGGGGCCGGTGGCCATCTTGGGGTGGTAGCCGCGCGAGAGCATGACCGGCAGCATGAGCGAACCCAGCATGGCCGTGGTGGCGATGGTGGAGCCCGAGATGGCCGAGAACACCGTGCCGGCCACCACCGCCACCACCGCCAGGCGGCCCGGCACGCGGTGGATGAGACGCTCCACGCCCTCGATGACCTTGTGCGCCAGGCCGGTGTGAAACAGCACCTCGCCCATCAGCACGAACAGCGGGATGGGCGTGAGCGAGAACGCGGTGACCGAGCTCACGCTGCTGCGCGCGAGCTGCATGAGACCGGGCTCGCCGCCCATGTAGAGCCAGGCACCGATGAGGTTGACGGTGATGAAGGTAAGCGCCACCGGCATGCCGATGAACAGCAGCACGGTGGAGCCGCCCAGCATGAGCCAGGCAGCGGTGGTCCAGTCGGTCACGCGGGGTCTCCGGGGTTCGTCGGGTTCGTCATGCCGCGCTCACCGCATCGTGGCGCGGGCCGCGTTCGGCGTGCGCCAACCGGTGCATGCGAAACAGCATCTCGATGGACAGCAGCACGAACACCACCGGCAGCGGCGCCAGGCTCCACCACTCGGGCGTCACCAGTGTCTTGATGTTGAGCGAGCCCGCGGCATGGCTGTCGAGCGCGGCGCGCGCGCTGTACCAGGCGATGAACAGGCAGCAGACCAGGCCGATGGCGTCGCCCACCCACTCCAGTGCGTAGGCCACGGGCCTGGGCAGGCCTTGCAGCACGATGTCGACGCGGATGTGCTGGCCCTGGCGCAACAGCCAGGGCGCCACGCACATGGTGATGAGGTAGAGCAGGAACTCCGAGACCTCGTTGCTCCAGGCCAGACCGCGCGGCAGCCCGGCAATGGCCAGGTTGCGCAGGGCCACATCGGCCACGATGACCAGCATCATGACCAGCAGCAGCACACACCCCAGCCACGCCAGTGCCGCAAGCAGCCGCCCGTAGGCGGCGGACAGCGCGGCGATCACTTGGCGAACAGCGGCTTGAAGCGACCGGCGATCTCCGGGCTCTGCTTGGTGGCCGCGGCCCAGCCGATCTCGTAGGCCTTGTCGCGGAAGGCCTTGGCGGTGGCCGCGTCGAAGGCGATGGTCTTGATGCCGGCCTGGGCCTGGCGCGCGGTCTCATCGGCCGCGTACTTGGTCCAGAAGGTGTTCTCGGCTTCCAGCGCCAGCAGTTGCTTCTGCAGGTAGTTGCGCTGGGCGTCGGTGAGCTTCTTGTACGCGGGCAGGTTCATGATCAGCGAGACCTCGGCGTCGTAGAAGCCGGGGTCGACGCGGAACTTGGTCTTCTCGTGCCAGTTGAGGTCGAAGATGCCGCCGATAGGCCAACCGTAGCCGTCCACCACCCCGCGCTCCAGCGCCGTGTAGACCTCGCCCGGCGGCGTGGTGATGACGTTGGCGTTGAGCGCCTGGAAGAACTCCCGGTACACCGGCGTGATGCGGATCTTCTGGCCGGTGAAGTCGGGCTTGTCGACCGGCTTGTTGGTGTAGATGTGGAAGGGCTGGTTCTCGACCATGCGGGCGAGGTACTGCATGTTGCCCTTCTCGTTCCAGACCTTGTTGATGGCGTCGAAGGCGCCGTTCTTGCGCTGCTCGGCCACGGAGATCTGCGTGAGCTTGAGGAAGTCCGCCTCGGGCATGACGTTGGTGTAGAAGGCGCCGGTGGACAGCGCCATGTCGACCACACCGGTCTTGACCGCGTTGCCGACCTCGAAGGTCGGAATCGCTTTCGGGCCACCAATGAAGTTGATCTGCAGCACGCCCTTGCCCTCGGCATTGACCTTCTGCACCCAGGGCAGCAGGCGCTGCACATAGATGCCGTTCTCGGCGAACGCGCTCACCAGCCGCAGCGTGACCTCCTGCGCCGTGGCCTGCGAGGCCAGGCCCAGGCCCAGCGCCAACGCGGTGGCCGTCTTCATGAATGCCCGCTTGTTCATTGTCTCTCTCCTCGTCGTGGTGGTGGGTGGATGCGGCGTCATGTTGCAGCACGCGGCAGCAACGCGTCCAGCGCCGCCCCCGTGTCATCGGCCAGCGCCGCCTGGCTCAGATGCTTCAATCGTTGTGGCCCGTCGGGCGCGTCGCGCAGCTGGGGCAGCACGGCCATCACGCGTTGATGGTTGCGCCAGCCGCGCGCATGGGTGTCGCCGTAGCCCTTGACGAGGCGCTGTGTGCGCGCCACTTCAAGCGCCAGGGCCGGCGCATCGGGCGCAAGCTCGACCACCGTGCCCAGCCAGGCGCGGATGCGCTGGTGCTCGACTTGATAACGCAGCGAACGGCGGCGCAGGCCACGCAGCGCAGCGATGCCATAGAGCAGCAGGTAACCGCGCAGGGAACTGGTCTGCACCTTGCGACCCTGCTGTGTGAAGCGCCCGACCAGCGCGCGCGCCCAGCCGGTGCGCAGCAGCCAGCGGCCCAGCGCGGCGGGCAGGGTGTCGGCGATCTCCTCCACGCGGGGGTGCAGGAACTCATGGATGTCCAGTTGTTGAGCATCGCTCAGGCGGACCTCGCGCGCCACACGTTCGAAGCGGCTGCGGCGGGTCTTGAGGTCGGCCACGCGCACGGTGTCCTCGTAGCTCATCCACAGCGCCAGGTGGCGCGCGGTCTCCTCGAGCACGTCATTGCGAGCGGCGCGCAGGGGCAGCAACAGATCAAGGTACTCGCTGGCGTAGGCCAGATCCTGGTAGTCGGCCAGGCGCAGCAGCGCCGCCTGCAAGGTGGGCTGCACCGCCACGGGAAACTCCGCAGCCGCGCGCTGCGCCAGCGGCGCCAGGCGGGGGCCCACGGTGGGAGCGGCGGGGCGCGACTCTCGCGCGTCGGCTGCTTGCGCCTTGCTGGCCGCGTCGAAACCCGCAGCGAACGCCTTCAGGCTGGACGCGACGCCCACACCCCCGCGTTCGATGGTGGCCTCGAACTGCGCCCGGCTGAAGGGCAGCGCGCCCGACGCAGCCAGTGCGCCACACAGCACGGGCGAGATCAGGCTGCCGGTGCGCTCGGCAAGCGCACCGAAATCGGCGCTCACCAGGCGCCGCGCGGCGGCGCGTGCGCCCTCGATGAGGGCCTGTGCATCGACGCGGCCATCACCCATCGCTGTGCGCTCGGTCATCGAGTACACGCGGTGGGTGGAGGCCACCAGCGTGGTGCGATCGGGCGTGACCAGGCCGCGCTGTACCGCACGCCCGGCTTCCATCAGTTCGGACGCGATCACCACGTCCACCTCGCCCGGCACCGGGCTGAGCGCGAGCACGGGTTGCCGGCCGGCCGCATCGGCGGGGAACAGTTCGAGGTAGTAGATGGTGGCGCCGGTGCGCTGCGCCACGCCGGGCACCGAGGTGGTCTGCGCGACGAAGCCGTTCTGCTCGGCCAGGTCCACCAGCCAGTCGGCCAGCACGCCGCCGCCCTCGCCGCCCATGGCGAGGATGGCGATGGTCAAGGCACGGGGTGAAGTCGACGGGTTCATGCGGCAAGGCCGTGCAGGCGGCGTTCGATGCGGTTCTGCAGCCAGCCGATGACCGCACCGCGCACGCGCTGGCGGATGCGGTCCCAGCGGGTGGGGTTGTTGACGATGCCGGCGCGGTAGAACGACGGGCACAACACCGCGGCGTGCGAGACCTCGCCACACAGACCGCAACCCACGCAACTGTCGATGACCGCGGCCACCGGGTCGCGGCGCAACGGGTCGGGGTTGGGTGCGATGGTGAGCGAAGGGCAACCCGAGAGGCGGATGCACGAGTGGTCGCCGGTGCAGGTGTCGGGGTCAACGCCGAAGCGCTCGCGCACCACGCGCTGGCCGTCGGCGATGGCCTGGCGCATCTTCGGCTTCACGCGGCGCTGCTTGTTGAGCATGCACTCGCTCTGCGCCACGATGACCTTGGGGCCCTTTTCGCGCGTGGTCATGGCCTCGCGCAGCGCCGCCTTCATCTGCTGCAGGCTGTAGGTGTGGTTGACGCTGCGCACCCACTGCACGCCCACGCCGCGCACCGCGGTCTCGATCGGGTTGTTGGTGCTGCGGATCGGGTTCGGCGCCTGCGACGAGAGCACGTCCTGCCCACCGGTGGCGGCGGAGTAGCCGTTGTCGATCACCAGCAGCACGTTGTCGCTCTGGTTGAAGACCGCGTTACCGACGCCGCTGGTGAGACCGTTGTGCCAGAAGCCGCCGTCGCCCATCATGGAGATCGTGCGCTTGCTGGTCTCTTCGGTGTTGAAGGCCGAGGCGCCGGCCCAGCCCAGGCCGTAGCCCATGGTGGTCGCGCCGATGTTGAAGGGCGGCAGGATGGAAAACAGGTGGCAGCCGATGTCGCAGCTCACGTGGCTCGGGCCGATCTCGCGCTCGAGCAACTTCATCGCGGTGAAGATGGGCCGCTCGGGGCAGCCGGTGCAGAACGAAGGCGGGCGCGGCTGCACCTGCGCGGCGGCGGCGGCCACCGCCGGCAGCAAGGGCGCAGCCTGGGCGCGCGCGGCCAGCGGCAGGTCGCGCCCAGCGAAGTGTTCGGCCAGGCGCTCGGGCAGGTAGCGTTCCACGAACCGCGCCAGCCCCTTGAGCACCGCGCCGCCGGTGTATTCGCCACCGGGCGGCAACAGATCCTTGCCGTGCAGCGCGGTGTCCACGCCCGCGCGGCGCAGGATGGCGTTCACCGCCTGCTCGATGAAATCGGGCTGACCCTCTTCGACGATCAGCACCGCACGCTTGCCAGCACAGAAACGCGTGAACTGCGCGTCCACCAGCGGGTAGGTGACGTTGAGCACGTACAGCGGCACCTGCGTGTTGCCGAAGGCGTCAGCCAGGCCCAGCAGTTCGAGCGCGCGCAGCACGGCGTTGTACATGCCGCCTTGCAGCGCAATGCCGACGTCGGCCGTGCCGTCGCCGAAGAACTCGTTGAGGCCGCGTTCCTCGATGAAGCGCACCGCGGCCGGCCAGCGCTGCGCCAGCTTTTCCTGTTCGTGCAGGTAGCTCGCGGGCGGCAGCACGATACGGTTGACGTCGCGCACCGGGCGCTCGATGGCGTCCTTGAGCGTGAAGGCAGGCCGGCGGTTGGCCTTGGTGGTGAAGGCGCCGTGCACGTGGCAAGCGCGGATGCGCAGCTCCAGCATCACCGGCGTGTGGCTGGCTTCCGACAACTCGAAGCCTTGCTCCACCGCCTGCACGATGCTCGGCAGGTTGGGCCGCGGATCGAGCAGCCAGATCTGCGACTTCATGGCGAAGGCGTGCGATCGCTCCTGCATGATGCTGGAGCCTTCGCCGTAGTCCTCGCCCACGATGATGAGCGCGCCGCCGGTGACGCCGCCCGAGGCCAGGTTGGCCAGCGCGTCGGACGCGACGTTGGTGCCGACCGTTGACTTGAAGGTGACCGCGCCGCGCAGCGGGTAGTTCACCGAGGCGGCCAGCGTGGCGGCGGCCGTGGCCTCGCTCGCGCTGTGCTCGAAGTGCACCCCGAGTTCGCGCAGGATGTCGTTGGCATCGGTGAGCACATCCATGAGGTGCGAGATGGGTGCGCCCTGGTAGCCCGCCACGTAGGAGACGCCCGACTGCAGCAGCGCCTTGGTGACGGCGAGGATGCCCTCGCCGCGGAACTCCTCGCCCTCGCCCAGGCGCAGCTTGGTGACTTCGGTGGCAAAGGATCGTTCGGCCATGGTGTCGTGGAGTGCAGAGCCGCCGCAATGTACGCAGCCGCCACCCTTCTGGCGAATGGATTGTTCGCATGCACCCCATCGATCGCGTGAATAATCAGGGTCAACCCTGATTCAAACGATCCATGAACTTCCGCCAGCTCGACCTCAACCTGTTGCGCGTGCTCGCGGCCATTCACCGCACACGCTCCGTCACCGCCGCCGGTCGCGCGCTGTCGCTCTCGCAGTCGGCCACCAGCAACGCGCTGGCGCGGCTGCGCCACTTCTTCAACGACGAGCTGTTCGTGCGGTCACCCACCGGCCTGCAGCCCACGCGCCTGTGCGAAAGCGTGGCCCCCGCGGTGGTGGCGCAACTGCGTGAGCTGGAAACCGCGGTAATGGGTCAGGAGGAATTCGACCCCGCCACCAGCGACATGCACTGGAAGCTCTCGCTGTCCGACCTGGGCGAGATGATGTTCCTGCCGCCGCTGGCCGGCGCACTGCGCGAACAGGCGCCGCACACGCACCTCTCGAACATCTCGGTGGCGGCAGCGGACGTGGCGAGCGCCCTCGAATCGCGCGAGATCGACTGCGCCATCGGCATCCTGCAGCCGCGCCACCGCAGCATCCGCGCCGAACTGCTGTTTCGCGAGCAGTACGTGGCGATCTCGTCACCACAATGGCGGCCAGCCAGCGGGCGCAGCGGCAACGTCCTCAGCACCGAGCAACTGTCGCAGGCCGCGCTGGTGGTGGCATCGCCCACCGCCACCTTCCACAGCAGCGTGGAGCAGATGCTCGCGCGCATGAAACTGGTGGAGCGCATCGTGCTGCGTGCGCGGCACTTCGGCGCCCTGCCCGACCTCGCGCTCAACACCGACCTGCTGGCCATCGTGCCCACGATGTATGCGGAGAACCTGCGCAAGCGAAACCCGTTGCGCGTCTGGCGCCTGCCGAACGCGCCCTTCTACGAGGTGCGGCTGGTCTGGCACGCCAGCACCGAACGCGACCCGGCGCAGCAGTGGATGCGCGCGTTGCTGCAGCAGCTTTTCGCGCGCGCCGGTTGATCAGCCCTTGCGTTTGGCGATCAGCGCGCGCGCCACGCGCGAGTTGGTGGAGCGGCCGAGCTGCTCGCTGATCCAGGCGCCGGTGTCCACCAACGCGTCGAGGTCGATGCCGGTGTCGATGCCCATGCCGTGCAGCAGGTAGACCACGTCCTCGGTGGCCACGTTGCCGGTGGCGCCCTTGGCATAAGGGCATCCGCCCAGGCCGGCCACGGACGTGTCGTGGTGCCATACGCCCATCTCCAGCGCGGCCAGCGTGTTGGCTACGGCCTGGCCGTAGGTGTCGTGGAAGTGGCCCGAGACGTGGTCGATGTCGAAGTGCTTGAGCGTGGCCTCGATGGCGGCCTGCACCTTCTTCGGCGTGCCGACGCCAATGGTGTCGGCCACGCCCACATGCTCCACGCCGATGCCCTTCATGAGCCCGGCCAGGTAATCCACGCGCGATGGCGGCACCTCGCCTTCGTACGGGCAACCCACGGTGCAGCTCATGGCGCCACGCACCGCTATGCCCTTGGCCTTGGCGGCCGCGACCACCGGCGCAAAGCGCTCGATGCTCTCGGCGATGCTGCAGTTGATGTTCTTCTGGCTGAAGGCCTCGCTGGCCGCGCCGAACACCACGATCTCGTCGGGCGCATCGGCCAGCGCGGCCTCGAAGCCCTTCAGGTTGGGCGTGAGCACCGAGTAGCGCACACCGGGCTGGCGCTTCACGCCCTGCATCACGTCGTGGTTGTCGGCCATCTGCGGCACCCACTTGGGGCTCACATAGCTGGTGACCTCGATCTCCTTCAGGCCGGCGGCCTGCAGACGGTGCACGAGTTCGATCTTGACCGCCGCGGGCACGGGCTGCTTCTCGTTCTGCAGGCCGTCGCGCGGGCCGACGTCGATGATCTTCACGCGAGTGGGGAGCTTGTTCATGGCGTGTCCTTGTTCAATAACCGCGCAGGCGGTCCACCTCGCCCACCACGGCCTCACCGCGTTGCAGCGCGGCGATCTTGCCGGCGATCTGCGCGATGCTTTCCTCGCGCAGGGTGCGCGCCGAGGTGTGTGGCGTGACCGTGATTTTCGGGTGCTTCCAGAAACCATGCTCGGGGGGCAGCGGCTCGGTGCGGAAAACATCGAGCGTGGCGCCGGCCAGGTGACCTTCGTCGAGCAGCGCAATCAGGTCATCGTCGACCACGTGCCCGCCGCGGGCCAGGTTGACCACGTAGCCGCCGGGCTTGAGCAGCCCGAGCGTGCGCCGGTTCAGGATGTTCTCGGTCTCGGGCGTGAGCGGCAGCAGGTTGATGAGCACCCGGCAGCTCGACAGGAAGGCGTCGAACTGCGCCTCGCCCGCGTGGCACCGCACGCCGTCGATCGCCTTGGGCGAGCGGCTCCAGCCGTGCACCGGGAACTCGAACACCGTGAGCGCGCGCGCCACGCGCTCGCCCAGGACGCCCAGGCCCATCACACCCACCGGGTAGTCGGCGCGCGCGCGCGGCTTGCGGTAGCTCCAGCGGCCCGCGCGCACATCGGCCTCGTAGCCGTCGAGCTCGCGGAAATGGCGGATGACGGCGTGGCAGGCGAACTCGGCCATCTGCACTGACATGCCGGCGTCGTCGAGGCGCACGATGCGGGTGGTGGGCGCGATGCGCAGCTTGAGCAGCGCATCCACGCCAGCACCGGTGTTGAACGCGGCCTTCAAGCCGGCTTGCTCGTCGAAGAAAGTCTGGGGCGGCGCCCAGACCACGGCGAAGTCTGCGGCGGGCGCGCCGGGCTGCCACACGCTCACGGTGGCTTCGGGCAGAGCGGCTTGCAAGCCCTGTTGCCAGGGCTCGGGCTTCTGTTGGCTGACGCAGACGGTGATGTGCATGGCCCAAGCTTACGCGGACGAATTCGGCGCTCCTGTCACGCCGGGGCCATCAAGCCGTTGCGTCGAGCCGCCCCATCGAACCGATTGCATCACGCAACCGCGAGCTTGAGCAGCTCCGCGCCCTCGGCCACCTGGTCGCCGGGCGCATAGAGCAACTCGGCCACCGTGCCGTCGACCGGCGCGGCGATGGTGTGCTCCATCTTCATCGCCTCCATCACCGCCAGCGGCTGGCCTTTCTTCACGGCATCGCCGGCCTTCACCGCGAAGGACACGACCTTGCCCGGCATCGGCGCGGTGAGGCGGCCGCCCTCGCCCTCGCCTTCGCCCGCGTGGGCCAGCAGGTCGATCTCGACGAGGCTGGTGGCGCCGCGCGCGCAGAACACGTGCACGGTCTCGCCGGTGGTCCAGGTCTGCACGGTGTCGCGGCGGCCAGCGAACCGCAGGTCGAAGCGGCCGTCGGGCAAGGCCTCGAACGCCAGCGGCCCCTGCACGTCGCCAAGCGCCAGCGTGAGTTCGTCCCGGCCATAGGTCAGCGTGGCCTGCAGACGATCGCCCGCCACGTCGACATCGAACCGGCGGGTGGTGAGCCCATGCGAGCGGAAGCCATCGCGACGCGAAAAGGGATCGCCGCCTTCGAGCGCGCGCTCGGCCAGCAGCGTCTGCGCCACCGCGGCGGCCACGGCCGTGGGGGTACCCACGCGATCCTGGTTGAACAACACACTGGCCTCTCGCGGGATGAGCGCGGTGTCCAGACGCGCCTTCGCGAACGACTCGCTGGCGACGACGTGACGCAGGAACTGCACGTTGGTGGCCAGGCCGACGATGCGCGTCTCGGCCAGTGCCGCATCCAGCCTTGCCAGCGCCTGCTCGCGCGTGTCGGCGTGCACGATGAGCTTGGCGACCATCGAGTCATAAAACGGGCTGATGGCATCGCCTTCGCGCACGCCGTCGTCGAAGCGGACGTCACCGCGGGCAAACGCCGCGTGCGCCGGCTTGCGATAGACCTGCAGCGTGCCGGTGGCGGGCAGGAACTGGTTGTCGGGGTTCTCGGCGCAGATGCGCGCCTCGATCGCGTGGCCCTGCATGCGCAGCTCGTGCTGCTGCAGCGGCAACGGTTCGCCAGCGGCCACGCGCAGCTGCCACTCCACCAGGTCCAGGCCGGTGATGGCTTCGGTCACCGGGTGCTCCACCTGCAGCCGGGTGTTCATCTCCATGAAATAGAAGCGCATCGCCTCGGGGTGGTCGTAACCCTGCGGCTGCTCGACGATGAACTCCACCGTGCCCGCGCCCACGTAGTTCACGGCCTTCGCCGCAGCGACCGCGGCCTCGCCCATCTGCTGACGCAGCGCGGGCGTCATGCCGGGCGCGGGGGCTTCCTCCAGCACCTTCTGGTGGCGGCGCTGCACCGAGCAGTCGCGCTCAAACAAGTAGACGCAGTTGCCTTTCGTGTCGCCGAACACCTGGATCTCGATGTGGCGCGGGCGCTGCACGTACTTCTCGATCAGCACCGCATCGCTGCCGAAGCTGTTGCGCGCTTCGCGCTGGCAGCTGGCCAGCGCGGCGGCGAAGTCCTCGCTCTTCTCGACCACCCGCATGCCTTTGCCACCACCACCGGCGCTGGCCTTGATGAGGGCCGGGTAACCGATGCGATCGGCCTCGCGCTGCAGCAGCGTCGGGTCCTGGTCGGCCCCGTGGTAACCGGGCACCAGCGGCACGCCCGCCTTCTCCATCAGGCGTTTCGATTCGGCCTTCAGACCCATGGCCTCGATGGCCGACGAGGGTGGCCCGATGAACACGAGACCTGCTTTCGCGCAGGCGTCGGCAAACGCCTCGTTCTCACTCAGGAAACCGTAGCCGGGGTGGATGGCCTGCGCCCCCGTGGCCTGTGCGGCCGCGATGATGCGCTCCCACTGCAGGTAGCTCTCGCGCGGCGCGGAGCCGCCAATGTGCACCGCCTCGTCACACGCCGCCACGTGCTTGGCGCGCGCGTCGGCGTCGGAGTACACGGCCACGGTCTTGACGCCCAGGCGGCGCGCGGTGGCAGCCACGCGGCAGGCGATCTCGCCGCGGTTGGCGATGAGGATCTTGGTGAACATCTCAGCTTTCCTTCGGAAGGGCGACGAACACGCGGCGCCAGGCCGCGCGCAGGAAACGGAACAGGAACCAGGTGAGGGCCCACATGGCCAGCACCGCAATGACCAGCAGCACGGCGAACACCAGCGGATGCTGCGTGGCGAGCCACAGCGCGCCCACCACCAAGCCGTCTTCGAGCAGGCTCACGCCCACGTTGCTGAAGGGCTCCGGCGAGGCGTTGACGGCCGCGCGCGTGCTGGTCTTGGCGGCCTGACTGGTGGCGGCCAGCGTGCCGCCAAGCAGCGCGGCCAGCACCGCCATGGTGGCGCTGTCGGCGCCCAGCGCACCGGCCGCCAGCGCTGCGCCCGCGGGAACGCGCAGCACGCTGTTGGCGAGATCCCACAGCGAATCGACATAGGGAATCTTGTCGGCGAAGAACTCCACAAACAGCAGAAAGCCGCTCACGCCGAGCACCGCGGGGTGCTGCAGCATCTGCAGGCCGGGCGGGAGTTCGAACCAGCCGAGCCAGCCCGCCAGGCCGGTGGCGAAGACCGCAAGGTACAGGCGCAACCCGCTGGCCCAACCCAGCGCGGCGGCCAGCGCCAGCAGCTCGGGGGTGCCCAGGGATTGCAGCGCCTCGGTCATGGCGGGTCAGCCTTGCGGCGGCAGCCAGGCCGGCGTGCGCTTGTTCAGGAACGACGCCAGGCCTTCGCGACCTTCGTCGCTGGCGCGGATGTCGGCGATGCGGCGCGCGGTCTCGGCGCGCAGGTCGGCCGTGATGGGCTGGCCGGCGACATCGCGCACCAGCGCCTTGCAGGCGCGCGTGGCGGCCGGGCCGTTGTTGACCAAGGTAGCCACGATCTCGTCGACCTTCGCGTCCAGCGTCTCGGGCGTGGCGAGCTCGTGCACCGTGCCCAGGGCATGCGCCTGCACGGCGCTGAAGCGCTCGGCCGTTGCCATGTAGCGGCGCGCCGCCTGCGTGCCCATGGCGCGCACCACGTAGGGGCTGATGGTGGCCGGCAGCAGGCCCAGGCGCGCCTCGGAGAGGCAGAAGGTCGCGCCCTCCACCGCCACCAGCACGTCGCAGATGGCCGCCAGTCCCATGCCACCGGCGTAGCAGTCGCCCTGCACGCGGCCGACGACGGGCACCGGGCATTGGTCCAGGGTCCAGAGCATGTCGGCCAGGCGCTGGGCGTCGGCGCGGTTCTCTTCCCAGCTGTAGCCGGCCATGGCCTTCATCCAGTTCAGGTCGGCGCCAGCGCAGAAGGCCTTGCCGTGCGCGCCGAGCACCACGACACGAAGGTCCGTGTCTTTCGAGAGGCTTTCGAAGGTACGCGTGAGCGCGGCGATCACCTCGTCATTGAAGGCGTTGCGCACGTCCGGTCGGTTGAGCCACACGCGCGCCACGTGGGCGCTGGGGCGGGAGACGTCAAGCACATCACTCATCTTCAATACCCTCAATACCGTTTGGCCACTTCTTCCAGCATCACCTCGGTGGCGCCGCCACCGATGGCCAGCACGCGCGCATCGCGCCACAGGCGTTCAATGGCCGTTTCGCGGATGAAGCCCATGCCGCCGTGAAACTGCTGGCAGGTCTGCACCACCTCGTTGACCAACTCGCCCGTCAAGGCCTTCAGCATCGACACCTGCTGCACGATGTCCTTACCCTGCGTGACCGACCACGCGCAGTGGTACATGAACTGGCGCGCCGCGCGCACCTTGGCGTCGAGCATGGACAGGCGCTGGCGGATGGTTTGCTGCTCCCACAGCGGGCCACCGAAGGCCTGGCGCTGGCGCACGTGATCGAGGGTGAGTTCCAGCGCGCGCTGGCAGTGGCCCACCGCCATGGCGCCCAGCGCGATGCGCTCGGTCTGGAAGTTCTGCATCACGGCATAGAAGCCCTTGCCCTCCTCCCCCAGCAGGTTGGCCGCGGGCACGCGCACGTTGTCGAACACGAGTTCGGCGGTGTCGGAGCTGAGCCAGCCGGTCTTCTTGAGCGCGCGACCGACGCTGAAGCCTGGCGTGCCTTTCTCGACGATGAACATCGAGACCTCGCGCTTGCCAGGGCCGGTCTTGGCCGCGACGAAGTACAGGTCGGCGTGCACGCCGTTGGTGATGAACATCTTGGTGCCGTTGATCACCCAATGGTCACCGTCGCGCCTGGCGTTGGTGCGGATGCCAGCGACGTCGGAGCCCGCGCCGGGCTCGGTGATGGCGACCGCGCAGATCGATTCACCCGCGCACACCTTCGGCAGGTGCTTTGCCTTCTGCGCCGCATTGCCCGCGTGGTGCAGGTGCGGGCCGGCCATGTCGGTGTGCACGAGCACGGTGATGATGAAGCCGGCAAACGTGCTTTGCGACAGCGCCTCGGCAAACACCAGGTTGGTCAGCGCATCGGCGTCGGCACCCCCGTGTTCGCTCTCGAACGCGATGCCCAGCAACCCGGCCTGGCCCATGCGGCGCAGCACGTCGCGCGGCACGAAGCCCTGCTGCTCCCAGGCATCGGCGTGCGGCTCCACTTCGCGCGCCAGAAAGCGTGCCACCTGCTCGCGCAGCGTGGCGTGCTCGGGCGTGTCGTAGATCGTCGGTTCCAAAGGCTTGTCTCCTCGGTGAGGGGTGCGGGCGCCGGCTTCAGCCGATCGACATGGGTGCTTGTTGCGCTTGCAGGAAATACACGAGATCGAGCTCGGGCCCAGGCTGGCCCAGCAGGGTGAGCGCCGCCGTGATCTGGCCGCGATGGTGCGTGGCGTGGTTGAACACGTGGGCCAGCGTGAGCGCAAAGGGCAGCATCATGGCCTGGCCACGCATGTTCGTGTACGACAGCGTGCCCTCGAAGCGGTCGGCCGGCCATTCGGCCACCAGCCGCTCCCACACGCGCGCGCCACCCAGCACGGCCTGCGCCAGGCGCGCGCGATCAGGCTCGGCCTCCGTGTCCAGCGCCACGCGCGGCGATTCACCGCGAGCGAACCGCTGCTGCCACAGCAGACATTCACCCACCAGCAGGTGGTTCAAGGTGCCGTGCACGCTCTTGAAGAACAGCCCGACATCGCGCCGGTAGGCCTCGTCGCCCAGTGGCGCCACCGCGTCGAGCAGGCGTTGCGTGGCCCATGCGTGGTAGCGCGCGAGCGTGAGGTAGTGGGCACGTGCGTCCATGCCGCTCTCACATACGGAACACACCGAACTTCGGTTCGGGAATGGGAGCGTTGAGCGTGGCCGACATCGCCAGCGCCAGGATGCGGCGTGTGTCGGCAGGGTCGATCACGCCGTCGTCCCACAGGCGGGCGCTGGCGTAGTAGGGGTGCGACTGGTGGGCGAACTGATCGAGCAACGGTTGCTTGAACTTCGCTTCCTCCTCCGCGCTCCAGCTGCCGCCCTTGGCCTCGATGCCGTCGCGCTTGACGGTGGCGAGCACGCTCGCGGCCTGCTCGCCACCCATGACGCTGATGCGCGCGTTGGGCCACATCCAGAGGAAGCGCGGGCTGTAGGCGCGGCCGCACATGCCGTAGTTGCCCGCGCCGTAGCTGCCGCCGATGATGATGGTGAACTTGGGCACGTTGACGGTGGCCACGGCCGTGACCATCTTGGCGCCGTGGCGCGCAATGCCTTCGCTCTCGTACTTGCGCCCGACCATGAAACCGGTGATGTTCTGCAGGAACAAGAGCGGCACCTTGCGCTGGCCGCACAGTTCGATGAAGTGCGCGCCCTTCTGTGCGCTTTCGGAGAACAGCACACCGTTGTTGGCCACGATGCCGATGGGCATGCCCTCGATGTGCGCGAAGCCGCACACCAGCGTGCTGCCGAAACGGGCCTTGAACTCGTGGAACTCGGAGCCGTCGACGATGCGCGCGATGATCTCGCGCACGTCGTAGGGCTTGCGCACGTCGGTGGGAATGACGCCGTATATCTCTTCGGCCGCGTACTTCGGCGCGCGCGGCTCGATCAGTGCCTGTGCAACCACTTTGCGGTGGTTGAGCGTGGCCACCGCCTGGCGCGCCAGCGCGATGGCGTGCGCGTCGTTCTGGGCCAGGTGGTCGGCCACGCCCGAGAGGCGGGTGTGCACGTCACCGCCGCCCAGGTCTTCGGCGCTCACGATCTCGCCGATGGCGGCCTTCACCAGCGGCGGGCCGCCCAGAAAGATCGTTCCCTGGTTCTTGACGATGATGGTCTCGTCGCTCATGGCGGGCACGTAGGCGCCGCCGGCGGTGCACGAGCCCATCACCACCGCGATCTGCGCGATGCCGTTGGCCGACATGTTGGCCTGGTTGTAGAAGATGCGGCCGAAGTGCTCGCGGTCGGGGAACACGTCGTCCTGGTTGGGCAGGTTGGCGCCGCCCGAGTCCACCAGGTAGATGCAGGGCAGGTTGTTCTGCATCGCCACTTCCTGCGCCCGCAGGTGCTTCTTCACCGTCATCGGGTAGTAAGTGCCGCCCTTGACGGTGGCGTCGTTGCAGACGATCAGGCAGTCGACCCCGCTCACGCGGCCGATGCCGGCGATCAGGCCCGCGCAGGGCGCGTCGCCGTGGTACATGCCGTGCGCGGCCAGCGGTGCAAGCTCGAGGAAGGGTGTGCCGGGGTCGAGAAGCATCTGCACGCGCTCGCGCGGCAGCAGCTTGCCGCGCGCGGTGTGCTTGGCGCGGGCGGCCTCGCCACCGCCCTGCGCGGACTTGGCGAGCTGGACCTTCAGGTCCTCCACCTGGGCGCGCATGGCCTCGGCGTTGGCCTGGAATTCGGCCGATCGGGGGTTGAGCTTGGTCTCCAGGATGGGCATGGCGTGGCCTGTGTCTCGTGAGCGAACCGGGGCCCGAGGGTACACCCGACGGGCATGCCTCCGGTCGCCAGGCGGGTTGCAAATCGCGCCACGACAGACCGTTGCTGGCAGACTCTGGCCATGGCCACCGACACCCCCGATCTGCTGCACGGCCCGGCGCTCACGCCCGTCGCCCTGGTGAAGGCCATGACGCTCGCCTACCGGGCGCGCGGCATGGATCCTTCCGCGGCGCTGGCGCAGGCACAAATTCCGCCACACAAACTCAACGACCCGCGGGCACGCATCACGGCCGAGCAAATGGAGGCCGTGTCCTACGCGGCGATGCGCGAGCTCGATGACGAGGCACTGGGCTGCTTCGAGCGCGCGCTGCCCTGGGGCAGCTACGGCCTGCTCGCGCGCGCCTCGCTGTCGGCGCCGTCGCTGGGTGTGGCGCTCAAGCGCTGGTGCCGCCACCACGGCCTGCTGGCGCAGGCCATCGCGTTGTCGGTGCAGGTGCTGGGCGAGCGCGCCGAGATCGTGCTGCATCTGCGCACCGACCCGGGCCCCATGGCCGAACTCAGCGTGGTCTCGGTGCTGCGCAACATCCACGGCCTGGCGGCCTGGTTCGTGGATTCGCGCATCCCGCTGCTGGAGGCGCGCTTTCCCTACGCCGCGCCGCCGCACGTGGCGGCCTACGCGGTGTTGTTCGACGCGCCCACGCGCTTCGACGCCACGGAGGCCGCCATCGCCTTCGACGCGCGCTACCTGGCGCTGCCGATCCGCCGCGACGAGGCGGCCATGCACCAGTTGCTGCAGCGCGCACTGCCGCTCACCGTGCGCTCCTACCGGCGCGACCGCCTGCTGGTGCAGCGCGTGCGGCAGTTGCTGGCCAGCCAGCCACTGGCCACGCACAACGCGCACGATCTGGCCGCACTGCTCAACACCTCGGCGCGCACGCTGCACCGGCAATTGAAGGAAGAAGGCGCGACGCTGCAGGCGCTGAAGGACGCGGTGCGCCGCGAGCGGGCCATGCAGCTGCTGCTGCGCACCAGGCGGCCGATCAAGCAGGTGGCCGAAGCCGCCGGTTTTCGCAACGAGAAAAGCTTCATCCGCGCGTTTCGCGCGTGGACCGGCCAGTCGCCGGGCGAGTTCCGGGGTGCCTGAGCCTCAGCGCGTGCTCACGCGCTCACAGCCGCAGTTCGCGCATGTGGTGAAACACGCGAGCCACCGGCAAGCCGTCGAACGCACGGCCGTGGCCCTGGGTGCAGAAGCCCCACACCGTGGCGCCCGCGGCCAACCCGGCCTTCGCGCCCGGTGCGGTGTCCTCGATGACGAGGCAGCGCTTCGGGTCGACCCCCAGGTGCGCGGCCGCGGCCAGGTAGACGTCGGGATGCGGCTTGGAGCGCGGCAGGTCGTGTCCGCTGAAGATGGCGTCGCCGAACCAGCGCGCCAGACCCACCTGTTCGAGCTGCATCACCACCTTGGGCCGATCGGCCCCCGAGGCGCAGGCGATGCGCCCACCGACCGCGCCGTGCAAGTGCGCCACCGCTTCGTGCACGCCTTCGATGGCCTTGAGTTCGGCGCGCAGGCGCGCGTTGCGGCGCTCGTAGAAGGCCTGCATCCATTCGTCCGTGAGCGGGCGGCCGGTCTCGGCCTCGATGCGCTCGCGCCGGTCGCGCACCGCGTGGCCGAGGAACAGCGCCTCGCACTCCTCGCGCGTGATGGCCCAGCCCGATTCGTTGAGCACCTGGCGCAGCACGCCGTTGGTGATGGGTTCGCTGTCGACGAGCACGCCGTCGCAGTCGAACAGAACCGCCTCGAAGTTCATGCCCTGTCTTTCGTGAAGAGATCGCCGTCCACGTAGTACCACTGCCCGCCCTCGCGCACGAAGCGGCTGCGTTCGTGCAGGCGGCTGGCGCGCCCCGCCAGGCGGGAGCGCGCGACGAATTCGACCTCGGCGTGGTCGGCGTCGATGGCGCGGTGGGCGCGCACCTCAAGTCCCAGCCATTTCACGCCCGACTCCAGCTCGAGCGTGGCTGGCCGCGTGCTGGCGTGCCAGGTGGCCAGCAGGTGCGCCGCGTCGCCGCGCACAAAAGCGCTGTAGCGCGATCGCATCAGGGATTCGGCGTCGGGCGCTGGCGTGGCAGTGCCGCTGAAGCGGCCGCAGCAGGCGGGGTAATCGGGGCCACGGCCGCAGGGGCAGGCGTCGCGGGAAGGGGTCGGCTGGGTCATGGGGTGAGAACGCATTATCGAAGCCCCTGCAAGCCCGGGGGCATGGCGGGACGGGCGACACAATGGCCGCCCGCACGCCAGACCCCCGGAGCAACCATGAGCACCCTTGATGCCTTCCCCATCACGAAGAAGTGGCCCGCGCGGCACCCCGATCGTCTGCAGCTGTATTCGCTGCCCACACCCAACGGCGTGAAGGCCTCCATCATGCTGGAGGAGACCGGTCTCCCCTACGAAGCACACCTGGTGCGCTTCGACACCAACGACCAGTTCTCGCCCGAATTCCTGTCGCTCAACCCGAACAACAAGATCCCCGCCATCCTCGACCCGCACGGCCCGGGCGGGAAACCGCTGGCGCTGTGGGAATCGGGCGCGATCCTGGTCTACCTCGCAGGCAAGACCGGCAAGCTGATGCCCACGGACGACGCCGCGCGCTACGAGACCTTGCAGTGGCTGATGTTCCAGATGGGCGGCGTCGGGCCCATGTTCGGCCAGCTCGGCTTCTTCCACAAGTTCGCCGGCAAGGACTACGAGGACAAGCGACCGCGCGACCGCTACGTGGCCGAGACGAAGCGCCTGCTCGGCGTGCTGAACGAGCGCCTGCAGGGCCGCGGCTGGATCATGGGCAAGGACTACAGCATCGCCGACATCGCCGTGTTCCCCTGGGTGCGCAACCTCGTGGGCTTCTACGGCGCGGGCGAGCTGGTGGGGTTCGGCGACTTCCCCGAGGTGCAGCGCGTGCTCGATGCCTTCGTGGCGAGGCCCGCGGTGCAACGTGGCCTGAACATCCCCGCCAGGAACTGAGCGCTACTTTCGCCAGAAGTGGCCGGTGAAGAGAACCAGCACGGTCAACAGCTCCAGGCGCCCGAGCAGCATCGCAAAGCTCAGCACCACGATCTGGAAGTCGTTGAGCACGCTGTAGTTGCTGGCCGGCCCCACCAGACCCAGGCCGGGGCCGATGTTGTTGACCGTGGCGACCACGGCCGAGAACGCAGTGACGATGTCCAACCCGGTGAGCAGCAGCAGCATGGTCAGGCCCATGGTGGCCGCGCCGTAGATCAGCATGTAGCCCAGCACCGCGTTCATCACCTGCGGCGGTACCACGTTGCCGCCCAGCGTGACCGGGTTGACCACGCGCGGGTGGATGATGCGCACCAGTTCGCGCCGCGCCTGCTTGACCAGCAACACCATGCGAACCATCTTGATGCCGCCCCCGGTGGAACCCGCACACGAGGCGAAGCACCCCAGAAACATCAGCAGCACCGGAATGAACACCGGCCATTGCGCGTAGTCGCCCGAGGCGTAGCCGGTGGTGGTGGCCAGTGACACGACGTGAAAGGCGCTGGCGCGCAGGGCCTCCAGCGGCTCGCTCGTCACGCCGTGAACCAGCAACAGCACCATCACCACCGCCACCGACACCGCCAGCACCGCGAGGTAGGTGCGGATCTCGCGGTCCCCGGTGATCGGGCGCAGCGACAGTGAGCGCAACACCACGAAGTAGCGCAGGAAGCTGATGCCAGCCATGGTCATGAAGACCACGGACACCCATTCCACGCGCGCTGAATCGAAGTGACCGATGCTGGCGTCGTAGGGTGAGAAGCCGCCCAGGCCCATGGTGGTGCACATGTGCATGAAGGCGTCGGCCCAGTCCATGCCGGCCCAGCGGTAGGCCAGCATGCAGGCGACCGAGAACAAGGCATACACACCCCACAGGCCACGCGCTGTCTCGCTGATGCGCGGGGTGAACTTGGTGTCCTTCATGGGGCCGGGCGTCTCGGCCTTGTAGAGCTGCATGCCACCCAGGCCCAGCAGCGGCAGGATGGCTACCACCAGCAGCATGATGCCCAGGCCGCCGAGCAATTGCAGGAAGCAGCGCCACACGTTGATCGATACCGGCAGGTGATCCAGCCCGGAGATGGCGGTCGAGCCGGTGGCGGTGAGCGCGCTCATGGCCTCGAAATAGGCCTTGCTCAGGCTCAGGTCGGGCACGGTGAAGTACAGCGGCGCCGCCGCGTAGGCCGGCAACACCAGCCAGACCAGGTTCACCAGCAGGAAGCCGTCGCGCGGCAACAGCTCGCGGCGGTGTTGGCGTGTGAGCAGCCACAGCACCCAGCCGCTGACCACGGTGGCCGCAAAGCCGTAGGCCCAGACCAGCACGTGGTGGTCCTTGTCGAGGAACCAGGCCCAGGCCATGGGCACCAGGAAGGCCGGCGCGAACGCGAGCAGCACGCGCGAGAACACCGAAAGAACGGGCAGCCAGAGCGATTGCATGCCGGAGAGGCCTTCAGCCGAAGAAGGTGGCGCTCACCTGGAACAGGCGCTCGACCTCGCGCACCAGGCGCTTGTTCGGGATGAAGATGATGATGTGGTCGCCGTCCTCGATCAGCAGGTCGTGGTGCGGCATGAGGACCACGGAGTTCCTGCCTTCGCCGCGCACGATGGCGCCGAAGCGCGTGCCCTTGGGCAGCTTCACCTCCTCGATGCGCCGGCCCACCAGCTTGCTGGTCTTCACGTCACCGCGCGCAATGCCTTCCAGCGCCTCGGCCGCACCGCGGCGCAGGCTGTGCACGGCCGCCACGTCGCCGCGGCGGATGTGCGCGAGCAGCTCGCCGATGACGGCCTGCGAGGGCGAGATCGCGATGTCGATCGTGCTGCCCTGCATCATGTCGGCGTAGGCGCGGCGGTTGATGAGCGACATCACGCGCTTGGCGCCGAGCCGCTTGGCCAGCATGGCCGACATGATGTTGTCCTCGTCGTCGCTGGTGAGCGCGAGGAACATGTCCATCTGGCCCACGTTCTCCTCTTCGAGCAGGTCCTCGTCGGCACCGTCGCCCTGCAGGATCAGCATGCTCGAGGGCAACTGGCTCGCGAGGTACTCGCAGCGCTTCTTGTCGCGTTCGAGGACCTTCACCTCGCACTGCCCCGCAAGGCTGCGCGCCAGCCGCAGCCCCACCTTGCCGCCGCCGGCGATCATGACGCGCTGCACCGGCTGGTCGATGTTGTGGATGGCGGCCAGCACGTCGCGGATCTTGTCGGTGTCGGCGAGCACGAAGACCTCGTCGCCGGCAAGGATGCGGGTCGATGGCTTGGCCTCCATCTCGGTGTCGAGCCGGTAGAGCGCGACCACGCGCATCTCGCAGCGCGTGAAGCGCTCGCGGAACTCGCCGATGGTGTGGCCGACCAGCGCGCCGCCGTGGCTGGCGCGCACCGCGATCAGGCTGGCGCGGCCGTCGGCGAATTCCAGCACCTGCAGCGCCTCGGGGTAGCTGATGAGCTGGTGGATGTAGCGCGTGACAGATTCTTCCGGGCAGATCACCTGGCTGACCGAGAAGCTGCTGCGCGAGAGCAGTTCGTCGTCTTCGCCCTCGGTGAACTCGGGCGAGCGCAGCCGCGCGATGGTGGTGGGCACGTTGAAGACGTCGTGCGCCACCTTGCAGACCACGAGGTTGGTTTCGTCCTGCGCGGCGCAGGCGATCACCATGTCCGCGTCCTTGGCGCCGGCGTTGCGCAGCACCGAGGGCTGGATGCCGTTGCCCACCACACCGCGCAGGTCGAGCTTGTCTTCCAGCGCGCGCAGGCGGGCCGGGTCCATGTCGACGACGGTGATGTCGTTCTGCTCGGAGACCAGACTCTCGGCGACGCTTTCGCCGACCCGGCCGGCGCCGAGGATGATGATGTTCATAGCGGCGCCATCATACGTTTCACGCGCCGGCCACCGCCAGCCGGCTTGACCGGCAAACCAGGGAGATCAGGCCAGCGCGCGCTGGATCAAGATCTTTTGCACGTCCGACGTGCCTTCGTAGATCTGGCACACGCGCACGTCGCGCCAGATGCGCTCCACCGGGAAATCGCTCACGTAGCCGTAGCCGCCGTGCACCTGGATCGCGTCGCTGCAGACGCGCTCGGCCATTTCGCTGGCAAACAGCTTGGCCATGGCGGCTTCCTTCAGGCACGGCTGGCCCGCGTCGCGCAGCGCGGCCGCGTGGTGGGTGAGCGCTCGCGCCGCTTCGATCTGCGTCGCCATCTCGGCCAGCTTGAAGCCCACCGCCTGGTGGTTGAAGATGGGTTGGCCGAAACTTTCGCGCTGTTTGGCGTAGGTCAGCGCACACTCCAGCGCGCTGCGCGCCATGCCGATGCTCTGCGCGGCGATGCCGATGCGCCCGCCCTCCAGCGCCGACAGCGCGATCTTGTAGCCCTCGCCCTCGGCGCCGATCAGGTTTTCCGCCGGGATGCGGCAGTTCTCGAAGTTGATCTGCGCGGTGTCGCTGCTGTGCTGGCCCACCTTGTCTTCCAGCCGGGCCACCACGTAGCCCGGGGAGTCGGTGGGCACGATGAACGCGCTCATGCCGCGCTTGCCCGCCGCCTTGTCGGTGACCGCGATGACGATGGCCACATGGCCGTGCTGACCGCTGGTAATGAACTGCTTGACCCCATTGAGCACGTACTCACTGCCCTGCTTGACCGCTGTGGTGCGAAGCGCAGAGGCGTCCGAGCCCACGTGCGGCTCGGTGAGGCAGAACGCGCCGAGCATCTGCCCGGCCGCCAGCGGGCGCAACCAGCGCTCCTGCTGTTGTGCGTTGCCATAGCGCATGAGGATGGCGTTGACCGGGCAGTTGGTGACGCTGATGGCGGTGCTGGTGCCGCCATCGCCCGCGGCGATCTCTTCGAGCACGATGGCCAGCGTCACGTAGTCGAGCCCGGCGCCGCCCAGGGCTTCGGGCACGCAGATGCCGTAGGCGCCGAGTTCGGCCAGGCCGCGGTGGGCTTCCTTGGGGAAGTGATGCTCCTTGTCCCACTTCGCGGCGTGGGGCCAGAGTTGTTCCTGTGCGAAAGCGCGCACGGCGTCGCGAATCATGAGTTGGTCTTGCGTGAGCAGCATGAGATGTCTTCTTCTCGTGGGTTCACCAGGTCGCGGCGCGTCGACCGTCGTGGTGGATGAGGTGGCCGTTGTCCTCATCGGTGAGGGTGGCGATGACGTGGCGCAGGCCGGCCACGCTGGCTTCGATGGTGAGCGGCGCGCTGGCGCCGCCCATGTCGGTCTGCACCCAGCCGGGATCGAGCGCGACGCAACGCGCCCCGGGCCAGGCGTGGCGTGCGCTGGCCACCATCATGTTGAGCGCGGCCTTGCTCACGCGATAGAGCCACGCGTTGTCGGCCGCCACGGCACCGATCTGGCTCATGGCACTGGAGAGCACGCCGAACACGCCGCCCGCGGCCTGCACGCCGGGCATCACTTGCGGCATGGCCTGCATGGCGCCAAGCACGTTGGCATGCATCACGCGGTCGAAGGCCTCGCGCGTGGGCGGGGTGTGCGCGCCGGCGCGGTCCATCACGCCGGCGACGTAGAGCGCGACATCGATCTCCACCCCGTCGAGCTGCCAGGCCAGGCCGCTCACGCTGGCCGGGTCGGCCACGTCGACACGCAGCGCCTCGGCACCGATGTCGCGCAGGCGCGCCAGACCGGCGTCGTCGCGCGCGGTGGCGATCACGCGGTCACCGGCCTCGCGGTACTGGCCCGCGAACTCGAAGCCGATGCCGCGCGAGGCGCCGAGGATGAGGACCGTGGCCATCGGCGTCCGATCAGATCAGCTCGATCGCCATCGCAGTGGCTTCGCCGCCGCCGATGCACAGCGTGGCCACGCCGCGCTTGCCGCCGCGCGCCTGCAGCGCGTGGATGAGCGTGACCAGGATGCGCGCACCGCTGGCGCCGATGGGGTGGCCCAGCGCACAGGCGCCGCCGTTGACGTTGAGCTTGTCGTGCGAGACCTTGAGCTCGGCCATCAGCGCCATCGGCACCACGGCAAAGGCCTCGTTGACTTCCCACAGGTCCACATCGGCCACGCTCCAGCCGATGTTGGCCAGCAGCTTTTGCGTGGCGTACACCGGCGCGGTGGTGAACCAGTTGGGTTCCTGCGCGTGCGTGGTGTGACCGACGATGCGCGCGATGGCTTTGGCGCTGAGTGCCTGCGCGGTGGAGGACTTGGCCAGCACCAGCGCGGCGGCGCCGTCGTTGATGGAGGAGCTGGAAGCCGCGGTGATGGTGCCGTCCTTCTTGAAGGCGGGCTTGAGCGCCGGGATCTTGTCGAGCTTGATCTTGCCCGGGCCCTCGTCGATGGAGACCACGCGCTCGCCGCTGCGGTCCTTCACGGTGACGGGGGTGATTTCTTTGGCGAACGCGCCGTTGTCGGTGGCGGCCTTGGCGCGCGAGACGGAGGCGGTGGCGAAGGCGTCCTGCTGCTCACGCGTGAAGGCGTACTTCGCGGCGCAGTCCTCGCCGAAGGTGCCCATGCTGCGGCCGGGTTCGTAGGCGTCTTCCAGACCGTCGAGCATCATGTGGTCGAAGATGCGGTCGTGGCCCATGCGGTAGCCGCCGCGGCCCTTTTGCAGCAGGTAGGGCGCGTTGGTCATGCTCTCCATGCCGCCCGAGACCATCACCTTGGCGCTGCCGGCCATGAGCATGTCGTGCGCCAGCATGGTGGCCTTCATGCCCGAGCCGCACATCTTGGAGAGCGTGACCGCGCCGGTGGACAGCGGCAGCCCGCCCTTGAGCGCGGCCTGGCGCGCGGGCGCCTGGCCCTGGCCGGCCATCAGGCAGTTGCCGAACAGCACCTCATCGACGGCCTTGGGGTCGACACCGCTGCGCTCGACCGCGGCCTTGATGGCGGCGCCACCCAGATCGTGGGCGGCGAGTGCAGAAAAGTCGCCCTGAAAGGCGCCCATGGGCGTGCGCGCGGCGCCGAGGATGACGATGGGATCGGACATGGTGTGCTCCTTGTGTGGATGGGATCAGGCCGAAGCGAGCGCGCGCAGGCGGCGCTCGCGTTCGTAAGGGAAAACGTCGTGCACGTGGCCCGCAAGGATGCGTTCCTTGTGCGATTGCCAGAATTCAGGGTCGAGCAGGTCGGCGTGGTGTTCGAGAAAGACGTCGCGCACCATCGGGTTGCCCAGCAGGAAGGGCCCGAAGGTCTCGGGGAAGACGTCGTTCTTCGCCACCGGGTACCACACCTCGCCCGAGAGCTCGTCCTCTTCGTTGCGCGCGGTGGGCACGTGGCGGAAGTTGCAGTCGGTGAGGTACTCGATCTCGTCGTAGTCGTAAAACACCACCTTGCCGTGGCGCGTGATGCCAAAGTTCTTCCAGAGCATGTCGCCGGGGAAGATGTTGGCGGCCACGAGGTCCTTGATCGCGTTGCCGTACTCGATGACGGCATGGCGCAGCTGGGCGCGTGCGGTGGCATCGTCGGGCCTGGCCTGCAGCGTGTCGAACAGCTCCTGCAGGTACAGGTTGAGCGGGATCATGCGGCGCTCGATGTAGACGTGCCGCAAGACCACCTCGGTGGTGCCGTCGCCGTCGCGGTCGCTGATCTCGAGCTGGCTGGGCGCGTACTTCTGGATCTCGGCGATGAGTTCGTCGGTGAAGCGCGCGCGCGGGAAACCCACCTCGGAGAACTCCAGCGTGTCGGCCATGCGGCCCACGCGGTCGTGCTGCTTGACGAGCTGGTACTTGCCGCGGATCTGTTCGCGCGAGGTGTCCTTCTGCGGCGGGTAGAAGTCGCGGATCACCTTGAACACGAAGGGAAAGCTCGGCAGGTCGAACACCAGCATCACCATGCCCTTGATGCCGGGTGCGATGCGGAACCGGTCCGAGCTGTGCCGCATGTGGAACAGGAAATCGCGGTAGAACAGCGTCTTGCCCTGCTTGGCCAGACCGAGCGCGTTGTAGAACTCGGCGCGCGGCTTGCGCGGCATGAGGCTGCGCAGGAACTGCACGTAGGCGCTCGGCACCTCCATGTCGACCATGAAGTAGGCGCGCGCAAAGCTGAACAGCAGCAGCAGGTCGTCCTCGCCGAACAGGGCCGCGTCCACCACCAGCCGGCCTTCGCGGTTGTGCAGGATGGCCAGCGCGAACGGCACCTCCTGGAAGCCGTTGATGATCTTGCCCACCACGTAGGCGCCCTTGTTGCGAAAGAACAGGCCCGAGAGCACCTGCAGCTGGAAGTTGGCCCGCAGGCGGCTGTGGTCGAAGCGGCGCTTCATCGCCTCCAGCACCAGCGCGGCGTCACGATCGATGTCGTCGAACGGCACGCGCAGGTCGAAGTCGTGCAGCAGGCGCAGCACCTCGGCCGGCAGGGACTCGGCCGTGGGGTAGTAGCAGCGGTAGGTCGGGCTGGCCGTGGGTTCCTCGTTCTCGATGTACTCGGTGGACACCGCGGGCCGCACGAAGATGAAATCGTTCTGGAAGTAGGCGCGCTTGAGGATCTTGGTGGTGACCGAATTGAAAAAGGTCTCGGCCAGTTCGGGCTGGTGGTGGTTCACCAGCAGCCCGATGTAGTGAAGCTTGACCTGTTCCCACACCGCCATCGGCTGCTCGTCGGCCTTGAACTCCTTCACCAGCCGCGTCAGACATTCCTTGACGCGCAGGTCGTAGAACTCGATGCGCTCGCGTTGCGCGCGTTGCTGGCCACGCCAGTCGCGTGTCTCGTAGCGGTGTTTGGCGCGCGCCGACTCCTGGCGGAACAGGCGGTAGTGGCGGTTGAAGCCGTCCATCATCGCCTTGGCAATGCCGTAGGCCACCGTGGAGTCGAGGCGCTGGGGGAACATGGCAGGCCCCGTGCGGGGTTCAGCGCAGGCGCATGCCGACCTCGGCCACCGCCTTGCGGTAGGCTTGATCGGCCTCGGCCAGGCCGCGCAGGGTCATGTGCAAATCCTGCAGCAGGCCGTCCTTGAGGCCATAGACCCAGCCATGCAGGGTGAGGGCCTGGCCGCGCTCCCAGGCGTCGCGCAGCACGGTGGTCTGCACCGTGTTCATCACCTGCTCGATCACATTGAGTTCGCACAGGGCGTCGAGCCGGTGCATCTCGGGCAGCGAGCCCAGCAGCGCCGCGTGCTTGTCGCGCACGTCCTTGATGTGGCGCAACCAGTTGTCCGCCAGGCCGACGCGGGTGTCCCGCAGCGCGGCCGCGACGCCGCCGCAGCCGTAGTGCCCCACCACCATCAGGTGCTCGACCTTGAGCACGTCGACCGCGTACTGCACGGTGGACAGGCAGTTGAGGTCGGTGGGCACGACCACGTTGGCCACGTTGCGGTGCACGAAGACCTCGCCGGGGTCGAGGCCGGTGATCTGGTTCGCGGGCACGCGGCTGTCCGAGCAGCCGATCCACATGTAGCGCGGGCTTTGCTGCTGCGAGAGTTTCGTGAAGAAGCCAGGCCGCTCGGCTTCGACCTGCGCCGCCCAGCGCCGGTTGTGGTCCAGCAGATTTTGAAGGTTGTCACTCATGGGCAGGCATTGTCCGCGCAGCGCTCGTCGATGGCGATCACATGGTCTCGGCGAACAGCTCACGCCCGATCAGCATGCGGCGGATCTCGCTCGTGCCGGCGCCGATCTCGTAGAGCTTGGCGTCGCGCCACAGGCGGCCCAGCGGGTATTCGTTGATGTAGCCGTTGCCACCGAAGATCTGCACGCCCTCGCCCGCCATCCAGGTGGCCTTCTCGGCCGTCCACAGGATGACGGAGGCGCAGTCCTTGCGCACCTGGCGCACGTGCTCGCTGCCCAGCATGTCCAGGTTCTTGGCCACCGTGTAGGCGAAGCTGCGTGCGGCCTGCAGCACGGTGTACATGTCGGCCACCTTGCCCTGGATGAGCTGGAACTCGCCGATGCTCTGGCCGAACTGCTTGCGGTCGTGGATGTAGGGGATCACGTTGTCCATGACCGCCTGCATGATGCCCAGCGGACCGCCGGAGAGCACGGCGCGCTCGTAGTCGAGGCCGCTCATCAGCACCCTGGCGCCGTTGTTGAGGCCACCCAGGATGTTCTCGGCCGGCACCTCCACGTTCTGGAACACCAGCTCGCCGGTGTGGCTGCCGCGCATACCGAGCTTGTCGAGCTTCTGCGCGATGGAAAAGCCCTTCATGCCCTTTTCGATGAGGAAGGCCGTGACGCCGCGCGCACCCAGTTCGGGTTCGGTCTTGGCATAGACCACCAGGGTGTCGGCATCGGGGCCGTTGGTGATCCACATCTTGCTGCCGTTGAGCAGGTAGTAGCCACCCTTGTCCTCGGCCTTCAGCTTCATGCTGATGACGTCGGAGCCCGCGCCGGGCTCGCTCATGGCGAGCGCTCCCACGTGCTCGCCGCTGATGAGTTTGGGCAGGTACTTCTGGCGCTGCGCGTCGTTGCCATTGCGCTTGATCTGGTTGACGCACAGGTTGGAGTGCGCGCCGTAGGAGAGGCCCACGCTGGCGCTGGCGCGGCTGATCTCTTCCATGGCCACCATGTGCGCGAGGTAGCCCATGTTGGCGCCGCCATAGGTTTCGGGCACGGTGATGCCGAGCACGCCGAGCTCGCCCATCTTGCGCCACAGATCCATCGGAAACTGGTCGCTGCGGTCGATCTCGGCCGCGCGCGGTGCGATCTCGGCCTGCGCGAAGTCGCGCACGGCGTCGCGCAGGGCATCGATGTCGTCGCCGAGCTGGAAGTTCAGGCCGGGAAGCTGGGTCATGGGAAGTCTCCGAAGGGGTGTGGGTTCAGCCGCGCACGTTATTGCGGCCCAGCACTGCCATGAGCGTGCAGCCCATGGTGGCAACGAGTTTTTCCTGGCCGTTGTGCACGGCGTAGGCATGGCCTTCGGCCACCGTCACGGTGCGCCCGGCCTTGATGACCGTGCCGACCATGCGGAAGCTGTCGCCCTGTGCGGGCGCCAGCAGGTTGATCTTGAATTCGATCGTCAGCACCGCCGCATCGGCCGGCATGAGCGTGAAGCCCGCATAGCCGCAGGCCGAATCGAGCGCGGTGGACACCATGCCCGCGTGCAGGAAGCCGTGCTGCTGCGTGAGGTGCGCCGCCCAGGGCATGGTGATCACCACGCGGCCCGGCTGCACCTCGGCCAGCGTGGCGCCGATGGTGGTCATGGCGGCCTGGCGCGCGAAGCTGGCGCGCACGCGCTCGGCGTAATCCGGGTCCGGGGGCTGCAAGGGGGCGGTCATGGGGGGCGGGCGGGGCGGGGCGGGGCGAGCGCGAAACAGGGATTTTATGTTGACGTTTACGTAAACGTCAATTCGAGACGACCGCTCAACCCGCCTTGCGCTCGACCTTGTTGAGCAGCGCGCGGGCTTCCTTTTCGTGCACCTTCACCTCGTCGAGGTTGGCCTGCAGATCGGCCATCTGCTCCTCCAGCTGGCGCCGGTGGTCGGCCAGCACGGCGAGGAACTTGCGCAGTTGCGGCCCGGTGTCGCGCGGGCTGTCGTACATGTCGATGATGTCCCGGGCCTCGGTGAGCGAAAGGCCCAGCCGCTTGGCGCGCAACGTGAGCTTCAGGCGCGTGCGGTCGCGCGCGCTGTAGACCCGGTTGCGACCGCCCGGCCCTTCGCGCTGGGGTTGCAGCAGGCCCATGTCCTCGTAGAAGCGGATGGCGCGGGTGGTGAGGTCGAACTCGCGCGCGAGGTCGCCGATGGTGAAGGTGGTGGCCATGTGGGGTGTCGGGTGGCAGACAGGGATCGCCCGGGATGCTCCGTAGAATGCCTTTTTCTTGACGTTTACGTCAACGTCAACGCGCGCGCATCTTACTGAATTCCGCCCTCATGACCCCCACACGCGATCAACTCGAGGCCCGGCTGCACTACCCCCGGGGTCAGGCCCTGCCCGATCCAGGGCACGCGTTGGCGGTGGCGCCCGGCGTGAAGTGGGTGCGCATGACCCTGCCCTTCGCGCTCGACCACATCAACCTCTGGCTGCTGCGCGACACGCTGGACGGCCGCGAGGGCTGGACGGTCGTGGACTGCTGCATCGCGCGCGACGAGGCGAAGGCGCAGTGGGAGCAGGTGTTTGCGAACGAACTCGAAGGGCTGCCGGTGCTGCGCGTGATCGTGACGCACATGCACCCCGACCACATCGGCCTGGCGCACTGGCTGTGCGAGCGATGGCACTGCCGGCTGTGGATCAGTGCGACCGACTTCGCGATGGCGCGCATCGGCTCGCAGAGCACCACCGGCTTCGGCGGCGAGGCCGCCGCGGCCTTCTTTGCCAGCCACGGCCTGGTCGACCCCGAGCGTGTGCAGAAGATCAAGGCACGCGCCAGCTACTACCCGGGTCTGGTGCCGGCCGTGCCGGCGCAGTACCGCCGCCTGATCGACGGACTGGACGTCACGATCGGCGACCACGCCTGGCGCTGCATCAGTGGCTACGGCCACTCGCCCGAACACATCGCCCTGTGGTGCGAGGCGCTGGGCGTGCTGATCAGCGGGGACATGATCCTGCCGCGCATCTCCACCAACGTGAGCGTGTACGACCAGGAGCCCGAGGCCGATTCCTTGCGGCTGTTCCTCGACTCGATCGACAGGTTCCGTGCGCTGCCGGCGAACACGCTGGTGCTGCCCTCGCACGGGCGGCCCTTCACCGGTCTGCACGAGCGCATCGCGCAACTGCACGCGCACCACGAAGAACGCCTGGGCGAGGTGGTGCAGGCCTGCCGCGAGAAGCCCTGCAGCGCCACCGATGTGCTGCCGGTGCTGTTTCCACGCACGCTGGATCTGCACCAGACCACCTTTGCCATGGGTGAGGCCGTGGCCCACCTGAACCGCCTGTGGCACGCGGGCACGCTGGCGCGAACCAAAGGCGACGACGGCGTGTGGCGCTTCAGCGCCGGATGAGCGATTTCAGCCCTCGCCGAGCGGCAGCGCCGATTCCTTGAGCGCGCGGCGGCGCTCGGCGTGATCGGGCATGACGCTGGCCACCACGTCCCAGAAGCGCGGGCTGTGGTCCATGTGGCGCAGGTGGCTGAGCTCGTGCACCACGACGTAATCCACCATCTCCATCGAGAGATGCACCAGCCGCCAGTTCAGGCGGATGCGACCGTCGGCGCTGGCGCTGCCCCAGCGCGTGTCGGCGTTGGAGAGCGACAGCCGCGTCCAGCGCACACCCAGTTGCGGCGCAAAGTGGTCGAGCCGTTCGGTGAACACGCTGCGCGCGTGGCGCATCAGCCAGGCCTGCGCGGCATCGCGGATCTGGCTTTCGCTGGCGTGGTGCGGCAGGCCGATGCGCAGGGTGCGCGTGACCGCATCGAGGGCAGCACCGCGGCCTGAGAAGCCATGCGCCGGATCGAGTTGCAGCCGCACCGGCTCGCCCAGCAAGGGCAACTCGGCACCGTCGGCCCAGCGCACGCGTGAGCGCGCCTGCCGCTCGGCGCGTTCGCGCGCCTCCACCAGCTTGTCGATCACCCAAGCGGCCTTCTCGTGCAGCACCGCCTCGATCTCGCCGAAAGTGCTCCAGCGCGGCGCGCGCACGCTCAGGCCCTCTGCGCCCACGCTCAGGCCGATGGTGCGGCGCTTGCCGCGCTGGAATTCGTAACCCACCTCACAGCCGCGCAGGCGCACCAGGCGGTTGGCGCGGGGGTGGTGCCAGGTGCCGGGCTGAAACACCTCGGCCATCGGCAGTGCCGGGGGAGCGGGCGCAGCGGCACGCTGTAGCTCGGGCGGCGGCTCGCGTGGCGGGTCACCGAACAGGTCGAGCGCGAGCTGCACGAAGCGCTGCATGAAACCCTCAGCGATAGGCCTCGGGGTCGATGCGGCGCATCTCGGTCTCGATCCAGGTCTCGACTTCGCGCATCAACTCGTCGGCTTCGCGGCCCTGGCTGGGAATGGGTTTGCCGATGACGAAATCGACGACACCCGGACGCTTGATGAAGGCCTTGCGCGGCCAGCATTTCGCCGAGCTCACGGCTATGGGAATCACTGGCGCGCCGGTGGCCACGGCCAGGCGCGTGCCACCGGTCTTGTACTGACCCTGCTGGCCGCGCGGAATGCGCGTGCCCTCGGGAAACATGATGACCCAGGTGCCCTGGTCGAGCAGGCGCTGCCCTTGCTCGACCACCTTGTTGAAGGCCTGCGCGCGCTTGCTGCGGTCGATGTGGATCATGTCGAGCCGGCCCATGGCCCAGCCGAAGAAGGGCACATAGAGCAGCTCTTTCTTGAACACGTAGGCCAGCGGGTGCGGCATCAACGTGGGCATGGCAAAGGTTTCCCAGGTGGACTGGTGCTTGAGCAGCAGGATGGCCGGCGCCGTGCTGCCCACGGGCAGGTTCTCCCAGCCCGTGATGCGGTTGCGGATGCCGAGGATGAAGGTGCCGCTGTGCACCGCCACCCGCAGCCAGCCGACGCACATCCAGTACAGCGTGGCGCTGCTCACGAAGGGCGAGACGATGACCACCGCCAACCCCCAAGGGATCACGGTGACCACCATCACAAGGATGTGCAGCAGCGAGCGCAGGAAGTGGATGACGATCATGCGTTGGTCTTGGGGGCGGGGGCGGGTTGGGCGAGCAACCAGTCGGCGAAGGCGCCCAGGTCGGTGTGCACGCGGGTGCCGGGTGGCAAGTCGGGAATGGCACTGGGTGCGAGCGCCGCGTACACCGCCGACAGCCCAGTGAGCAGCAGGTGCGGCGGGCAACCCGCCGCGGCCCCGGCCTGCACGTGGCGCAGCGAGTTGCCCACGGCAGGCGCCTCGCCCAGCGCAAAGCCGAAGCGCGCGCCGATCTGGCGGAACAGGCCCGGCGCGGGCTTGCGGCAATCGCAGCCGTCCTCGGGGGTGTGGGGGCAAATGAAGATGGCTTCCACGCGTGCGCCCGCGGCCGCCAGCTGGCGCTGCATCTTGGCGTGGATGGCGTTGAGGGAGGCCATGTCGAACAGGCCGCGGCCAATGCCCGACTGGTTGGTCGCCAGCACCACGCGCCAGCCACCGTGGTTGAGCCGCGCCACCGCCTCGAGCGCGCCGGGCAAGGGCTCCCACTCGTCCGGCGACGCCACCTTGTCGTCGCGGCTGCGGTTGAGGGTGCCGTCGCGGTCGAGGATGAGCAGCTTCATGCCGCGATCATGCCGCGAGGCGGGCCAGATCGGCCACGCGGTTCATCGCGCGGTGCAGTTGCTGCAGCAAGGCCAGACGGTTGGCCTTGAGCGCGGGGTCGTCGGCGTTGACCATCACGCCGTCGAAGAAGGCGTCCACCGGTGCGCGCAGCGCAGCCAGGGCCTGCAGGCTGGCGGTGAAGTCGCCGGCCTCGAACTTCGCGTCGGCGCCGGGCACGGTGGCCTGCATGGCGGCAAACAGGGCCTGTTCGGCGGGCTCCTTCAACAGCGCGGCATTCACCGAGTCACCAACGCCCTCGGACTTCTTGAGGATGTTGCCGATGCGCTTGTTGGCGGCGGCGAGGGCGGGTGCCTCGGGCAGGGCCTGGAATTCGCGCACCGCGGCCAGGCGGCGCGGCACGGTGGACCAGAAACCGAGCTGGCGCGCATACAGCGCAGCGTCCACCTCGGGCACCGAGTATCCACTGTCCTTGAGGTAGCCCTTGAGGCGCTCGATGAGGAACTCGTCGAGCTGAACCACGGTGTCCTGCAGCTTTCCGTTGGCAAACACCGAGAACGCGAGGCGCGTGAGTTCATGAAACTGCAGGGGCAAGCCGCCTTCGATCAGCATGCGGGCCACGCCCAACGCGTGCCGGCGCAATGCGAACGGGTCCTTGTCGCCCGTGGGCAGATTGCCGATGCCGAACATGCCGGCCAGCGTCTCCAGCTTGTCCGCCAGCGCGACCACCGTGCCCACCGCGTTGCGCGGCAGCGCGTCGCCGGCGAAGCGCGGCTTGTAGTGGTCTTCGATGGCGAAGGCGATGTCTTCGGAGAGGCCTTGATGGCGCGCGTAGTAGCCGCCCATGATGCCCTGCAGTTCCGGGAACTCGCCCACCATGTCGGTGAGCAGGTCGGTCTTGGCCAGTTGAGCCGCCGTGAGTACGTCGTTCATCAACTGCATGCGCTGCGGCTCAGCCTTGGCCCACAACTGAACGATCTGCTGGGCAATGGCCGATACCCGCTGCTGCCGCTCGCCCTGCGTGCCCAGCTGGTTGTGATAGACCACTTTGCCCAGGCCTTCGACACGCGATTCGAGCGTCTTCTTGCGGTCCTGGTCGAAGAAGAACTTGGCGTCGGCCAGGCGCGGGCGCACCACGCGCTCGTTGCCACCGATCACGGCGCTGGCGTCGGCGGGGCTGATGTTGCTGACCACCAGGAACTTGTTCGTGAGCCGGCCCTGCGCATCGAGCAGCGGAAAGTACTTCTGGTTGGCCTTCATCGTGAGGATGAGGCATTCCTGCGGCACGTCGAGGAACTGCTTCTCGAACTCGCAGACGAGCACGTTGGGGCGCTCGACCAGCGCGGTCACTTCGTCGAGCAAGGCATCGTCCTCGATGGGCCGGCAGCCGCCGCCCACTTCAGCAGCCTTTGCCTGGAGCTGGCGCGCGATCGCGGCGCGGCGTTCGGCAAACGAGGCAAGGACGGCGCCTTCCTTTTGCATCACTTCGGCGTAAGCGTCTGCGTTCGGGATCACGACCGGATCCACCTTCGCTTCGAAGCGGTGGCCGTGCGTGGCGTTGCCGGCCGCAAGGCCGAGCGCCTTCACCGGCACGACAGTGCTGCCGTGCAAAGCCACCAGGCCGTGCGCCGGCCGCACGAACTGCACGCTGTCCCAGCCAGGCAGCGCGCAGCCCGACTCGAGCTGGTAGGTCATGACCTTGGGGATCGGCAACTGCGCGATGGCCTCGTCCAGCGCCTTCTGCAGGCCAGCGGCGAGTTCGGCGCCGGGCGCGACGCTGTCGAAGAACAGCGCCTCGGCCTTGCCGTCCATGGCGCGGCGCAGGCTGGCCACGGCGGACGCGTCAGCGCCCAGACCCGCCAGGCGCTTGAGCAGCGCCGGCGTGGGCTGGCCGTTGGCGTCCAGGCCCACGGCAACGGGCATGAGTTTCTGCGAGACGGGTTTGTCGGCCGCGCGTGCGAGCACACCCACCACATGCGCGCCCAGGCGGCGCGGCGATGCGTAGGCGGTCACGGCAGCGTCTGCCGGGGCAAGGCCCTGGGCCTTCAGGCTATTGGCCAGGACGGTGGCGAAAGCCTCGCCAAGTTTCTTGAGCGCCTTGGGCGGCAGTTCCTCAACGAAGAGTTCGACAAGCAGGTTCTGTGCGGTCATTGTTCTTCTCTGCTCAAGCAGCTTTCTTCTCGATCTGCGCCACCCACTCACGCGGGGCCAGGGGGAAGCCCAGCCGCTCGCGGCTCTCGTGGTAGCTCTGGGCCACGCTGCGCGCAAGGTTTCGGATGCGGCCGATGTAGGCGGCGCGCTCGGTCACGCTGATGGCGCCGCGCGCATCCAGCAGGTTGAAGCTGTGCGCGCACTTGAGCACCTGCTCGTAGGCCGGCAGCGCGAGTTGCTGCTCCATCAGATGCTTCGCCTGCTTCTCGTGCGCGGCGAAGGCGGTGAACAGGAAGTCGGCATCGCTGTGCTCGAAGTTGTAGGTCGATTGCTCGACCTCGTTCTGCTTGTAGACGTCGCCGTAGGTCAGGCCGTCGGTCCACACCAGGTTGTAGACGTTGTCCACGCCCTGCAGGTACATGGCCAGGCGCTCCAGGCCATAGGTGATCTCGCCGGTGGCGGGGCGGCAGTCGATGCCGCCGACCTGCTGGAAGTAGGTGAACTGCGTCACCTCCATGCCGTTCAACCAGACCTCCCAGCCCAGGCCCCAGGCGCCCAGCGTGGGGTTCTCCCAGTCGTCCTCGACGAAGCGGATGTCGTTCTTCTTCAGGTCGAAGCCCAGGGCTTCGAGCGAACCGAGGTAGAGCTCGAGGATGTTGGCCGGCGCGGGCTTGAGCACCACCTGGTACTGGTAGTAGTGCTGCAGGCGGTTCGGGTTCTCGCCGTAGCGGCCGTCTTTCGGGCGGCGGCTGGGCTGCACGTACGCGGCCTTCCACGGCTCGGGGCCGATGGCGCGCAGGAAGGTGGCGGTGTGGCTGGTGCCGGCCCCCACTTCCATGTCGTAGGGCTGCAGCAGCGCGCAGCCCTGCTCGGCCCAGTAGGACTGCAGCTTCAGGATGATTTGCTGGAAGGTCAACATGCACGAAAGGCCCGCGCGAGGGCGGGCCGTCGGGTTCGGTGGATCGGGGGTTCGAGTGCCGTGGCGCGCGCCACGGCGGTTGACCCGATTTTACGGGGGTGGCCCGCGGCGCCGGGCAAGCCTTGCGCCAGCGGCCCAGACGCCGCGCAATCAGCGCCGGCGGGTACGCCCGCCGCGGCGGCCCAGGTTGCGCAGCGAAGCGATCACCAGCACCAGCACACCGCAGAACAGCCACAGGGGCTTCAAGCCCCAGCGCGCCGTCCAGTCGGCATAGGGCGTGAGCCCGCTTCGGCCCTCGACGCTGGCCTCCAGCCGCCCGCGCTCCAGCCGCGGCAGCGCGTGCGTGACGACGCCGCGGTGGTCGATGACCGCGGTGGCGCCGGTATTGGTGGCGCGCAGCATGGGGCGGCCGAACTCGAGCGCGCGCAGGCGCGAGATCTGCAAGTGCTGGTCGATCGCCACGGTGTCGCCGAACCACGCGATGTTGCTGAGGTTGACGAGCACCGTGGGTGCCGCGTCGACATCCCGGAACGACGCGGCGATCTCTTCACCGAACAGGTCTTCGTAGCAGATGTTGGGCGCAATGCGCTGACCGGCCCAGGCCCAGGACGGCTGCGGCAGCGCGCCGCGCGCAAAGTCACCCAGGGGGATGTTCATCATCTGCGTGAACCAGCGGAAGAACGGCGGCACGAACTCACCAAAGGGCACCAGGTGGTGTTTGTCGTAGCGGTGCACCTGGGTGGGCTGACCACTGGCCAGTGCGCTACGCGCCGCCTCGGGCGACACGCCCCAGGCCGAGTTGGTGTAGCCGGCCTCGAGGTTGCCCAGCGGCAGGCCGGTCAGCAGCGCTGCGGGCTGGCTGGCGTTCTGTTCGGCCAGCGGGCCGAACAGGCCACGCCAGAAATCGGGGCCGAGTTGCTCGGGCAACAGCGGCAGCGCGGTCTCGGGCGCCACCACCAACTGGGGCCCGTTGGCCGAAGCCGCCGCAGCCAGGCCTTCGCGCATCTGCTGCGGGTACCAGGCCAGCGCCTGTGCCACGCCGGTGCCGGGCACGAATTTCTGGTCCTGCGGGATATTGCCCTGCAGCAACCACACGCGCAGCGTGCCGGTCGAGCCCGTGTCGGCCAGGCCCAGGTTGCGCCAGCGTTCCCCGCCACCGAGCAGGCTGACCAGCAACGCGACCACGACGCCCCAGCCCAGCGCGCCACGCGCCACACCCCACCAGGAGATGGCGCGCAATTGCAGCCCGGTCTTGGGCGCGGCCACGTAGACGCCCCCGGTGGGGCGGGTGGCCACCGGTCGCACCGGCTGGCGCAGCCAGGCCAGCGCGCGGTGCACCGCGGCCGTGACCAGCGAAGCCAGCACGTAGGCCAGCACCGCCGCGAGGAAGCCCATGCCGTACACCCCCACCAGCGGCGCCCAGGGGGCCATCAGGTCCACCTGGGCATAGCCACCCGCGCCCCAGGGGAAACCGGTAAAGAGCTGGCCGCGCGCCAGCTCCGCCAGCGTCCATGCACCGGCGAACAGGAGGGCCTGGGCGCTGCGCGCCAGGGGTGCCCAGGCACAGAGAAAACCGACCGCGATGGCGTAGTACAGGGCCAGCGCGCCCGCCAGTGCCAGCACCGCGAGGGCCGCCAGCCAGGGGGGCAGGCCGCCGTAGGTGTGCATGGAGACGAAGAGCCACCAGAAGGTACCGGCCAGCCAGGCGGTGGTGAACACCCAGCCGCGCCACATGGCCTGACCCACCCGGGTGGCGAACTGCAGCGCGAACACCAGCAGTGCGAGCGAGGCGATCTGCAGCCAACCGCTGGGCTGCCCGAGCGTGAAGCCCGCAGGCACCCAGCCCCGCAGCGGCCAGGCCAGCGAGGCGGCCTGCAGCAACCCGCCTGCCAGACAGACCCAGAAAAACAGGAAACCCGCCAGGCGCGAACCGCGCCCTGGCGGGCGGCGGGTCATCGGGTGAAAGCTCGATGGGGTGTGGAGCGATCCGAAAAGGCTGCGCATGGGCCGGATGGGGTGGAGATCAGGGCTCGGACGGCAGCGCAGTGACCTTGAACCACTTCACCGCACCGCCCTTGGTGTGCAGCACGGTGAAGCGCAGGCCCTCGAACTCGTGCACTTCGCCGCGCTTGGGCACGTGTCCCATGGTGTGCGCGATCAGGCCGCCGATGGTGTCGAAATCCTCGTCGGAGAGCCGCAGACCGAAGGCCTCGTTGATGCGCTCGATGGGCGTGTCGCCACTGACGCGCCAGGTGCTGTCGGCCAGCGCAAAGATGTCGCCCTCGTCCTCGTCGACGTCGAACTCGTCCTCGATCTCGCCCACGATCTCCTCGAGCACGTCCTCGATGGTGATGAGCCCGGCCACGCGGCCGAACTCGTCGATGACGATGGCCAGGTGGTTGCGGTTGCCGCGGAACTCCCGCAGCAGGTCGTTGAGGCCCTTGCTTTCGGGCACGAAGGTGGCCGGGCGCAACAGCGCGCGGATGTTGAGTTCGGGTGCGCGCTGCAGCTTGAGCAGGTCCTTCGCGAGCAGGATGCCGATGATGTTCTCGCGCTCGCCCTCGTACACCGGGAAGCGCGAGTGCGCGGTGTCGATGACCAGGTGCAGCAGTTCGTCGTAGGGCGCGTCAATGGCGATCATGTCCATGCGCGGAGCGGCCACCATCACGTCGCCGGCCGTCATGTCGGCGATGCGGATCACGCCTTCGAGCATCACCCGCGACTCGGCGTTGATGATGTCGTTGTCCTCGGCCTCGGCGAGGGTCTCGATCAGCTCATCCTTCGAGTCCGGGCCGGGGTTGATGAACTCGACGAGCTTTTGCAGGAAACCGCGTTTGTCGGCAAGCCGCAGGCCACGCTGCGGCCCGCTACTGGGGGGGTGGTCAGCCACTGGGGGAAGACGGAGTTGGGACAGCGGGGAAGGATACCCCAAGGGCAAGTCGCGGCAAGTCCCGCGGGCGCCGGGCGGCCACGGCGGGCCTCAGCCCCGCAGGCGCTCGCGCGCCTCGCGCACGCCCTGGCGGATTTCCTGCAGCATGCCGATGAGGCCCCAGAACTGCTTGGCCTGCGCCTTGAGGTGGTAGTCGGTGAGCGCCACCTGCTCGCTGAGCAGTTCGCTCACGCGCGAGTCGAAGTCGGCCGGTGGCAGCCGCAGGTGCGCCTCGGTCTCCGAGCCGGCGCGCTCCAGCACCGCGCCGGCGTTGCGCGCGATCTTGAGCATGGCGGTGTTTTCGGAGAGGGCGTGGATGAACAGTTGCGTGACGCCTTCGTTGCGCGCATGGACCACGGCGCGCTCGAACAGACGGCTGCCGTAGCCCTTGCCGCGCGAGGCCTTGGCCACCGAGACGCCGAACTCGGCGCAGGTGCGCAACTGCGGATCGACCGAGAACGCCAGATGCGCCATGGCGATGAGGTGCAGGCGGCGGTTGAAGATGCCGAAGAGCACATCCCGTTCGAAGGCAATCTGGTCGACATAGCGGCGGATCTGCTCGTCGTTGGCCGCGTAGCCGAAACGCAGGTAGCGGTCGGCCGGCTCCAGCGCCTGCAGGTGCGCGAGGATCTGGTCGCGGTGGCCGCTGTCGAGCGAACGGATGGGGACCGTGCCCTGTTCGGCGCGCTCCTCGCGGGGTGCCTGGGGTCGGTCGTGGTCGCTCATGGGCTCGGTTCTTCGAATGGTGGGATGCGCAAGCATCGCGCGCGATCATCTTGCACGCAAGCCGCATGCGTCGCACGGGTGCGTATGGAGCCGGTTCAGAGGGGCAATGCCGTGGTGCTCTTGACGCGGTCCATCACGAAGCTGGTCTTGCAGTCCTGCACGCTCGGGTGCTTGAGCAAGGTTTCCATCATGAAGCGCGAGTAGGCGGCCATGTCGGCCACCACCAGCCGCAACTGGTAGTCCATCTCGCCGGTGAGTGCTACGCACTCGACCACCTCGGGCCAGGCCATCACGCTGGCGCGAAACTCGTCCATCGGGCTGCGTTTGTTGCCATCGGCGTGCTTCTCCAGGCGCACGCTCACGTGCGCGGTGAGGCCCAGGCCCAGTGCCTCGGGGCGCAGCAGCGCCACGTAGCGCGCGATCACGCCCGACTCTTCGAGCCGGCGCACGCGCCGCAGCACGGCGCTGGCCGACAGGCCCACGGCGTCGGCGAGCTGGTCGAAGGTGGCCCGGCCATCGGCCTGCAGGCTGCGCAGGATGGCGCGATCGAGCTTGTCCAAGGCTTCCATGCGGGCGATTGTGCAGGAATGTTGCGTGATGGACGAGTGGCGCGCCCACAAACGCCGGAATCGTGCCACGCTGCACCGATACAGTGGCCTTTTCCCCGGATCACCCGCATTCGCACGAAGGAGACCGCCATGAACGCCGCCTTGCCCGCTTCCAGCACCGCCACCATCCCCGGTTGGGACAACCCCATGGGCACCGATGGATTCGAGTTCATCGAATACGCGGCGCCGGACCCGGTGGCCATGGGCGCACTGTTCGAGCGCATGGGCTTCAAGGCGATCGCGAAGCACCGCCACAAGGCCGTGACGCTGTTCCGCCAGGGCGAGATCAACTTCATCATCAACGCCGAGCCCGACAGCTTTGCCCAGCGATTTGCGCGCCTGCACGGCCCCAGCGTGTGCGCCATCGCCTTTCGCGTGAAGGACGCCAAGGCCGCCTACGAACGCGCGATTTCGCTCGGTGCCTGGGGCTATGCGGGCCAGGCCGGCCCGGGCGAGCTCAACATCCCGGCCATCAAGGGCATCGGCGACTCGATCATCTATTTCATCGACCGCTGGCGCGGCAAGAACGGCGCCAAAGACGGTGACATCGGCAACATCGGCTTCTTCGACGTCGACTTCGAACCCCTGCCCGGTGCCGAACTCAATCCGGTGGGCCACGGCCTCACCTACATCGATCACCTCACGCACAACGTGCACCGCGGCCGCATGGCCGAGTGGGCGGATTTCTATGAGCGCCTCTTCAATTTCCGCGAGGTGCGCTACTTCGATATCGAGGGCCAGGCCACGGGCGTGAAGAGCAAGGCCATGACCAGCCCCTGCGGCAAGATCCGGATCCCGATCAACGAAGAAGGCAATGAGAAGGCGGGCCAGATTCAGGAGTACCTGGACCGCTACCGCGGCGAAGGCATCCAGCACATCGCCATGGGCTCGACCAACCTGTACGACACGGTGGACGCGTTGCAGCTGGCCGGCGTGAAGCTGCTGACCACCAGCGAGACCTACTACGAGTTGCTGCCCAAGCGCATCCCGAACCACGGTGAGGACGTCGAGGGCCTGAAGCAGCGCAACATCCTGGTCGACGGCCAGCCCGGCGAGTTGCTGCTGCAGATCTTCAGCGAGAACCAGCTCGGCCCGATCTTCTTCGAGTTCATCCAGCGCAAGGGCAACCAGGGTTTCGGCGAAGGCAACTTCAAGGCGCTGTTCGAGACCATGGAGCTCGATCAGGTGCGCCGCGGCGTGTTGAAGGCCTGACATGGCAGTCGAGCCCGTCGTCTATGGCGCCAGCGAGCGCCCGCCGCGAGGCGACTATTCGCGCGCCCGCGACGACTACACCTGCCCACAGAACTGGTCGTCCTACACCGCAGCGGACCACGACACCTACCGCCGGCTCTACGAGCGCCAGAGCGCCTTGCTGCCGGGGCTGGCATCGCAGGCCTTCATCGACGCCCTGCCCGCCCTCGGCATTCGCGACCGCATACCGCGCTTCGAGGAAATCAACGAACGCCTCAAGCCCGCCACCGGCTGGGAGATCGTGGCCGTGCCCGGGCTCATCCCCGAGCTGCCGTTCTTCCAGTTGCTCGCGGATCGGCGCTTCCCGGTGACCGACTGGATCCGCACACCGGACGAGTTCGACTACATCGTCGAGCCCGACGTGTTCCACGACCTGTTCGGCCACGTGCCGCTGCTGTTCAACCCGGTGTTTGCCGACTACGTGCAGCGCTACGGCGCGGGCGGCATCAAGGCGCACCACCTGGGCGCCGGTGAACTGCTGTCGCGCCTGTACTGGTACACGATCGAGTTCGGCCTGATCCGTGAGCCGCAAGGCCTGCGTGCCTATGGTGCCGGCATCCTGAGTTCGTCGGGCGAGCTGCGCCACAGCGTCACCAGCCCGCGCGCGCGCCGCATCGGCCTGGATCTGGTGCGCTGCATGCGCACGCGCTACAAGATCGACGACTACCAGGCCACCTACTTCGTCATCGACAGCTTCCAGCAGTTGTTCGACATGACGGCGCCCGACTTCACGCCGATCTACGAATCCGTGCGTTCGCTTGGGGAATTGCCAGCCGACGCCAGCATCGCCAGCGACTCGGTCATCACCCTGGGGTGAAACGCAAGATCCACGTGGGCGGCGCCGCCCACGTGGCGGTTGTCGGCCCCGGGCAGCGTCGCCGTGCTGGCCGGAAACACGATGTTGTCGGTGTTGGCGTACCAGCAAACAAAGTTTTGGTAGGCGTGCTCGCCGGCCTGTTGGTGCTCGGCCAGCGCCAGTTCGGCAAGCCAGGCGCTGCCCTGCTGCATCTGCTGTCCGTTGTCGAAAGGGCTCCAGCTTGCGAGCGCGGTGCCGTGGTGTGGTGAACCGATGGTGACGATGGTGCCCACGCGGGCGCGATTGCCTGGCTGCGCCGCCAGCCATGCGCGCGCAGCCAGGCCGCCCATGCTGTGGCACACCAGCACCGGCCGGCCACCGCCGAGTGCCTCCGCCGCTTGCACCGCGCATTCGACGTGCGGGACGTAATCGTCGATCGATCCGAACACCGGCTCGAGGTTGACCGAGACGTAGGGCAGGCCGAGCTCGCGCATGCGCTCCATCCAGGGCAACCAGAAGCCGCGGTTGCAGACAAAGCCATGGATCAGCACGGCCGGGGCGGCGCCGGGCGCACCGGGCCCGGTGCTGTCGGGAAACTCCCGCCAGCGAAAGGGCTGGCGCCAGGCAAACACCTGGGGAGCGATGCGGGACTCCTGCCACCAGGCGTGAAGGGCAGCGCGCAAGGAGGCAGGCTCGACCGGGTCGCCCCGGTTGTGCCAGGCCGCAGCGACGATCTCCAACCCCAGGATCCACGCATGCCCCGTCAGCGCCACAAACGCCAACCAGCCAGCCGCGGCGAGGTGCCCCTGCACAGCCCAGTAGACCGCAAGCGCCAGCAGGCCCAGCACCAACACCACGCCCCCTTGCTGCAGTCGGGCCAGCATCGAGCGGGTGGGCGTGGGATCGCGGGAGGAGGTGGAGGACATGCCGCCACTATCGCATCCCCGGCCAGGTCTTGCCGCGCGAGCGCGGCTAGACTGCATCCCGTGCCTGCCCTCTCGCCCGCCAGCGCCATCCGCGCCAACCTCGAGCGCGTGGCCACGCTGCGCGCCCAGGCCGCCCTCGCGGGCGAGCATGAGGCTGTGACGACCATCAAGCACCTTCAGGCCCGGCGCTTCGAGGCCACCTACGCCGACTTCGCTGCGGTGCCGGCGTCGCGGCCCGCGGTCCGCTTCTTTCTCGAAGAGCTGTACGGCGAGCACGACTTCTCGCGCCGGGACGAGCAGTTTGGCCGCATCGCCGGGGCGCTGGAGCGCTTGTTTCCGGCCGCCGTCGCGCAACTGGCAGTGGACCTGACCGAAACCCATGCATTGACCGAGGTGCTGGACCACGCGCTGGCGCGGGCGTGGCTGGGCATGGCCGCGGACATGCGCCCGTCCGAGCGTTACGTTCGCGCCTGGCGGGCTGCGGGCGATCGCAGCGACCGTGATCGGCAGCTCACCGTGGTGCAGCACATGGGGCGCGAACTCCAGCGGCTGACGCGCATGCGATCGCTGCGGATGGGCCTGCGCATGATGCGAAAACCCGCGCAAGCGGCCGGACTGGACGCGCTTCAGCACTTTCTTGAATCGGGCTTCGATGCTTTTGCGGCGCTGGGCGACGCGCAGGCCTTTCTGGCGTCGATCGCGCAACGCGAACGGCAGTGGATCGACCTGCTCTTCGACGCGCCGCTCGAAGAGGCCTGTCGCGCGCTGGACAAGGAGTGGCAATCGGCCCGGAGCCCCGACCCCGGCAACCCCACAATGCCGACATGAGCGTTGCCGACGAAAGCCCCGATACGTTCCCCGTCGAACGCCTGCGCACGCTGGGCATCACCGTCTTCGAGCGTGGTTGGCTGTCCTCCAACAACATCCTGTTGACCGGTGGGCCCGAGGCGGCCCTGGTGGACACCGGCTACGCCACCCACGCGGACCTGACGGTCGAGCTGGTGCGCCAGGCGCTGGGCGCCCGACCATTGGCCCGCATCCTGAACACCCACTTGCACAGCGACCATTGCGGAGGCAACGCCGCGTTGAAGGCGGCCTGGCCGCAAAGTCGCATCGCCATTCCGCCGGGGCTCGCACACGCGGTGCGCAAATGGGACGCCATCGAACTGAGCCATGCGCCCACCGGCCAGCAGTGCCCGCGCTTCGCCGCCGACGAACTGCTCACGCCGGGCTCGCCGATCGAGCTGGGCGGATTGACCTGGGAGGTGCTGGCAGCGCAGGGACACGACCCGCATGCCGTGATCCTGTATCAGCCAGAGCACCGCATCCTCATCTCGGCCGATGCGCTGTGGGCCAACGGTTTCGGCGTGGTTTTTCCCGAGCTCGAGGGCGAGTCGGGTTTCGACGAGGTGCGCGCGACGCTGGACCTCATCGCGGGTCTGGACGCCGACATCGTGATTCCGGGCCACGGCGCGGTGTTCGGTGGGCAGGCCGTGCAAACCGCCCTGCGGCTGGCCCGCTCGCGCCTGGCGCAGTTCGAGGCAGACCCCGCGCGGCACCGACGCCACGCACTCAAGGTGCTGGTGAAGTTCAAGCTGCTGGAGTGGCAACGTTGCCACCAGGACGCCCTGAGCGAGTGGTTCCTCGCGTCCGACTACTTCTGCCGCATCGCGAAGACAGACAGCGCAGCGCCCATGCGCCAGGTGCTTGACGACCTGCTGTCCGACCTGCAACGCAGCGGCGCCTTGCGGCGCGAGGGCGATCTGGTCGTGAACGCCTGAGCGCGCGAGACGGGAGAACCGCCCGCACCCTGCGGGTGACGTTGCCCACCACACCGGGCCGGGTGCAATCCCACCCTGTGCAAGCGGTCCACTCTCCCGTACCATGGAAACATCAGGCAGCGACCAGGGCCGACGGGCCTTGCCGCTGCTCAACCCCTTCAGCAACCCTCGCTTGAGCCACCCAGACGGCACCGGCAGCCCGATCGAACAACTGGCGGAGTACCTGCCGGGTGCGATGTTTCGGGTCCGTGTCATGCCCGATGGCACACGCCGGCTCGAACACATGACACGGGGCTGCTTTGACATCTGGGAACTGGACCCGACAGCCGTCGAGCAGGACATGGGTTCGCTCTGGGGCATGGTCGATGCACGCGACCTGCCCGCCATGCAGGAATCGATCGAGCGCTGCGCACGTGACATGCGCGACTGGGATTGGCAGTGGCGCATCCAGACACCCTCGGGCCGCGTGAAGTGGCTGCATGGCGTGGGACGGCCGCTGCGGGAGCCCGACGGGACGTTGATCTGGCATTGCTATGTCCTCGACCAGACCAACAACCTGCAAGCGCAGGAGAACCTGCGCGAGAGCGAAGAGCGCTTTCGCCGCCTGATCGATACGATCCCCTCCGTTGCCGTGCAGGGGTACGACGACCAGCTGATCTGCCGCTTCTGGAACAGCGCCTCCGAACAGCTCTACGGCTGGACATCGCAGCAGGCGATCGGGCGCAGCCTGCTGGACCTCATCATCCCGGCGCAAATGCGCGCCGCGGTGATCGAAGCCACCGACCAGATGCTCGCAACCGGCGAAGCCATTCCCTCTTCCGAGTTGATCCTGCAGCATCGCGATGGCTCGCCAGTGGCGGTCTTCTCAGGCCACGTCATGCTCCAGCGCGAGGGAAGGCGCGGCGAGTTCTTCTGCATCGACTTTGACCTGCGCGAGCGTGTGCACGCCGAGCAGACCCGCCAGCGGCTCGAGGCGCAACTGCGCGAGTCGCAAAAGATGGAAGCGCTTGGAACCCTGGCGGGCGGTGTCGCTCACGATTTCAACAACATCGTGGCCGCCATCCTGGGCAATGTGACCCTTGCGCTGGGTGACGGGGCACGTGAGCCCGAGCTGATGGTCAGCCTGCAGGAGATCCGCAAGGCTGGCGTGCGGGCGCGCGAGCTGGTGCAGCAGATCCTGACCTTCAGTCGTCGCGAGGACAGCCAGCGCAAGCCCACGAACCCGCAGGCCGTGCTGACCGATGCCCATGCGCTGCTGAGGGCCACCCTCCCCGTGGACGTGAAGTTGTCGGTGAACAGCGAGGCGCCCGTGCCCTGGGTGCTCGCGAATGCCACCCAACTCGAGCAGGTCATCCTCAACCTGTGCGGAAACGCGATCCAGGCGGTGACCGGACGACCCAATGGCTTGGTCAAGGTAACGCTGGCGCGCGTCGACGGGTCGCTGCCAGCGAGCATGATCGACGAAACCGAGGTGTTGCCACCCGACGCCAACTGGCCCACGAGCAGTGTTCGACTGGACGTGGAAGACAACGGCGTCGGCATCGATGCGGCCACGCTGCCCCGCATCTTCGAGCCGTTCTTCACCACCAAGGCGCCTGGCACCGGCACAGGCCTCGGCCTCGCGGTAGTGCACGGGATTCTCAAAGACCACGGCGCGGTGCTGCGGGTGCGCAGCGCGCCAGGGCGGGGAACCCGTCTGTCCATCCTGCTGCCGGGTCTGGCGGGCGACTTTGCGGGCACAGCCGTTGCGCCCGAGCCTGACGTTCAGGCGGTGGCGCCCGAATCGATCGGCTCTCGCGGCCATGTGCTTTACGTGGACGACGACGAGTCCATTGCACTGCTGGTCAAGCGCTGGCTGCAGCGTCACGGCTACCGTGTCAGCACCTTCACCGACCCGCAGGCGGCGCTGCGAGCGCTCGAAGGATCCGGGCTCGATGTCAGCCTGTGCATCAGCGATTTCAACATGCCCGAGATGTCGGGCATCGGTCTTGCCAGGGCCCTCAAGGCGATCCGGCCCGACCTGCCGGTGGCGATCGCTTCAGGCTATATCAGCGAGGAATTGCGCCGCGAGGCACCCGCCGCAGGTGTCGACGAGATCATCTACAAGCCGGACACGGTGGAGGCCCTTTGCCAGGCGATCGAAAAGATGATGGCTGGCCGTCGCCTCTGAACCAACCTTCGAAACCCATGGTCGAGAAGGGGCGGGCTGGCGCGGCTGGCGGGGATGCTTCGGAGGGCCAAAAAGCGATGTGTAGACACATCGGTTCTGCGATGTGCCAATCAGCATTCGTCAGCGTCGTTCATACGGATCAACGACTTAGCGCATTTGACTTGTGACATCCAACAGCGCCTGACTGCGACCACAACACTCTCGTTGTCACAAGTCCGCTCCCAAAAGCGCGACAGAGCACGGGTCCGCCACCTCGGCCGGTGTGAGCATAGCCCATCACCATCGACGCTTTCAGGCGCCCTCTACGTCCACTGCCGCGAGCCCGCCTCGCGGCCCTATGCGCGCCCCGCCCCGAGCGCTGACCACTCGAGCTTGGATGGTCAGCGAGGCAACCTCTGAGGTTACACGCCGTCAGGTTCCTGCATCCACGCAGGAATGTCCCGCTGACCATGTAGAACGCGCCAGACATCGATGTGGTACAGGTGCTCGACGTAAAGCACGAGGTACGGATAGCGGGTCAGTGGCCAGGCACGCAGGCCCGGCAGGTTGAGTTCATGGGCATAGCGCGGTGAGCCTGTGGCTGGTTGGCGACCGATGTGGCTGTAGGCCTTCTCCAGCGCATCGATGAAGCCGAGCGCCACGGCGTCCCCCGCTTCGGTCAGGTAGTAAGCAAGTGCATCGTCCACATCCCGGTTGGCCTGTTCACGCGGGATGACTGGTTTGGATTTCACCCCCGCGCGCCAGCCTTGACGCCCTTGCGCACCCGACTCCGCAGGCCTTCGAAGTAGCTGGCATCGGCTGGTGAGGATGGGGCCGACTCCGCACCTGCCAGCAACAAGCCGCGCAGTTGCAGGCGGTCTTGATCCTTACGGATCAACTCGCGCACGTACTCGCTGCTCGTGCCGTAGCCGCGCTGGTGCACCTGCTCGTCCACGAACGCCTTGAGAGTGTCGGGGAGAGAGATATTCATCGTGCTCATGGCGAAAGCGTAGGCTTTTTGGCAAAAATTGGCAAGACCCCATTCCGCCATGCCGAAAGAAGGCATCCATGCCCAACGCGAACAACTGCCTGCGCCAACCGCAGCAATGCGCGCCTCGAAGCGCGACCAGGCATAGCCGGCGCGCCCACCGCATTGGCAGGGCTCTACTAGCTCGCAAAGACGGCCAAGAAGGCGTCAGCGAATTCGGGCGTGGCGCTGAAGGTCAGCGTCACCGTGATCCATCCGTCCGCCTCGTGCTGAATCAGCAGTTCGTGGTCCCAGACGTGGCCGTCTTCCACCGGCCCCTTTCGTTCACCGAACTCTGTGTTCGCCCAGGCCAGCACAACATCCACTTCGGCCATCACCGCCGCATGGCCGGCGCTCTCCCGTGTGGAAGCCATGGCTTCCAAGGTGATCGTGCCGTCGGTGCTGTCGCTGAGGTCGAAGGTGAGATGGCGCATGCATGAAGCCTTGAACAACCCGCTGCGAAACTTCCTGAGCGCAGGCCCCCAGCCCGGGCAGTGGCGAGATCGTATTCACGCGGCCGGCTTGGTCAGAGAGGCGACCTCCCGAGCCAAGGCGAAGCCATGCTCCCACGCTTCTTCAATCTTGGGGACCAGATCTTTCGGAACGCGTTCATCGTGCCAGGCGGAAGTCAGCGTAGCTGCCATGGCGTCCGC
>NZ_JAMBNO010000139.1 GCF_023715105.1 Hydrogenophaga intermedia | reverse complement strand
GCAAGCCAACGTGGTTGGTGGGCTGCACCCCGACACGGCAAATTGTCCAATCGGAGGTGTAGCCATGCAAGAACCCAGCTTGTTCATCGGCGTGGACGTGTCCAAAGCCGAACTCGTCATTGCCACAGGCGATCAGCGACGAGTGCACTGCATTGCCAACGACGCTGCAAGCATCTCGAACTGGCTTGCGCAGATACCAGCCTATGCACTCATCGCCATGGAGTCCACCGGGTCGTATCACGGCCTGTTGGCCCA
>NZ_JAMBNO010000138.1 GCF_023715105.1 Hydrogenophaga intermedia | reverse complement strand
CCGCTGGCCGGGTTGGCTCAAGCGCATGGCCGACGCAAAGCTGGTGCGCTCTATGTCGCGCAAGGGGTACTCGCCAGACAACGCAGCGTGTGAAGGCTTCTTCGGCCGGCTGAAGACCGAGCACTTCCATCCCCGAGACTGGCAGTCCGCCACCATCGAACAGTTCATGCAGGCCTTGGACGCCTACATTCGCTGGTACAACGAGAAGCGGATCAAGATCTCTCTGGGCTCTCTCAGTCCAGTCGAGTACCGACG
>NZ_JAMBNO010000137.1 GCF_023715105.1 Hydrogenophaga intermedia | reverse complement strand
GGACATGCACGCGCTCAAGAGCGTTCTGGGGGTAAAGCGCTAGCCCCACAGGTCAGGCGCGAGGCGGTTGGGCGCATGGTGAGTGAGCACCATTTGTCCGACCGCCGAGCGTGCCGGCTTGTGGGGCTCTCCCGCGACAGCTACCGACATCCACCGACGGCCGACCAGGCTACGCTGGATCTGCACGAGAAGATCGTGGAGATCGCGCATGTGCGCCGGCGCTTTGGCTACCGCCGCATCCACGACCTGCTGCGC
>NZ_JAMBNO010000136.1 GCF_023715105.1 Hydrogenophaga intermedia | reverse complement strand
CGAGCCAGGCACGAATCGTGTTCAGGTCTACGCCGGAGCGCAGCAGATGGACGGCGGTCGTGTGGCGCAGGATGTGCGGGCTTATGCGTTTGTCTCGCATAGACGGGACGCGCTGCGCGGCAAGCTCAGCGCACACCGTCACGACGCGATGCACGCCGAACCTGGTCATGGGCTCACCGGTTCGACCTCGGAAGACTCGGTCCTCGAGGCCCTGATCCCTGATCAACGGCCGAAGCACAACTGCGGTCTTTGGCC
>NZ_JAMBNO010000135.1 GCF_023715105.1 Hydrogenophaga intermedia | reverse complement strand
AGGTCTGGATGAATCGCTCGGCCTTGCCGTTGGTCTGCGGTCGGTAGGGCTGAGTGAAGCAGTGCTTGATACCCAGGGCCTGGCAGGTCTTGGCGAACAGGCGCGAGCGGTAGGCCGAACCGTTGTCAGTCAGCAGGCGCTCGATGCGCACGCCCAGCGCCGCGTAGTGAGCGACGGCGGCTTGCAGGAAGTCCACCGCCGAGGCCTTGCGCTCATCGGCATGCATCTGCACGAAGCCCACCCGGCTGTGGTCATCGATGGCC
>NZ_JAMBNO010000134.1 GCF_023715105.1 Hydrogenophaga intermedia | reverse complement strand
GCTACTTGGTTCCCTGGCCGAGCGAGTTGCTCGATGCACTGAAGGATCGTCTCGAACAACACGCATCCAGCAGCGGAGAGTGCATGCGCGACGACCAAAGTGCGCTGCGCGTGGTCGACGTCCTGTCGCAGCCCGATCGCGACCACGTTGCGGATCGTGGCGAATCGGCCTTGACCAGGGTGCCGGCCGATGCTCACGGGTTCACTCCGACCGTGGCTCGGCTGCGCAACGCCCTGCCCACATTGGCCATGGACGCAAAAGTTCCGCGTGCCTTTGTGGCGTCT
>NZ_JAMBNO010000133.1 GCF_023715105.1 Hydrogenophaga intermedia | reverse complement strand
AGCTTATCGGAAGACAAACGAAATATGTTGAATGGGTGCTTTGCACGGAGCTTTCACCCGTTCAGTCTGAAATTGCAATACCTCTTGGTACAGAGGTGGCGCTGGCACTGGCAGAGCAACGTCAATTGCGCAACCACCTCATCAGGCACCTGCGCAGAGACTTGGAATTAGTGCCCAGAAATGGTGCGGCCGATGCCCAATCAAAAGCCGACCTTGCAGCCCAGGATTTTGGCCATCGATGGCGCGCCACCATCAGGAACGGCGAGCGCGCATTGGCCAAGCGGTGTGCACCCGCACTCGCAGCCTCAAACCAAG
>NZ_JAMBNO010000132.1 GCF_023715105.1 Hydrogenophaga intermedia | reverse complement strand
TGTCCGTCACCCGCTGCACCGAGCCCACGATCTCGCTCATCGTCTGGCCCGCGTCGGCCACCAGCTTGCTGCCGGTCTCCACCTTCTCCACGCTCGCACCGATCAGGCCCTTGATCTCCTTGGCCGCTTGCGCGCTGCGCTGCGCCAGGTTGCGCACTTCACCGGCGACCACCGCGAAGCCGCGGCCCTGCTCACCGGCGCGCGCGGCTTCCACCGCCGCGTTCAGGGCCAGGATGTTGGTCTGGAAGGCGATGCCGTCGATGACGCCGATGATGTCGTTGATCTTCTTGGACGAGGTGTTGATCTCGTCCATGGTGGTGACCACCT
>NZ_JAMBNO010000131.1 GCF_023715105.1 Hydrogenophaga intermedia | reverse complement strand
TCGTCGGGCAGGTTCTCCTCACCCATGTCCAGCCCCGCAAACTCGCGAAACATCGGCGTGTCGTACAGCGCCTCTTCCATCGCCGGGTCCGACAGGTTGAACCACTGCTGCAGGAAGTGGATGCGCAGCATGGTCTCAACAGCAAACGGCGGGCGGCCGCCTTTGGCGCCGGGTGCCGGCGCGTGCGGCGCAATCAGCACCACCAACTCGCCCCACGGCACCACCAGGTTCATCTCGTCCAGGAACTCGCGCTTGCGCGTTCGCTTGGTCTTGCGCTCGAATCCGCTCTCGCCCAGGCTCAATTGCTTCATGGCGGCAATGTCTCACATCACACAAGTGGGGTCGAGGTTGTGCAGACCTTCC
>NZ_JAMBNO010000130.1 GCF_023715105.1 Hydrogenophaga intermedia | reverse complement strand
CGTCCTTCAAACGTCAATCTGGCATTCTTGTGGCTGTTCATCCGACGGGTTTCCTCTGTGAGTGCTGAAGCGTGGTAACTCCAGTCTCCCAGATGCCGTCGGGTGAACAACCTATTGCAACATCACATCTAGACAACTAAAGTTGTTAGCGCCTACATCCACTTGATGGCGTGTTTTTCAGAGTGGAAGGCATGCCAACAGTGGGGACATTTGTTGCCACTTTCTCAATCAAAGTTGTAAACCGCTGAACTTGGAAAGTGAACCGCCCCGGGATTTGAGGAGGCTCTTTTCTCTGAGAGGATTGAGCCATGAACAAGAAGTCGAACAAGTTCTCACCCGAGGTGCGCGAGCGCGCCGTGCGCATGGTGCAGGAGCACCGGGGCG
>NZ_JAMBNO010000012.1 GCF_023715105.1 Hydrogenophaga intermedia | reverse complement strand
CTGACGCACCGCCTCCAACTTGAATTCCTGCGTGTATTGCGCACGCACCTGCTTGGCTTTCATTCCTTGACTCCTTGTCGGTATTTTCAACAAGGGCTAAGAACTCCACTTTTCAGGGGCAAGGTCACTCTTTGGCGAAGGTCTGCTTGAGCTCGATGCCAACTCCTTGCGCGGCTTCCACCAGCTTGGCACGCGCCGTCTCCAGAAGCTTGGAGTCCGTGGGGTGCGCCACCGCCTTCTCCTGCACGGTGGAGTCCACCACCACGGTGGCCAGCGCGGACGCTGGAATCAGCTTGAGCGAGACGGCCAGGTTCACGGTCTGCGCCAGCAACTCCTCCACGCCTTCTTCGCCCAGCAGGCGGCGGAACTTGACCAGGGTGGTGGCGTCGCAGGGCAGGCGGGGTTCAAAGTAGGCCTGACCCGAGAAGAACTGGAAGTTGGGCGAATCGCTCCAACGCTCGACCACGGCCTCGTCGCTGAGGTTGAACGCGTGTTTGAGGTACAGCAGCGCGATCATGGTGCGCAGGGGCACGCGCGGGCGCCCGGCGTTGGACTTGCGGCCCACGGGCGCTGGCGCTTCACCGAACAGGTCCAGATCGGGCAAGGACTCACCGGTGTGTGCGCGGCGGGAGAACAGATGCGCCACAGAGGCTTCGATCTGCTGCCACGGCATGCGCGAGGCCAACACCGCCAGCGAATGGCGCAGGTCGATCATGTGGTCCAGGCGGGCGCGAAAGAAGTCGTCGGTGGCAGCATCAGCAAACATCAAAATCTCCCAGAAACTGATCGCTATTGAAATTCAAACTGGGAGTTCTGGGTATCCGTGATCACCCCGAAACATAAGCATTCATGCGGGCGTCAGGGGTTTTGCAGGAGCGACCAAGTCACTGGGAAGCAATCTCTTCTCGCAGCAATGGGCGATGAATTGCCTGATGTGCGCCAGACGCTTGTACATGTTCGCCCGCGATTGAGGTACGCCACCAGCGTCCATGATGTCGCGTGCCGTCTTGCCACTGTGCTGGCGCTTGCCCTGTTGGTCAGGGAAGTTCCAGAACTCGTTCAGGAACGCCTCGAGCTTCTGCATCGAGAGCTCGCCTAGCGGGAGATCCAGTGCGACAGTCTGCACGCTCCCAAGCGAGGTAGCCCCCATGGGGCGACCCACCAGCTCTCGAAAGAGGCGCAGCGATGGCTCGTGCGTGTAGGCAAAGGTGTTTGGAGACCAAGCACCTGACTGAACCTGAAGTCGGCCGTAGTCGGCAACAACTTCGCTCATCAACATCGACGATTTCTCACCAGACCCTGCAGGATTGATTGGCGACGCCTGCCGCGAGGTCGCGGCGCCAGCCGCGTTTTTCGCTGCGGCTTGATCGATGAAGGCGTGCAAAGTAGCCTTCATTGCCGCATACGATTCTGGCGTCTCGCCGTGGGGGTCGGTGCTGACTTCGGTGATCTGCTTCGTGACAGGATCCAACTTGATCGTCCACGGCCTGATGCCGGGAAGTTCGAAGCCTGAAGACATATGGGTGCCATTTGCAAGAGAAAGTACCAATGCGCTGTGCAACCGTCGGGCGCCAGCGCGCGCTTCTCTCGTATCGGCAGTTTTGAGCGATCGCTTAATCTCGCACGGCAGATGTGGGAAGCGCAGTCGCAGTTCTTGCGGCACAACCCAGCGGAAGTACCAGATGCCGTGTCGGCTCTTGAAGATGTGATGAGCTTGAGGGCGCATGCGGATGCACGATTTGGATCACCTGGATGGATCACTTCGCGCACAGCCGCCCCGGAAAAGAAAAAAGGCCTTGTGAAACAAGGCCTTGCGGAAAATTTGGTGGAGACGAGGAGGATCGAACTCCCGACCTTCGCATTGCGAACGCGACGCTCTCCCAGCTGAGCTACGTCCCCACTGGCTTCAAATTCTAGCGAATCTTTGCCTCAGGCCATGCCGTTGCGGCTGGCCAGTTCCACGAAGAGGGCGGAGTGGTCGAGGTCGGCAAGGCCATGCTCCACCGCTTGTGCGAAGAGCTGTTCGAACAGGCCGGTGATGGGCGCCTCGAAGCCGATCTCTTGCGCGGTGGTGAGGGCGTTGCGCATGTCCTTGAGTTGCACCGTCATGGCGCCGCGCTTGGAGAAGTCGCGCTCGATCATGCGCTGGCCGTGCACCTGCAGGATGCGGCTGTCGGCGAAGCCGCCGGTGATGGCCTGCTTCACCTTCGCCATGTCGGCACCGCCCTTCTCGCACAGCAGCAATGCCTCGGCCACCGCGCCGATCGTGATGCCCACGATCATCTGGTTGGCCAGCTTGGCGAGCTGGCCCGCGCCGTGCGGGCCCACGTGCGTCGGGCGGCCCAGGATCTCGAACACCGGCCGTGCGCGATCGAAATCGCCGGGCTTGCCGCCGACCATGATGGCCAGCGTGCCGGCTTCGGCTCCCACGGTGCCGCCGGAGACGGGTGCGTCCAGGTGGTGCACGCCCAGCGCACCCAGGCGTGCCGCGTGGTCGCGTGCCTGTCGCGGCTGAATGGAGGACATGTCGATCACCAGACTGCCGCGCGCCAGACTGTCACTGGTGCCTTGCTGGAACAGCACGTCGTCGACCACGCCACCGTCTTCGAGCAGCGTGATCACGATGTCGGCATCGCGCACGGCTTCGGCTGGGGTGTCGGCCACGCGTGCGCCAAAGGGCGTCAGGCGTTCGGCCTTGCTGCGCGAGCGGTTCCACACGCTCACGCGGCAACCGGCCTCGCACAAGCGGCGGCCCATGGGAAAACCCATCATGCCGATGCCCAGCACGGCCACGCGCCACTCGGGCTGGGGGGAGGTGGGATTGCTCACGTCGGATTCGCCTTCAACTGGCGGCGGATTCTAGGGGGGTGTGCAAAAAAAGCGCGGTCGCCGGCCGGAACCGGCGACCGCGAGAAGTGGATCGCCTAGGGCAATTGCTGCCTGCGACGACCACGGAGTTGATCGGTGCCGGGCGCATCCCCGCCATCAGCAGGGCCGGTGAGCTGGTGCGCGAGGGTTCTGGCCGCGTTGCCGGTGTGCGCGCTCATGAGCTGTGCCGCGCGCTCACCGTCGCCCGCGGCGATCGCCTGCGCGATGGCGCGGTGTTCGTCCCACACCGGCTCGCGCAGCGGATCGGACTGCAGGGCCTGGCCCATCGCGCGGCGGATGTGTTGCCAATGCTGCTGCGCGCTCTGCTCGATGAAGGGGTTGCCTGCCGCGCGGTAGACCGCGGTGTGAAAGGCCATGTCGGCGTCGATCAGGGCCTTGAGGTCGGCGCGTTGTGCCGCGGCCTCGCCCTGGCGGAACACCGCCGGGTCGATGCGTGCGCGCTGCGCCGCGGCCAGGCGCACGGCCAGCTGGTCGAGTGCGCTGCGCACCTCATACACCTGCGCGATCTGACGTGGATCGAGCGGGGCCACCTGCAAGCCGCGCGTGCGCTGCGGTGCGCCATTGAGCAAGGGGGCGTCCTGAACGAAGCCGTCCTTCTTGAGCAAGCGCAAGGCCTGCGTCACCGGTTGGCGCGAAACCGCCATGCGCTCGGCCAGTTCTTCCTGCGTGATGCGTTGGCCGGGTTGCAGACCGCCCGTGCTGATCGCGTCAAGCAAGGCGCGATACACCCGCTCGACAAGGTCGGGCGTCGTTTCGATGCGGTGCAACTGGGCGCTCATTCGGACGGGTTCGGACGAATTCTGAATTCAGAATTCCGCTAGCTTACCCCATACCGGTATTCGGTGTCTGACCGGGTTGCCGAATACCTCAAACCCCCATGACACAATGCCCTCCATGGACCTGCGCTTCAACCGCGACCCCGCCTGGCTCGACATCGAATACAACAACCGCGCCCTCGTGCCCGGGCACGCCGACATCTTTGCTCGCTGGGCGCGGACCTCACGCGACGCGCGCGAGGAAGGCCCGGCGCTGATCGATCTGCGCTACGGCCACGGGCCGGCCGAGGTGCTCGATGTGTTTCCCGCCTTGCAGCCCGTGGGTGGCGGCTCGGCGCCGGTGCTGTTCTTCATTCACGGTGGCTACTGGCGCAGCCTGGACAAGGCCGACCACTCCTTCCTGGCACCGCTGTTCCAACGCCTGGGCGTGTGCGTGGTGGTGCCCAACTACGCCCTGTGCCCGGCCGTCACCGTGCCCGACATCACCCTGCAGATGGTGCAGGCGCTGGCATGGACTTACCGGCACATCGGCGCGCACGGCGGTGACGCGACGCGCATCACCGTGGCCGGGCATTCGGCCGGTGGCCACCTGGCGGCCATGATGCTGTCCTGCCGCTGGCCCGAGGTGGGGGGAGACTTGCCCGCTGCGCTGGTGCGCAACGCGCTGTCGATCTCGGGTGTGTTCGACCTCGAGCCGGTGCGCCACACGCCCTTCGTGCAGCCATCGCTGAACCTCACCCCCGCGCAGGTGAAGAAGGCCAGCCCCGCGCGCCTGCCCTCACCCGGCCTGCGCGAAGGCCGCGGCCAGCTCTACGCCCTGGCTGGCGGTGCCGAGAGCAGCGAGTTCCGCCGCCAGAACCGTCTGATTCGTGACGCCTGGGGCTCCCAGGTGGTGCCGGTGTGCGAGGACCTGCCCGGCCTGAACCACTTCACGGTGGTCGATGCGCTGATCGACCCCGCACACCGCCTGCACGCGCTGGCGCGCGAACTGCTCGGCGTCTGACACCCGAAGGGGCCTTGCGGCCCGAAGTTCACATCAACAGGTGTTCGCCGGCGTTGTCGCCGCCGAGGATCACGTAGTTCACCTTGCGGATGTCCAGCAGCTTCGTGCCGCCCGCGTAGCTGATCGAGCTCTGCACGTCCTGCTCCATTTCGGTCAGCGTGTGCGCGAGCTTGCCCTTGATGGGCTCGAGAATGCGCTTGCCCTCGACGTGCTTGTACTCGCCCTTGTTGAAGTCGCTCGCCGAGCCGTAGTACTCCTTGTAGAGCACACCGTCGACCTCGACCGTCTGGCCCGGGGACTCCTCGTGGCCCGCGAACAGCGAGCCGATCATCACCATGCTCGCGCCAAAGCGCACGCTCTTGGCGATGTCACCATGGCAGCGGATGCCGCCGTCCGCAATGATGGGCTTGGTGGCCACGCGCGCACACCACTTGAGCGCCGACAGCTGCCAGCCGCCGGTGCCAAAGCCCGTCTTGAGTTTGGTGATGCAGACCTTGCCCGGGCCCACGCCGACCTTGGTGGCATCGGCGCCCCAGTTCTCCAGGTCGATCACCGCCTCGGGCGTGGCCACGTTGCCCGCGATCACGAAGGCCCTGGGCAGCTTCGCCTTCAGGTAGGCGATCATGTTCTTCACGCTGTCGGCATGGCCGTGCGCGATGTCGATGGTGATGTACTCGGGGCTCAGGCCCTCGGCCACCAGCGTGTCCACCGTGGCGTAGTCGGGTGCCTTCACGCCCAGCGAGATCGACGCGTAGCAGCCCTTGGCGTGCATGTCGCGCACGAACTGCACGTTGTCCAGGTCGAATCGGTGCATCACGTAGAAATAGCCGTTCTGCGCCAGCCAGGTGCAGATGGGCTCGTCCACCACCGTCTTCATGTTGGCCGGCACCACCGGCAAGCGAAAGCGCCGCCCGCCGAGTTCCACACCCGCATCGCATTCCGAGCGACTTTCCACGCGGCACTTGCGCGGCAGTAGCAGGATGTTGTCGTAGTCGAAAATTTCCATGAGGACTCCAGACACCCCCGCGTCGCCTTCGGCGCCACCCCCTCGAAGGGGGCGTCACCAGCGGCCTGGCGGAGCCAGTGCCGCGGTGACCCTGGGTCTTGCGCGCGTCGCTGGTTCAAGGGCGAAAAAAAACCGGGCGCAAGAATCCCTGGCCCGGTGCGCGATTCTAGGCCGGTGCGATCGCATGTGCCGGTTATGGTGGCCATATGGCCCTGTGTATGGCGGGGTCGGCGCCCGGGTGCTTCCTACAATCCACCGATGTCCCTGGATCTGTTTCCGAACCCTGCCACGTCGCCCCTCGTGAGTGGCCTCAACCCCGAGCAGGCCGCCGCCGTCACGCTGCCGGCCGAGCATGCCCTCATCCTGGCCGGTGCGGGCTCGGGCAAGACGCGCGTGCTCACCACGCGCATCGCCTGGCTGCTGCAGACCGGCCAGATCGGCCCCGGGGGCGTGCTGGCCGTGACCTTCACCAACAAGGCCGCCAAGGAAATGGTCACCCGCCTGTCGGCCATGCTGCCGGTGAACGTGCGCGGCATGTGGATCGGCACCTTCCACGGACTGTGCAACCGGCTGCTGCGCGCGCACCACCAGGCCGCGGCGCTGCCGGCCACGTTCCAGATCCTGGACACGCAAGACCAGCTCTCGGCCATCAAACGGCTGTGCAAGCAGCACAACGTGGACGACGAACGCTTCCCGCCGAAAGAACTGCAGTGGTTCATCTCGGGCAGCAAGGAAGAAGGCCTGCGCCCGCGTGATGTGCCGGCGCGCGACGAGGAAACGCGCCGCAAGGTGGAGCTGTACGCCCTGTACGAGGAGCAGTGCCAGCGCGAAGGCGTGGTCGACTTCGGTGAACTCATGCTGCGCAGCTACGAGCTGCTGCGCGACAACGACCCGCTGCGCGAACACTACCAGCGGCGCTTCCGCCATGTGCTGATCGACGAGTTCCAGGACACCAACAAGCTGCAGTACGCCTGGCTCAAGCTGTTCGTGCCGCCACCGGTGGAAGGCCTGCCGGGCCCGGGCAACGCCATGTTCGCGGTGGGCGACGACGACCAGAGCATCTACGCCTTTCGCGGCGCGCGCGTGGGCAACATGGCCGACTTCGTGCGCGAGTACCGCGTGCAGCACCAGATCAAGCTGGAGCAGAACTACCGCAGCGTGAGCAACATCCTCGACGCCGCCAACCACCTCATCGGCCACAACCAGCGCCGCCTGGGCAAGAACCTGCGCACCGAGGCGGGCGCGGGTGAACCGGTGCGCGTGAACGAGGCGGTGAGCGATTTTGCCGAGGCGCAGTGGATGGTGGAGGAGATCAAGGCGCTGGTGCGCGAGGAGGTGCCGCGCAGCGAGATCGCCGTGCTTTACCGCAGCAACGCGCAAAGCCGCGTGGTGGAGACCGCGCTGTTCAATGCCGGGTTGCCCTACCGCGTGTACGGCGGCCTGCGCTTCTTCGAGCGCGCCGAGATCAAGCACGCACTGGCCTATCTGCGCCTGATCGAGAACCCGCACGACGACACCAGCTTCCTGCGTGTGGTGAACTTCCCGCCGCGCGGTATCGGTGCGCGCAGCGTGGAGCAGTTGCAGGACGTGGCGCGCGCTTCGGGCTGCTCGCTGCACGATGCGGTCAGTGCCGTCACCGGCCGCGCGGGCACGGCCATCGCGGGCTTCGTGGCGAAGATGGACGTGCTGCGCGAGCGCAGCGTGGGCGCCAGCCTGAAGGACATCATCGAGCTGGTGCTGGAGTACAGCGGCCTCATCGAGCACTACCGCCAGGAACGCGAGGGCCAGGAGCGGGTGGAGAACCTGGAAGAACTCGTCAACGCGGCCGAGAGCTTCGTGATGCAGGAAGGCTTCGGGCGTGACGCCACCGCGCTCACGCAAAGCCCCGTCAGCCAGGGGCTGGACCCGAACGTCCCGGTGCTCGACGAACCCCTCGCACCCGACGCCGACACCGGCGAAACCATGAGCCCGCTGGCGGCCTTCCTCACGCACGCCGCGCTCGAATCGGGCGACAACCAGGCCCAGGCCGGGCAGGACGCGGTGCAACTCATGACGGTGCACGCCGCCAAGGGCCTGGAGTTCGATTGCGTGTTCATCACCGGGCTGGAAGAAGGCCTGTTCCCGCACGAGAACGCGATGAGCGACCGCGACGGCCTGGAGGAAGAGCGCCGCCTGATGTACGTGGCCATCACACGCGCGCGCAAGCGCCTGTACCTGAGCCACTCGCAGACACGCCTGCTGCACGGCCAGACGCGCTACAACCTCAAGAGCCGCTTCTTCGACGAACTGCCCGAGCACTGCCTGAAATGGCTCACGCCCCCGCAGCCCTCGGGCTGGGGCGGCACCGGCAGCGCGGGCTGGGGCGGGCACCGCGCCATCGCGCAGAACGTGCCGCAGCCTGCGTGGTCACCGGGCTGGAAAGCCGCCAGCGCCCCTGCGCCCGAGCCCGACCGCGGCACGGCCATCAAGGCCGGCATGGCGGTGTTCCACAACAAGTTCGGTGAAGGCAAGGTGCTGGCCGTGGAAGGCGCGGGCGACGACGCGCGCGCGCAGGTGAACTTCCCGCGCCACGGCACCAAGTGGCTGGCGCTCAGCGTGGCCAAGCTCACGCCGATCGAGTGAATCGCCGCCTCAGGGCGCGGCGTTGGTGTGCCAGCGTTCGCGGTAGGCCAGGGGCGTGAACAGGGCCTGCGCCAACGCCTTGCGCACCAGGTCCGCGGGCGGTTCGCCGGCGGGCTGTGCCGCACCGGTGGCGGGGTCGTGGCGCAGCAGCGTGGGCGGCAGGTCCGGGCGCAGCACCACCACCTCGTTGTTTTCCATGTAGGCCTGCGACTTGTCGAACTGCATCACCGCGCGGCCGGGCAGGGCGCGCACCGCGGGTTGGGTGAGGTCGCGGCCGATCATGGGGTGACGGCCCTGCAGGCCCAGCAGCGAGATCAGCGTCGGGCCAAGGTCGATCTGGCTCGCGGTCTCGGCGATCACACCGGGCTGCACCGGCCCGCCCAGGATGAGGCCTGGGATGTGGAAGCGCTTCACCGGCACCAGGGTATCGCCATACACGCGTGAGTTGTGGTCGGCCACCACGAGGAACACGGTGTCCTTCCAGTAGGGTTCCTTCTGCGCCTGTTCGAAGAAGCGGCCCAGTGCGTGGTCGGCGTACTTCACCGCGTTGAGCACCGTGCCCTTGGGCTGCTCGTGCAGCGTGATCTCGCCATCGGGAAACTCGAACGGCGTGTGGTTGGACGAGGTGAACACGAAGCCGAAGAACGGTTCCCTGGTCTGCGTGAAGGCGCGGTGAGCGGCGTCGAGCAGGGGTCCGTCGGCCACACCCCAGGTGCCGCGGAACACCTCGGGACCGAAATCGTTCTGGTCGATCACCCGATCGAAGCCGTTGCCCATGAAGAAGCCGCGCATGTTGTCGAAGTGCGACTCGCCACCATAGAAGAAGGTCGAGGTGTACCCGCGCGCCTTGAGAAAGGAGGCGAGGGTGAAGAAGCCCTGCTGCGACTTCGCAAGCTTCACGGTGCTCGGTGCCGACGTGGGGGGAAAGCCCGCCAGCACCGCCTCGATGCCACGCACCGAGCGCGTACCGGTCGCGTAGAGCCGCTCGAACCACAGGCCTTGCGCCGCCAGTCGTTCGAGGTTTGGTGTCACCGCCTCGCCGCCGAGTCGCGCGACGAATTCCGCGCCCAGGCTTTCCTCCAGCACGATCACCAGGTTGCGCGGGCGCGCTGGCGCCGGAACGCTCGCCTGCAGGTGCATGCTCGGGTGGGCCGGGTCGTCAAAGCCCGCCGGGTCGGCGCCGGTGGCGGCGATCACTTCGCGCAGCACCTGCTCGCGCGGCATCTCGCCGTAGACGATGCCCCCGTCTTCGCTCTTGCGCGCCAGGTACAGCGCGTACGTGAGTGTGTAGGTGGAACCCATCGGCAGCTGGTTCACCAGGTTGTCGGCGGTGGTGGCGGCCAGTGCCGGGTTGGCGGGCCGGTGGCCCAGCGTGCCGCGCGCCAGCAACGCAGCGCCTGAGGTCAGCGCCAGTGCCAGCGCCAGCGCCGCCAGCGGGTGCAGGCGCGGCAGCGGCGCCCGCCATTGCGTGAGCCGGCGATAAGCCCAGAGCGCCAGCGGCAGCGCAACCACCGCGCCGAGCAGGGCTGTCAGGTGATCGCCAATCAACGTGCCGCCCACCTCGCGCATGTAGCCCAGGTATTCCACGAAGAGGTAGTTGGGACGGCTGTCGTACTCGGCGATGAAGCCGGGTGTGGACCATTCCATGAACAACAGCACCACGAAGGCCGTTGACGTGTACAGACGCATCGCTCGCCAGGCCAGCGTCTGCCCGCGCGGCAGGGTGCAGGCCAGGGGCCATAGCGCGGCGGGCAACAGCCAGATGAAGCCGAGCAGCACGCCATCAAAGCGCAGGCCCTGCAGCAGCACCTCGCCCCAGGCGTTCTGTGCCTGCACGCGCGGCGCAAGCCACACCATCAGGCCCAGCCGCGAGGCAATCAACACGAGCCACATACCGGCCACCAGCGGCCACAACGGCAGCAGGCAGCGCCAAACCGCGAGCAAGGCAGGCTCGCGCGGCGTGTCACGGGAAGAGGCGCAGAGGGCGGGTGCGGTGGTGGGCGGGGGCATGGTCGGGCCGGCGCGTGTGCGCCAGCCCGCAATTGCAGTTGCCCCGCCTTAAGTGGGGCTTAAGTGCCGCTTAAGTGAGGCTTCGCTCAGGTGCCGATCACGCCGCCGTCGTTCTTCGTGATCACGATGGTCGCCGAGCGCGGGCGCTGGCCGGCGCCGTAGCCTGCGTTGGCGGGCCAGCGGCTCTCGTACTTCGACGGGTCGTTCACATCGGCCATCTTCGTGTTCTCGCCCGCGTGCTGGATGTTCACGAAGATCGCGCGGCCATCGGGCGTCTCGGTGATGCCGGTGATCTCGGCGCCGCGCGGGCCGACGAGGAAGCGGCGCAGCGTGGCCGGCGTCTGCGGTTTGCCGGCGTAGGTGGTGACCTCCTTGTCGCCGGCCTTGATCTTCACCGGCGCGCCGTCGCCCACGCGGCCGGGCATGGCGGCCAGCAGCATGCAGTTGGTCTTGTCGGTGTAGGCGCCGTCGTCGGTCTGGATCCAGCAGATGCCGGTGGCGGGGCTGAACACCAGGCCGTCGGGCGAGGAAAGGTCGTTCTCGGCGCTCAGGTTGGACAGGTTCACCGTGGCCTTGTCAGCGTCGGCTTCGGACGCGAAGAGGTAGATGTCCCAGCGGAACTTCGCCTCGGCCGGGGCGGTCTCGGCCAGGCGCACGATGTGGCCGTGCACGTTGCCCTTTTGCTCCTTGCCGGCCTTCAGGTCGGTGTAGGCGCGCGGGTTGGCGGCGTCCACCGTGGCCGCGGTGCGTTCGCTGTTGTTGGTCAGCGTGATGTAGACCTCGCCGTTCTTCGGGTTCACGCCGGCCCACTCGGGACGGTCCATCTTGGTGGCACCCACGGCGTCAGCGGCCAGTCGCGTGAACACGCAGATGTCGGCCGCGGTCTTGAAATCAAAGCCCTTGTAGGCGGCAATGGCCGGGTTCTTCGGCGAGAGCTCGAGCCACTCGCCGTTGCCGTCGGCGTTGAAGCGCGCCGCGTACAGCGTGCCGCTGTCGAGGTACTTGTCGCCCGCGGCCAGGCGGTTGCGCGGGTTGGCGTCGGCCGGGTCCCACTTCTCGCTGGAGACGAACTTGTAGATGTACTCACCACGCGCGTCACAACCCATGTACGCCACCACGGGCTGGCCGGCCACGGGTTTGGCGAAGGTGACGTTCTCGTGCGCGAAGCGCCCGAGCGCGGTGCGCTTGGTGAGCAGCGTGTTCGGGCTGTAGGGGTCGAGTTCGACGATGTAGCCGAAGGTGTGGAACTCGTTGCGGTAGTCGTCGCGCGCGCTGGCACCGGTGGCGCCGGTGTTCCAGCGCTGGAAGCGGTCGTCGCTGCCGCCACTCTCCCAACCGTGGCGGCTGGGCGCGCCGGCGCGGCGGCCATAGCGGTTGAAGGCGGCGGTGATCTTCGGATCGTTGCGGCGCGCGTCGTCCTGCGCGTCGCGGAAGAAGTAGCCGAACCAGTTCTCTTCGCCCGAGACGAAGGTGCCCCAGGGCGTGCGGCCGGTGCCGCAGTTGTTGACGGTGCCGCGGCCCTTGGTGCCGGTGGGGCTGAACTTCGTCACCAGGTGCGCGCTGCCGGCCGCGGGACCCGTGAAGACGGCCTCGCTCATGGTGGTGATGCGGCGGTTCAGCGGCGAGTCCTGGCGCGTGGCCCAACGGCGGCCCCCCGGGCCCATTTCCTGGCGGACTTCGACCACCGACAGGCCGTGGATCATGAGCTCCTTGTCGATCTCGCCCGCCGGGCGCGGCAGCGTGGCGGTGCCGCCGTTGGCGTGGATGAAGAACGAGGAGAGTTTCTCGTCGGTGGTGGCCTCGTGGTTCATGGCCAGCAAGCCGCGCGAGGTGAAGGTGTCCGAGGGCTTGCCCTGCGCGTCGAGGCCGAACCACTCGATGCCGTCGTGGTGGTCACCGGCGCGGTTGCCCCAATCGTTGTCGGTGCCGTCGTTCTTGAATGCCGCCATGCCGGCCTTGAGCGGGTCGCCACCCGCGTACAGCACCTGCGCGGTGTAGCCCGCAGGCACGCTCACCGTGTCGGCCACGCTGCGCGCGACCGGCGTGAAACCCAGTTGCTGCACCGGGCCGCTGGCGGTGTTGGTCGCGGGCGTGGCGCAGCCGGCCACAGCGGCACCGGCGGCCACGGCAGCACCCCCGCCGAGCAGCCGGCGGCGGCTCAGGCGCGCGTCGAGCACGCTATCGAAGGTGGCGTTGTCGCTGCGGTTGGAATCTTCGTCGTTGAAGAGCGCGCCCGGGCGCAGGTCTGGTGCGTTCATGGAGGTCCTCGTGGGGTTGTTATGCCAGCGAATGCTGGGCGGCCTTCGTGAAAGTCACATGACAGCCGCGTGTCGCGTTCAGGCATCACGGCGCAGCAACGGCTGGCCCACACGGATCGGCTGCCCCGCATCCACACCGGGAACGATCGACACACCCGGCGGCGCGAACACCAGGATGGTGGAGCCGTGCTCGAAGTGGCCCATCTCCTCACCTCGGGCGTAGCGAGCGCTGCACGGTAGCTCGTCGGGGCCGCGATAGCGGGTGTTGAGCGGCAGGCGCAACGCGCGCAGGCGCAGGCTGGCCACCAGGATGGCGGCCACGGGCACCAGCAGCAGCGGCGTGCCGTCGTGCAACCGGGTGTAGAGCGCGGCGCGCTCGTTGCGGCAGAACAGTTTTTCGACGCGGGCGAGCGCGATCGGGTTCACGTTCCATGTGTCGCCACTGAAGTGCGTCACGTGCTCCAGTGTCAGCGCGTCGGGCGCGTGGAAGCGGTGGTACATGGCCGAGGTGAGGCGCAACGTCACGTAACTTCCGCCGCGCAGCGCGGCCGTGGCCTCGCGGGCGCGCGGCGAATCACCGATGAGTTCGTGCAGTGCATACGCAAAGCCCTTGGCCTGAAACACCTGGCCGCCGTCATCGATGCGCCCGCAGGCGCCCACGATGGCGTCGCAAGGGCTTGCGAGGGTGGTGGGGTCGGTATCGATCGGGCGCGCGCCTTCGCGCAGCTCGCGCGTGAAGCAGTCGTGCAGGCTGTCGAATTGCGTCTTCTTAGCGTCACTCAGGTCGAGATCGGTAAAGGCCTTCCACACCGCCATCGAGGCATCGCGCACCAGCGGCTGACGGATGCGGCTGAACCAGCCCATGAAGCGCGTGAGCGCGATGCGTGGCACGCGGTTGGTGAGCAGGAAGTTGAGGTCCTCGTTGAGGGCGAATCGGCGCAGCAGGCGGCGCCAGGCGCCGAACGGCGCGTCGGCGCCACCGGCCCGGGAGAGGGTGTTCTGTCGTGTGGCCTTCATACGTGGGTCATTCAACGGCCATACAAGGGTGGGCATCACCACCGCGGGATGCCCCTCCATGTCCTTGCTTCCTTACGCACTGCCAGCCGGCTCGCTGTTGCTGGCCTTGCCTTACCTCAAGCAGCGCCTCGAACTCTCGCGCGCCAAACACCGATCGCTTGCGGGCCATTCGCGCATGGCCAAGCGGCTGGCGCGCTGGCTGCCAGGTTACGGGTTCGACGAACACACCTTCTTCCGCGCCGACGGCGCCGACGACGCGCTCGCCGCGCGGCGCCGCGCGGCCTTCGATGCGCTGTGTACCGGCTTCGCCGAGCGCTACGCGCAATCGCTGGCCTTGACGGCCGAAGCGCGTGAAGGCCTGGCCGACCTGCAGTTCACCGGGGCTTACCGCGTGCCGTTCCCCTTCAGCCCGTACTTGCGCGAGCGCCTCAAGGTGGGGGCGTTCTTGCGTGCGGCCGACGGCGTCGAGGTCGAGGACATGGATGGCAACCGCTTCATCGACCTCACCGGCTCCTACGGCGTCAACGTGTTCGGTGTCGACTTCTACAAGGCCTGCATGGACGAGGGCGCGCATATCGGCCTCGAGCTTGGCCCGGTGCTGGGCGCGTACCACCCGGTGGTGGCCAGCAACATCGCGCGCCTCAAAGCCATCTCGGGCCAGGACCAGGTGTCCTTCCACATGAGCGGTACCGAGGCCGTGATGCAGGCCGTGCGCCTGGCGCGCTACCACACGAAGAAAAAGCACCTGGTGCGGTTCTGCGGCGCGTACCACGGCTGGTGGGAAGACGTGCAGCCCGGCCCCGGCAACCCGATGCCGCCACGCGAGACCTATACGCTGAAAGACATGGACCCGCGCAGCCTGCAGGTGCTGCGCACGCGGCGCGACATCGCCTGCGTTCTGGTGAACCCGCTGCAGGCCCTGCACCCCAACCGCAACGCGCCCGGCGACTCCACGCTCATGAACGGCCTGCGCAGCGCCGGCTACGACCGCGCTGCCTACACGCAGTGGCTGCGTGAGCTGCGGCAGGTGTGCACCGAGCGCGGCATCGTGTTGATCTTTGACGAGGTGTTCCTGGGTTTTCGCCTCGCACGCGGTGGTGCGCAGGAATACTTCGGCGTGAAGGCCGACATGGTGACCTACGGCAAGACGGTGGCGGGCGGCTACCCGGTGGGTGTGGTGTGCGGCCGCGCCGACCTCATGCAGCGCTTTCGCCCCGAGCGGCCGGCCGACCTGTGCTTTGCGCGCGGCACCTTCAACGCACATCCGCACGTGATGGGCGGCATGCACGCATTCTTCAGCCGTCTGGACACGCCCGGGGTGCAGGCGATGTACGCGGGCAGCGACGAGCGCTGGAACGCGCGGCGCGAACGTTTCAACGCGGCGATGGCCGACGCCGGCCTGCCAGTGCGCGCCGACAACCTGCACAGCGTGTGGACGCTGTCGTACACGCAGCCAGGGCGGTATCACTGGATGTACCAGTACTACCTTCGCTGGCATGGTCTGGCCTTGAGCTGGGTGGGTACGGGGCGCTTCATCTTCTCGCTCAACTTCGACGACGCTGTGTTTGACGAGGTGGTGCGGCGGTGTGTGGCGGCGGGGCGCGCCATGCAGGCGGGGGGTTGGTGGACCTTGCCTGCGGGTGTGGATGTGAAGGCGATTGGCAAGCAACTGCGGTCTGAGGCTTTGCGGGCGTTTCTCTCTCGCTGATGGCGGTCTCCGGTTGATCCGGTCGGCGCCGACCGGTATCCGGCTTCGCGACTGTCCCCCGCCAAGGGCTGCGCCCTTGGCTCCTCCTTTATGTCGCTGCGCCGGACACCGATCACCGCCGACCTCGTCGGCTTGCGACGGAGGCGCGCTCCAACGTCACTTCAGCTCGCGAGTGTGGGGTGCTCCCCGTAGCGACATAAAGGAGGAGGGCCGGCGCAGCCGGCCCGGGGGACAGTCGCGGAGGGGAGCACCCCGCGATCGCGAGCGTGCGCGAGGTGCAACGAGCGTGACGCCTCGAGCGACGAGTCCTCAACGATGCCCCACGCCCGGATCAATGAGCTGCCCCTTGAGCAGATACAGCGGCGCCCGGTGGTACAGCTTGATGTCGTGGAACGGGTCGGTGAGGATCTTGGTAGCCCACACCAGGCCGGTCTGGATGTCCTGCAGGAAGAACAGGTGAATGGTGCGGAACAGCAAGCCGCCGATGCCCAGCCCCAGCCACAGCGTGCCCACGTGGCGGATGTAGCCCACGTTGTCGTGGTGCGGCTCGAACAGGCCCAGCACCGTCGGGTCGATCCACACCAGCGCCGGTGCCAACGCCCACAGGCTCATCAGCACCACCTTGCGTTGCAGGTTGTAGCCCACCTTGATCTCTTCCTTGTATTCGTGCGTGGCCTGGTTCACGTGGTCGTAACCCTTGGGCTCGAAGAAGAAGTGGCCAGCCTGGCGCGAGGTCATCGACACCAGCCAGGCGATCAGCGCGGCCACCACCGGATCGAACCACAGCATCACGTAAGCCACCACGAAGCTCACCGCACTCAGCAGGTGCAGCGACTGGTTGATCCGGCTGTGGTGGTAGTAGCGGTGGTCGTCCCAGCGTTGGGTCTGCAGGGCATTGAAGAAGTCTTTCAAGGCGGGTACTCCGTCGTCAGGGTGGCGGGAGGAAGGCGAATGCGGCGGATCGTCGTGCGGGCCTGTGAAAGCGTGGTGACAACGCGCCAACGTCACCGCAACGGCACAGGTTCGTCATCGCCGCGTCGTGCTGTCACGAAGCTGTTGCGAAGCGCGCCGAGCATGCCGGTATGAGCAGTGCCGACACCGATCCCATCCTGGTCGAGGAATTTCTGGCGGCGCGGCCATCGCTGCGGCTGTCGGTCGTCACCGAGACCTGGCCGCCCGAGATCAATGGCGTGGCCCTCACGCTCTCGCGCCTGGTGCAAGGCCTGTGCGCGCGCAACCACCAGGTGCAACTCATCCGGCCGCGCCAGGCGCGCACCGAGGAAGCGCGCAGCGACCCGGGCTTCGAGGAGTTGCTCATGCGCGGCATGCCGATACCGCGTTACCCGGAGCTCAAGCTCGGCCTGCCGGGCAAGGGCGCACTGGTGCGCGCGTGGACGCTGCACCGGCCCGACCTGGTGCACATCGCCACCGAAGGGCCGCTGGGCTGGTCGGCGCTGCAGGCCGCGCGGCGTCTGCGCTTGCCCGTGACGTCGGACTTTCGCACCAACTTCCATGCCTACAGCCAGCACTACGGTGTGGGCTGGTTGAAGACGCCCATCGCGGCCTACCTGCGCAAGTTTCACAACCTCACGCGCTGCACCATGGTGCCCACGCAGGCACTGCGCGCCGAGCTGCAGGCCATCGGATTCCAGAACGTCCAAGTGGTGGCCCGCGGCGTGGACACACAGCTGTTCAGCCCCGCGCGGCGCAGCGCCGCCTTGCGGTCCAGCTGGGGCGCCACCGATGACACGCTGGTCATCGTGGTCGTGGGCAGGTTGGCGCCCGAGAAGAACCCTGACGTGACGCTGCGCGCCTACGAGGCGATGCGTGCCGGCGGCACTGCCGTGCGCCTGGTGTTCGTTGGCGATGGCCCGCAGCGCGCGGCGCTGCAACAGCGCTGCCCCGATGCGGTGTTCGCCGGCATGCGCCGCGGCGAGGATCTGGCCGCGCATTTCGCAAGCGCCGACCTGTTCGCCTTCGCCAGCCTCACCGAAACCTTCGGCAACGTCACCATCGAGGCGCTGGCCAGCGGCTTGCCGGTGCTGGCGTTCGACACCGCCGCTGCGGGCGACTGGGTGCGCCACGGCCACAACGGCTGGCTGCTTCCGGTGGACGATGCCGACGGTTTCGTGCAGCAGGCCGCGCTGCTCGCGCGTGAGCCTGCGCTGGTGCGCAGCGCCGCCGCACGCGCACGCAGCCAGGTGGCGCAGCTTGACTGGCAGCAGATCGCGCAGCAGGTGGAAGACATCTTCCTGCGCACCAGCGGGTGGCAAGGCGGTGGTGCGGACGTTCTACGGCATTCGCTGGTGACCTGAGCGCTGGCCCGCGCCGCCTGCGAGACACCGCGGATCCGGCACTGCCGGTCCGCGGGTGTCATCCCCGGCAACGGGGAAGCGCCGAAGGCGCTGCGGGGGTCAGCCCCCGATCACGCCGCCGTCGGTGCGGCGCACCACCACCACCGCCGAGCGCGGGCGGATGCCGGCCGTGGGCCAGGTGGAAAAGGCGGTCGGGTCGCGTGCGATGTCGTTGTCGCCATAGCCCGCGGGACGCCGCGGGTGGCTGCTCATCTCGCCCGGGTGCTGGATGTTGACGAACATGGTGCGACGGTCCGGCGTCCAGGTGATGCCGGTGACTTCACAGCCCGACGGGCCAACGAGGAAGCGGCGCACTTCCTTGGTCGTCGGGTCGGCAGCCAGCATCTGGTTGTTGCCGTTGCCCGTGAAGTTGCCGCTGTTGCTGAAGTTGCCGTCGGTCTGGATCCACAGCCGGCCGAAGCTGTCGAAGGCCAGGCCGTCCGGGCTGTTGAACAGGTTGTCGGCGTTGATGTTGCTGCTGGGCGCGTTGGGCAGGCCTGCGTTCGAAGGCTGCCCCGCGAGCAGGAAGATGTCCCAGTCGAAGGTGAGCGCGGTGGCGTCCCCGCCGGTTTCGTTCCAGCGCACGATGTGGCCCCACGAGTTGACGGCGCGCGGGTTGGCCTCGTCCACCGGTGGCCGCGCCGCGCCTGCGGCGGTGGTGCCGTCGGCCGCGTTGCTCGACGCGGTCGTCGTGCCGCGACGGCTGTTGTTCGTGCAGGTGATCATCACCTCACCCGGTTTGGTGGGGTTGGCGCTGACCCACTCCGGGCGGTCCATCATGGTGGCGCCCACGCGGTCGGCTGCCTGGCGCGTGCGGATGGCGATGTCGGCCTGGCTGGTCCACCCGTTGCCGGCGTCCAGACCGTTCTGGCCGAACACCAGCGGAATCCAGACGCCCGTCCCCATGCGGTCGCCGGCAGTGGTGCCGGCGTCGAAGCGTGCGACGTAGAGGGTGCCGTCGGCGAGCAGGTCGCGGTTGGCGGCGCTGGTGGGGTTGCTGGCGTCGAAGGTGCCGTTGGAGACGAACTTGTAGATGTACTCGTTCACCTCGTCGCAGCCCATGTACACCACGACCTTGCCGTTGGGCGCCACCACGAGTTCGGCGTTCTCGTGCTTGAAGCGGCCCAGTGCGGTGCGCTTGACGGGCTGGCTGGTGGGGGCGAACGGGTCGATCTCGACGATGTAGCCGAAGCGGTTGGGCTCGTTGCGGTTGACCGACATGTCGAAGCGCGGGTCCACCGTGTGCCACAGGTAGCCGAAGCCGCCCGTGGTCAGGCCGTAGCGCGCCTCGAGCGTGTTGCGCGTGAAGCCGGCGTCGGTGGAGCCGAAGTAGCCGTTGAAGTTCTCTTCGCAGGTGAGGAAGGTGCCCCAGGGCGTGCGGCCGTTGCCGCAGTTGTTGAGCATGCCCAGCACCGTGGTGCCGGCGGGGTCATCGGTGGTCTGCACCAGCGCATGGCCACGCGCCGGGCCCTGGATGTCCATCGGCGTGTTGCCGTGGATGCGGCGGTTGTAGGGCGAACCCGCCACCAGCGACCACTCACCCGCAGCGTTGCGGCGCACGTGCGCCACGCTCGCGCCGTGACCGGCCTGGCCCTTCTTCGCCTTCTCGAGCGTGAAGGGCAGCAGCCATTCGGCGGGGTCGGTATCGGGCTGGTAGAAGTACTCGGGGTTGATGTACTCGTGGTTGAACACCAGCAGGCCTTCATCGCTGCGATCGCCGAACCCGTTGCCCCCGGCGTTGAAGCCGAAGAACGCCATGCCGTCGTGGTTGTCGCCGACCTGCAGTTCCTGGTCGGCCGCGGTGTTGGAAGCATCGGCCGCGAAGGCGGGCGCGCCGGCCAGCAGCGGTGTGCCCCACGGCAGGAAGGCCGTGGCCACGTAACCCGTCGGTACCACCACGGTATCGCCGCTGCTGGTCGGCACGGCCTCGAAGCCCAGCATCTGCTCACCCGGTGCGGCCGGCGTGGTGGGCGCAGGGTCGTCGCCACCGCCGCCGCAGGCGGCCAGGCCACCGAGGAAGGGAATGGCCGCCGCGCCCAGGCCGGCCTTGAGCAGCGTGCGGCGGCTGGGCATGCGCGCGATGGCGCGGTCGACCAGCTCGGTCAGGTGGGGGTTGCGGGAGGGGTTCGAGACGCCGTCGTCGTCTCGCAAGGTGTCGGACATGCTTGTGTGCTCCAGAGGTGGTTTGTGGGAAACCCGGAGCGAAGCGTGATGGACGGTTGTTTAACGGTGATGGAAGGTTTGTGACGGTTTCGGATGGCGCAACGTTCGTGCGCTCGCGCAGCGGGCGATCAGGTCTGCTCGTCGGCAGTTGGTGCTTCGGCGTCTGGCAGCACGTCATCGAAGCGGAAGCTGTCGCGGAAGGTGAACCAGAGCGAGGTGTGGAACATCGAGGCCATGAACAGCACGATCGGGTAGAGCACCACCTGCATGGCCTGCGGACCGCCGAGCAGTGAGCCCAGCGCACCGAGTGCGACGCCCACGACGATGAACACGCACACCCAGCCCAGGGTGAAGACCAGCAGCGCACCCTTGTTGCCCCAGCAGGCCACGAGGCTGAAGAACAGGCTCTTGGCCGGCTTGACGCCGTGCCAGAACACCAGCGGCGGTGCGTGCCAGAAGGCCATCATCACCGGCAGGTAGAGCAGCATGGCGATCCACACGCCGGGGCGGTTCATGGCGGCGCTCATGGCCTCGGCGCTCACCTCGGTGCCGTCGGGCACGGGTGCGGGGATGTCGCCCATGAACAGGCTGGAGACGGTGATCACCAGCAGCAGGCTCACCGCATACAGACCGCCCAGCACCAGCATGGCCTGGCGGCGCGCCGGACCACCGCGAAAGGCCGTCACCAGCACCGACGGCATGGGAAAGCGCCCCTGGTCGGCTTCGCGTGTGGCGGCCATGAGGCCCAGCGTGGCAGCCGGTACCAGGGCTATGGCCACGGCCGTGCCCACCATCGGCAGCATGGACAGCAGCGATACCACCACCATGAACATGAAGAACAGGCCCGACATGGCCAGTGGCTGGCGCCAGAAGGTGCGCACGCCCGCCTTGACCCAGAGCCAACCGGTGGTGGCGGGATTGACGTGCAGCCTCATGCCAGCTCCGCTTCGACACGCGCGTGCGCGCTGCAATGCGGCAGCCGCGCGCGCAGCACGCGCTCGAAGTGCGCCGGATCGTGTGCCTGCAGCAATGCGGCCTCGCGCGGCAGGTGCAGGTCCCACAGGCGCGAGAGCCAGAAGCGCAGCGCGCCGGCGCGCAGCATCGCGGGCAAAAGCGCACGCTCGGCGGCGGCGAGGGGGCGCACGGCCTCGTAGGCGCCGAGCAGCGCACGCTGCAGTTCGTCCACCGGTTGACCATCGCGTTCGCCGCCGTGCACCACGCACCAGTCGTTCAGGCACACGGCGAGGTCGAACAGCCAGGTGTCGACACCGGCGAAGTAGAAGTCGAACACGCCGGTGAGCTCGCTGCCCTCGAACATCACGTTGTCGCGGAACAGGTCGGCGTGGATCGGGCCACGCGGCAGAGCCTGGTACGCACTGCCGGCGGCGATGTGGTTCTGGTAGGCCAGTTCGGCCTGCAGCAGCGCGGCCTGTGCGGGCGTGAGGAAGGGCAGTACCACGGGCACGGTCTCGTTCCACCACGGCAGGCCACGCAGGTTGGGTTGGCGGCGTTCGAACTCGCGCCCCACGAGGTGCAGGCGCGCGAGCATCGCGCCCACCGCCTCGCAGTGCGCCAGACCCGGGGCCAGCTCGCTGCGCCCGCGCAGTTTGTCCACCACGGCAGCGGGTTTGCCCTGCACGGTGTGCAGGATCTCGCCTTTCGCGTCGGCTGCGGGCTCGGGCACCGGCACGCCATGCGTGGCCAGGTGCTTCATGAGGTGCAGGTAGAACGGCAGTTGCTCGAAACCCAGGCGCTCGAACACCGTGAGCACGTGTTCCACGGTGGCACCGTCGCGCTCGCTGGTGACGAAATAGTTGGTGTTTTCGATACCACCCTGGATGCCGCGCAGCTCGGTGAGGGTGCCCAGGTTCAGGCGTTCGAGCAGGGCGGCGGCTTCGGCGAAGGGCACCTCGGTGTAGACGGCCATGAAGGATGAGGGTCCGTGTGCGGGGTCAGAAGTCGAGGACACGCCAACTGCTGCGACCGGCGTTGCCCGCGGGCCGGCCGGCGGACGCGCCCGGCGTCTGGCCTGGCGCCAGCGGCTGGATCTGGTAGGCCGGCGCGCCGTTTTTCGGCTGCACCTGGATGGACTGCGTCTGGCCGTCCACCCGCACTTCGTCGACGCGGGTGAGCGCGTCTTCGGTGGTGATGCGTTCAATGCGATCGCCCGGGCCGCGCTGCAGCGGCACGGTCTCCGGCGGGGGCGTCTGGGCGGCAGCGCCCGTGACCGCCAGCATGGCGAGCAGGGTCAGCAAGGGCGAGGGAAGGCGGCACATGGCCCGATTGTAGGCAGCGCCCCCGGACCCGGCGCCGCCACGGGGCCTTCCCTCACAATTGGCGGCATGACCCAGGACCCCGCCCGCACCCTGCTGCTGATCGACGGATCGAGCTACCTCTACCGCGCCTATCACGCCATGCCCGACCTGCGGGCCGTGCCCGGCGACCCCACCAGCCCGGCCACCGGCGCCATCCGCGGCATGATCAACATGATCCAGAGCCTCAAGAAGGAGGTTCCGGCGCTGTACGCGGCCTGCGTGTTCGACGCCTCGGGCCCGACCTTCCGCGACGCGATCTACGCCGACTACAAGGCGCACCGCAGCCCCATGCCCGACGACCTGCGCGCGCAGATTCCGCCGATCCACGAGGTGGTGCGCCTGATGGGCCTGCCGGTGCTCGACGTGCCAGGTGTCGAGGCCGACGACGTGATCGGCACGCTTGCGCGCACCGCGGCCGAACAAGGCATCGACGTCATCATCAGCAGCGGCGACAAGGACCTCGCGCAGCTCGTCAACGAGCACATCGCCATCATCGACACCATGAGCGGCAAGCGCCGCGACCTCGCGGGCGTGCAGGCCGAGTTCGGCGTGCCCGCGCACCTGATGGTGGACTACCAGACCCTGGTGGGCGACGCGGTGGACAACGTGCCCGGCGTGGAAAAGGTGGGCCCCAAGACGGCCGCCAAGTGGCTCATGGAATATGGCTCGCTCGATGCGCTGGTGGCGCGCGCGGGCGAGATCAAAGGCGTGGCGGGCGAGAACCTGCGCAAGGCGCTGGAGTGGCTGCCCACCGGGCGCCAACTGCTCACCATCAAGACCGATTGCGATCTGAACGGCTTCGTGCCCGGCCTGCCCGCGCTGGACGCGGTGAAGATGGGCGAGCCCGACCACGACGCGCTGCACGCTTTCTACGAGCAGTACGGCTTCAAGTCGCTCGCGGCGCGCGCGGCTGCGGGCAAGGAAGCGCCGGTGACCGGTGGTTCCACCGCCGTGCCGCCGGGCGTGACCGAGGGGCTGTTCGACGATGCGCCGGCGCCAGCTGCGCCGCGCAACGAACTGAAGTACGACACCATCCTGACCTGGGACGCTTTCGACACCTGGCTCGCGCGCATCGACGCTGCCGAACTCACCGCGATCGACACCGAAACCACTTCGCTCGACGAGATGGTGGCCCAGATCGTGGGCATCTCCTTCAGCGTGACGCCGGGCGAGGCGGCCTACATCCCGCTGCGCCACGCCGGCCCGGACGCGCCAACCCAGTTGCCGTTCGACGAGGTGCTCGCGAAGCTCAAGCCCTGGCTGGAAGACGCGACAAAGGCCAAGCTCGGCCAGCACATCAAGTACGACCGCCACGTGTTCGCCAACCACGGCATCGAGGTGCAGGGCTACGCGCACGACACCATGCTGCAGAGCTACGTGCTCGAGGTGCACAAGCCGCACAGCCTGGAGAGCCTGGCCGAGCGCCACACCGGGCGCAAGGGCATCAGCTACGAGGACCTGTGCGGCAAGGGTGCGCACCAGATCCCGTTCGCGCAGGTGGATGTGGCCAAGGCCGCCGAGTATTCGTGCGAGGACAGCGACCAGACGCTGGACGTGCACCGCGTGCTGTGGCCGCGGCTGCAGGCCGATGACAAGTTGCGCTTCATCTACGAACTCGAAATGCAGAGCAGCGAGACGCTCTACCGCATCGAGCGCAACGGCGTGCTGATCGACGGCCCCACGCTGGCCGCGCAAAGCCACGAACTCGGCCAGCGCATCGTGGCGCTGGAGCAGGAGGCCTATGCCATCGCGGGCCAGCCTTTCAACCTGGGCAGTCCCAAGCAGCTCGGGGAAATCTTCTTCGACAAGCTCGGCCTGCCCGTCATCAAGAAGACTGCCACCGGCGCGCGCAGCACCGATGAAGAAGTGCTGGAAAAACTCGCCGAGGACTACCCGCTACCGGCGAAGATCCTCGAGCACCGCAGCCTCTCGAAGCTCAAGGGCACCTACACCGACAAGCTCGCGCAGATGGCGCTGCCGCGCACCGGCCGCGTGCACACGCACTACGCGCAGGCCGTGGCTGTGACGGGCCGCCTCTCCAGCAACGACCCGAACCTGCAGAACATCCCCATCCGCACACCCGAGGGCCGGCGCGTGCGCGAGGCCTTCGTGGCCCCCGCGGGCCACGTGATCGCCAGCGCCGACTACTCGCAGATCGAGCTGCGCATCATGGCCCACATCAGCGAGGACGCGGCCCTGCTGCGCGCCTTCCACGAAGGGCAGGACGTGCACCGCGCCACCGCGGCCGAGGTGTTCGGCGTCGAGGTGGCGCAGGTCAGCAGCGAGCAGCGGCGCTACGCCAAGGTCATCAACTTCGGCCTCATCTACGGCATGAGCGCCTTTGGCCTTGCCAAGGCGCTGGGCATCGACAACACGGCGGCGAAGAACTACATCCAGCGTTACTTCGAGCGCTTCGAGGGCGTGAAGCGCTACATGGACGACACGCGCCAGAGCGCCAAGAGCAAGGGCTATGTGGAGACGGTGTTCGGCCGCCGCCTGTACCTGCCCGAGATCAACAGCCCCAACGGCCCGCGCCGCGGCGGTGCCGAGCGCGCCGCCATCAACGCGCCCATGCAGGGCACGGCGGCTGACCTCATCAAACTCAGCATGGTGGCGGTGCAGAAGGCGCTCGACACGCAGCGCAAGGCCACGAAGATGATCATGCAGGTGCACGACGAACTGGTGTTCGAGGTGCCCGAGGACGAGGTGGACTGGGTGCGCGCCGAGGTGCCGCGCCTGATGGCTGGCGTGGCCGAGCTCAAGGTGCCGCTGCTGGCCGAGATCGGCGTCGGCCCGAACTGGGACAAGGCACATTGAGCATGTGGAACCGGCGCGCGTTGTTGTCGGCCGGACTGGCCGTGGCCGGCCTGCCCGCCTGGGCGCAGACCGGGGACAAGTGGGGCGCGCAGCGCGGCTACCCCGAGAGCCGCGCGAGCTTCGAGCGCGCCACCGAGTTCCGCGTCGGCAACTACTCGGGTGGGCACGAACGCACCATCCGTCACAACAGAATCCGCGCCAGCGCGCAGGCCGCGCCCTGGCGCGAAGCACCGATGGCGGGCTTCCGGTACCGCTGGGGCCTGTTGCGCAAGACACCCGAGGAATACATGGCGCAGTGGCCGGTGACCGGGTTGCTGATCGCGCGCGACGGCGACATCCTGTTCGAGCGTTACGGCTTCGCGCGCACGCCCGACATGCGGCTCACGAGCTGGTCCATGGCCAAGAGCGTGAGTGCGCTGTTGCTGGGCATCTGCATCGACCGTGGCCTCATCGCCTCGTTCGACGACCCGGCCGCGGCCTACGTCCCCGAGCTGCGGGGCACGCTGCACGGTGAGGCCAGCCTGCGCCAGCTCGCCAACATGACCAGCGGCGCCGAGGTGGTGCACGAGCGCGACAACGCGAGCATCTACCCCGGCGCGCTGTTGGGCAACGACCCCGACATCGCGCGCACCGTGAGCGGCTGGAACCAACGGCGCGAAGCCGCAGGCGCGCGCTTCAACTACAACGAACTCTGCGCGTTGGCGCTGGGCATGGTGATCCGCCGCGTCACGGGCACCAGCCTGTCCGCGTTCGCCGAGCAGGCCCTGTGGCGCCCCATGGGCGCCGAGGGCGATGCCACTTGGCTCACCGACGCGCGCGGCGCGGAGTTCAACAGCATCGGCTTCGCAGCCCGGCTGCGAGACTGGGCGCGCCTGGCCCGTGTGGTGGCGCAGCGCGGCCGCGGCCCCGATGGTCAGCCGATCGTGAGCGGGGCCTGGATCGACGAGATCAGCCGCTGGGGCGAACGCGACGCGGCGGTGCGCTATGGCTGGCCGCGCCCGGCGATCGGCTACAAAGCGCTGTTCTGGCATTCCAAGGCCGACGGCTCCCGCCCCGCGATGCACGGCCACCATGGCCAGCGCGTGGTGATCGACCTGCCCACGCGCACCGTGCTCGTGCACACCGCGGTGGACCATGAGGGCCTGTGGGCGACAGAACTCATGGAGATGTTCGACGCCGTGACGCGCGTCTAGTGCCATGGAGTGCCGTGGGGTGCCGGGTGGCGCCCGGTCTCGCCGTATGGCGGAACCTTCTGCCGCCCTCGGCGGTCCCTTTCCTTCCCCGATCAACAACAGGAGACAACCATGCTTGAACACGATCTGGTCCGCGACGCCGAAGCCCTGCTGCCCGGCAGCAGCACCGCGGCGGGCGCCACCCGCCGCACCGCCCTCAAGGCCGCGCTGGGCGTGGGCTACGCCGCCGCCGCCGCGCCGCTGATGGCGCAGACCGCGATCAAGACCCCCGCCGACGGCCTGACCGTGGGCGAGGTCATGATCGATGTCAACGGCTTCTCGATGCCCGCCTATCGCGCCGCGCCGGCAGGTAGGACCGGTCTGCCCGTGGTGCTGGTGCTGTCCGAGGTCTTCGGCGTGCACGAGTACATCGCCGACACCGCGCGCCGTTTCGCGAAGGCCGGCTACCTGGCGATCGCGCCCGAGCTGTTCGTGCGCCAGGGCGACGCCATGAGCTACGGCGAGATCGCCAAGCTGATTGCCGAGGTGGTGAGCAAGGTGCCCGATGCGCAGGTGATGGGCGATCTGGACGCCACCGTGAAGTGGGCCGCCGCCAACGGCGGCGATGCGCGCAAGATCGGTGTCACCGGTTTTTGCTGGGGCGGGCGCCAGACCTGGCTGTACGCGGCACACAACCCCGCGGTCAAAGCCGGCGTGGCCTGGTACGGTCGACTGGTGGGCGATAGCACCCCGCTCACGCCGAAGCATCCGGTGGACATCGCGGGCCAGCTCAAGGGACCGGTGCTGGGCCTGTACGGGGGCGCGGACACCGGAATCCCTGTTGACACGGTTGCTAAGATGCAGAATGCCTTGGCGAGCGGCAGTACCGCCGCCAGGAAATCGACCTTCGTGTTGTACCGGGACGCGCCCCACGCCTTCCATGCCGACTACCGGCCGACGTTCCGCAAGGAGCCTGCCGAGGACGGCTGGAAGCAGGCCCTGGCCTGGTTCAAGAAGCACGGCGTGGCCTGAGCGCGGTCTCGGTCCGCCGGCAACCGATCAACGAAGGGCCGCTGGATCAGCGGCCCTTTTTTCGTGGTGAATCTCATGACCTTGTTGGCCATCCTCCTGGGCACCGTTGCCGCCGGCGTGGGCAGCGTCTGGATTGCGGCCCTGCTGGGGTTCGCGATGCTGGCGCGCTACACCCAGCACATGCTCAGTCTGGCCGCCGGCGCCCTCATGGCCACCGCCTTCATGCACCTGCTGCCCGAAGCGTTCGAGAGCGCGGCCGGCGCGCACGAGCTGTTTGCGCTGCTGCTGGCCGGCCTTGTGTTCTTCTTCCTGCTCGACAAGGCCGAGCTCTGGCACCATGGGCACGAGCACGGTCACGGCCCGGAACACGCGCATGAGGATCATGGTCACGCCCACCAAGGCCACGACCACGCTCACCACCACCACCACCACCACGGTGGACCTCGCTCTGGCGGCTGGACGGTGCTGCTGGGCGACAGCGTGCACGCCTTCGGCGACGGCATCCTGATTGCCTCGGCGTTCATGGCCGACATGCGGCTGGGCGTGGTGGCGGCGCTGGCCGTGCTGGCGCACGAGGTGCCGCACCACATGGGCGATCTCGTGGTGCTGCGCCACACCTCGGGCACGCAGCGCGCGGCGCTGGTCAAGGTGTCGCTGGCCGGCACGGTCACCGCGCTCGGGGGTCTGGTGGGCTATTTCCTGCTGGTGCAACTGGAGGACTGGCTGCCGTACTTCCTGGTGGCGGCCTCCAGCAGCTTCGTCTATGTGGCGCTGGCCGACCTGATACCGCAGTTGCAGAAGCGGCTCAGCCTGCGCGAGACGGTGGCGCAGGTGGCCTGGCTGGGGGCGGGCATTGCCCTGGTGAGCGTCGTCAGCGGGCTGGCGCACAGCCACTGAACGCCGCGTGTCCCTCGCCGCGGCGAGGGCTGGTTCACGCCACCGGTGGCGCGCCGAAGCTGAAGCGGATGGTGGCGCCCACGCCGGGCTCACCCTCGGCGCTGACTCGACCGCCATGGCGATCGATGATGCGGCGCACCGTGGCCAGACCGATGCCCGTGCCCTCGAACTCGTTGGCCCGGTGCAAGCGTTTGAAGGGCTTGAACAGCTGGTCCACGTAGGCCATGTCGAATCCCGTGCCGTTGTCGCGCAGATGGAAGTGCGGCACGCCGTCGTCGTCGATGTGGTCCAGACCCCAGACGATCTCGGCCACGTCGCGTTGCCGCGTGTACTTGAGCGCGTTGCCGAACAGGTTCTCGAGCACGATGCGCGCGAGGTCCGGGTCTGCGTGGACGATCAGGTCGGGCTGCAGCCGTGCGCGTACCTTGTGGCCGGGGTGTCGTGCCAGCTCTTGTTCCAGCACGCTTTGCGCCAGCGCGCTCAGGTCTACCTCGGTGCGTTGCAGCGTTCCCTGGCTCACGCGCGCCAGCGCCAGCAAGTCGTTGATGATGCTGCCCATGCGCTGGGAAGACGACAACACGCGCTCGATCAGCAGGCGGGCGTCGTCGTCGCCCAGGGTGTCCAGTTGCTCCTTGAGCAGTTGCGCGAAGCCGTCGATGGCGCGCAGCGGCGATTTCAGGTCGTGCGAGACCGAATAGGCGAAGGCGTCGAGTTCGGCGTTGAGCTTTTGCAGTTCGGCGGTGCGCTCGCGCACGCGCTGCTCCAGCGTCTCGTTGAGCCGCACGATCTCGCGCTCGCGGCGCAGGCGCACCAGCTCGGCTTGTGCACGCGCCGCGAAGATCGACAGCAGCGCCTGCGTATCGGGCTTGACCGCCAGAGGCTCGCGCCACATCGCCATCAGCAGGCCGATGGGCTGGCCGTCGGCGTCGCGAAGCGCCTGTCCCAGGTAGGACTCGAAGCCTTGTGCACGCAACTGCGGTGCGTCCGGGTAGTGCTCGGCCAGGCCCACCGGACAGGTCATCAAGCCGTTGCTTCTCAGGGTGTCGGCGCAAGGCGTGCCGGCGACACTGAATCCGAAGTTGCGGCCCAGGCGCCCGTCGCGCCAGACGGCCAGCGTGTCCAGCTTGTCGCCCGCGCGCACCTCGGCCACCGTCACCATCCCGGCATTGATGGCGCTGCTCAGGTGTCGTGCGAGGGCACTGAAGAAGGCCTCACCCGTCTCGGCCGCGACCCCTTTGGCGACCTCGAGCAGCAGTGCCTCGCGGCGCTTCTCCTCGGTCACGTTCATGGTGCTGGCCAGGATGCAGGGCTCGCCGTCGATGTCGATCAGTTCGGCCCAGATGCGCGCGTCGATCAGCGAGCCATCCTTGTGGCGCATGCGCGTGTCATAGCGGTTGACCACGCCATCGCGCTGTAGCTGTGCCACGAAGCGCTGGCGCTCCTCGGCCGTGAGCCAGGCTCCCACCTCCATCGACGTGCGCCCCTTGAGCTCCTCCGGCTTCATGCCCTGCGCGCGGTCTTCGGCGCGGTTGACTTCAAGGAAAGTGCCGTCGGACAGGCGCGAGATGGTGAGGTTCAGCGGTGCGAAATTGAAGGCGGTGGAAAAACGCGCCTCCGAACGCTGCAGCCGCTCCAGCAGGACCTCGCGCTGGGTCACGTCGGTGATGGCGGAGATGACGAGCAGGTCCTCGTCGTCGCTGCCCGTCTCGCTGGAAATGAGTGCCTCGAACGTGCTGCCATCGGCGCGGCGCCCGCGGCAGCGGTGTTGCTGGATGCTGCGCTCGCGAACAAGGCGCTCGACATAGCGCTCACGCTCCAGCGGGTCGGCCCACAGGAAGGTATCTTCGCGCCCGAGCACCTGGTTGCGGCTGTAGCCGTAGCAGCGCTCGAACGCGGGATTGACATCCAGGATGGCGCCGTTGCGCGCCGACTGCGCGAGCATCGGGCTCGGGCTGGAGCGGAAGATGCGCGCAAAGCGCGACAGGCTGCGGTCGCGTTCCTGCTCGCTCTGGCGGCGCCGTTCGAGCTCGTCGCGCAGGCGCAGCACGGCGCGCTGATTCAGCGCACGGCTGTGCATCACCATCAGCCCGACGCCGGCCAGTGCCACGGCCTGCGTGAACCACACGCGCAGGCCGACGCTGAAGTCGGGCGCAGCCCCCAGGCCACCGCGGCTTTCGATGGCAATGAGCACAGCCAGCAGGCACAGGGTGCCCAGCAGCACACCCACCATGGCGCGCCGGCCGAGGAAGATGCCCGCACCGACCACTGCGCCCACGAACAGGAAATTCACCGCGGTACGCACCGAACCGTAGGCCAGAACGGAAACCGTGGCGGCGCCCAGCACACCCAGCACCACCAGCGCGGCCACCGCTTCCGGCGCCAGGCGGCGCTGGCGCAGACCCCACCAGCACCCCCAGGCCAGGGCCGCCATCAGCGCGGCAATGCCCGCTTCGCTCTGGTCGGGCGGGGCGAGAACGATGTCCAGCGCCATCACCAGCGCTGCCGCCACGCCCACGCCTTGGCACAGCCACAGCAGGGTCTGGCGAAGATCGGCGGCGTCGGGGCTGTCGACGCGCACCGGGCGGTTCACCGGCCTGGCCGTTGTCGGCTCGTCAGCGCCCTCACGCACCCGGTCACCCCCTTGCACGTGGCGTGCCCTTCGTGTTGCACCAGGCGCTCCAGCTGCCCGGGTACAGCGCGGTGGTGCCCAGGCCGGCAATCTGCATCGCCAGCAGGTTGGGGACGGCGCTCACACCGCTGCCGCACTGGTGCACCACGCCGGCCGGGTCGCGCCCGCCCAGCAGGCGCTCGAATTCGGCGCGCAATTGCGCGGCCGGCTTGAAGCGACCATCGGCCTGCAGGTTCTCGCCGAAGGGACGGTTGAGAGCGCCGGGCACGTGGCCGGCCACCGGGTCGAGGGGTTCGACCTCGCCGCGAAAGCGTGCCGCGGCGCGGGCGTCGATCACGGTGGTGTCGGCACGGCCCAGGCGCTGCATCAGGGTGTTGGTGTCCAGGGCAGGCGCGAGGCTCTCGCTTGCCGTGAAGTCGCCCGGAGCCGGAACGGCGGCTGCGCCGGTTTCCACCGCGCCGCCGGCGGCCTTCCAGGCCGCGAGGCCGCCGTCGAGCACGGCCACGGCCTCGTGTCCGCACCAGCGCAGCATCCACCACAGGCGCCCACAGTAGTTGGCGCCCTGGCGGTCGAGCACCACGACCTGCGCGCCGCGTGACAAGCCCAGTTCGGCCATGCGTCGCGCAAACGCTTCCCGCGGCGGCAGCGGGTGGCGACCTTCACTGGCGGGACGATCGTGCGCACTGAGGTCGCGGTCCAGATCGACGTGCAGCGAGCCAGCGATGTGCTCGGCCTCGAACTGCGCGCACCCGGCGGCGGGGTTCATGAGGTCGAAGCTGCAATCGAGCACCAGCACCGGCGAGCCGGCATCGCGAAGCGCCTGCAGTTCGTGGGGCTGGATGAGGGTGGTGAACGGGTTGGCCGGTGTCATGCGCATGAATTGTGCGACCGTTCGAGTTCGCCCATGGCCTGAACCCCTGTCAAATCGCACAGTCGGGCCGATTGCGTGGGCAATCGGCGTCTTTCAGGACTCGGCGGCCGGGGCGCGCGGCACGCGCTTGGTACGCAGCACCGTGGCCGCGATGCCGCTCACCACGATGAGTGCCATGCCGATCCAGCCGATCAGGGGCAGGTGGTCACCAAACAGCGTGATGCTGAACAACGCCGCGAACACGATGCCCGAGTACTGCAGGTTGGCCACCACCATGGTGGCGCCCTGGGCGTACGCGCGCGTCATGCACAGCTGCCCGAACACCGCGAGCAGGCCGATGGGCAACAGCCACAGCGCGCTGGGCCAGCGCAGCGGGCTGGCACCCGCGAACAGCATGCCGCCCAGGCCGGCCACCAGGGCACCGAGCGAGAAGTAGAAGACCGTGCGCGATTCGGGTTCGCCCGCCTTCGACAGCGCGGCCACTTGCAGGTAAGCCAGGGCAGCGAACAGGCCCGAGAGCAGGCCGACCAGTCCGCCGAGTGCCTGCGCTTCGTTGAAGCTGGGTCGCAACAGCATGGCCACCCCCGCGAAGCCGGCGATCACGGTGAGAAAGAGCGGTGCCTGCTCGCGGATCGGTGCGTCGCGCCCCTGCACCAGCACCGCGCCGCCGAGCAGGAAGGTGGCTATCCACACGCTGCTCATGTAGTTGAGCGTCATGGCTGTGGCCAGCGGCAGCACCGCGATGGCGTAGAACCAGGCGGTGAGCGAGATGGTGCCGACCACGCTGCGCCACAGGTGCATCATGGGCACGCGCGTGGCGAGCGAGACACCCTGCCAGCGCGTGAGGCCCCACACGAACACCATGCCCACCAGGCCGCGGTAGGCCACGATCTCGAAGGGGTTGAAGTGGGCTGATGCGAGCTTGATGCACACGCCCATGCTCGCGAAGAAGAAGGATGCGAGCAGCATCCAGAGTGCCTGCATCGTTCAGGCCCTCTTCGTCGGGAGCAACGGCGTTGCGCGGACGCGGTGGATGATGGCTCCGATCAGCCCGCGAAGGCCGCGCCCATCTTGCGCCGGTACCACTCGTGGAAGTGCTGCATGCCGTCTTCCATCGGGCTCTGGTACGGGCCGACCTCGTTGTCGCCGCGAGCGAGCAGGGCCTTGCGGCCCGCGTCCATGCGCTCGGCGATCTCGTCGTCCTCGACGCAGGTTTCCATGTAGGCCGCGCGCTGCGCCTCCACGAACTCGCGCTCGAAGGCGGCGATTTCTTCGGGGTAGAAGAAGGCCACCATGTTCAGCGTCTTGTCCACACTGATGGGGTGCAGCGTCGAGACGGTGAGCACGTGCGGGTACCACTCGACCATGATGTGCGGGTAGTAGGTGAGCCAGATGGCACCGTGCGAGGGCAGCTCGCCGCCGCGGTAGCGCATCAGCGCCTCATGCCAACGCTGGTAGGTCGGGCTGCCTGCTTTCTGCAACAGGTTCTGCGCGCCCACGGTCTGCACCGAATACTCGGGTTTGAACTCCCAGCGCAGGTCTTCGCACGTGACGAAGTTGCCCAGGCCCGGGTGGAACGGTCCGACGTGGTAGTCCTCGAGGTAGACCTCGATGAAGGTCTTCCAGTTGTAGTTGCACTCGTGCAGCTCGACGTGGTCGAGCACCATGCCCTCGAAGCTGAGCTGCGACGCCGGGCCCATGCCGGCCAGATCGGCCGCGATGTCGACGCCGTTGTCCTCGAACAGCAGGCCGTTCCACTCCCGCAGCCGGTAGTTGTTGAGGTTCAGGCAGGGGTCCTGCTCGAAGTGCGGCGCGCCCAGCAGCTGACCGGCCTTGCCCCCGCCCTGGGGCGTGTTGGCACCGCTGTAAGTCCAGCGGTGCAGGGGGCAAACGATGTTGCCGCCGGCATGCCCGGGCTTTTGTTCGCCCAGGTTACCTTTGCCCCTGAGCATCACCGCCTGCCGGTGGCGGCAGACGTTGGAGATGAGCTCGATGCCCGAGGGCGTGCGCACCAGCGCACGACCTTCGCCCTCCTGAGGCAGGGTGGAATAGTCGCCGACGTTCGGCACCGAGAGAGCGTGCCCCACATAGCGGGGCCCGCGCTGGAAGATCGTCTCCAGCTCGCGCTGGAACAGCGCCTGGTCGAAGTAACTCGACACCGGGAATTGGCTTTTGGCCTGCTGCAGTTGAAGACTCAAATCAGACATGGCGTCCTGGACCTGAAGACTCCCCCTATGAAGGGGCAGGGAAGCGCTGTGCTCGTCAGACGAATTCGCGCGGGAAGGGTGAAGTGGTGCGTCCCTCCGGGCTCAAGGAGCCCGTCGTTTCGGAAAAAAAGAGCCGGGATTGTACCCCCGGGGGAAAGAGGGGCAGGCCGTCCGTCAGAGGGGCCTCGCTAGAATGAACGGTCTTTCCCCCCACCCCTCCGGGGTGTCCGTTCGTTCAGGCCATGCCCCCATCGAATTCCCGCACTTCCACGCCGGCGCCGGCGGCACCGGTGGCAGAAAGCTACGAGGCCGCTCTGCAGGAACTCGAACAACTGGTCGGTCAGCTCGATGCCGGCCAGCTCCCGCTCGATCAACTGCTGGCACGCTATCAGCGCGGCGCCGAGCTGCTGGCCTTTTGCCGCGAGCGCTTGCAGGCGGTGGAGCAGCAGATCCAGGTCTTCGAGGCGGGGCAGACCCGCCCCTGGGAGGCGCCATGAACGCCGTGATTCCCGACACGTTTGCGGCCTGGCGCGCCGCACGCCAGGCTGAGGTGGAGCAGGCGCTGTCGCGCTTCGTGCGCGCCGACGCGCCCGCCGGCCTGGGCGAGGCCATGCGCTACGCGGTGCTCGATGGCGGCAAACGCCTGCGCCCGCTGCTGGTGCTGGCCACGTGCGAAGCCGTGGGCGGACGGGCCGATGCCGCCCTGCGCGCGGCCTGTGCGGTCGAGCTGATTCACGCCTACTCGCTCGTGCACGACGACATGCCCTGCATGGACAACGATGTGCTGCGGCGAGGCAAGCCCACCGTGCACGTGCGCTTCGGCGAGGCCCAGGCCCTGCTGGCCGGCGATGCGCTGCAGGCCCTGGCGTTCGAACTGCTGGTGCCGGGCGACGCCACGCTGCCCGATGCCATGAGCGCGCGGCTGTGCCGCTTGCTTGCGCTCGCGGCCGGGGCCGACGGCATGGCAGGCGGCCAGGCCGTGGACCTGGCCAGTGTGGGCATCGCGCTGGATCGACCAGCCCTCGAAGCCATGCACCGGCGCAAGACCGGCGCCCTGCTGCAGGCCAGCGTCACCATGGGCGCGGCCACCGCGTCGCCTGCGCCCGCGGTACAGGCCGCGCTGGCCGATTACGGCGCCCACCTGGGCCTGGCGTTCCAGGTGGTGGACGACATCCTCGACGTGACCGCCGATTCGGCCACGCTGGGCAAGACCGCCGGTAAGGACGCCGCCGCCGACAAACCCACCTTCGTGTCCCTGATGGGGTTGGCCGAGGCGCAGGCCTATGCCGACGCCGTTCTCGCGCAGGCCCACGCCGCACTGGAGCGCAGCGGCCTGCCCCACACCGCCACCTTGCACGCCCTGGCCGACTGGGTGGGCCAGCGCCGCTCCTGAGCAGGAGAAAACAAGATGAACCCGATCCAGGAACCGCAACCCGGCGTGCCCGCCAACGCCTTGCTGCAGACCGTCAATGCACCGGCTGATCTGCGCAAACTCACGCGCGCGCAGTTGCGGCCGCTGGCCGACGAATTGCGTGACTACCTGCTGCACAGCGTGGCACGCACCGGTGGTCACCTGAGCTCCAACCTGGGAACGGTTGAGCTCACCATCGCGCTGCACTACGTGTTCAACACCCCCGAGGACCGGCTGGTGTGGGACGTTGGCCACCAGACCTACCCGCACAAGATCCTCACCGGTCGTCGCGAGCGCATGCACACCTTGCGCCAGCTCGACGGCCTCAGCGGCTTCCCGCGTCGCAGCGAGAGCGAGTACGACACCTTCGGCACCGCGCATTCTTCAACCAGCATCTCGGCCGCGCTGGGCATGGCCATGGCCGCCAGGGCCAAGGGGGAAGGGCGGCGTGCCGTGGCCATCATCGGCGACGGCGCCATGACGGCCGGCATGGCCTTCGAGGCACTGAACAACGCCGGCGTGGCCGATGGCCGACTGCTCGTGGTGCTCAACGACAACGACATGTCGATCTCGCCGCCGGTGGGGGCGCTCAACCGCTACCTCGCGCAACTCATGAGCGGGCGTTTCTATTCGGCTGCCAAGCACATGGGCAAGCAGGTGCTCAAGGGCGCGCCGCCGCTGTTCGAGCTGGCCAAGCGGCTGGAAGAGCAGGCCAAGGGCATGGTGGTGCCTGCCACGCTGTTCGAGAAATTCGGCTTCAACTACATCGGGCCCATCGATGGGCACGACCTCGACTCGCTCATCCCCACGCTGGAGAACATCCGCCAGCTGCTCGACGACAACGACGGTCCGCAGTTCCTGCACGTCGTGACGAAGAAGGGGCAGGGCTACAAGCTCGCGGAAGCCGACCCCATTGCGTACCACGGCCCGGGCAAGTTCGACCCGGCCGTGGGCCTGACCAAGCCCGCCACGCCACCCAAGCCCACCTTCACGCAGGTGTTCGGCCAGTGGTTGTGCGACATGGCGGCCGCCGACCCGCGCCTGGTCGGCATCACGCCAGCCATGCGCGAGGGCTCGGGCATGGTGGAGTTCGAGCGCCGCTTTCCGGGCCGCTATTTCGACGTCGGCATCGCCGAGCAGCACGCCGTCACCTTCGCGGCCGGGCTGGCCTGCGAGGGCATGAAGCCGGTGGTGGCCATCTACTCCACGTTCCTGCAGCGCGCCTACGACCAGCTCATCCACGACGTGGCGTTGCAGAACCTGCCAGTGGTCTTCGCGCTGGATCGCGCGGGCCTGGTGGGTGCCGACGGTGCCACGCACGCCGGAGCCTACGACATCGCCTACCTGCGCTGCATTCCCAACGTGTCGGTGGCCTGCCCCGCTGACGAAGCCGAATGCCGCCAGCTGCTATCCACCGCGTTCGCGCAGGAGCACCCGGTGGCTGTGCGTTACCCGCGCGGTGCCGGCGTGGGTGCGGCGCAGCCCGAGGGACTCGACGGCCTGCCGTTCGGCAAGGGCGAGCTGCGCCGCAAGGGCCGCGGGGTGGCCATTCTGGCCTTCGGCACCTTGCTCTACCCGGCACTTGCCGCGGGCGAGAAGCTCGGCGCCAGCGTGGCCAACATGCGCTGGGCCAAGCCACTCGATCTGGACCTGCTGCGCGAGATCGCCCGCACACACGATGCCATCGTCACGGTGGAAGAGGGCTGTGTCATGGGCGGTGCGGGCAGTGCCGTGATGGAGGCCCTGCAGATCGAGGGCCTGAGCCTGCCTGTGATGACGCTGGGCCTGCCGGATGCATTCATCGAGCACGGCGATCCGGCCAGGCTGCTGTCGCTGCAGGGCCTCGATGCGGCCGGCATCGAGCGCTCGGTGCGCGAACGCTTCGGCACGCTGCTGGACGGCTCGTCGGGCCTCAAGATCGTGGCGTGATCAGCCCGCGCACCGGTGTGGTGCGTGCCGGCCGTGAGCCTGACGAATCCCTGAACGGGAACCCGGGTATGCCCTTGCTGCAAGGGAAAACCCGCAAGGGCGCCCAGGGAGGCGTTCCTAGAATTCCTTGGCCTCGACGGCACCCGCAGCCCAGCTGCGGGACAAGCAATACAAACCACGGAGTTGAAGCAAATGGATCGTCGTTCCCTCATCAAGCACGCCGGTATCGCCGGCGTGCTCGCCGCCGGTGCCGCGCCTGCGGTGCATGCCCAGGCCGCCATTCGCTGGCGCCTGACTTCCAGCTTCCCCAAGGCTCTGGACACCATCCACGGGGCGGCCGACGTGTTCGCACAGTCGGTCAAGGCCATGTCCGGTGGCAAATTCGATGTGACGGTGCACGCGCCCGGTGAACTGGTGCCCGCGTTCGGTGTGGTGGATGCGGTGCAGGCCGGTACCGTCGAGATGGGCCACACCGCTCCGTACTACTTCTTCGGCAAGGATGACACCTTCGCGATGGCCACGGCCATTCCGTTCGGCCTGAACAGCCGCCAGCTCACCGCGTGGATGTACGACGGCAACGGTCTCAAGCTGTTCCGCGAGTTCTACGACCAGTACAACATGGTGAACTTCCCTGGCGGCAACACCGGTGCCCAGATGGGTGGCTGGTACCGCAAGGAGATCAAGAGCGCTGCCGACATCAAGGGCATGAAGATGCGCATCGGCGGCTTTGCCGGCAAGGTGCTCACGCGCATGGGCGGTGTGCCCCAGAACATCCCCGGTGGCGAGATCTATCAGGCGTTGGAGAAAGGCACCATCGACGCCACCGAATGGGTGGGCCCGTACGACGACGAGAAGCTCGGCTTCCAGAAGGTTGCCCGCAACTACTACTACCCCGGCTGGTGGGAAGGCGGCGCGCAGCTCGAGTTCTACGTCAACAAGGCTGCGTACAACGCGCTGTCGGCCGAGAACAAGGCCATCGTCGAAGTGTCTGCTTCGCACGCCCATACCGTGATGCAGGCCCGCTACGACGCGCGCAACCCGGCCGCTCTCAAGCGCCTGGTCGCCGGCGGCGCCAAGGTACTGGCGTTCCCGAAATCGGTGATGGACCTGGCCTACAAGGAATCGATGGCGCTCTACAGCGAACTCTCGGCCAGCAACCCGAACTGGAAGAAGATCTACGCCGACTACTCGAACTTCCGTCGCGACCAGAACCTCTGGTTCCGTTTCACCGAAGCGCAGTTCGATCGCTACATGCAATCGGCCAAGCTCTGAGCCCGGGCCGAGCGCATCGCGCCCCGCTTCGGCGGGGCTTTTTTCTGGTGCTTTGCGTCCTGCGCACGTCAGCCGTTCAACAGCCTGCGCCTGACGCCGCAGGCTAGACTGTCGGGCTCCGCCCGGCGTACCCGCCTGTCAAGGGGTCTCCATGCAAGCCCTACTCAAAATCTCCTCCGTCATCGACCGCTTCAACGACCTGCTGGGTCGCTTGATGATGTGGTTCATCCTGGCCGCCACGCTGATCAGCGCCGGCAACGCCATCGTGCGCAAGGTCTTCGGTGTCAGCTCCAACGCCTGGCTGGAAGTGCAGTGGTACCTGTTCGCTGCGGTGTTCCTGCTTGGGGGCGGCTACGCCTTTCTTCGCAACGTGCACGTGCGCATCGACTTTCTCTCCACCCGCTTCAGCCCGCGCACGCGCAACTGGATCGACATCATCGGCATCGTGGTGTTCCTGGTGCCGCTGTGCCTGATGCTGATCTACGAAGGCTGGCCGGTGTTCGAGCGCGCCTGGACCTCCGGCGAAATGTCGTCCAACGCTGGCGGGCTGATCCGCTGGCCGGTCATGTTGCTGATTCCGCTGGGTTTCGCGGTCCTGCTGGCGCAGGGCGCGTCCGAGTTGATCAAGCGCGCGGCCTTCCTGGCTGGCGCGGGCCCCGACGTGCTGGCCCACAAGGAGCCCGATGAGACCGAGGTCCTGCTCAAGGAACTCGCCAACAGCGATGCGACCGCCGGCACCAAAGCCTGAGTGAGCACACCATGACCGAATTCATCACCCAGAACTTCGTGCCGCTGCTCTTCTGCGGCTTGCTGGCCTTCCTGCTGACGGGCTTCCCGGTGGCCTTTGCACTGGCCGCCACCGGCCTGTTCTTCGGCTTCATCGGCATGGAGGTCGGCCTGTTTCCCCCCGGTCTGTTCCAGGCGCTGCCGCTTCGCGTGTTCGGCATCATGCAGAACGACACGCTGCTGGCGATCCCGTTCTTCACGCTCATGGGCATCATCCTGGAGCGCAGCCGCATGGCGGAGGACCTGCTCTCCACCATCGCCCAGGTGTTCGGCCCGGTGCGTGGCGGCCTGGCCGTGGCCGTGGTGCTGGTGGGCGCGCTGCTGGCCGCCACCACCGGCGTGGTGGCCGCGGCCGTCATCTCCATGGGCCTGATCTCTCTGCCCATCATGCTGCGCTACGGCTACAACCGCACCATCGCCATGGGCACCATCACCGCATCGGGCACGCTGGCGCAGGCCATCCCGCCCTCGCTGGTGCTGATCGTGCTGGCCGACCAGCTCGGCCGCTCGGTGGGCGACATGTACGCCGGCGCGCTGATCCCCGGCCTGATGCTGGTGGGCCTGTACCTGCTGTTCATCGCGGTGGTGGCCATCGTGCTGCCCAAGTGGGTACCGGCATTGCCGAAAGAGGCTCGCATCTACACCGAGGCCAGCGGCGCCTCGGGTCACCGTTCGCTGCTCGTGTTGCTGGTCATCTGCGGTGCGGTGAGCTGGTTCTGGTCCACGCAGCATGAGGCCATCATCAACCCGTTGATCGAGCGTCAGGTGCCCGCGGGCGGCGACGAGGTGCTGATCATGTCGATCACGGTCGGCTCCTTCCTGGCACTGGCCCTGGCGCTGGTGAACCGTCTGTTCAAGCTGGGCCTGCTCTCGCGCCTGGCCGAGCAGGTCACCTTCGTGCTGATTCCGCCGCTGGTGCTGATCTTCCTGGTGCTCGGCACCATCTTCCTGGGCATCGCCACGCCCACCGAAGGCGGCGCCATGGGCGCGGTGGGTGCCTTCATCATGGCCGCCGCGCGCCGTGCGCTCAGCTTCAAGCTGCTGAAGGAGGCGCTGGAGAGCAGCACGCGACTGTCCATCTTCGTGATGTTCATCCTGATCGGATCGACCGTCTTCAGCTTCACCTTCAATGCGGCCGATGGCCACATCTGGGTCGAGCACCTGTTCGACAAGTTGCCCGGCGGCGAGCTGGGTTTCCTGCTGTTCGTGAACTTCCTGGTCTTCGTGCTGGGGATGTTCATCGACTTCTTCGAGATCGCCTTCATCGTGATCCCGCTGCTGGCGCCGGTGGCCGAGAGCATGGGCATCAACCTGATCTGGTTCGGCGTGTTGCTGGCCATGAACATGCAGACGTCCTTCCTGACCCCGCCCTTCGGCTTCGCGCTGTTCTACCTGCGCAGCGTGGCCGCGCGCCAGGACTACACCGACAAGATCACCGGCAAGCTCATTCCCGCGGTCACCACGGCGCAGATCTACAAGGGCTCGATCGCCTTCATCGTGCTGCAGCTGATCATGGTGGGCGTGATCCTGTTCAACCCGCAACTCGTGATCGGCAGCCTGGGGGCCCCGGTCAAGATGGACAACGAGGCGGTGCAGGACCTGCTGCGCGACATGGCGCCACCCTCGAGCGAGGAAGGCTATGGCGGTGCCGCCGATGAAGAGCAGCAGGGCGAAGAGGAGGCAGCGCCCGAGGCAGACGGGCTCAAGCCCGAGCCCGAAGAGCCCGCGGCCGAGGACGACCCGGCCAAAGCCCTGCAGGACAGCCTGCAGAACGACAAGAAGTGAGGGCGCTGCCGTGCAGATCGATGTGAAGGTGCTCGATGCGCGCATGGCCGCGCAGATGCCCGCCTACGCCACGCCCGGCAGCGCGGGGCTGGACCTGCGCGCCTGCCTGGACGCTCCGCTCACGCTGGCGCCCAATGCCTGGCAGCTGGTGCCCACCGGTCTGGCGGTGCACCTGGCGGACCCGGGCTACGCGGCGCTCATCCTGCCGCGCTCGGGCCTGGGTCACAAGCACGGCATCGTGCTCGGCAACCTCGTGGGCCTGATCGACAGCGACTACCAGGGCCAGCTCATGGTGAGCGCCTGGAACCGCAGCGACGTGGCGTTCACCATCGAACCCATGGAGCGCATTGCGCAGATGGTCATCGTGCCCGTGGTGCAGGCGCGCTTCAACGTGGTGAGCGAGTTCGCTGCCGAAAGCGCACGCGGCAGCGGCGGCTACGGCTCAACGGGTCGCGGCTGAAGCCCTGCGCTCAGTGCAGCGTCGGTGGCACGGGCGGCGTGCCGCTCGCGTCCGTCGGTTCGATCTGCGTGCGGAAGAACCCCGCGCCCAGCGTGCCCTGGCCGATCTCTTCCTCGGTGGCCTCTCGCACGGCGTGCAGCTTGATGTGGATGCGCAAGGCGATACCGGCCAGCGGATGGTTGCCGTCGAGCACCACGTGGTCGGGGTAGATGTCGCTCACGAAGTACAGGCGGTCGCGCGGCGCGTCCGGGTTGCAGCCGGGTGGCAGCCCCTCGAAGCCCATGCCTTCTTCGAGTTCGGCCGGGAAGCGTTCGCGCGGCTCCAGGAACAGCAGGCGGTCGTCGTAGTCGCCAAAGGCGTCGATCGGCTCCAGGTGGAGCTCCAGCGTGTCGCCCGCCTGGTGGCCCTGGAGGCCTTCTTCGATCTTGCCCAGCAGATCGCTGCCGCCGACGAGGAACTCGACTGGTTCTTCCAGTTCGTCGAGCACTTCGCCCAGCGTGTCTTTGAGCGTCCAGGTCAGCGCCACCACGCATTGCGGTGTCACGGCCATCGGGTCTTGGTGCTTGGATTTCATCCGACAATTCTCCCATGACCCCTTCCCCCGACACCGCGTTGCCGCTCCTGGGCGGCCTCACGCCGGCGCAGTTCATGCGCCGGCACTGGCAAAAGAAGCCTTTACTCATTCGCCAGGCCGTGGCCGACCCGCTGGCCCCGCTGTCGCGCGACGCCCTGTTCGACCTGGCCGGCCGTGAGGGCGTGGAGTCGCGTCTGATCGCGCGGCGCGAGGGCCAATGGACGTTGCGTCACGGCCCGTTCGCGCGGCGCGCGTTGCCGCCGTTGTCTCGCCCTGGCTGGACCCTGCTGGTGCAAGGCGTGGACCTGCACGTGGAGGCCGCTCACGAGCTGCTGCAGCGTTTTCGCTTCTTGCCCGATGCACGGCTGGACGACCTCATGATCTCCTGGGCCAGCGAGGGCGGCGGCGTCGGGCCGCACTTCGACAGTTACGACGTCTTCCTGCTGCAGGCCACGGGCCGGCGTCGCTGGCGGATCGGCCGCCAGGCCGACCTGAGCCTGCAGCCCGATGTGCCGCTGAAGATCCTGCAACGCTTCGAGCCCGAGCAGGAATTCGTGCTGGAGCCCGGCGACATGCTCTACCTGCCCCCGCGCTGGGCGCACGATGGCGATGCCGTGGGCGGTGACTGCATGACCTGCTCGATCGGCTTTCGCGCGCCGCAGCGCGGCGGCCTGGCCGGTGAACTCCTGCAGCGTCTGGGTGAAGACATCGACGACCCGGTGCTCTACCAGGACCCGAGGCAGCCCGCCACCGACATGCCCGCCCGCATGCCCGCAGGCATGCAGGCCTTCGCCATGGCCGCGCTGCAGCGTGCCCTGGCAAGGCCCGAAGCGGTGGCGTTGGCGCTCGGCGAGGTCATGACCGAGCCCAAGCCTGCGGTGTGGTTCGAAGAGCCTGCGCAGGCCTGGCATCCCGGCGCCTTGAGGCTGGACCGACGCACGCGCATGATGTACGACACGCGCTTCGTGTTCATCAACGGCGAAGGCATTCGCGCCGGCGGTGCCGACGCGCGGCTGATGCGCCGGCTCGCCGATCGGCGACGCTTGAGCGCGCGCGAGGTGCTGGGTGCCAGCGAGGACGCGAAGGCCTTGCTGGGGGATTGGTACGAGGCCGGCTGGTTGCACCGGCTGCCCGAGGATCACTGAAGCGGAGCAAGCCATGGACGGCGACAACAGCGACGACAGCAACAACACCGCAGCCGGTGATCCGGTGCCTGCTTTGCCTGAAGGGCGCCTGGTCGGTCGGCTGGCCTTTGGCGACGCGGTGCGCGCCGCCTGCGCGAACGCGGCACAGGCGGGGTGGTCCAGCATCGTGCTGGCCGACGACGATTTCAGCGATTGGCCGCTGGGTGAGCGTGCGGTGATCGAGGGGCTCAACGCGTGGGCGCATCGTGGCCGCCACATGCGCCTGCTCGCGCGCGACTTCACCGCCCTGCGCCAGCAGCACCCGCGCTTCGTGCAATGGCGCACCACCTGGGCGCACCTCATCGAGGCGCACGCGGTGCCGCAGGCCTCGCCGCACGAGATTCCCGCGGTGATCTGGACGCCGACCTGGACCCTGGAGCGCCTGGACCCTGTGCGCAGCAGCGCCGTGGCGGAACACAGCGCCGAACGGCGGGTGGCGCTCGCCGAGCGCCTGGGCGACTGGTGGGCCAAAGGCCGACCGGCCTTCGCGCCCACCACCCTGGGGCTTTAGTTCAGGTCCGCGGCGAGCAATTGCACGATGCGCTGCGCGTTCTGCGAGGCATCGGGCTGGCCCTGCGCGTCAAGCACCGACACCGTGGTGGCGTCGTTCTCGCTCTTGACCAGGATGCGGTAGCGCTGCGGCGTGGGTTGTTTGCTCTCGGCCCCGAACATGCGCGCGAAGAAGCCGGGCTTGTTTGCCTCCACCACGGGCTCGACGTAGCGCACGAAGTAGGTGCCTTCGCTGCGGTTGCGGTCCTCGACGGTGAAACCGCTGCGATCGAGCGAGAGGCCGACACGGCGCCAGGCGCGGTCGAAGTTGTCGTTGAACTGCAGCACCGGCTGGTTGTTCACCGTGGCCACGCGTGCATTCTGGCGCGCCGGCGCGGTGGCGGCCACCGACTGCGCCTGTGCTTCACTCACGCCGAGCTTGAGCATGAGGCGGCGCAGGAACTCGGCCTCGAGCTCCGGGTCGGCCGGTCGCGGTTGCCACACGGTCGAGTCTTTCTCGCTGCTGCTGTACACCTCGACCATGCCGCGGTGCGTCACGTAGATCTCGGTGCCGCCGCTGGCGTTGCGCTCCAGGCGCGTGCGGAACTTGTCGCGCTCGCCGGTGGAGTAGGCGCTGTCGAAGATGCGGCCGATGGTGGAGCGGATGAAGTCCTGCGGAATCTTCGCGCGGTTCTCGGCCCAGTCGGTTTCCATGATGCCCAGGGTTTCCTGGTCGATGTCGAGCAGGAAGCCGTTCTCCTGCCAGAAATCGCGCAGCGGGCCCCACAGCTGCGCGGGCGCGCGATCAACCACCAGCCAGCGCTGTCCGCCGGCGCGCTCGATGCGCACGTCGCCCACCTGCAGCGGCGCGGTTCCTGCGGCAGCGGTGGCAGCGCCGCCGGTCTGGCTGGTCTGGTAGCCGCTGGCCGTGACCGCGGCGCCCGGCACGACATAGCGCGTGTCGCGGCTGAGCTGCGTCAGGTCGGGCGGCACGTCCAGGGTACTGCCGCGCTGCGCGCTCTTGTAGTCGATCTTGTCCTCCTGGAGGATCGAGCAGCCCGAGGCGAGCAGGGCAACGCAAGCAAGCAGGCCCAGGCAGTGGAGCGGACGGGCAGAGCGGACAGGTGAGCGCATCGGGGTGGGTCTCGACGTCAACGGGGGAATGGAATCAGCTCAGCAGGCCGGCGTCGCGCAACGCGGCCTCGACCTGCGGCACGTACTGTCGCGACATGGGCGTGAGCGGCAGGCGCATGGTTTCGCCGCACAGGCCCATGCGGGCCATGGCCCACTTGAGCGGAATCGGGTTCGCTTCACAGAACAGGTGCTTGTGCACTGGCAGCAGGCGCTTCTGGATGGCCATGGCCTTCTTCGCGTCGCCCGCGATGGCGGCCACGCAGAGCTCGTGCATTGCGCGCGGCGCGATGTTGGCGGTGACGCTCACGTTGCCGTGGCCGCCACAGAGCATGAGGGCCACGGCGGTGGGATCGTCGCCCGAATAGATGGCGAAGTCGGCCGGCGCCTCGCGGATGAGCCACTGCGCGCGCTCGATGTTGCCGGTCGCTTCCTTGATGCCGACGATGCCCTTGACCTGGGTCAGGCGCAGCACGGTGTCGATCTGCATGTCCGCCACGGTGCGGCCAGGCACGTTGTAAAGCACGATGGGCAGGTCGCCGGTGGCTTCGGCGATGGCCTTGAAGTGCTGGAACTGGCCCTCTTGCGTGGGCTTGTTGTAGTAGGGCACGACCTGCAGCTGGCAGTCGGCGCCGACGCTGCGCGCGAACTTCGCCAGGTTGATGGCTTCGGCGGTGGAGTTGGCACCGCAGCCGGCCATGATGGGCACCCGCTTGTTGGCCTGCTCGACCGACACGCGGATGATCTCGCAGTGCTCCTCGACCGACACGGTGGGCGATTCACCGGTGGTGCCGACCACGCCGATGCAGTCCGTGCCTTCGGCGATGTGCCAGTCGACCAGTTTTCGCAGACCGGCGTAGTCGACACTGCCATCGGGGTGGAAGGGGGTGGCCAGGGCCACGATGCTGCCGGTGATCATGTGCATGTCGGATCGTTGTGTCAGCGCACTGGCGCGTGCGCTGGGCGCCCTCCGGGGGCGGGTAAGCGGAGCATTCTACCCAGCGGCATCGAGCGCATATCGGGGCGGCGCTGCGCCGTGGGCCCGGCTTTCGCGCACCGCCACCAGGCGCTGCACGAAGCGGTCGGGGTCGCTGCAGAAACCATCTTCATAGGCCACGACACGCAGACCGCTGGCGGCCGCCAGCAGTTCCCCGGGGCGCAGCAGGAAATCGGGCCGGGAAGGCTTGCCGACCGTGGCGTGGTCGGCGGCGAAGGTCTCGTAAATCAGGACGCCGCCGTCGGCCACGCTGTCGACGATGTGCGGCATGAGCGCGCGCCACAGGTAGTGGGTGACCACCACCCCCGCGAAGCGCTCACCGGCAAACGGCCAGGGCCCGTTCTCGATGTCGGCCAGCACCGCCTTTCCGACGCCCTGCACCGCGGCGACGGCCTCGGGGTCGCGATCGACACCCGTCACCAGGTGGCCGCGCTGCGCGAACCAGCGCATGTGCCGCCCGCGACCGCAGGCCACGTCCAGTACGGCACCCCCCGGTGGCACCAGGTGGGACCATCGCCGCACCCAGGCCGAAGGCGCCTCGCTGCCGTGCATCAGAAGCAGCTCCAGAGGCGGTCGGCCATGTCGATCATGAAATCCGGGCGCTGGTAGAGCGCAAACGTGACGAGCAGGGCCGCGATGGCGGCGGCCCAGGTCAGCGCGCGTTGCAGCACGCTCACGCGGCCGCTCCCACGCGCTGTGGCGGGCGCGCAATCGGCGCCTCGCGCACCGGCAGGTTCACCAGCGCGGCGAACACACCGAGCGCGATGGCGATGTACCAGACAAGGTCGTAGCTGCCCGTGCGGTCGTACAGGTAGCCGCCGAGCCACACGCCCAGGAAGCTGCCGATCTGGTGGCTGAAGAACACGAAGCCGCCCAGCATGGACAGGTGCGCCACGCCGAAGATCTGCGCCACGGTGGCGTTGGTGGGCGGGATGGTGGACAGCCACAGCAGCCCCATCACGGCCGAGAACAGGTACACGCTCATGGGTGTGAGGGGCGCCCACAGGAACAGCGCAATGGCCACCGCACGACCGAAGTAGATGAACGCCAGGATGTGCCGCTTGGGCATGCGCTGCCCCAGGGCCCCTGCGGCGTAGGTGCCGATCACGTTGAACAGGCCGATGAGGGCGAGTGCGTAACTCGCCACCTGCGGCGACAGGCCGTTGTCCTTGAGGTAGCTGGGCATGTGCACGCCGATGAAAACCACCTGGAAGCCGCAGACGAAGTAGCCCGCCATCAGCAGCTGGAAGCTGCGGTACTGGAACGCCTCGCGCAGCGCCTGGACGATGGTCTGCTCGCGCTTCGGCGGTGCGGTGCCTGCAAAGCCCGGCTCGCGCAAGCCCATGGCCAGCGGGGCGATCAGCAGCACTGCGGCAGCCAGCGCCAGCAGCGCGTTCTGCCAACCGAGGCTGGCGATCAACCAGCCTTCCACCGGCACCATGAGGAACTGGCCGAACGAGCCCGCCGCGGCGGCCACGCCCATGGCCCAGGAGCGGCGCTCGGCCGGCAGCTGGCGGCCGATCACGCCGTAGATCACCGCGTAGGTGGTGCCCGCGTGAGCCGCACCGATCAGGATGCCGGTGGTGAGCGCGAAGGTGAGCGTGGAGGTGGACAGCGCCATGCCCACCAGCCCCAGGCCGTACAGCACCGCACCGACCACCAGCACGCGGAACGCGCCGAAGCGGTCGGCCGCCATGCCGGCGAAGATGCCGAACACGCCCCAGGCCAGGTTCTGCACCGCCAGCGCGAAGGCGAAGGTCTCGCGGCTCCAGCCCTGGGCCTGGGTGATGGGTTGCAGCCACAGGCCGAAGCCGTGGCGGATGCCCATGGACAGCGTGACGATGAGGGCGCCGCAGGCCAGCACCTGCAGGGCGGAGAGGCGCGGCGCGCCCGGGTTGGCGGAAGTCATCCGTGGATTGTGCCCAAGCCCTGGCACGACCGCGATGGCGCGATGGGTTTGCACCCTTGAAATTTGTGCCCGCCTTTGTTGCGCGCCGCGCATTGTCGCCGGCCTGTGAATTCATCCAGTGGTTTGGGCCGCACGCGCCTACAATCCGCGCCCATGGCAAGTACCCCCTCCACCTATTCCGAAGGCTCCATCCGCGTCCTCAAGGGGCTGGAGCCGGTCAAGCAGCGGCCGGGCATGTACACCCGAACCGACAACCCGCTGCACATCATTCAAGAGGTGCTGGACAACGCGGCCGACGAAGCGCTCGCGGGGTTCGGCAAGAAGATCAAGGTCACGCTGCACACCGACGGATCGGTGAGCGTGGAAGACGAAGGCCGCGGCATTCCCTTCGGCCTGCACCCGGAAGAAAAGGCGCCGGTCGTCGAGCTGGTGTTCACGCGGCTGCACGCCGGCGGCAAGTTCGACAAGGGCAAGGGCGGCGCCTACAGCTTCTCGGGCGGCCTGCACGGCGTGGGCGTGAGCGTCACCAACGCGCTGTCGAAGCGGCTGGAGGTGATCAGCTACCGCGATGGCCAGGTGGCGAAGCTGGCTTTCTCGGGCGGCGATGTGATCGAGCCGTTGGCCCTGGCACCGCGTGGCGAGGGCGACCGCAAGCAGGGCACCACCGTGCGCGCCTGGCCCGATGCGAAGTACTTCGAGGCCTCGGCACTGCCCATGAACGAGCTGGTGCACCTGCTGCGCAGCAAGGCCGTGCTGATGCCCGGCGTGACCATGCAGCTGTTCGTGGAGAAGACGAAGGACACCCAGACCTGGCAATACAAGGGCGGCCTGCGCGACTACCTGCAGCAGACGTTGACCGCCGACCCGGTGATCCCGATGTTCGAGGGCGAAGGATTTGCCGACGCCGGACACGACAGCTTTGCCGAAGGCGAGGGCGCCAGCTGGTGTGTGGCCTTCACCGAAGACGGTGCGCCGGTGCGCGAGAGCTACGTCAACCTCATCCCCACCAGTGCCGGTGGGACGCACGACAGTGGCCTGCGCGACGGCCTGTTCCAGGCGGTCAAGAGCTTCATCGACCTGCACGCGCTGCTGCCCAAGGGCGTGAAGCTGCTGCCCGAAGACGTGTTCGCGCGCGCTTCCTACGTGCTCTCGGCCAAGGTGCTCGACCCGCAGTTCCAGGGCCAGATCAAGGAGCGCCTGAACTCGCGCGATGCGGTGCGCCTGGTGTCGAGCTACGTGCGGCCCGCGCTGGAGCTCTGGCTCAACCAGCACGTGGACTACGGCAGGAAACTCGCCGAACTCGCCATCAAGGCCGCGCAGACGCGCCAGCGCGCAGGCCAGAAGGTGGAGAAGCGCAAGGGCAGCGGCGTGGCCGTGCTGCCCGGCAAGCTCACCGACTGCGAGAGCCGCGACCTCAACCACAACGAGATCTTTCTGGTGGAAGGCGACTCGGCCGGTGGCAGCGCCAAGATGGGCCGCGACAAGGAGTGCCAGGCCATCCTGCCGCTGCGCGGCAAGGTGCTCAACACCTGGGAGGTCGAGCGTGACCGCCTGTTCGCCAACAACGAGATCCACGACATCGCGGTCGCCATCGGCGTCGATCCGCATGGCCCGAACGACACGCCCGACCTGAGCGGCCTGCGCTACGGCAAGGTCTGCATCCTGTCCGACGCCGACGTCGACGGCTCGCACATTCAGGTGCTGCTGCTCACGCTGTTCTTCCGCCACTTTCCCAAACTGATCGAGAACGGCAACGTGTATGTGGCGCGCCCACCGCTGTTCCGGGTGGACATCCCCGCGCGCGGCAAGAAGCCCGCCGCCAAGGTCTATGCGCTCGACGAGGGCGAGCTGCACGCCATCCTCGACAAGGCATCGAAAGAAGGCGTGGCCGCCGACAAGTGCCAGGTCAGCCGCTTCAAGGGCCTGGGCGAGATGAGTGCCGAACAGCTCTGGGACACGACGCTCAACCCCGATACACGCCGCCTGCTGCCCGTGACGCTGGGCGCGCACGACTTCGCCACCACCGAGGCGCGCATCACCCAGCTCATGGGCAAGGGCGAAGCCGCGGCGCGGCGCGATCTGATGGAACTGCATGGCGATTCGGTTGAGGTGGACATCTGATGAGTGACGTGAACAACCCCGAACTGCCGCTGGCCGAGGGCGACAGCGACGACAGCCTGGCCGGCTACGCGCAGCGCGCCTACCTCGAATACGCGCTGTCCGTGGTGAAGGGCCGTGCGCTGCCCGACGTGTGCGACGGCCAGAAGCCGGTGCAGCGGCGCATCCTCTACAGCATGGACCGCATGGGCCTGAGCTTTGGCGGGCCCAACAACAACACGGCGGCGCGCCCGGTGAAGAGCGCGCGTGTGGTGGGCGACGTGCTCGGCCGCTTTCACCCGCACGGCGACCAGGCCGCCTACGACGCGCTGGTGCGCATGGCGCAGGATTTCGCGCAGCGCTACCCGCTGATCGACGGCCAGGGCAACTTCGGCTCTCGCGACGGCGACGGTGCCGCGGCCATGCGCTACACCGAAGCACGACTGGCGAAGATCAGCACCCTGCTGCTCGACGAAATCGACCAGGGCACGGTGGACTTCGTGCCCAACTACGACGGCTCCACCACCGAGCCCAAGCAGCTGCCCGCGCGACTGCCCTTCAACCTGCTCAACGGCGCCAGCGGTATCGCCGTTGGCCTGGCCACCGAGGTACCCAGCCACAACCTGCGCGAGGTGGCCGACGCCTGCGTGGCGCTGGTGAAGAACCCCAAGCTGGCCGACGACGAACTGCTCGCGCTGATCCCCGGCCCCGACTACCCGGGCGGCGGCCAGATCATCAGCCCCGCCGGCGACATCGCCGACGCCTACCGCACCGGCCGCGGCAGCCTGAAGGTGCGGGCGCGCTGGAAGATCGAAGACCTGGCGCGCGGCCAGTGGCAGCTGGTGGTGACCGAGCTGCCCCCGGGCACCAGCTCGCAGAAGGTGCTCGAAGAGATCGAGGAGCTCACCAACCCCAAGGTCAAGGCCGGCAAGAAGGCGCTCACGCAGGAACAGAACCAGCTCAAGGCCAGCATCCTGGCGGTGCTCGACGGCGTGCGCGACGAATCGAGCAAGGACGCGCCGGTGCGCCTGGTGTTCGAGCCCAAGAGCAGCCGCATCGAGCAGCAGGAGCTCATCACGCAGCTGCTCGCGCACACCAGCCTGGAAACGTCGGCGCCGATCAACCTCACCGTCATCGGCATCGACGGCAGGCCGGTGCAGAAATCGCTGCGCCAGATGCTGCTGGAGTGGATCGAATTCCGCCAGACCACCATCACGCGCCGTTCGCAGCACCGCCTGAACAAGGTGCTGGAGCGCATCCACATCCTCGAAGGCCGGCAGCTCGTGCTGCTCAACATCGACGAGGTGATCCGCATCATCCGCCACAGCGATGAGCCCAAGGCGGCGCTGATCGAGCGCTTCCGCCTGAGCGACCGCCAGGCCGAGGACATCCTGGAGATCCGTCTGCGCCAGTTGGCCAAGCTGGAGGCGATCAAGATCGAGCAGGAGCTCAAGGAGCTTCGCGATGAGCAGGCCAAGCTCGAAGACATCCTGGCCAACCCCGCGAGCCTGAAGCGCCTGATGGTGAAAGAGATCGAGGCCGACGCCAAGGTGTTTGCGGACGAGCGCCGCACGCTGATCCAGGCCGAGAAGAAGGCGGTGGCCGAGATCAAGGTGGTGGACGAACCGGTGACGGTGGTGGTGTCGAGCAAGGGCTGGGTGCGTGCGCGCAGCGGCCATGGCCACGAGGCCTCAGCCTTCGCGTTCAAGGCCGGCGACGGCCTGTACGGCACCTTCGAATGCCGCACGGTGGACACCCTGATCGTGATCGGCAGCAACGGGCGCGTGTACTCGGTGCCGGTGGCCAGCCTGCCCGGCGCGCGCGGCGACGGCCAGCCTGTTACCACCCTGATCGACCTGGAAAGCGGCACGCAGCCGCTGCACTACTTCGCCGGCCCAGCCAACGCGGCGCTGCTCTTGAGCAGCAGCGGCGGCTACGGCTTCATCGCCACGGTCGAATCGATGATCTCGCGCCAGAAGGGCGGCAAGACCTTCATCAGCCTGGGCGAGGGCGAGCTGCCTTGCGCGCCGTCGCACGCGGCCTTCACGTCGGGCGCACAGCCGCTGCTGCCAGCCACGCACGTGTGCTGCGCGTCGGCGGGCGGGCGCATCCTCACCTTTGAGATCACCGAGCTCAAGCAGATGGACAAGGGCGGTCGCGGCCTGATGCTGATCGACCTCGAACCCAAGGACACGCTGGCCGGCGCGGCTGCCTACACCCGCAGCGTGAAGATCGAAGGCATCGGCCGCGGCGGCAAGGAGCGCGACGAGACGCTGGAGATCCGCAGCCTGAACAACGCTCGCGCCGCGCGCGGCCGCAAGGGCAAGGCGGCCGACCTGGGCTTCAAGCCGAACCGCGTGACGCGGGTGGAATGAGCGCTGGCTGACCGACGCAACAAGGGCCGCAGCAGCGGCTCTTGTTGTTTGGGCCGACGACTCAGCCCAGCTCGGCGATCAGCTCGATCTCCACGCAGGCGCCCATGGGCAGCTGCGCCACGCCGAAGGCGCTGCGCGCGTGCTGGCCGGCGTCGCCGAACACCTCGGCCAGCAGCTCGCTGCAGCCGTTGGTGACAAGGTGCTGCTCGGTGTAGGTGGGCGTGCTGTTGACCAGGCTCAGCACCTTGACGATGCGCTTGACGTCATCGAGCGTCTTGCCCGAGGCCTGGCAGGCGGCCTGCAGCGTGCCCATGAGTGCGATGGCGATGGACCGCGCAGCTTCCTTGCCTTCCTCGGTGTCCATGGTGAGGCCGAGCTGGCCGACCCAGGCCTTGCCGTCCTTGCGGGCAATGTTGCCGCTGATGAAGATCAGGTTGCCGGTCTGCACGTAGGGCACATAGGCCGCAGCGGGGGTGGACACGGGGGGCAGGGTGATGCCCAGTTGCTTGAGCCTGGCGAGTGCACTCATCGGTTGCTCCGGTGGGGTCTTGAGGAGCGGGTCATTCTATCGACGGCGCCACCGTCACCGCGACCTCCAGCGTGTGCTGCGCACCGCCCTGGATGACACCGCGCATGGGCGACACGTCGCTGAAGTCGCGGCCGATGGCCAGCGTCACGTAGTCCTCGCCGGGGCTGCCGCGGCCGCATCGGTTGTTGGTGGGGTCGAAGTCGAACCAGTCGCCAGGCACCGTGTCGCTGCCTGGCACGTACACCGAGACCCAGGCGTGCGACGCATCGGCGCCGATCAGGCGTGCCTGCCCGGGTGGTGGTTGCGTCAGCAGGTAGCCGCTCACGTAGCGCGCCGGCAGGCCCAGGCTGCGCAGGCAGCCGATCATGATGTGCGCAAAGTCCTGGCAAACGCCCTTGCCCTGCGCGAGGGCCTCCAGCGCGGGCGTGCTGACTTCGGTGCTCGCGGTCTCGTACACCAGCTCGGTGTGGATGCGCTCCATGAGCGCGCGCACGGCGTGCAGCACCGGCGTGCCAGGCTCGAAGGCGGGCCGGGCCCAGGTGCTGAAGGCCTCGTCGCGCGGCACCAGTGGCGAGGCGAACACGAACTCCGCAGCGGCCTCGTAGGGCGCGTTCACGCGGTAGCGGAAGTGCTCACGCACGCGCTCCCAACCCATGGCCTTCCAGGGCGCGCCTTCGGGCAGCGGCTGCGGCGCGCGCGTGTGCACCGTGCTGTCGGCCACCACGCTCAGCACCTCGTGCGGTGCCTGCTGTGCGAAGAAGGTGCGCAGGTTGCCGAAGGCGTCGCGGCTGCGGTGTGTGCTCGCGGGCTCGGGCGCAATCGTGAGGTGGTGGCGGTGTACGCGCTGGGTGGCGGTGTCGCGCGGCGACAGGTGCAGCATGTGCTGCGCCATGTCCACCGGGCTCAGGTAGCGGTAGGTGGTGCGATGCTGCACGCGCAGTTCCATCGTCGGCTCCTCAGGTCGACAGGCTCTGGCTGTGCCGGTCTGCGTGGCTGAAGTGCAGCCGCGCGATGGCCTCGGAGAGGTCGGCTGCGGCGGACTCGCAGTCGGCCAGCACCGAGCCCAGCGCGCTCCAGCTGCGCCGGCCGTCGCTGCCGCGTTGCCAGTTGCTCAGTTCGATCAGCGACCACTCGGCCGGATCGGGCAGGTCGCGCGCCAGGTCGGCGTCGCCCGGCGCCACGCTCTGGCCCAGCCTGGACAGGCGCGCACGCAGCGTTTGCACGACCCAGGCCAGTGACCGGGGGTTGTCGCGGTCGAGCACCAGCAGGTCGATCAGGGCCACCATGTCGCGGCGCTGCTGGTACTGCGCATGGAAGGTGATGGTCGAGTCGAACAGCGCGATCATGGCCTCGAAGCCCGCGGGCTCGTGCACGCTGCCCGTTTCCAGGCCAACGGCGAGCGCGCGCGAGAGCGTGATCAGACGCTCGATGTGGCGGCCGATGGACAGCAGCCGCCAGCCGTCGTCGCGCACCATGCGGTCGGTCTGCGAACCGGTGATGGAGGCCAGCATCTTGCTGGCCTGCTGCAGCATGGACTGTGCTTCGCCGGTGGCGAACTCGGCGTCGTCGGCCAGGCGCTCGGCTGTGTCGACGAAACCGGCGTGTGTGAGCTCGATCAGGTTCCAGTGCTCGCGCGAGAGCCGCTCGCGCACCTGCGCTGCGGCCCCTTTGAGCGCTGCGAGGTTGAAGCCCACGCTGAAGGACTCCGCGGCCTGCGGGTCGTGCGGTCGCGGGGACAGGTTGGCCACGAGGCTGCGCGCGAACACGCGCGAGGACTGTGTGGCCTCGGGCGTGTCGGTCAGCACCAGCGCGTTCTCGCGCGCCACCGCCGAGAGCCAGGCGAGCAGCGCCTGCGTGCCCGGCTCCTCGCCATCGAGCTGGTCGAGCACGATCTGCGCCAGGCGCACCGTGTTCTCGGCGCGCTCGGTGTAGCGGCCCAGCCAGAACAGGTTCTCGGCGGCGCGGCTGGTCACGGGCTGCTTCTGCTGCGCGATGGCCAGCGAGCTGGGTTGGCTGGCGAGCAGGCTGGTGTGGTCCACCGGGCCGTCAGTAAGCACCCAGCAGTCGGCGCTGCTGCCGCCGCGCTGCATGGCCGCGACCAGTTGGCCGCGCGGCGCCAGGCGCACCAGGCCGCCAGGCAGCACGCGCCACGATAGCGGGCCGTCGGCCAGCGCGAACACGCGCAACATGGTCGAGCGCGGCAGGATGCGCTCACCGTCCCAGGTGGGCGTCTGTGAGAGCGGCAACCACGACTGCACCGTGTGTTCCTCGGGCAGGCGCGCCATGCGCCCGGACCACTCGTCCAGCTCGCGCGCGCTCAACCCCTGACCGATGGCGGTTTCGCGACCGCCGCGCGGGTAGGTCGACTTGATCACGCCGCCCTTGAGCAGCGGCAGCACGCTGCGCAGCGCGGCGTCCTCGCCGCACCACCAGGTGGCCAGCGAAGGCAGGGCCAGCGCTTCGCCGAGCAGGTGTTCGCTGATGGCGGGCAGAAAGCCCAGCAGCGCGCTCGATTCAAGCGGGGCCGAGCCGGGTGCATTGGCCAGCAGCAGGTTGCCGGCGCGGATGGCCTGCAGCAGGCCGGGCACGCCCAGCGTCGAGTCGGCGCGCAGCTCCAGCGGGTCGAGCCATTCGTCGTCGAGTCGCTTGATGAGCGCGTGGACCGGCTCCAGGCCGGCCAGGGTCTTGAGGTACACGCGCTGGTCGCGCACGGTGAGGTCATTGCCTTCCACCAGCGTGAGACCGAGGTAGCGCGCGAGGTAGGCGTGCTCGAAATAGGTCTCGTTGTAGGGGCCGGGTGTGAGCAGCGCGATGCGCGCGTTCTCGCCGGCCGGCGCCATCGCCTTGATGCCTTCCATGAGTGCGCGGTAGCTCGCGGCCAGCCGCTGCACGCGCATGCCGGCAAAGGCCTTGGGGAACTGGCGCGAGACAGCGATGCGGTTTTCGAGCAGGTAGCCCAGGCCCGAAGGCGCCTGCGTGCGCTGGCCCACCACCCACCAGCGGCCATCGGGGCCGTGCGCGAGGTCGAAGCCCACGATGTGCAGCCAGGTGTCACCCGGCGGGCGCACGCCCTGCATGGCACGCAGGTAGCCGGGGTGGCCCTGCACCAGCGCTGCAGGCAGCAGCGCGCGCTTGAGCAGCTGGTGTTCGCCATAGAGGTCGGCCAGCATGGCGTTGAGCAGGCGCGCGCGTTGCAGCACGCCGGCTTCGATCTGTGCCCAGTCGGACGGACTCACCAGCGCGGGAAAGAGATCCAGCGCCCAGGGCCGTTGCAGGCCATTGGCGTCGGCGTACACGTTGTAGGTGACGCCGTTGTCGCGGATCTGGCGCTGCAGGTTCTCGGTGCGGCGGTTCAGATCGGCCAGACCGTCGGGGCCGATGTGGTTGAAGAATTCGGCCCAGGCCGGGGAGAGGCCGTGCGGGCCGTCGCCGCGCAGTTCGTCGAGGTGGCCAGCGTCGGCCGGCACCGCGAGCGACTGCGCCCAGGCGCCGGGTTGCTCGGGATCGAGGGCGTCGAAAAGGGAGTCGCCGGGGTCGGTGTTCACGGCGCCCAGTATGCCCGTCAGGCCGAATGCGTCCTCAGCGCCTCAGGTCCAGGGTGCAGGGAAATTCACGGTTCACGGCCTCGGCCTGCACCCGCAAGGTCCCCGGGGTGTGGCCCATCTGGAAGAAGCGCGACAGGCGCCGGCTCTCGGCCTCGAAGGCGTTGACAGGAAAACTGTCGTAGTTGCGCCCGCCGGGGTGCGACACGTGGTACTGGCAGCCGCCCAGCGAGCGCTCCATCCAGGTGTCGACGATGTCGAAGGTGAGCGGCGCGTGCACGCCGATGCCCGGGTGCAGCGCTGACGGCGGCGCCCAGGCCTTGTAGCGCACGCCCGCAACGAACTCGCCCGCCACGCCGGTGTTGTGCAGCGGCAGCACCTGGCCATTGCAGGTGATGGCGTGGCGCCGGTCGGTCCAGCCGCGCACGTGCACCTCCAGCCGTTCGAGTGAAGAGTCCACGTAGCGCACGGTGCCACCCGCGCTGCCTTCCTCGCCCATCACGTGCCAGGGTTCGAGCGCGCTGCGCAGCGTGAGCTCGATGCCGCGCGCGGCCACCTGGCCGATCATCGGGAAGCGGAACTCGAAATGCGGCGCGAACCAGGCCATGTCGAAGCCGTAGCCGAAGGCCTTGAGGTCGGCGATCACATCCTCGAAGTCCATTTGCAGGTAGGTGGGCAGCAGCCAGCGGTCGTGCAGCTCGGTGCCCCAGCGCGCCAGCGGCGCCTGGCAGGGTTGTTGCCAGAAGCGCGCCACCAGCGCGCGCAGCAGCAGCTGCTGCGCGATGCTCATGCGCGCGTGCGGTGGCATCTCGAAGGCGCGCAGCTCCAGCAGGCCCAGGCGGCCGGTGGGGCCGTCGGGCGAATAGAGCTTGTCGATGCAGAACTCGCTGCGGTGGGTGTTGCCGGTGACGTCGACCAGGATGTTGCGCAGCGTGCGGTCGATGAACCAGGGAGGCACGCTGTCGCCATGGACCTGTTTCGCACGCTCGATCTGCGCCAACGCAATCTCCAGTTCGTAGAGCTGGTCGTTGCGTGCCTCGTCCACGCGCGGGGCCTGGCTGGTGGGGCCGATGAACATGCCGCTGAACAGGTAGGACAGCGAGGGGTGGTTGTGCCAGTAGCGCAGCAGGCTGGCGAGCAGGTCGGGCCGGCGCAGGAAGGGTGAATCGGCCGGCGTGGCGCCCCCGAGCACGAAGTGGTTGCCGCCCCCGGTGCCGGTGTGGCGGCCATCGGTCATGAACTTCTCGGCGCACAGGCGTGTCTGGTGCGCCGCTTCGTACAGGAACTCGGTGTGCTCCACCAGTTCGCCCCAATCGTGAGCCGGGTGGATATTGACCTCGATGACGCCCGGGTCGGGCGTCACCTGCAGCATCTTCAGCCGCGGATCGCGCGGTGGCGGGTAGCCTTCGAGCACCACCTTCACGCCCAACCGTTCGCAGGTGTCTTCCACCGCAGAGAGCAGGTCCAGGTAGTCCTCCAGCCGCGCGAGCGGCGGCATGAACACGTACAGGTGCTGGCTCTTGCCGCCCTTGGCTTTTTCCGCCTTGGGGCCGTTCGCGCGCTGCGGGTCGCGCGCTTCCACGCACAGCGCGGTGCGCGTCAGCCAGCCGGCCGATTCGCCGCGCTGCGGCAAGCGGTCGGACAGTGCCTGTGCGCGTGCCGCGCCGTCGCCTGTGGCCGCCGCCGCGTTGCCCAAGCCGGGCCTGCCGCCCTGCAGCGCCGCGGTACCGCCGTTGGCGACGCCGCCGATGGTGTGCGGCGCGATCTGCGTGCGCAGCCGGCCGGCGGGCAACGCCGTGCGTGGTGCGAACGGGTCCTGCTCGATGTGCATCGCTTGATCGCCCGCGCTTGCCCAGGGCAGCGAATCGAGCGGCAAGCGGTAGCCCATGGGTGAGTCGCCGGGGACGAGGTACATGCGCTCGTCCCGGAAGAACCAGGGCCCGGTGGACCAGACGGTGCCCGCGAGCGAGGGGTTTCCTGCGTTGGCCTGCAACGGCAGCACGTAGCCCACCACCGCGTCCAGACCCTGGGCAAACACGCGGCGCAGGCGCGCGCGCTCGAGCTCGTCGTCGAGCTTGCTGTCGAACGGGTCCACGTTCACCGGCAGCCGGCGCTCACGCCACAGGTGGTACCAGGTGTCCTCGTGGCCCGGGGTGATGTAGCGCGTGGCAACGCCCAAGCGTCGCGCCAGCGCCTGCGTGAAGCGGCGAGCGTCGTCGCTGGTGTGGTGCGCGTAGTCGCGCTCGTCGGCCAGCAGGGCGGGGTTGTGCCAGCAGGTCTGGCCGTCGGCGCGCCAGCACACCGACAGCGCCCAGCGCGGCAGCTGTTCGCCCGGGTACCACTTGCCCTGACCCATGTGCACGAAGCCGCCCGCGCCGTACTGCGCGCGCAAGCGGCCCAGCAGTTCGGTGGCGTAGCCGCGCTTGGTGGGGCCGAGCGCGTCGGTGTTCCACTCGGCGGCGTCGCGGTCGCCGGTGGCCACGAAGGTGGGTTCGCCGCCCTGCGTGAGACGCACGTCGTTCTGCACGAGGTCGGCGTCCACCTGCGCACCCAGTGCCAGCACCGCGGCCCATTGCGCGTCGCTGTAGGGCTTGGTCACGCGCGGTGACTCGTGGATGCGCGTGACCTGCATGTGGTGCTCGAACTGCACCTCGGCCTCGTCCATCAGGCCCTCCACCGGCGCCGCGCTGCCGGGCTGCGGCGTGCAGGCCAGTGGAATGTGGCCCTCGCCCGCGAGCAGGCCCGAGGTCGGGTCCAGGCCGATCCAGCCGGCGCCAGGCAGGAACACCTCGCACCAGGCATGCAGGTCGGTGAAGTCGGCCGTGGGGCCGCTCGGGCCGTCGATGGCTTTCACGTCGGGGGTGAGCTGGATCAGATAGCCCGAGACGAAGCGCGCTGCCAGGCCCAGGTGGCGCAGCAGTTGCACGAGCAACCAGCCGCTGTCACGACACGAGCCGCGCTTGAGCCGCAGGGTCTGCTCCGGCGTCTGCACACCGGGCTCCATGCGGATGGTGTATGCGATGTCGTGCTGCAGGCGCTGGTTGAGCTGGACCAGGAAGTCGATCGTGCGTTGCTTGGAACGATCGATGCCGTCGAGCCAGGCCTGCACCAGCGGCGTAGCAGGTTCGACCGCCAGGTACGGTGCCAGTTCGGCGCGTTGCGCCTCGTCATACTGGAACGGCACCTGTTCGGCATGCGGTTCGAGGAAGAAGTCGAACGGGTTGTGCACCGCCATCTCGACCACCAGGTCGACGGTGATCTTGAACTCGGTGGTGGGCTCGGGAAACACCAGCCGCGCCTGGTGGTTGGCAAACGGGTCCTGCTGCCAGTTGATGAAGTGGGTGGCGGGCTCGATCCGCTGCGAATACGACAACACCTTGCTTCGCGCGTGCGGTGCCGGGCGCAGGCGCACCACCTGCGGGCCCAGGCGCACGAGGCGGTCGTAGCGGTAGTGCGTGATGTGGCTCAGGGCGACGTGGATGGCCATATGCGGCGGGCTTTCAGGGAGGACGACAACAATGAGCGGATCGGCGGAGCGTTCGCCATCGACATGGCTGCGGGCCATGCTAGCAAGAGCTGCGCCACGGCACCATGACAAGCCGTTGCAAGGCGCGAACGTGCCGGATGCGCCGCCCACCTGGCGCGCCGGCTGGGCATTGGTCGGGGCGGTGCTGGGCACGGCCCTGCAACCGCAGCAAGCGGCGTTGTGGCCACTGGCGGCTTACCTGGCAGGGGCGGCGTTTGGTCTGTTGGTGGCGATGGGGACGGGCTGGGGCGGGCGGGCGTGGGCGCGGCTGGCCTGGGCACTCGCGGGCGCTGCGCTGGCGTTCTGTCTTGTGGGTGCTCGTGCCAGTCTGTATCTGGCCCAGGGCCTGGCGCCCGAGCTTGAGGGCCGCGATATTGCAGTGATCGGCCGCGTGGCGTCGCTGCCCCAGGCAGGGCCTGCGGGCGAGCGGTTCGAGTTTCTGGTTGAGCAGGCCACGCTTGACGGCAGCGCCGTGCGCCTGCCGCGGCGGCTGTTGCTGGGTTGGTACGAGGCCGCTTCGTCCCGAACCGAGCCGCCATTGCAAGGGCCGGGACGGGTGGCAGGCGAGCGCTGGGCATTCCAGGTGCGCTTGAAGCGCCCGCACGGCAGCCTCAACCCGCACGGATTCGATCGTGAGCGTTGGCTGTGGGAGCAGGGCATCGGCGCCACGGGCTATGTGCGCCTCTCGCCGCGTGCAAGTGCGCCGCAGCGTATGGGCATGACACCGTGGCACCCGGTGGAACGCATGAGACAGTCGATCGCGCAGGCCATTGCACAACGCGTGGATTCACCGCGGGCCGCCGGCGTGCTGGCGGCACTGGCGGTGGGCGAGCAGGCCGCCATCGAACGCGCCGACTGGGCCCTGTTCCGCGACACCGGCGTGGCGCACCTGATGGCCATCAGCGGATTGCATATCACGCTGTTCGCCTGGTTGGCCACGGCGGTGATCGGCGCGCTGTGGCGTCGCCTCGGCCGCCATTGGCCGGCGCTGCCCATGCGCTGTCCGGCGAGCGTGGCCGCGGGCTGGGGCGGCGTGATGCTGGCCGCGGCGTACGCCCTCTTGGCAGGCTGGGGCGTGCCGGCCCAGCGCACCGTGCTCATGCTGGCCATGGTGGTGGGGCTGCGCCTGTCGGTACGGCGCTGGCCCTGGCCCGCGGTGTGGCTGCTGGCCATGGTGGCCGTGCTGGCCTTGGACCCATGGGCGTTGCTCTCGCCCGGCTTCTGGTTGAGTTTTCTGGCGGTGGCCATGCTGTTCGCGGCCGACCCCGCCCAGCGCGAACAACCACCGGCCGGTACCCCGCGATGGCGGCGATGGGTGGCGCGCGGCGGCGCGCTGTTGCGCGAGCAATGGCTCATGACGCTCGGGCTCGCGCCGTTGGGCCTGGTGTTGTTCGGGCAGGTGTCCTTGGTCGGTTTGCTGGCCAACCTGGCGGCCATTCCCTGGGTGACGATGGTGGTCACGCCGCTGGCCCTGCTGGGCGTGCTCGCGGCGCCCTGCTGGGAGCTGGCGGCCGCGACGGTGGAAGGCATGGTGCTGGTGCTGCGTTGGTTGGCCGACTGGCCTTGGGCGGTGCTGCAACGGCCGGCCGCTCCCCTGCCGCTGGCGCTGGTTGCGGTGGCGGGCGGTGCGTTGGCAGCGTTGCGCCTGCCGCCCCTGTTGCGCGTGGCCGGGGTGTTGCTGGCGGCGCCGGCGCTGCTGCACACGCCGTCGCGTCCTCCCGAGGGCGTGTTCGAGTTGACGGCGCTGGACGTTGGCCAGGGCAGCGCCGTGCTGGTGCGCACGGCGAACCACGCGCTGCTGTACGACGCCGGACCGCGCTGGAGCCCCGAGGCCGATGCGGGCGAGCGCATCGTGCTGCCTTTGCTGCGTGCACTGGGCGTGCGGCCCGACATGGTGGCCATCAGCCACAGCGACAGCGACCACGCCGGGGGAGCCGACGCCGTGCGCGCCGCGTTCCCCGGCGCGACCTGGCGTTCTTCCTACGACGCTGACCCCGCACTGCGCTGCCGCGCGGGTGAGCGTTGGCGTTGGGACGGCGTCGAATTCCAGTGGATGCATCCCGACGAGCACGCTTACGCCACGCCCGGCTTGTCCACCAATGCGTTGTCCTGCGTTCTGCGCGTTGCCGCAGGCAAGCAGGTGGCCTGGCTCGCCGGCGACATACCGGCCGACCAGGAGGTGCGCCTGGCGCTGGCGCGACCGCACGAACGCGCCACCTTGTTGCTGGCACCCCACCACGGCAGCGCGACCTCCTCGAGCCCGGTGCTGCTCAACACGCTGCAGCCGCGCTGGGTGATCGTGCAATCGGGCTACCGCAACCGCTTCGGCCACCCGGCCGAGGCCGTGGTCGCGCGCTACCAAGCGCGCAGCGTCCGTTGGGTGGACTCGCCGCGTTGCGGCGCGGCCACCTGGCGCAGTGACGCGCCCGAGGCCGTGCGTTGCGAGCGGGAGACAGCGCGGCGCTACTGGCACGCCGATGGCAAGGCTGGCTCAAATCCTTGATACCGCATGGAACCGGATCCGCGACGAGGGCTACTCACGAAGCAATCACGCAACTCCCCTACGGATCCTGGCCATGGCATCGCGTCTTTCAAACCTTTTCTCCAGACTGCCCCCCATCGGAGGCCGCAAGGCGACGCTTGTCTTCGGACAGCACCGCATCGACAAGCCGATCGTGGACTTCGAGGAGGAGTCGATCTCGAGTTCCTCGGAAGAGCAGAACCCGCGCCTGGACAGCGCCCGGGAGGCGTCGCCCAAACGGTTCCTGGTGGCGCGGCCGACCATTCGTGAGCGCCCGCAGAACCACTTGCAACTGGAGGTGCGTGGGCAAAAGCCGGGCGCGGTGCCGGTGCACGTGGGGCCCATGGCGCAAGTGTCCAAGCCGTTGCACGAGCAGGCCAACAAGCTGGAGCGCCGCATCAACAAAGCAGGGCTCTTGGATGAGGCGAAGCCCCACTGGAAAGCGCTGAAGGACGTTGGCGATGCGCTGACCATGCTCAGGCGCGATCAAAGGCAGTGCCTGAATGCGGTCAATGGCTCGCCCAGCCTTTCGGCGCGCATTCGCAATGCCGAGGAGTTGCTGAAGAGTCTCGACCGGGCCAAACAGAAAATTGACGCCTGCTTGGCGAAGACGCCTGCTCTCTACGGGGCTGACCGGCGTTTTCTGCGCGAAGTTCTGGACAGCATCCACAGTCAGAAGATTCACATCGAGCAAGTCATCTGGGCGCTGGGGACAAGCACGAGTCTTCCCCAGAACCATATCAACGCTTACAGCGCATCGGCTGTGCCTATCAACTGGCGCACCAAAGACGCAGTGAATCTCGACGCCGTGATCGTTCCCGGCTCCTCCGCGCCGGTGGGCGAGGGCCAGGTGCACAAGGTCGAACGGTTGCGCATTCGGGTCCCGGACCCCATCACCGGTTCGCCAGGCGGCGAGGTGACGAAGGTGTTCAAGGGCGAGCCGCTGGCTCATGAATCAAGCCCTGAGGCGCTGAATTTGACACTTGATACACATTTCGGCACGCCATCATTTCTGTCCGGCCGTGCTGTGGCAGCTTCCAACGTAAGCAACAACGCTTTGCATGCCCATGTCATTCCTCGGACCGAATTGGCCATTCGTGAGGTGGGTGGCCGAGCCCAATTCGGTGTCGCGATGGATTACGTGGATGGCGTGCCCCCGCTTACCAAAGGCGAGATTTCGTTGCCGGTGCTGAACGACGCCAAGGCGCATTGGGCCCAGAACCACCCCGATAAGTTGAACGCGTTGGCCCAGCGATGGGGTTTCAGCAGTGCTCGCTGGAACGCCGATGCTTCCAGCATCACATTTGTGCATGAATACGAAGACAACAAATACGACGATTTGGGAGTGCTCATCGGTAGTCAACAGGTGCCGGGCAGCATCCAATACTTCGACAGCAACCTGGAGCGCGATCCAGTAGCCTTGCGCGAACTTTCCGATCTCGATTGGGTGAACTACCTGACCAACCAGGTCGATGGTCACGCAGGCAACTACGCCATCGAGCGCAACGCGGATGGGGGGGTGGTCGCGGTCCATAGCTTCGACAACGATCTGTCCGGCGGTGTGCACGGCTTGGATCACATTCGCGCGAACAGCATGACGAACCCGACGTACCTGACCGAGCTTCCGCCGGTGATCTCCGGGGCGATGTACATGCACCTCATGGCGCTTACACCCGAAGCATTGCGTGCCGAACTCACCGGGTTGGTGTCGCCGTCCGAGGTGGACGCGTACTGCGCACGCCTGGGCGTGCTGAAGCTTCATGCCGAACAGCTGAAGGAGGGTGGCCTCGTGCTTGACATGCCTAGCGATTGGACCAGTGAAGAAGCCTTCGTGGCCTTGAAGCTGAATCAACTTGCAGCGATCGACAAGGTCACCGTGACCGACGCGACCGACGCGACCAAGGCGACCAACGAGATGCTGGCGGTGTTGAGCAAGGTCGATCGAGCCAACATCGTGGCGCGCGACCTGGCCCATATGAAGATCGCGAAGCGGTGCAACGAACTCGGTATCAAGAACTGGCAAGGCACACCACCCGCGGCGGTTTTCGATCCTGTGGCCATTGGCCAGGAACTCGACAAGCTGGTCAACGCCGCCGATTGATCCTGGGGTTTCTTGGTGAACCCGCAATCCATGTCTTCACCGACCCCTCCGACCAGCGGCCAATGGCCGCAACAATTGGTTGACCTGATCACTGCGCTGGGCCAGCGCTGGGGCATTGAGGCCTTTGCGCTCGATCAGGCCGGTCGTGCGGCCCTGGCGTTCGAAGGCAAGGTGCCGCTCCAGCTTGACGTGGCGTGTCAAGGCATGCCTGTGCAGCTGCAGTTGCGCGTCGAGCTGGGCGGGCTGCCCGCGCGCGTCGACACCGAACTGCTGTTGGAGCTGATCCGCCTGAACCGACTGGGCAGCCAGGGCGACGACTGCTGCGTGATGCTGGCCGACGATGGCGTATCGGCCTGGTGGCTGCAGAACGTGCCCTGGCGCGGCCTGGACGCGGACGGTTTCGTACAGACCGTGGACCGTTTCCTCGCGGTGGCGCAAGACCTTGCGCCGGGGTTCGACCCCATCGCCGACCGTGCGGACGATGGCGAACCTGCGCGGCGCATGCCGCCCGAGTTGGGCTTGCGCGGCTGAACTGCCCTAAGGATCGCCATGGGCCACCGCATCGCGGTCCGTGGTTGCTGTGTGTTGGCCTGATCCTTGCTATCCTGCCGGCAGGAGCAAAACAGCCATGAGCAGCCGCCCGATGTTTGACGAGATGCATGCCTCGCCCACCGAAGTGCGCGAGCACTACCGGCAATATGCGCGCTGGCTGGCCGAGCAGCCCGATGAGCTGATGGCCTCGCGGCGCGAAGAGGCCGAGATGATTTTCCGACGCGTCGGCATCACCTTCGCGGTGTACGGCGCCAAGGACGAGGACGGAGCCGGCACCGAGCGGCTCATACCCTTCGACCTGATCCCGCGCATCATCCCTGCGCACGAGTGGCGCAGCATGGAAGAGGGCCTGGTGCAGCGCGTGACGGCGCTCAACCGTTTCATCCACGACGTCTATCACGAGCAGGAGATCATCAAGGCCGGCGTGATTCCGGCCGATCAGATCTTCCAGAACGCGCAGTTCCGCCCGGAGATGATGGGCGTGAACGTGCCGCACAACGTGTATTCGCACATCGCGGGCATCGACATCGTGCGAGCTCCCAACGCCGATGGCGAGGGCGAGTACTACGTGCTTGAGGACAACCTGCGCGTGCCCAGCGGCGTGAGCTACATGCTCGAAGACCGCAAGATGATGATGCGCTTGTTTCCCGAGTTGTTCGGCGAGAACCGCGTGGCGCCGGTGGCGCATTACCCAGACCTCTTGCTGGAGACGCTGCGCGCGGTGAGCCCGGCCACCACCGCCCAGCCCACCGTGGTGGTGCTCACGCCCGGCATGTACAACAGCGCCTACTTCGAGCACGCCTTCCTGGCGCAGCAGATGGGCGTGGAGCTGGTCGAGGGCCAGGACCTGTTCGTCAAGGACAACTTCGTCTACATGCGCACCACGCGCGGCCCGAAGCGCGTGGATGTGATCTACCGCCGCGTGGACGACGACTTTCTCGACCCGCTGGTGTTCCGGCCCACGTCCACGCTGGGCTGTGCCGGTCTGCTCGAGGTGTACCGCAGCGGCAACGTGAGCATCTGCAACGGCATCGGCACCGGCGTGGCCGACGACAAATCGATCTATCCCTACGTGCCGAAGATGATCGAGTTCTACCTCGGCCAAAAACCCATCCTGAGCAACGTGCCCACCTACATGGGCCGCAACCCGGAAGACCTGAAGTACATGCTGGCCCACCTCCACGAGCTGGTGGTCAAGGAGGTGCATGGCGCGGGCGGCTACGGGATGTTGGTAGGCCCGGCGGCCACCAAGGCCGAGATCGAGGAATTCCGCCAGGCCGTGGTCGCCAATCCGCAGGGCTACATCGCGCAGCCCACGTTGTCGCTCTCCACCTGTCCCACCTACGTCAAGAGCGGCATCGCACCGCGCCACATCGACCTGCGGCCCTTCGTGCTGTCGGGCAAGGAAGTGCAGATGGTGCCTGGCGGCCTCACGCGCGTGGCGCTCAAGGAGGGTTCCCTGGTGGTCAACTCGTCGCAAGGCGGGGGTACCAAGGACACCTGGATCCTCGAGGACTGAAGGGAACCACACAATGCTCTCGCGCACCGCCGATCACCTTTACTGGATGTCTCGCTACACCGAGCGCGCGGAGAACACCGCGCGCATGCTCGACGTCAACTACCAGACCTCGCTGCTGCCGCAATCGGCTGCGGTGGCGCAGGTGGGTTGGGAAGGCTTGCTCACCATCAGTGAGCTCATGCCGGCGTTTCGGGCCAAGTACGGCGAAAACGCGATCACCCCGCGCAACGTGCTCGACTTTATGGTGCGCGACGAGAACAACCCGTCAAGCATCGTGGCCTGCCTGCGTGCGGCGCGCGAGAACGCGCGCGCCGTACGGGGTGCGCTCACCACCGAATTGTGGGAAATGCAGAACCAGACCTGGCTGGAGCTCAACCGATCGCTGCAGGGCAAGAGCTTCGAGCGCGACCCGGGCCAGTTCTTCGAATGGGTGAAGTTCCGCTCGCACCTCTCGCGCGGGGTAGCCATCGGCACCATGCTGCAGGACGAGGCCTTCCACTTCTACCGCATGGGCACGTTTCTGGAGCGGGCCGACAACACGGCGCGCCTGCTCGATGTGAAGTTCCACGCCGTGCACAGCGATTTCTACGGTGCCGCCAGCGAGCTCGACCAGGAATACGACTTCTATCACTGGAGCGCGATTCTGCGCAGCGTGAGCGGCTTCGAGGTCTACCGCAAGGTCTACCGTGACGTGATCAAGCCCGAGCGCGTGGCGGAGCTGCTGATCCTGCGCGCCGACATGCCGCGCAGCCTGGCTGCCAGCCTGAACGAACTGGTGGCCAACCTCACGGTGGTGGCCAACGACCACAGCGCTGAAACCCTGCGGCGCGCCGGCAAGCTCAAAGCCGAGCTGCAGTACGGCCGCATCGACGAGATCCTCGCCACCGGCCTGCACGCTTACCTGACGCAGTTTCTCGATCGCGTCAACGAACTGGGCTGGCGCATCAGCCAGGATTTTCTGGTGCCGGCGGGTTGACGTGTGAGTCGGGCCGGATGTCTCAGGCCCGCAGCAACATCTGCGGTTGCAGGATGTTGGCCTGCGCCGAAGCGTCGTTCGCGACGACCTCGAGTTCATCGAAACGCTCCTGCCAGGCCAGTGCGGCGTCGATGAAGCGCTGCATGCGCGACTGGATGAGTTCGGTGGTCCAGCCATGGTTGCCGATGTCCATGCACAAGACGATCTCACCAAACTCCCGATCGATGGCCAGTGTGGCGCCCCCGGTTTCGACACCGAAGAGGTTGGCGGTCAGCAGCCGCTCATAGATTGCTGCCCGGTTGCCACTGGGCAGTTTGCCCAGCGAGCAATGCACATGCAGCAGATGGGTGGCCCCGGTCTCGAAATGCAGGTCGATGGTGTCGTCCACCCGCAAGCTCGCGCAGCCGTTGTCGTCCAGCGCGAGCGCTGGCGCACCAAACGACGTGGCAAGCGCCTGAATGACTTGATGGGTATTCATGGGTTGGCCTCTGGGTGAAGTTCATGCACCAGGGTGGCTGGCGCGACGAGTTCAACCGTTCCGTCCCTGCCGAGGGCAATTTCCAGGCTGAACCGGGCACCGCTGCGCCCGGGATCGAGCTTGGTCCAGCTGTCTGTCTGGTGGTGGTAGATCGCTTCGGCTGCGTCCACGGTGTATTCGGCACGGACCACGATCTTGTCGCCCGGGGCGCGTCGAAGCGTGAAGGTGGACATCTCCTTGCCACGCATCAATTGTCCCGTCTTGCCTGCCAGCCCGATCGGGCTGTCCGGGGACAACTGGGCGACGATCGCATATTGCACCAGGCCCTTGTGGCACATGTTCGACACGTGCAGCAGCCACTGCGCATCGCCGTCGGTAAGTTCTCTGAGCTGGTTCACCGCGTTCGCCACCTGCTGGGTCCGCTCGGGCGTCTTTTCGCCTGCCAGGTGTGCACGATCGATCAGCGGCTGCCGGTGGCCGGAGGCGTTTTCGATCTGGTAGTCGACCGACACCAGCTCTCTAACGAACTGTTCCGTCACGCCCATGTCTTGCCCCAGGAGCGAGTGGCTTTCGGCAGGCGTGTTCTTCATCGCCTCGAGGTTTTGCATACAGGCGTCGTGCGTGATCTGGCCTGCCAGCTCGGCTTTTTTCCCCAGGCTCCAGGGCGGCAGGTCTTCGTGGAACAGGGTGCGGATGACGTCGCGGCTGGTACGGGCCAGTTCGGAGGGTGTCTTGGGTGCGTGGGCTGAAGGTTGTTGCCAACTGCCGCTCGGGTCCAGCTCCTCCAGGCGGGCATCCACCGTGAGAACCAGGATTTCGTAATCCTTGGACATCATCATCAATCGGCTGGCCCAGGCGGTCCGGCTGTCCACCCGGGTGAAGCGATCGACCAGAACCTGACTGCCGAGGTCGCTGATCGTTTCCCAGGTGTGCTGCACCTGGGCGGACATCAGGGCCTGGCGCACCTCGACGAGCTCGGCGAGTGTCAGCCCTTCCGCCGCTCGTTGGCGCAGGTCGTCCGTGATGATCGCGACGTCCGCAGCGTCGCCAACATCGACACCCAGTTGCTGCAGGGGGATCGTGATCAGGTCGAGCGCTGCCTGTGATTCCTGCAGCGCGCGGAAGACCGCTTGCGGCTCGCCCGAGCGCATGGCGCGCAGGTGGTGGATTCGTGCGTCAACGCAGGACTGCACCAGCGCGTCCTTGCGTCGCAAGGTCTCCGCGGTAACGGCCGCCTGGCCCTGGGTAAGGCCCAGCGTGTTCGACATCTTGCCCAGCTCGCGCAGCGCCTCGTTCTCGATAACGTCGAGTGGCAGCCGGGCGAGATCGATGTTCTCGTGCAAGTACGCCTTCAGTTCTTGATGCCGTTGCTGAAGGTTGGCGTCCAGCGGGCCTGCATGTGCCTCTCGCAGCGCGTTCAGCGATTGCCATGCCGATGCGGCGAGGACGGCGGTGGTCACGAAGCGCGCCGGATCCTTGGTAGGCAGGGCTGCGCCGTTGTCCAGCAGCGCGATGGCTGCTTCTTCAAAGCGCTGCTGCGTCGTGGCCAATTGCTGCTGCACGGCCGCGTTCACCATGCGCTCTATCTCGGGCGTGGGCTCACTCAGCAGCGTCGAGTTACTGGCGAGCAGTTTGTGTTGCTGCGAGGGCGTCAGCAAGGCGAACAGATCGGCGAAGGCCGTTTGGTCTGGCGTGTTCTCCTTCAGTAGCGGGTTGATGATGTGCTTGGCGACCGCGTTGAGCAGGGCGTCGTCGCGGTTGACTGGGTGGTTTTTGAGCAGGGCGGTGATGCTGTCGGTGAACCGGGCAAAGGCGACTTGCGCGGCTTCGGGGCCCTTGGGTACTTCTTGAAGCAAACGCCGCGCCCCGGCCTGGAGCTGCTCACGGGCGCCCTCGATGATGCGTTGGCACAGCTGCGTGCGCACCTGGGTACCCAGCGTGGTCAGCGTGGCCTGCAGGGCCGCGGGAGCACCATCGCGCGATGTGCGGATCTTCTCCAGCCCTTGGCCCAGGGCGTCGAGTTGTTCCATGCTCATGCCTGGCAAGTGCGAGGCCACCGTTGCACCGATGTCTGGCGGTGCTGCGGACGAGGAGGGCACACGTGCCGCTGCATTGAACCTCTCCACGCAGGCGCTGAGGACGCTGGGGTGCTGCATCTCAGGCGTTTTGTGTGTGATGGCCTTGACCAACTGTTGCTCGGCGGCGTCCATGCGCGATTGCAGATGTTGACGTACCGCGCCCTCGAGGCAAGGCAGCCTGCCCTGCAGGCTAGGATCCATGCTGGCCGAGTCACGGTTTGCCCGTTCCAGGCTTGCCTTGAGCGACGCTATATCCGCCAGATTCATGGAGGCCAGGTGCACTTCGAGTCGGACCAGCACCGTGGCCAGCGGATCGTTGGCCTGGCCCTTCGCCAGGGAGGCCAACTTGCTCGCTGCCAGGAAGCACTTCTCCAGGTCCTGGGCGATCGACCCGGTGTCTGCCGGGCCGCTACGTGAAAGGCGCGCGACCAGATCGCCGACCCGGTGGCTGCACTCACGCAAGGCCTCCCGGGTTCTTTCATCTTGGCGGCGGCCCCTTGGCGCGATGACGTTGAGTACATGAATGGCTTTGCGCTGCACGGCGCTGGCCAATTGCAGGAGGGGTGCGCGCCGCCTACCGCTGGGCGTCACGCGATAGCGTTCCTTTCCCGTGGGCGAGTCGCCGAACGTCGTTCGAAGATCCGTTCGAGTGTCGATCAACGGTTGGGGCGCAGCGTGTACTCGGGGCATGGTCTTTTCCGTGACGGATTTGCCCATGAGTCACCTGCTCGAAACGAAGGTTCCAGGCCGCTTGGCCATCTCATGGTCATCGACTTGCCCGCAACGAAGGCCGCGCGTGACGCAGTGCTCAAGAGCCCTTGATCAGCACCTTCACCGCTTCACCCAGCTCAATCACCGCCATCGCGTAGTAACTGCTCCAGTTGTAGCGCGTCACGACGTAGAAGTTCTCGGTACCGGCCACGTAGGTGGAGGGCGCATCGGCGTTCTCCAGTTCCACCAGGGCGAGCTTGCCGCTGTGTTGCAGGGCCTCGCCTTCAAGCACGGCACCCCTGGCAAGGAAGCTCTCGACGCTGAAGCTGGGCAGGATGTCGGGCGCGAGCAGGGTGTCCAGGTCGAGCCGGCTGTCGTCGAAGCGCACCGGGTAGTGCGTGGGCTGGCCGCTTTGCCAGCCGAAGGCCTTGAAGTAGTTGGCCACCGAGCCGATCACGTCGGTGGGGCTGTTGAAGAGATCCACCTTGCTGTCGCCGTCAAAGTCGATCGCGTACTTCACCCAGCTGCTGGGCATGAACTGTGGCCAGCCCATGGCGCCGGCGAAGCTGCCCAGCAGCGTGTGCGGGTCGATGCCGGTGCGCTGCGCAAGGCTGAGCAACTGCTCCAGTTCGTCGCGGAAGAAGGCGCTGCGCGCGGCCGCGCGCGGGTGCACGGCGGGGAAATCGAAGGCCAGCGTGCTGAGCGCGTCCATCACTTTGTGATTGCCGGTGTGGCGGCCGTAGAGCGTTTCCACGCCGATGACGCCGACGATCAGGCTGGCCGGTACGCCGTATTCGGCCTCGGCGCGCGTCAGCGCCTCGCGGTGTTCCTGCCAGAAGCGCTGGCCCGCGGCCAGGCGCACCGGTTCGATGAAGCGCGATCGGTAAGCGGCCCAGTTCTTGGGCATGCCGACGGGCGGCGGGGTGACGCCGCGAATGGACGCCTCCAGGCGGCGCGCGCGGCCGATCTGCTCGCGCACCCAGGCCGGGTCGAGGCCGCGGCGCTGCGCCAGGTCGTCGGCGAAGGCCATGGCGGCTGCGTGGTCGCGGTAGAAGGTGTCTTGCGCGGCGCGGGCAGGGCGGCGCTTGGCGGGGCTGCCCTGCGACAAGGCCAGCGACGGCGAAAGAGCGAGCAAGAGCAGGGCGAGCGAGAGCGGGCGGCGTTTCATCGCCCCCGATTTCATCACGTTGCGCGGCGCGTGGGCCAGGCCAGTCGGCGGTAGTCGCGCCGCAGCTCGGCCAGGGTGAGCGGGCTGTGCGGCGCGTAGCGCTGCGCCTCCAGGCGAAGCAGCCAGTGGGCCAGGGCCTGGGCAGCTGGGTCGGCAGCGAAGCGCGTGCGCAGCTGCTGGGCCAGTTCTCGTGGCGGCGTGCGTTCGCTGCTGATCACACCCAGCGCGCGCAGCCGCTTGCGCGCACCCCGCAGCAGGCGAATCCAGGGGTCGTGCCGCTGGCGCTCCCACAGTGCCCAGGCGGCACCGGCCAGGCTCACGGCCACCACCACGGCGAGCAGCACCAGCGCCAGGTCCTGCCAGCTCGGCGAGGCCACGCCCAGCGAGCGGAGCAGGTTGAACTGGCTGTCCTGCGTGTAGTTGAGCACCCACTGGTTCCACACGTTGTTGAGCGCTTCCCAGTTGGCGCGCAGCAGCGCCATCAGGTTCGGGCTGATGGCGGCCTGCAGCACGCCCGCCACCGCGCCCGTCGGCGCCTGCAGCCGCAGCACCGAGCCCACGCGGCCCGGGAACACGGCGCCGGTCGGGTCCACGCGCACCCAGCCTTCACCCTGCAGCCAGACCTCCGTCCACGCGTGTGCATCGCGCTGGCGCACCGTCCAGTAACCGTCGACGCCGTTCATCTCGCCGCCCTGGTAGCCGGTGACCACGCGGGCCGGAATATCCATGGCGCGCATGAGCACGACAAAGGCGCTGGCGATGTGTTCGCAGAAGCCACGCTTGCGGTCGAACCAGAACTCGTCGGCCGTGTGCTGGCCGTACACGCCCGGCTCCAGCGTGTAGACGTAGCCGCCGGTGCGCAGGCGATCGAGCGCCGCGTCCACCAGCGCACGCGCGTGTTCGGGCCCGGCACCGTGCGTGCGCCGCAGTTCCTGCGCCAGTGCCATCGTGCGTGGGTTGAAGCCGGGCGGCAGTTGAAGGTGATCTTGCAGGCCCAGGCTGGTCTGCAGTGGGCCGTGGCCGAAATCCAGGTGGCTTTGCGCGCGATAGCGCACCAGAGAACCGATGGGGCGTTGGGTGACCCACTGGAGTTCGTCGGTCATGCGCACCCGGTTTCCCGGCAGCTCGGGGGCGGTGGTGGCGGCCTCCAGCACGAACAGCCAGCGGCGTCTGTTCGGCTCCATCGTCACCTCGTAGCTCACCGGTTCGCCGCCAGGGCGCAGCTCGCTGCGCAGGCGCAGGTTGCCGGGAAAGCCCGATTCGAGCGGTTGCCACTGGCGGCCGTCGAACTGGCTGAGCACCGGGCCACGGAAATAGATCAGGCCTGAGGGCGGCGGGCGGCCGTCGAAGCGCACGCGCAGCGCGATGCTGTCGTCCAGCGCGAGTTCGGCAATGTCGCCCACGCGCATTTCCTCCGACAGGCCGCTGGTGCCCATGCCGTCGTTCGGCACGCCCCACAGCGGCGCCATGCGCGGAAACAGCAGGAACAACGCCAGCATGATCGGCGCACCCAGCAAGGCCATGCCGCCGGCAATGCGGGCCGCCTGCGCCAGCGAGGGCCGGCCCACCGGCATGTGGGCGTTGACGACCGCCGTGAGCAGCCCGAGCAGCGCAACCAGGATACCCGCGGCCGTGAGCAGGGTTTGTGAATAAAAGAAGTGCGTGAGCAGCGCGAAGAAGCCCAGGAAGAACACCACGAAGGCGTCGCGCCGCGCGCGCAACTCCAGCGTCTTGAGCGCCAGCAGCACCACCACCAGCGTGACGCCCGCGTGCTGGCCGAGCAGCGTGCCGTGGGTCAGCCAGGTGCCTGCGAGCGCGATCACCAGCAGGCCCGCGCGCCAGGGCCAACCTGGCAGCGGTTGCGCCTTGAGCGCCAGCCAGGCACGCCAGGCCAGCACGGCGCCGGTGAGCGCGGTGGTCCAGGGCGGTATGTGCGCAGCCTGCAGCGCCACCACCCAGGCGATCACAGCGAGCAGAAACAGGGTATCGCGCGTGTCCCTCGGCAAAAGGACCACGCCGCGCGAGGGGAGGGCGTTCGTCAGCACAGCGCCAGTGCCTCCAGGCAGCGCGCCCGGTGTGCCGGGCCCTGGTCGGGAGCGATCTCGCGGCCGGGCAGGCGCAGGCCATAGTCCAGGCCCAGCCGATCGGCCATGAGCACCCAGGCGGTGAGGCGCGAAATCCGTCGCTCGAAGTCCGTGCCGCCGCATTGCTGCAGGTCCAGCCACAGCTGCTGGCGTTGGCTCGAGAGGGCGTCGCGGCTCACCAGCTCGTTGCGGCCGGCGGCGAAGGCCTGCGCGGCCTTCTTCCACACCACCGCCTTCATCGGGTCGCCGCGGCGGTAGGCGCGCACGCCGTCGTACTCGCCCGTGCTGTGCACGCGCGCGCTGCCCGCGCCACCGCCTTGCGGCTCGCCGGGGGGCAGGGGCGGCGGGTGCGCCTCGGGTTCGGGGTAGACCAGCGCGGTGGCCGCGGGCCGCCACAAGGCCCAGACGCGGAAGGTGCCGAGCGGGAACAGCGTCTGCGCGATCAGAGTGGGCAGCTTGTGCTGGCCGCGCCCGGGCGCGCGCCAAGCCACCTGCAGCTGCGCCTGGCCTTGTGCCGGCACGTCTGTCCAGGCCAGGTCAGGCGGGGTGCCGTCGTCGTGCACCACGCCCAGGCCGATCCCGTGGCGCGGCCGGCGGCGTTCGCTGGCGAAGCGCGCCTCCAGCACCACCGCCTGGTGGGCGTGCACCGCCTCGGGCGGGTGCAGGTGCAGCGCGAGGCCGCGCAGGTTGTTGTGACACACGTGCATGCCCACCAGCGCGCTGCCCGCGAGCAGGAAGGTGAGCAGGTAGCCCAGGTTGAGCTGGAAGTTGATGCTGGCCACCAGCAGCACGAGCAGCGTGAGCGCCAGCATCCAGCCCGCTCGGGTGGGCAGGATGTAGACATTGCGCTGTGTGAGCGTGAGCGTGTCCGTGCGGCGCAGGCGGCTGTGGAACCAGGCCTGCACGCGGCGGCGCACGGGCCGCAGCGGCGCGCGCCAGTGCCAGCCGCTGCCGGCACCTTGCGAAGCGAGCGGGGCGAGCGATGTGGCCATGAGCTCGGTCAGGGCAGTGGCACGGCGTCGAGCATGGCACGCACCTGCTCGGTAGGGCCCCGGCCAGCGTCGCGCACCGGGATCAGGCGGTGTGCGGTGGTCTGCGGCAGGATGGCGGCGATGTCGTCGGGCGCCACGTAGTTGCGCCCCTGCAGAAACGCCTGGGCCTTGGCGGCGCGCACCACGGCCAGCGCCGCGCGCGGCGACAGGCCTTGCAGGAACCAGCGCCCGCTGCGCGTGGCGGCCACCAGGTCCTGCAGGTATTCGAGCACCGGCTCGGCGGTGTGCACCTCGGCCACCGCGCGCTGCAGCCGCGCCAGATCGTCGGGCGTGAGTGCCGGCGGCAGCGATTCGATCAGCGCGCGCCGGTCGGCACCACGCAGCAGTTCGCGCTCGGCCGCGCGGTCGGGGTAGCCCAGCGACAGCCGCATGTGGAAGCGGTCGAGCTGTGACTCGGGCAGCGCATAGGTGCCGAGCTGGTCGTGCGGGTTCTGGGTGGCGATCACGAAGAACGGCTCGGGCAGGGCACGCGTCTCGCCCTCCACGGTGACCTGCTTTTCCTCCATGGCCTCCAGCAGCGCGCTCTGCGTCTTGGGGCTGGCGCGGTTGATCTCGTCGGCCAGCAGCACCTGCGCGAACACCGGGCCGGGGTGGAACACGAAGCCCTCGCGCGCTCGCTCGTAGATCGAGACGCCGATGAGGTCGGTGGGCATCAGGTCGGCGGTGAACTGCACACGGGCGAACTGCAGCCCGAAGGCGCGCGACAGGGCGTGCGCCAGCGTGGTCTTGCCCACGCCGGGCACGTCCTCTATGAGCAGGTGTCCGCCCGCGAGCAGGCAGGCCACGCAGTCGTTCACCTGCTGCGGCTTGCCGACGATCACCGTGTTAAGCTGGCCCAGCAGGTGCTGGATCTTCGAATCTTGTTGCATCTGGGCTTGCATATTGGCCGCGATTCTCACCGCGTTTCAGAGATGGCCCACACCACCGGTTATTTCACCCACAAGGCATGCTGGCAGCACGAGATGGGCGCCGGCCACCCCGAATGCCCCGAACGGCTCGATGCGATCGAGGACCGGCTGCTCATCACCGGTCTGGACGCTGCGCTGGAGCGCCGCGAGGCCACGCCGGCAGCCCTGGCCGACATCGAACTCGCCCACGATCGCATGCACCTGGCGGCGCTGCGCGGCCTGGCCGAGACCCTGCGCGAGGACATGCAGGCCGGTGGCCCCTCGCACGCGCAGGTCGACCCCGACACGTCCATGAACCCCCACAGCTGGGACGCGATCCTGCTGGCCGCGGGCGCTGCCATTGACGCCGTGGACGCGGTGATGGCGGGTGAACTGGCCAACGCCTTCTGCGCCGTGCGCCCGCCCGGGCACCACGCCACGCGCAGGCAGGCCATGGGCTTTTGTTTCGTCAACAACGTGGCCGTGGCGGCCAAGTACGCGCTGGAACGCCACGGCCTGCAACGCGTGGCCGTCATCGACTTCGACGTTCACCACGGCAACGGTACCGAGGACATCGTCGCCGGCGACGAGCGCATCCTCATGTGCAGCTTCTATCAGCACCCCTTCTACCCGGCCTGCGAGCATTCCACCGCGGCCAATCTGGTGAACCTGCCGGTGCCCGCCTACACGCGCGGCATGGCGATCCGCGAGTTGATCGATACCTACTGGATGCCGCGCCTGGATGAACACCGCCCGCAGATGGTGTTCATCAGCGCCGGTTTCGACGCCCACCGCGAGGACGACATGGCCCAGCTGGGCCTGGTCGAGGCCGACTATGCCTGGATGACCGAACGCATCAAGGCGGTGGCCGACCGCCATGCGCAGGGTCGCATCGTGAGCTGTCTTGAAGGCGGCTATGCGTTGGGTGCGCTCGCGCGCAGCGTGGAGGCACACCTGCGCGTGCTCACCGGGATCTGACCCCCGTTTCTTCTTGCTTCCTCACACGTAACGATGAACGACGCTGCGTCCGTTTCACCGCGCCCGGTCGACGACCTGGGCGCGTGGCTTCAAGGTTTGTTGCAACCGGCCTCGCTGGCCGAACTGGCCGCGCTGGTGCTCGCGGTGCTGCTGGCCTGGGGCTTTTGCCGCACCTTGCGCCGCGCGCTGTCGATGCAGAACGACCAGAACTCGGTGATGTTCGGTCGACGCATCGTCGACGGCGCCTTGTTCCCGCTGGTGTTGCTGCTGCTGGTGTACGTGGCGCGCGGCCTGCTGGCGCAGTACGTGCCTGCGGCCCTGTTCCACGTGGCCATTCCGGTGCTGGTGTCTCTCGCGGTGATCCGCCTGGGCGTGAAGGTGCTGCAGGTGGCTTTCGACGACAAACCCTGGGTGCGTGTGCTCGAGCGCACCATCTCGTGGGTGGCCTGGGGTGCCATGGTGCTCTGGGTGAGCGGCCTGCTGCCCGTGGTGCTGGCCGAGATGGACCAGATCACCTGGAAGATCGGCAGCAGCACGATCAGCCTGCGCACCATGATCGAGGGTTTGATCACCGCGGGTGCAGTGCTGATCCTGGCGCTGTGGATTTCCTCCGCGATCGAGTCGCGACTGCTGCGCAAGAGCGTGGGCAGCGATCTGTCGCTGCGCAAGGCGGTGAGCAACGCCACGCGCGCGCTGCTGCTGTTCATCGGCCTGATCGTCGGCCTGTCCGCGGTCGGCATCGACCTCACGGCCCTGTCGGTGCTGGGCGGGGCCATCGGCGTGGGTATCGGCTTCGGCCTGCAGAAGCTCGCGTCCAACTACGTGAGCGGCTTCGTCATCCTGGCCGAGCGCAGCGTGCGCATTGGCGACAACGTGCGCGTCGACAACTTCGAAGGCCGCATCACCGACATCAACGCCCGCTACACGCTGATCCGCAACCTCAGCGGGCGTGAATCCATCGTGCCCAACGAACTGCTCATCATCAACCGGGTGGAGAACCTCTCGCTGGCCGACCCCAACGTGTGGCAGTCCACCGTGGTGTCGGTGGCCTACGACAGCGACGTGGAGCTCGTGACGCGTTTGCTGCTGGAGGCGGCGTATGGGCAGCCGCGCGTGCTCAAGAGCCCAGGGCCTTCGGTGGCCTTGTCCAATTTCGGTGCCGACGGCCTGGAGTTCACATTGGGCTACTGGATTGCCGACCCCGAGAATGGCCAGCTTGCCCTGCGCTCGGCCATCAACATCGCCATCCTCACCGCGCTGCGCGCGCACTCGGTGGAGATTCCCTACCCGCAGCGCGTGGTGCACGTGCTCGGGCAGGGAGGCGAGGCGGGGGCCGCCGCGGCGATCAGCGGGTCATGAAGCCGGGCAGCCAGAGGGCGATCGCCGGAAACGCCACCAGGATGGCCAGGCGCGCCACGTCGGCCACCACGAAGGGCCAGACGCCGCGGAAGATCTGGTTGAGCGGCACCGACGGCAACAAGGCGTTGATGACGAACAGGTTCATGCCCACAGGCGGCGAGATCATGCCGATCTCGATCACGGTGACGATCAGCACGCCGAACCAAACCGGGTCGAAGCCCAGTCCGGTGATGATGGGGAAGAACACCGGGATGGTGAGCAGCACCATCGACAACTCCTCCATCACCAGACCCAACAGCACGTAGATCACCATCATCGCCACCACCACCATGATCGGCTCCGGGCTGAACTGCAGGATGAAGTCCCGCAGGTCACCCGGCATGCTGGTGAAGTTCACGAAGCTGGTGAACACCATCGCCGCGATCAGGATGGTGAAGAGCATGGCGGTGGTGCGCGCACTGTCCTGAAGGATTTCCACCAGCACGCGCGGGGTGAGGGTGCCCCTCAGCAGGGCGAACACGAAGGCGCCAGCCGCGCCCACGCCTGCGCCTTCGGTGGCCGTGAACACGCCGCCATAGATGCCACCGATCACGAGCGCGAACAACACGCCCACGCCCCACACGTTGCGCAGCGCGCGCAGGCGCTCCGGCCAGCTCTGGCGTTCCGCGGCCGGGCCGGCTTGCGGATCACGCCAGGTCACGAAGACCACCGCCAGGCACAGACACACCACCGCCACGATGCCCGGCAGGATGCCCGCGATGAACAGCTTGCCGATGTCGGTTTCGGTGATGATTCCGTAGATCACCATGATGGTCGACGGTGGAATCAGGATGCCCAGCGTACCGCCGGATGCAATCGCTCCGGTGGCCAGCGAATCGCGGTACCCATGGCGCTTCATCTCGGGGTAGGCCACCCGCGTCATGGTCGCGGCGGTTGCGATCGAGGAGCCGCAGATCGAGCCGAAGCCGCCCGAGGCAATGATGCTGGCCATCGCCAGGCCGCCCGGTCGGTGTCCCACGAACGAGTTGGCGGCCTGGTAGAGCTCGCGTGCCATGCCGGCGCGCGCCACGAAGTTGCCCATCAACACGAACAGCGGAATCACCGAGAGCACGTAGGCGAACCCGGTTTCGAAGATGACCTGGCTGGTGCTGGCCAGCGCGGGCTGCCAGCCGCGCAGCAGCGCCAGGCCACCCATGCCCACGGTGACCATGGCCACCGCCAGCGGAATGCGCAGCGCAGCGAGCAGGAAGACGGCCAGGAAGCCGATCGACGCTTCGATCATGTGCCGCTCCCTTCCCCGGCAGCGCCGTGAAAGCGGGGCTCGGGCGGCCGCACGAATACGAACACCAGGTGCACGAACGCGGTCACGAACAGAAAGGCAGCCATCATCCAGGCCACCGGCGTGAGCGGCAGTTGCAGGTAGACCGTGATGTCACCGTACTCGGCAAACCGGTCGGCTCGCAACAGCATCAGATAGGCCATGAAGCCGAACACCGCGGCGCACACCAGGTGAACCAGGCGTTGCTGGATGCGGTGCAGCCAGTCGGGCACGAACGGATCGAGCGAGTCGAAGACCACATGCTCGCCACGCCAGCTCACCAGGGGCAGCCCGCCGAAGATCACCACCACCATGAGCACCTCGGTGATCTCCAGCCCGCCAGGCACAGAGTGGTTGAAGAACTTGCGCCCCGTCACGTCGACGAGCGTGAGCCACATGATGGTGAACAAGGCCATTGCGGCCATCAGGCCGGTCGACCAGCGCAGCGCGCGGTCCAGAAAGGTGAGCATGGCAGGGCGGGTGCAAAAAAACCGGCGGGCAGTCGGGTTGGCGACTGCCCGCCGGCGGCGGCGCTGTGAGGGCCGCGGTTACTTGACCTTCTTGATCTCGGCGCGGAACTCCGCCAGCACCGCCTTCGGGTCCTTCAGGCCCTTGGCAGCGGCGGCTGCGGCCCACTTGTCTTCCAGCTCGGCCTGCTTGGCCGCCACGGCCTTCACGAAAGATTCGTCGGCCTGCACTCGCTGCACACCCTGCGTCTTCTGCAGTTCGCGGCTGGCTGCGTCCACCCTGTCCCAGCCCTCGCCGAACAGGCGCGCAGCGTACTCACCCGAGAGCTTGTCGACCACAGCCTTGTCCTGCGCCGACAGGGCGTTGTACTTGGCCGGGTTCATCATGAACACGAAGCTGGTGTTGTACAGGCCACCGGGGAAAATGGTGGCGTGCTTGATCATGCTCAGCTTGAAAGAGGCGATGGACTCGTCGGGGAAGAAAGTGCCGTCCATCACGCCGGTGGAAAGCAACTCGAACGATTCGGGCGCGGGCTTGAGCGTGGTGTTGAAGCCCATGAGCTTGGAAAGCTCGTTGATGTTGCCGCCACCGATGCGGAACTTGAGTTTGGTGGCGTCGTCCACCGTCTTCACCGGTTGCTTGCTGTTGAAGATGATGCCGGGGCCGTGCGTGAACACCGCCAGCACCTTCACACCGCGGTGCTCGCCCAGCGGGGCGAAGTGCTTGTCGTAGATGCGCTGATAGGCGACCGAGGTCGGCACGGCGCTGTCGCCCAGGAAGGGGAACTCGGCCACCTGGGTGTTGATGAAGCGCCCGGGGGTGTAGCCATCCACCGTGTAGGAGATATCGGCCAGCCCGTCGCGCACTGCGTCGAAGGTTCCCGGCGCGGCGGCCACGGCCTTGGGCAGGATGTTGCACTTCATGCGCCCGGCGCTTTCCTTCTCGAGTGCATCGCACCAGCCTTTCTGGGCCACGCTGAGGGTGTGGGTGGGGCCCACCCAGGAGGAAACAGAGAACACGGTCTGGGCGGCGGCCGGTGCGGCGGCCAACAGGGCGGCGGCGCTGGTGGCCAGGAGGAACGAGAACTTCATGCGCGGGCTCCGGGAAGGGCGGTGGAGGTGGGGCACCGGTTGGTTACTCAACATAAGCAAGTGGTGCTGACTCACTATAGGTGAAGGGGTCTGTGGTCGGCCTCCAGACTTACCCGGGTTCGCCGACCTGTCGGTCGGGAAATGTCGGTGCGGCGACATCCGACCGCTGGCAGGGGATTCGCGTTGGCGATCCGTGCGGGATCGATATAATCGAAAAAAGCACGATCGTTCGTTTTATTCGCTGCGGCCAGCGGCTCCGCCCCGCCCCCTACAATGCCGAGTTGACGTGCACGTCAACTGCGCGACCGCATCAACCATCACAGGAGCAAGCCAGCATGAAGGTTCTCGTCCCCGTCAAACGCGTGGTCGACTACAACGTGAAAGTTCGCGTCAAAAGCGACGGCACGGGTGTGGACATCGCCAACGTGAAGATGTCCATGAACCCGTTCGACGAGATCGCGGTGGAAGAGGCGGTGCGCCTGAAGGAAAAAGGCGCGGCCACGGAAGTGATCGCTGTCTCCTGCGGCGTCGCCCAGTGCCAGGAAACGCTGCGCACGGCCATGGCCATCGGCGCCGACCGCGCCATCCTGGTCGAGACGAACGAAGAGCTGCAGCCGCTGGCCGTGGCCAAGCTGCTCAAGGCCCTGGTGGACAAGGAGCAACCCGGCCTCGTGATCCTGGGCAAGCAGGCGATCGACGACGACTGCAACCAGACCGGCCAGATGCTGGCTGCGCTGGCCGGCCTGCCGCAGGCCACCTTCGCCTCCAAGGTCGAGATCGACGGCGGCAACGCGAAGGTCACGCGTGAGGTCGACGGCGGCCTGGAAACCCTCTCGGTCGCCATGCCCGCGGTCATCACCACCGACCTGCGCCTGAACGAGCCGCGTTACGTGACGCTGCCCAACATCATGAAGGCCAAAAAGAAGCCGCTGGAGACCGTCAAGCCCGAAGACCTCGGTGTGGATGTCGCCCCGCGCATCAAGACGCTGAAGGTCAGCGAGCCGCCCAAGCGCGGCGCCGGCGTGAAGGTGGCCGACGTGGCCGCCCTGGTCGAGAAACTCAAGAACGAAGCCAAGGTGATCTGAACATGACCGCATTCGTCATTGCCGAACACGACAACGCGTCCATCAAGGGCGCCACCCTCAACACCGTCACCGCCGCCGCTGCCTGCGGGGGCGACGTGCATGTGCTGATCGCCGGCCACAACGCCGCGGGCGCTGCGCAAGCCGCCGCGCAGATCGCCGGTGTGAGCAAGGTCATCCACGCCGACGCCGCCGGCCTGGACCACGGCCTGGCCGAGAACGTGGCCGCGCAGGTGGTGGCGCTCGCCGCCAGCTACAGCCACATCCTGTTCCCGGCCACCGCGGCGGGCAAGAACGTGGCCCCGCGCGTGGCCGCGCTGCTCGACGTGGCGCAGATCAGCGACGCCACCAAAGTCATCAGCGCCGACACCTTCGAGCGCCCGATCTACGCCGGCAACGCCATCGCCACCGTGCAGAGCACCGACAAGATCAAGGTCATCACCGTGCGCACCACCGGCTTCGACCCGGCGGCGGCCAGCGGCGGCAGCGCCGCGGTGGAGAGCGCCAGCGCCGTGGCCGATTCCGGCAAGAGCCGCTTCCTGGGCAGCGAGATCGCCAAGAGCGACCGCCCCGAGCTCACCGCGGCCAAGATCATCGTCAGCGGTGGCCGCGCACTCGGCAGCAGCGAGAAGTTCAACGAGGTCATCACGCCGCTGGCGGACAAGCTGGGTGCTGCCATCGGCGCCAGCCGCGCCGCGGTGGACGCGGGCTACGCACCCAACGACCTGCAGGTCGGCCAGACCGGCAAGATCGTCGCGCCGCAGCTCTACATCGCCGCGGGCATCTCGGGCGCCATCCAGCACCTGGCGGGCATGAAGGACTCCAAGGTGATCGTGGCGATCAACAAGGACCCCGAGGCCCCGATCTTCAGCGTGGCTGACTACGGGCTGGAGGCCGATCTGTTCGAGGCCGTGCCGGCCCTCGTCAAGGCGCTCTGAACCAGCGACCCCGTTCCCAAGGGCATCGCTTGCGATGCCTTTTTTTCGGCTTTTGCGCATTCCCGGAGACATCTCGTCATGAGTTACACCGCCCCCATCAAGGACATGCTGTTCAACATCGAGCACCTGGCGCGCATCGACCAGGTGGCCCAGATGCCCGGCTTTGAAGACGCCGGCCTGGAAACGGCGCAGGCCGTGCTCGAGGAATGCGCCAAGCTCAATGAGGGCGTGGTGGCGCCGCTCAACCGCGAAGGCGATCTCAAGCCATCGTTCGTGAAGGACGGTGTGGTCACCACCACGCCGGGTTTCAAGGACGCTTACCGCCAGTACGCCGAGGGCGGCTGGCAGGGCTTGCAGCACCCGGTGGACTTCGGTGGCCAGGGCCTGCCCAAGACCATCGGCGCGGCCTGCGGCGAAATGCTCAACAGCGCCAACCTGAGCTTTGCGCTGTGCCCGTTGCTCACCGACGGCGCCATCGAGGCCCTGCTCACCGCGGGCAGCGACGAGCAGAAGGCGATCTACCTGCACAAGCTGGTGAGCGGCGAGTGGACCGGCACCATGAACCTCACCGAGCCGCAAGCCGGCTCCGACCTCGCAGCGGTGCGCACGCGCGCCGAGCCGCAGCCCGACGGCACCTACAAGATCTTCGGCACCAAGATCTACATCACCTACGGTGAGCACGACATGGCCGACAACATCGTCCATCTGGTGCTTGCGCGCGTGGTCGGTGCGCCCGAAGGTGTGAAGGGCATCAGCCTGTTCGTGGTGCCCAAGTTCATGGTGAACAAGGACGGCTCGCTGGGTGCGCGCAACGACGTGCACTGCGTGAGCGTGGAGCACAAGCTGGGCATCAAGGCCAGCCCCACGGCGGTGCTGCAGTATGGCGATCACGGTGGTGCCATTGGCACCCTGGTCGGCCAGGAAAACCGCGGCCTGGAGTACATGTTCATCATGATGAACGCGGCCCGCTACGCCGTGGGCGTGCAAGGCATCGCCATCAGCGAGCGGGCCTACCAGCAGGCCGTGCAATACGCGCGCGACCGGGTGCAGAGCCGCCCGGTGGACGGTTCCATGAACACCGCCGCGCCCATCATCCACCACCCCGACGTCAAGCGCATGCTCATGACCATGCGCGCCGCCACCGAGGGCTGCCGCGCCATGGCCAGCGTGGCCGCGGCCGCGTACGACGCGGCCCACCACCATCCCGACGCCGAGGTGCGCAAGCAGAACCAGGCCTTCTATGAATTCCTGGTGCCGCTGGTGAAGGGCTACAGCACCGAGATGAGCCTGGAAGTCACCAGTCTGGGCGTGCAGGTGCACGGGGGCATGGGCTTCATCGAGGAAACCGGCGCCGCCCAGCACTACCGCGACGCCAAGATCCTCACCATCTACGAAGGCACGACGGCGATCCAGGCAAACGATCTGGTGGGCCGAAAGACCGCGCGCGACGGTGGCACCGTGGCCAAAGCCATTGCGGCGCAGATTCGCGCCACCGAAGCCGAGCTGGCCAAAGGCGGCACCAATGCCAAGGCGGTGGCCAAGCGCCTCACGGCCGCCCGCGAGGCCTTCGAGCAGGCGGTGGACTTCATCGTGGCCAACACCAAGGCCAACCCCAACGCGGCCTTCGCGGGCAGCGTGCCCTACCTCATGCTCGCGGGCAACCTCATGGCGGGTTGGCAACTGGGGCGTGCGCTGCTGGTGGCCGAAGGCCTGTCGGCCAAGGGACAGGACAAGGCCTTCATGGACGCGAAGATCACCACCGCGCGCTTCTATGCCGACCACATCCTCGGCCGCGCCCCGGGCGTGGCGGCCTCCATCGTTGAAGGCGCCGAGGGCGTGACCGCGATGGCCCTCGAAGCGTTCTGACCGCGAACCGCCCTTTCCACACGGAGACAACATGCCCGCACCCGAGCGCTACCTGCCCCCGGTTCTCAAGAACCTCAAGTTCCCGGTGATCGGCTCGCCGCTGTTCATCATCAGCAACCCCAAGCTCGTCATCGCGCAGTGCAAAGCCGGCGTGGTGGGCTCCATGCCGGCGCTCAACGCGCGCCCGGCTTCGCAGCTGGATGAGTGGCTGGCCGAGATCACCGAGGCGCTGGCGGCGCACGACAAGGCCAACCCGGACAACCCGGCCGCGCCGTTCGCCATCAACCAGATCGTTCACAAGAGCAACGACCGGCTCGAGCACGACATGCAGCTGTGCGCCAAGTACAAGGTGCCGATCATCATCACCAGCCTGGGCGCGCGCGAGGACGTGAATCAGGCCGTGCACGGTTGGGGCGGCATCGTGATGCACGACGTCATCAACAACGTGTTCGCGCACAAGGCGATCGAGAAGGGCGCCGATGGCCTGATCCCGGTGGCCGCGGGCGCGGGCGGCCACGCCAGCACCAAGAGCCCGTTCGCGATGATCCAGGAGATCCGCGAGTGGTTCGGCGGCCCGGTGGCGTTGTCTGGCGCCATTGCCTCCGGTGGTGCGATCCTGGCCGCGCAGGCGATGGGGGCCGACCTCGCCTACATCGGTTCTGCCTTCATCGCCACGCACGAAGCGCGCGCGGTGGAGGGCTACAAGCAGATGATCGTGGAGAGCAACTCCGACGAGATCGTCTACAGCAACTTCTACACCGGCATCCACGGTAACTACCTCAAGGGCTCCATCCGCAACGCCGGCATGGACCCGGAGAACCTGCCCGAGAGCGACCCGAGCAAGATGAACTTCTCCACCGGGGAAGGTGCCAACGCCGCCAAGGCCTGGCGCGACATCTGGGGCTGTGGCCAGGGCATCGGTGCGATCCGCGAGATCGTGGGCGCGGGTGAGTTGGTGGCGCGCTTCAAGCGCGAGTACGCCGAGGCCAAGGCGCGGATCTGCGCCGCCTGAACACCGGCACGACGCCCTGCACAAAGCAACAAGCCGGCCTTGGGCCGGCTTGTTTTCTTCCGTTCGCTTGATCCGTCAGTCAGTCGGTCAGTCGCTGGGTGGCGTGGGCGGCGTGCCGCTGCGCAGCCAGTTGCCGAAGGATTCGAGCGCGCGACCGATCTCGGCGCCCAGCGTGGTCTTGTACTGCACGCCGCCGGCGTCCGAGATCTGCGAGACCCAACCGCCGTCGCGCCACTCCGCGTACAGCCACTCGTTGCCGTCGCGCACCAGCCCTTCGGGCGGCGCGGCAGGGGCAGCCACCGGCCGGCCCTTGAGGGCTGCGCCCATGTAGTCCACCCAGATCGGCAGCGCGATGCGCCCGCCCGATTCGCTGCCTCCGAGGCTGCGCGGCTGGTCGTGGCCCACCCACACGGCCGCGGCCAGCGTGGGCTGATAGCCCACGAACCAGGCGTCCACCGCGTCGTTGGTGGTGCCGGTCTTGCCGTAAACGTCGCTTCGCTTGAGCAGTGCCTGTGCGCGCGCTGCGGTGCCGCTGCGCGTCACCTCGTTGAGCAAGCCGGCCATCACGTAGGCGTTGCGCGCGGGAATCGCGCGGGTGTCCTCGGTGAGTGGCGCGGGCGCGGGTGCCTCGAACAACACTTTGCCTTGCGCGTCGGTGATCTTCTCGATCACCACGGGCGGCACGCGCCAGCCGCCGTTGGCGATCATGGCGTAGGCCTGCACCATCTGCATCGGTGTGACGCTGCCCGTGCCCAGCGCCAGCGTCAGGTCCTCGGGCTGGCGCGCCGGGTCAAGCCCGAAGCGGCCCAGCCAGGCGCGCGCCGCGGGCGTGCCGGTGTGCTGCAGCACCCGAACGCTCACCAGGTTGCTCGAGCGCGCCAGTGCCTCGTGCACACGGATCGGGCCCAACGCCTGGCCGTCGCTGTTGCCCGGGCTCCAGCCGTTGGCGGCGGTGAAGGGCAGGTCGTCCACCAGCGTGGCCGGCATCACGCGCGCTTCCAGCGCAGCAGAGTACAGCAGTGGCTTTAGCGCCGAGCCCGGTTGGCGCCAGCTCTGCGTGACGTGGTTGAAGGGCTGGCGTGCAAAGTCGAAACCGCCCACCAGCGCGCGCACGCGTCCGCTTTGCGGGTCCATGGCCACGAGCGCCGCCTCCACCTCGGGCCACTGCGAGATGGCCCACACATCGCGCTTCCTGTCCTTGGTCTTGCCCGTGCTCACGACGCGCACCACCGCACCGCGCGCGATCTTGAAGGGCGCCTTGGCCTTTGGCCCGAGCCCCCGCTGTGCCCAGCGCAGGCCTTCGCCCTGCACGGTGATGCGCTCGCCCGTGGCCAGTTGCACCTGCAAGGCTTTCGGGTTTGCGTCGAGCACGATGCCCACGCGCAGGGCCTCGTCATCGCGGTGGGTCTTCAGCGCTTCGGCCGCAGCGCGTTCCAGTTCCGGCCCGTTGCCCGCGGGCAGCGATTCGTTGTCCTCCGGCCCGCGCCAGGCACCGCGCCGCTCGAAGGCCAGCACGCCGCGTTGCACCGCCGCGTGGGCCGCGCGCTGGTCAGCCGCCACGAGCGAGGTGGTCACGCGCAAGCCCTTGGAATAGGCCTGTTCGCCAAAGCGCTCCACCACCGCCTGGCGCGCCATCTCGGCCACGTGGGCCGCATGCACGCTGCGCAACCCGGGGGTACGGATCGTGAGCTTCTCGGCGCGCGCAGCAGCCAGCTGCTTGTCGGAGATCACGCCCGTGGCGTGCATGCGCTCCAGCACCACGCGCTGGCGTTGCGTGGCGCGCTGGAAGTTGGCCACCGGGTTGGCGTAGTAGGGGTTCTGCGGCAGGCCTGCGAGCATCGCGTTCTCGGCCAGCGACAGTTGTTCCAGCGGTTTGCCGAAGTAGGTCTTGGCCGCGGCGGCAAAGCCGTAGGCGCGCTGGCCCAGGAAGATCTCGTTCATGTAGATCTCCAGGATGCGGTCCTTGGAGAGCTGGTCCTCCAGCTTGAGCGCGAGCCAGATTTCCTTGGCTTTGCGTTCTGCGGAAAACTCGCGCGTGAGCAGCATGGTGCGCACCAGCTGCTGCGTGATGGTGGAAGCGCCCTGGCGGCGCCCACCGGTGACGGCTGCCACCAGCGCGCGCGCCATGCCCTTGGGGTCGACACCCGCGTGTTCGCGAAAGCGTGCATCTTCCACCGCCAGCACGGCTTGCTGCAGCTGCAAGGGAATGCGTGAGAGCGGCACGTACTCGCGCCGCTCGGCACCGAACTGTGCGATTTCAACGCCGTCGGCGGTGAGCACCTGCAGCGGCAGCTTCGGCTGGTAGTGGACGATGCGGTCCAGCGAAGGCAGCTCGAACGCCAAGGCATCGTTGGACGCGGTCGCGCCCAACGAGAGCACAAGGGCCAGGACGAGCGTGGTGCTGTGGAGGGGGCGCGCAGACATGGGGCGGTATTGTCCGTCGCGCTCGTGAAGCGCAGGTGTGGTGGAAGGTCGTTCGCGTTGCGATCTGTAACCGTCGGGCGACGCTTGCCGCCCGGCAGTGTGCACGCTCAGCTGCTGCCGCGCACCACCAGCTCGAAGCCGAGGTCGGCGCTGTGGCGGGCAGGCGGCTCGCCGCGCATGAGCGACAGCAGCATGCGCGCGCCTTCCTCGCCAATGGCGCGCCGCGGCGTGCGCACGGTGGTCAGCGGCGGCAGCATCTGGTCGCTGCCCGAGAGGTCGTTGAACCCGGCCACGGCGATGCGCTGGGGCACCGCCACGCCCAGGCGCAACGCAGCGAGCAGGCCGCCTTGTGCGAGGTCGTCGTTGCAGAAGAACACGGCGTCCACATCGGGTCGTGTGCGCAGCAGGTCTTCGAGCAGTTCGCCGCCCAGGCGCATGGACGAGGGCTGCGGGCTCAGCAGTTCCAGCCGGGCGTCGTAGAGGCCAGCCGCGCGCAGACAGCGGCGGTAGCCCTCGGCGCGCTGCAGCACGCGCGGATCGAGCTGGGCGGCGATGAAGGCGATGCGCCGGCGCCCGCGATCGAGCAGGTGCTGGGTGATGGCGTGTCCCGCGTCCTGCTGCGAGAAGCCGACGCAGTGCACGCCAGGCGCGTCCGTGAGCTCCATCAGGTAGACACAGGGCATGCCGCTGGCGGCCACCAGTTGGCGGGCGGCCTCGGTGCGGTCGAAGCCGGTGAGCAGCACGCCCGCCGGGCGTTGCGCCAGGTAGGCGCGCAGCAATTGCTCCTCCTCCATCGGGTCGTAGTGCGTTACGCCGATGAGGGGCTGATAGCCGTGCGGCAGCAGCACGCGGTGCACCGCTTCGATCACGTCCACGAACAGCGCGTTGGACAACAACGGTACGAGCACCGGCACCTGAGTTCCTCGCTGCGAGGCCAGGGCGCGCGCGGCCGGGTCGGGCACGTAGCCCAGTTGCTGCGCGGCGGTTTTCACGCGTTCGACCAGATCGGCCGCCACGCCGCGCTCGCCGCGCAGCGCGCGCGAGGCGGTGATGGGGCTGACCTCGGCCTCGCGGGCCACGTCCTGCAGGGTGATGCGCCCGCTGGGGCGGCGGCGGCGTTCGGTGGGTGGCGGAGAGAGCGGCAAGGGTTTTCCCTGTCGATGGATGGTCAGGTATCGCCGTAGGATAGCGCTACCATAGCGAACTTCGCATCCGGATTCGCCCTGATCATCCCACACCACAGGGCAAGCTGAGGCGAGTTTGCGTGTACAGAACGGTCCGATCACCCGGACCGTTTCTTTCGAATTCTTTGGATAGCGCTACCCAATGACCTTCAACCCCGTTCCCACCCGCCTCGTCGTCATGGGCGTGGCCGGTTGCGGCAAGTCCAGCCTCGGCCAGCTAGGCGCCGCGGCGCTGGGTCTGCCGCTGCTCGAAGGTGACGATTTCCACCCCGCCGCCAACGTTGCCAAGATGCGCGCCGGCGTGCCCTTGAGCGATGAGGACCGTGCCGCCTGGCTCGACACGCTCGCCCAGCAACTGGCCAGCCGGACCGAGGGCGTGGTGCTCACCTGCTCCTCGCTCAAGCGCCGCTACCGCGAGCGGCTGCGTGCGGCCGCACCGGGTTTGCGCTTCGTGTTCCTGCAACTCAGCCGCGAGCAGGCGCGCGAGCGTGTGGCCGCGCGCCCGGGCCACGTGTTTCCGGTGAGCCTGGTCGACAGCCAGTTCGAAGCGCTGGAGGACCCGCGGGACGAGCCCGGCGTGCTGGCACTCGATGCCATGCGCCCCTTGCCCGAGTTGGTCGCCGAGATTTCACGCTGGGTGCGTTCCGTGCCCGCGCCGGGTGACGAGGTGCGCGCATGAAGCTGCTGTCGCTGGTCAAGCACGCCGCCGAAGCCTTGCTGGCCCTGTGCCTGCTGGGCATGGTGGTCGCCGTGTTCGGCAACGTGGTGCTGCGCTATGTGTGGGGCACTGGCTGGGTGGTGTCCGAGGAGCTGTCGCGGCTGCTGTTCGTGTGGCTGGTCTCGGTGGCCGCCACGCTCACCTTCGCCGAGGGCAAGCACCTGGGGTTCGACCTCGTGACCGCGCGCCTCACCGGCAAACCCGCGGCCGCGATGCGCTGGCTCACGCGCGGGCTGATCGCACTGGCGCTGTATTACCTGATCACCGGCGCCTGGGCGCAGTTGGTGGTGGGCATGGACAGCCGCAGCCCGGTGATGAACTACCCGCTCGCGCTGGGTGCCGGCGCCATCTGCGTGATGGGCGTGTGCATGGCCGTGCTGCTGGCGCTGCAGGCCGTGGCCGAACTGCGCGGTGGCAGCCGGGGTGAGAGCCAGGGAGACGCCGCATGACCATCGCGCTCTTCCTGCTGGTGCTTTTCGCTGCCATGACCGTGGGCGTGCCGATCGCCTTCGCGCTCATGCTCACCGCGCTCGCGCTGATGGTGCACCTGGACTTCTTCGACGCCCAGTTGCTCGCGCAGAACGTGCAGGCCGGCTTCGACAGCTTTCCGTTGCTGGCCGTGCCCTTCTTCATCCTCGCGGGGGAACTGATGAACGCCGGTGGCCTGAGCCGGCGCATCATCGACCTGGCGCGGGCCTTCGTGGGTCACATCCCCGGCGGCCTGGGCTACGTCGCGATCGCGGCCTCGGTGATGCTGGCCTCCATGAGCGGCTCGGCGATCGCCGACACCGCCGCCCTGGCCACGCTGCTGCTGCCCATGATGCGCCAGCAGCGCTACCCCGAGGGCACCAGCGCCGGCCTCATCGCCTCGGGCGGCATCATCGCGCCCATCATCCCGCCGTCGATGCCGATGGTGATCTACGGGGTGACCACCAACACCTCCATCAGCAAGCTCTTTCTCGCAGGCATCGTGCCCGGCCTGCTGATGGCTGTGAGCCTGGTGCTGGTGTGGCGGCGCATTGCCGGCAAGGAACAACTGCCGGTGGCGGAGAAGACCGACTGGTCGCACCGCCGCCGCGTGCTGGCGTCCAGCATCTGGGCGCTGTTCATGCCGGTCATCATCATCGGCGGCCTGCGGCTGGGCATCTTCACGCCCACCGAGGCCGCGGTGGTGGCCGCGGTGTACGCGCTGATCGTGGCCATGTTCGTGTACCGCGAGCTCAGCGTGACCGGCCTGTACCGCGTGTTCGTGGACGCGGGCCGCACCACCGGCGTGGTGATGTTCCTGTGCGGCGCGGCCACCGCGGCCAGCTACATGATCACCCTGGCCGATCTGCCCAACCAGCTCGCCGATGTGATGGGCCCGCTGCTGCAGAACCCGATGCTGTTCATGGCGGTGGTGGCGCTGTTCCTGCTGGCCGTGGGCATGGTGATGGACCTCACGCCCACCATCCTGATCCTCGCGCCGGTGCTCGCGCCACTCGCGGCCAAGGCCGGCATCGACCCGGTGTATTTCGGCTTCGTGTTCATCTTTGTCGGCTGTTTGGGGCTGCTGACACCGCCAGTGGGCACGGTGCTCAACGTGGTGGCTGGCGTCGGCGGGCTGCGCATGGAGCAGGTGATCCGCGGCGTCACGCCCTTCCTGCTGATCTACGTGGCCATGCTGGTGCTGCTCATCGTGTTCCCGGCCATCGTGCTGCAACCCCTCAAGTGGATGTTCTGACGCCCGTTCGTTTTCACCCGGCGGCCTGGATGTGCCAGGCTGCCAACAACCCCAGGAGATGACCATGAAACTCAAGCAACTCGCCATCACGCTGTCAGTGGCCCTGGCCACCGTGGCCGGCGGCCTGGCCCAGGCGCAGGACATCAAGCCGCGCATGATCCGCTTCGGCTACGGCCTCAACGAAGACTCCAACCAGGGCCGCGCCGTCAAGCTGTTCGCGCAAGAGGTCGAAAAAGCCTCGGGCGGCAAGATGCGTGTGCGCGCCATTGGCGCTGCTGCCCTCGGCTCGGACGTGCAGATGCAGCAAGCCCTCATCGGCGGTGCGCAGGAAATGATGGTCGGCTCCACCGCCACGCTGGTGGGCATCACCAAGGAAATGGCGATCTGGGACACGCCCTTCCTGTTCAACAACGCGCAGGAAGCCGACGCCGTGCTCGACGGCCCGGTGGGCCAGAAGGTGATGGACAAGCTGCAGGACAAAGGCCTGGTGGGCCTGGTGTACTGGGAGAACGGTTTCCGCAACCTCACCAACAACAAGCGCGCGGTCACCAAGCTGGAGGACTTCGACGGCATCAAGCTGCGCGTGATGCAGAACAACGTCTTCATCGACAGCTTCAAGACCCTGGGCGCCAACGCGGTGCCGCTGGCCTTCTCCGAGCTCTTCACCGCGCTGGAGACCAAGACGGTGGACGGCCAGGAGAACCCGTACAACACCATCCTCTCGAGCAAGTTCTACGAGGTGCAGAAGTACCTCACCGTCACCAACCACGTCTACAGCCCGTGGATCGTGACCGTGAGCAAGAAGTGGTGGGACCAGCTCAGCAAGGACGAGCAGAAGGTGCTGATGGACGCCGCCGTGAAGAGCCGCGACTTCGAGCGCAAGGACACGCGCGCCGAAGCCGACAAGGCGCTCGCCGAACTCAAGGGCAAGGGCATGACGATCAACCAGCTCAGCCCGGCTGAAGCCAACCGCATGCGCGAGAAGCTCGGCGCGGTCAACGCCAGCATCGCCGCCAACGTGGGTGAAGACCTGTGGAAGGAAACCCAGGCCGCGGTGGCCAAGGCGCGCGCCGGCAAGTAAGGCGCAGCGCCCTCAGGCAGCAATGCACAGGCCGGCTCCGCAAGGGGCCGGCCTTTTCGTTGTCAGCGGGTGTGCGTTTGGCGTGCTTGTCCCTGTGCACGTCACTTCGCAGGGCGCACGCGCGACAGCAGTTCGGCGTCCAGCACGCCCGCACCTTGCGGGTGCGAAGCCGGGCGCTCGACGTGGCGCTTGATGGTGGCCAGCCCGTCGCCCGGCGCGGTCCAGCGCGTCTCGGCCTCACCCAGGTTGTCGGTCCATTGCAGTTTCCAGGCCTTGAAGGTGCCGGCCGGCACCGTCACGATCTCATAGGCCGCCACCTTCCACTGGATGGTGATCTTCTGCTTGTTGCCGGTGACGAAGTTGGTCACGTCGTGGCTGGAGGTCCAGGTCTTCCCCACCTCCAGCGGCCAGCGGTAACCCATGGGTGGCTCGAAGGCCGAGAACGGTAAGCCGTCGGGCCGCAGGTAAGCCACCACGTCGAACGTGGTGGGGTCGTGCAACGCGACGCCGGCCTGCGGCGCGCCGAAAGCAATCACCGGCTTGCCCTGCCAGGTGGCCGGCGCGTGCGTCCACACCACCTTGCCGTCGAAGGTGCCCAGGCTGCCAGAGCTCTTGCGGTGGTAGGTGGTGACGGTACCCATCGGGTCCATCACCAGCTTCTCGGCCACGGGTGGCGGGCTGGCGCAGCCAGCGATGAGAACCAGACTGGCCGCCGCCGCAGTGGCCAGCAGCGAAAGGGTGGTGGTGCGTCGGGTGAGCATGAGGTCTCCGGTGGTGCGTTGATGGATGGGCAGGCAAGGCGCCTGCCATCAACCACTCTAGGAAGAACTTCCCGCGCCATGCTGATGCGCGTCAATGTGCCCAACGGCAGGGCACCGTTCGGCTCACATTGCGAACGTTGTTTGATCTGCGTCAACGCTGCGGCGGCTGGGCAAGCAGCGCACCGCCCCGCGCGGCGAGGTCTCCAAAAAGAAAGGGCAGCCCGTGGGCTGCCCTTTGAACCTTGGAGGAGACAAGAACCGGGTTGTGCGCGGATCAGTTGGCGGCGGTCACGCTTTGCACGGCACGCAGGCCGGCCAGACGAATCTGCGCGTTCTGCTCGGCGGTGGCCACCGGCATGTGTTCGCCGTAGTTCACCAGACCCAGGCGCACTGCTTCGGCCGCTTCGGCGCGAACCTGCGCACGGGACAGGGTGCTGGTCACCACGAGGGCGCCGTCCTGGCCATCGCTGGCTTCGCCGCGGGCGATGCTGCTGTTCTGGTAGGCGGGCGCGACTTGCGCGGCGACTTCTGCGCGACTCGCTTGCGATTGGAAGTTGAAGACTTCGTTGCCCTGGATCGGGCCTTCAGCGAAGGCGGCACCGGCGGTCAGGGCGAAGGCGATGGGGAGAAGAGCGGCTTTCATGAGGGTTCCTTTGGAGACGGCAGACAGTTGGTGAGGAGTGAAGCTGTATGCCGTTTCGTTTCGGCATGGGATGAACTGTAGAAATCGAAACCGTCATCTCGCGAACCTGCGGATTACCGATCGGTAACCCAAGAAAGTGTCAAACGTCGGGAGAATTTTCCGGCTGCGCAGCTTTTGCGCTCCCCACTCACGCCTACCGTTGCGCTCTCGTGCGCGCCTTGCTCATTGCCATGCGAATCCTGGTCATCGAAGATGAAATCAAACTGGCCGACTACGTCCAGCGCGGTCTGTCGGAGGCCGGCTATAGCGTGGATGTGGCGCACAACGGCATCGAGGGGCGTGATCGCGCCGTCCGGGGCGATCACCAGCTCATCGTGCTCGACATCATGCTGCCTGGTCTTGACGGTTTCGGCGTGCTCGCCGCGTTGCGTGAGCGGCGCAACACGCCGGTGCTCATGCTCACCGCACGCGATCTGCTGGAAGATCGCGTGCGTGGCTTGCAGGCCGGCGCGGACGACTACCTCGTCAAGCCCTTTGCATTCACGGAACTGCTGGCCCGCGTGGCGGCGCTCTTGCGCCGCGGCCCGGCGCACAGCGATTCGACCAACACCAGGCTCACCATCAGCAACCTGGAGCTGGACTTGATTGCGCGTCAGGCCTGGCGCGACGGCCAGCGCTTGGCACTCACCGCCAAGGAGTTCGCGCTGCTGGGGCTGCTCGCGCGGCGCAGAGGCCAGATCCTGTCGCGCAGCCGGCTGGCCGAGCAGGTGTGGAACATGAACTTCGACTCCGAGACCAACGTGGTCGAGGTTGCGATCCGGCGCCTGCGCGCCAAGATGGACGACCATTTCCAGCCCAAGCTGCTGCACAACGTACGCGGCATGGGCTACGTGCTTGAAGACCGCACGTGACCACGAAAGCGCAGAAGCGTGTGTGCCCGCCGTGGCGCGCTCACCCCTTTGCGACCGGGTGCTCCGCCATGATTTCCAACGCCTGAACCAGCGCCGAGTGATCGAGTTCGCCCAGGCCGCGGGCGGCGCAGGCCTGCATGAGTTGCGCGGCGTTCGCCGTCTGCGGCAGGGCCACGCCGAGTTCTCGAGCGCCTTGCAGGGCCAGGCCCAGATCCTTCTGGTGCAGCTTGATGCGAAAGCCCGGGTTGAAGGTGCGCTTGATCATGCGCTCGCCGTGCACTTCCAGGATGCGGCTCGCCGCGAAGCCACCCATCAACGCCTCGCGCACCTTGGCCGGGTCGGCGCCGGCCTTGCTGGCAAACACCAGGGCTTCGCTCACGGCGGCGATATTGAGCGCCACGATGATCTGGTTGGCGACCTTGGTGGTCTGGCCGTCGCCATTGCCACCCACCAGCGTGATGTTCTTGCCCATGCATTCCAGCAGGGGTTTCACGCGCTCGAACACAGCGGCGTCACCGCCGCACATGATGGTGAGCGTGCCAGCCTTGGCGCCGACCTCGCCGCCCGAGACCGGCGCGTCGATGTAGTCGGCACCGAGCGCGTTGATGCGTTTGGCGAAGGCCTTGGTGGCCATGGGCGAGATGGAGCTCATGTCGACCACGACCTTGCCTTTGCCGATGCCTTCGGCCACGCCGCCCTTGCCGAACAGCACGGCTTCGACGTCGGGCGTGTCGGGCACCATGGTGAAGATGACCTCGGCCTCGCGCGCCACGGCGGCGGCGCTGTCCACACGCACGCCACCAGCGGCAGTGATGGCCTCGGGCACCTGGCTGCGCGTGTACACGGTGAGCGCGTGGCCCTTGTTGACGAGGTGCAGGGCCATGGGTGTGCCCATGATGCCCAGGCCGATGAATCCGACTTTCATGCCTGTGTTTCCGGTAAGGGGGTGAATCAGTGACCGCTCTGGGGCTTGATGGCTTGCAAGCCGCCGCGCATGGTGTTGACGATCTGCTGCGCGCCCGCGGCCATGAGGCGCGCGTCGGAGCTGATGGTGACGAACTGAAAGCCCATGCCGATGCGCTTGAGGGCGGCCTCCGGCGTGCCGTTGTGGATGCCTGCCACCACGCCGTGCGCCTTGGCACGCGCCAGGATGTGCTGCACCGCCTCGGCGGCCTTGGGGTCGAGGTCGTCGAAGGTGGGCTTGCAGCCCAGCGCGAGCGACAGGTCCGACGGCCCGATGTAGACCGCGTCCAGGCCTGGCGTGGCGAGGATGTCGTCCAGGTTCTCGAGCGCCTGCGCGGTCTCGATCATGGCGAAGGCGACGATGGTGTCGTTGGCGTGGGCGGGATAGTCGGCACCGCCGTAGAGCAGGGCGCGCACGGGGCCGAAGCTGCGCGTGCCTTGGGGTGCGTAGTGGGTGTACGCCACCAGCTTCTCGGCGTCCGCGCGCGTGTTCACCATGGGGCAGATCACACCGTAGGCACCGGCGTCCAGCGTCTTCATGATGATGCCCGGCTCCAGCCAGGGCACGCGCACCACGGGCACGGTGGGCGTGGTGCTGATGGCCTGCAGCATGGGCACCATGCCGGCGTAGTCCACCACGCCGTGTTGCAGGTCGATGGTGAGCGAGTCCCAGCCCTGGTGGGCCATGGTCTCGGCGGAGAAGCTGTTCGCAATGGCGAGCCAGCCGTTCACCACGGCGCCGCCACGGGCCCAGATCTCGCGCAGCTTGTTCGGTCTCATCGGATGTGCCGTTTGTTCAGCGGTCCATGCAGGGCCGCTTGGGGTTGAAGGTCCAGTTCGGTATCAGGTATTGCATGGCCATGGCGTCGTCGCGCGCACCCAGGCCGTGCTGTTGGTAGAGCCGGTGGGCTTTCTCTACCTCGGCCATGTCGAGCTCGATGCCCAGGCCGGGCTTCTTCGGCACCGCCACGTGGCCGTTGACGATCTGCAGCGGCTCTTTGGTGAGGCGCTGGCCGTCCTGCCAGATCCAGTGTGTATCAATGGCGGTGACCTTGCCCGGCGCTGCTGCGCCCACGTGCGTGAACATGGCCAACGACACGTCGAAATGGTTGTTGGAGTGCGAACCCCAGGTCAGCCCCCAGTCGCGGCAGGTCTGCGCCACGCGCACGCTGCCGGCCATGGTCCAGAAGTGCGGGTCGGCCAGCGGGATGTCCACGCTTTGCAGTGCGAGCGCGTGCACCATCTGGCGCCAGTCGGTGGCCACCATGTTGGTGGCCGTGGGCAGCCCAGTGGCGCGGCGGAACTCGGCCATCACCTCGCGGCCAGAGAAGCCGTCTTCGGCGCCACACGGGTCTTCGGCGTAGGCCACCACGCCGCGCATGCGCTGGCCCAGGCGGATCGCGTCCTTGAGCAGCCAGCCGCCATTCGGGTCGAGGGTCACGCGCGCGTCGGGGAAGCGTTCGTGCAGCGCGGTCACGGCGTCCACCTCGTCGTCGCCGCGCAGCACGCCGCCCTTGAGCTTGAAGTCGTTGAAGCCGTAACGCTCACGCGCGGCCTCGGCCAGACGCACGATGGCTTCGGGTGTCATGGCCTTCTCGTGGCGCAGGCGGAACCAGGCGTTGTCGGCGTTCGGTTCGCTGGCATAAGGCAAGTCGGTCCTGGTGCGATCGCCCACGAAAAACAGGTAGCCCAGCATCTCCACCGATTCACGCTGCTGGCCTTCGCCCAGCAGCGCGGCCACCGGCACCTCCAGGTGCTGGCCCAGCAGATCGAGCAATGCGGATTCCACGGCGGTGACGGCGTGGATCGCGGTGCGCAGATCGAAGGTCTGCAGCCCGCGTCCGCCACTGTCGCGGTCGGCAAAGCGGGTCTGCAGTTCGCGCAGCACACGCTGGTGGTCGCCGATGGAGCGGCCCACCACCAGTTCGCGTGCGTCTTCCAGGGTCTGGCGGATCTTCTCGCCCCCGGGCACCTCGCCCACGCCGGTGCGGCCCGCGCTGTCGCGCAGGATCAGCAGGTTGCGGGTGAAGAAAGGCGCGTGCGCCCCGCTCAGGTTGAGCAGCATGCCGTCGCGGCCCGCGACGGTAATGGCGATGAGCTCGGTGACGCGGGGCGTGGCGCCGACGGGGACGGGGTTCAGCATGAGGCGCTCAATCGGCCTTGATGTTGCGGGACTGGATGAGCTTTTGCCAGCGCGCAAACTCGGCGGCCTGGAAGGCGGCAAACTGCTCGGGCGTGCTGGCCACGATCTCGAAGCCGACTTCGAGCAGCTTGGGCTTGACGGCCGGGTCGTTCAGCGCGTCCTTGATGGCCGCATGCAGCTTGGTCTTCACGTCGGCCGGCAGCCCCTTGGGGCCTGCCACGGCCTGCCAGGAATAGACATTGGCGTCCTTGATACCGAGTTCGTCGAGCGTGGGCACGTCGGGCAGGAGCGGCGAGCGCTGGGCACTGGTGATGGAGAGCGCGCGCAGTTTGCCGCCCTTGATTTGCGGCATCGCGGTGTTGATGTTCATGAACGACGAATCGACCTGGTTGCCCAGCAGATCGGTCATCACGGGGCCACCGCCTTTGTAGGGCACATGCACGCCGCTGGTGCCGGTCTGCTGCCAGTACAGCTCGGCGGTCAGGTGGTCGCTGCTGCCATTGCCCGAGGAAGCGAAGGTCATCTTGCCGGGGTTGGCCTTCTGGTACGCGATCACGTCGGCCATGCTTTTATGCGGGGAGGCGGCGGGGACCACCAGCACGTTGGGTGCCTGCACCGCGACCGAAATGAGGTCGAACTCCCGGGTCGCGTCATAGCTCACCTTGAACAGGTGGGGCGCGATCACGAACGGGCCGAGCGACGAAACAAACAGCGTGTGGCCATCGGGCGCGGAACGCACCACGTGCGTGGCGCCGATGGTGCCGGTGGCGCCGGCCTTGTTTTCCACCACGAAGGTGCCGCCCAGCTTTTCCTGCAGCTTGGGTTGCAACGTGCGGGCGATCACATCGGTGGAGCCACCGGGCGGGAAGGGCACCACAAGGGCGACGGGTTTGGTGGGCCAGGCCATGGCCGAGGTGAGGGTCATGGCGGCGCCGAGCGCGCACAGCAGCTGTTTCATGGTCGTGTGTCTCCTGGGGGGTGGAAAGGCCTTCGGTTGGTACCGGTACCAAGCGAAACCGGAGCGCATGGTACCGGTACCAAATGGGGGCGTCAACCCGCGTTCGTCGGTGGCTGTCGCCACGTCAGCTGGTTTCGCGTTCCACGATGGAGAAACCCACGTCCTGCACCCGCGGGGAGACCTCGCGGCCTTCGGCGCGGTCGATCAGCCAGCGTGCAGCCTGGCGGCCGATGTCGGCACCGTTGATGCGCACCGTGCTGAGCGCGGGCGCCATGTCGGCCGCGAACGACACGTCGCCGAAGCCGACCAGCGCGAGGCGGTCAGGGATGGCGATGCCGCGCACGCGCGCCTCGGTGGCCGCGCCCAGGGCCAGCAGGTCGGAGCTGCAGAACACGGCGTCGACATCGGGGCGCTGCTCAAGTAGCCGCACCAGCGCGTCGCGCCCACTGCGCAGCGAGCGTGACGCGCCCACGTTCACCTCCGTCACCGGCCCGTGTCCCGCGCGCGCCACCGCGGCGCGAAACGCGTCGGCGCGGCGCGCGGCGCGCTCGTCGTCGGCGCGGATGAGTGCGAGCCGGCGCCGGCCCTTGCCCAGCAGGAAGCGCGCCACCTCGCGGCCGATGTCGGCGTGCGAGAAACCCACCAGCATGTCGATCGGCGTGGGCGTGAGATCCCAGGTTTCCACCACCGGGATGCCCGAGGCCAGCAGCCGCGTTCGACCCTGGCTGGGCCCCAGGATGCCGGTGAGGAAAATCCCATCGGGTCGGCGGCCGACGATGGCTTCGAGCAGCGCCTCTTCGCGCTCGGCCGAGTAGTCCGACTGGCCGAGCATGAGCTGGTAGCCGGCACCGAAGAGGGTGTCGTTGAGCGCCTCGATGGTGGGCATGAAGACCGACATCACGGTGCTGGGCACCACGGCCGCAATGAGCTTGCTGCGCGACGAGGCGAGGCCGCCGGCCATGCGGTTGGGCACGTAGCCCGTTTTCTGCACCACGGCCAGCACCTTCTGGCGCACGTCGGGCGAGACCTGATCCGGCGTGTTGAGTGCGCGTGAGACGGTGATCGGTGCCACGCCGGCCAGGCGTGCGACATCGCGCACGGTGATGGCCCCGCTGCCACGGCGGGAACGCCGGGAGTTGTCGGATTCTTTCATTTGCAGCGTAAAATGGTACCGGTACCAAGCGCGGTGTGGAAGCACCCCGGCCATGAAGCCGGTGACCCGCAGCGCGCTGAATCATAGGAGACGCGGATCTTGGACACCCTTGCGACCCACGCAGCCGCCACGCCGCTGACCATCCGCATGCACGCCGACGACAACGTGGCCATCGTGGCCAACGATGGCGGACTGCCCGCGGGTGCCGCGCTGGCCGATGGCCCTGTGCTGGTGGAGAAGGTGCCGCAGGGCCACAAAGTGGCTTTGGTGCCGCTGCCCAAGGGCACCGCGGTGCTGCGTTATGGCGTACCGATCGGCTTCGCGCTGGAGGACATCCCCGCCGGCGCCTGGGTGCACGAGCGCCGCCTGCAGATGCCCGAGGCGCGTGGCCTGGACAACCTGCCCATGGCCACGCGCGGCAGCGTGCCGTTGCCGCCGCTGGAGGGCTACACCTTCGAGGGCTACCGCAACCCGGACGGCTCTGTCGGCACGCGCAACATCCTGGCCATCACCCAGACCGTTCAGTGCGTGGCCGGCGTCACCGAATTCGCGGTGCAGCGCATCAAGAGCGAGTTGCTGCCCAAGTACCCGAACGTGGACGACGTGGTGGCCCTGGAGCATGGCTACGGCTGTGGCGTGGCCATCGACGCGCCCGACGCGGTGATCCCCATCCGTACGCTGCGCCACATCAGCCAGAACCCGAACTTCGGCGGCGAGGTGATGGTGGTTAGCCTGGGTTGCGAGAAGCTGCAGCCCGAACGCTTGCTACCGCCGGGCAGTATCCCGATCGCCGACCAGCGTGGCGAACCTGAAGCGCTCGACATCGTGTGTTTGCAGGACGAAGCGCACGTGGGCTTCATGTCGATGGTCGATGCCATCCTGCGCCAGGCCGAGGAACACCTGAAGCGATTGAACGCGCGCCACCGCGAGACCGTGCCCGCGAGCGAACTGGTGGTGGGCGTGCAGTGTGGCGGCAGCGACGCCTTCAGCGGCGTCACGGCCAACCCGGCGGTGGGCTTCTGCACCGACCTGCTGGTGCGCGCCGGTGCCAGCGTGATGTTCTCCGAGACCACCGAGGTGCGCGACGGGATCGCACAACTCACCGCGCGCGCCACCACGCCCGAGGTGGCCAAGGCCATGGTGCGCGAGATGGCCTGGTACGACGATTACCTCAAGCGCGGCAGCGTGGACCGCAGCGCCAACACCACGCCGGGCAACAAGAAGGGTGGCCTGTCGAACATCGTCGAGAAGGCCATGGGGTCCATCGTGAAATCAGGCAGCGCGCCCATCGGCAACGTGCTCTCACCCGGCGAGAAGCTGCGCGCGAAGGGCCTCACCTACGCCGCCACCCCCGCGAGCGACTTCATCTGCGGCACGCTGCAACTGGCCGCCGGCATGAACCTGCACGTGTTCACCACCGGCCGCGGCACGCCCTACGGCCTGGCCGCGGTACCGGTGATCAAGGTCGCCACGCGCAGCGAACTGGCGCGCCGCTGGCACGACCTGATGGACATCAACGCCGGCACCATTGCCGATGGCACGGCCAGCATCGAGGATGTGGGCTGGGCGTTGTTCCGCTACATGCTCGAGGTGGCCAGCGGCCGCCAGAAGACCTGGGCCGAGCGCTGGAAGCTGCACAACCAGCTGGTGCTGTTCAACCCGGCGCCGGTGACCTGAGGCGACTGTTGAGGAGGCCTGAAAGTTCGTCAGCGCGTGATCGCGCGTGCACATCGAACGCCTTGGATACCCGAAGGGAAAGTGGTGACTTGTGCGGCGGGTATGCCCGGCCCGAAAACCTGAACCCACACATCGGTCTGCGAACCGGTGGAACTCCAGTATTCGACATGTCTGAAGGGCCCCGCGTCCACCCCCTTGTCCAATATCTGGCTGGCGATATTGTTCATCGTTGGGGCTGCAGCGGTGCCGCAGCCCGAGCCGCGCCCGTCTCGGTCGTAGCCCCATTCGCAGATGGCAGGGAGATACCAGGCGTCATGGCCGTCACCGTCATGCGCGTCACAAGCCCAGGCGCTGTAGGGCCTGTCCGGATCGCCTGGTAGACCCGTGGCATTCACCATATGGGTGGTGTTGAGAGCGCCGTCTGTGTTGCTGGTGGGCGTATTTGCAGTGCCCCACCTGACCGTATCGGGCGTAGCGTCCTCAAGCGCCAGTACTTTGCCGCCGACGCTGCTGGTGAGCGGTGGCGTGTCGTCGAGATCGAACACGAATCCTCCCTGGTACACGCTGCCCGGCCCCAGCACCCAGACATGCAGGAGCAGCGCAGGCGTGTTGCTGCCGGTCAGGGTCAACGCCACGGGTTGCGGTGCCCTGTCGCCAGGGGCAGAGGTCGGCATGGCGCCAGGGGTGACGGTGAGGGTGCAGCTCGCTGCCGGGGCGAGTGTGCTGCAGTCGCTGTTGAGGGCGCTGCCCGGCGGGAGAGCGGCGACACCCGATACCGTGAGGTCGTGCGCGACGTGCTCCCCCACATTGGTGATCACGAAATCGCGCGACTGACCCGACGAGGCCAAGGCCAGCGCGGCGGTGCTGACCGTCAGGACGGCTTCGTTGGGGAGGGTCAGAACCGGGGCGGGCGGTGCCGGCTGCGACGAACCTCCTCCACAGGCGCAAAGGGCTGAGGCCCACAGCATGAGGGTGAGGCGGGGATGCGTGGAGGCTGGCATGCGTACGGATCCACAGAAAGGGCTGATGCCCGCAAGGTAGCCCCGCGGGCCGCCTTGCGCGGCGCGGGACCGCTCAACGGGCCCGCGACACTTCCGGTGGGATCGACGTACTTCGTTCGCACTAGGCCAATGGAGCGGCTGCCCTCAACGCTGCGCCGCGGCCAGCGCCGTCATGTTGAGCACACGGCGCACCGTGGCCGCCGGCGTGAGAATGTGCACCGTGCCCGCCACGCCGGTGAGCATGGGGCCCACGGTGACGCCACCGCTGGTGGTGGTCTTCATCACGTTGTAGAGGATGTTGGCGGCGTCCAGGTTGGGGCAGATCAGCAGGTTGGCTGAGCCGCTGAGCGTGCCCTCGGCCAGGTAGGCCTCGCGGATTTCGGGCTGCAGTGCGGCGTCGCCGTGCAGTTCGCCGTCGCATTCGATCTGCGGGTGTGCGGCCACGAACAGGTCGCGCGCGCGGGCCATCTTGCGGGCCGATGCGCGCTTGCTGGAGCCGTAGCTGGAGTGCGAGAGGAACGCCACCTTGGCCGGGTGGCCGAAGCGCTGCACTTCCTGCGCCGCCATCCATGCGATCTCGGCCAGCTCTTCGGCGCTCGGGTCCTCGTTCACATAGGTATCGGCGATGAACACCGGGCCGCGGTCGGTCATGAGCGCGTTCACCGCGGCGAACAGGTTGGCACCGTCGCGGCGGCCCAGGATGCTGTCGATGCGCTCCAGGTGCGTCATGTAGCTGCCCACCAGGCCGCAGATGAGGGCGTCGGCATCACCGAGCGCGATCATGAGCGAGCCGATGATGGTGTTGGAGCGGCGCACCGCGGCCTTGGCCACCTCGGGCGTGGCGCCATGGCGGCCCATGAGGCGGTGGTAGTGTTCCCAGTACTGGCGAAAGCGAGGGTCGTCCTCGGGGTTGACGTTCTCCACATCCACGCCGAGCTTCATGCGCAGGCCGGCCTTGGCGATGCGCGCCTCGATCACCGCCGGGCGGCCGATCAGGATGGGGTGTGCCAGGCCGTCGTCGATCGCCATCTGTGCGGCGCGCAGCGCGCGCTCGTCCTCGCCGTCCGCGTAGGCCACGCGGCACTTCTTCGCGGCTGCGCGCGCGGCGTTGAAGATCGGCTGCATGAGGATGCCGGTCTGATAGACGAAGCGCCCGAGCTGCTGGCGGTAGGCGTCCATGTCGGTGATGGGCCGTGTGGCCACGCCCGAGTCGGCCGCTGCTTGTGCCACCGCGGGCGCGATGCGCAGGATCAGGCGCGAGTCGAACGGCTTGGGAATCAGGTACTCGGGGCCGAAGCGCAGCTCCTGGCCGGCGTAGGCGTTGGCCACCTCTTCACTGGTCTCGCTCTTGACCAGATCAGCGATCTGGCGCACGCAGGCCAGCTTCATGGCCTCGGTGATGCGCGTGGCGCCGCAGTCGAGTGCGCCGCGGAAGATGTACGGGAAGCACAGGACGTTGTTGACCTGGTTCGGGTAGTCGCTGCGGCCGGTGGCAATGATGCAATCGGGCCGCACCGCCTTGGCGAGTTCAGGGCGGATTTCGGGTTCGGGGTTGGCCAGCGCCAGGATGATGGGCTGTCGGGCCATGGTCTTGACCATCTCGGCCGTCATCACGCCCGGGGCCGAACAGCCCAGGAACACATCGGCGCCGTTCACCGCGTCGGCCAGCGTGCGTTTGTCGGTAGCCTGTGCGTAGCGCTGCTTGGATTCGTCCATGCCACCCGGGCGGCCCTGGTAGAGCACGCCCTTGGAGTCGCAGACGAAGATGCGCTCGCGCGAGACGCCGAGACCCACCATCACGTCCAGGCACGCGATGGCTGCAGCACCGGCGCCCGAGACCGCCACCGTGACCTCTCCGATGGACTTGCCCACGAGTTCGAGTCCGTTGAGCAGCGCGGCCGCGCTGATGATGGCGGTGCCGTGCTGGTCGTCGTGGAACACGGGGATGTTCAATCGGTCGCGCAGCTGCTTCTCGATGTAGAAGCACTCGGGCGCCTTGATGTCTTCGAGGTTGATGCCGCCCAGCGTGGGCTCGAGCGCGGCAATGATCTCGACCAGCTTGTCCGGGTCCTTCTCGGCCAGTTCGATGTCGAACACGTCGATGCCGGCGAACTTCTTGAACAGACAGCCCTTGCCCTCCATCACCGGCTTGCCCGCGAGCGGGCCGATGTCGCCCAGGCCGAGCACGGCGGTGCCGTTGGTGATGACACCGACGAGGTTGCCGCGGCTGGTGTAGTCGGCGGCCTTGTTCGGGTCGGCCTGGATCTCCAGGCAAGGGTAGGCCACGCCCGGGGAATAGGCCAGCGACAGGTCGCGCTGGTTGGACAGTGGCTTGGTCGGCGTGACGGCGATCTTGCCGCGGCGCGGCGTGCGGTGGTATTCGAGCGCGGCGTCGCGCAGCGCCTGTTCGGCGGGGGTCATGGCGGTCTCCTGTGTTGTCCGTTGCCGAGATGATTTTGGCATCGTGCCCGGGCGCAGCGGCTTGCTTGCGCCAAACCCGATGGGTGCGCGGGCTTAGCGCGCCTGCAGCAGGTCGAACAGCGCGCGTGCGATGACTTTGGTGGCGCGGCGCAGGTCGTCCAGCCGAACGTGCTCGTCGGCACGCTTGGCGTTCGATTCGCGCACCGTGCGCGGACCGGCGCCATAGATCACGCCGGGAATGCCGCGCTCCACGTAGAGGCGCACGTCGGTGTAGAGCGGTGTGCCCAGCGCGGGGATGGGCTCGCCGAACACCTGCTCGCCGTGGGTCTGCAGCGCCTTCACCAGCGCGGCATTGCCCGCCAGCGGCTGCATGGCGCGCGCCAGCAACATGCGTTTGATGTCGACCCGCAGCGCCTTGCCGCCGCGTGGCGGTTGGAAGCTGGCCGCGGCTTGGGCGATGGTCTCGCGCAACGCCGCCTCCACCTGCGCCGGGTCTTCTTCGGGAATCATGCGGCGATCGAGCTTGAGCACCACCTTGCCGGGAATGACGTTGGTGTTGGTGCCGCCGCTGATGAGGCCGACGTTGAGGTAAGGGTGGCTGATGCCCTCGACCGATGACGTCACCCGAAGGTAGTCGCGGTTCAGCGCGTACAGCGCGTTCAGGATGTTGGTGGCGCCCTGCAGTGCGTCGGTGCCGCTGTCGGGAATGGCGGCGTGGGCCATCTCGCCTTGCACCGTCACTTCCAGCTGCAGGCAGCCGTTGTGCGCCACCACCACCTGATAGCTGAAACCCGCGGCCACCATCAGGTCGGGTTTCGTCAGGCCCTTGGCGAGCAGCCAGCCGGGGCCGAGTTCACCGCCGAACTCTTCGTCGTAGGTGAAGTGCAGCTCCACGCCGCCCTTGAGCGGCGCGTTCAGCGATTCGAGCGCGCGCAGCGCGAAGGTGAAGGTGGAGAAGTCGCTCTTGCTCACCGCGGTGGCGCGGCCGTACATGGCGCCATCGGCGATCTCGCCGCCGTAGGGATCGTGCGTCCAGCCCTCGCCGGGGGGCACCACATCGCCGTGGGCGTTGAGTGCGATCACCGGGCCGCCGTCGGCGAAGCGGCGGCGCACGATGAGGTTGGTGATGCTCTGCAGGCCGGCGGTTTTCACATCGGCGTCGGGCACCGCGTGCTTCTCGGCCACGTAGCCGAAGGCCTGCAGCAAATCGGCGGTGCGCTCGGCATGCGGCGCGTTGTTGCCGGGCGGTGTGTCGGTGGGCACGCGCACCAGTTGTTGCAGGAAGGCGAGCTGCTCGTCAAAGTGCGCGTCGATCCAGACGTCGAGTTGCTGGTGGGGTTTGGTCATGTTCATGCGGCCGTCACGAGGCTTCGTGGGCCAGTTGTTCAAGCAAGTGGTCGAAGGCCAGCACGCACAGCTCGATGTCGTCGCTGGTGCTGCTCTCCAGGGGGTTGTGGCTGATACCGCTGTTCTCGCCGCGCACGAACAGCATGGCCTGGGGCATCACCTCGTGCAGCTTCATGGCGTCGTGGCCGGCGCCGCTGGGCATGCGGTGCACGGGCAGGCCGAGCGAGGCCACGGCGTGCTCCCAGCGCTGCTGCCAGGCGGGTGCGCTGGGCGCGGCGCTGGCGTCCATGGTCTTCTCCAGCCGGTGCGCCACGCCGCGGCGCTTGCAGATGGCGCGCAGCTCGGCCAGCACATCGCGCTCCAGCGCGTCGCGCTGTGCGTTGCTGGGCGCCCGCAGGTCGAGCGAGAACGCGCAGCGCCCGGGCACCACGTTGATGGAGCCGCCGGGCACGTTGAGCAGGCCGATGGTGGCCACCGAATCGCCATCCTGCGCCGCGCGCCGTTCGCAGTACAGCGCGAGCTCGGCCACCGCACAGGCGGCGTCGCGGCGCCGGTCCATGGGGGTGGTGCCGGCGTGACTGGCCATGCCGATCACCTCGCCCACGTGGCGCACGCTGGCGTTGATGGACGTCACCACGCCCAGTGGCAGGCCCATTTCGTTGAGCACCGGCCCTTGTTCGATGTGCACCTCGACGAAGCCGAGGTAGCGCGTCGGGTCGCGGCGGATGCCGAGAATCGCTTCCATCGTGCCGGGCAGGCCGGCGGCGCGCATCGCGTCCTGCATGGGCACGCCGTCGGCATCGCGCTGTTCCAGCCAGGCCGGGTTGAAATGGCCGGTGAGCGCGCCCGATCCCAGGAAGGTGGCCTTGTAGCGCTGGCCTTCCTCTTCCGCGAAGGCCACCACCTCGATGCCGAAGGGCAGGCGCCGGCCCGCCTGGTGCAGGCGCTCCACGCAGGCCATCGGCACGAAGATGCCCAGGCGTCCGTCGTACTTGCCGCCGTTGCGCACCGTGTCGAAGTGACTGCCGGTGAGCAGGCGCGGCGCGCCGGGCGCGGCCGCTTCGTACACGCCCACCACGTTGCCCACGGCATCGATCGACACGTTGTCGAAGCCGCACTCGCGCATGCGAACCATCAGCTCGCGCTGGCAGGCCCGGTGGGCGTCGGTGAGGTAGGTCACGGTGAGCTGGCCGTTCTCCTTGAAGCCCGGGTCGCTGTGCTGCGCCAGGTTTTCGTGCCAGTCCCACACGCGGTGGCCGAGCACGGGTTCGGCGCCGAACTTGTCGGCCAGGCGGATCTCGGCGATGCGGTGGATGTTGCGCAGCGCTTCCTCGCGCTCGAAGCCTGGCGGGTTGTGCAACCGGCGCTCGAAGGTGGCGATGATCTGCTGGCGCGTGAGCCCGCTGCCGCGCGGGCCGCGCACCGCGAGGATGAAGGGGAAGCCAAAGCGCGCGTTGTAGTCGGCGTTGAGCTGCTGCAGCCTGGCGAATTCCTCGGGCGTGCAGTGGGTGAGGCCGGCGCGGCTTTGTTCGCCGGTGCTCTCGGCGGTGAGTGCCTTGGCCACCATCGCCTTGCCTGCAAGCTCGGGGTGGGCGCGTATCAGGGCGAGCTGTTCGTCGCTTGACGCCACAGCCAGCGACTGCACCAGCGCCCACTTGAGCGCTGCCAGGCTCTTGAAGGGGCGTTGCGGCAGCGCGCGCTCCACCACCCAGGGCGAATGTTCGTACAGGCCGTCGAGCAGGCGCAGGGCGTCGCCCGTTGTGGCGGTGTTGAGTTGATCGAGGGTGAGGGCCATGGTGGTCAGACCGGCTGGGGAAAGAGGGATTTCCAGTGGCGTGCGATGTCGAGCCGGCGCGCGACCCACACCCCCTCGTGCGACTGGATGTGATCAAGGAAGCGCTGCAGCGCGGTGATGCGCCCCGGGCGGCCGAGCAGGCGGCTGTGCATGCCGATGCTCATCATCTTCGGGCGGTCGAGCCCGGCCGGGTCGCCCTCGGCGTAGAGCGCGTCGAAGGTGTCCTTCATGTACTGGAAGAACGGATCGGCGTGCGAGTAGCCCTGGGGCAGCGCGAATCGCATGTCGTTGCAGTCGAGCGTGTAGGGCACGATGAGCTGGTGCGCGGTGCTGCCATCGCTCTTGCGCAGCTTCATCCAGAACGGCAGGTCGTCGCCGTAATAGTCGCTGTCGTACTCGAAGCCACCGAAGTCGGCCACCAGGCGGTGTGTGTTGGGGCTGTCGCGCCCGGTGTACCAGCCCAGCGGGCGCTGGCCCGTGAGTTCGGTGATGAGTGCCATGGCTTGCGCCATGTGGCGGCGCTCGGTGGCCTCGTCCACGTTCTGGTAGTGGATCCACTTGAGGCCGTGGCAGGCGATCTCGTGCCCGAGTTCGACGAAGGCCGCGGTGATCTCGGGGCAGCGTTGCAGCGCGGTGGCCACGCCGAACACGGTGAGCGGCAGGCCGCGGCGTTCGAACTCGCGCAGGATGCGCCACACACCCGCGCGCGAACCGTACTCGTAGATGCCCTCCATGCTCATGTGCCGTGCCGGGTAGGCCGCGGGGTTGAACATCTCGGAGAGGAATTGCTCGGACGCTTCGTCGCCATGCAGCACGCTGTTCTCGCCGCCTTCCTCGTGGTTGAGCACGAACTGCACGGCGATGCGCGCGCCATTCGGCCAGCGCGCGTGGGGCGGGTTTCGGCCATGACCGCGCAGGTCGCGCGGGTAGGGGGCGGTGGCGTCGTAGGTCATCGGGCGAGCGCGAGGGAGAGATCGTTGGCGGGCGTCTTGCGGTCGAAGGCGAGGCCCGCCTCCACGTTGAGCAAGTGCTGTTCCATGAGCTGCACGGCCAGCGCTTCATCGCGTGCCGCGAGGGCCTTGACGATGGCGGCGTGTTCGTCGCTCGAATCGGCAGCGGCCTCGTTGCTCTGGTACATGAGGGTGATGAGCGCGCAGCGCGAGATGAGGTCGCGCAGCAGGCCGGCCAGCACCTGGTTGCCCATGAGTTCGGCCATGTGCACGTGAAAGTCGCCCAGCAGCTCGGTACGGCCGGGCACGTCCTGTTGGTCCACGGCAGCGCGTTCCTGCGCCACGTGTTCACGCAACGAGCGCAACATGGCGGGGCTCACCTGGCGCACGAACGCGCGCGTCATTTCCACCTCGAGCATGCGGCGCACGGCAAACACCTGGCGCGCTTCGTCGGCCGAGGGCGTGGCCACGAAGGCGCCGCGCGCGGGTTCCAGACGGATCAGACGGTTCTGCGAGAGCTGGAACAGCGCCTGGCGCACGAGGGTGCGAGAAACGCCAAAGTGGTCGGCCAGCTTCTGCTCGGCGAGCTTGGTGCCCGGGCGCAGCCGGTGTTCGACGATGGCCTTGGTGAGGGCTTCGACGATCTGGGCCGTGCTGGAGGTTTCCATGCGCGGCATGATAGCCAGAATCCGCTCAAACTGTATACACTTTCGGTCGACCAAAAAACCGCAGGAGGCGCCCCATGGGCTTGAGCACCCACGTTCTGGACACGATGCACGGCTGCCCCGCGGCGGGCATGCGGGTGACGCTCTACCGCACCGCTGGCGCGCAGGCCGAACTGATCAAGCGCTTCACGCTCAACGCCGACGGCCGCAACCCCGACGGCCCCTTGCTGGACAACGCCACCATCCGCGTCGGCACCTACCGCCTGGTGTTCGACGTGAAGGGCTACTTCGACGCGCGCGGCGTGGCATTGCCCGAGCCGCGTTTTCTCGATCAGGTCACGCTCGATTTCGGCATCGCGAACACCGACCAGCACTACCACGTGCCCCTGCTCGTGAGCCCGTGGAGCCATTCGACCTACCGCGGCAGTTGAGCCAAAAGAAAGGCCCGCTGAGGCGGGCCCAAGCGTTCAACCCCCTGGAGATCACCGGTTGCGCTGGCCTTCGGTCAGCGTGTCGAGTTGGAAATTGCCGCTCTTGTCCCAGAGCCAGACGTCCGTGTACGTGACCCGGCCCATGCGCACGGGGGCGGGGAAAGGCGCTGCGGCACGCACGGTGCGCTCGATCTCGCGCATCACGTCGGGCGCGTGGCTGGGCGCACGCATCCAGCTCACCTGCTTCACATGACCCATGTTGTCCACTTCGACCTGCAGCACCCCCACGGCGTGCAGCAGCGGCGGCAACTGGCCCTTGTAGATGCGGTGGCTGTTGTGCTGGTAGAGGTGGCGCGCACCGTCCTTGCGGTAGTCCTGCGGCGTGGCCGCTTGCGACACATGCTTGGGTTCGGGCGCTTTGCTCACGGGCGGTGGCGGCGGCGGTGCGGGCATGGGGGGCGGCGGTGGTGGGGGCGGCGGCGGCGGGGGCAGCGGTGCCGCGCAGGCCGCCAGCAGGGCGGCGACGGTCAGGCCCGCCCAGCGCCAAGCGGTGACGGGGTTGGCGGCGCGGGCGGTCGCGCCTTCGGGGCGCGGGGCGGGTGCAATGTCTCGTTTGGTCATGCTCATCTTCTCGAACGGGCCCCGTGGGGTATTGGCTAACCCGAAGACCGGGTGAAGTGTATGTGCGATATCGCACGTTTCATCACGGTCTTCGGCCGATACTCACGGCGCTGAAACCTTCTTACAGATGCATACAGCTTCCATGTCCTCGGCGCCACATACCACGGTCGATCTGCACACTTTCTTATGCCGCTTGCGCGAGGCACCGGCGGTGCTGGTGTCGGTGCACGAAGCGCGTGGCTCCGTGCCGCGTGGGGTGGGCGCCTGGATGGCGGTTTTCGACCGTGAGGTCGTCGGCACCATCGGCGGCGGACACCTTGAATGGGACGCCATGCGCCGTGCGCGCGAGTTGCTGGCGCGACGCGCGGTCGAAGCAGTTGTGCAATCGGTCACGCTCGGGCCCTCTCTCGGCCAGTGCTGCGGGGGCGCGGTGACATTGGGTTACGAGCCGGTGGATGCGCGGCATGCGCCAGCGCTCGAGCGGCGTCTGGCGGCGGTACGCACCCCGGTGGCACTGTTCGGCGGCGGGCATGTGGGCCGCGCCATCGTGCAGGCGCTCGCACCGCTGCCCTTTGCGCTGACCTGGATCGACAGCCGCGACGAGGTGTTCCCCGACCCGTTGCCGTTCGGTGTGCAGGCCGAGCACTCGGCGCCCGTGCAGGCTGCGGTGGCTGACCTGGCAGCGGGTTCGCACGTGCTGGTGATGAGCTTCTCGCACGCGGAGGATCTGGACATCGTGGCCGCCTGCCTTGACCGTGTGCGCACCCGCGACGACCTGGGCTTCATCGGTCTGATCGGCAGCCGCACCAAGTGGGCCACGTTTCGGCACCGCCTGGGCGATCGCGGATTCGACGAAGCATCGCTGGCGCGCGTCACCTGCCCGATCGGCCTGCCCGGCATCACGGGCAAGGAGCCCGCAGTGATTGCGGCGGCGGTGGCGGCACAACTGTTGCTCGTGGAATCTGGCGCGCCAGCGGGGTCGCCGATGCCCGCCTGAGCCGATACACTGCTGCGCGTCTGTGGTCGCAGCGGAGCCGGCGCCATCCCGTCAGGGAGCGGTGCTGTGTATCGCGGCCCTCGGTCGGCTCAGAGCGCCCGCGGTGGTGAGTCGAAAAGCGGGACCTTGCCGTCCCTTGAACGAGGTGCCATGGAAACCTACCTGCTCGATTGGGCCAACCTGCTGTTGCGCTGGCTGCACGTCATCGTCGCCATCGCGTGGATCGGCTCATCCTTTTATTTCGTCTTCCTCGACAGCAGCCTCACGCCGCCCGAAGACGAAGCGCTGCGCCGCGACGGCGCCACCGGCGAGCTCTGGGCCGTCCACGGTGGCGGCTTCTACCACCCGGTGAAGTACGCGGTCTCGCCCCCGAAACTGCCCGGCCACCTGCACTGGTTCTACTGGGAGAGCTACTCCACCTGGCTGTCGGGCTTTGCGCTTTTTCTGGTGTCGTACCTCTGGAGCCCCAAGGTCTACCTGATCGATCCGCAGGTGTTCGACTGGTCGCCGCCGGCGGCCATCGCCACGGCGCTGGCCTTTCTGGTGGTGTTCTGGCTGGCGTACGACGCGATCTGCCGCACGCTGGGGCAGACGAAGAACGGCGACGCCAAGGTCGGCGCCGCGGTGGCGCTGCTGGTGGTGGGGGCATCGCTGCTGGCCACCGAATTGTTCGCCGGCCGCGCCGCCTTCCTGCTGGTGGGCGCCATGATCGCCACCGCCATGAGCGCCAACGTGTTCTTCTGGATCATTCCCGGGCAGCGCAAGGTGGTGGCAGCGCTCAAGGCAGGCCTGCCTGTTGACCCGATTCATGGCCAGCGTGGCAAACAACGCAGCGTGCACAACACCTACTTCACGCTGCCGGTGCTGTTCGCCATGCTCAGCAACCACTACAGCTTCACCTACGCGCACCCCCACAACGGCTGGGTGCTCATTGGAATGATGGCGGCGGGCGCCGCGATCCGGCAGTTCTTCGTGCTGCGCCATGGGTTCAAGCTCGGCCGCAACCCGCACCCCTGGCCCTACGCCGCGGCGGGCGTGGTGGTGCTGATCGGGCTCATCGTGTGGCTGCGGCCAGCACCGATGGAGCCCAGTGTCGGACTACGTGACACCGTCTCCACGGCCCGGATCCAGCCCGTGATCGAGCAACGCTGCGTGATGTGCCACAACGCCGCCCTGCCGTCCAAGGGCGTCCGGCTCGATTCGATCAGCGAAATCGACCGTCACGCCCAGGCGATCTACCAGCAGGTGGTGGTGACGCGGCAGATGCCGATGAACAACGCGACGGGGATGACGGAGAGCGAGAGGGCGTTGATTGGCCGGTGGTTTTTGGCCGCAGCCGCTGTGAAATGACGGGGCTGAAGTCGCGCGCCTAGTCGACATCGGATCGCTGGTGTGGACGCCCGTCGCGTGGCCACCCGTCAGCGGCGCTTGTGTCGTCCTTTTTGACAAATCTCGCGGGGCGTTCATCGTAGAAAACCCCAGACTGCTTGCAAGTGCTTGAAAACAAAGGTAACCGCTTTCGTGGCACGAAAGCTGCTTCGAAATGGCGACGGTAAAGGCGGTCAAGTGGTCCGAAAGTGCTCACTGACCCCCGAAGCCTGCAGTGCAAGACCATTTAGCCCAGTTCGCCTGGAGCACCTCATGAACACCATTCAAGCCATCAAGCGGGTCGCAAGCGCGGCAGCGCTGTCAAGTTTGCTCTTTGCCGGCTCCTCGGCGAATGCAGCCCTGGTGACCCAGCTGATCCATTTTGACGATGCCGGAAACGGGTGGAGCTGGTACAGCGACGCTGACCGCAATTTCCTGTTCGATCCGACCAATTTCCAGTCGGCCACGCTTTGCGCCGATTCCACCAACGGTGGGAACGGCAACTGCGTGATCGAGGGCAAGGGAGAAAACGGGCAGCTTCCCCGCATGACCCGTCCCACGGACGGCACTACTTTGCAGGGTTCACCCAATAAGGCCCCCGACGCCTCTGGCCCCCTGCTGACCTTCACGCTGGACTCCTTCTACTTTCTGCTGACCGGCAATGGCGAAGGCGCTGAGAACGCGATCAGCGTGAAAGGAAGCAATTCCAACGTGACCTACACGTTCCAGTTGGGCGGAAACTATGACGCCGCAGGCATGCCCGATGTCACCTTCTATGAGGGGGCGAACGCCGGTGATCTGGCCGGGAACCTGGCGAAAAACACTGGGTACATCGTGTCGTTTGGAGACCTGTTTAAGGACGTGACCTGGATTCAGTTCTCGGCGCCGGACACCGCGCAGCTTCGCCTGGATTGCGTGGTGGCTACATTTGATGGCACCACGTCTGAGCCGAAGTCGGGCTTCAGTGGCGCATGCGGTGGCGGAGGCCAAGTTCCTGAGCCCGGTACGCTTGCGCTGCTCGGGCTGGGCTTGCTGGGTGCGCTGGCCCTGAGCAGGCGCAGAAGGTCTGTCTGAGCCTTGCTTCAGCTTGTGCAAGATGCCCCGTTTGACGGGGCATTTGCTTTTTCGGGCTCCGTTTTTCGCTCGTCCGGGCAACGCCTTCGCCATCGAGACGGCGTGCGTCTCGCGGTCAGCCATCCCGCCATATGACCTTCCAAAGCGCCGCTCTCGCCGAGGGTCGGTATAAACCGGGGGTGTTACTTGAGTTCGAGCCACTTGATGACGCCAAGTTGGGCTCGGACAGCAAATCCATGCCCCGCCAATTTGACCTCATCGCCTTCGACTGGGACGGCACCCTGTTCGACTCCACCGCCGTCATCGCGCACTGCATCCAAGCAGCGGTGGCCGACGTGGGTGGCACGCCGCCCACGCGCGAGCAAGCCAGTTACGTGATCGGCATGGGCCTGATGCAGGCCCTGGCACACGCCGCGCCTGATGTGCCGCCCGATCTTTATCCGCGCCTGGGCGAGCGCTACCGACACCACTACCTGGCCCATCAGAACGACCTGAGCCTGTTCGAGGGCGTGCTGCCCATGCTGGCCGAGCTCAAGGGCCGGCAGCATTGGCTGACCGTGGCCACCGGCAAGAGCCGCCGGGGCCTCGACGAGGTGCTGCGCACGGTGGAGCTGAGCGGTGTGTTCGATGGCTCTCGCACCGCCGACGAGACCGCCGGCAAACCGAGCCCGCTGATGCTGCACGAACTGATGCGCGAGTTCGGCGTGGAGCCCGAACGCACCCTGATGATCGGTGACACCACGCACGACCTGCAGATGGCCGTGAACGCCGGTTGTGCCAGTGTGGGCGTGAGCTACGGCGCGCACGAGCCCGATGCCTTTCACGCGCTGGCGCCGCGCCACGTGGCGCACTCGGTGCGCGAACTGCACGACTGGCTGCGCCTCAACGCCTGAGTGCCATGCCCCCACCGGCCGACGACCTGAACCCGCTGTGCAACAGCCGCGACCTGGTCGACGGCGGCCGGGCGGTGTCGTTCGACGTGAACTACGCCGGGCAGACCTGCCGCGCGTTTGCGATCCGCTACCGGGGGCAGGTGCACGCCTACCTGAACCGTTGCGCGCACGTGGCCATGGAAATGGATTGGCAGCCCGACCGCTTCTTCGATGAAAGCGCGCGCTGGCTGCTGTGCGCCACGCACGGTGCGGTGTACGAGCCCGACACCGGCGAGTGCCGTGGCGGCCCATGCCGCGGCGGCTTGTTCAAGATCGAGGTGTTCGAGCACGACGGCGTCGTGCACTGGCGATCACAATACCACCTCAAACCTGTCGAATTTTGACCATCGAGACCGCCATGAACGACGATTTCAACGCCACCGGCACACCGCGGCCCGCGGGCGTGCCCTGGGAACGCGAGGCCATCGAGAAGCTGCTGTTCGCTCAGCTCAACGAGCAGCGCGCGGCGCGCCGCTGGAAGCTGTTCTTTCGCCTCATGTGGCTGCTGGTGATCGTCGCCATCGTGTGGCTGGCGGTCAAGGCCGAGGGCATGGCCTCGTCGCAGGTGTCCACGCCCCACACCGCGGTGATCGCGGTCGAGGGCACCATCGCCTCGGGTGCCGAGGCCAGTGCCGAGAACGTGTTGCCCGCGCTCAAGCAGGCCTTCGAGGACGAGGGTGCGCAGGCCATCGTGCTGCTGATCAACTCGCCGGGTGGCAGCCCCGTGCAGGCGGGCATCATCAACGACGAGATCCACCGCCTCAAGGCGCTGCACAACAAAAAGGTGTATGCCGTGGTCGAAGAGACCTGCGCCTCGGCGGCCTACTACATCGCCGCCGCGGCCGATGACATCTACGTCGACAAAGCCAGCCTCGTGGGCAGCATCGGCGTGTTGATGGACGGCTTTGGTTTCACCGGCCTGATGGACAAGCTCGGCGTGGAGCGCCGCCTCATGGTGGCGGGCCAGAACAAGGCGCTGCTCGATCCGTTCAGCCCGCTCGACGAATCGCAGAAGGCGTACCTGCAGAGCATGCTCAACGAAATCCATGAGCAGTTCATCGCCGTGGTGAAGAAGGGCCGTGGCCAGCGCCTGAAGGAAAACACCGACACGTTCAGCGGCTTGGTCTGGAGCGGGCAGCAGGCCGTCAACCTCGGGTTGGCCGACGGTCTGGGCAACCTCGATCACGTGGCGCGCGAGGTGGTGAAGGCCGAGGAGATCGTGGACTACACCCAGCGCGAGAACCTGGGGCTGCGGCTGGCGCGGCGCTTCGGTGCAAGCGTCGGCGAGGGCGTTTTCAAGGCCGCGCAGTCGGCCGGTATTCAGCTGCGGTAACCGCGCGGGTTCTGGCGCTGCCAGCGCCAGGCGTCGGCGCACATCTCGTCGAGCGTGTGGCGCGCCTGCCAGCCCAGCAGGCGCGACGCCAGGGTGACGTCGGCCCAGCATTGGGCCACGTCTCCGGCACGCCGCGGCGCCACCCGGTAGGGCACGGGCCGCCCGCTGGCGCGCTCGAAGGCGGCCACCACCTCCAGCACGCTGTGCCCGCGGCCGGTGCCGAGGTTCACGGTGAAGCTCTCGCCCTGGTTCAACAAGCTCTGCAGGGCTGCCACGTGGCCGCGCGCGAGGTCCATCACGTGGATGAAGTCGCGCACACCGGTGCCATCGGGCGTGGGGTAGTCGCCGCCGAACACATTGAGGTGCTCGCGCACGCCCACAGCCACCTGCGCCACATAGGGCATGAGGTTGTTGGGAATACCCGCCGGGTCCTCGCCGATGAGGCCGCTGTCATGCGCGCCCACCGGGTTGAAGTAGCGCAGCGTGCCGATGCGCCAGTGTGGCTGCGCAACCCGCAATGCGCTGAGCATGTCTTCGATGACCAGCTTGGTGTGCCCGTAGGGGTTGGTGTGGCTGCGCGGAAAATCTTCGGTGATGGGCACGCGCGCCGGATCGCCGTAAACGGTGGCGCTGCTGGAGAACACCAGGGTGGGTGCTGTGCCGTGCTCGGTGGCGACCGCTGACATCGCTTGCAGCAGGCTGGTGGCTCCACCCAGGTTGTTGCGGTAGTACTTGAGCGGGTCGGCCACGCTTTCGCCCACGGCCTTGTCGCCCGCAAAGTGCACCACCCCCGCGGGGCGGTGGCGGCGCAGCACATCAAGCAACCAAGGGGCGTCGAGCACATCGCCGCGCTCCAGCGGGAGTGCCCGGCCGGTGATCTGCTGCAGGCGCTGCAACACCACCGGGTGGCTGTTGGCGAAATTGTCCAGGATCACCGGATCGAACCCCGCTTCCACCAGGGCAACCGCGGTGTGGCTGCCGATGTAGCCGGCGCCGCCCGTGAGCAGGATGGTCCGCGCGGCCGTCATGAGGCCTGCCTGGGCTGGCGACCGTAGACGTCTTCCAGGCGCACGATGTCGTCCTCGCCCAGGTAGGCGCCAGACTGCACCTCGATCATTTCCAACTCCATCTTGCCTGGGTTGTGCAGGCGGTGCACCTCGCCGATGGGGATGTAGGTCGACTGGTTCTCGGACAGCAGGAACACCTCCTGCCCGCGTGTGACCTCGGCCGTGCCCTTGACCACGATCCAGTGTTCGGCGCGGTGGTGGTGTTTCTGCAGGCTGAGCGACGCACCCGGTTTGACACCGATGCGCTTGACCTGGAAGCGTTCGCCCAGGTCGATGCTGTCGTACCAGCCCCAGGGCCGCGCCACGCGCCGGTGGGTGGCCGCTTGTGGCACCGCATGGCCTGCGAGGTGTGCCACCACGTCCTTCACTTGCTCGGCGTGGTCCCGCTGCGCCACCAGCAACGCATCGGGTGTGTCGACGATGAGCAGGTCCTGCGTGCCCAGCGCCACCACCGGGCGGTGTGGGGCATGAATGAAGGTGTTGCGTGCCTGCAGCGCATGACCCTGGCCGCGCACGCGGTTGCCCGCGTCGTCGGCGGGGGCCAGGTCGGCCACCGCGTTCCAGCTGCCGACGTCGCTCCACTGGCCCTGGAAAGGCACGACAGCCACATCGTCATGCCGCTCCATCACGGCGTAGTCGATGCTTTGCGAGCGGCAGGCGAGGAAAGCCTCGGCCTGTGGACGAACGAAACGGATCCGGCCCAGGGCCTCGGACGTTGCGCCCGACATCGCCTGCTCGCACGCCGTCCAGATATCTGGCGCATGGCGCTGCAGCGCTGCCCGCAGCGTGCTGGCCTTGGTGAGGAAGATGCCGGCGTTCCAGAGCACGCCGCCCTTGAGCAGCAACTCGGCCGCGGCAGCAGGCTGTGGCTTCTCGATGAAGCGCGCCACGCGGCGGCTGCCGTCGGCGCGCGGCTCGCCTTGTTCGATGTAGCCGTAGGCGCTGCTCGGGAAGGTGGGGACCACCCCGAAGGTGACGATGGCGCCGGCCTCGGCCGCCGCCACACCCCGGCGCACGGTGTCGCCGAAGGCCACGGGGTCGGGGATGTGGTGGTCGGCAGGGCAGAACAGCATCAGCGCATCGCCCGTGGTCTGGGCGTGCAACACCGCCAGCGCCATGGCGGCCGCCGTGTTGCGTGCGGCCGGCTCCAGCACCACGGCGCCACGCTGGCTGGCGCGCTCGATGTCGTCAGACACCAGGAAGCGGTGATCCTCCGAGGCGATGCACAGCGCGGGTTCGCCGCACCAGGCCAGTCGTTCGAGCGTCAGGCGCAACAGCGATTTGTCGCCCACCAGGGGTACGAATTGTTTGGGCAGACTCTGGCGCGACAAAGGCCACAGGCGGGTGCCCGAGCCACCGCACAGCACGACGGGTGTGATGTTCATGTGAAATATTCTGTTTCAGCATCCCCGCGCAGCGGGGTGCGGCATGCCCGGCGTTTCCTGTCCCTGCCGTAGGCCGTCGGTATTATGGTTGGCTTGTTTGACAGCGCATACCGAAATACTCCACACCATGACGATCCGCAAAGCCGTGTTTCCCGTGGGTGGCCTGGGCACCCGATTCCTGCCCGCCACCAAGGCCATTCCCAAGGAGATGCTGCCGGTGGTGGACAAGCCACTGATGCAGTACGCCGTCGAGGAGGCTTACGCCGCGGGCATTCGCGAGATGATTTTCGTGACCGGTCGCAACAAGCGCGCGATCGAGGACCACTTCGATGTCGCCTACGAGCTCGAGGCCGAACTGGAGGCCGCGGGCAAGGGCGCGCTGCTTGAGCTGGTCAACTCCATCAAGCCCGATGACATGGACTGCGCCTACGTGCGCCAGCCGCGTGCGTTGGGCCTTGGCCACGCGGTGTTGTGCGCCGAACGCCTGGTGGGCGACGAGCCCTTCGCCGTGTTGCTGGCCGACGACCTCATGATCGGGCGCGAGCAGATGCAGGGCGGCCCCACGGTGCTGGCCCAGATGGTCAAGGCCTACGAGCAGAGCCCGGGCACCGTGCTGGCGGTGCAGGACGTGCCGCGCGCCGAGACGCGCCGTTACGGTGTGGTTGATGTGCACGGCGTGAGCGCGCCGCTCGCAGAGGTGTTCGCGATGGTTGAAAAGCCCGCGCCCGAGAAAGCCCCGTCGACGCTGGCGGTGGCCGGGCGCTACATCCTCACGCCCGCGGTGTTCGAGAGCATCCGCCAGCAGCCGCGGGGCGCGGGCGGCGAGATCCAGCTCACCGATGGCATCGCCGCGCTGATCGGCAAAGAGCGCGTGCAGGCCTTCCGCTACGACGGTCGGCGCTACGACTGTGGCAGCAAGGAAGGCTTCCTCGAGGCCACCATCGATCTTGCCCTGGCCAACCCCGAACTCAGCGGCGCGGTGCGCGCGCACCTCAAGCGCGTGATGGGTTGACCCCGCACGGCGCTCAAGGCCCGAACAGGAACACCGCCGGCATCGACAGCGGCAGCGCCTCTCGCCAGGCGGCTTGCTGGCGCCACTGCGCCACCGTGGCGCTGCGAACCGCTTGCTGCGGCAGGCCCAGCGCGCAAGCCACGGCCAGCCGTGTGCCCGCCTGCAGATGCTCCAGCAGCGCTTGCAGGAGCGCGACGTTGCGGTAGGGCGTCTCGATCAGGATCTGGGTCTGGCCGCTGCGCGTGGCGTGCGCCTCCAGTTCGCGCAGCCGTTTGCTGCGAGCCGCCGCGTCCTGCGGCACGTAGCCGACAAAAGCAAAGTGCTGACCGTTGAGGCCGCTGGCGGCCAGCGCCAGCATGAGCGACACCGGGCCCGCCAGTGGCACCACAGTCAACCCCATGGCGTGCGCGGCCCGAACCACGCTGCTGCCCGGATCGGCCACGGCGGGCATGCCAGCTTCGCTCAGCAGGCCGATGTCGTGGCCCTGCACGGCCGGGGCGAGCAGGGCGCGCGCTGCTGTGTCCAGTGCGCCGGCGGCGTGGTCGCCCTGCTTGTGCGCCTGGCGCGGCAGCTCGGCGATCTGCTGGGCCTGCAGCGGCACGGCGAGCGGGGCGATCGCGTCCACGCGTTTGAGGAAGGCGCGCGCGCTCTTGGCGTTCTCGGCGATCCAGTGCGTCAGCCGCGCCGCCGTGTCAACCGTCTCCCCCGGCAGGGCGAGGGCCAGGGGTTGCGGGTCGGCGCCGAAATCCAGCGGCGTGGGCACCAGGAAGAGGCGAGCAGGCGTCATGGCAGGTGTACGCCCGCCGCGCGCAGCAGCCGGCAGGTGCGGATGAGCGGCAGGCCGACCAGTGCGGTCGGGTCGTCGCTGTCGATGCGCTCGAGCAGGGCGATCCCCAGGCCCTCGCTCTTGGCGCTGCCGGCGCAGTCGTAGGGTTGCTCGGTGCGCAGGTAGCGCTCGATTTCGCCATCGTCGAGGTCGCGGAAGCACACCCGCACCGGCGCCAGGTCGGCGGCCTCGAAGCCGCTGTCCAGGCACACGACGGCCAGTGCGGTCTGGAACACCACGGTCTGCCCGCGCATGCGCTGCAACTGCTCGACGGCCCGTTCGTGCGTACCAGGCTTGCCCAGTGGTTCGCCGTTCAGGTCGGCCACCTGGTCACTGCCGATCACGATGGCAGCGGGCCGCTGGCGCGCCACGGCGCGCGCCTTGGCCAGGGCCAGGCGCTGCGCCAGCGCGGCGGGTGTTTCGCCAGGTTCGGGGGTTTCGTCCACGCCGGGAGCCAGCACCTCAAAGGGCAGGCCCAGGCGTTGCATCAGTTCACGGCGGTACGGGGAGGTGGAGCCAAGCACCACCGGGCGGGCGGGGGAGAGAAGGGCGGTCATGGGCGTATTGTGAAGACCCCTTGCCTACAATCACCGGATGGCCTCCGCTCAGAAGCCCTCGACGGGCCCTTTCAACTTTCGCCGCCTCGATGCCCAGCGGTTCGCGCAGGCCGGTGACATCCTGGCGGGCGAAATACCGCTTGCCGACCTGGCCCGCCTGGGCGAGGACCTGCATGGCCCGATCGATCCGCAGGCCGTGGTGGGTTGGTCGGCCCGGGGGGAATGGCGCAACGGCACCACCGGTGCGGCGCCCGAGGTCTGGCTGCACCTGCAAGCCCGGGGTGAGGTTCCACTCACCTGCCAGCGCTGTCTGGGCGCGGTTTCCACCGAGTTGTCCGTGGACCGCTGGTTCCGTTTCGTGGCCGATGAGGCGACCGCCGAGGCACAGGACGACGATTGCGAGGAAGATCTGCTGGCGCTCGATCCCCGCCCCGACATGCAGGCGGTGGTCGAGGACGAACTGATCATGGAACTGCCCCTGGTGCCCATGCACGAGCAATGTCCGGACACGCCGGCGGCGCTGGGGCCTGCGGCCGACGCGGCCATGGACGAGACACCGCAACGCCCGCACCCGTTTGCTGCGCTGCAAAAGCTCAAGGGTCGTCCGTGACGGTCGGCTTGGACGGGCAAAGGCGATCGGGCTATAATGCTTGGCTTTGCGCCAGGGCGGGCCACTTCCGTCCCAAACCAACTTTCCCAGGAGCCCATCATGGCCGTCCAGCAGAACAAGAAGTCGCCCTCCAAGCGTGGCATGCACCGCTCGCACAATGCGCTGGGCACGCCCGGCATTGCCGTCGAGCCCACCACCGGCGAGACGCACCTGCGTCATCACATCAGCCCCAACGGCTTCTACCGCGGCCGTCAGGTGCTCAAGAACAAGTCCGAAGCCTGATCCAGGGGCTGGCCGCGGCGCGCGTCATGGCGCGCGCGGATGCACGGAACGACGGGCCCGCATGCGGGCCCTTTTCATTGCAACCGGCACACCTCATGTGCCTGTTCGGGATGCCGACATGATCACCGTCGCAGTGGATTGCATGGGAGGAGATGTCGGGCCGGCCGCGACCTTGCCGGCCTGCGCGGCGTTCCTCGCGTCGCACGCCGACGCGAGGCTGCTGCTGGTGGGGCGACCCGATGTCATGCGCGCTTGGCAGCGCGTGCTCGACCACCCGCGCTGCACCCTTGTGCCGGCCAGCGAGGTGGTGGCCATGGACGATCCGATCGAGATTGCCCTGCGCCGCAAGAAGGATTCGTCCATGCGCGTGGCGATCCAGCAGGTCAAGGACGGGCACGCCCAGGCGGCGGTGTCGGCGGGCAACACCGGCGCGTTGATGGCGATCGCGCGCTACCTGCTCAAGACGCTCGACGGGATCGAGCGCCCGGCCATCGCCACCCAGTTGCCCAACGCGGCGGGCGGTGCCACCACCGTGCTCGATCTGGGCGCCAACGTGGATTGCGATGCCGAACACCTGCTGCAGTTCGCGGTGATGGGGTCGGCCCTGGTGGCGGCCATGACCGGTCGCGATGCGCCCTCGGTGGGACTGCTCAACGTGGGCGAAGAGGTCATCAAGGGCAGCGAGGTGATCAAGCAGGCGGGGCAGCTCCTGCGCAATGCCGCTTCGGCAGGCGATTTGAATTTCCACGGCAACGTGGAAGGCAATGACATCTTCAAGGGCACGACCGACATCGTGGTCTGCGACGGTTTCGTCGGCAATGTCGCGCTCAAGGCCAGCGAGGGCCTGGCCTCGATGATCGCCGGTTTCATCCGCGAGGAATTCACGCGCAGTCTCTGGCGCAAGATGGCCGCTCTGGTTGCCATGCCGGTGCTCAACGCGTTCCGCCATCGCGTCGATCACCGCCGCTACAACGGTGCCGCGCTGCTCGGCCTGCAAGGGCTCGTGTTCAAGAGCCACGGCTCGGCCGATGCCGTCGCTTTTGAACATGCCCTGGCGCGCGCTTATGATGCGGCCTCCCGAGGGTTGCTCGACAACGTGCGGCAACGCATCGCACACGCCCGGCCGCTGCTCTCGCCCGAGACGGTGAGTGAACTGGGCCACATTCCGACCATCTGAGTTCGACCTTCTGAGTCCGACCCGCTGAGCGACTCCGCGCCAGACATGACCCGTTTCTCCCGCATCACCGGCACCGGCAGCCACCTGCCGCCGCGCCGGCTCACCAACGACGACATGGTGGCCCTGTTGGCGCCGCGTGGTGTCGAAACCAGCGACCAGTGGATCATCGAGCGAACCGGCATCCGTGCGCGGCATTTCGCCGACGATGGCGTGTTCGCGAGCGACCTGGGCGTTCACGCGGCGCGTGCCGCCCTGCAGGCCGCTGGCCGCGCCGCCGAAGATGTCGACCTGATCATCGTGGCGACGTCCACGCCGGACATGGTCTTCCCTTCCACGGCAGCCATCGTCCAGCACAAGCTCGGTATTGCCGGTTGCCCGGCGTTCGACGTGCAGGCCGTGTGCAGCGGCTTCGTGTACGCGCTCACGGTGGCCGACGCCATGATCCGCACCGGCAGCGCCAACTGCGCGCTGGTCATCGGCAGCGAGATCTTCTCCCGCCTGCTTGACTTCAACGACCGCACCACCTGCGTGCTGTTCGGCGACGGCGCGGGTGCCGTGGTGCTCGAGGCCGCCAACGAGCCCGGTATCCTCGCCAGCGACCTGCATGCCGATGGCAAGCATGTCGGCATCCTGTGTGTGCCGGGCCATGTGGCTGGCGGGCAGGTCACGGGCGATCCTTTGCTCAAGATGGACGGGCAGGCTGTGTTCAAGCTGGCCGTCGGTGTGCTCGAGCAGGCCGCGCGCACAGTGCTCTCCAAAGCGGGTCGCAGCGAGCAAGACATCGACTGGCTGATTCCGCACCAGGCCAACATCCGAATCATGCAGGGCACGGCGAAGAAGCTGAAGCTTCCGCTGGACAAGTTGATCGTCACCGTGGACCAGCATGGCAACACGTCAGCCGCTTCCATTCCGCTGGCGCTCGACCATGCGGTGCGTGCAGGCAAGGTCAAGGCCGGCGACACCGTGATGCTGGAAGGCGTGGGCGGTGGCTTCACCTGGGGCGCCGTGCTGCTCGACTTCTGAGCCAGCGGCGTTGCCCTCATAACAACACAAGAGACATCTCGACCATGAAAGCGTTTGCATTCGTCTTTCCCGGCCAGGGATCGCAAGCCGTGGGCATGCTCGATGCCTGGGCGGATCACCCTGCCGTGCTTGAAACCCTGCGCGAAGCCTCCGATGCGCTCGGCGAGGACGTGACCAGACTGATTCATGAAGGCCCGAAGGAAGCACTTGCGCTGACCACCAACACGCAACCCGTGATGCTGGTGGCGGGTGTGGCTGCCTGGCGCGTGTGGCGTGCCGAGGGTGGTGCCCTGCCGGCCGCTGTCGCCGGACATTCGCTGGGTGAGTACAGCGCGCTGGTGGCCGCGGGCTCGCTCACGCTGGCTCAGGCTGCCCCGCTGGTGCGATTCCGCGCCGCTGCCATGCAGGAGGCCGTGCCGGTCGGTACGGGCGCCATGGCCGCCATCCTCGGCATGGACGCGACGCTCGTGAAGGCCGGTTGCGCCGAGGTGCAAGCCGGTTTTGCCGCGGACAGCGGCGAGGTCGTGGAGGCGGTCAATTTCAACGACCCGGCGCAGACCGTGATCGCGGGCAGCAAGGCCGCGGTGGAAAAGGCTTGCGAAGTGCTCAAGGGCAAGGGTGCCAAGCGCGCCTTGCCGCTGCCGGTGTCGGCACCGTTCCATTCCAGCCTGATGAAGCCTGCCGCCGAGCGCCTGCGCGAAAAGCTCTCGCAAACGGTATTGCTTGCGCCGCAGATTCCGCTCATCAACAACATCGACGTGGCGGTCGAGACCGATCCCGACCGCATCCGCGATGCGCTCTACCGCCAGGCCTTTGGCCCGGTGCGCTGGGTGGAGTGCGTGCAGGCCATCCGTGCGCGCGGCATCGACACCCTGATCGAATGCGGCCCGGGCAAGGTGCTCGCCGGCATGGCCAAGCGCATCGACCCGACCCTGCAGGGTGCTGCGTTGTTCGACCCGCCCACGCTGGGTGAAGTCAAGGGCCTGCTGGCCTGAGCCTGGAGGCACACATGTCTGACGTGAAATTCTCGGGCCAGGTGGCCCTGGTCACCGGCGCATCGCGTGGTATCGGCGCAGCGATTGCGCACGAGCTCGCCCATCAGGGGCTGATCGTCATCGGCACGGCCACAAGCGCCGAGGGCGCCGCCAAGGTGGACGCCGCCCTCAAGGCGGTGCCGGGGGCGGGTGCCGGCAGTCGCGGTGCCGTGCTCGACGTCAACGACGTCGCGGCCTGTGACGCTCTTGTCGACGAGATCGTCAAGGCGCAAGGGTCACTGCACGTGCTCGTGAACAACGCGGGCATCACGCGCGACATGCTTGCCATGCGCCTGAAGGACGCCGACTGGGATGCCGTGCTGGACACCAACCTGAAGGCCGTCTTCCGCCTCAGCCGCGCGGTCATGCGGCCCATGATGAAACAGCGCTACGGCCGCATCATCAGCATCACCAGCGTGGTCGGCGCTTCGGGCAATCCGGGCCAGGCCAACTACGCCGCCGCCAAGGCCGGTGTGGCTGGCATGACGCGCGCCCTTGCGCGCGAGCTCGGCAGCCGCAACATCACCGTCAACTGCGTGGCGCCCGGCTTCATCGAGACCGACATGACCGCCTCGCTGCCCGAAGAGCAGCAAAAGGCCTTGTTGGGCCAGATTCCCCTGGGTCACCTGGGCAAGCCGGCCGACATCGCGCACGCCGTGGCCTACCTCGCCAGCCCGCAAGCGGGCTACGTCACGGGCCAGGAACTCCACGTCAACGGCGGCATGTTCATGGCCTGAGCGGGACGTTTGTCGCCCCGCCGCCCCACCACCATCCCCCGGCTAAAATGCCGGGCTTGCATTCCAACCACCCTTTGAGGGACCTATGAGCGATATCGAAGCACGCGTCAAGAAGATCATTGCCGAGCAACTCGGCGTTGAAGAAGGCCAGGTCACGAACGAGAAGGCCTTCGTCGCCGACCTCGGTGCTGATTCCCTGGACACCGTGGAGCTCGTGATGGCCCTCGAAGACGAGTTCGGCATCGAGATCCCCGACGAAGAGGCGGAGAAGATCACCACGGTGCAGAACGCCATCGATTACGCCGTCAAGCATCAGAAGGCCTGATTCGCCCATGAGCCGCCGTCGCGTCGTCGTGACCGGCCTGGGTTGCATCAGCCCCGTGGGCAACACGGTGGCTGACGCCTGGGCCAGCCTCATTGCCGGGCGTTCCGGCATCGCCGCAATCACCAAGTTCGACGCGTCGAACATGGCGTGCCGCATCGCGGGTGAGGTCAAGGGTTTCGAGCTGGAGTCCTACATGAGCGCCAAGGAGGCGCGCACGATGGACACGTTCATCCACTACGGTATCGCCGCCGCTCATCAGGCGGTGATCGACTCGGGCCTGCCCACGGGCGAGGCACTGGATGAAGAAACCGCCACGCGCATCGGCTGCATCATCGGCTCGGGCATCGGTGGCTTGCCGTTGATCGAAGAGACTCATTCGGAGCTGGTCAACCGCGGGCCGCGGCGCATCTCGCCGTTCTTCGTGCCGGCCTCGATCATCAACATGATCTCCGGTCATGTGTCGATGCGTTTCGGCTTCAAGGGGCCCAACCTGGCGGTCGTCACGGCCTGCACCACCGGGCTGCACGCCATCGGTGAAGGCGCGCGCAAGATCGAATACGGCGACGCCGACGTGATCGTGGCCGGTGGCGCAGAGGCCACCGTGTCGCCCCTGGGCATCGGCGGTTTCGCGGCGATGCGCGCACTCTCCACACGCAACGATGACCCGGCCACCGCGTCCCGTCCCTGGGACAAGGACCGCGACGGCTTCGTGCTCGGCGAGGGCGCGGGCGTGATGGTGCTCGAGGAATACGAACACGCCAAGGCACGCGGTGCAAAGATCTATGCCGAGCTTTCGGGCTACGGCATGAGCGCCGATGCCGGCCACATGACGGCCCCCAACATGGACGGCCCCCGCCGTGCCATGGTCAACGCGCTGCGCAATGCTGGTGTCAATGCCGACGAGGTCGACTACCTCAACGCGCACGGCACCTCCACGCCGCTCGGTGACGTGAACGAGTCGAACGCCGTCAAGGCGGCGCTGGGCGAACATGCCAGAAACATGGTCATCAGCTCCACCAAGTCCATGACGGGCCACCTGCTGGGTGGCGCTGGCGGTATCGAGAGCGTGTTCACCGTGCTGGCGGTCCATCACCAGCAGATCCCGCCAACGATCAACATCTTCAGCCAGGATCCCGAGTGCGACCTGGATTACTGCGCCAACACCGCGCGCGATCGCAAGGTGAACGTCGCGCTGAAGAACAACTTCGGCTTCGGCGGCACCAACGGCACGCTGGTGTTCAAGCGCGTCTGATCGGCGCATCCCGCCACCATGCGGAACGCCCCATCGGTGAACTTCCCGGTGGGGCGTTGTGCCATTCGGGCGCTGATGCTCGGCTGCTTCGGTATCTTGCTTGCGGGTGCCCTGGCCCTGGGCTGGAACGGCCTGGCCCGGTGGCAAGCCTTGTGCCTGGCAACAGCCGTTCTGGCCTGGTGGGGGGCTGCCTTGTGGACCCTGTGGCGCCAACCCTGCGGCTGGCTGTGCTTCGGTGGCGGCGCCTCATCGCCGTTGCCGGGCGATACCGGCTGGGCGTGGCGAGATCAGCCAGGCAGCGAGGCCTTGCCCCTGGCGGCGCCACGCATCGTGCTGGACCTGCAGCAATGGCTGTTGCTGCAGTTTCGCGGTGCCGCGGGCGCGCCCGCCTGGATCTGGCTGGAAGCACGGAGTGCCCCCGGCGACTGGCTGGCGCTGCGCCGCGCCTTGATGGTGAATGCGGCGCGCTGAGCCTGCTGCTTCACGCCCTTCGGGTATATTGCCGCGCGCATGAGCATTAATCCGGAAGACCACACCGCGCCGCCACCGCCCGACAGCGACGCCATGCTGGTGCAGCGGACCCTGGCCGGCGAGCAGCGGGCCTACGACCTGCTCGTGATCAAGTATCAGCGCCGTGTCGAGCGCCTGATCGGGCGCATGGTGCGCGATGTCGACCTCGTGCAGGACATCGCGCAGGAAACCTTCATTCGCGCCTACCGTGCCCTGGCGCAATTCCGGGGCGACGCCCAGTTCTACACCTGGCTCTACCGGATCGCGGTCAACACCGCCAAGAAGCAACTGCTCGAACTCAAACGCGACCCGTTGGTCTACCAATCGCAGCTCAAATCCGCGGACGATGATGAAACTTCCGCTCCGGAGCGCGAACTAAACGCCCATGTTGCCGATGCCGAGACGCCAGAAGCGGTGTTGGCGAGCAAGGAAATCGCCAATGCGGTCAACGCCGCGATGGACGCCTTGCCCGAGGAACTGCGCATGGCTATCACCCTGCGCGAAATCGAAGGCCTGAGTTACGAAGAGATCGCCCAAGCCCTGGAATGTCCGATCGGTACGGTGCGCTCACGCATCTTCCGGGCGCGCGAAGCCATCTCCGCGCGCATCAAGCCGATGCTCGAGCGTCAGTCGGGCAAACGCTGGTGAGCCCCGCATCCACAGAGGTAGTCACGATGAATCCGCTGCACGAATCCGACCGCAATGCCCCGCAGGGCGAACAGGTCTCCGCCCTCTGTGACGGCAGCCTCGATCCGCAGGAGCTGGACGTGCTGCTTGCGCGTTGCCACGCCGACGACGAGGTCCAGGCACGCTGGCACGGCTATCAGCTGATCGGGGAAGTGCTGCGTGGTCAGACGGGCGTTTTGCCCTCGCGTGCCCCCAGCGAATTCCTGCAGCGTTTGCATGCCGGCCTGGCGGCCGACGCGCAGGCTCCGGCGGCGCCCGTGCCGTCGCGCCCCGCAGTTGCCGTGCGCGGTGAAGCGGCCAATGACGCCCTGTTCCGCTGGAAGCTGGCGTCGGGTTTTGCCAGCGTCGTTGCCGTTGCCGCGATCGGCTGGAACGTCCTTTCCACGAGCGTGCCGGTGGGCGCGGGCGGCACGCAACTGGTCCAGTCTTCCCCTGCGGTGGTGCCTGTCGCCACGGGTGGACCGACCGGGGCGGCGGTGGCGCCAACCGCTGAGGTGCGCCCGGTGGTGGTGGCCACACCGCAAGGCCGGGTCATCCGCGATGCCGAACTCGAGCGCCTGCTGGCCGCGCACCGCCAGCACGGCAGCATGTCCGCCTTCCAGACGTCAACCGGTTTCATCCGCAACGCCACCTATGACGCCGATGCCCGCTGATTCCGCCGTTGCGCGTCGTCTCCCGGCATCGCGCCGCCTGGCGGTGCGTCGCTGGAGCGCTGCGCTGCTCGTGACCGCCTGCACTGGCCTGGCGTTGCCGGGTGCCCTGGCCCAGGAGACAGCTGCTGCGTCGTCCAACCCGCGCAGCGTCAATGAATGGCTCACCCGCATGCACGAGGCCTCGCGCATGCGCGCGTACACCGGCACGCTGGTGGTCAGCGCCGGGTCGGCCATGTCGGCCTCGAAGATCTGGCACGTGTGTGACAGAAACCAGCAGATGGAGCGCGTGGACACGCTCACTGGCACGCCGCGCACCACCATTCGCCGCAACAGCGAAGTCATCACCTTCGAACCCGAGACGCGCAAGGCCGTGATCGAGAAGCGCGAGGCGCTGGGGATGTTCCCCGATCTCGTGCGGGCACCGAAGAACCTGATCGCGCAGTTCTACGGATCGCGCGAGGTGGGCGCGCAACGTGTGGCCGGGCACCTCTCGGACATGGTCGAGATCCTGCCGCGCGACGAACTGCGTTTTGGTTACCGGATCTGGTCGGAACAGAAGACCGGGCTGGTGGTGAAGCTTCAGACCCTGGACCCGCGAGGCCGCGTGCTGGAGCAGGTGGCGTTTTCCGAGCTGCAACTCGATGCGCCGGTCAGCATGGACAAGCTGGCGCGTCTCATGAAAGACACGCGCGGCTATGAGGTGAGCAAGACCAGTTTGCGCAAGACCACGCCCCAGGCTGAAGGCTGGCGCCTGCGGGAAGACGTGCCGGGCTTCACCGCGATGAGTTGCCACACGCGCGATGCGAACGGCCCCGCCGCGCCTGGGCAGGCACCCATGCAGTGGGTGTTCTCGGACGGCCTGGCCTCCGTGTCGCTGTTCGTCGAGCCGTTTGATGCCCAGCGCCACGATCAGGAGGGCGATGCCGCCCAGGGCGCGACGCATTCCGTGAGCCGCCGCGTGGGTGAACACTGGGTGACCGCCGTCGGCGAGGTACCCGTCGTCACGTTGCAGCGCTTCACGCAGGCGCTTGAACGCATCCGGTGAGTGCCGGGGTTGTGCCCCTTCACAGCGCGCGCCTCGGCACGCTGGCACGCCGCCTCTTTGTTGAATTGTCTGGAGGAAGTTTCTGATGACGCTGCCGTTCTCCCGTTCCCTGCTTTCCCTCGCCCTGGCGGCCGCTCTGGGCGCTGCCGGATCGATGGCCCTGCTCGCGCATCAGCCTTCGGTGGCCCAGCCGGTGGCAACGAATGCGCGCGGGCTGCCCGACTTCACCGATCTGGTCGATCTGGTGGGGCCCTCGGTGGTCAACATCCGGACGCTGGAGCGCAGCACCAATCGTGGCCCGCAAGGCGGCGCTCCCGACGAGGAGATGCTGGAGTTCTTCCGCCGCTTCGGCATTCCCATCCCGCCGGGCGTGGTGCCGCGCGGCCCGCGTCAGCAGGAGCCGGGGGGCGGCGAGGCGCGTCCGCGTGGTGTGGGCTCGGGCTTCGTGCTCAGCGCCGATGGCTTCATCATGACCAACGCCCACGTCGTGGAAGGCGCCGATGAACTCCTGGTCACGCTCCCGGACAAGCGCGAGTACAAGGCGCGCGTCGTCGGTGCGGACAAGCGCACCGACGTGGCGGTCGTGAAGATCGAGGCCACCGGGCTCAAGCCGGTCAAGGTCGGCGACGTGAATCGCCTGCGCGTGGGCGAATGGGTGATGGCCATCGGCTCTCCCTTCGGCCTGGAGAACACCGTGACCGCTGGCATCGTGAGCGCCAAGCAGCGCGACACCGGTGACTACCTGCCCTTCATCCAGACTGATGTGGCGATCAACCCCGGCAACTCGGGTGGACCCTTGATCAACATGCGCGGTGAAGTGGTGGGCATCAACAGCCAGATCTACTCGCGCTCTGGGGGCTTCCAGGGCATCTCGTTTGCCATTCCCATCGACGAGGCCGTGCGCGTCTCGGACGAACTGCGCACGAGCGGGCGCATCACGCGCGGCCGCATCGGCGTGCGCATCGATCAGGTCAGCAAGGAAGTGGCCGAGTCCCTCGGTCTGGGTCAACCCAAGGGCGCTCTCGTGCGCGGGGTGGAGCCCGACTCACCTGCTGCGAAGGCGGGCGTCGAGCCAGGCGACATCATCCTCAAGTTCGACGGCAAGGAGATCGAAAAATCGGTCGACCTGCCGCGCCTCGTGGGCAACACCAAGCCGGGTACCCGCAGCGCCATGACCGTGCTTCGCCGCGGGGCGCAACGCGATCTCAACGTGGTGGTGGCAGAGCTCGAACCCGAGCAGCCCACGGCCCGCGCGCCAGGCACCCCGGAAGCCGCGCCCGCACCGGCGGGTGGCGCGGTGCAGTCCATGGGTTTGCTGCTGGCCGAGCTGAGCGAGGCGGACGCCAAGAGCCTCAACGTCCGCGGTGGCGTGCGGGTGGCCGGCGCCACGGGTGCGGCGGCGCGCGCCGGTGTGCGCGAGGGCGACGTGATCGTCGCGATCGCCAACACGGACGTCGCGTCGGTCAAGGACGTCGAGTCCGTGCTGTCGCGACTGGACAAGAGCCGCCCGGTGACACTGCTGTTGCGACGGGGCGAGTGGGCTCAGTACGCGGTGATCCGACCGCAGCGCTGATGCCGCGATCGGGCCGGTTCAAGGAATGCCCCCTGTACGGCCTGGGTCATCTGCTCCGTCCGTCGTCGGGTGGTCGATACGCCACAGCGTGGCGGTGACCCGATCGTCATGGGGCACACCGGAAAAGTTTGTGTACGCTAACTTTTCAATCATCAGTCTTGACCGTATTCGATAAAATCCGGGCTGCCTGACGACGATTGATGCGAGACCGGGGTCCTTTGGTTCATGATGCGGGAAGGCGGACGAACGGTGGGTCGTTCATCCACAAGCGGTTCACAGCTTGTCCGGAAAAATTGTGAACAAGTTGTTGATAAGTACCCTTGTTGCGGCCCGGCGACAAGGGCTTCAAGGTGTGCGGCGGCTGTGCGGGGGGGGCTTTTTGCCTACAATGAAACTCCAACTATCGCAGTTGCCATTGATTGTTGGTTACGGGCGCGTCAGCAGCTGACGCGCCCTTTTTTATGGTCTCGCGTGCCGCATGGGGACGCAGTGGACCGTGAGTGAGAGCCTGGTTTTTCGATGAATCACATCCGCAACTTTTCCATCATCGCGCACATCGACCACGGCAAGTCCACGCTGGCCGATCGCATCATCTCGCGCTGTGGTGGCCTGTCCGATCGAGAGATGAGCGAGCAGGTGCTCGACTCCATGGACATCGAGAAAGAGCGCGGCATCACGATCAAGGCCCAGACGGCTGCCTTGAAGTACCGCGCCCGCGACGGCAAGACCTACAACCTCAACCTCATCGACACGCCTGGCCACGTCGACTTCAGCTACGAGGTCTCCCGCTCACTGTCGGCTTGCGAGGGTGCGCTGCTCGTGGTGGACGCCAGCCAGGGTGTCGAGGCGCAGACGGTGGCGAACTGCTACACGGCGCTGGACCTCGGTGTCGAGGTGCTGCCTGTGCTGAACAAGATGGACCTGCCGAACGCCGATCCCGACAACGCCAAGCGCGAGATCGAGGACGTCATCGGCATCGACGCCAGCCACGCCATCCCGTGTTCGGCCAAGACCGGCATGGGCGTTGAAGACATTCTCGAGGCTGTGGTGGCCAAGGTGCCCGCGCCGCGCGGCAACCCCGATGCACCGCTGCGCGCCATGATCATTGACAGCTGGTACGACGCCTACGTGGGCGTGGTGATGCTGGTGCGCGTGGTTGACGGCCGCCTGCCCAAGGGCGAGCGCATCAAGTTGATGGCCACCAACGCCGTCTACAACGCCGACAACCTTGGCGTGTTCACGCCGGCCAACGAGGCGCGCGATTCGCTCGAAGCGGGCGAGGTGGGTTACATCATTGCCGGCATCAAGGAGTTGCAGGCCGCCAAGGTCGGCGACACCGTGACGCTGGAGAAAAAGCTGCCCAACAACGCCGGGCCCGCCAGCGAGCCGCTGCCGGGCTTCAAGGAAGTGCAGCCCCAGGTGTTCGCCGGCCTGTACCCGACCGAGGCCAACCAATACGACGCACTGCGCGACGCGCTGGAAAAGCTCAAGCTCAACGACGCGTCGCTGCACTATGAGCCGGAGGTTTCGCAGGCGCTGGGCTTCGGCTTTCGCTGCGGCTTCCTCGGCCTGCTGCACATGGAGATCGTGCAGGAGCGCCTGGAACGCGAGTTCGACCAGGACCTGATCACGACCGCACCCAGCGTGGTCTACCAGGTGGTGCGCGGCGACGGCGAGGTGCTCATGGTGGAGAACCCGTCCAAGATGCCCGACGCCGGCCGGATCGAGGAAATCCGCGAGCCCATCGTGACCGTCCACCTGTACATGCCGCAGGAGTATGTGGGCCCGGTCATGACGCTGGCCAACCAGAAGCGCGGCGTGCAGATGAACATGGCCTACCACGGCAAACAGGTCATGCTGACCTACGATCTGCCGCTGGGCGAGATCGTGCTGGACTTCTTCGACAAGCTCAAGTCCGTCAGCCGCGGTTATGCCTCCATGGACTACGAGTTCAAGGAGTACCGCAAGTCCGATGTGGTCAAGGTCGACATCCTGCTCAACGGCGAGAAGGTCGACGCACTGTCCATCATCGTGCACCGCACACAGGCGCAATACCGTGGCCGGGCGGTGGCTGCCAAGATGCGCGAGATCATCAGCCGCCAGCAGTTCGACGTGGCCATCCAGGCGGCCATCGGCGGCAACGTCATCGCGCGCGAGACCATCAAGGCGCTGCGCAAGAACGTGCTGGCAAAATGCTACGGGGGTGACATCACCCGCAAGCGCAAACTTCTCGAAAAGCAGAAAGCAGGCAAGAAACGCATGAAGCAGATCGGCTCCGTCGAGGTTCCGCAGGAGGCATTCCTGGCCATTCTTCAGGTGCAGGACTGATGCAGGCGGCGATGGGATCGATCACCGGCGTGGTGCTGGCCGCCTTCCTGGCTTACGGGGCGGCCTGGTATGCGGGGGCCGTCGAGGGCAACTTCTCCCTGTTGCTGTTCCTGGCGACGGCGGTGACGGGTGTCTACTGGGTGGCCGAGCGCCTGGTGTTCCTGCCGCAGCGCCGGCGTGCGGCGCAACGGTTGCTGGCGGAGCACGACCAGCGCAAGGCGGCGCTCGAGAAACAGGGCTTCAGCCAGATCGAGGGCGACATCGAGTCGGCGCGCCAGAAGGTGCTGGCCCAGCCCTGGTGGCTCGACTGGACCGCAGGGCTGTTCCCGGTGATCCTGGCGGTGTTCCTGCTGCGCTCCTTCCTGTTCGAGCCGTTCAAGATCCCCTCGGGCTCGATGATCCCGACGCTGCGCGTGGGCGACCTGATCCTGGTCAACAAGTATCACTACGGCGTCCGGCTGCCGGTGCTCAACACCAAGGTCTGGAGCAACCATTCCCCACAGCGCGGTGACGTGATGGTGTTCCGCTATCCGCCGCAGCCCAGCCTGGACTACATCAAGCGCGTGATTGGCCTGCCCGGCGACGAGGTGGCCTACCTGAACAAGCAGCTCAGCGTGAACGGGCAGCCGGTTCCGCGCGTGGCACAGACCGATTTCTTCGACAAGGACTCGATGCGCTACGCCAAGCAATGGCAGGAGACGCTGGGTGGCAAGACGTACAGCACGCTCAACGATGCCGACCGCCCGGCCTTCGTGCCCGGCGCTACCGAGTTTCCCTTCGCCGACGGCTGCCGCTACAGCGTCGAAGGCGTGGTCTGCAAGGTGCCCGAGGGCCACTACTTCATGATGGGCGACAATCGCGACAATTCGCTCGACTCACGGTATTGGGGCTTCGTGCCCGAGGCGAATATCGTTGGCAAGGCCTTTTTCGTGTGGATGAACTTCGGCGACCTGGGTCGCATCGGTTCCTTCGAGTGATTTCAAGCGCCTCAGGAGAAAGCGTATGAAGTTGAAGCGGCAACAGCGTGGCCTGACGTTTTTGAGCCTGGTCGTCGTGGGCACGGTGCTCGCGCTGGCCGGCCTCGTGGCGGCACAGGTCTTTCCCACCTACCTCGAGTACATGGCGGTGCAGAAGGCGGTGAAGAAGGCCTCGGCCGGCTCCACCGTGGCCGAGGTTCGTAGCATTTTCGACAAGGCCGCGGCCATCGACGACATCCGCACCATCTCCGGCAAGGACCTGACGGTGGGCAAGTCCGGTGACCAGGTGGTGGTTTCGTTTGACTACGTGCGCGAGATCCACCTGGCCGGGCCCGCCTGGCTCACCATGAAGTACCAGGGCAACTCCCAGTGAGTGCTGCCCACCGGATGGTTTGAGCCCCGAACTGACCGCGCTGCAGGCCAGGCTGCAGCACCGCTTTGCCAACCCGCGCCTGCTTGAGCGGGCGCTGACCCACCGCAGCTTCGGCGCTGACCACAACGAGCGCCTGGAATTCCTGGGCGACTCAGTGCTCAACCTGGCGATCTCCGGCTTGCTGTTCGAGAAGCTGGGCGCGCTGCCCGAGGGCGACCTCTCGCGCGTGCGGGCCAACCTCGTCAAGCAGGACACCCTGTTCGACCTCGCTCAGGCCCTGGGGCTCTCGGCCTGTTTGCGTCTGGGCGATGGCGAGAAGCGCTCGGGCGGGCACAAGCGTCCCTCCATCCTGGCCGATGCACTGGAGGCGGTCATCGGCGCGGTCTTCCTGGACGGTGGCTTCCAGCCAGCGTCGGCGCTGGTGCAACGCCTGTACGCGGGCGTCGAGCTCAACGCCCGCATGAGCGCCCTCGGCAAGGACCCGAAGACCGAGTTGCAAGAGTGGCTGCAGGGGCGCAAGATGAAACTGCCCGTCTACCGCGTGGTGGCCACGCTGGGCGAGGCGCACAAACAGACCTTCGACGTGGAGTGCACCGTGCAGGAAACCGGTCATAGCGAACGTGGCATCGGCGCCTCGCGTCGTGCGGGCGAGCAGGCCGCTGCCGCCGCGATGCTGCAGCACCTGCACGGCAAGGGCCTCTGAGGAAACCATGGCCAAACCGACCGCACCCGCACCCGCACCCGCTGCGGCGTCTCCCGAACTCGAGTCCATGCTGGCACGGGCGCTCGGCAAGGAGGGCGCAGCGCCCGCCGCCGAACCCGCCGCGGTCGACCCGGCCACACAGCGCTGCGGCTACGTGGCCATCGTGGGCAAACCCAACGTGGGCAAGTCCACGCTGCTCAACGCGCTGGTGGGTCAGAAGGTGAGCATCACCTCGCGCAAGGCACAGACCACGCGCCACCGCATCACGGGCATCCGCACGGTGGGGGCGGCACAGTTCATCTTCGTAGACACGCCTGGCTTCCAGACGCGACATGGCAACGCCTTGAACCGTTCGCTCAACAAGACCGTATTGGGCGCGGTGGCCGATGTCGACCTGATCCTGTTCGTGGTCGAGGCCGGGCGTTTCAACCTGGCCGATGCCAAGGTGCTGTCGCTGCTGCCTCCTGATGTGCCGGTGATCCTGCTGGCCAACAAGCTCGACCAGGTGCACCGCCGGGGTGAGCTCGCGCCCTGGCTGCGCTCGATGCAGGAGCGTCATGCCTTTGCCGAATACGTGCCCATGTCGGCCAAGGCCGCCAAGGACATCGAGCGCCTGTTCGGCATCTGCGAGAAGTTCCTGCCACAGCAGCCCTGGATCCACGACGCCGAGGACCTCACCGACCGCAGCGAGCGCTTCATGGCGGCCGAGATGGTGCGCGAGAAGCTGTTCCGACTCACGGGCGACGAACTGCCCTACACCTCCACCGTGGTGATCGACCGCTTCGAGGAAGAGGGCAACCTGCGTCGCATTGCCGCCACCATCGTCGTCGAGCGCGACGGCCACAAGGGCATGGTGATCGGCGACAAGGGTGAGAAGCTCAAACGCATCGGCACCGAGGCGCGTGTCGAACTCGAAAAGCTCTGGGGCGGCAAGGTGTTCCTCGAGCTTTGGGTCAAGGTCCGCTCGGGCTGGGCCGACGACGACGCCCGCGTCCGCTCTTTCGGCTACGAGTGAGCACACGTCGCTTCGCGGACGAGCCAGCCTTCGTGCTGCATCGCTACGACTGGAGCGAGTCCAGTCTGGTGCTGGAGGTCTTCACGCGCCACCATGGACGCGTGGCCCTGGTGGCCAAGGGCGTGAAGCGGCCCACCTCGCAGTACCGTCCTGTGCTGCTGCCTCTGCAGCCCTTGCAGATCACCTGGACCGGTGACGCCGAGGTGCGCACGCTCAAGGCAGCGCAGTGGAGCGGCGGCCATGTGATGCCCACGGGTGAGGCGCTCATCGCAGGCGGTTACCTGAACGAGCTGCTCATGCGCCTGCTGGCGCGCGACGATCCACATCCCCGCCTGTTCGACCACTTCAGCACCGCCGTGCAATTGTTGGCCGAACGCCCCGAGACTCAGGCGGTCGTGGTGCGCGCCTTCGAGCTGCTGCTGCTGCGCGATGCAGGCCTGCTGCCCGACCTGGCGAGCGAAGGCCAGACCTTCGCGCCGCTGGATGCGGCCACGGCCTATGTGTTGCTGCCCGAGGCGGGCCTGCGAGGGGCACACGACGACGACCACCATCCCTTGCCCGGTGAGCGCTGGCTGGCGTTGCAGGCCGCGCTGGACGAACCTGCGCCATTCGTGCCCGTCATGAAGGCCTGTGCCGAGGTGGCGGCCACCCTGCGCATCCCGCTGCGCAACCTGCTGCACTACCATGGGGGCGTGCGCGTGTTCCGCACCCGTCAGTTGCTGCTCGATGTGCAGGCCATCAGCCGCCACCGGGGCAGTGCACCAACCCCACCGAACGAGCCTTGAGCATGGCCCACCCCCGCACCGCACTGTCGGTCAATCTCAACAAGGTCGCCCTGGTGCGCAACACGCGCCACCTGGGCATTCCCTCGGTCACGCGCGCGGCCACGCTGTGCCTGCAGGCCGGTGCCGCCGGCATCACCGTGCACCCGAGGCCCGACGAGCGCCACATCCGCGCGCACGACGTGCACGACCTGGCCGCGTTGCTCAAGGCCTGGCCCGACCGCGAATACAACATCGAGGGCAATCCCTTTCACAACCTGATGGACTTCGTGCGCGCGGTGCGGCCGCATCAGGCCACCTTCGTGCCCGACGCCGAGGGCCAGTTCACGAGCGACCATGGCTGGCGCTTTCCCGACGATGCCGAGCGCCTGCGCCCGCTGATCGCCGAGTGCCAGGCGCTGGGGGTGCGCGTGAGCCTCTTCATGGATGCCGAGCCCGGACAGATGGCCGCGGCCCGCGCAGTCGGTGCCGATCGCATCGAGCTCTACACCGAGCCCTACGCTGCAGCCCATGCCACGCCGCAACGCGCGCATCAGCTGCAACGCTTCGCCGCCGCAGCGCAGGCGGCACTCGACGCGGGCCTGGCCGTCAACGCCGGGCACGACCTCAACCGGGACAACCTGAGCGATTTTCTGCGCGCGGTACCTGGTGTGCGCGAGGTGTCGATCGGCCATGCGCTGATCTCGGACGCGCTGGAGCTCGGCTACGAGCAGACCATCCACGCCTACAACGCCTGCATCGACGCCGCGTTCGCATGATCTACGGCATCGGCACCGACATCTGCGACGTGCGCCGCATGGCGGCCACGTTCGAGCGCCAGGGCGAGCGTTTCGCGCGCAAGGTGCTCAGCGACGCCGAGTTCGAGGTCTGGCAACGCCGCCGCGCGCGCTGGCCCGCACGCGGCCTGCGCTACCTGGCCACACGCTTCTCGGCCAAGGAGGCGTTTTCCAAGGCCATCGGCCTGGGCATGCGCATGCCCATGACCTGGCGCCGCTGCGAGATCGCCAACCTGCCCAGTGGGCAACCGGTGATCGTGCTGCATGGCGAGCTCAAGGACTGGTTCGATGCGCGCGGCCTGCGGGCGCATGTGACCGTGACCGACGAAACCGACTACGCCGCCAGTTTTGTCGTGGTCGAGAAAGACACCCCATGACCCAACACGCCCCGCTCATCATCGACGTCGCCGGTCTGACACTCACCGACACCGACCGCCAACGCCTGTCGCACCCACTGGTGGGCGGCGTCATCCTGTTCGGCCGCAACTGGAATAACCGCGAGCAACTTGCAACGCTGTGCGCCCAGATCAAGGCGGTGCGGGATGACCTGCTGATCGCGGTGGACCATGAAGGTGGCCGCGTGCAGCGTTTTCGCACTGATGGCTTCACGCACCTGCCGCCCATGTCGGCGTTCGGCGAGATGTGGATGGTGGGCGATGCGGGGGGCGACGGCGCCATGCGCGCCATGGACGCTGCCACCGCCGCGGGTTATGTGCTCGGTGCCGAACTGCGCGCCTGCGGGGTGGACCTGAGCTTCGCGCCCGTGCTTGACCTCGACCACGGCGGCAGCTCCGTCATCGGCGATCGCGCCTTCGGCCGCGATCCGCGTGTCGTCGGCATGCTGGCCCAGGCACTGATGCACGGGATGCGCCAGAGCGGCATGGCCAACTGCGGTAAGCACTTCCCCGGGCACGGCTTCGTCAAGGGCGACACGCACCACGAGATTCCACGCGATGCGCGTTCGCTCAAGGCGATCCTGGCCGACGACGCGCGACCTTACGCGTGGCTCTCGGCCAGCTTGTGCGCTGTGATGCCCGCCCACGTGATCTACCCGCGTGTGGACAGCCGCCCGGCCGGCTTCTCGGCCCGCTGGTTGCAGGACGTGCTGCGCGGCCGGTTGGGTTTCACCGGCGCCGTGTTCAGCGATGACCTCGGCATGGCTGCGGCACGGCAGATCGATGGCCGCCCGGTGAGCTTCAGCGATGCCGCCCTGGCCGCCTTGCAGGCAGGCTGCGACATGGTGCTGCTGTGCAACCAGTGCGTGGTGGAGGAGGGCGCTCCGATCGACGAGGCCATCGAGGCCTTGTCGCGTGCGGCGGTGCGTGGCGAGTGGCAACCCTCGCCCGCGAGCGATGAACGCCGCCGTGCGCTGCTGCCCGAGGCCAGGGCGATGGGGTGGAGCGAACTGATGGTGAGCGCGCGCTACATGCACGCGCTTTCGCTGCTGCCGTAAGGGCAGTCGGCCTCGAGCAGGCCGCTCAGCGGTCCAGTCCGAGCTTGTCGAGCAGGTCGGCGACGAGTTCCAGCCGCAGCAGCGGGTTGTCCAGCGCCATCAGCCGCTGCTTGAGCTCCACCGGCGCGGGCAGCAGCTCGGCCCAGCGGTTGGCCACCCAGCCAGCGTCGTCCCAGTGGTAGGGCGGCTGGATCGGCAGCTGATCGATGGATTCCGCATGCCGTTCCTTGAGGTTGGCCAGCACGCGCTGCAAGCTGTCAACGACCGAGCGCAGTTCCTCGGGCGGGGCCACGGGCAGGTCCGCAGGGAGCAACGCCACATCGGCCACCCACAGGCCGTGCGGCAGTTGGCTGCGGCGATTGACCTGGAAGCGCTGCAACCCACGGCAGCGAATCATGTAGAGGCCGGGTTGCGGTTTCTCCAGCGATTCGATCTGCGCGAGCACGCCCACCGGGTGGAATACCTCTTTCGCGAAACCATCCCCGGCAGGCGGCGCGCCTGGCGTCTGCGTTGCGGGGCGGCGCACCTCGCTGCCCTCGCTCAGGCAGACCACGCCGAAGGGTGCGCCCGCCTTGTGGCAGCGCCCGATCATGTCGAGGTAGCGCACCTCGAAGATGCGCAAGGGCAACCAACCGCCCGGAAACAGGACGGTCTGCAGCGGAAAGAGGGGCAGCTGCGTGAGCTTGAGCGCTTCAGCGGCCGAAGGGCCACCGCTCAATCGTTCACCACCGCGTCGGCACTCTGGCGCTGCAGCATGGCGAGCACACTGGCCACGGTGCCGGCCAGTTCCCGGCGATCGCAGATGAAATCGACGGCGCCTTTGGTCTGCAGGAATTCGGCGCGTTGAAAGCCCTCGGGCAGCTTCACGCGCACGGTGTTCTCGATCACGCGCGGGCCGGCAAAACCGATCAGCGCCTTGGGTTCGGCGATCACCACATCACCCACGAAAGCGAAGCCTGCGCTCACGCCGCCCATGGTGGGATCGGTCAGAACGCTGATGTAGGGCAGGCCTTTCTTGGCCAGGCGCGTGAGCGACGCGTTGGTCTTGGCCATCTGCATGAGCGAGAGCAGGCCTTCCTGCATGCGCGCGCCGCCGGTGGCGGTGAAACACACGAAGGGCACCTTCTGCGCGATCGCTTCCTCGACACCGCGCACGAAGCGTTCGCCGACCACCGAGCCCATGGAGCCGCCCATGAAATCGAACTCGAAGCACGCGGCCACCAGGCTGATGCCCTTGACCGCCCCGCCCATGACGATGAGCGCGTCGGTTTCGCCGGTGGCTTCCAGCGCTTCCTTCAGGCGCTCGGGGTACTTGCGGCTGTCCTTGAATTTCAGCGCGTCGACCGGCAGCACCTCCTGACCGATCTCGTAGCGCCCCTCGGCGTCGAGAAAGGCGTTGAGCCGCGCGCGCGCGCCGATGCGGTGGTGGTGTGCGCAGTGCGGGCACACGTTCTGGTTCTTCTCGAGATCGTTCTTGTAGAGCACGGCCTCGCAGCTCGGGCACTTCACCCACAGGCCTTCGGGCACGCTGCGCCGCTCGGTGGGGTCGGTCTGGGTGATCTTGGGAGGGAGCAGCTTTTCGAGCCAGGACATGCGGTTCTCCAGGGGGAGGATGGGCGGCGAGGCGGGATTATGCGTCCAGCGCTTTTCGGATGGTGCGCAGGAACTGCACGGCAACCGGCACCACTTTTTCGTGCGGTTCGTCTTCTACGAGCTGGATCAGCTTGCTGCCGATCACCACCGCATCGGCGGTGCGGCCGATGGCGCGAGCGGTTTCGGCATCCCGTATGCCGAAACCCACGCCGACGGGAATGCTCACGTGGGCGCGGATGCGCGGCAGCATGGCTTCGACCTGCGAGACATCGAGCGTCCCGGCCCCGGTAACGCCCTTGAGCGAAACGTAGTAAACGTAGCCGCTGGCCACGCGCGCCACCTGCGCCATGCGCTCGTCGGTGGAGGTGGGTGCGAGCAGGAAGATCAGGTCCATGTCGCGTGCGCGAAGGGCACGGGCGAAATCCTCGCATTCCTCGGGCGGGTAGTCGACGATCAGCACCCCGTCCACACCGGCCCCGGCCGCGTCGTTCACGAAGGCACCGGCGCCGTGCTTCTGGTCGTAGCGCTCCACCGGGTTGGCGTAGCCCATCAGCACAACGGGCGTGCTGGTGTTGCGCTCACGAAAGCGCCGGACCATGGCCAGCACCTGCGTGAGGCCGATGCCCGCGGCCAGGGCGCGCTCGCCCGCCCGCTGGATCACCGGGCCGTCGGCCGACGGGTCGGAGAACGGCACGCCGAGTTCGATGACATCGGCGCCGGCTTCCGCCATGCCGTGCATCAGCTCGGGCGTGATGTCGGCGTAGGGAAAGCCGGCGGTGACGAAGGGGATCAGCGCCTTGCGGTTTTGCGCTTTCAGCGCGGCCAGCGTGGTGTCGATGCGGCTCATCGCTTCACCTCGATCGTGGCTTCGCCACCCTTGACGGACTGACCGCGGCAGCTGGGGCGGCAATAGAAGTCTGCCTTGGAGAGATCGGCGACGGTGCCGATGTCCTTGTCGCCGCGGCCCGAGAGGTTGACGAGGATGGACTGCGTGGGCTTCATGGTCTTGGCGAGCTTCATGGCATAGGCCACCGCGTGGCTCGATTCGAGGGCGGGGATGATGCCCTCGGTGCGGCACAGGTAGTGGAAGGCGTCGAGCGCCTCGGCGTCGGTGACGCCCACGTACTCGGCGCGGCCGATGTCCTTGAGGAAGGCATGTTCGGGGCCGACCCCGGGGTAGTCCAGGCCGGCGCTCACGCTGTGCGTCTCGGTCACCTGGCCGTCGTCGTCCTGCAGCACGTAGGTGCGGTTGCCGTGCAGCACGCCCGGGCTGCCGCGCTGCAGCGAGGCCGAATGCTTGCCGCTGTCCAGGCCTTCGCCGGCGGCTTCCACCCCGATCAGGCGCGTGCCTTCGTGGTTGATGTACGGGTAGAAGATGCCCATGGCGTTGCTGCCGCCACCCACGCAGGCGATCACCGCGTCAGGCTGCTCGCCCACGCAGTGCGCTTCACGCAGCATCTCGGGCATCTGCTTGAGGCACTCTTCGCCAATCACGCTCTGGAAGTCGCGCACCATCATCGGGTAGGGGTGCGGGCCGGCCACGGTGCCGATGATGTAGAAGGTGTTGTCGACGTTGGCGACCCAGTCGCGCATGGCCTCGTTGAGTGCGTCCTTGAGCGTCTTGCTGCCGCTCTCCACCGGCACCACGGTGGCACCCAGCAGCTTCATGCGGTAGACGTTGGGGCTTTGGCGCTTCACATCCTCGCTGCCCATGTAAACAACGCACTCCAGGCCGTAGCGCGCGCAGATGGTGGCCGTGGCCACGCCGTGCTGGCCAGCGCCGGTCTCGGCAATGATGCGCTGCTTGCCCATGCGGCGCGCCAGCATGGCCTGGCCGATGGTGTTGTTCACCTTGTGCGCCCCGGTGTGGTTGAGGTCCTCGCGCTTGAGGAAAATCTGCGCGCCACCCATCTCGCGGCTCATGCGCGCGGCGTGGTACACCGGGCTGGGCCGGCCCACGAAGTGCGCGAGCTCGCGCCGGAATTCGGCCAGGAACTCGGGGTCGTGCCGGTACTTCTCGTAGGCCGCCTTCAGTTCGTTGATGGCGTGCGTGAGCGTCTCGCTCACGAAACTGCCGCCGTAGATGCCGAAGTGGCCGCGGTTGTCGGGTTGCTGGTAGGGGGTCTGCATGGTCGGGAATCCTTTTCGGTGGATGGCCCGCGCGACCCGTGAAAAGGTCAAGGTCGCTGCGGGGGCGGTGGCGTCGCGTCGGCGGCGCGCACGGCGGCCACGAAGGCCTGCATCTTGTCGGCACTCTTGATGCCCTTGGACACCTCGATGCCGGAGCTCACGTCAACGGCCCAGGGCCGCACGAGGCGAATGCCATCGATCACGTTTGCAGGCGTGAGTCCACCAGACAAAACGAGGCGAGAGCTGGCGTTTAGTCGCGGATGTGACCAAGGAAATACCGTCCAGTCGAAGGAATGGCCGCCGCCCCCGAAACCGTCAACATGGGCGTCGAGCAGGATGGCCTGCGCGGGGACAAAGCGGTCAGCGAATTGTAGGAGATCGAAGCCCCGGCCAGCCTCGCCCAGGGGGATTCGGGCCGCCCGAAGGAAAGGCCGCCGAGCGGCCATGCAGTCCTCGGGTGATTCGTCGCCATGGAACTGCAGCACGGCCTGCGGCACGGCCTGTGCGCCGCGGGCGATCCACTCCGGGCTGGCGTTGACGAACAGCAGCACCGGCGTCACGAAGGCGGGTAGCCGCCGCGCCAGTTCGCCGGCACGATCGGGTGACACGTAGCGTGGGCTGGGCTCGTACAGCACGAAGCCCACGGCATCGGCCCCGGCCTGCACGGCGGCGTCCACGTCGGCCTCGCGCGTGAGGCCGCAGAACTTGATGCGGGTGCGGTGGAGGGGCGAGGTCATGGAAGCCAGTCGAAGGCGGGGGTGCGTTGCGGCAGGCCCCACTGCGCATCGTAGACCGGACCCAGGAAATACAGGCCATCGGGGGCAAAGGTGGGCGCGGCGGCGTCGCGGCTGCGCGCGGCGAGCACCTCGGCCATCCAGTCAGGTGGGCGGTTGCCGCTGCCGATCGCGATGAGGCAACCCATGATGTTGCGGATCATGTGGTGCAGGAAGGCGTTGGCCTCGAACTCGAAGCGCCAGTAGGCGCCGCGGCGCGCGATCTCGATGCGGCGCATCGACTTCACCGGGGTGTGCGCCTGGCACTGCGAGGCGCGAAAGGACGTGAAGTCGTGCTCGCCCAACAGCAGTGCGGCTGCCGCCTGCATGGCTTCAAGCGACAGCGGGCGGAACACCCAGCCCACCTGGCCGTTGTCCACGCTCGGGCGCACGGGGGATTCGAGCAGCACGTAGGCATAGCGCCGCGCGAGCGCACTGGCCCGTGCGTGGAAACCCGCGGGCACCGCTTGGGCCCATTGCACCGCGATGTCGGGCGGAAGAAAGCTGTTGGTACCGCGCACCCAGGCGTAGGCATCGCGCTGCAAGGGCGTGTCGAAGTGCACCACCTGCATGAGGCCGTGCACGCCGGCATCGGTGCGGCCCGCGCACAGGGTGTTCACGCGCGACACGGCGCAAAAGCTGGCCAGCGCCGACTCGAGCTTGTCCTGCACCGTGTTGCCACTGGACTGGCTCTGCCAGCCGTCGTAAGCGCGGCCGTTAAAGCTCACGCCCAGCGCGATGCGTTGCATCGGGCTGGGCGTGTCGGGGGAAGCGTGTTGCGGAACGCTCAAGCGATGGCGTCAGGCCAGATCGGCCAGGAAGGTGCTTGCCTTGGTCTTGAGCGGCCCCGAGGCCTCGGCCAGCACCTCTTCGGCCAGGGAGCGCGCGCCCTCGAAGTCGCCGATCGCGCGGAATTCCTCGGCCAGCGAGAGCTTGGTCTCGAGCGGGTTTTCCTCGCTGAGATCGGCGGGCGTGGGGGCCGCGGTCACCTCTCCTTGCGCCTTGTCGCCCCCGAGATCGAGGTTGAGGTCACCGAGGTTGAAATCCATCATGCCGGACACGGGGGCCGAGGCCTCCACCGCAGGTGCGGCGGGCGCTGCCGTGCCCAGATCGAGGTCGAAGCTCGGGGCAGCCACAGCATCGGACGCGCCGAAATCGAGGCTGGGCACCTCCAGCGTGACGGGCGCGGTCTCGGCGCGCTCGTTGCTGGCGGAAGCGCTGTCGTCCGGCAGGTCAAGGTCGAAGTCCATCGGCGCCGGCGCGCTGGCGGCTGGCGGTGTGGTCAAGGCTTCGGTGGAAGCGAGGTCGTCCAGGTTGGAGACAGGCGCGGAGGGCTGGGCAGGTGCCGGGGCATCGTCCAGCGCGAAATCGAGGTCGAGATCGAGCGCGCCGGCGCCCGTGGCCGGGCCCGCCAGGTTGACCGTGCTCGGGCCGAAGGGCATGGTCTGCAGCCCGCCCGGTGCCGTGGGTGCGCCTGGCTTGGGTGCAGGGTGTCCACCAGGCTGGTACAGCGGGTTGGCGGGGTCGAGCTCGCGGCCGAGCTCGCAGGCGCGCTCCCACTCGGGGCCCAGGCCCTGCGTGAGACCAAAGGCCTCGCTCGCAACGACCTCGAATGCGCGTGCATCGCGGCGCTTGGCGTAGATCTCGAGCAACTTGGTGTGGATGGCCACGCGCGTGGGCGTGCTGCGCATCGCTTCCTTGAGGATCTCTTCGGCCTGCAGATCGCGACCGTAGGCCAGGTACACGTCGGCCTCGGCCACCGGGTCGACGTCGCCGGCGGCGTCGAGCTGGCTCGGCGAATAGACCATGGATGAACCCGAGGCCATCGCCTCGGCGGTGTCGATACGTTGACCGCCACTCGAGCCGAAGAAGGAGTCGGGCTGCAGTCGGCTTTCCAGAAACGAGCTGTCGACGTTCGAAGCGGCCTTGCGCTGGCGCATGCGCCACAGGCCGAAGCCGGCCAGCAGGGCCAGCAGGCCACCGGCCGCAGGCAGCACCAACGGGTTCTCACTGAGGCTGTCGATCAGGCTCGGTTCTTCAGGCACCGGAGCGGGCGGGCGCGGGGCCGTGACGGTCGGTGCCGGCGTGGGTGCTGGTGCTGGTGCCGGAGCGGCGGCAGCCGGGGCTTCGGCCACAGGTGCCGCTGCGGCTGGAGCCGCCGGCTCGGCCGCCGGGGCCGCAGCAGCGGGTGCGGGTGCGGGTGCGGGGGTCGCCGCAGCAGGCTCGGCCGCCGGTGCCGTGGGCGCAGCCGGCGCGGGCGCGGGTGCCGCAGGCGTGCCCGCCTGCTGCCCGAGTTTGGACAGCTCCTCGATGTTTCGCGAGAGTTCGGCCGAGCGTTGGGCAGCGTCCTGCGACTGCCGCTGCTGCGCGATCTGTGCCTCGGGCGCGCTGCCTGCCGCGGCCTGTGGCGGCTGGCTCAGGGTGAGCCGATCGGCGGAGGGCGCCGGTGCCGCGCGATCCTGGACTTCGGTTTGCACGCGTCCGGCGGCCGCACGATCGGGAGCCTCCACCTGGGCTGCGGGTGCGGCACCGGCGAGCCGGCGTCGGTATTCGTCGAAGTCGCGGCTTTGCGCGGCGATCGTCTGCCGTGCCTCCGAAGCACTCACCGAGGCGGCCGCATCGCGGCCGGGCAGGTCGATCACGGCACCCGCGCGCAGGCGGTTGGCGTTGCCGTCGATGAAGGCGCTCGGGTTGGCTTGCAGCATCGCGACCAGCATCTGGTCGAGCGACACGTCCGCGGGTTTGTTGGCTGCGGCAATCGCGCCGGCTGTGTCGCCGCGCTGCACCGTGACCTGACGCGGCCCCTCGGTGGCGGGGGCTGCGGCGGGCGCGGGTGCACGGGCCGCGGGAGGTGTTGCGGGTGCAGGTGCCACGACAGCAGGTGCGGGAGCAGGAGCTGGCGCCGGTGCAGGCGTTGCGGCACGGGGAGCCGGCGCGGGCGCCACCGGCGTGATCGGTGTCGGTGCGGTTGCGCGCAGGTTCGGCGGATCGAACAGCAGGGTGTAGTCGCGAACCAGGCGTCCGGTGGACCAGTTGGCCTCGATGATGAGGTCCACGAACGGCTCGGAGACCGGGTTGGGGCTGCGCAGACGCAGATAGGGACGCCCGCTGGCGCGGCGTTGCAGGGTGATCTCCAACTGATTGAGCGCGGGGCTCACATCAACGCCGGCCGCGCGGTACGTGTCGCCGCTGGCAAGGCCGACGCGCAGGCTGGCTTCCTCGGCCGCGCTGATTTCGGGCACGTCGATCTCGGCGCGCAACGGTTCGCCGAGTGCCGACTGCACCGTGATGCGCCCCAGGGCGAGCGCCAACGCGTCGCCGGGTTGCAGCATCAGGGTCGACACCAGCGCCGCCGCCGCAACGGCATGAAGGCTCGCAAGGCCCCGTCGGCCCGTGGTTTTCGACACGGATGCGCTCAGGGGCGATGGGGTGTGGCGGGGGTGGGCTGGCACTGGTACCTCGACGTCAAAAACCGAGAATTGACCATAACATCAACGGATTACGGTTACAAGCTGAGAATCCGCTTGAGTTTCAGAGGCTACCGCTCGTCACTGAACGTGCGGGTTGTCACGTTGCTGGTGTGCAACGTGACGCCGTTCACCAGCCCGCCCGGGCATCGCTGTCAGCCTTGCAGCAGGATGCGCAGCATGCGCCGCAGCGGTTCGGCCGCGCCCCACAGCAGCTGATCGCCAATGGTGAACGCGCCCAGATACTCTGGGCCCATGGCCATCTTGCGCAGGCGCCCCACAGGGATGGTCATGGTGCCGGTCACGGCCACGGGCGTGAGATCGCGAATCGTCGCTTCGCGCGTGTTGGGCACCACCTTCACCCACTGATTGTCAGCGGCGATCATGGCCTCGATGTCGGCTAGCGGCACGTCCTTCTTCAGCTTGAAGGTGAGCGCCTGCGAGTGGCAGCGCATGGCGCCGACGCGCACGCAGAAACCGTCCACCGGCACCGCGGGGCTGCCGAAGCCCTCGCCCTGCCCGAGGATCTTGTTGGTCTCGGCCATGCCTTTCCACTCTTCCTTCGACATGCCGTTGCCCAGGTCCTTGTCGATCCAGGGAATGAGCGAGCCGCCCAGGGGCACGCCGAAGTTGGCGGTCTCCGCCTCGGTGAGTGCACGCTGCTTCGCGATGACCTTGCGGTCGATCTCGAGGATGGCGCTCTTGGGGTCGTCGAGCAGTGCCTTGACCTCGGCATTGAGCGTGCCGTACTGCGTGAGCAACTCGCGCATGTGCTGGGCACCGCCGCCACTGGCGGCCTGGTAGGTCTGCGTGCTCATCCATTCAACCAGGCCGGCCTTGTAGAGCGCGCCCACGCCCATGAGCATGCAGCTCACGGTGCAGTTGCCGCCGATCCAGTTGCGCCCGCCCTTGGCCAGTGCGTTCTGGATCACGGGCAGGTTCACCGGGTCAAGGATGATGACCGCGTCGTCTTTCATGCGCAGCGAGGAGGCCGCGTCGATCCAGTGGCCGTTCCAGCCGGCGGCGCGCAGCTTGGGGAACACCTCGTTGGTGTAGTCCCCGCCCTGGGCCGTGATGATGATGTCGCAGCGCTTGAGCGCAGCGATGTCATGCGCGTCCTGCAGCCGGGTTTCGTTCTTCGCCATGGCCGGGGCGGCGCCGCCGGCGTTGGAGGTGGAGAAGAACAGGGGTTCGATGAGGTCGAAGTCTTTTTCTTCGACCATGCGGTCCATCAGCACGGAGCCGACCATGCCGCGCCAGCCCACGAGTCCCACGAGTTTCGTCATGACGTTGCCCTTTTCAGTTGAATAACCGTTGCGCCCCGGCTCGTCGTGCCGGGGGTGGGCGTGACGAACCGGAGCTGAGATCAGCCCTTGGTAATGGTTTTGGTGATGGCGGCCACGACGGCGTCACCCATTTCGCGGGTGCTGACCTTGGTGGTGCCCTGCGACCAGATGTCGGCCGTGCGCAAGCCAGACGCGAGCACGCCCGCCACCGCAGATTCAATGCGGTTGGCAGCCTCGGGCTGGTTGAGTGAGAAGCGGAGCATCATGGCAGCAGACAGGATTGTAGCCAGCGGATTGGCGATTCCCTTGCCGGCGATGTCCGGTGCGCTGCCGTGGCTGGGCTCGTAGAGCCCCTGGTTCTTCGTGTTCAGCGAGGCCGAGGGCAGCATGCCGATGGAGCCGGTGAGCATGGACGCTTCGTCGGACAGGATGTCACCGAACATGTTGCCGGTGACGACCACGTCGAACTTCTTCGGCGCGCGCACCAGCTGCATCGCGGCGTTGTCGACGTACATGTGCTCCAGCTCCACATCGGGGTACTGGGCATGCACCTCGGTCACCACGTCCTTCCAGAACTGGAAGGTCTCGAGCACGTTGGCCTTGTCGACGCTGGTGACTTTCTTGTTGCGCTTGCGCGCGGCCTGGAAAGCCACGTGCGCGATGCGCTCGATCTCGGGCTTGCTGTAGCGCATGGTGTCGAAGGCTTCCTCGGCACCGGGGAAGTGGCCATCGACGGCGGTGCGGCGCCCGCGCGGCTGGCCGAAGTAGATGTCACCGGTGAGCTCGCGAATGATGAGGATGTCCAGCCCCGCGATGATCTCGGGCTTGAGGCTGGAGGCATCTACCAGCTCGGGGTAGCAGATGGCCGGGCGGAAGTTGGCGAACAGGCCCATGTGCTTGCGCAGGCCCAGGATGGCCTGCTCGGGGCGCAGCGGCCGATCGAGCTTGTCGTATTTCCAGTCGCCCACGGCGCCGAAAAGCACCGCGTCGGCCGCCATGGCCAGCTTGAGCGTGGATTCGGGAAGCGGGTGGCCGTGGGCTTCGTAGGCCGCGCCGCCGACGAGGGCGGTTTCCATCTCGAACTTCAGGTCCAGTGCGTTGAGGACCTTCACCGCCTCGGCGACGATTTCGGTGCCGATGCCGTCACCGGGGAGAACTGCGATTTTCATGTAACAGGGGCGTGGGTCAGCCGTTGAGGGTGTGGGCCAACCAGGGCTTGGTGGCAAGGCGCTGCGCTTCGTACTGGGCGATCTTGTCCTTGTGGCGCAGCGTCAGGCCGATGTCGTCGAGCCCGTTGAGCAGGCAGTACTTGCGAAACGGCTGCACCTCGAAGGGAATCTCGTTGCCCTGTGGCTCCACGATGACCTGGCGCTCCAGGTCGATGGTCAGGCTGTAGCCGGGGAAGGCAGCCACCTCGTCGAACAGGCGCGAGACCGTGGCCTCGGGCAGCACGATGGGCAGCAGGCCGTTCTTGAAGCAGTTGTTGAAGAAGATGTCGGCAAAGCTCGGCGCGATCACGGCACGGAAGCCGTACTGATCGATGGCCCAAGGCGCGTGCTCGCGGCTGGAGCCGCAGCCGAAGTTCTTGCGCGCCAGCAGCACCGAGGCGCCCGCGTAGCGCGGCTGGTTGAGCACGAAATCCGGGTTGGGCTTGCGCGACGCTGGGTCCTGCCCCGGCTCGCCCTTGTCGAGGTAGCGCCACTCGTCGAACAGGTTGGGGCCGAAGCCCGTCTTGCGGATCGACTTGAGGAACTGCTTGGGGATGATGGCGTCGGTGTCGACGTTCTCGCGGTCCATCGGGGCCACGAGCCCCTTGTGCACGGTGAAGGGCTTCATTTACTTCTTCTTCGCAGCGTCCTCGATCACCTGGCCACCCTTCTGGATGTCCTGGCCGATGCCCTGGAAGGTGTTGCAGCCGGCGGCCAGCAGGGCCAGACCGATGGCAATCAGGGAAGCGAACTTCTTCATGGTGGTTCCTTTCGGTGTGGGTTCAGGCGAATTGACGGACGTCGACGAAATGCCCGTGCACGGCTGCGGCGGCCGCCATGGCGGGTGAAACCAGGTGCGTGCGGCCACCAGCGCCCTGGCGGCCTTCGAAATTGCGGTTGCTGGTGGAGGCGCAGCGCTCGCCCGGCTCCAGGCGGTCGGCATTCATGGCCAGGCACATGCTGCAGCCCGGCTCGCGCCATTCGAAGCCTGCGGCCTTGAAGATCTCATGCAGGCCTTCGCGCTCGGCCTGGGCCTTCACCAGACCGGAGCCAGGCACCACCATCGCGAGCTTGACGTTCTTCGCCACCTTCTGGCCAAGCTTCTTGACCATGGCAGCGGCCTCGCGCATGTCTTCGATGCGGCTGTTGGTGCAGGAGCCAATGAAGACCTTGTCGACAAAGATGTCGTTGAGCGGCTTGCCGGGCTCCAGGGCCATGTACTGCAGGGCGCGCTCGATCGCGCCGCGCTTGCTGGCGTCCTTTTCCTTGTCGGGGTCGGGTACGCGGCCGTCGATGCCGAGCACCATCTCGGGCGAGGTGCCCCAGGTCACCTGCGGCACGATCTTCGTGGCATCGAGCTCGACGACCGCATCGAACACCGCATCGGCGTCGGAATGCAGCGTGCGCCAGTACGCCACGGCCTGCTCCCATTCGACGCCGCTGGGAGCCAGTGGCCGACCCTTGATGTACTCGATGGTCTTGTCGTCCACCGCCACCAGGCCGGCGCGTGCGCCGGCCTCGATGGCCATGTTGCACACCGTCATGCGCCCTTCCATGCTCAGCGCACGGATGGCGCTTCCGGCGAACTCGATGGTGTAGCCCGTGCCGCCGGCGGTACCGATGCGCCCGATGATGGCGAGCACGATGTCCTTGGCGGTCACGCCTTTGGCGAGCTGGCCCTCGACCTTGATCAGCAGATTCTTCGCCTTCTTGGCCAGCAGCGTCTGCGTGGCGAGCACGTGTTCGACCTCGCTGGTGCCGATGCCGTGCGCGAGCGCGCCGAAGGCGCCGTGGGTGCTGGTGTGCGAGTCGCCACACACCACCGTCATGCCAGGCAGGGTTGCACCGGTCTCGGGCCCGATCACGTGCACGATGCCCTGGCGTTGCGACAGGAAGGGGAAGAAGGCCGCGGCGCCGAACTCGGCAATGTTCGAGTCCAGCGTGGTGATCTGCTCCTTGCTGATCGGATCGGCGATGCCGTCGTAGCCGAGCTCCCAGCCGGTGGTGGGCGTGTTGTGGTCGGCCGTGGCGACGACCGAGCTCACACGCCAGACCTTGCGGCCGGCCTGGCGCAGGCCCTCGAAGGCCTGCGGGCTGGTGACTTCGTGCACCAGGTGGCGGTCGATGTAGAGAACGGCGGTACCGTCCTCTTCGGTGTGGACGACGTGTTCGTCCCAGATCTTGTCGTACAGCGTGCGGGGCATGGCTTGTCTCGGCTCGGCCACTCGTGGGTGGGCCGGTGATTTTACGGTCTGGTGAAAGACAACGCCCGCCGTGGCGACGGGCCAGGGCGGGCGTTGCGGGTTCAGGCAGGCAAGGCGATCACTTCTTCATCGCCGCCGGCACGTCACGGCGCGGCGAGCCGGTGAAGAGCTGGCGCGGACGGCCGATCTTGTACTCGGGGTCGCCGATCATCTCGTTGAGCTGGGCGATCCAGCCCACGGTACGCGCAAGCGCAAAGATGCCGGTGAACAGGTTGACCGGGATGCCGATGGCGCGCTGCACGATGCCGGAGTAGAAGTCCACGTTCGGGTAGAGCTTGCGCTGCACGAAGTAGTCGTCTTCCAGCGCGATCTTCTCGAGTTCCTTGGCGAGCTTGAACAGCGGGTCGTTCTCGAGGCCGAGTTCCTGCAGCACCTCGTTGCAGGTTTCCTGCATGAGTTTGGCGCGCGGGTCGTAGTTCTTGTAGACGCGGTGGCCGAAGCCCATGAGCTTGACGCCCGAGGACTTGTCCTTGACCTTCTCCATGAACTCGCCGACCTTGGCCACGCCGCCGTTGCGCTGGATGTCCTCCAGCATGTTCAGGCAGGCTTCGTTGGCGCCGCCGTGGGCAGGGCCCCACAGGCAGGCCACGCCGGCCGCGATGGCAGCGAACGGGTTGGTGCCCGAGGAGCCGCACAGGCGCACGGTCGAGGTGGAGGCGTTCTGCTCGTGGTCGGCGTGCAGGATGAAGATGCGGTCGAGTGCGCGCTCGAGCACCGGGTTGACCTGGTAGTCCTCGCACGGCACGCCGAACATCATGCGCAGGAAGTTGCCCGCGTAGGACAACTCGTTGCGCGGGTACATGTAGGGCTGGCCGATGCCGTACTTGTAGGCCATCGACACCAGCGTCGGCATCTTGGCGATCAGGCGGATCGCTGCGATCTCGCGGTGCGTCGGGTTGTTGATGTCGGTGCTGTCGTGATAGAAGGCCGAGAGGCCGCCGACGAGGCCGGTGAGCACCGCCATCGGGTGCGCATCGCGGCGGAAGCCGCGCAGGAAGAACTGCATCTGCTCGTTGACCATGGTGTGGTTGGTCACGAGCTTGTGGAAGTCGGTGCGCTGCTTCTCATCGGGCAGTTCGCCCTTGAGCAGCAGGTAGCACACGTCGAGGTAGTCGCAGTGCATGGCCAGTTGCTCGATGGGATAGCCGCGGTACAGCAGTTCGCCCTTGTCGCCATCGATGTACGTGATGGCGGACTGGCAGGAGGCCGTCGAGAGGAAGCCCGGGTCGTACGTGAACATGCCCGTCTGCGCGTACAGCTTGCGGATGTCGATGACGTCCGGGCCGATGTTGCCGGCGTACACCGGCAGCTCCACACTGGGGCTGCCGTTGGAGAACGTCAAGGTGGCTTTGTTGTCGACGAGTTTCATGCGGGTTCCTCGGTTCTTGGGGTTGGGCTGACGGCGCGCAGCAGGGCAAGCACCTGCAACACGTCGTCGCGTGCGAGATCGCCCTCAAGGGGCTTTCGGCCGAGCAGCAGATCGAGCAGGTCGTTGTCCGACAGGTCCATCAGCAGGCCCAGGGCATCGGCCTGACGCACCGTCAGGCCGGCGGCGTGACGGGCGAAGAAGCGCTCGATGAACAGATCGTTCTCGAGCAGACCACGGCGGCACCGCCAGCGCAGCTTGCTGAAGCTGCGCTCGTCGAGCAGGGCGTCATCGGTGCCGTTCATGGGTTTCGGATGGGTCTCGCTCAAACCGAGCGCAGCACCATCATTTCCTTGATCTTGCCGATCGCCTTGGTGGGGTTGAGGCCCTTGGGGCAGACGTCGACGCAGTTCATGATGGTGTGGCAGCGGAACAGGCGGTACGGGTCCTCGAGGTTGTCCAGGCGCTCGCCGGTGGCCTGGTCGCGGCTGTCGGCGATGAACCGGTAGGCCTGCAGCAGGCCGGCCGGGCCCACGAACTTGTCGGGGTTCCACCAGAAGCTCGGGCAGCTCGTGGAGCAGCTCGCGCACAGGATGCACTCGTACAGACCGTTGAGCTCCTCGCGCTCCTCGGGCGACTGCAGGCGCTCCTTCTCGGGCGCGATGCTGTCGTTGATGAGGTACGGCTTGATGCTGTGGTACTGCTTGAAGAACAGCGTCATGTCCACGATCAGGTCGCGCACCACGGGCAGGCCGGGCAGCGGCTTCAACACGATGTCGCCCTTGAGCGTGTTCATGTTGGTCAGGCAGGCCAGGCCGTTCTTGCCGTTGATGTTCATGGCGTCCGAGCCGCACACGCCTTCACGGCAGGAGCGGCGGAACGAGATCGACGGATCCACGGCCTTGAGCTTCATGAGCGCGTCGAGCAGCATGCGCTCGTGCCCGTCCAGCTCGACCTGGATGGTCTGCATGTACGGCTTGGCGTCCTTCTCGGGGTCGTAGCGGTAGATCTTGAAAGTGCGAAGCATGGGGGTCTCCGTGAGAAGGCTCAGAACGTGCGGACTTTGGGCGGCACGGACTCGACGGTCAGCGGCTTGAGGTTCACCGGCTTGTAGGTCAGCGAGTTGTTCGCGCTGTGCCACAGGGTGTGCTTCATCCACTCGGCGTCGTTGCGGCCGAGCGGGAACTGCGGGTCGTCGGCCGGACGCTCATAGTCGTAGACGGTGTGTGCACCGCGGCATTCGCGGCGGGCAGCGGCCGAGGTCATGGTGGCCTGGGCGCACTCGATCAGGTTCTCGACCTCCAGCGCCTCGATGCGTGCGGTGTTGAACACCTTGGACTTGTCCTTGAGCTCGATCTTGCCCACGCGATCGCGCAGGGCGTTGATCTTGGCCACGCCCTCGTCCATGCCGGCCTGGGTGCGGAACACGCCCGCGTGCTGCTGCATGGCCGAGCGGATGTCGTTGGCGACGTTCTGTGCGTATTCGCCGCTGGTGGTGCCGTCCAGACGCGCCAGGCGGGCGAGCGTGAGATCGGCGCCGTCCTTGGGCACGGGCTTGTGGGTCTTGTTCTTGTCGTTGTACTGCACGATGTGGTTGCCGGCCGCACGGCCGAACACCAGCAGGTCGAGCAGGGAGTTGGTGCCCAGGCGGTTGGCGCCGTGCACGCTCACGCAGGAGCACTCACCCACCGCGTACAAGCCGTTGACCACCTTCTGGCCACCCGCACCATCGGGCACGACGACCTGGCCGTTGATGTTGGTCGGGATGCCACCCATCTGGTAGTGAATGGTGGGCACCACGGGAATCGGCTCGCGCGTGATGTCGACGTTGGCGAAGTTCACGCCGATCTCGTACACCGAGGGCAGGCGCTTGTGGATGGTGTCGGCGCTGAGATAGCTGAAGTTCAGCATCACGTAGTCCTTGTTGGGACCACAGCCACGGCCTTCCTTGATTTCCTGGTCCATGCAGCGCGAGACGAAGTCGCGCGGCGCCAGGTCTTTCAGCGTGGGGGCGTAGCGCTCCATGAAGCGCTCGCCCTCGCTGTTGACGAGGAAGGCGCCTTCACCGCGGCAGCCTTCCGTGAGCAGCACGCCCGCGCCGGCCACGCCGGTGGGGTGGAACTGCCAGAACTCCATGTCCTGCAGCGGGATGCCCGCGCGCGCGGCCATGCCGAGGCCATCGCCGGTGTTGATGAAGGCGTTGGTGGAGGCCGCAAAGATGCGGCCGGCGCCGCCGGTGGCCAGCAGCGTCGTCTTGGCCTCGAGCATGTAGACCTCGCCGGTCTCCATCTCGAGGGCGGTCACGCCCACCACGTCACCCTCGGCGTCGCGCACCAGGTCGAGCGCCATCCACTCGACGAAGAAGGTGGTGCGCGCCGCCACGTTCTGCTGGTACAGCGTGTGCAGCATGGCGTGGCCGGTGCGGTCGGCTGCGGCGCAGGCGCGCGGCACGGCCTTCTCGCCGTAGTTGGCGGTGTGGCCGCCGAAGGGGCGCTGGTAAATCGTGCCGTCGGGGTTGCGGTCGAACGGCATGCCCATGTGCTCGAGCTCGTACACCACCTTGGGTGCTTCGCGGCACATGAATTCGATGGCGTCCTGGTCACCGAGCCAGTCGGAGCCCTTGATGGTGTCGTAGAAGTGGTAGTGCCAGTTGTCCTCGCTCATGTTGCCGAGCGAGGCACCGATGCCACCCTGAGCGGCCACGGTGTGCGAGCGGGTGGGGAAGACCTTGGACAGCACGGCCACCTTGAGGCCGGCGCGCGCCAGTTGCAGCGACGCTCGCATGCCGGAGCCGCCGGCTCCAACGATGACGACGTCGAACTGTCGCTTGGGAAGGGATGCGTTGGCGGACATGGCGTCAGACTCTCCAGAGAACTTGGACCGCCCAGCCCAGGCAGGCGAGCAGCCAGACGATGGTGAACACGTGCAGCACGAGGCGCAGCGCGGCGGGCTTGACGTAATCCATCCAGATGTCGCGCACGCCGACCCACACGTGGTAGGTCAAGGCGAAGAACATCGCGAAGGTGAGCGCCTTCATCCACTGCGGCGCGAAGATGGCGGACCAGTTGTCGTAGCCGATGGGCCCGCTGCTGAAAAGCACCTGCGCCAGCAGGATGAGGGTGAACAGCGCCATGAGGGCGGCGGTGATGCGTTGCGCGAGCCAGTCGCGCATGCCGTAGCCGGCGCCGGTGACGACGCGCTTGGAACCGTAGTTGACGGACATGGTGGGTGACCTCGCGAATCAGTACAGGCCGAACAGCTTGGCGCCCAGCACCACGGTCAGGCCGATGCTCAGCACCAGCGTGACGATGGCCGACGACTTGCCGAATTCCTTGGTGACAGCATGCGTGGCGTCCATCCAGAGGTGGCGCACGCCGGCGATCAGGTGGTGCAGGTAAGCCCAGATGAGCGCGAGCACCACCAGCTTGAGCAGCCAGGCAGGCACGAAGCCCAGACCACCTGCAAAGGCGGCGACAAAGCGCTCGTAGGAAATCTCGGACGAAACCGAGGTGTCGAACAGCCACACGATCAGGGGCAGCAGCAGGAACATCAACAGGCCGCTCACGCGGTGCAGGATCGACACCCAGCCGGCAGCGGGCAACCGGTACGTGGTGAGGTCCTTGAACGCGTTGATGTTGCGGAACTCGGGCCGCTTGGTGGTCAACTCGGGCATGGGAAGGGCTTTCGTGGGAAAGGCGCTCGGGCGGGGGAGGGGCTTGGTAACTCGCTGGTAACTCGTGCCAGGAGCGGGCAAATTCTATTGCAACGCAGCACGCCATCGTGTCGCGCCCGGGGTCTTGCCCGAGCATTGCGCTGCGACGGCCCGCACAGTTGCCGCTGACTTCAGCTCAATTCATTGCGGTAATGGCGCGTATCGGTGCGGTACAGGCCGCGTCGCAGCTCCATCGGTGTGTCGTTGTAGGTGTAGGCCAGGCGCTCCACGCTCAGCAGGGGGTGGCCAGGCGTCACCGCCAGCAGCCCGGCGGCTTCGTCGTCCGCGCTCACGGCCTTGATCTTTTCCACCGCGCGAACCATCCGCACGCCGAACTGCGACTCGAACAGCGCATACATCGGCCCCTTGTCGCTGGCCAGGGTGTCGAGCGTGAGGCCCTTGAACGGGCCGCCGGGCAACCAGATCTCCTCGAGGATGGCCGGCGTGCCGCCGAAAGCCAGCACACGGCGCACCAGCAGCACGCCATCGCCGGTGCGCAGGCCGAGCTGGCGCGCCACCTCGGCACTGGCGCGCAGGCGCCTGCAGTCGATGATGCGGCGCTCGGCCAGTCCTTGCTCTTCGAGGGAGCCCTGATCGGGCAACAGGCGCAGGAAGCGGAACTGGATGTGCTGCTCGGCGTGCGTGGCCACGAAGGTGCCCTTGCCCTGGCGGCGCACCACGAGGTTGTCGGTGGCGAGCTCGTCGATCGCCTTGCGCACGGTGCCCTGACTGACGCGGTAGCGGGCAGCCAGCTCGAGCTCGCTGGGGATCATGTCGCCCGGCTTCCATTCGCCGGCCTGCAGGCTGCGCAGGATCAGCACCTTGATCTGCTGGTACAGCGGGCTGAACGCGGGCGCGCCTGCCTCAACGGCAAAGCCGCTTTCGCCCGCCGGTGGGGCTTCGGATGAAGAGGGTTGAGTGGCCATGGGAATGCTCGTCGCGGCTTGGCCGTGCGGTGCAATCATATCTTATATAAGACATAAGACAAATTGACCGGCTAGGGTTTACGCGGGTACACTCACGACCTGACCCGACCCCAGACCAACGCCGCTGAACAGGCGCTGCGTGCCGGTCCCGCGGCCTCGGTCTCTGCACATTCCAACACCCATCCCTGGAGCTCCCACCATGACCAAGAAGCCCGTTCGCGTCGCCGTCACCGGCGCCGCCGGCCAGATCGGCTACGCCCTGCTGTTTCGCATCGCCTCCGGCGAAATGCTCGGCAAGGACCAGCCGGTGATCCTGCAACTGCTGGAAGTGCCGGCGGAGGGCCCGCAGAAGGCGCTCAAGGGCGTGATGATGGAACTTGAAGACTGCGCCTTCCCGCTGCTGCACGGCATGGAAGCCCACAGCGACCCGATGACGGCGTTCAAGGACACCGACTACGCCCTGCTGGTGGGTTCGATGCCCCGCAAAGCCGGTATGGAGCGCGCCGAGCTGCTGTCCATCAACGGCCAGATCTTCATCGGCCAGGGCAAGGCCCTCAACGCCGTGGCCAGCCGCGACGTGAAGGTGCTCGTGGTGGGCAACCCGGCCAACACCAACGCCTGGATCGCCATGAAGAGCGCGCCCGACCTCAAGCGCGAGAACTTCACCGCCATGCTGCGCCTGGACCACAACCGCGCGCTCAGCCAGATTGCCGCCAAGACCGGCAAGCCGGTGGCGTCGATCAAGAAGCTCGGCGTGTGGGGCAACCACAGCCCCACCATGTACGCCGACTACCGCTTCGCCACCATCGACGGCGCCTCGGTCAAGGACATGATCAACGACCACGCCTGGAACAAGGACGTGTTCCTGCCCACCGTGGGCAAGCGCGGCGCCGCCATCATCGAAGCGCGCGGCCTGTCATCCGCCGCCTCGGCCGCCAACGCCGCGATCGACCACATGCGCGACTGGGCCCTGGGCACCAACGGCGGCTGGGTCACCATGGGCATCCCGTCCAACGGCGAATACGGCATCCCCAAGGACGTCATGTTCGGCTACCCCGTCACCTGCGAAGGCGGCCGGTACAAGATCGTTGAAGGTCTGCCGATCGACGAGTTCAGCCAGGGCTGCATCGACAAGACCCTGGCCGAGCTGATTGCCGAGCAGGACGGCGTCAAGCACCTGCTCTGATCGCCGGACCATCTTGCGCGTGAACCCACGTTCCATCCTGCTCGGGCCCCAGGCCGGCGCCATGGCGCTGCCGGTCTGTGACCACTACAGCGGGGTCGAGGTGCGCATGCGCAAAAGCCTGGCGCTGCAGGCCGAACTCACCGCCGAGTTCGGGGCCTGCGTGTTCGACGTCACGCTCGATTGCGAGGACGGCGCCCCGGTGGGCGGCGAGGCCGAGCACGCCGCGTTGGTCACCGAACTTGCGCTGTCGGCCCCGGCCGGTGCGCGCGTCGCCGTGCGCGTGCACGCGGTCGACCACCCGGCGTTCGAGGCCGACATTGAACACATCGTGCGCCGTGCCGGTGCACGGCTGTGCCATGTGATGCTGCCCAAGGTCGAGACCGTGGCCGACGTGGGGCGCGCGGCCGCGCTGCTCGACGCCGCGGGCGCGCACAACCTGCCGCTTCACGCGCTCATCGAATCGCCCGCTGCGGTGCACCGCGCTTTCGACATCGCGGCCCACCCGCGCATCCAGAGCCTGAGCTTCGGCCTGATGGACTTTGTCTCCGCCCACGGCGGTGCCATCCCGTCTGCCGGCATGACGTCGCAAGGCCAGTTCAGCCACCCGCTGGTGCTGCGCGCCAAGCTCGAGATCGCAAGCGCGTGCCACGCGCACGGCAAGGTGCCCGCGCACGGCGTCGTCACCGAGTTCAAGGACGCCGCCGCGCTGCAGGCCGCAGCACGCCGCGCCGCGCACGAACTCGGCTTCACCCGCATGTGGAGCATCCACCCCGACCAGATCCGCCCCATCGTCGCGGCCTTTGCGCCCGCGGCCGACGAGGTGGACGAAGCCGCCACCGTCATCGAGCGCGCCGCTGCTGCGGCCTGGGCGCCGGTGCAGGTGGCCGGCCGATTGCACGACCGCGCGAGCTACCGCTACTACTGGCAGGTGCTCGAGCGCGCCCACCGCACCGGGCGCAGCCTGCCTGCACCGGTGCAGAGCCTGCTCGCCCTTCATTGAACCCGAATCACCCACGCTGTCTGGAGAAGACCATGTCCACCTTCCTCGCCGACTACCGCGCCCACGCCGCCGAACGCGCCGCGCTGGGCATTCCGCCGCTGCCGCTCGACGCGAAGCAGGTGGCCGCCCTGATCGAGCTGATCAAGTCGCCCCCCGCCGGTGAGGACGCCTTCCTGCTGGACCTGCTCACCCACCGTGTGCCACCGGGCGTGGACGACGCGGCCAAGGTCAAGGCCAGCTTCCTGGCGGCCGTGGCGCACGGTGACCTGAAGGTCGGCTTGATCAGCAAGGCCAAGGCCACCGAGCTGCTCGGCACCATGGTGGGCGGCTACAACGTGCACCCGCTGATCGAGCTGCTCGACGACGCCGAGGTGGCGGGCGTGGCCGCCGATGCGCTGAAGAAGACGCTGCTGATGTTCGACTTCTTCAACGACGTGGCCGCCAAGGCCAAGGCCGGTAACGCCAAGGCACAAGAGGTGATGAAGAGCTGGGCCGACGCCGAGTGGTTCACCACGCGTCCGGAGGTGCCGAAGTCGATCACCGTCACGGTCTTCAAGGTCCCCGGTGAGACCAACACCGACGATCTCTCGCCCGCGCCCGACGCCTGGAGCCGCCCCGACATCCCGCTGCACTACCTGGCGATGCTCAAGAACACGCGCCCGGACGCGGCGTTCAAGCCCGAGGAAGACGGCAAGCGCGGCCCGATGCAGTTCATCGAGGACCTCAAGAAGAAGGGCCACCTCGTGGCCTACGTGGGCGACGTGGTGGGCACCGGCTCCTCGCGCAAATCGGCCACCAACTCGGTGATCTGGGCCACCGGCCAGGACATCCCCTTTGTGCCCAACAAGCGCTTTGGCGGTGTCACGCTGGGCGGCAAGATCGCGCCCATCTTCTTCAACACGCAGGAAGACTCGGGCTCGCTGCCGATCGAGGTGGACGTGAGCAAGCTCGAGATGGGCGACGTGATCGAGGTGCTGCCCTACGACGGCAAGATCACCAAGGGCGGCGCCACCGTGGCCGAGTTCAAGCTCAAGAGCGATGTGCTGCTCGACGAGGTGCGCGCCGGCGGCCGCATCAACCTCATCATTGGCCGCAGCCTCACCGGCAAGGCGCGTGAATTCCTGGGTCTGCCGGCCAGCACGGTGTTCCGCCTGCCGCAGGCGCCGGCCGCCACCAAGGCTGGCTTCACGCTGGCGCAGAAAATGGTGGGCCGCGCGGTCGGCCTGCCCGAAGGCCAGGGCGTGCGCCCCGGCACCTACTGCGAACCGAAGATGACGACCGTGGGCAGCCAGGACACCACCGGCCCCATGACCCGCGACGAGCTGAAAGACCTGGCCTGCCTGGGCTTCAGCGCCGACCTGGTGATGCAGAGCTTCTGCCACACCGCGGCCTACCCCAAGCCGGTGGACGTGAAGACCCACCGCGAGCTGCCGGCCTTCATCAGCAACCGCGGCGGCGTGGCCCTGCGCCCGGGCGACGGCGTGATCCACAGCTGGCTCAACCGCCTGCTGCTGCCCGACACCGTGGGCACCGGCGGCGACAGCCACACGCGCTTCCCCATTGGCATCAGCTTCCCCGCGGGCTCGGGCCTTGTGGCCTTCGGTGCCGCCACCGGCGTGATGCCGCTGGACATGCCCGAGAGCGTGCTGGTGCGCTTCAAGGGCCAGATGCAGCCCGGCGTGACGCTGCGCGACCTGGTGCACGCCATTCCCTACGCGGCCATCAAGGCCGGCCTGCTCACCGTGGCCAAGGCCGGCAAGAAGAACATCTTCTCGGGCCGCATCCTCGAGATCGAAGGCCTGCCCGACCTGAAGGTGGAGCAGGCGTTTGAGCTGAGCGACGCCAGCGCCGAGCGCTCGGCTGCCGGCTGCACGATCAAGCTCAACAAAGAGCCCGTCATCGAGTACCTCACCTCGAACGTCGTGCTCATGAAGAACATGATCGCCGACGGTTACGCCGACGCGAAGACATTGGCGCGCCGCATCGAGAAAGTGGAAGCCTGGCTGGCCAACCCGCAGCTGCTCGAGGCCGACAAGGACGCCGAGTACGCCGCCGTCATCGAGATCGATCTCAACGAGCTGAAAGAGCCCGTGCTCTGCTGCCCCAACGATCCGGACGACGCCAAGCTGCTGTCCGAGGTGGCGGGCACCAAGATCGACGAGGCCTTCATCGGCTCGTGCATGACCAACATCGGCCACTTCCGCGCCGCGGCCAAGCTGCTCGGCGGCCAGCGCGACATCCCGGTCAAGCTCTGGGTGGCCCCGCCCACCAAGATGGACCAGAACGAGCTGATCAAGGAAGGCCACTACGCCGCGTTCGGCACCGCCGGCGCGCGCACCGAAATGCCCGGCTGCAGCCTGTGCATGGGCAACCAGGCCCAGGTGCGCGAAGGCGCCACCGTGGTGAGCACCAGCACCCGCAACTTCCCCAACCGCCTCGGCAAGAACACCAACGTGTTCCTGGCCTCGGCCGAACTGGCGGCCATCGCGTCCAAGCTGGGCCGCATCCCCACCGTGGCCGAGTACCACGCCGAGATGGGCATCATCAACCAGGACGCCGCCAGCGTGTACCGCTACATGAACTTTGACCAGATCGAGGAGTATGCGGAAGCGGCCAAGGGCGTGGCGGTCTGACCGCTCCTCGAATACCGCGCACGACCTCCACGGACGCAAAAGGGCGTCACCTCGCGGTGACGCCCTTTTGTCCTCTTGGGCGCTTAAGTGTGATGTCCCATGATCACCTACGAAACAAGCGCGAGACGATGGAAGATTTCGAGGGTACGGGGCTTACGTCCGTCGAAGGAGTCGAACCCATGGATTGCATGATTTGCTGAGATTGCTCGTTCGAGCGCTCAACGAGCTTGTTCGTTTCGCCAGTGAGTTCACTGGATATGCGTTGCTGTGCACGCCGCTCATCGTCCATCCGATCGATGTTCTCTTGATGTTCTTTTGTCTCGGCACGGTATTGGTCAATATCCGCATCCAGGCGCTGTTTTATCTTTCGGGCGTTTGTATCGAGATAGTCCAAAACTTCTTCGGTTGTCATCGTCCCCGGCTCTTTGGTCCTCTCCCGAAAAGCCTTGGGAACACCGTTGTACGCCTCGCTTCCAGGGAGCTGGGGGAGGGGAATCTTCGTGGCGTTCTTTTCTTCGGGCGGCTGCCCGGTGATCTCGCCACTTGGCGCCTTGCCCACGCCATCTTCATTGGTTGTTTCGGATGGCGCCGGTAGCGGTGGTATCACTCGCGGCTGGTCGTCGGGCAGCTTGAACGCCTGCTGATCCGCGCCGACTTCAGAACCGCCGGTGTGACTGAATGGTTGTTCGACGACTGCCTCCTCGTCTGATGAATTCGGCGCAGAAGGAACAGTCGGAACGGCAGACGAGTCCGCTTGCGAAGTCCGCACGTCAATGATCTTGTGCGCACATTCGACGGCTTGCTCCACAATTTGCTTGTCATTGCCGTTGAGTTGGTCGATGACGTTGCGCAGTGGCTTGTCCTCGGGCAGTAGCGATCCCGGAGCTGCGCCGCTTGCGTCACAAGGTTTCTCCCCCCGGGCAAGCTCAGACAAGCGCATGGCCTCTAACGTATGCGTCCGCAATGACTCCGAGAGGGTCTTCTCCCGCACCATCGAGTTATCCAGACGCTGCTGACATACCTGCTGCGCGTGCTGAAAAAGGTCTCGCAACGGCGCCAGATCCTCCGCCGTCAGCTTGGGGTATTGGGTCAGCAGGCCGTCGACGAACTTCTGCATGTTGACCATGAAGGCCACCATCTTCGTATCTTGCTCGATGGCCTTCTTGTTCGCCTCCAGCGCCGCGCTGCTTTCGGCCACCTTATCGTTGGCGACTTTCAAATCGTCGGCGGCCACGGGAGGTGTGTCCAGCGATGCTTCGTCGATGTCGTCGCTGGCGTCGGGTGTATCGGGCTGCTGCGTCGCAGCCGTGGGAATGGGCAGTGGCGTTTCAGCCGGGTTCTGGTCGGCGTGGGCAGCGTTTTCTGGCTGAGGTTTCTCCGGCGCGACGGGCACCGATTCGGTCCCGGAACCCGTTTCGTTCACCCCCTCGCCTGAGGAACCGGTGGACCATTCAAAATCGTTGCACCCCCCGGGGGGCGTGCCACCCTCGGCGGTCACTGCGACCACCCCCGTCGCGGTTGGCTCTTGCAGCGTTTGTCCCTGCGTCGACGGCTGCAGATGGGATGCGTTGGGTTGTTCAAGCTTTTGCGGTTCACCCGCCGTCACGGGCTTGAACTCCCCTGTCGCGCCCCCGAGCGATTTGCTGTCCGTGAGAGGGGCGGGGTCCTTGGGCGGCTTTTGCGATACCGAGGAGGACGAATTGCGTATGACGCTGTGGCTGTTCATGGCGTGCAAGTGAGAGAAGTCAAGGCTTTCAAGCCCGCAGCGAGGCGTGCTGCAGGAAGTCGTGGGAGGACAGGGGAGCCGCTGTGGCCTTGCCGCCGCTCTCCAGCAGTTGGTGCCGCCAGGCGCGCACCTGGCTGGCCGTGTCGCGCAGCAGCCGGGCCATCCAGGCGTCGGGCGTTGCGTCATTGCGCGGTGGCGTGGCGCTCAGGCAGAGCAGGGTGGTGCTGCGCGTGGGGTGATAGCCGAAGCGCAGGTTCGGGTGGTCGGGCGTGCTGAGCTGCAGGGCCAGCAGGTGCTCGTGCACCGTGGCGCGGGTTTCCTCGGGAAAGCGGGCGATCTCGGCCAGCAGCAGGAAGCCGGGGCTCGACAGGCGGTTCTGCGCTTCCAGGTGCACCTCGTCGAGCGTGACGGTGTGGCCTTTGCCCAGGGCGTAGGGGTCGGCCAGGCCCAGCGCCAGGCAGGCGCGGTGGCACAGCGTTTCGAAGGCTTGGGGCGTCATGGCGGGTGGGGTGCAACGAAGGAAGGTCCTGCGTTGTGTAACCCGCCTCGGGCGGCGGTTCCCGTTGCTGCGGGCCCCTGGTGCCCCTGGGGCCGCCGGTCAGCCGGTCAGGCGTGGCTGGCCAGCGCCCTCAGCCGCTCGGCCGTTTCATCGTCGGCCGGAAAGAAGGTCTCCAGCGCCAGTTCCTGCAGCGTGATGTCCACCGCCGTGCCGAACACGGTGGTGGTGCTGATCAGGTTGAGCACGCCCAGCGGCGTGTCGAAGCGGAACGGCATGAGCACGCCGAGGTGTTCGCCGGGGAGGGCGTGGGCGGCGTGCTCCGGGGCGCCGGGCAGGGCGCGCAGTTCCTCGGCCAGGGCGGCCAGGGTGCTGTCGCCAGTGGCGGTGATCTGCTGGCGCAGGCGCTCCAGCAGGTGTTCGCGCCACTGCGGCAGGTTGTGGATGCGAGGCGCCAGGCCCTGCGGGTGCAGGCTCAGGCGCAGCACGTTCACGGGCGCCTTCAGGAGCTCGGGCGCCACGCCCTGCAGCAGCAGCGGCACCAGGCGGTTGTGCATCACCAGGTTCCAGTGCCGGTCCATCGCCAGGGCGGGCCAGGGCGCGTGCGCGTCCAGGATGCGCTGCACCGCGTTGCGGGCGGCGGCCATGGCCGGGTCGTCCAGCGCGCGCTCGCGGTACATCGGCGCGTAGCCGGCGGCCACCAGCAGCGCGTTGCGTTCGCGCGGTGGCAGCTGCAGCCGCTCGGCCAGGCGCAGCACCATCTCGCGGCTGGGGCTGGCACGGCCGGTCTCCACGCAGCTCAGGTGGCGGGTGGACACCTCGGCCTGCAGGGCCAGTTCGAGCTGACTCAGGCGGCGGCGCTGGCGCCAGTGGCGAAGGCGCTCGCCGAAAGGGGCGGGGGCGCTGGGGTGCGGGAGGTGGTGGGCGTGCATGGGCGCATGGTAGGGCGGCCCGGTGGCGCCGCCATGACCTCGCAGGTCATGGACCCGGTGCAGCCCGGTGGCCACGATGTGAACCCTGTTCAACGCCCTCAGGAGCCCACCATGACCCTCGCCGACCTTCACCTTCCCACCCCGTGGCTGCGCCGCGTGCTCGCCCTCGATGCGGCTTCGGGCGCCGCGCTCGCGCTGCTGCACCTGTTGTTGGCCGGTTCCCTGGCCGGCTGGTTCGGTTTGTCCGAGGGGCTGGTCAGCGCTGCCGGCTGGGCCCTGCTCGCCTACGTGCTGCTGGCTGGCCTGTTGGCGCGCCAGGCGCAACCGTCGCGCGGCGGCCTGATGCTGTTGATCGTCGGCAACCTGCTCTGGGGCCTGGCCTGCCTGGCCCTGGCCTGGGGCGGCCCGGGGGTCACGGCACTGGGCCAGGCCTACCTCACCGTGATGGCCGTGGCGGTGCTGGCCCTGGCCGATCTGGAGTTTCTCGGCTGGCGGGCGCCCGCGTTGCGGCTGGCGGCCTGAGTCCGCGTCGGGGCAATCGCCCCCGCGTTTGCGGCGGCGCCGGAAGGTCGCAGAATCGGTTCATTCTTGGTCGACCTTCAGGAGCTGCCCCATGGATGCCCCCACGCGTATTGCCCACCCGTTCGCCCACACCGTCAAGACCTTCACGCCCACGGCCGGCAAGAGCGGCCGTTTCCATTCGCTGCCCGAACTGGCGCGCGAGTTCCCCAACATCAAGCGCCTGCCGCATTCCATCCGCATCGTGCTGGAGAGCGTGCTGCGCCACTGCGACGGCGAGCGCGTGACGCGCGAGCACGTGAAGCAGCTCGCGAACTGGAAGCCCAGGGCCGCGCGCACCGACGAGATTCCCTTCACCGTGGCGCGTGTGGTGCTGCAGGATTTCACGGGCGTGCCGCTGCTGGCGGACCTGGCCGCCATGCGCAGCACCGCGCAGCGCCTGGGCCATGACCCGAAAAAGATCGAACCGCTGGTGCCGGTAGACCTCGTGGTGGACCACTCCGTGATGGTCGACCACTACGGCACCAAAGACGCGCTGGACTTGAACATGCGGCTGGAATTCAAGCGCAACCTGGAGCGCTACGGTTTCATGAAGTGGGGCATGCAGGCCTTCGACACCTTCGGCGTCGTGCCCCCCGGCTTCGGCATCGTGCACCAGGTGAACCTGGAGTACCTCGCACGCGGCGTGCACATGAAGGGCGGCCTGTACTACCCCGACACGCTGGTGGGCACCGACAGCCACACCACCATGATCAACGGCATCGGCGTGGTGGGCTGGGGTGTGGGCGGCATCGAGGCCGAGGCTGCGATGCTCGGCCAGCCGGTGTACTTCCTCACGCCCGACGTGGTGGGCTTCCAGCTCACCGGGCGGCTGCGCGGCGGCGTGACGGCCACCGATCTGGTGCTCACCGTCACCGAAATCCTGCGCCAGCACAAGGTGGTGGGCAAGTTCGTCGAGTTCTTTGGCGAGGGCACGGCCTCGCTCTCGCTGCCCGATCGCGCCACCATCGCGAACATGGCACCCGAGTACGGCGCCACCATGGGCTTCTTCCCGGTCGACGGCAAGACGCTCGACTACTTCCAGGGCACCGGCCGCAGCAAGGCCGAGATCGACGCCTTCGAGGCGTACTTCAAGGCCCAAGGCTTGTTCGGCGTGCCCAAGCGTGGCGAGATCGATTACTCGCAGGTGATCACGCTCGACCTCGGCACCGTGGCGCCCAGCCTGGCCGGCCCCAAGCGCCCGCAGGACCGCATCGAACTCGGCCATGTGGCGCGCCGCTTCACCGAACTGTTCAGCGCGCCGATGGAGGCCGGTGGCTTCAAGCAGCCGCCGCAGAAGCTTGCGCCACCCGTCAAGACCGCCGGCGGGCTGGAGGTCAGGAACGGCGACGTGCTGATCGCCGCCATCACCAGTTGCACCAACACCAGCAATCCCGGCGTGTTGCTCGCTGCGGGTCTGCTGGCGAAGAAGGCGGTGGAAAAGGGCCTCACCGTCAAACCGCACATCAAGACCTCGCTCGCGCCGGGCTCGCGCATCGTCACCGAGTACCTCACCAACACCGGTCTGCTGCCGTACCTGGAACAGCTGGGCTTCGCGCTCGCGGGATACGGTTGCACCACCTGCATCGGCAACGCGGGCGACCTCACGGCAGAACTCAATGCGGCCATCACCGGCAACGACCTGGTGTGCGCCGCCGTGCTCTCGGGCAACCGCAACTTCGAAGCGCGCATCCACCCCAACCTCAAGGCCAACTTCCTGGCCAGCCCGCCGCTGGTGGTGGCTTACGCCATCGCCGGCAACGTCACGGTGGACCTCATGACCCAGCCCGTGGGCACGGGCGAGGGCGGCAAGCCGGTCTATCTGGGTGACATCTGGCCCAGCGGCGAGGAAATCCACGCGCTGATGAAGAGCGCCATGAACGGCAAGGCCTACCGCGAGAACTACGCGCGGGTGAAGACCGAGCCCGGGGAACTCTGGGAGCGCATTCCGGGCTCTAGCGGCACCACCTACGACTGGCCGGGCAGCACCTACATCGCCGAGCCGCCGTTCTTCGAGGGCTTTGCGCTGGAGCAGAAGGACGCACACCGCCCCGTCTCGGTGCACGGCGCGCGCATCATGGCGCTGTTCGGCGATTCGATCACCACCGATCACATCTCGCCCGCGGGCAACATCAAGGCCAGCTCGCCGGCGGGCCAGTGGCTGCAGGCGCGCAAGGTGCTGCCGGCCGACTTCAACAGCTATGGTGCGCGGCGCGGCCACCACGAGGTGATGATGCGCGGCACCTTTGCCAACGTGCGCATCAAAAACCTGATGATCCCGCCGCGGGACGACGGCACGCGCGAGGAGAGCGGGTTGACCTTGCACCAGCCGTCGGGCGACAAGCTGCCGATCTACGACGCCGCCATGCGCTACGTGGCGTCGGGCGTGCCCACGGTGATCTTCGCGGGCGAGGAGTACGGCACCGGCTCCAGCCGAGACTGGGCTGCCAAGGGCACGCAGCTGCTGGGCATCAAGGCGGTGGTGGCGCGCAGCTTCGAGCGCATCCACCGCAGCAACCTGGTGGGCATGGGCGTGCTGCCGTTGCAGTTCAAGCCCGGTGATTCCTGGGAGTCCCTGGGGTTGCGTGGGGACGAGACGATCGACGTCATTCCGCATCCTGAACTCAAGCCGCAGAGCGACGCCACGCTCACGATCGTCAGCCCCGACGGCCTGCGGCGCGAGATCACCGTCACCCTGCGCATCGACACCCCGGTGGAGGTGGACTACTACCGTTCGGGGGGAATCCTGCCTTACGTGCTGCGGCAATTGTTGACTGCTTGAGCCGGGCGCCGGATCGCTGCATCATGTGACCCACGGGTGAGTTCTCACCTCGGTTCTTCGGGGGTCGCCATGCGCCAGTCAGCGAAGTACAGCCCGTCGCGACGCCCGACGCCTGCGGTGATCGAGTCGCCCGCGACGGATGCCGGCAGCGAGCCGGTCACGCCAGCGCGCCCGCCGCGGCGCTGGCGCTCTGCCGTGGCGCGCCAGCTCACGCAGCAGCGCCTGCTGTGGATGGCGGTGGCCTTGCTGTCGGTGCCGCTCATGGCCATGGTGTGGCAGCAGCGCCAGGGTGGGGCGGCCGCGCTCACGCAGAAGGACATCGACGCTGCCGTGCTGCGCACACTCACCACGCAGGTGATGCCCTCGCCCGCGGCACGCGCGGCCGAGAAAATCCGCCCCTCGGTGGTGCGCGTGTTGTCCTACGGCAAGGACAAGGACGGCAAGGAAGAAGAGCAGGGCGTGGGCACCGGCGTGGTCATCGTCGACAAGGGCATCATCCTTACGAACCTGCACGTGGTGCAGGGCGCCGAGCGGCTCAAGATCACCTTTGCCGACGGCAGCGAGTCAGGCGCCAGTGTCACCGGTGCGCAGCCCGAGAACGACCTGGCGGTGCTGCAGGCGCACACCATTCCCGACGATCTGGCCGCGGCCACCATGCGATCCACGAACGACCTGGTCGCTGGCGATGAGGTGGTGGCGGTGGGGTTCCCCTTCGGCATCGGCCCGTCGGTGTCGGCCGGCGTCATCTCCGGCTTCGACCGCGAGTTCAAGTCGCCCGAGGGCAAGCAGGTCATCGGCAACCTGATCCAGTTCGACGCGGCGGCCAACCCGGGCAATTCCGGCGGGCCGTTGGTGACCATGGACGGGGAGGTGGTCGGCATCGTCACCGGCATTCTCAACCCGACCAGCGCCCGCACGTTCGTGGGCATCGGATTTGCTGTACCGATTGAAAGTGCGGCGTCCGCCGCCGGGCTCCCCCCGTTCTGACCACCGACCTCACCACACGGAGACCTTCATGAGCGACCACAACGCCCCTGAAACCGCACAGCTCATGGAGCAGATCCTCTACGAGGTCAAGCGCGTCGTCGTGGGCCAGGACCGTTTTCTCGAACGCGTCATGGTGGCCATGCTCGCGCAAGGGCACCTGCTCGTCGAAGGCGTGCCCGGGCTGGCCAAGACGCTCACCGTCAAGACACTGGCCGACGTGGTGCGCGGACGCTTCAAGCGCATCCAGTTCACGCCCGACCTGGTGCCGGCCGACCTCGTGGGCACGCGCATCTACAACCAGAAGACGGGCGACTTCAGCACCTCGCTGGGGCCGGTGTTCGCCAACCTGCTGCTGGCCGACGAGATCAACCGCGCCCCGGCCAAGGTGCAGAGCGCGCTGCTGGAGGTCATGCAGGAGCGGCAGGTGACGATCGCGGGTGAGACGCACAAGGTGCCCAAGCCGTTCCTCGTGATGGCGACGCAGAACCCGATCGAGACCGAAGGCACCTACCCGCTGCCCGAGGCCCAGGTCGACCGTTTCATGATGAAGGTGGTGGTGGACTACCCGAGCGACGAGGAGGAATACGTCATCGTGGAGCGCGTCACCGGGCCGGCGATCCAGGTCAACGCGGTGGCCACCACCGATCAACTGGCCGCGCTGCAGGCGCAGTGCCGCGAGGTCTACGTCGATCCTTCGCTGGTGCAGTACGCGGTGAAACTGGTCTCGGCCACGCGCACGCCCGACAAGCACGGCCTGAAGGACATGGGCCGCCTCATCACCTTCGGTGCCAGCCCGCGAGCCACGATCGGCCTGGTCGAGGGCGCGCGTGCACTGGCCATGCTGCGCGGGCGCAGCTACGCACTGCCCGAGGACATGGTCGACCTTGTGCCCGACGTGTTGCGCCACCGCGTGGTGCTGTCCTACGAAGGCCTGTCCGAGGGGCTCACGAGCGAGGCGCTGATCGCGCGCGTCATGAAGCAGATCCCGCCCCCGGCGCGCCCGCTGGAAGCCGAGAAGCGTGCGGCTTGAGTCGCCAGGACACACCATGTTCGCTCGGCTCTTCGGCAAACGGCCCGACACCTCGGCAGGCGTTGCTGCGCCTGCCGTGCAGCGCGCCGAGGCGCTGCTGCGGCGCCTGGAGTGGACCGTGCTGCGCCGCCTGGACGGGCTGCTGCAGGGCGATTACCGCACCCTGATGCGCGGCAGCGGCCTCGATCTGGCCGATCTGCGCGAATACCAGTTGCACGACGACGTGCGCCACATCGACTGGAACGTCACCGCGCGGCTGCAGCACCCGCACGTGCGCGTGTTCACCGAAGACCGCGAGATGGCGGCCTGGTTCCTGCTCGACCTCAGCCCATCGGTGAACTTCGGCTCGGGTGAGCAGCGCAAGAGCGAGGTGCTGCTGCAGTTCACCGCGGTGCTGGCGCGCCTCATCTCGCGCCATGGCAACCGCGTGGGCGCACTGGTCTATGGGCAGCGAGGGCTGCCCCGCATCGACGCCGTGCTGCCCGCGCGCGGTGGGCGCAACCATGTGCTGCGGCTCATGCAGTTGCTGCTGCAGCCGCCGGCGCCCGAGGTGCGCAGCAAGCCCGGTGAGGGCGCCACGCGGCTGGGCGACCTGCTGCGCGGTGCCACGCTCAGTGTGCGCCAACGCAGCACCGTGTTCGTGGTGTCCGATTTCATCAGCGAGCCCGGCTGGGAGCAGCCGCTGGGTGAATTGGCGCGCCGCCACGACGTGGTGGCCGTGCGTCTGGTCGATCCGCTGGAACTCGAGCTGCCCGACCTGGGCCTGATCCCGATTCGCGACGCCGAGACCGGCGAGCAATTGATGGTGGACACGCACGACAAAGGCTTTCGCCAGCGCTTTGCGCGCATCGCCGCGCAACGCGAGGCGCAGTTGCGCGAGAGCCTGGCGCGCGCGGGCGTGGACACACTGGAGCTGGCCACCGACGACGACCTGGCGGACGCCGTGCTGCGCTTCGTCGACCTGCGCAAACAGCGTGTGCGGCAGAACCCGGGGGCGCGGCCCGTGCCCACGCAGCTGCCGCGCCGCCAACGAGAAGGAGCCCGCGCATGAACAACCTCCTCGACAACCTGCCGCCCGTGACCTTTCTGTGGCCGCAGTTCCTGTGGTTGCTGTTGGCGCTGCCGCTGCTGATGGTGCTCTATTGGTGGCTCTTGCGCCGCAAGAAGCGCACCGCACTGCGCTACGCCAACCTCGCCATCGTGCGCGAGGCCATGGGCCGCGGGCCGGGCTGGCGGCGCCATGTGCCCCCTGTGTTCATGCTGTTCGCCTTTGCCGCCATGCTGCTGGCCTCTGCGCGGCCCATGGCGTCCATCAGCCTGCCCTCCACGCAGCAGACCATCATCCTGGCGATGGATGTGTCGGGCAGCATGCGCGCCGAGGATGTGCAGCCGAACCGACTGGTGGCTTCCCAGAACGCGGCCAAGGCCTTTCTGGCCGAATTGCCGCGCCACGTGAAGGTGGGCATCGTGGCCTTCGCGGGGGCGGCGCAGGTGGTGCAGCCCGTCACGCTCAGCCGCGAGGACCTCAACACCGCCATCGACAAGTTCCAGCTTCAGCGCGCCACCGCCATCGGCAGTGCCATCGTGGTGTCGCTCTCCGAGCTGTTCCCCGATCAGCGCATCAGCCTCACCGACATGACCTGGAACCGCAACGCCGACCCGTTCGCGCCGCGCGGTCGCTCCATCGACCAACCTCGGGCCGAGGAAAAGCCCTTCCAGCCCGTGGAGCCCGGTTCCTACGGCTCGGCCGCCATCATCCTGCTTACCGACGGCCAACGCACCACCGGCGTCGACACCGCCGAGGCCGCGCGCATGGCGGCCGAGCGCGGCGTGCGTGTCTACACCGTGGGTGTGGGCACGGTCGAGGGCGAGATCATCGGCTTCGAGGGCTGGTCCATGCGCGTGCGGCTCGACGAGGAAACGCTAAAGGACGTGGCGCGCACCACCAAGGGCGAGTACTACTACGCCGGCACGGCCGAGAACCTCAAGCAGGTCTACCAGTCGCTGAGCACCAAGCTCACGGTCGAGAAGAAAGAGACCGAAGTCGCGGGCCTGCTGGCTTTGGTGGCCTCGATCCTGGCGCTCACGGCGGCCACGCTCTCATTGCTCTGGTTCAACCGCATCTTGTGAGAATCGACGATCGGCATTGGTCCTGGGCCCGGTGTGTTCCTTCTGTGATCGCCCGTGCTCGCGTCAATGGCTCGACCGGCGAAGCAGTGCGTCGAAGAGCTTCAGCATCGCATTGCTCAGCACCGGCGGAAGGCGTGACGCCAGTATCGCCAGGTCGAAGGTGAATGTGACTTCGTCGGGAAGACGCTTCATGTGCTGCAATGCATCGGCGAGCATGGGTACGAGCTCGCCAGGCAACGCCTGCGGCTTCGTCATGTATTCAAGCGTCACGGCGAAGGCGAACTCTGCGGCGGCCTCCGCGTTGAGTTGTTGCATCAGTGCGAGCGTCTCCGGGAGACCATGCAAGTTGATTGGGTAGTTGAGGGCACGTGACAGGTCTTGCCGATTGGTGCAGGAGGCAAATGCACTGATGGCCGTGTTGGCCAGACTGGAAACTTTCAGCACACCACTGCGTTTCAGCTCGAGCATTTGACCCATGTAGGCTGCAGGCCCCCAGGTGCGCGCTGCCCGTTGGATGCCGACTGGCTGCGCGGGGATGCCAGGCATCAGCTGGATACCCGGCAGTCTGATTTGAGGCACGGTGCGGGCAATGGCCGTTGGCAGTTGCGGCTCCGTTGTCAAGGATGGGATGCTGATGCCCGTCTCAAACCGATAGGTGGACAGCTGTTCGGTTGGAAGTGTGCGAGCCCGCTTGTTGGTGCCCGATGACGTGCCATCGTCAATGCCGCCCCCGTATTCGTTGATGCTGGTGGGCACCGCGTTTGTGACCGATGCTTTGTGCGTGCGCTTGAGATTCCCAGCTACGAGCTGCTGGTACTTTTGGCTCGCCAGCTCTGTGAAGCGCTTTACGGACAAGGTTTGACTTGCAGAAATGTCTTGCGCCTTGTACTGCCAAAGACGTTGTTGAATGGTGTCCAGTGCTTGGTGTACCCGCCTGCCATCTTCGGTGGTGGGGTCGAAGTCATCGCCCTTGATCTTGAGAATTGCGCTGGTCGCCTGCTCAACAAGCAAGTCTCGATAGGCGTGAAGTTCGGGGGGCAGGGTGGCGGGCAGTGCAGCCGCCAGTTCCTTGTAGTAGTTGACCGTCGTTTTGCCTTTGGGTTCCATTCGAAAGTTGGCGAGACACATGCAGGCGAACACCGTGCCCTCGTCCTGCTTTCTCACGTCCCGCAGCCTGCGAAACAGCCCTACCATGGACGCGACCCTGGGTGCCCCTTTATTTCCACTATTGCGCGCGCTACCAATCAACACCATGGCGTCTTCAAGGGTCTCGCATTGCTTCATACAGCGATGTGCGCTGCCTTTTTCTCTCGGGCGTGTCCGAATTTTTGTGTGTGAGGCGCCGGAAGACTTGTCCACGGTGTCGCTCGTCGCTTGCGACGAACGAGCGACGCGGTGGTCAAGTCGCTGCCGCATGTTACGCGGCGGGTCGGGTGAAG
>NZ_JAMBNO010000129.1 GCF_023715105.1 Hydrogenophaga intermedia | reverse complement strand
CTCCGGACACCGGCGCCGTCCAGCCGGGGCACGGTCTCAAGCTCGGCTACTACGCCCAGGAGCACGAGACGCTGGACACCGGCCTCACCGTGCTGGAGAACATGCGGCACGCCGCGCCGCAGCTCGCCGACACCGAGGCCCGCAGCGTCCTCGGGTCGTTCCTGTTCAGCGGCGACGACGCCACCAAGCCGGCCGGGGTGCTCTCCGGCGGTGAGAAGACCCGGCTCGCGCTGGCGATCCTGGTGGTGTCCAGCGCGAACGTGCTGCTGCTCGACGAGCCCACCAACAACCTGGACCCCGCCTCCCGCGAGGAGGTGCTGGCAGCGATCCGCAGCTACGAGGGCGCGATCATCCTGGTCACCCACGACGAGGGCGCCGTCCAGGCC
>NZ_JAMBNO010000128.1 GCF_023715105.1 Hydrogenophaga intermedia | reverse complement strand
CTCACCCGCTCACCCAGGAGGACGACATGACCAGCACCGCCCGCATCCAGCCCGGTCCCGTGACGGGGTTCTACGGCGCCATGGTGAAGCGCTTCAGCCGCAAGCTGCTCGGGGAGGTGCCGGAGCCGGTGGGCGTCTACTTCCACAACCGGCCCGTCCTGAAGGCCTTCCTCGCCGTCAGCGGCAAGGCGCAGAAGTGGAGCGCCTGCGACGAGGACCTGAAGTCGTTCGCGCACATGGCCGTCGCCGCACAGGTCGGGTGTTCCTGGTGCCTGGACTTCGGCTACTTCCACGCCCACAACGAGGGCCTCGACGAGCGCAAGGGCAGCCAGGTGCCGGTATGGCGGACCTCGGAGGTCTTCACGCAGCTCGAGCGCGACGTCCTGGAG
>NZ_JAMBNO010000127.1 GCF_023715105.1 Hydrogenophaga intermedia | reverse complement strand
GATGTTCATGATGCCCGGCGGCCACGACCACAAGTAAGCACTCAACCGCGGGCCCCGGTCTCGCCGGATGGCCCGTTCGAGGAAGTGATCCCCATGCAAGGCCCGTCCCACACCGAGGAAACGGCGCCGGTCACCCGCGGGATCGTGGAGACCGAGACGACCGACAGTACTCGACCCGAAGCGCCCTCAGCGGCACCCGGAGGTGCTCGTGCCATCGCAGCCGACGAGGACGCGAGAAGTGACGCGGCAGTCTCGCCGCGCGCGGGATCGAGAAGTCCTACCGACGCAACCTGTGGTCACCGCGAAGCCGGGTCCGGGTTCTGACCGGAGCGGAGATCACCCTCGAGCAAGGCGAGGTCGTCGGCCTGGTCGGCGAGAACGGCTCCGGGA
>NZ_JAMBNO010000126.1 GCF_023715105.1 Hydrogenophaga intermedia | reverse complement strand
AGCAAAGCGCGCCGGCCGTCCCCTCAAGTCCACCACAGCCGCTGCAGCACCTGAGGACAAAGACAAGCCAGCTCCCAAGCCTCGCGGTCGCCCAAAGAAGACTTGACTCGGCTCCTGCAGCGGAGAAGAAGGCACCAGTTAAAAAAGCAGGCAAGGGCGCCATCATGGCTGATAAGGAGGAGAAGCCCGCCAAAGCCAAGACAGCTGGTGGGAGGGTTGCGAAGGCGGCGCCGAAGCAGGCTGCTGCTGCTACAAAGACGAGGAGTTTGAGGAGTAGGGCTTGGAAGTATGGCTGAAAAGGAGTTTTGATGGGGTGTTGTATAGATATAATGACTGCATGGCGTTGGGGTTCATTGAACAAGCATTGTTTCGTCACCGGTCTGATTCGTAG
>NZ_JAMBNO010000125.1 GCF_023715105.1 Hydrogenophaga intermedia | reverse complement strand
TGTCCGTCACCCGCTGCACCGAGCCCACGATCTCGCTCATCGTCTGGCCCGCGTCGGCCACCAGCTTGCTGCCGGTCTCCACCTTCTCCACGCTCGCACCGATCAGGCCCTTGATCTCCTTGGCCGCCTGCGCGCTGCGCTGCGCCAGGTTGCGCACTTCACCGGCGACCACCGCGAAGCCGCGGCCCTGCTCACCGGCGCGCGCGGCTTCCACCGCCGCGTTCAAGGCCAGGATGTTGGTCTGGAAGGCGATGCCGTCGATGACACCGATGATGTCGTTGATCTTCTTGGACGAGGTGTTGATCTCGTCCATGGTGGTGACCACCTGCGAGACCACCGAGCCGCCGCGCTGGGCGATCTCGGCGGCGCTGGCAGCGAGCTGGTTGGCCTGGC
>NZ_JAMBNO010000124.1 GCF_023715105.1 Hydrogenophaga intermedia | reverse complement strand
GCCGACGGACCAGGGTCTGGTCTTCCGGGGCAGGGTCGGCAGCGGCATCGCGGGCAAGGAGGGCCAGCGGCTGCTCGGCGTGCTCGAGCCGCTGCTCGCCGACGCCTCCCCGTTCGCCGACCCGGTGCCCAAGGTGGACGCGGCCGGCACCCACTGGGTTCGGCCCGAGGTGGTCGTCGACATCGCGGCGCTCGGGATGACCCCGGCCAGGCGGCTGCGGCAGCCCAGCTTCCGAGGCGTGCGCACCGACCTGACGCCCGCCGATCTGGGAGCGGTGGATGGCTGAGCAGGAGCTGCACGTCGAGGTCGACGGCCGGACGCTGCGGATCAGCAACCTGGGCAAGGTGATGTACCCCTCGACCGGCACCACCAAGGGCGAGGTCCTCAACTACTA
>NZ_JAMBNO010000123.1 GCF_023715105.1 Hydrogenophaga intermedia | reverse complement strand
GCCGTATGCCGCGCGGCCGGTGACGCCGCAAGGTGTTGCGTGCTGGACCGAGGCGCGGGAGAGTGTTGGCCGTCACCAGTAGTCAGTGAGGCCGCCTCACGGTTCCGGGTGCCACGGTGGCGAGCCTCCCCGTCGAGGAGGAAAGTCATGCTGGAAGAGGGAACTGTCACCGCCAATATCCCGGCCGCGGACCTAGCACGCGCGCGCGAGTTCTACGCTGACAAGCTTGGCCTTACGCCCTTTCAGGAGATGGAGGGCATCATGTTGCTGTATCGAACGGCTACCGGTTCTGCGTTCAGCGTCTATCAGACCGAGTTCGCGGGCCAGGCCGGCCACACCATCGCCCAGTGGCACGTCTCGGACGTGGACTCCGTCGTGCGTGACCTCAGCAAGAA
>NZ_JAMBNO010000122.1 GCF_023715105.1 Hydrogenophaga intermedia | reverse complement strand
GCAACAGCCGGGTGGTGCTCGTGCACGAGGGCCACGGCCCGGCGCAGCGGATGGTCGAGGTGCTGCGCGAGCACGACGTGCCGGTGCGCTGGGCCGAGTCGCTGGACAGCGAGCCCGAGCGGGGCCTGGTGCACGTCACCACCGCCACCCTCGACCACGGCTTCGTCGACGAGGCGCTGTGCCTGGCGGTGCTCACCGGCGACGACCTGTCCGGCCAGCGCGCGTCCACCAAGGACATGCGCAAGATGCCGACCCGGCGCAAGCGCCAGATCGACCCGCTCGAGCTCAAGCCCGGCGACTTCGTGGTGCACGAGCAGCACGGCGTCGGCCGCTACGTCGAGATGAAGCAGCGCGAGGTGCAGGGCGCGACGCGGGAGTACCTCGTGCTCGAGTACGGC
>NZ_JAMBNO010000121.1 GCF_023715105.1 Hydrogenophaga intermedia | reverse complement strand
GATCATCGCGATCGCCACGAAGGGCAGGTACTACCTGCGCCGGACCGACGACGGCATCGACCTGCCGATGTACGACGAGCACGGCAACCCGTCGGGCGAGCTGCTGACCTGTCACGTGTGCGCCCAGGTCTACGAGCGGCCGGACATGGCGGCGTGCCGGACGCACGACGCTCACGTGTGCTCACTGTGCCTGCGCACAGACCGGGTCCGCGACCACGTGCTGCCGGCACAGCCCGCGCTCTAGGGTGTCCCGGTGCACCTGACCCCCTCCGACACCGAGAAGCTGCTCCTCGCCGTGGCCGGCATGGTGGCCCGCGACCGGCTCAGCAGGGGTGTGCGGCTCAACCATCCCGAGTCGGTGGCCCTGCTGAGCACCTGGGTCATCGAGCGGGCGCGCGAGGGC
>NZ_JAMBNO010000120.1 GCF_023715105.1 Hydrogenophaga intermedia | reverse complement strand
GGATACCGCCAAGCGGGTAGTCCTTGCGCTGCGGATGGCCGACCCAATCGTCGGGCATGAGGATGCGAGTCAAGGCCGGGTGGCCATCAAAAATGACCCCAAACATGTCCCAGGCCTCGCGTTCCTGCCAGTCGGCGTGCGGGTAAACCGACACGACGCTGGGAACGTGTGGCAGGGAATCGACGTCGCTGCGCCCGGTACGAGCAACGTCCTCCTGACCGGGATCGGCCAGCGCCACCTCAAGGCGAATGCGACGGTTATGGGTCATTGACAACAAGTTGTAGACAACGTGCATTTCGCGTCCTGCCATGTGCGGGTAATGCACGCAGGTCAGCGATGTACAGCTTTCGAACCGCAGGGCGTCATCGTCTCGAAGAACCTTGACGAGTTCGAGGAGCTTCTCAGGAC
>NZ_JAMBNO010000011.1 GCF_023715105.1 Hydrogenophaga intermedia | reverse complement strand
GCGTGGAGAAGGTGGAGACCGGCAGCAAGCTGGTGGCCGACGCGGGCCAGACGATGAGCGAGATCGTGGGCTCGGTGCAGCGGGTGACGGACATCATCGGCGAGATCACGGCCGCGGCGGGCGAACAAAGCGACGGCATCGGGCAGGTGAACACGGCGGTGAGCCAGCTGGACCAGATGACGCAGCAGAACGCGGCGCTGGTGGAAGAAAGCGCTGCAGCGGCGCAGAGCCTGAAGGATCAGGCGACCCAGCTCGCCACGCTCGTCGGCCGTTTCCGTACCGTGGCCTGAGGGCACATCCGGGGGCACACCTGGGGGTTTGTGGCGGCGACGCGGGCCGCCTGCCTATACTCTCCCCCGGTCGGGTTCTCCGGGAAGGCGACGTGCCCTGACCCGGGCGATCCCGCCACGGAGATCGCCATGAACGCCCGCCTGCCCCAACCCCTTCCGCTCGAACCGACCGCGCTGCAAGCGCACGTCGATGCCGCCTGGCGCGAGCGCATCGTCCCGGCCCTGGTCGACTACATCGCCGTGCCGGCCAAATCCCCCGCCTTCGACAGCGACTGGGCGGCCCACGGCCTGCTCGAGCGCGTGCTGCAGTCCGCGGCCGACTGGGTGCGTGCCCAGCAGGTGCCGGGGCTCACGCTCGAGGTGATCCGCCTCAACGACGCGCAGGGCAGGCCACGCACGCCGGTGCTGTTCTTCGAGGTGCCGGCCAGCGCCGGCCAGGACGGCACGCCCGCCCCCACGTCGGGCCAGACCGTGCTGATGTACGGCCACCTCGACAAGCAGCCCGAGTTCACCGGCTGGCGCAGCGACCTCGGCCCCTGGACGCCCAAGATCGACGACGGCAAGCTCTACGGGCGCGGCGGCGCCGATGACGGCTACGCCGTCTACGCCAGCATCGCGTCGGTGCAGGCGCTCAAGGCGCAGGGCGTGGCCCACCCGCGCATCGTCGGCCTGATCGAGACCTGCGAGGAAAGCGGCTCGGGCGACCTGCTCCCCTATGTGGACGCGCTGCGCACGCGCCTGGGCGATGTCGGTCTGGTGATCTGCCTGGACAGTGGCGCCGGCAACTACGACCAGCTCTGGCTCACCACCAGCCTGCGCGGTATGGCCAGCGGGGTGCTCAAGGTCGAGATCCTCACCGAGGGCATTCACTCCGGCGACGCGTCCGGCCTGGTGCCGTCGAGCTTTCGCATCATGCGCCAGGTGCTCGACCGGTTGGAGGACAGCGCCACCGGCCGCCTGCTCCCAGCGAGCTTCCATTGCGAGGTGCCGGCCGAGCGCGTGGCGCAGGCGAAGGCCACCGCTTCGATCCTGGGTGAGGAAATCTACAAGCGCTTTCCCTGGGCCCACCACGACTGCGGCGGCAGCACCTTGTTCGCGCTGCCCACCACCACCGACCCGGTGGAGGCCCTGCTCAACCGCACCTGGCGGCCCACGCTCAGCGTCACCGGCGCCGAAGGCTTCCCCGCACTGAAAGACGCCGGCAACGTGCTGCGCCCCTACACCGCGTTCAAGCTCAGCCTGCGCCTGCCGCCGCTGGTGGACGCGCCGCGCGCCGTGCAGGAGCTCAAGGCGCTGCTGGAAGACAACGCGCCGTATCAGGCCAAGGTGACCTTCGCGCCCGAGGGCGCGGCCAGCGGCTGGAACGCACCCGCCACCACGCCGTGGTTCGAGCAGGCGCTGCAGGACGCCTCGCAGGCGCACTTCGGTGCGGCCTGCGGCACCATCGGCCAGGGCGGCACCATTCCGCTCATGAACATGCTCAGCCAGGGCTTTCCCACCGCGCAGATGATGGTCTGCGGTGTGCTCGGGCCCCGCAGCAACGCCCACGGGCCCAACGAGTTCCTGCACCTCGACTACGCGCGCCGGCTCACGGCCAGCGTGGCGCAGGTGATCGCGCGCATGCCTTGACGCTGCGTGCGAGGCTGGTCGTCACAACCCATCAAGAACAAGAATGACCGACACCACCCAAGCGCCCTTCACCGCCCGCGACGGGCACAACCTCGCGATCTTTGATTGGCCACTGCCCAAGGGCTTACGCCCGCGCGGCGTGGTGCTCATCGTCCATGGGTTGGGCGAGCACGCGTGGCGATACAACGACCTCGCGCTGCAACTCAACGACTGGGGTTTCGTCGTGCGCGCCTACGACCAGCGCGGCCACGGCGACTCCAGCGGCGCGCCCGGCGTGCTGCCCGACGAGGACGCGCTGATCGAAGACCTGTTCGAGGTGGTGGACGACACGCGCAGCCGCCTGGCCGAGCGCTGGGAGTGCCCGCTCATCCTGCTCGGCCACAGCATGGGCGGGCTGGTGGCCTCGACGTTCGTGCAGCGCGCGATGGCCCCCATCGACTTGCTGGTCCTGTCTTCCCCCGCGCTGGACACGGGCCTGTCGGCCGTCAAACGCAAGCTCATCGGCCTGATGATGACCGTGGCGCCCGACAAGCCGCTGGGCAACGGGCTCGATGCCAGCAAGATCTCGCACGACCCCAAGGTGGTGGCCGCCTACCGCAAGGACCGCCGCGTGCACGACCGCATCAGCGCGCGCCTGGCGCGTTTCATCGACGAAAACGGCCCGATCGTGATTCGCGCGGCGCGGGAATGGGCCGTGCCCACGCTGTTGATGTACGCCGGCGACGACCACCTGGTGAGCCCCGCAGGCAGCGCCGCCTTCGCCGCCGCCGCGCCGGCGAACGTGGTGCACGCGCGCCGCTTCGACGGCCTGTACCACGAGATCTTCAACGAACTCGAAAAAGCACCGGTGATGTCGACATTGCGCGCTTGGCTGCAGGTGCACGCGCCGGCGCAAAAGGCCTAGGAAAGGTCTGCACAACCTCGGTCCAACCTACCTGTGTGATGTGAGACATCACCGCCATGAAGCAAATGAGCCTGGGCGAGAGCGGATACGAGCGCAAGCCCAAGAGGACGCGCAATCGCGAGTTCCAAGAACAGCGGCGGCGAGTGCGACCCCGAGATGTATCAGACCCAGAAGGGCAACCCATGGCACTTCGGCATGAGGGCGCACCCTGGTGTGGATGCCGACGCAGGCCTGGTCAAGCTCGAACACGGCAAGCCTGGCAATCAGGCCAAGGTGGAGCACCCGTTTCTGGTCATCAAGCGCCAGTTCGGGCATGTGAAGGTGCGCTACCGGGGGCTTGCCAAGAACACGGCGCAGCTGCTCAACAGGCCTGCTGCTGGGCGCGAATCGGCCCTTGAGCGACCGAATCAATGCACCAACGCGCCGCAACCCGCGCACTCAAACAGCCCTAATCAGCGCCGTGTTGGTGCATCGAAGCGGGTCGGCATTCATGTCGGAACCGGACGAAGTTCATTGCTACCAAGATTGGATTTTCTTGAAGGTAGCCAAATGATCTCAATCGAATACCGAGAACTCATAAGGTCGTTATGCGAGGAGGCCGACCTGCAATCCTGGGAAGACATCTACAAGGACGGTGAGATCCGCGTGGATGGTCTCGACATAGCGCTGGTCCACGACGAAGTAGATGCGCCCGACTTCCTGAGCATATACATCGACCTGTGCGTGAATGCGCCGCAAGACAGTTTGAAACATCGCCTGCTGGAGCACAGCATGACGTCGCATCCATCGCAAGGCTGCTTCGGTTTTTTGCCGATGACCGACAAGCTCCTTTATCGCGTGAACCTTTCGTGCAGTTCAGTCACCACTGGTGCGAAGTTGCTCTCCCTTCTTCGATTCCATCTCGATGCCGCGCAACGCGGATTGGCCGCGTGCAGCGCGGCGATTTAACCCTTCACGGAGATATGCCCCATGATCAGCATCAGCAGCGCTCGCTTTCTCGTCGCGACCCCCACATCCACCTCCAAATTCAACAATCTGACCCGCTCGTCTGCACAGGGCGAACTCCACGCCCGAATCAAAAACCAAAGATTCTTCTCCGATGACGCCAAGCCGCGTTTCGCCCCGGGCATCAAGGCTGGGGAGACAAGCCGGATGTTGTCGCCGCGCCCGACCGCGTTGCGCATCGAGACCGGATCCCCGGACAACGTTCGCCAGATCGTTTCCTTCTATGACCAACTCGGAAATGCTGATTTCGAACAGCGGTTCCACGGACCGAAGGCTGAAACCGGGTTCGATGAAGCGATGACGGCCAATGTCAATTCGGCGAACCAGATGCTGTCTTTCGACGGGGACCAGCTGATCGGCGTGGCCGAAGTCGGGTTTATTTCAGACCATCTGTGCGATCTGGGCATCGTGGTCGATTCGCATGCGCGAGGTCACGGCGTGGGCAAAGAACTCGTCCTCTGCGCGAAGGAGTTTGCACGCAGCAAAGGCATGCAGGTCATGGTGGCAACGACCAAAGGCGGAGCCCGCAACCCTGCGGTCGTAAAGCTGATGCAAGCCTGCGGGTTTCAGGCGGTGAACTGCAAGGACCCGAGCGGCGCGACGGACAACGTCCGCTGGGAGGCGAAGCTGACCGGCGACACCAACCCGAACCCGCAAGAGCTGTGAAGCGATGGCGGCGGAGACTCTGAAAATCGGCCGACGAAGTCAGGAAAGGCCGGGACAACCTCGGGCCAGCCAGCACCCGGTGCCGAAGGGTGGGCGCCCACCGTTTGCGGTTGAAACCATGCTGCGCCTCCACTTCCTGCAGCAGTGGTTCAAGCTGTCGGACCCGGCGATGGAAGAGGCGCTGTACGACACAGCACTGTTTCGCGAGTTTGCCGGGCTGGCCATGGGCTCGGACCACCTGCCCGTTGAGACACCATCCCGCGCGTCCGCCCGCTGCTGGAGCGGCGAACGCTTTTGCGGGCTGCTCGGGGATGAGTACGTGCGCAGCGGCCCAACAAGCCTGCTGCGGGGCGCGAATCGGCCCCCGAACGACCAAAATCGCGACCCAGTTGCCACCTTCTGAAAGCTCGTGCGTCAGCACACACCACGACGGGTGTTGTTCGGGCCTTGCCTAGCGGCGCAGCAGGCCGCCGAGCAGGCTGCCGAGGTCGGGCCCACCGGCGTTGTCCGCGGCCGAGGGTCCACCCATCAGGCTGCCCAGCGCCGACATCGGGTCGATGCCGCCCGCGCCCGCTTCGGGCACGCGGCCTTGCGGCGTGAGCTGGTCCACCAGGCCCGGCAGCACCTGCGCCAGCACCGACGACGCCTGCTGGCCGTTGCCGCCCAGCAGGCCGCCGAGGACGCCCATGAGATCGGGCCCGAGCGCGCTGCCCAGCGCATCGGGTGAGACGGGTTGGTTCGCGCCCATGCCCACCCACGATTGCGCGGCCTCACCCAGGCCGCCGGCCTGCAGCTTCGCGAGCAGGCCTTCCAACCCACCCGACTGCTGCAGCAGTTGCTGGACCAGCGCCATCAGCTGCGGCAGGTCGATGCCCCCCGCGCCACCCTGACCGCCCGCGGCAGCGGACCCCAGCAAGTCATCAAGCAATCCCATGGTGTTCTCCCGGTGTGCGCGCCACAGTGGCAGGCATCAGGCGGCATTCTGGGCGCCGCGCTGGCGCCGGGCAAGCCATAGCAGGGCCGCCCCCAGCAAGGCCACCGGGAACAGCGAGCCGATGTTGAGCCAGGCCCAGCCCTGTGTGGTGACCAGGGCGCCAGAGGCGAAGGAGGTGACGGCCATGGTGGCAAACACACCGAAGTTGATGGCGGCCTGCGCGCGGTCCTTCTCCTCGGGCCGCCACGCGTGCAGCGCCAGCGTCGTGCTGCCGGTGAAGAGGAAGTTCCAGCCCACGCCGAGCAAGAAGAGCGCGATCAGGAACTGGTGCAGGTCCACGCCCGAGAGCGCAATGGCGATGCACGCCAGGTTGAGCACCACACCCGTGCCCATGATGGGCAGCACGCCGAAGCGCTTGATGAGGTGGCCCGTGAAGAAGCCGGGCGCGAACATGCCGATCACGTGCCACTCGAGCACCAGCGCGACGTCTTCGAAGGGCAGGCCGCAGACCTGCATGGCCAGTGGGGTGGCGGCCATCAGCAGGTTCATCACGCCGTAACCCAGGGCGGCGCCCACGGCCGCCACGATGAATACCGGCTGGCGCGCGATGACCGACAGCGGGCGTCCCGGTGATGCGCCCGCAGCGCGTGCCGGCACCGGCGGAAAACGCAGGAAGGCCATCACCGCCATCGATGCGAGGGCCACCACCGCCAGCGCAAGGTAGGCACCCGCGAACGGCGTGGCGGTGAGGCCGCGCGTGTGTACCGCGAGGTTGGGGCCCAGCACCGCGCCGAACAACCCGCCCGCCAGCACCAGCGAGACCGCCTTCTCGCGAAACGCCGGTGCCGAGAGTTCGGCCGCTGCGAAGCGGTAGAGCTGGCCGTTGGCGCTGTAGTAGCCCGCGATCACCGTGCCCGCCACCAGCCACCAGAAGTTGCCCAGCGCCACCGCGGCGGCGCACAGCAGCGCCGACAACAGCGCCACCGCCAGCCCGAGCTGGAACGAAGCCTTGCGCCCCAGGCGCTGCTGCGCGCGCGCCACCAGCGGCGTGCTCAACGCCCCGCCCACCACGTAGCCCATCACCGGCAACGTGGCCATCCAGCCCAGCGGCGCCAGCGACAGCCCCACCAGCCCGTTGATGGTGATGAAGACCACGTTGTTGGTCATGAAGAGGCCTTGGGCAGCGGCCAGCAACCAGAGGTTCTTGTTCATAAGCTCCCGTTTATACAGGCGCGCTGTGCACGCGCCGCGCCACTGTGTCGCTGCTGGTCGCCGCGGCTCAGCCGATGGCGAGCGTGAGCGCGGCCAGCGCCGCGGTCTCGGCCCTCAGGACGCGTGCACCCAGGGTGACTGGCGCGAAGCCCACCGCACGGGCCTGGGCGTCTTCGCCGGCCGAGAGACCGCCTTCGGGACCGATGAGCACCGTGATCGGCGCGCCACCGGCAAAGGCCTCGCGCGCGGGCACGCTGCCTTCGGCCAGCGAAAGCACAGCGCGCCCGCCAACGGCCTGCGGCAGGAAGGCGGCGAGGTCTTGCACCGGCTCGACCGCGGGCAAGCGGTTGCGTCCGCACTGCTCGCAAGCGGCTTGCGCAACCGCCCGCCAGTGGGCCTGCTTCTTCTGCGCGCGCTCACCCGCCAGGCGCAGCACACCGTGCTGCGTGTGCAGCGGCACGATGCGCGTCACGCCCAGCTCGGTGGCCTTCTCCACCAGCCAGTCCATGCGCTCGTTGGCCGGCATGCCGATGGCCAGCGTGACGGCGCGCGCAGCCTCGCGTTCCACGGCGTCGTGCGCCGTCACGCGCACCACCACGTCGCTGCGGCCCATGCGCAGCACGGCGGCCTGCCATTGGCCGCCCTGGCCGTTGAACAGCGTGATGCCCTCGCCCGGCTGCAGGCGCAGCACCTGCACATGGCGGGCTGCGCCGGGTGGCAGCGCGAGCTCGGCCCCGGGGCTCAGCGTGGCGTCACAGAAGAAGCGCGGCATGGCGTCACGTGCGGCCGAAAGCCCAGCCGCTGGCGGCCTGCAGGCCCTCCACCTCATCGATCAGCCGCAGCAGCGGCGCCAGCTCGCGATAGCGGTGGGCGGTGGCGCGGATGTAGGCGATGAAGCGCGGTGCGTCGGCCAGGTACTTCGGCTTGCCATCGCGCAGGGTAAGGCGCGCGAAGATGCCGGCCACCTTGAGGTGGCGTTGCAGGCCCATCCATTCCACCGCACGGTAGAAGGCGCCGAAGTCGCTGTGCCAGTCCTCGAAGTCCATCAGCCCGAGCTTGCGCGCCTGCTCCCAGTAACGCACGGTGATATCGATGACGAAATCTTCCTCCCACGTCAGGAAGGCGTCGCGCATCAGGCTGGCGATGTCGTAGGTGATCGGTCCGTGCAAGGCGTCCTGGAAATCGAGCACGCCGAGTTTTGTGGCCGGTGTGTCGCCGCGTTCATGCAGCACCATGAGGTTGCGCGGCATGAAGTCGCGGTGCACGTAGACGGTGGGCATCGCGAGCACGCGCTGCACGATGAGATCGAACGTCTTCTGCAGGGTTTGTTGCTGCGTGTCGTTGAGCGCCACGCCCTTGTGCTGCACCAGGTACCAGTCGGGGAAGAGCTGCAGTTCGCGGCGCAGCACGGCCTCGTCATAGGGTGGCAGCACACCGGGGCGGCTGGCCTGCTGCCAGGGCAGCAGTGCGGCGAGTGCGTCGCGGTACAGGCCCTCGTTGGCCGCCGGGTTGGCCGCGTCGATGACGTCGAGCATGGTCTTCGTGCCGAGGTCGTCGAGCAGCAGGAAGCCCAGCGGTGCGTCCCAGGCCAGCACCTGAGGCACCCGCAGGCCGGCTTCGCGCATCAGGCCCGCGATGCGCACGAAGGGTTCGCTGTTTTCCTTGTCGGGCGGCGCGTCCATGACGATGGCGCTGCCGCCCTCGGCACTGTCGAGCCGCAGGTAGCGGCGAAAGCTTGCGTCGGCCGAGGCCGGGCGCAGGGTCGCGGGCAGCAGCCCGTGTTGCGCGGCCAGGGGTACCAGCCAGGCATGGAAGGCCGCCTCGCGCTGCGGGTCGGCCCACGCGACGGTCGTCGGTGACGGGGTCATGGTCGGGGATGGGCGTGTGGGCGCGCCACCGGTTGTGGCGCCAGGGGCCCGTGGAATAATCCGGCGCATTCTACAAACGCCTCTCTCGCCGAAGTGCGCGGCCCGCACGCCGCCGGGCCCGACCTTGAAACGCCGTTCGTTCTTCCCCAGCACCGCTCCCCGGCTCGCCCTGGCGCCCGTGGCCGCCGCGGTGATCGGCGGCTTGGCCGCGGGACCTGTGCACGCGCAGGGTGACGGCTTGGTCCTGCGCCCCAGCCTGCGGTTGCAGGAAAGCCTGACACCACAGGCGCAAAAAGAGGCTTCGGCGCACGTCTCGGGCCAGCGCATCCAGGGGCAGACCGGCTCTGTCACCACGGTCGAGGGCGAGGCCGAGCTGCGCCGCCACGACATGGTGATCCGCGCCGACCGCTTGAGCTACGACGAGCGCAGCAGCGAGGCCACCGCCGAAGGCAACGTGGTCATCAACCGCAACGGTGACCGCTTCAGCGGCCCGTCGTTGCGGCTCAACGTCGACACCTTCGTTGGCCGTTTCGAGAACCCGCAGTTCGAAATCCTGCGCACCGACGGCCGCGGCGACGCGCAGCGCCTGGATTTCGAGGGCGAAGACCGTGCCACCGCCCATCAGGCGCGCTACAGCACCTGCCCGCGCGTGCCCGGTGCCGACTGGATGCCCGACTGGCTCATCCGCGCCCGCAAGATCGAGTTCGACAACGTCGAGCAGACCGGCGCGGCCACCGCCGGCGTGCTGGAGTTCAAGGGCGTGCCCATCCTGGGCGCCCCGTACTTCACCTTTCCGCTCAGCGAGGAGCGCAAGTCGGGCCTGCTGCCACCGGCCATCAACCTGGACAGCCTGAGCGGCTTCGAACTCACGCTGCCCTATTACCTCAACCTCGCGCCCAACTACGACCTCACGCTGTTCCCGACGCTGATGACCAAGCGCGGGATCGACCTGGGCGCCGAGTTCCGCTATCTGCAGCCCAGCTACAGCGGCCGCTTGCGCGGCTCGTTCATGCCGTCGGACCGCCTGCGCGATGACGATCGCTGGGGTTACAGCCTGGTGCACAACCAGCGGCTCACCGAGGCCTTCAACCGGCTGGGCGCAGGCGGCAGCGCGGGGCTGGACCTCAACCTCAACCGCGTCAGCGACGACAACTACTGGCGCGATTTCCCGCGCGCCAACGCCACGCTCACACAGCGCCTGTTGCCCAGCGACGCCCAACTGGCCTGGAGCCAGGGACCGTGGTCGCTGGTCGCGGGGGCGTACACCTGGCAGACGCTGCAGGACATCGAGTCGCCGATCACACCGCCCTACGACCGTGTGCCGTCCGTGTCGTTGGCCTATCAGCGCAGCCTGCTGGACAACTGGCGTTCGGGCGAAACCACGCTGCAACTGCGCACTGAGTTCACCCGCTTCGAGTCCGATCCCACGCTCACAGGCCAGCCGAATGGCGAGCGCACCCTGGCCATCGCGCAGATCGGCCACCGTTGGCAGGCGCCGGGCTGGTTCGTCGAGCCGCGCGCGCGGATGCACCACACGCAGTACCGCTTCGACGGTCCCCTGGCCAACGGCCTGTCGACGGCGACGCGTACCTTGCCCACGGTGGCTTTGGACAGTGGCCTGGTGTTCGAGCGCGAGGCCAGCTATTTCGGCCGTGCATTCACCCAGACGCTGGAGCCGCGCGCCTTCTTCACCTGGACACCGTCACGCGATCAGAGCCTGCTGCCGAACTACGACTCGGGCGCCACCGACTTCAACCTCGCGACGATCTACTCCGAAAACGTCTTCACCGGCAACGACCGGATCTCCGACACCCGCGCGCTCACACTGGGTGTGAGCTCGCGGCTGCTCGACCCGAAGACCGGCGCCGAGATCGTGCGCCTGGGCATTGCGCAGCGCTACCTGCTGCGCGATCAGGACGTGATCCTGCCCAACGCGGCCGGCCAACCGGGCGGCACGCCCGTCACCGAGCGCTTCAGCGACGTGCTCATCGGCGCGCGCGTGCAGTGGAGCCCGCGCTGGCTGTTCGACACCAACTTCCAGTACAACCCGGCCAGCGGCGAGTCGGTGCGCACCACCCTGAGCACCCGCTACACACCCGGACCCTACCGCGTGCTCAGCGCCGCGTGGCGCCTGCAGCGCGGCAGCTCCGAGCAATTCGACGTCGGCTGGCAGTGGCCACTGCGCGGGCTGTTCGGTGATGCGCCCGAGCCGGTGCCGGGCCGCGCGCTGGGCGCCGGACAGTGGTACAGCGTCGGGCGCATCAACTACAGCGTGCCCGATCGCAAGATCGTCGATCTGGTGGCCGGCTTTGAGTACGATGCCGGTTGCTGGATCGGGCGTGTCGTGCTGGAGCGGCTGCAGCGCAGCGCGTCGTCGGCGAACCAACGCATCCTGTTCCAGCTCGAATTCACGGGCTTCTCGCGCATCGGCTCCAATCCCTTGCAGACGCTCAAGGACAACGTGCCGCGCTACCAATATCTGCGCGAGGAAATCACCCCGCCGAGCCGCTTCCAACGCCATGACTGAACGCCTCTTGCTCTCCACCCTGGCCCTGGCGGTCACCCTGGCGGTCGGACCCGTCGCTGCGCAGACCCAGCGCTCGCCCGGTGGCTTGAGCCTGCCGGCGGGCACGGGGGCCGCCTCGCCCAACCGCACCGCGGACTTCATCGTCGCGCTGGTCAACTCCGAGCCGGTCACCAACCACGACGTGCGTCAACGCCTGCGCCAGGTGGAGCAAACCATTGCGCAGCGCAATATCACCAACGCGCCACCACGCGCGGAACTCGTGCGGCAGGTGCTCGAGCAGCTCATCAACGAACGCGCCCAGCTGCAGTTCGCCACCGAGTCCGGCTTGCGCGTCACCGATAGCGAAGTCGATCAGGCCGAACAGAACATCGCCGCGCAGAACCAGCTCAGTCGCGAGCAGTTCCGCCAGCGTCTGGCCTCCGAGGGCATCGATGTCAACCGCTTTCGCAGCGAGTTGCGCCAGCAGTTGCTGCTGCAGCGCGTGCGCGAGCGTGAGGTCGATTCGCGCGTGCGCGTGAGCGACGCTGACATCGACGACTTCATTCGCGAGCAGCAGGCCAACAACGACATCAGCAGCCTGGAGCTCAACCTCAGCCACGTGCTGGTGACGGTGCCGGAGAACGCCAGCGAGGCCCTGGTGGCCGAGCGCCAGGCGCGGGCGCAACGGGTGGCCGAGCGTGCGCGTGCCGGCGAGGATTTCGCCACCCTCGCGCGCGAGTTCTCCGATGCGCCCGAGCGGGTCAATGGCGGCCAGTTCGGCTGGCGAGCGGCCACCCGCCTGCCCGATCTGTTCGTCAATTCCACCCGCGCGCTGGCGCCCGGCGAGATCGCCGGCCCGGTGCGCAGCCTGGCGGGATTTCACGTGCTGCGGGTGAACGACAAGCGGGGTGGCGGCGGTCTGCCGGCCATGAACGTCACGCAGACGCGTGTGAGCCATATCCTGCTGCGTCCCGGCCCCCAGTTGAGCGAGCAGGCCGCGCAGGCGCGCTTGAGCGAGTTCCGCCAGCGCATCGCCGGTGGCCAGGCCAGCTTCGAGGCGCTGGCGCGCGAACACAGCCAGGACGGGTCCGCTGCGGGTGGTGGTGTGCTGGGCTGGGCGAGCCCCGGCATGTTCGTGCCGGAGTTCGAGCAGGCCATGAACCGCCTGCAGCCGGGCGAACTCTCCGAACCCGTCGTTTCGCGGTTCGGTGTACATCTCATCCGCGTCGATGAGCGCCGCACCGTGCCCCTGGCCGAGAACGAGCGGCGCGAGCGCATCCGCAACGTGGTGCGTGCGCAAAAACTCGAAGAAGCGTTGGCGCTGTGGGCTCGCGACGTGCGCGCGCGCGCCTACGTCGAGATCCGCGAAGAACCGCAGCCGTGAAGCACATTGCGCGCAAGCGCTTCGGGCAACACTTTCTCACCGACCCAGGCGTCATTGACGCCATTGTTCGCGCGATCGATCCGCGCCCCGGCGACGCCATGGTGGAGATCGGCCCGGGCCTGGCCGCGTTGACGCAGCCGCTGGTGGAGCGGCTCGGGCGGCTGCGCGTGATCGAACTCGACCGTGACCTCGCCGCACGCTTGCGCCTGCACGGCCAGCTCGACGTGACCGAGGCTGACGTGCTCACGGTCGATTTTTCGGCGCTGCCCGGTGCAGCACCCGGTGCGCTGCGCGTGGTGGGCAACCTGCCGTACAACATCTCCACGCCGATCCTCTTTCACCTGCTCGACCATGTGGCGGTGGTGAAGGACCAGCACTTCATGCTGCAGAAGGAAGTGATCGACCGCATGGTGGCCGCGCCCGCCACGGCCGATTACGGGCGCCTGTCGGTGATGCTGCAGTGGCGCTACGCGATGGAGAACGTGCTGTTCGTGCCGCCCGAGGCCTTCGATCCGCCACCGAAGGTGGACAGCGCGGTGGTGCGCATGGTCCCGCTGGCCGAGCCACCCGCGATCGATCTGAAGCACTTCAGCGCTATGGTGCAGACCGCCTTCAGCCAGCGCCGAAAGATCCTGCGCCACACGCTGGGCAAGTGGCTGGAAGCGCGCAATGCAGCGGGCAACTTCGACCTGCAACGCCGCGCGGAAGAAGTGCCGGTGAGCGAGTACATCAGCCTCGCACAACGTACGCAGGCATGAAAAAGCCCCGACAGGTGTCGGGGCTCAGCCAGTGGCACCACGGATCTGGCTCTGCCAGTCCGTCGGTGCCGCCCCCTTGAGGGGGTGACGCGCCGTCAGGCGCGGCGCGGGGGTGGGTCAGATCAAGCAGCCGCCAGCCAGTAGCCCGCATTGAACGGGCTGCTCATGCGCAGCGCCATCGGGCTCACGTCCAGGATCTTGTCGGTGGGCATGGGCTCTTCGTCCTGCACCTCGATCGGCTCCTCGCCCTTGGGGCTGCGCGCCACCGAGAACGAGTAGAAGCAGCGGAACGGGATCTTGCGCTCGGCCCAGTACTCGGCGGTGTCGCGGAAGATGTCGAGCAGCTGCTCGCGCGCTTCCTTGTCGAACTTGCTGTGTGCGGGGATGTGCTCGAGCACCACGATGAAGCCGGTCTGCGGCCCCGACTTGTGGACCATGTCGGTCATGCAGTCGTACAGGGCGTCGAAGTTCTTGCCGAAGTGCGGCGGCAGTGTGTACTGGGCAGCGATCAGTTCGAGCACGTCTTGCTTGCTCTGCGCCTTGGCCAGGTTGGCGTAGAGGAAGTGGTGACCGAGTTGCTCGGCCGCCGCCTGCAGGTCCTTCACGCCATAGGCGCGAATCGACTGAACGATGTTGGGTCGCACATTACGAAGTGGCGTGTCCATCTCCGCGTCTCTTTCCACAGTCAAAGTTGAAATACCGGTCGCCTTGTCGAGGGTCACTGCACGATGAGTCTGAAGCTCGCGTAGTGGTCCTCGGTGTAATAACAGGCATCAGGAGCCCTGGGTTGCTCGCCGCCACAAACGATCCGCCGGGCGCCCCGATGGGGCAGCCCCGGTGTCGGCACGGTGTATTCCCGGTAGTAGCCTCGCTTCTGTCGGGGCAGCAGGCCCTCGCGGTTGAAGAAGACGGTGCCGTCTTTCTCGTAGCGAAAGGGCCCCCCTTGCGAGATCTGGCCCATCACCTGCTGACCCTGCGTTGGCAGGGCCGATACCGACACGGCCGCCGGCGTCTCGAACGCCTGGAGTTCGGGGCCGCGGGCTTGCACCAAAAAGGTGCCTGCAGCGGCGACCAACGTGGCCGTCAGCGCCGCCAGAAACCCGGCTTTGCCCTTTCCCCGATGCGGGCGGACGCGCCGCGGATCCATGAGGTTGGCTTGCTCCTGATGCGGGTTAACCCATGTCCATGACGCTGGGGTTAACCCTGAAATACAAGCGCGAGAGTGTGCCCTAACCCGGGTCAAAAAGCAAGCCGCTGCCCAAAAAGTGGGCACTACCCCCCAGGGCTATCCGTATGAATTAGTGTGCGCTTGCTTTGGTTTCGGGTCTTATCGGGCAACGTTTGCGTCGGCCACGGTGAGAGCTGTCATGTTGACGATCCGGCGCACGGTCGCGCTGGGCGTCAGGATGTGGACCGGCTGGGCGGCGCCCAGCAGCACCGGGCCGATGGCGATGTTGCCGCCGGCGGCGGTCTTGAGCAGGTTGTAGGCGATGTTGGCGGCGTCGATGTTGGGCAGCACCAGCAGGTTGGCCGCGCCCTTGAGCGTGGAGTTGGGCATGAGCGCGGCGCGGGCGTCGGGGTCCAGCGCCACGTCGCCGTGCATCTCACCATCCACCTCCAGCCAGGGGGCCTGCTCACGCAGCAGGTCCAGTGTGCGGCGCATCTTCACGGCCGAAGGCTCATTGGAGGAGCCGAAATTGGAGTGCGACAGCAGGGCCACCTTGGGCTGGATGCCGAAGCGCACCATTTCCTCGGCCGCCATCACCGTGATCTCGCACAGCTCTTCGGCCGTCGGGTCGTGGTTGACGTGGGTGTCGACCAGGAAGACCTGGCGGTTGGGCAGCATCAGGCCGTTCATGCAGGCGTAGATGCGCACGTCCTGCGCGGTGCTGGGGCTGCCGCCGGCGCGCTTGCCGATCACCTGGTCGATGTACTGCAGGTGGCCCTGGGTGCTTCCCCAGGTGCCGCAGATCAGGCCGTCGACCTCGCCCTTGTGCAGCAGCATGGCGCCGATCAGCGTGAGGCGGCGGCGCATCTCGATCTTGGCGAGTTGCTGGGTGACGCCCTTGCGCTCGGTCATGCGGTGGTAGGTCTGCCAGAAGTCGCGGTAGCGCTCGTCCTGCTCGACGTTGACGACGTCGTAGTCCAGTTCCTCCTGCAGCCGCAAGCCGAACTTCTGGATGCGCTGCGCGATGATGGCCGGGCGGCCAATCAGCGTGGGCCGTGCCAGGCCTTCGTCGACCACGATCTGGCAGGCGCGCAGCACCCGCTCCTCCTCGCCCTCCGCGTAGGCCACGCGTTTGCGGGTGGCCAGCTTGGCGGCCGAGAAGATCGGCTTCATGACCGTGCCCGAGGCGAACACGAAACTCTGCAGCCGCTCGCGGTAGGCCGCCATGTCAGTGACAGGGCGCAGCGCCACACCGCTGTCGGCCGCGGCCTGGGCCACCGCGGGTGCGATCTTCATCATCAGCCGCGGATCGAAGGGCTTTGGGATCAGGTACTCGGGACCGAAGGCCAGCTTCTCACCTGCGTAGGCAGCGGCGACGACTTCGCTCTGCTCGGCCTGCGCGAGCTCGGCAATGGCGTGTACCGCTGCGATCTCCATCTCGTCGGTGATGGTGGTCGCGCCCGAATCGAGCGCGCCGCGGAAGATGTACGGGAAGCACAGGACGTTGTTGACCTGGTTCGGGTAGTCGGTGCGGCCCGTGGCCATGATGGCATCGTCTCGCACCGCCTTCACCTCCTCCGGCAGGATCTCGGGGGTGGGGTTGGCCAGCGCGAGGATCAGCGGATTCGGCGCCATCGACTTCACCATCTCCGGCTTGAGCACGCCGCCGGCCGACAGACCCAGGAAGATGTCGGCGCCGGCGATCACGTCGCCCAGCTTGCGCGCCGACGTCTTCTGTGCGAATTGCACCTTGTCCTCGTCCATCAACTCGGTGCGGCCTTCATAGACCACACCGGCGAGGTCGGTCACCCAGATGTTCTCGCGGGGCAGGCCGATCTTGACCAGCAGGTTCAGGCAGGCCAGCGCCGCGGCGCCGGCGCCCGAGGTGACGAGCTTGACCTGCTTGATGTCCTTGCCGACGACCTTCAGGCCGTTGAGGATGGCCGCCCCCACCACGATGGCGGTGCCGTGCTGGTCGTCGTGGAAGACCGGGATCTTCATGCGCTCGCGCAGCTTGCGCTCGACGTAAAAACAATCGGGCGCCTTGATGTCCTCGAGGTTGATGCCGCCAAAGGTGGGCTCAAGCGACGCGATGATCTCGACCAGCTTGTCCGGGTCCTTCTCGGCGATCTCGATGTCGAAGACATCGATGCCGGAGAACTTCTTGAACAGCACACCCTTGCCCTCCATCACCGGCTTGGCGGCTAGCGGGCCGATGTCGCCCAGACCCAGCACCGCGGTGCCGTTGGTGATGACGGCCACCAGATTGCCGCGCGCGGTGTACTTGAAGGCGTTGACCGGGTCGGCCACGATCTCCTCGCAGGGCGCGGCCACGCCGGGTGAATACGCCAGGGCCAGATCACGCTGGTTGGACAGTGGCTTGGTGGCGGCAATGGCGACCTTGCCCGGCGTCGGGCGCTCGTGGTAATCGAGCGCAGCGCGACGCAGCTCGGCGCGTTTCGTTTCGGGGGTGCTGGATGCGGTCATGCTTGTCTCCGGCCGTTGTACGTTCTGCCATGCGAAAGGCGAATCCGCATTCTAAGTCGCACCCAGGGAAAACCCGGGCATGGCCCAGCCGCCTTGCGGGTGAAGGCCTTGTGACGTCGACGGAGGGAATCGGCTCGGCCCGCCATGGGCGGGCCGGCGTTCAGGCGGCCTGCGCGGCCGCCAGACGGGCCTGTTCGGCGGTGTGCAGCTGAAGGTGGGCCACGGCGTTGCCCGGGGTGCATTCGGCATGCAGCGCGCGCGCACTGCATTCGCATTGGCCACATTGCGTTGCCACGCCCAGCTCGAGCTGGATATCGTCGAACGCCATGCCCGAACGTGCGCATTGGGCGATGGTTTTGTCACTGACGCGGTGGCAGACGCAGACGATCATGGGAGTGGCTTGGGTGAAACGCCTGCAAATGATAATGGATCGCATTCATTCCACAAGCGCTCACACGCACCGCCCGACGGGCGGCGCCGCCACCGGGTCACTCAGCTGGCCGAGCCCATCTGGCTCTGCAGATAGTTCGGCAGGCCGACTTTGTCGATCAACTCGATCTGGGTCTCGAGGAAGTCGATGTGCTCCTCGGTGTCGTCCAGGATGTCCTGCAGAAGGTCGCGCGAGACGTAATCACGCACCGATTCGCAATGCGCAATGCCGTCCTTGATGGTGGCCTGCGCGCCGCGTTCGAGCGCCAGGTCGCTGCGCAGCATCTCGGGCACGTCTTCGGCAATGTTGAGCTTGCCGAGATCCTGCAGGTTGGGCAGGCCGTCGAGCATGAAGATGCGGTCCATCAGCTTGTCCGCGTGCTTCATCTCGCCGATGGATTCCTCGTATTCCTTCTTCGCAAGCTTGTCCAGGCCCCAGTGCTTGAGCATGCGGTAGTGCACGAAGTACTGGTTGATGGCGGTCAGCTCGTTCTTGAGTTGCGCCTGCAGGTGCGCAATCGCCTTGTCATCGCCTTTCATGGCTGCTCCTTTCGCGGTGAGGGAATCCGCATTGTGGCGGCTGGCCCGCCTGCGAACAGGGTCGATTCTATGCAAATGAGAATTGTTCTCATAAGATGCCGCCATCTCACCGCTGGAGCATCCGATGAAAAGCAAGCTCTCGAGCCACACCGACGAAGAATATGCCCTGCCGCCCACCGAAGCCTTGCTGGCAGGCACGCTGGCGCTCATGACCGGCTGCGCCCAGCACAGCGGCCCGGTGCGGCACCGCGAGTTGATGGTGGGCAAGGTGGTGAGCAACCTCACCGAGCTGTCGCAGCACCCCGCGCTGTCCGCGCCCATGCGTCTGCTGCTGGGGCGCTTGAGCGCACGCTGGCTGATGGAACTGGGCGCTGAGATGCCCAGTCCGGGAATCGCGCCCCTGCCGGAGCACCGCACGCTGCAGTGAGGTGCCGCCCGCCCGAATTCAGCCGCGCATCAGCGCTTCGATCGCGTCGGGGGCCACCGGCACATCGCGCGTGATCAGCTCGCAGCCATCGGCGGTTACAACCGCGTCGTCCTCGATGCGGATGCCAATGTTCCAGAACTGCTCCGGCACGCCTTCGGTCGGGCGGATGTAGAGGCCGGGTTCGATGGTCAGCACCATGCCCGGGCGCAGCACGCGGCTTGGGCGATCCTTGATGATTTCGCCCGACAGCGGGTCCTTGCGTTCGCTTGCCTTGCCGACCTCACCCGGTTCCACGTAGCTGCCGCAGTCGTGCACGTCCATGCCGAGCCAGTGGCCCGTGCGGTGCATGTAGAACGCAAAGTAGCTGCGGTTGGCGATCACGTCGTCCACCGTGCCCACCTTGGTCTTGTCCAGCAGGCCGAGGTCGAGCAGGCCTTGCGAGAGCACCTTGACCGTGGCTTCGTGTGGATCGATGAAGCGCGCACCGGCCCGGGTGGCGGCCACGGCCGCGTCCTGGCTGGCCAGCACGAGTTCGTACACCGCACGTTGTGGGCCGCTGAAGCGACCGTTGGCAGGGAAGGTGCGCGTGATGTCGCTCGCGTAACCATCGAGCTCACAACCGGCATCGATCAGCACCAGCTCGCCGTCGCGAATGGGCGCGGTGTCGGCGCGGTAATGCAGGATGCACGCGTTGGCGCCCGCGGCCACGATGCTGCCGTAGGCCGGGTACTGCGAGCCGCCCTGGCGGAATTCATGCAGCAGCTCGGCGTCCAGGTGGTACTCGCGCACGTCCTGCCCGGCGCGCAGCATGGCGGCGCTGCGCTGCATGGCGCGGATGTGGGCGCGCGCGCTGATCTGCGAAGCCCGGCGCATGATGGCCAGCTCGTGCGCATCCTTCACGAGGCGCATCTCATCGAGCAGGGCGCACAGGTCGCGCTGGGTCTCGGGGCACAGCGCGCCGTAGCGAACGCGCGCGCGCACCTTCTGCAGCCAGCCGTCGATGCGGCCTTCAAGCCCCGCGTGGGTGGCGAACGGATACCAGACGACCGCACGGTTTTCCAGCAACCCGGGCAGGCGCTGGTCCAGCTCGGCGAACGAGAAAGCCTCGTCCACGCCCAACGCGCCGGGCGCCGCGTCGGGGCCCAGACGGATGCCATCCCAGATCTCGCGCTCCAGGTCCTTGGGTTGGCAGAACAGCGTGACGCGGCCCTCGGCCGTGATCACGAGCCACGCGTTCGGTTCGGTGAAGCCGCTGAGGTAGTAGAAGTAGCTGTCGTGCCGGAAGAGGAAATCGCTGTCGCGGTTGCGCGGCCGCTCCGGCGCCGTGGGCACGATGGCGATGCCGCCCGGGCCGAGTTGCGAAGCCAGACGCGCGCGGCGCTCGGCGTAGATGCGGAAATGGGTGGTGGCGTCCATCGCACCATTGTGCCGGCCAATCTGCCTGAACGCAGGCGCCGCTGCGCGCGGCCGCACGCGCGCTACCGGTTGAGTTCGTCCAGCCGCTCGGGCGTGCCCACGTCGGCCCAGGGGCCGTGGTACAGCTCGGCACTCACGCGCTGGGCATCCATGGCGCGGCGCAGCAGCGGTGCCAGCGGCTCGGCGGTGCCCTGCGGATTACCCGGCACGATCTCGCACCATGGCGCTTCGAAGAGCGCACGTCGGTAAAGGCCGATCGTGCTGTAGGTGAAGCGTGGCTCGCCGCCGTTGAGTGCGAGCCCCGCAGGGGAGAGACCGAAATCGCCACTCGGGTTGTGCGTCGGATTCGGCACCAGCCACAGGTGCGCGAGTTGTCCACCCTGCGCGAAACGCTGCAGCGCGCCGGGGTCGAACGGAAATCCGGGGGCGAACACGTCGCCTGCCACCACCCAGAACACCTCGTCCAGCAGGGGCAGCGCGCGCGCGATGCCGCCCGCGGTCTCCAGCGCATAACCGAAGTCCTCGCCTTCGGCGGAGTAGGTGATGTGCAGGCGTTGCCCGCCACCGTCGAGCGGGACCTTGCCGAAGTACCGCGGGATCTGCTCGCCGAGCCAGGCGGTGTTGATGACGAGGGACCGCAAGCCCGCCGAAGCAAGGGCATCGACATGCCAGCGCAGCAGTGGCTTGCCCTGCACGTCCAGCAATGGCTTGGGCGTGTGGTCGGTGAGCGGTCGCATCCGGTTGCCGCGTCCGGCGGCAAGGATGATGGCTTGGGCTGCGGTGGCCATGTTCAGGGCATGACTGTAGCCGCCCGGCCCGTTGCCGTGCTCTCCTGGGGCGCACCGTTAAAATCCGGGGTTTTCCCCAAGCCAGCCCGCATTCCGCGGCCGCGCTGCGCACGCTTCCACCCGAGGTCCCCCGCATGAGCGACTCTGCCGTCGTCAACGTCTCTCCCCTGACCATGGCCAACGCCATCCGCGCGCTGTCCATGGACGCCGTGCAAGCCGCCAACTCCGGTCATCCCGGCGCCCCCATGGGCATGGCCGACATCGCCGTGGCGCTGTGGGCGCGCCACCTCAAGCACAACCCGGTGAACCCGCAGTGGGCCGATCGCGACCGTTTCGTGCTCAGCAACGGCCACGGCTCCATGCTCATCTATGCGCTGCTGCACCTCACGGGCTACGCGCTGCCGATGCAGGAGCTGAAGAACTTCCGCCAGTTGCACAGCAAGACGGCGGGCCACCCCGAGGTCGGCCACACCCCGGGCGTCGAGACCACCACCGGCCCGCTGGGCCAGGGCATCACCAACGCGGTGGGCATGGCACTGGCCGAGAAGCTGCTGGCGGCCGAATTCAACCGCGACGGCCACGAGATCGTCGACCACCACACCTACGTCTTCCTGGGCGATGGCTGTCTCATGGAAGGCATCAGCCACGAAGCCGTGGCGCTGGCCGGCGCCTGGAAGCTCAACAAGCTGATCGCGCTCTACGACGACAACGGCATCTCCATCGACGGCAAGGTCACGCCCTGGTTCGTCGACAACACCGCCCTGCGTTTCGCCGCCTGCGGCTGGAACGTGATCGGCCCGATCGACGGCCACGATGTGGACGCCGTGGACCGCGCCATCGGCGATGCGCGCCGCCAGGCCGACGCGCCCACGCTCGTCATCTGCAAGACGGCGATCGGCAAGGGCAGCCCGAACCGCGCCAACACCGCCAAGGCGCACGGCGAGCCCCTGGGTGCCGAAGAAATCAAGCTCACGCGCGCCGCCCTGGGCTGGGCGCACGAGCCCTTCGTCGTGCCCGATGACGTGTACGCCGCCTGGGACGCCAAGGCCGCCGGCAACGCCGCCGAAGCCGCCTGGAACCAGCGCTTTGACGCCTATCGCGCCGCCTACCCCGAACTCGCCAGCGAGTTCCTGCGCCGCATGAAGGGCGATCTGCCCAAGCGCTTTGCGCAGGTGGCGGTGGACGCCGCCGTGCAGGCCCACACCAAGGCCGAGACCGTGGCCAGCCGCAAGGCCAGCCAGCTCGCGCTGGAGCACTTCACCGCCGCGCTGCCCGAGCTGCTCGGCGGCAGCGCCGATCTCACCGGCTCCAACCTCACCAACACCGCGTCCACGCCCGCGCTGCGCTTCGACCTTGCGGGCCAGGTGGTGCGCGACCACCAGGGCCGCCTGGGTCGCCACATCAATTACGGCGTGCGCGAGTTCGGCATGGCCGCCGTGATGAACGGCGTGGCCCTGCACGGCGGCTTCATTCCGTACGGCGGCACGTTCCTCACGTTCAGCGACTACTCGCGCAACGCCATCCGCATGGCCGCGCTGATGAAGCAGCGCGTCATTCACGTCTTCACGCACGACTCCATCGGCCTCGGTGAAGACGGTCCCACTCACCAGTCGATCGAGCACGCCGCCAGCCTGCGCCTGATTCCCAACCTCGATGTCTGGCGCCCGGCCGACACCGCGGAGACTGCGATCGCCTGGGCCGTGGCGCTGGAGAACCGCAACAAGCCCACGGCACTGCTGCTGTCGCGCCAGAACCTGCCCTACGCACCCAAGAAAGACCTGAGCGACATCGCCAAAGGCGCCTACGTGCTGTCCGAGCCCGCCGAGGTGGGCCTGAAGAAGAAGGCGCAGGGCGTGATCATCGCCACCGGATCCGAGGTGCAGCTCGCGCTCAAGGCCCAGGAACTGCTGGCCCGCGAGCATGGCATCGCGGTGCGCGTGGTGTCCATGCCCTCCACCACCACCTTCGACCGCCAGAACGTCGCCTACAAGAAGGCCGTACTGCCCACCGGTCTGCCGCGCGTGGCCGTGGAGATGGGCGCCACGGACGGTTGGTGGAAGTACGGCGTGTCCGCCGTGGTGGGCATCGACACCTATGGCGAGTCGGCCCCGGCGCCGGTGCTGTTCAAGCACTTCGGCTTCACCGAACAGAACGTGGCCGACACGGTGCGCGCCGTGCTCGCCCAACAGTGATTCCCTTTCGATTCAAACCCAGGAGCTGAGAGCATGACGATCAAGGTCGGTATCAACGGATTCGGGCGCATCGGGCGCATGGTGTTTCGCGCGGCGATCGCCAACTTCAAGGACATCCAGGTCGTCGCGATCAACGACCTGCTCGAGCCCGACTACCTGGCCTACATGCTCAAGTACGACAGCGTGCACGGCCGCTTCGACGGCGACGTCAAGGTCGAGGGCGGTCAGCTGGTCGTCAACGGCCAGAAGATCCGCCTGACCGCCGAGAAGGACCCGGCTGCGTTGAAGTGGGGCGAGGTCGGCGCCGACGTGGTGATCGAGTCCACCGGCATCTTCCTGGACAAGGCCGGCGCCGAGAAGCACCTGGCCGCCGGCGCCAAGAAGGTCATCATGTCTGCGCCCAGCAAGGACGACACGCCCATGTTCGTCTATGGCGTCAACCACGACACGTACAACGGCCAGGCCATCATCAGCAACGCCAGTTGCACCACCAACTGCCTGGCGCCCGTGGCCAAGGTGCTCAACGACAAGTGGGGCATCAAGCGCGGCCTCATGACCACCGTGCACGCCGCCACCGCCACGCAAAAGACGGTGGACGGCCCGAGCAACAAGGACTGGCGCGGCGGCCGCGGCATCCTGGAGAACATCATCCCCAGCAGCACCGGCGCGGCCAAGGCGGTGGGCGTGGTGATTCCGCAGCTCAACAAGAAGCTCACCGGCATGTCCTTCCGCGTGCCCACCTCCGACGTGTCGGTGGTGGACCTCACGGTGGAACTCAACAACGCCGCCACCTACGCCGAGATCTGCGCCGAGATGAAGGCGCAAAGCGAAGGCGCGCTCAAGGGCGTGCTGGGCTACACCGAAGACAAGGTCGTGGCCACCGATTTTCGTGGCGATGCGCGCACCTCGATCTTCGACGCCGATGCCGGCATCGCGCTCGACGGCACCTTCATCAAGGTGGTGAGCTGGTACGACAACGAGTGGGGTTACTCCAACAAGTGCCTGGAGATGGCGCGCGTGGTGGCGAAGTAATTCCGCCGCGGCCCCCCGCAAGAAAGGCGCCTTCGGGCGCCTTTCGTTTTGTGCGTTCAGTGCGCCGCGCTGCGGGAGAACAGGTTGACCACCAGCACGCCCGCGATGATCAGGCCCAGGCCGATCAATGCTGGCACATCGAGCGCCTGGCGGTGCACGAACCAGCCCAGGGCCGACACCAGCACGATCCCCACGCCCGACCAGATGGCGTAGGCGATCCCGGTGGGCAATGTCTTGAGCGTGAACGAGAGGCAGCCGAATGCAATGGCATAGCCCAGCACCACAACCACGCTGGGCCCCAGGCGGCTGAAGCCATCGGCGGCCTTGAGCGCGGTGGTGGCGATGACCTCGGCCACGATCGCGATGCCGAGCAGCAGGTAGGTCGAGGCCGACGCGCTCATGGCCGTTCCTCGGTGAGTTGCAGGATGCGGTGCAGCGCCGCGTCCACCTCGGCCGCGCTGGGCACCGGCCCGAACACCAGGCTGTACCACAGCCCGTCGGCCGCGAGGCGGCAAGCGAGCAGGGTGGCGCCGTCGAGTGTGTCGGGCGCCAGGGTCTCGTCCAGGAACCGCGACCAGCGCGCCTGGTACTGCTCGTCCCCCAGTGCCAGCAGCACCGTGGCGCGCCCGCTGTGCGCAACGTCGAGCGCGTTGCGCCGCGAGGCCTTCACGTAGGCGCGCATGCGCCGCGCCGGCCCGGCGGGCTCCTGCGCCAGCGCCAGTTCGTATTGCGCCACGAAGCTGGCGAAGAGCTGATCGAACAGCGCGTCCAGCAGCAGTTGTTTGGTGCGGAAGTGATGCTGCAGCCCACCCTTGGAGATCCCGGTGCGCGCCAGCACGCGGTCGTGCGTGACGGCGGCCAGGCCTTCGTCGAGCAACACGCCTTGTGCGGCTTCGAGGATGCGGGCGCGCAGCAACTCGGGTTGTTTGGGGCGACTCAGGGCCATGATTTCAAATCCGTCCAGATGGATTGTTATTGTAGAAGCCTCCAGAAGCCGCCAGCTCGCCTACGACAAGTCCACCGATGGTCGGCATTGACACTAGACCGACCGGTCTAGAGAATGCGGACCATGCCCACCGCACCCCCGCCCGAAACCGGCACGCGCGACCGCCTGATCGCCGCCATGACCGACGCGCTGCGCCGCCGTGGCCTGCACGGCATCGGCCTGACCGAGCTGCTCCAGTCGGCCGGCGCCCCCAAGGGCGTGCTCTACCACCACTTCCCCGGCGGCAAGACCGAGCTGGCCATCGCCGCCATCGACCGCGTGGTCGAACGCATGACCAGCGGCCTGGACCAACTGCTTGCCACCGCGCCCGACCCACTGGCCGCGATGCGCCAGTGGATTCGCGCCGCCACCGAGCGTCTGCAACGCACCGGCTTCGAGTCCGGCTGCCCGCTGGCCACGGTGGCGCTGGAATCCGCGCCCGACGACAAGGCCCTGCGCGAAGCGCTCGCCCGCGGCTTTGCGCGGCTGCGTGAGCGCATCGCACACGGCCTGGTGGTCGCCGGCATGCCCGCCGAGCGCGCCACAGGCGTGGCCACCCTGATGGTCGCCGCCTACGAAGGCGGCCTGCTGCAGGCGCGCGTGGCGCACAGCATCGAACCCGTGCAGCAGATCACCGACACCTTGCTGGCCTTGTTGCCCGCTCCCCCGACCCCGGAGAACCCCACATGACACCCGCCACCCGCGACGCCGTGCGCGTCGAACGCCTCACCCTGCACGCCGCCGACGGCTATCCGCTGTCGGCCCGGCGCTACCACGCCGCCACGCCGCCACGCGCCCACCTTGTGGTCGGCGGCGCCACCGCGGTGCCACAGGGCTTCTACAAGCGATTTGCCCAGCACGTCGCGGCCCAGGGCATCGACGTGCTGACCCTCGACTACCGTGGCATCGGCGACTCCGCGCCCCGCAGCCTCAAGGGCTTTCGCATGGACTATCTCGACTGGGGCCGCCTCGACCTCGCCGCGGCCGTGGCCCACATGCGCACGCCAGGCGTGCCGCTGTGGCTGGTCGGCCATTCTTACGGTGGCCATGCGCTGGGACTTCTGCCCAACCCGGAACACGTGGACGCGGCCTACACCTTTGCCACCGGTGCCGGTTGGCACGGCTGGATGCCCCCGCTGGAGCGCCTGCGCGTGCAACTGATGTGGAACGTGCTGGGCCCGCTGATGACGCGGGTGGCCGGCTACCTGCCCTGGAGCAAACTCGGCATGGGCGAGGACCTGCCGATCGATGTCTACCGCCAATGGCGCCACTGGTGCCGCTTTCCGCGCTACTTCTTCGACGACCCCGGCATGCGCGACGTCACCGCGCGCTTTGACGCGGTGCGCTTTCCCATCGTGGCCGTCAATGCGCTCGACGACGCCTGGGCACCGCCGGCGTCGCGCGACGCCTTCATGGCCGGCTACCGTAACGCGCCGGTGCGCGCCGTCACGCTGGATTCGCGGCGCCAGGGACTCGGCCCCATCGGACACATGGGCTACTTCCGCCCGCGTGCCCAGCCGTTGTGGAACGACGCTCTGGCGTGGTTCGACAGCCTCACCACCCCCACGGCCCGGGCCGCGACCGTGCCCGGCTGACGCCAGGCATCCGCAGCGAGCGACGGGAACGTGTGACCGGAGCGGGCGTGCGGGAGGCGCCAACGGTCATCGTCCCGCAGGCGCCAACCGCCTGGTGAACTGAGGCGGATGTCCGGTCTACTTTTGGACACGCGGGCCGCTGGCGGATGCTACAAATCTGCATGCGCCCGCCCCGCCTTCGCCGTTACCTCTTCTGCCTCTTGCTCGGCGTGGCCTCGATACCGGCCTCGGCCGGCGATCCGCTGGCCTTCGGGCTCATCGTGGGCTATCGGGCCGGTGCAGACGAGTTGAGAGCCGAACACACCGAACGCGGCCCCTGGGCCGATCGTCGCCAGCGAGAGCAGGCCGCCTGGAAACGCGCCACCCAGCGCTCCCGCGAGAAGACGCAGGCTGTCGCGAAGTCCGTGGGCCTGCCGGTTCGCAGCGTCGGTGAGGCTGGGCGCGCTGCCCTCATGCGGCTGGACAAACCCCTGCGCGGCCACGCGCTCGACGACGCCATGCGCCGCCTGCGGCTGCACCCGGACGTGGCCTGGGTGGAGCCTGATGTGATCGAGCGTCGCCGGTCCGAACCGACCGAAACCGACTACACCAACTTGCAATGGCACCTGCGCGTGCCCGGTGCGGCTGAGCAATCTGCCATGAACATGCCGCCCGCCTGGCAAATCAACACGGGCAGCAACGTGGTGGTGGCGGTGGTCGACAACGGCGTTCGATTCAGCCATCCCGACCTCATGGGAAAACTGCTGAGCGGCCATGATTTCGTGAGCGAACTCTCGGTGGCCAACGACAGCGATGGTCGAGACGCGGATCCCTCGGACCCGGGGGATTGGGTCAGCGCCGGCGATCTGGGCACTGCCATTTTTGATGCCTGCGACGTGGCCGACAGCTCATGGCACGGCACTTTCATCGCGGGTCAGGTCGGCGCAGTGTGGAACAACGGCATCGGTATCGCCGGCATCAACCGACTCGCCAGGATCCTGCCCGTGCGCGTGGCGGGCAAATGCGGCGCGTTGCTTTCCGACCTGCTTGATGGCGTGCGCTGGGCGGCCGGTCTCCCCGTGGACGGCGCGCCGTCAAACCCGACGCCTGCTCGCGTCATCAACCTGAGCTTTGGCGGCAGCACCGCTTGCAACGCGGCCTACCAGAGCATGGTCGATGACGTGACCAACGAAGGCGCGCTGCTGGTGGTGGCCGCGGGCAACAACGAGGGCCCGCTCACCCGGCCGGCCGATTGCGACGGCGTGATGGCCGTGGCCGCGGTGCGACGCGACGGCGCGAAAGCCGATTACTCCAGCTTCGGCCCTCAGGTGGCGCTCTCGGCCCCCGGGGGCTCGAGCGAATCGGGGGACGCCAACATGATCTACGCCACCGACAACGATGGGCTCACCACCCCTGGCGCCGATGGCTACGGTTACAAGCAAGGCACCAGCTTCTCGGCGCCCCAGGCAGCCGGGGTCGCCAGCCTCATGCTGTCGGTCAACAACAAATTGAGGCCCTCCGACCTCATCTACCGCATGACGGAGGCGGCGCGCCGCCGTGGCCATGTACCGTCCGCCTTGCCCGATTGCGGACCCGCGGCCGCCGGGCCGTGTCGTTGCACCACAATCACCTGCGGCGCGGGATTGCTCGACGCTGGCGTGTCCTTGCAGCTGGCCAGCGGGCCGGCAGCCATCATCAAACGCATCGGCACCGTGCAGCCGGGTGCCCGCATCACGCTGGACGGCGGAGCGAGCTTCGCGTTGGGTATGGCGACGATCGTGAGCCATGAATGGACGCGCGAGAGCGGCCCAGCGGTGGCGATCGACGGGGACACCTCGGCAGTTGCCAACCTGCAACTGCCGGACCTGGATGCGCGTTGGGTGTTTCGCCTTACCGTCACCGACAGCGATGGCGAAAAAGGCAGCGACACCGTGACCGTGGTGACCGTGCGACCCACCACGAGCGGCGGAGGCGGTGGCGCACTCGGCTGGGCCTGGGGCGCGGGGCTGTGGGCCTGGGTCGTCGCGTTGGCTTGGCGCCAGCGCCGACGCTGAGGCGCCTCAGCCGCAGCGCTGCAAGGTGCGCCCGCCCATGGCGGGACCGAGGGCGTCGATGCGCTGTCGCTGCGCCTCGGTGATCGCTGGCAGACGCAGGTTGAAGCTCACGCTCTCCGCACGTTCCTGCACCACACGCGCGGTGCGTACGCCGCGGCGTTCGGCCTGTTGCAGGCCGTCGCGTGCGGCCTGCTCGCTGGAAAAGGTGCCCACCGCGATACCGGGCGTCAACCCGGGCGTGCCGACGTCGCGGAACTCGATGCCCAGGGCGCGCAGCTCGGCCTTCTTGCGCGCCGCCTGCTCGGCACTGTCGTAACGGCCCATGTAGACGATCCAGCGGCCCGGGCTGCGCACCTCGCTCAGTTGCCAGGCGCTGCTGGCCAGGCCCAGCAGGCGCAACTCGGCGCGCAGCAGTTCAGCCTGCTCCTCGGTGAAACCACCGGCCTGCCAGCACGCGGTGGCCGCCTCCGTGGCTGGCGTGGCCGGCAGCGTGGGCGCTGCAGGAGCCGCGGGCGATCCTGGCGTGCTCGCTGGGGCGCTCGAGCCCTGCGGCGAAGCGGCAGGCGATGGCGAAGGCTGACCTGCCGAGGACGGGTTCGTGGGCGTTGCGGCCGCTTCGGGGCCTGGCCGGCCTGCCGCCGGGGACACCGGTTCCGCGCCTTGCGGGCCATTGAGCAGGCGCAGCCGCTGCGGTTCGATCTGCTGCGTCAGCCGCTGCGGTTCACGCGTTTCGCCGGCTGCCGGCCAGCCCAGGCCAGCCAGGTGGCCGTGGGTGCCCGCGTAATACACCGCGTTGGCCACGACCAGGGCGATGACCAGCCACCTCAGCATGGGCGCACGCTCACTTCGGCGCTGTCCACGCGGCGCATCTGCTGGCCCACGAGCACCCGCAGCGCGCCGTCACTGGCCACGCCGCAGGCGGTGCCGGTGGTGCCATCGCTCAGCACCACCGCACGATCCTTCAATGCATCGCGGGCGGCAAAGCGCCCGGCAAAGGCCGCAAAGCCCTCGGCCTCGAAGCGCTGCACGTCGGCCACCAGCGCAGGGACCACGCGCCCCAGCACCTCGGCCGCCGTGACACCCATTTCCACCTCGGCCAGGCCTGCGGGTGCCAGCGGGGGCAGGGCGCCCGCGGCGGTCTGCTGCACCGCCGCGGCGGCCGGTCGCGCCACGTTCAGGCCCACGCCGATCACCACCGCGCGCGCCGCGCCCATGGCATCGTGCTGGCCGGCGGTCTCGACCAGGATGCCGCCCAGCTTGCGGCCCAGCAGCCAGAGGTCGTTCGGCCATTTCAGCCGCACATCGGCGTGCAACTGTTCGGCCAGACTCACGCCCACCGCGAGTGACAGGCCCGACCACTCGCGCGGCGCGAGCATCAGCCCGAGGGAGAACGTGAGCGACTGACCGGCCTGGCTGTGCCAGCCGCGGCCCAGGCGCCCGCGTCCCGCCGTCTGCTGCTCGGCCACCAGCAGCACCGGATCCAGCGGCGCACTGCGCGCACGGCGCATGAGTTCGGTGTTGGTCGAGTCGATCTGCGGCACCACCTCGACCGTGAAGCCCGGCAACGTGGGCACCACCGCCTGCCAGATGGCCTCGGCGCTGCCCCCAAGCGTGGCCGTGGCCATCATGGTCAACCCAGCTTCGTGGCGCGCCCGCCGCGTTTAGGCGCGAGCAGCGTGCCGCGGCATTTCGGGGCGCCGCACCAGCACGGGTACTGCGCCTTGAGCTTGGGCGTGAGCGGCTCGTCGATCACCAGGCCGTAGTCGTAGAACAGTTCTTCCCCGGCCTGGATGGCGCGCTTGCTGCGGATGAACACGCGCCCGTCCTCGATGTCGGCCTCGCAGTTGGGCGCGCAGCTGTGGTTGATCCAGCGGGCCGAGTTCCCGCCGTACTTCGCATCGATGACATGGTCTTCGTCGATGTGAAAGTAGAAGGTGTGATTGGGGTCGCTCGGATCGTGGGGATGGCGATCCAGCGCCTCGGCCCAGGTGATGACTTCGCCGGTGTATTCGATCAGCGTCTCGCCCGGCGGGATATCCACCAGCGCGAAGACGCCCTTGCCATGCACCCCGGAGCGGCGCGTCTGGATGCGGCGGGCGTCTTGCGCCGGGGCCGGGGTTTTCGTGCGCGCAGCAGGCTTCCGAGGGGTTTTCGTCACGTCGGATTTCTTTGGTAAGGTTGTTTTGTGCGGGTGCGCGCGTGGGTGCGCGCACGACAAGCGCGCGCCCGTGTGTGCGCGCTCGCGTGTGTGGGAGCGGATTGTAGAGATGAAAACCGAAGGCATCGCCAAGACCCTGGTCATTGCGGAGAAGCCGTCCGTGGCGCAGGACATCGTGCGTGCGCTCACGCCGGTCGCGGGCAAGTTCGAGAAGCACGACGACCACTTCGAGAACGAACGCTACGTGGTCACGTCTGCCGTGGGCCACCTGGTGGAGATCGCCGCGCCCGAGCAGTTCGACGTCAAGCGCGGCAAGTGGAGCTTCGCGCACCTGCCGGTGCTGCCGCCCTACTTCGAGCTCAAGCCGATCGACAAGGCCAAGTCGCGTTTGAACGCGGTGGTCAAGCTGGCCAAACGCAAGGACGTCACCGAACTCATCAACGCCTGCGACGCGGGGCGGGAGGGCGAACTCATCTTTCGCCTGATCGAACAGTACGCCGGTGGTCAGAAGGGCGGGCAATACCAGGGCCTGGGCAAGCCCGTGCGCCGCCTGTGGCTGCAGTCGATGACGCCGGCCGCCATCCGCGAAGGCTTCGAGCGCTTGCGCAGCGATGCGCAAATGCGCGGCCTGGCCGACGCGGCGCGCAGCCGCTCCGAGGCCGACTGGCTGGTGGGCATCAACGGCACGCGCGCCATGACGGCGTTCAACTCGCGCGATGGCGGCTTCTTCCTCACCACTGTGGGCCGCGTGCAGACGCCCACGCTGTCCATCGTGGTCGAGCGCGAGGAAAAAATCCGCGCACACCGCCCGCGCGACTACTGGGAGATCCACGCGAGCTTCCTCGCCGAAGCCGGCGAATACCCAGGCAAGTGGTTCGACCCGGGCTTCAAGAAGCCGACCGGCGACGACGCCGACCCCGATCTGCGCGCCGACCGCGTGTGGGACCTGAAGCAGGCGCAGGCCATCGTCGACGCGGTTCGCGGCAAGGCCGCCAGCGTGACGGAAGAAAGCAATCCCACCACCCAGGCCTGCGGCCAGCTCTATGACCTCACCAGCCTGCAGCGCGAGGCCAACGGCCGCTTCGGCTTCTCGGCCAAGACCACGCTGCAGCTTGCGCAAAGCCTGTACGAGCGCCACAAGGCGCTCACCTACCCGCGTACCGATTCGCGCGCGCTGCCCGAGGACTACCTGGCCACCGTCAAACAGACCTTCGAGATGCTGGCCGACAGCGGCATGAAGCACCTCGCGCCGCACGCGCTGACCGCGCTCAACAACGGCTACATCAAGCCCAGCAAGCGCATCTTCGACAACAGCAAGGTCTCCGACCACTTCGCCATCATCCCCACGCTGCAGGCGCCCAGCGGCCTGTCCGAGGCCGAGCAGAAGCTCTACGACCTGGTGGTGCGCCGCTTCATCGCGGTCTTCTTCCCCAGCGCCGAGTTCATGGTCACCACGCGCATCAGCAGCGTGCTCAACCACCACTTCAAAACCGAAGGCAAGGTGCTGGTGAAGCCGGGCTGGATGGCGGTGTACGGCAAGGAAGCTGCCGAGGACGTGGAAGGTGCGCAGGCCGGCGACAAGGGCCAGAACCTGGTGCCGGTGCGCGAGGGCGAGACGGTGCGCACCGAGTCGGTGGAGCACAAGGGTCTGCAAACGCGCCCGCCCGCGCGCTACAGCGAAGCCACCTTGCTGGCGGCCATGGAAGGTGCGGGCAAGCTCATTGAGGACGACGAACTGCGCGAGGCCATGCACGAGAAAGGCCTGGGCACGCCGGCCACGCGCGCGGCCACCATAGAGGGCCTGCTGGCCGAAAAATACATGCTGCGCGAAGGTCGAGAGCTGATCCCCACCGCCAAGGCGTTCCAGCTCATGACGCTGCTGCGCGGGTTGGAGGTGGAAGACCTGTCCAAACCCGAGCTCACCGGCGAGTGGGAATACAAGCTCGCGCAGATGGAGCACGGCAAGCTCTCGCGCGACGCCTTCATGGCCGAGATCGCGGCCATGACCGAGCGCCTGGTGAAGAAGGCCAAGGAATACGACCGCGACACCGTGCCTGGCGACTACGCCACGCTCGAAGCACCCTGCCCCAACTGCGGCGGCGTGGTGAAGGAAAACTACCGCCGCTTCGCGTGCACCGGCGCCGACGGCAACAGCGATGGTTGCGGCTTCTCGTTCACCAAGTCGCCGGGCGGGCGCACCTTCGAGACCGCCGAGGCCAACGCTTTCCTGCGCGACAAGCACATTGGCCCGCTCGAGGGCTTCCGCTCCAAGGCGGGCTGGCCCTTCGTCGCCGAACTCGTGCTCAAGCACAGCGAAGAAGACAGGAACTGGAAGCTCGAATTCGACTTCGGCGACGACCGCAAGGACGAGGAAACCGGCGAGCTGATCGACTTCGCGGGCAGCGAAAGCCTGGGCGCCTGCCCCAAGTGCGGCGGCGCGGTGCACGAGCACGGCGCCAACTACGTGTGCGAGCGCGCCGTGCCCACGGCGCAGCAGCCCACGCCGAGTTGCGACTTCAAGAGCGGCAAGATCATCCTGCAGCAGCCCGTGGCGCGCGAGCAGATGAGCAAGCTGCTGGCCAGCGGCAAGACCGATCTGCTCGACAAGTTTGTCTCCATGCGCACGCGCCGCCCGTTCAAGGCCTTCCTGGCCTGGGACGCCGAGGCGGGCAAGGTGAATTTCGAGTTCGAGCAGCGCGACAGCAAGTACCCGCCGCGCAAGGGCGCGGCGCGGCCTGCGGCCAAGGCCGCGGCGCCCGCGAAAAAGGTCGCAGCGAAGAAGGCGCCCGCGGCGAAGAAAGCGCCGGCTGCAAAGAAGGCCCCGCGCAAGACCACCGCGGCCACCGGCAAGCAGCCCAGCGCTGCGCTCGCGGCCGTCATCGGCGAAGGCGCGGTGTCGCGGCCCGAGGTGGTCAAGAAGTTGTGGGACTACATCAAGGCCAACGGCCTGCAGGACGCGAAGGACAAGCGCCGCATCAACGCCGATGCCCGCCTGCGCCCGGTCTTCGGCAAGGACTCGGTGACCATGTTCGAGATTGCCGGCCTCGTGGGCAACCACCTGAGCTGAGCCCTTTTCATCCTTTGGAGACACAACGATGAGCCTCAAGCTGTACTACGCCTCCGGCGCATGTTCCTTCGTGCCCCACACCGCCCTCGAACTCGCGGGCGCCACCTATGAGCCGCTGCCGATCAAGCTGCACCGCGGCGAGCAGCGCACACCCGAGTACCTGGCCGTCAACCCGCGTGGCCAGGTGCCGGTGCTGGTCGACGATGGCGAGGTGATCACGCAGATCGTGGCCATCGCGCAGCACCTGGACGCGAAGTTCCCGCAGGCCGGCCTGTTGCCCGCCAGCGGCATGGCGCGCACGCGCGCGTTGCAGACGCTGGCCTGGATGAACAACACGGTGCACCCCACCTTCACGCACGTGTTCATGCCGCACAAGTTCACCGCCGATGAGGCCGCGCAGCAAGCCGTCAAGGCGCATGCCGTCGAGACCTACCGCGGCCTGCTGGGTGAGATCGAGACGCTGGCGGAAAAGGCCTCGCCCTGGCTCGGGGGCGACAAGCCCGGCGTGCTCGATGCCTATGCGCTGACCCTGCTGCGCTGGGGCGGGTTCGCGGGCATCGACCCCCAGACCCTGCCCAAGACCTGGGCGCTGGCCCAGCGCTTTGCGGCGCTGCCTGCGGTGGCGCGCGTGATCGAGCGCGAGCGTCTCGAACTCAACGTGTACAAGCCTTAATTTCCACGCGCCACCGCTGCGCGGGTCGCTGCCCCCCAGGGGGCGCGTTTCGCCTTGGGGTGGCCCGGCGGCGAAACCATCCCGCCGTCACTCGGCCGGGTCGTTGCGCGGCACGAATCGCACCGACACCCGAAGCCCCGGGCGCGCCGGGCGCTCGGGGTGGGCGTCGTCCATGTGCAGGCTCGCGCCGTGCTGCTGCGCGATCTCCTGCACGATGGCCAGCCCCAGGCCCGAGCCATCCACGTTGGTGCCCAGCGCGCGGTAGAACGGCTGCAGCACCAGCCCGCGTTCACCGGCGGGGATGCCTGGCCCGTTGTCTTCCACCTGCACCACCTGCACGCCGCTGAAGCGGTCGACCAGCACGCGCGCCGTGACCACGCCGCCCTGGCCGCTGTAGGCAATCGCGTTGTCGAGCAGGTTGCGCACCATCTCTTGCAGCAGCGTGGGGTTGCCGGTGATCAGCATCTCGGGCGGCACCTCGGACACGCCTTCCAGGCCCAGGTCCACGCCGTGTTCCAGCGCGCGCGGCACGGTGTCGCGCACCACGCCGGCCACCAGCCTTGCCAGATCGACCGGGCCGCTGGGCAGCGCGCGGCCGGTGGTCTCGGCGCGAGCGAGCGCGAGCAACTGGCTCACCGTGTGGTTGGCCCGCACCGCGGAGCGGGCGATCTGCTGCAGCGAGGCGCGCAGGCCGGCCGGGTCGGCCTCGCGCTGTGCGAGCTCAGCCTGCATGCGCAGACCGGCCAGCGGCGTCTTGAGCTGGTGCGCAGCGTCCGCCAGGAAGCGGCGCTGCGTGTTGAGCGAGACCTTCAGCCGCGCCAGCAGGTCGTTGATCGACGACACCAACGGTGCCACCTCCTGCGGCACGTCGAGTTCCTCGATCGGGCTCAGGTCGTCGGGGCGGCGGGCGCGGATGCGCTGCTCCAGATCGGACAGCGGGCGAATGCCGCGCACCAGCGCCAGCCACACCAGCAGCACCGCCAGCGGCAGGATCACGAACTGCGGCACCATCACGCCCTTGATGATTTCGTTGGCCAACGTGGAGCGCCTGCCGGTGGTCTCGGCCACCTGCAGCAGCACCGGGCGCAGCGGGTCGGGCCGGGCCAGCCAGGTGTAGGCCACGCGGACCGCGTCGCCGCGCATCACGTCGTCGCGCTGACGCACACGACCGGCCTCGGGCACGTCGTCCAGCGGTGGCGGTGGCAGGTCGATCTCGCCGCCGATGTGCTCGCCGCGCGCGTTCACCAACTGGTAGTAAACGATGTCGGTGTCGTCGGCACGCAGCAGGTCGCGTGCCTGGCTGTCGAGCACCAGCCGCGCCTCGCCGTCGCGCACCACCACGAGTTGCGACAGCGCCTGCAGGTTGAACTCCAGCGCGCGATCGAACGGTTTGTTCGCGATGCCTTGCGCGACGATCCAGGTCAGCGCCAGCGACAGCGGCCACAACAGCAGCAGCGGCGTGAGCATCCAGTCCAGGATCTCGCCGAACAGGCTGCGCTGCTCGCGCTGGAACAACCCGAACGACATCGGGCTGGCCCGGCGTTCGGCCGGTGGCGGCGCCTCGCGCGGCGCACGCTCCACGACCGGGGGCGGTGTGGTCACACCTTCTCCAGGCAATAGCCGAGCCCGCGCACGGTGGCGATGCGGATCGGGCCTTTCTCGATCTTCTTGCGCAGGCGGTGGATGTAGACCTCGATGGCGTTGTTGCTGACCTCTTCACCCCATTCACACAGGCGCTCGACCAACTGGTCCTTGCTGACCAGGCGTCCTGCGCGTTGCAGCAGCACCTCGAGCAGCCCGAGCTCGCGCGCCGAGAGTTCGATCATCTTGCCGTCGATGGTGGCCACGCGCCCGGCCTGGTCGTATTCCAGCGGGCCGTGGCGGATGGTGTTGGTGCTGCCGCCCATGCCGCGGCGCGTGAGGGCACGCACGCGCGCCTCGAGCTCCTGCAGCGAGAACGGCTTGGCCATGTAGTCGTCGGCGCCCAGGTCCAGGCCTTTGACGCGTTCTTCGACGCCGTCGGCGGCGGTGAGGATGAGCACCGGCATGGCAGAGCCGCGCGAGCGCAGCCGCTTGAGCACGTCCAGGCCGTGCAGTCTCGGCAACCCGAGGTCGAGGATGAGCAGGTCGAACTCGTTGTTGGTGAGCAGGGCGGCGTCGGCCTCGGTGCCACTGGCCACGTGGTCGACCGCAGCCCCGGTGGCGCGCAGGCTGCGCAGCAGGCCATCGGCCAGCACCTGGTCATCCTCGGCGATCAGGATGCGCATGGCGTGTCTCCTCAAGTGTTCGGGTCATTGTAGGTTTGGCCCTTTCGCTGGCGCTGACGCCGGTCAAACCTGGGCGTAGGCCTCCAGCCCCAGCGCGACCACGGTGGCCACGTCCTGGCCCACCTGCTGGGCGAATTCGGCCTCGGCCCGGGCCACCGCGCGGCGAAACGCGTCCAGCCAGACCAGGCCATCGGGCGTGAAGACGATGCGCCGTGCGCGCGCGTCCAGCGGGTCGGTCTCGCGCCGCACCAGGCCCCAGGCCTCGCACTGCGTCACCAGATCGCCCATGGCCTGCTTGCTCATGCCGGCGTTGTGCGCGAGCTCCGTCAGGCGCGAACCGCGCAACGCCAGGTGGCGCGTGATGTGCACGTGCGCCGCCCCCACCTGGGCACGCGCCGCGAGGTTGGACAGCGCCAGCGGCACCTGCGCATCGTGCGCCATCAGGTGCAGCACGCGGGCGTCGAAGCGGCGCTGCGCCTCGCCCAGCAGGCGGCCGAGGTGGCCGCCGCGCCAACGGTCATCGTGCTGATCGCTCATGGCGTTGAATGGTAAGGCAAACTGACCAAAAATTGAGGTTGTCGGCAGGCATTGCCCCGCTACACTGCTGGCCATGCATCCAGTGCTGGATGCGATCACAGCCCAGGCGGCTTGCCGCAAAGTCAACACCCACTCACCGCTCAGGAGCCATCGAATGGACGCACCCGTCAAGAACGCCGCCCTCAACAGCGAGAAGGCCAAGGCCCTGCAGGCCGCGCTGGCCCAGATCGAAAAGCAGTTTGGCAAGGGCACGATCATGAAGCTCGGCGAGGGCGAGGTGATCGAAGACATCCAGGTCGTCTCCACCGGTTCGCTGGGCCTGGACATCGCGCTGGGTGTGGGCGGCTTGCCGCGCGGCCGCGTGATCGAGATTTACGGCCCGGAATCGTCGGGCAAGACCACGCTCACGCTGCAGGTCATCGCCGAGATGCAGCGCCTGGCCGGTACCTGCGCTTTCGTCGATGCCGAACACGCGCTCGATGTCCAGTACGCCCAGAAGCTCGGCGTGAACCTGCAGGAGTTGCTCATCAGCCAGCCCGACACCGGCGAGCAGGCGCTGGAGATCGTCGATTCGCTCGTGCGCTCCGGCGCGGTCGACCTGGTGGTGGTGGACTCGGTGGCCGCGCTCACACCCAAGGCCGAGATCGAGGGCGAGATGGGCGACAGCCTGCCCGGCCTGCAGGCGCGCCTGATGAGCCAGGCCCTGCGCAAACTCACCGCCACCATCAAGAAGACCAACTGCACGGTGATTTTCATCAACCAGATCCGCATGAAGATCGGTGTGATGTTCGGCAGCCCCGAAACCACCACCGGCGGCAACGCGCTCAAGTTCTACGCCTCGGTGCGCCTGGACATCCGCCGCACCGGCACCATCAAGAAGGGTGAGGAGGCGATCGGCAACGAGACCAAGGTCAAGGTGGTGAAGAACAAGGTCTCGCCGCCCTTCAAGACGGCCGAGTTCGACATCCTGTTCGGCGAGGGCATCAGCCGCGAAGGCGAGATCCTCGATCTCGGCGTGCTGCACCGCGTGATCGAAAAATCCGGCGCCTGGTACGCCTACAACGGCGAGAAGATCGGCCAGGGCCGCGACAATGCGCGTGAGTTCCTCAAGGAAAACGTCGAGCTGCGTTTCGAGATCGAGAACAAGGTGCGCGAGGCCCTGGGGGTGCCTCTGTTGCCCTCCGACACCGCTGACGAGGAAGCGGCCGCGCCGACCAAGGGCCGCAAGGGCAAGGCGAAGGCCGACGCCGAAGAAGCCGATGCCTGAGAAGGTGTGACGGCATCGTGGGGTTCGACAAGCCCTCGCTCAAGGGACGCGCGCTGCGCCTGCTGGCGCAGCGCGAGCACTCGCGCGCGGAGTTGTTGCGCAAGCTCGCACCGCACGAGGAGGCGCCCGGCGAACTCGCGCAGGCGCTCGATGAGCTGCAGGCCAAGGGCTTCATCGACGAGCAGCGCGTCATCGACTCCGTGATCCACCGGCGCGCGGCGCGCCTGGGCGCTTCGCGCGTGCGCCAGGAGTTGCAGGCCAAGGGCCTGCCGCCAGAGGCGGTGGCGCAAGCCGTGGACGGGCTGCGCGGCACCGAGGTCGATCGGGCGCGTGAGGTCTGGCGCAAGAAGTTCGGACGTGCGCCGGCCGACGCCGCCGAGCGAGCCAGGCAAATGCGTTTCCTCGCCGCGCGGGGCTTCGGCGGCGAGTCGATCCGCCGCGTGGTGGCTGGTGCCGACGAAGACGCGGCCTGAAGGCGACCAGGGCTTGCGCTTGGCCCGGGCCCGAGTCAGAGCCCCAGCATCAGCTTGAGGTTCTGCACCGCAGCGCCGCTGGCGCCCTTGCCCAGGTTGTCCAGCCGGGCGATCAGCACCGCTTGGCGGTGCGACTCGTTGGCGAACACGCGCAACTCGATCAGGTTGGTGTCGTTGAGCGCGGTGGCGTCGAGCTTGCCGTCCTGCGTGGGTGGCAGCACCCTCACGAAGCCGCCGGCCGCTGCGCTGGCCGCGTAGTGTCTGGCCAGCGCGTCGTGCAGGGCGGCCGCTGTCGGGCGGCTCGGCAATGCATCCAGATGCAGCGGCAACTGGACCAGCATGCCCTGGCGGAAATTGCCCACCGCGGGGATGAAGATCGGGCGGCGCTGCAGCCCCGTGAGCGCCATGATCTCGGGCAGGTGCTTGTGCGACAGACCCAGGGCATAGGCCTCGAACAGCGGCGCGGTGCCGGCCTCGTAGGCTTCGATCATCGAGCGCCCGCCGCCCGAATACCCGCTCACCGACGGCAGCGAGAGCGGGAAGTCCGCGGGAATCAGGCCCGCATCCACCAGCGGACGGATCAGCGCGATGGCGCCGGTCGCGTAGCAGCCGGGGTTGGCCACACGATCGGCCTGCTTCACCGCGGTGGCTTGTGTGGCGGTGAGTTCGGGAAACCCGTAGACCCAGCCAGGGGCCGTGCGGTGCGCGGTGGAGGCGTCGATGATGCGGGGTTTGCGGCCCGGCAGGGCGTCGATCATGGCGACCGATTCGCGCGCCGCGTCGTCGTGCAGGCACAGCACCACCAGGTCGGCCTGCGCCATCAGTTCGCGTTTGGCCTCGGGGTCCTTGCGGCGCTCGGCTGCAATGCTGAGCAGTTGCACGCCGGGCTCCTGCAGCAGGCGCTCGCGGATCTGCAGACCGGTGGTGCCGGCTTCGCCGTCGATGAATATCTGATGGGCCATGTGCAGTCCTCGAAGACCGGTCAGCCGACGAACGCCTGGGCGACGCGCCAGCATGCTCCGGATTGGTGCAATGCACCATGATACATTTCTTGGTTGCTCACCCAAGAGCCCGTCTCCCGGCGTACGCAGCCGCGCCGGACACACGATCCATCCCTGAGAGAGACCTCATGAAGATTCACGAATACCAAGGCAAGGACATCCTGCGCCAGTTTGGTGTGCCCGTGCCGCGCGGCATTCCCGCGTTCACGGTGCAGGAGGCGGTGGAAGCCGCGCAGAAGCTCGGGGGGCCCGTGTGGGTCGTCAAGGCGCAGATCCATGCCGGTGGCCGTGGCAAGGGCGGCGGCGTGAAGGTCGCCAAGAGCATCGATCAGGTGAAAGAGCTCGCCGGCCAGATCCTGGGCATGCAGCTCAAGACGCACCAGACCGGCCCCGAAGGCCAGAAGGTGCGCCGCCTCTATATTGAAGATGGCGCCGACATCCAGAAGGAGTACTACCTCTCCGCCGTGACCGACCGTGGCACGCAGAAGGTGGCCTTCATCGCCTCCAGCGAAGGCGGCATGGACATCGAGGAAGTGGCGCACGCCACGCCCGAGAAAATCGTGAAGGTCTTCGTCGACCCGCTGGTCGGCTTCACCGACGCGCAGGCCAGGGAACTCGCCAAGGGCATCAACCTGCCGGCCGACTCCGAAGCGCAGTTCGCCGACATCTGCAAGAAGCTCTACAAGTGCTACATGGAGACGGACGCTTCGCTGGTCGAGATCAACCCGCTCAACCGCGACAGCAAGGGCAACATCATCGCCCTGGACGCCAAGTTCAATTTCGACTCCAACGCCCTGTTCCGCCACCCCGAGATCGTCGCTCTGCGCGATCTGGATGAAGAAGATCCCGCAGAGATCGAGGCCTCCAAGTTCGATCTCGCCTACATCAGCCTGGACGGCAACATCGGCTGTCTCGTGAACGGCGCCGGCCTGGCCATGGCCACCATGGACACCATCAAGCTGTTCGGCGCCGAGCCGGCCAACTTCCTCGACGTGGGCGGCGGCGCCACCCCCGAGAAGGTCACCGAAGCGTTCAAGATCATGCTCAAGAACGACAAGGTCAAGGCCATCCTGGTCAACATCTTCGGCGGCATCATGAAGTGCGACACCATCGCCACCGGTGTCATCACCGCCTGCCGTGCGGTGAACCTGAACGTGCCGCTGGTGGTGCGCATGAAGGGCACCAACGAAGAACTGGGCAAGAAGATGCTGGCCGAATCCGGCCTGCCCATCATCAGCGCCGACTCCATGGCCGAAGCGGCCCAGAAGGTCGTCGCCGCCGTCAAAGCCGCCTGAGCCCGGAGAACCACCATGTCGATCTACATCAACAAAGACACCAAGGTCATCACCCAGGGCATCACGGGCAAGACCGGTCAGTTCCACACCGAGAAGTGCCAGGAGTACGCGAACGGCAAGCATTGCTTCGCGGCCGGCGTGAACCCGAAGAAGGCCGGTGAGTCGATCTTCAACATTCCGATCTACGCCTCGGTGAAGGAAGCCGCCCAGCAGACCGGCGCCACCGTGTCGGTGATCTACGTGCCGCCCGCGGGTGCCGCGGCCGCCATCTGGGAAGCCGTCGAGGCCGATCTGGACCTGGCGATCTGCATCACCGAAGGCATCCCCGTGCGCGACATGCTGGAAGTGCGCAACAAGATGAAGGCCAAGGAAGCCGCCGGCGGCAAGAAGACGCTGCTGCTGGGCCCCAACTGCCCTGGCCTGATCACGCCCGACGAGATCAAGATCGGCATCATGCCCGGCCACATCCATCGCAAGGGTCGCATCGGCGTGGTGTCGCGCTCGGGCACGCTCACGTATGAAGCCGTCGCCCAGCTCACCGAAATCGGCCTGGGCCAGTCCAGCGCTGTCGGCATCGGCGGCGACCCCATCAATGGCTTGAAGCACATCGACGTGATGAAGGCCTTCAACGACGACCCCGACACCGACGCCGTGATCATGATCGGCGAGATCGGTGGCCCGGACGAGGCCGAAGCCGCGATGTGGTGCAAGGCAAACATGAAGAAGCCCGTGGTCGGCTTCATCGCCGGCGTCACCGCGCCCCCCGGCAAGCGCATGGGCCACGCCGGCGCGCTCATCAGCGGCGGCGCCGACACGGCCGACGCCAAGCTCGCCATCATGGAAGAGTGCGGCTTCAAGGTCACGCGCAACCCGTCCGAAATGGGCAAGCTGCTCAAGTCGCTGCTCTGATCGGTTCCCTGCGGATGTGCAAAAGGCAACGCGCGCGTTGCCTTTTTTTTCGCCTGTCGTCCCAGGCGTGACGCTTGTCACTCTCGTGGCTTGTCGCCGGGCGGTGGCTTGAAACAAAATGCTACATCCATGGGGCCAATGAAGTCGCCCTGAAGTGGTGCCACGTGAGGCCGATAACAGCCCGGCTCACCTCTTTCTTTGTGAGCCGACCCCGGAATGCCTCTGTGAACGACGCCGATTCCCCGACCCCTGTGCGCCGCCGTCCGCGCTGGCGCTCGCTCGCCGACGCGGCCACCGCGCTCGGCGTGCTCGTGGTCGTGGGTCTATTGCACGCCGGTACGGACCTGATCGGCTCCATGGAGCGCCGCTTCTACGACCACGCCAGCACCGCCAGCGCGCGCCAGCCCGGTGATCGCATCACGGTGGTCGCGATCGACGACGCCAGCATCAATGCCATCGGCCGCTGGCCCTGGCCGCGCGATGTGCACGCCGAATTGATCGACCGCCTGCGGGCGGCCGGTGTCCGTACCGTGGCGCACACCGTGTTCTTTTTCGAGCCCCAGACCGATCGCGGCCTCGCCCCGCTGGTTCGGTTGCGTGAGCGCATCGAAGGGGCCGACCCCGCACTGGCTGACCTGGGCCCGGTGGCGCGCGAAGGGTTGCTGGCCGATCTGCGCGCCGCTCAGGAGCGGCTGGACAGCGACGCACGGCTGGCGGCGAGCGTGCGCGACTCGGGTCGGGTGGTGCTGCCCTCGGTGTTCGAACTCGGTGAGCCGCGCGGCCGCCCCGACGCCCCTTTGCCCGCCTATGTGCAGCGCAATGCCCTGCCGGACGTGGCTGGCTACGGTGTGCCCGCCCAACGCGCCTTGCTGCCGTTGCCCGCGCTGGGTGAAAGTGCTGCGGCGCTGGGCCACCTCAACCAGTGGCTGGACCCGGACGGCGCGGTGCGCCGCGAGGCCTTGCTGGTTCGCTTCGATGGCGTGGCGGTGCCGTCCATGGCCTTGGCCACCGCGGCGCACAGCCTGAACCTGTCGGTGGCCGATGTCGCACTGCGCCCGGGTGAAGCCCTGGTGCTCGGCCCGTCGATCATTCCCACCGACGAGGCGGCGCGTGTGCTGCCCCAGTTCTACGCCGACCGCAACGGCGTCAGCGCCTTCCCCACCGTCTCCTTCCATGACGTGCTGGCCGGCCGCGTGGCCCCTGAACTGCTGCGTGATCGCATCGTCATCGTTGGCGCCACCGCGGCCGGCGTGGGCACGCTGTTCAGCACACCGGTGTCGCCCGCGCTGTCGCCGGCGGCCATCCTGGCGCACCACACCGCCAGCCTGCTCAATGGCCACTTCATCGCCCAACCGGCCTGGACCGGTGCGGTCGTGGTGGCCGCGCTGCTGATCATCACCGCCTACCTGGGCTTCGGCTTGCGACGGCTTTCCGCGGCGGCGGCGGCGCTGGTGACGGCGGCCCTGCTGCTGACGCTGCTGGCCACCGAATATCTGTTGCTCTCACGCGCGGCCCTCTGGTTGCCGTTGGTGTTGCCCGCGGTGCTGCTGCTGGCCGGTCACCTCGCGCTCACCACACGCCGCTTCCTGATCACCGAGGCCGGCAAGCGCCGCGCCGACCAGGAGTCGGCCGAGACCAACCGCATGATGGGTCTGGCGCTGCAGGGCCAGGGCCAGCTCGACATGGCCTTCGACCGCTTCCGCCGCGTGCCGCACAGCGCCGCGCTGATGGACAACCTCAAGCACCTGGCGCTGGACTTCGAGCGCAAGCGGCAGTTCAACAAGGCCGAGGCGGTGTACGAACACATGGCGCGCCTGGACCGCAGCGACGCCGACGTGCAGACGCGGCGCCTGCAGGCGCAATCGATGGCGCGCACGGTGGTGCTCGGCGGCGGTGCCGGCGCCCATCCGGGCGGCACCCTGGTGCTCGATCGCCCGGGCGTGGAGCAGCCCATGCTGGGTCGCTACCGGGTCGAGAAGGAACTTGGCAAGGGCGCGATGGGCGTGGTCTATCAGGGGCGCGACCCGACCATCGGCCGCACGGTGGCGATCAAGACGCTCGCGCTGTCGGCCGAGTTCGAAGGCAGCGAGCTCGAGGAGGCACGCAAGCGCTTCTTCCGCGAGGCCGAGACCGCGGGCCGTCTGCAGCACCCCAATATCGTGACCATCTTCGATGCCGGCGAGGAGCACGACCTCGCCTACATCGCCATGGAGTTCCTGCATGGCCACGACCTGCAGGCCCACACCCGCCCCGGCACGCTGTTGCCGCCTGTCCGGGTGCTGCACGTCGGCGAGCAGGTGGCGCTGGCGCTGGACCACGCGCACCGCCAGAACGTGGTGCACCGCGACATCAAGCCCGCCAACGTCATGCTCGACCCGGCCAGCGGCCAGGTGAAGGTGACGGACTTCGGCATCGCGCGCATCACCGACAGCAGCCGCACGAAAACCGGCGTGGTGCTGGGCACGCCCAGCTTCATGGCACCCGAGCAACTGGCCGGGCAGCGCGTGGACGGACGGGCCGACCTGTACGCGCTCGGCGCCATGTTGTTTCAACTGCTGACAGGCGAGTTGCCGCTCAAGGGCGATTCTTTGTCGGCCTTGATGTATCAGATCGCCAACACAGTGCCGCCCGACTTGCGCACGCTGCGCCCGGACTTGCCTGCCGAACTGGCAACACTGCTGCAGGTGCTGCTGGCCAAGCGGGCCGAAGACCGGCCCGCCAGCGGCGCCGATGTGGCGGCCGCGCTGCGGCGCATCACGCCCATCGTGAGCGACAGCACTCTTGACCAGACCCAAGCGCTGCGGACGCCTCAGGACGGCCGTATCACCCCCTCCATCCCGGTATAAAGCCACGTCCATGAATTTCGAGTTTCACGCCCTGACCGATCCGGGTCTGGTCAGGGACAACAACGAAGACGCAGTGTCGCTGGACACCGACAACGGGGTGGCCGTGCTGGCGGACGGCATGGGGGGCTACAACGCGGGCGAGGTGGCCAGCGCCATGGCCACCACCTTCATCCGTTCGGAGCTCGGCCGCTGGCTGGCCGAGGGGGGCGCCGAGTCGAGCACGCGCGAGCTCAAGCGCGCGATGGAAATCTGCATCGACAACGCCAACCGGTCCATCTTCAACGCGGCCAACGCCAACCCGCAGTACGCCGGCATGGGCACCACGCTCGTCATGGGCGTGTTCCTCGATGGCCGCGTGATGATCGGCCACGTGGGCGACTCGCGCTGCTACCGGTTGCGCGGCGGGGAGTTCGTGCAGATGACGCGCGACCACTCGCTGTTGCAAGAGCAGATCGATGCCGGCCTGATCTCGCTGGAGCAGGCCCAGTACGCCACGCACCGCAACCTGGTCACGCGTGCCCTGGGCGTGGAGGATGCGGTGTTGCTCGAAGTCAACGAATACCGCGTCGAAGACGGCGACCTCTACCTGTTCTGCTCCGACGGCCTCAACGACATGCTCAGCGACGAACGCATCGCCGCCTTGCTGGTGACGGCAGGCACGCTGGAAGAGAAAGCGGTGGCGTTGGTGGATGCCGCCAATGCTGCCGGCGGGCGTGACAATATTTCGGTGATACTGACACTTGCTCGCGCCAAAGCCACACGCCGCGGCTTGTTGTCGCGCATGCTCGGACAATAATCCGGATTCGCCCAGCACCCCGTTCAGCGCACCAAGGAATCCCAAGAGGAGTCGGCCATGCCGAAAATGATCGTTTCCATCGACGGCGTCGTCATCAAGGAGGTCCAGCTCACCAAGGACCGCACGACGCTCGGCCGTCGTCCGTACAACGACGTGGTGATCGACAACCTGGCGGTCAGCGGCGAGCACGCGGTGTTGCAGATGTCCGGCTCCGATGTGTTCCTGGAAGACCTCAACAGCACCAACGGCACCTACGTCAACGGCAAGGCGATCAAGAAACAGCAGCTGCAGGGCGGCGACACCATCGAGATCGGCAAGTACAAGATCAAGTTCGTGCACGAGGGTGGCGAGTCCTACGAAAAGACCATGGTGATCAACGCCGGCGCCGTGGTCGCACCCGACAGCGGCGCCGCGCCGCTGGCGCCGGCCGCCATCAAGGTCATCAGCGGCTCGGCCGCCGGCCGCGAGGTTGCGCTCACCAAGGTAGTCACCACCATCGGCAAGCCCGGCGTGGCGGTGGCGGCCATCACGCGTCGCCCGCATGGCTACGTCGTGGCCATGGTTGAGGGCACCGTCAAGCCCACCATCAACGGCGCCCCGCTGGGAACCGAGGGCAAGGACCTGCGCCACGGCGACGTGCTGGAACTTGCGGGCACACAGATGCAGTTCGTCCAGGGCTGATCGACCCCTGGCAACCTTCTGACGGCTGGCACGTAACGACCGGCTACTGCGCCCCGAGGCGCGAAAAAAGTCACAGTCCCGGGCGCTCGCCCCGGGTACTCTGCGGCATCGTGTCCATGCCGCCCACCACCACCATGCGGGTTCGCGTCCTCGGTTGCTCCGGTGCCATCGCCCAGGGCTGCCGCACCACGGCCTTCCTGCTCGACGACGACACGCTCATCGACGCCGGCACCGGCGTGGGCGATCTCAGCCTCGAGGAGATGCTGCGCATCGACCACGTGCTGCTGAGCCACTCGCACCTCGATCACGTGGCCGCGCTGCCGCTCATGCTCGATGCCGTGGCCGCCAGCCGCCTGGCGCGTGGCGCCCCCGCGCTGCAGGTGCATGCCCTGCCGGGCACCATCGACGCCCTGCGCGATCACCTTTTCAACGACACCATCTGGCCCGATTTCACCGCCATCCCGAGCGTGCAGGCGCCGCTCATGCGCTTCGTGCCGTTCCAGGTCGGCGATGTGGTGGCTATCGGGCGCAAGTGCATCGAGATCCTGCCGGCCGTGCATACCGTGCCCGCCGCCGGCTTCGCCGCCGCAGCTCGGGCAGGCGGCCCGCAATGGGTGTTCAGCGGCGACACCGGGCGCAACCCCGCCTTCTGGGCGCGCGTGAACCAGCTCGACGTGGCGCATCTGATCATCGAGACGGCCTTCAGCGACCGCGAGACCGACCTCGCACTGCGCAGCCAGCACCTGGCACCCTCGCTGCTGGGTGAGGAACTGGCCCGCCTGGCGCCAGAGCAGCGCCCGCAAATCCACATCACCCACACCAAGCCGGCCGAGACCGCGCTCATCATTGAAGAGATCCACCGCCTGGACACCCAGCCGCGCCGCGACATCCGCTGGCTCAGCGCCGGGCAGGTGTTCGAGGTGTGACAAAACCTGTCATCCGATACGAAGTCGACACTTTTTGTCGACAGGGAATGGCAGACCTACTGGTAATTGATCACGTCTGCGCCGGCCATCGCGGCCCACCGCACGCTCATCAGCCCCCGGCGGGTTGGCACGCCGTCTGCAATGAGGATCGCGTCCCAACCCAACCCCCCAGCTGAGGAGTTCTCCATGCAAATGAAACGTGCCCTTCAAAAAGGCTTCACCCTGATCGAACTGATGATCGTGGTGGCCATCATCGGTATCCTGGCCGCCGTGGCGCTGCCGGCGTATCAGGATTACACCAAGCGAGCCAAGATGTCAGAAGTGATCCTTGCTGCTTCCGCTTGCCGCACCAGCGTGACCGAGATCTATCAGTCGATCACCAACCCGGCTTCGTTGCCCGCTGCGGGTGCCTGGGGCTGCGAGGCTTCCGTGTCCACGTCCAACTACGTTGCGCAGATTGCAACCAACGCGGCGGGTGCGGTTCAGGTGACGTCCCAAAACATTGGTTCTGGTGCCAATGGAACGGTGCGCCTTGTTCCCACGGTTGTAAGCGGGACCGTGAACGCGTGGCTCTGCGGACCTGGTGCTTCTGGCACCGGCGTGGACGCCAAGTTTCTGCCGGGTTCATGCCGCGACACGACGGTGGCTAGCGTTGCTGGCCCGTTCGTAGCTACGACGCCCTAAACTAGGGGCGGTCAAGACTCCGCCCCTGTGGGGGGAGGAGTCCTCCGATCCAAACAAGCGCCCTTCCTTTTGGGGCGCTTTTTTTCGTTCGCTCCAAGGTGGATCCCAAGATTGTCGTCGTAGCGTTGCTCGTGCTGGCAGGTTGGTTGACAACCAACCACTTCACTCCATGGGTGAGCTGGCATTCTGAGGTGCCATTTTTCGCCCTGGCGCTGCTCGCAGCGGCATGGACTGTTCTGCGATCGGCCCGTGGCGATCGGTTAGAGGCCCCATTCGCTTTGGCCCTTCCGGTTGTGCTTAGTGTGCTGGTTGTCTTCCAGCACGTCGTTGGCCTCGTTCTGTGGAGGGGGCAGGTGGCGGTGGCGCTGCTATACGGGTTTCTTGCGGTTTGCTTCATCCTTTGGGGATGGGATGAGGTCAAAGGCCAAAGCCCGTCAACCAGCAGGGCTGCCAGTAAAGGGGAATGGTTCGCGTGGATCTTGGTGGTTGGCGGACTGCTTTCGGTGGCAATTGCTCTTGCGCAGGTGCTGAACGTTTGGGAAAGTGCATCTTTCATCACGCGGTCAATCTACGCCCGCCGCCCGGGAGGAAACCTTGGGCAACCGAATCACTTGGCCACCCTGTTCGTGATGGCCATGGGCGCGGTGCTATTCCTCAACATTCAGCGAAAGTTGGGCGCCTTCACGGCGCTCGCGGCCCTTGCTCTGTTGGTCGTAGGCGTTTCCTTGACGGAATCTAGGACAGGCCTGATCGCGTCGTTGGGCCTGTGTTTGCTTTGGGCCTGGAAGCGACCGCCCGGTGATCATGGCCTGCCTCGATCCATTTCTGCTGTTTTGGGCGGCGAGATGCTACTCATATACTTTAGCTGGCCTTCGATCTACAAGTTCTGGGTGGGCGGACAGCCTATCGGCGAAACTGCTCTAGAGCGCATTGGCTCTAGTGGTGCGGATCCGCGGCTGGTCTTGTGGGAACAAGTGTTTGAGGCCACGCTGCTCAAGCCTCTCACTGGTTGGGGCTTCCGTAACACCGCGGAGGCGCACAACGCGATTTCGCACGCTGATGTACCCACTCTCCCCATCACCTACAGCCACAACTTGTTCCTTGATCTGGCTGTCTGGTTCGGTTGGCCCATCGCGTTGGTTGTCGCGCTGATGCTGGCAATCTGGGGATACAAGCGTTTCATGGTCGTCCAAAGAACGCCGCTTTGTTGGTTCGGGTTCGCGATTGTTCTGCCGTTCGGCATTCACTGCCTTCTCGAGTTTCCTTTTGCATACGCCTACCTCCTGATGCCAGCCATGCTGGGCATCGGGTGGATCGAGGGGTCGCTGCGGCCTGATCAGCTCGCCCTGAGAGTGAAAAAACGATGGCTTGCGCTCCCAGTGTTCGGGCTTGCTGCCGTGGCTGGTTGGTCGGTGGTCGACTATCTGCGCGTTGAGGAGGATTTTCGCGTTGCGCGGTTTCAGATGTTGCGAATTGGTCCTACGCCCGAGGCGCCACCACCGCAAATTCTGCTGCTGAACCAATTGAGCGATATGGTGGCCTCTACCCGGGTGCAATTGCGCGCCGAACTTGAACCGCCGGAATTGGAGCTTTTGCGTAGAGCGGCAGTTCACAACCCGTGGTCTGGCAGCCAATATCGCTATGCCACCGCACTCGCGTTGAATCGGCAGCCGGAAGAAGCTAGACGACAGATGCAAGTGCTGAGAGCGCAGCACGGCATCAAGGTGTACAAGGTATTGGCAGCCCAGCTTGAGAGTGACTTGGCCTCCCGTGGATTGCCCGCTTTGGGATTGGCGATGGAGGAAATTTGATGAGTTCAACGCTCTCAGCCAGGCTCCAGGCGGCCGCAGCCGCAGCAGGTGTCCATTTCGGAATTTCCATAGTAGTAGGGCTGGCAGCCGCTTTACTGGTCTGGGGCGTCTGGTATCCGCACCCGTTCGATCAACTGTCTGGCGGCCGCGAGCTCTTCCTGTTGGTTGTCGCAGTTGATATCGTCTGCGGCCCTTTTTTGACGCTGGTGGTGTATGACCGCCGAAAGCCCAGGTCAGAACTCATTAGAGACCTTTCACTCATAGGCATTCTTCAAATGGGTGCTTTGGGCTACGGGCTCTGGACCGTCGCAGAGGCGAGACCTCTGTATCTCGTCCATGAGGTAGAGCGTTTTCGTGTGATTGCCAAGGCGGACTACCTCGGTGCAGACGTCGCGAGCGCCATTGACGCGCTGCCAACCGAGATGCAGCCCAGCCTACTCGCCGGGCCGATCCTGGTGGGGGCCCGTCCGCCTTTGGATCCAATGGTACGCAACGAAGTTTTGATGGACGCTTTGGGCGGTGGCAGAGATTTCGTACAGCGTCCGGAGTACTACGTGGCATACGATGCGGACTACGGGCGGGAGGCTACCACCCGTGCCAAACCCTTGAAGTTGTTTGCCGACCGGTTTCCCGATCGCCTGCGTGAACTGGAGTCGATCCTTGAAAAGCACGGGGTGCCACTTGAAGCGGCACTCTTTCTCCCGGTGGTCCATCGGCAGGATTGGATCGTCGTGATGGACGGTCAAGGCCGGCTGCTCGAGTTCGTGCCCGGCGACGGGTTTTCAGCTCGGTAGTGGGCCTGTGCCTCGCGCGCCGGACTTGACCGCTGCTACGAACTCCCCACTCTTCCCCCCCCGCTTCTCCACCAGCCTCACCCCCCCCATCACCATCCCCCGATCCACCGCCTTGCACATGTCATAGACGGTGAGGAGGGCCACCGAGGTGGCGGTGAGTGCTTCCATTTCGACGCCGGTCTGGCCGGTGCATTCGGTGGTGGCGGTGCAGCGCACGCTGTGGGTGTCGCGCTCGATGGCAAATTCCACCGCCACGCGGGTGAGTGCGATGGGGTGACACAGCGGGATGAGGTTGCTGGTCTGCTTGGCGGCCATGATGCCGGCCAGGCGGGCAACGCCGAGCACGTCGCCTTTCTTGGCGGTGCCCGATTCGATGAGTGCCAGGGTTTCGGGCTGCATGGTGATGCGGCCTTCGGCGATGGCGACGCGGTGCGTGCTGGCCTTGGCACCGACGTCGACCATGTGGGCCTGGCCCTGGGCGTCGAAGTGGGTGAGCGGGGAGGGGGATTCGTTCGGGGGGGTGGGGGCTGGCGTTGACATGATGTAACCGCGCTTCACCGGCGCTTGACGCACCGGCGGGCTGAACCGATGGGGCTTGGGGGCATCATACGGGCATGTTTTCCTGTTCCCTGCCGCCACGGCGCGCGGTCTGGCTGGCCGTTGCAAGTCTTGCGTTGACGCTGTCCTTGCCCGCGGGTGATGATGCGCGTGCGCAGGCAGTGGCTCGTCCGGGCCCGGTCGCGCAGAACCTGCCGAGCCTGGGCGATGGCGAGGGCCTCACGGTATCCGCCGAGCGTCGCCTGGGCGACCGGATCGCGCGCAGCATCTACCGCGACCCGGACTATCTCGACGACCCGGTGCTGGTCGACTACCTGCAGCAACTGTGGCAACCGCTGCTGGCGGCCGCGCGCCAGCGCGGCGAGGTGCCGGCCGAATTGGGTGACCGGCTGGCCTGGGAGCTGATGATTTCGCGCGACCGGCGCGTCAACGCGTTTGCGTTGCCCGGCGGCTACCTGGGCGTCAACCTGGGCCTGCTGGCCGTCACCGAGCGGCCGGAGGAGCTGGCTTCGGTGTTGGCGCACGAGCTCAGCCACGTCTCGCAGCGGCACATCGCGCGCCTGATGTCCAACGAGCAACGCATGGCGCCGTGGATGATCGCGGGCATGATCCTGGGCGCGCTGGCCGCGGGTTCCAACCCCCAGGCGGCGGGCGCAGCCATCATGGGCAGCTCGGCGATGGCCGCTCAGCAGTCGCTCAACTTCTCGCGCGACATGGAACGCGAGGCCGACCGCATCGGCTTTGGTGTGCTCACCGGCGCCGGCTTCGATGGCCAGGGTTTCGTGACCATGTTCGACAAGCTGCAGCAGGCCTCCCGTCTCAACGACGATGGCGCCTACCCCTACCTGCGCAGCCACCCCCTCACCAGCGAGCGCATCGGCGACATGCAGGCGCGCCTGCCCTCGGCCGGCGCCGGCCTCGGCCCGCGCGCGGACGCAGCGCCGCGAGCAGCCGGTCTGCCTTCGGCGGCGCTGCATGCTCTGGCCGCCGCCCGCGCGCGCGTGCTGGCCGAACGAGACAGCACGCGCTGGTCCGCATGGGTCGAGCAGGCGCTGGCGCCCAACGCGCCTGCCCCGGCGCTTTATGCCGGCGCGCTGTCAGCGCAGCGGCTTGGTCAGCACGTGCGTGCGGCCGATCTGGCGGCCCGCGTTCGCCAGGCCAGTGCCGGCAGCGACGCCCGGTCCCTGGCCGATGCGCTGGCGCTGCAGTTGCTGCTGTCGCCTGGGGCGGCGCCCAATCCGGCCTTGTTGGCCGAGTTGCGTGAGGCGGCATTGGCTTCCGACGCGCGCGCCATGGTCCTGTTCGGTTCGCAGGCGGCGTTGGTCAGCGGGCAGGCGCCACGGGCCGCGGCCCGCTTGCAATCCTGGGTGGTGGAGCGACCGCGCGACGCGCTGGCCTGGCTGCTGCTCTCGCGGGTGCACCAGGCGCAGGGCCAGACGCTGCGTGCCGTGCGAGCCGACGCCGAATCGCGCGCCGCGCATTTTGATTGGGACGGTGCGCTCGAGCGCTTCAAGGCCGCTCAGTCGCTGCCACCCGCGCAGCGCAACGCCGACCCGATCGAGCTGGCGATCGTGGACAGCCGACGTCGCGATATCGAGGAACGCCTTCGCGAGGCGATGCGCGAAGACGAGAAGCGCTGAACGCGCCTCAGCCCAGGCGGGTGCTGCGCAGGGCGGCGTCGACCACCAGCATGATCACCGAGTAGATGATCGAGCCCAGCAGGGCCGCCCAGAAGCCGCCCACGTAGAAGCCGTCGAGCACCGACGCCGCGGCCCAGAACAGCAGGGCGTTGATGACGAACAGGAACAGCCCGAAGGTCACGACCGTGACCGGCAGCGTGAGCACCACCAGCACGGGCCGCAACAGCATGTAGAACAGCCCGATCACGGCCGCGGCGATCAGCGCCGACGGAAAGCTGCGCACCTGCACGCCCTCATAGACGTAGGCCACCAGCAGCAGCGCGCACGCGGCCAGCAACCAGCGCAGCAGCAGCTTCACGCGCTCAGCCCTGGCCGGCGGCCGTGGCACGCTGCGCCACGCGCCGGTTGTGCAACCAGCCCAGCGCCAGCACCACCACGATGGTGGCCAGCACGAAGCCCCAGTAGGCCAGCATGTGCGACGTCTCCGGGCCCTTGAACCAGTCGGCGAGCAGCTTCTCGTTGACGACCATCTTGCCGGCGGTGAAGGCCAGCACACCGGCGCCGATGTACATGATCGCCGGGTACTTCTCGACCAGTTTCAGGATCAGTGTGCTGCCGAACACCACGATCGGAATGCTGATGAGCAGGCCGATGACCACGAGGTCGAACGAGCCCTGGGCCGCGCCGGCCACGCCCAGCACGTTGTCGATGCCCATCACCGCGTCCGCGATGATGATGGTCTTCATCGCGCCCCAGAAGGTGGTGGCGCCACCGCCATGTTCCTCGCCGCCGCCTTCCTCTTCCGCGATCAGCTTGTAGGCGATCCACATCAGCGCGATGCCGCCCACGGCCATGAGGCCCGGGATGCGCAGCAGCCACACCACCACCAGCGTCATGGCCGAGCGCACGACGATGGCGCCGACGGTGCCCCAGATGATCGCCTTGCGCTGATGTTCCTTGGGCAGGTTTCGGGCGGCCAGCGCGATCACGATGGCGTTGTCGCCAGCGAGCACGAGGTCGATCAGGATGATGGCCAGCAGGGCAGACCACCAGGCCGCGGACATGAATTCCATGAAATGGCTCCAGAGAGGGAGAATCGTTCCGAAGGTCTTGCCCGCAAGCGCTGCCATGCGCTCGCCCAGCAGGCCGGTCTCCGGTGGCACCGGCGACGTCTTGACGACCTGTTGACCGTGACCGCCGCGCCTGAAAGCGTCTTGGTGGCCCTGGAGCTACTCCCCTCCGCGAAACCCACGATTGTATCGAGCGGCCCCTATGGTGCGTCTACGCAGTATCCGCAGCGGGCTGGCTATCATCGGCGCCCCGTCCCGATTTCCTCGCTCCGCAACCCCGTTCCCCAAGGCGCATGGCCGGCATCCACATCACCGACATCGAGGCTGCCATCAACTGGTGGCGTGAGCGCTCACCCTCGCCCGATGGTGTGTCGCTGCCAGCGGCCACGCGCGCGCTGGCCGAGGTTTATGCCTTGATGGTGTTCTTCCACGAGAGCGAGGCCGACGAGCGCACCATGCCCGCCGCGGCACGCGAGGCCTGGCTGGCGTGGTACGCCACCACGCCCGACACGCCGTGCATCGCGATCTGCTCCACCAGCCAGGGCGACGCCGTGTGCAAGGGCTGCGGCCGCAGCTTCGACGAGGTGCAGCGCTGGACCGAGATGAGCCCGGGCGAGAAGCGCGCGAGCTGGCGCCGCATCACCATTGAGGGTGACGCCTGGCGCTTCAACCGCTACAGGGAACGCGCGCGCGCCTGATCAGACGCGCCGCGCGAGCTCGGCGGCCTTGCCCGTGTAGCCCGCCGGGGTCATGGCGAGCAGGCGTTGCTTCTCGGCCTCGGGGATGTCGAGCGAGCGCACGAGGCCATGCAGGTCCTCGGCACGAACGGTCTTGCCCCGCGTCACTTCCTTGAGTTTCTCGTAGGCGCCCTGAACCCCATAGCGGCGCATCACCGTCTGGATCGCCTCGGCCAGCACTTCCCAGGACGCGTCAAGGTCGGCCGCGGTGGCCTCTTCGTTGAGCTCGAGCTTGTTCAAACCGACGCCGAGCGCGTGATAGGCCAGCACCGCGTAGCCAAGCGCCACGCCCATGTTGCGCAGCACGGTCGAGTCCGTCAGGTCGCGCTGCCAGCGGCTGATCGGCAGCTTCTCGCTCAGGTGGCGCAGCAGCGCATTGGCCAGGCCCAGGTTGCCCTCGGCGTTTTCAAAGTCGATCGGGTTGACCTTGTGCGGCATGGTCGAGGAGCCGATCTCGCCCGCCTTGAGCCTTTGTTTGAAGTAGCCCAGGCTCACGTAGCCCCAGATGTCGCGCGCCAGATCGATCAGGATGGTGTTGGTGCGCGCCACGGCATCGAACAGCTCGGCCATGTAATCGTGCGGCTCGATCTGGATGCTGTAGGGCTGGAACGTCAGGCCCAGGCCCAGCGGTTCGGGCGTTTCCACCACCTTGCGGCTGAAGGCTTCCCAATCGAAGTCGGGCCAGGCGGCGAGGTGGGCGTTGTAGTTGCCCACGGCGCCGTTCATCTTGCCCAGCAACTTCACGCTCGCGATCCGCTCGCGCGCCGTGTTCAGCCGCACCACCACGTTGGCGATCTCCTTGCCCACAGTGGTCGGGCTGGCGGTCTGGCCGTGCGTGCGGCTGAGCATCGGCACATCGGCCATGGCGTGGGCCATCTCGCGCAGCTTGGTGATCACCGCGTCCAGCGCCGGTAGCAGCACGTGCTCGCGCGCACCCTTGAGCTGCAAGGCATGGCTGGTGTTGTTGATGTCCTCGCTGGTGCACGCGAAGTGCACGAACTCGGCCGCGCGCTCCAGCTCGGGCCGCGCCTCGAAGCGCGATTTGATCCAGTACTCGACCGCCTTCACGTCGTGGTTGGTGGTCTTCTCGATCGCCTTGATGGCCTCGCCATCGGCCTCGCTGAAGTTCTTCACCAGGCCCAGCAAGTAAGTGCGCGCACCGGGCGAGAGCGGCTTGAATTCAGCAAAGCCGGCATCGGAGAGCGCGACAAACCACGCAATCTCGACCTGCACACGCCGGTGCATGTAGCCCAGCTCGCTCATGACGGGGCGCAGCGGCGCCAGGCGCGCGGCGTAGCGGCCGTCCAGCGGCGAGAGGGCGGAGATCGGCGTGGGCACCGCGCTCGCGGGCGCGGGGTGGGCAGGGGTCGCAGGCATCCCGCGATTGTAGGAGTCGCCCGCATCGGCGCCGGTTTGTTCGGGCCGCGGCGGCCGCACAACGCGGGTCGCTGGCTAAAATCGCCGCCCGATCCGACCTACCCCACAGACCATGAAACTCATCGGTGCCGTCACCAGCCCCTACGTGCGCAAAGTCCGCATCGTCATGGCCGAGAAGAAACTGGACTATCAGTTCGTGCAGGAAGACGTCTGGTCGGCCGACACCACCATCGGTGCGTCCAACCCGCTGGGCAAGGTGCCTTGCCTGGTGATGGAAGGCGGCGAAGCGGTGTTCGATTCGCGGGTGATCGTCGAGTACCTCGACGGCCTGTCGCCCGTGGGCAAGCTCATTCCACCCAGCGGGCGTGAGCGCGCCGAAGTGAAGACCTGGGAGGCGCTGGCCGATGGCGTGCTCGACGCCGCCATCCTTGCGCGCCTGGAGGCCACCTGGCCGCACCGCAGCGCCGAGCAGCGCAGCCAGGCCTGGATCGAGCGCCAGATGGGCAAGATTCACGCATCGCTCAAGTCGATGAGCCAGGGCCTGGGCGACAAGCCTTTCTGCTCGGGCATCCACTTCAGCCTGTCCGACGTGGCGGTGGGTTGCGCGCTGGGCTACCTCGATTTCCGTTTTCCGGTGATCAGCTGGCGCAATGACTACCCCAATCTGGCCAAGCTGAGCGAGAAGCTCGCGCTGCGTCAGAGCTTCATCGACTCCAAACCGGCCTGAGTCGGCAGGCGCTCAGCCGTTCGCGCGGCGCTTGAGCCAACGCATCAACCCGCCCAGCAGCGGCAGCTTTTCGTACAGCTCCTCGGCCGCGTCCCAGTAGTCGCGGTGCTCGGCGATGCGCCCATCGGGCGCGAGCACCAGGTGCGAGCCGCCGCGCACCACCTGCTCCGCGTGCGTGTCGAAACGCCGAAAGCGGAAACGGAACTCCCACACCAGGAAGCACTGGTGGCCGTCGACGATGCGCTGCGTGACCACGAAGCGTGGTTTGTGAAGGCTCGCGTACATGTGCTCGAACACGCCGCGGATCGCCGGCACGCCGCGCACCTCGTTGAACGGGTCCTTGAAGCGCGCGTTCTCGGTGTAGAGCCGCGGCAGCTGGTCCAGTGCGGCGGGCGTGAGGCCTTCGTAGAAGTCCACCGCACGCTGCACCGCGGCTCGCATGTCGGTGGGCGTGCTCACAAGCCGGTGGCGCGGCGAACCAGCGCGAAGAAGGCCCGGTAGGGCAGCAGGCGCAACAGCTTCATCCAGGTGGTGAATCGTTTGGGAAAGTGGATCTCGAACTGCCCGCGCGACCAGCCGGCGAGCATCGCCTGCGCGGCCTGCTCGGGCGTGATCAGCGCCGGCATCTGGAAGTCATTCTGCGCCGTCAGCGGTGTCTGCACGAAACCCGGATGCACCACGCTCACGCCCAGGCCCTGCGGCGCGAGATCCAGATAGAGATTTTCCGCCAGGTGCGTGAGCGCGGCCTTGGTGGGCCCGTAGGCCAGGCTTTTCGGCAGGCCCCTGAAGCCGGCCACGCTGCTGATCAGGCACACATGCCCGCGGCCGCGCGCCAGCAGTGCCGGCAGCAGTCCGTTCAGCACGTTGAGCGCGCCCTCGTAGTTGATGGCCAGGTGGCGTTGCATTTCATCGCGATCGAATGCGTCGGCACGCATGCTGCGGTAGTGGCCGGCGCAATACACCATCAGGTCCAGCGGCCCCTGCGCCAGGATGGCGCGCGTGGCTTGCTCCACGGCGTCACGGTCGGTGACGTCCAGCGGCCAGGCCTGCGCGCCCGGATGCGCCTGCACGAAGGCTTCGAGCGCGGCTGCGCCGCGCGCCGACACCAGCACCTGCGCCCCTTGCGCATGCAGTGCGTGCGCGATCGCCGCGCCGATGCCGCTGGAGGCGCCCACCAGCCACACGCGCTGGCCGCGCCAGTCGGTCAGTGGCGGGTTCATGGGGCCGAACAAACCCGGGGAGCGCGTGCGGCGTGCCGCGCCATCGACCGGATCGGTCTGGCGCTGCACGGCGACGGGATGGCTGGCCATGGCTCACACCCCCCGCTTCACGAAGCTCAGCGTCACTTCGCCGAGGCGGATGCCGAACTTGCTCATGGTGGCCTTGTTGAGCATCACGCGCTCATCCATGAGGTACATCCAATCGTCGAACTGCACCTCGTAGGTCTTGCCATCCACCGGCAGCAGCAGCGTGTAGCCCCAGCGGAAGGCGTTGCCCGCGGTGCGCCCGCGCGCCTCGCCCAGCACGTCATCGGCGGTGCCGGTGTACTCGCCGTTGCCCAGGTGGCGCAGGCGCCAGATGCGCTTCTGGCGCTCGCCGTCCGAGTAGATGAAGTCCTCGTCGAGCACGCCCTCCTCGCCTTGCCAGGTGCAGCGCATCACCACGGTGAAGCGGCGCACCACCTTGCCCGAGCGGTCGGTGAACACGCCGTAGGCGTCAAGCACGCCATTGAAGTACTGGCGCAGGTCGAGCACCGGCTTCTCGCTCGAGTAGTCGGATACCTGGGGGCCGGCGCAGCCCGCCAGCGCGGTGGCGCCGGTGGCCAGGGTGGCGGTGAGCAGCAGTCGTCGTTGCATGGTCGGGTTTCTTTCAGTGGGAGGGCGCGCCTTGCCAGGCCGTGGGCGGCGGGGCGCGCAGCACCAGGCGCACCAGCGCTGCCGCGGCGAGCAGCTTGAGTACGCAGGGCAGCACGCAGTAGGCGATGGTCAGGGTCTGCAGGGCGGCCGCATCGCGCGCGCCTGGTGCGTAGCCGAAGAAGCCCAGCAGCGGCAGCGCCAGGCCCGCCGCCAGGGCCAGGTTGAGCTTGGCCGCGAAGTTCCACCAGCCGAAGTAGGCGCCCTCGGCCTTGCCGCGCTCGCCGAGTTGGCCGATGAGGCCCGCCAGCAGGGCGCCGGGCAGTGCAAGGTCGGTGCCCAGGGCGATGCCCGAGAGCGCGCACACCACGAGGAACAGCACCGCATCGCCCGCACCCAGCGTGGCCGCCCAGGCGAAGGTGACCACCGCCAGGACCATGCCCGCAAGCCAGGTGCGCGCCAGACCCAGGCGCGGCACCAGCCGAAGCCACAGCGGCATGGCCAGTGCGGCGCTCAGGAAGTACACACCCAGAAAGGCTGGCTCCAGCGCGGCGCTGGCCTGCAGGCGGTCCTGCACGAAGAACAGCACCAGCGTGGCCGGCACGGCGCTGGCGGTGCCGTTGAGCACGAACACCGCGAGCAGGCGGCGAAAGGCCGGCTCGCGCAGCGGGGAGCGCCCGGCACGCGCCACGGCCACGCCGCTGCTGTGCGGCACCAGGCTGCGTGCCCAGGCCCACCAGCCCAGCGCCAGCAGCAGTGCGAACGTGACCACCGTGGCGCCCAGACCCGCCACCGTCGGCAGCACCGCCGCCAGCAGCACGCCGAGCAGCGAAAGCGCCTCGCGCCAGGCCACCACCCGCGAGCGCTGCGCCTCGTTGCCGCCCAGGCGCGCGCCCCAGGCCTGGTGCGCCACCGAGACCACGCTGTACGCGGTGTAGGTGATGGCCATGACCACACCGGCCCAGGTGAGCAGCGGCGCGGCGCCTGCCGCCACCACGGCCGCGGGCGGGAAGAGCAGGCCCCACAGGCCCAGCGCCAGCACCACGGCGCTGGCTGCGGCCACCGCCAGCAGTGTGGCGTGTGAACGCGCTGCGAGGCGGTCGCACCAACGGCCGATCAGCGGATCAAGCACCGCGTCGATACCGCGGGCGGCGAGCAGCACGAAGCCGAGTGCGGCCAGCGGCGCGGCAAACGCGCGCGCGTAGTGGTTGGGCAGCAGCACGTACAACGGCAGGGCGACGAAGGCCAGCGGCAGGCCGAGCAGGCCGTAGCGCAGGCCATGGCGCCAGCCGCCCGGGGCCGTGAAGGCCGCCGCCGGTTCGTCGTGTGCGATCGGGAGCATGGGCGGGTTCGCGCTCAGCGCCCCGCGGGCGCTGCGGGCGTCGTCAGGGCCTGCAGCAGCGTCTCGCGCATGGCGGGTTGGGAGGTGCGTGGCGACAGCCAGATGCCGAAGAACAGGCGCGAGAACGCGTCGTCGTCCACCGCGCCGAGCAGGCGGCCGTTGAGGTAGAAGCGCGCGCCACTGCCCGGCACGTGCACGCCGGTAATGCGGTCGCCCGCCTTCACGTCGGGGAACAGACGCTGCATGGCCGCGAGCCAGCGCGTGGCGGTGGCCTCGTCGATGCTGGCCAGGCCGCGCATCTCGTCGATCGAGCGCTTGGCGATGTCGCCGCCTTCGAAGGCTCGCAGGTAGGCCAGCTCAAGCGCGAATCGTTGTTCGGCGAAGCGCAGCGCGTCGAAGCCGGCGCGCGCGTAGAGCGTGGCGTCGTACACCTGAAAACCCCAGACACGCAGGCGCGCCTGGCCCAGGGCTGCCTTGTCCTGCAGCGCGGCCGCGAGCGTTGCCTCAGGCTGCGTTTGTGTTTGCGCTTGCGCAGGCACCACCTCGCCCGCCAGCAGGGCGCCGGTCAGCAGGAGCAGGGCGGGGGTTCGCATCGCGCTCGTCTCAGGCGGGTTTGCGCAGCGTGAACTGCAGGACGTCCGTGCTGCCCTCGGCGAACGCGGCCTCGCAATAGGCGAGGTAGAACTCCCAGGTGCGCAGGAAGCGGGTGTCAAAGCCCAGCTTCAGCACCGCTTCCTGCTCGTGCAGGAAGCGCTCGCGCCACTGGCGCAACGTGCTCGCGTAGTCGGCACCGAAGGCGAATTCATCGACCACTTCCAGACCCGCACGCTCAGCCTGCTCGCGCACCGCGCCCGAGCTGGGCAGGCAACCGCCAGGGAAGATGTACTGCTGGATGAAGTCGGTGCCGCGCAGGTAGCGCTCGAAATGCCGGTCGGCGATCACGATGCTCTGGATGCAGGCGCGCCCGCCCGGCTTGAGCAGACGCGACACGGTCTCGAAGTACGTCGGCCAGTAGGCCTGGCCGACCGCCTCGAGCATCTCGATCGAGCAGATCGCATCGAACGGTGCGTCCTGGATGTCCCGGTAGTCCTGCAGCCGCAGGTCGGCGCGCTCGCCCGCGCCGATGCGCTGCAGGCGCGCCTTGGCGAAGGCCAGCTGTTCGGTGGACAGCGTCACGCCGACCACCGAGGCGTCGAACTCGGCCACCGCCTTCTCGGCCAGCGCGCCCCAGCCGCAGCCGATCTCGAGCACCCGGCTGCCCGGCTGCACGTCGGCCAGGCGCAGTGCACGGCGCACCTTGGCGTGTTGCGCCTCCTCCAGCGACAGATCGGGCGTCTCGTACCAGGCCGACGAATAGTTCATCGTGGTGTCGAGCCAGCGTTCGTAGAAGGCGTTGCCCAGGTCGTAGTGGGCGTGGATGTTCTTGCGGCTGTTGGCCTTGCTGTTGTGGTTGAGCAAGTGGCGGATGCGGTACACCAGGCGGCCGAGCCAGCTGCCGTGGATCACGTCCTCGACGCGGTGGCGGTTGTGCAGCATCACCTCGATCAGCGCCACCAGGTTGGGCGTGCTCCAGTCGCCTGCGATGTAGCCCTCGGCAAAACCGATGTCGCCCGACTTGAGCACCGCGGCACACACGTTCCAGTTGTGCAGTCGAATGCTGGCGTGGATACCTTCCGGGCGACCGAAGCGCTGCAGCGTACCGTCGGGCAGCGTGACGGTGAGGCTGCCGTGCTCAAGGCCCTGCAGCAGTCGCAGCACCGTGCGTGCGGCCGCGGGCGCGTTGCGGGGCAGGGTGAAACCGGCGGGATGGCGGGGCGCTGTGGTCGTGTTCATCGTGGATTCGATGGAAGGGCACTCGGAGAGGGAACCGCCGACACCGGATCGGCCGGTGCGGGGGGCAGACGGAAGAAGGGGGTTCGCTTGAGCCACAGGCGCAGCGCCTGCCAGTGGATGCGCGCGATCACGGCAAGCGTCATGGCCGGGTGTGACCACAGCGCGCGGCGCACGGTCTGGCGCGTCAGGGGCAGCAACTCGCCGCTCACGCTGGTGTTGAGCAGCGGCTGCGCCTGGGCCGGATCGTCGAAGTAGTCGATGCGCACCACCGTGCGGGCCGGCTTGTCGGGCGTCGCCGTGGTGCGCATGAACACGAAGCGATAGCGCCCCTGCACCGGGCAGAACGGCGAGACATGGAACACCTTGTCGGCCTCACATGGCTGGCCCAGACGCGGCGCATCCAGCAGGTAGCAATGCCGCTGGCCAAAGGTGTTGTTGACCTCGGCAAGCACCGCGCGCAGCGTGCCGTCGGCGCGCTCGCAGTACCAGAAGCTCACCGGCTTGAACACATAGCCCAGCACGCGCGGGTAGGTGTGCAGCCAGACCTCGCCATCGGCGTCGTCGATGCCGTGCGCGCGCAGCACCTCATCGATCCATGCCAGGCAGTCGTCACGCCCGTCGCCGTGATCGCGATCGTGAAAGCTCAGCGCTGCGAAGCGGTTGCGCGCCAGCGCGCCGTCACCCTGGCCCGCGTTCGCGCGCAGGCTGCGCAGCGGCAGCATCAGGAAATGCGTGGGGTAGGCGAACGCGTTGCGCCGGGGCCGCGTGCGCGCATGGCGCACCTGGCCAAAGCCGATCAGCGCGGTGGCGCTCAACGCCGCACCTCCACCAGCGGCGACGAGGCACCCGCTCCCGCGGGCGCAAGGCCGAGTCGCTCGATCACGCCGCGTGCCGCCTGCAGGCCCGCCTTGAGGCCATCCTCGTGAAAACCGTAGCCGCACCACGCGCCCGCGAACCAGGTGTGTTGCTGCCCTTGCAGCGCGGGCACGCGCGACTGCGCACGGATAGCGTCGATGTCGAACACCGGGTGGTCATAGTCCCAGGCACCCAGGACGTGTGCAGCGGCAATCTCGCGCTGCGGGTTGAGCGAGACGATCACCGGTTGTTCGACCGGCAGCGGCTGCAACTTGTTGAGCAGGTAATGCAGGCACACGCGCGCCGACTCCACCTCGCGCTGCGGTGCGCGCTCGTAGTTCCACGCCGACCAGGCGCGCCGCGCTGCCGGCAACACCGACGTGTCGGTGTGCAGCACCGCGCGGTTGGGCTGGTACCGGATCGCGCCGAGCACCTCGCGTTCCTGGGTCGACGCTTCATCGCCGAGGAGGCGAAGGGATTGATCGGTGTGGCAGGCCATGACCACCGCGTCGAAGCGGTCAACCTGGCCGTCGGTGATCACGCGCACCCCGTCGGCGTCGCGCACGATCTGTCGCACCGGCGTGGCCAGCCGGGCGTCGGCGATGCCGGCGACGATCTTCTGCACATACTGGCGCGCGCCGCCTGCCACCGTGTACCAGCGTGGGCGGTTGGCCACCTGGATGAGCCCGTGGTTGTGGCAGAAGCGCACCATGGTGGCCACGGGAAAGCGCAGCATCTGGTCGGTCGGGCAACTCCAGATGCAACCCAGCATGGGCAGGAAATACCAGTCGCGGAATTCGTTCGAGAAGCGTTGTTCGCGCAGGAAGTCGCCCAGCGGTTGCAGCAAGGGGCTGTCGGCTGCGAGATCGTCGCCGCGCTCGGCCAGCGCGGTGCACAGGCGGTTGAAGCGCAGGATCTCGGCCAGCATGCGCCAGAAGCGCGGGCGCAGCAGGTTGGCGCGCTGCGCGAACACGCTGGAGAGGTCGGAGCCGCTCCATTCAAGCGTGGTGCCGCGCGGGCCGGCGCCGCTGGCCTGCACCGAGAAGGACATGTCCGAGCCAGCGATCGGCACATCGAGCTTGGCAAACAGGGCCAGCAGGTTGGGGTAGGTGCGCTCGTTGAGCACCAGAAAGCCGGTGTCGACGCCGAAGGTGGTGGCATGGCCCTGAGCGTCGGGCAGCGTCACATCCACGGTGTGGGTGTGACCGCCGAACCAGGGGCCGGCCTCGAACAGGCTGACCTCGGCCAGGCCCTGCAGCGTGTGCGCCGCGGCCAGCCCGGCGATGCCCGAGCCGACGACGGCCACGCGCCGCCGCGCAGCGGGGCCACCAGGAGCGATGTGGGGATGGGACGGGTCTGTGTACATGGGCGACCCGTCAGACCCATGCGGCCGGCAGATGCCGGCTGCGGTTGAAAGAAATTGCTGCGAAGCGCCCCGAAACGAACAAGGGAGGGAGGGAGGAGGAGGAGAAGCGCCTCGGGATTGCAATCAGGCCATGACGGCCCGAGAGGCTTCGCAGCAGAAAACGGGAGTTGCCTGATACATCCCTCCTGCAACCGCGTGTTGGGACGCAACGGGCGGTCGGGAAGTTCCCCGGCCGATGCGGCAGGTGTGCGCGGTCAGTGGTGTGGGTGGGCATGAAAGATGAACTGATTGGTTTTCATCGATACTATGCAGTATGCAAATACCCGAGTCAAGCCAAATCGCGCACATGTCCCGGCTGCGGCGATGAAGCAGGCATTCCCCACCGGCGTCGGGGGCTGTGCCCATCGCCCGGCGCGCACCCCCCGCCTACAATCCTGCCCGTTTGCCGCGCCAGCCTTCGAGAGACCGCCATGCTTTACCCCGAACTCTTCAAGCAACTCGAGTCCGTCCGCTGGGACATGGAGAAGGACATCCCCTGGGCGCAGTTCGACCCAGCCAAGCTGACCGACGAGCAGGCGCAGACCATCAAGATGAATGCCATCACCGAGTGGGCGGCACTGCCGGCCACCGAGATGTTCCTGCGCGACAACCGCGACGACAGCGATTTCTCGGCCTTCATGTCGATCTGGTTTTTCGAGGAGCAAAAGCACTCGCTGGTGCTCATGGAGTACCTCAAGCGCTTCCGCCCCGACCTGGCCCCCACCGAGCAGGAACTGCACGACATCCGCTTCGAGTTCGACCCGGCCCCGGCGCTGGAGACGCTCATGCTCCACTTCTGTGGCGAGATCCGCCTCAACCACTGGTACCGCCGCGCGGCCGAGTGGCACACCGAGCCGGTGATCAAGCACATCTACACCACGCTCAGCCAGGACGAGGCCCGCCACGGCGGCGCATACCTGCGCTACATGAAGCGCGCCATCACGAAGTTCGGCGACGAGGCGCGTTCTGCCTTCGCCAAGGTGGGCGTGCTCATGGCCAGTGCGCGGCGCACCGCCCAGGCGCTGCACCCCACCAACCTGCACGTCAACAAGGCACTGTTCCCCAACGACACCATCCAGAGCCGCCTGCCCGACCCCGCGTGGCTGGAACACTGGCTGGACAAGCAGATTGCCTTCGACGCCGCCTGGGAGGGCAAGGTGGTCGAGCGCATCCTGCACAACCTCAGCCTGTTGATGGACAGCAGCTTCAAGTCGGTGCAGGAGCTCAACCGCTTCCGCAAGTCGCTCTCGGTGGGCGGCAGCGCCTTGCCGTCGACGGCCTGATTCAGGGCCTGCTGGCCCCAGCGGCCTGCCGCCGCGACCACCACGCCGCGAGCGCGCCCAACAGCGCAGCCAGCACCGCGCCCCAGAGCGCGCCACTCAGGTGCGCGGCCTGTACCACAGGCAATTCGGTGCCCAGGTCGTGTTGCAAAGGGTGCTGCCAGCCCCGCTCCATCAGCAACTTGACCGCGATCCCCGCGATCAGCAGGGCCCCCCAGGGCCTCGCCATGGGCGATGCGCCACCCAGCAGCAAATGCAGCCCGAGCACCGCAACGCCGGCGTGCAGCAGCCCTGACAGCCCGACCGCGTGGGTCACCTGCGGCCACCAGAGCAGGCTCAACTGCAGCAGTGGCCAGCTCAACGCCCAGGCCAGGGTGGCCGCCAGGGGCGGGCGCAGCACCCAGCCGGCGGCCGTGAGCGCGCCCAGCGCCAGCTGATTGCCGATCAGGTGCGGTGTGTTCAGGTGCACCCAGGCGCTGGTCCACAAGGTCCAGGGCTGGGCGGGCCACAGCTCGGCATACCAGGTCAGGGCCTGCACGGCGGGGGCATGCGCCCACCACAGCAGCATGCTGGCCACGCCGTGCAGGGCGCACAGCAGCAACCAAGCGCGCGAGCCCTTCATCGGCCGAGCACGAACTGCCAGAGACGGCGCACGGCCTGCGCCTCGGCCTGCAATTCCGTCGGCTCCACCTGCGTCGGGGCCTCGTCCAGACGCGCGCGGTGCTGTACCTGGCGCAGGCGCCGATAGGCATTGGCGGCGTCCTCGCCCACACCCGAGGGCAGCAGGCCGGCGGCCTCGGCGCGGCGTAGCAGGTTGATGTTGCCGGTGTTGGCGCGCAGCGCGGGGTGCTCGCGCGAGTGCAGCAGCACCAGGTACTGCACCACGAACTCCACGTCGACCATGCCGCCCGCGCTGTGTTTGACGTCGAAGCGTTCGCCGCGCACCGGGTGCGCAGCGCGTACCTTCTCGCGCATGGCCACGATCTCGTTGGCCAGGGCCGTGGCGTCGCGCGGCGCGGTGATCACCGCCTCGCGCACGGCGTCGAATCGCGCGGCCAGCGCCTCGTTGCCGAGCACGAAGCGCGCGCGCGTCATCGCCTGGTGTTCCCAGGTCCAGGCGGTGTTGCTGCCGCGCTGGGTCTGGTACTTCTCGTAGGCGTCGAAGCTGGTGACGAGCAGGCCGGAATTGCCGTTGGGCCGCAGGGCGGTGTCGATCTCGAACAGATCACCCTCGCCGGTCTTGACCTGCAGCCAGTTGATCATCTTGCGCACGAAGGCAGCGTAGATCTCGCTTGCGTTCTCGTCTTCGTCCTCGTAAACGAACACGATGTCCAGATCACTGCCGTAGCCCAGCTCTTTGCCCCCCAGTTTGCCGTAGCCGATGATGGCGAAGGCCGGCGTTTCCCGGTGGTGGTTCTTCAGGCGCTGCCAGCACCAGCGGGCCGTCAGGCGCAGCACCGCGTCGGCCAGCGCGGAGAGGTCATCGGCCACCTCCTCCACCGTGAGTTTGCCTTCCACGTCGCGCGCCAGGGTGCGGAAGGTCTCGGCATGGTGGGCTCGGCGCAGCAGGTTGAGCAGCGCCTCCTCGTCGTCCTCACCGGTGGTGCGAAGCGAGGCACGGCGCGACTCGCACTCCGCCTCGAACGCCGCGGCGTCAAAGCGTTCGGCCAGCAGTTGCTGGCTCGCGAGTTCGTCGATCACGCCGGGATGCTGGATCAGGTAGCGCGCCGGCCACTTGGCCGCGCCCAGCAGGCGCAACAGGCGCTCGTGCACCGATGGCCGCTCCTGCAGCAGCGCCAGATAGCTCTCGCGCCGCAGCAGCGGCTCGATCCAGTCGGCCATGCGCAGCGCGGCGAGTTCGCTCACGCGGCCTTCGTCGATCCAGGCGCCGGTGCGTTGCACCAGCCGCACCAGGCGCAGGCGGGCGTCCTCGCGCAGGGCCAGCACGCGCGGGTGCGTGCGCCACAGCTTCAGCCGCTCGGCCAGCGCCGCGGGCAGCGTGGCGAGCGCGCTGGCGAAGTCGTCCTCCGCGCTGCGCGGCGCACCGCCATTGCAGCCTTTGCCCTTGCAGTTGCCCTGACCGTTGCCGAGCAGGGTGTCGAATTCTTCGGCCACCAGTTCGCGGTGCGCATCCAGCGCGTGCAGGAAGGCGCAGGCGTTGGCAAAGCCCATCGTGGCTGCGATCCAGGCCAGGTCTTCGTCGCGCTCGGGGATCAGGTGGGTCTGCTGGTCGTCCAGGTACTGGATGCGGTGCTCCACCTTGCGCAGGAACTCGTAAGCCTGGGCCAGCGCCGCAGCCTTCTCGAGCGGCATGAGCCCGGCCTTGCTCACCCGCTGCAATGCATCCAGCGTCGGGCGGGTGCGCAGTTCGGGGAACTGCCCGCCGCGCACCACCTGCAGCAGTTGCACCGTGAACTCGATCTCGCGGATGCCGCCGCGCGAGAGCTTCACGTCGTTGGCGCGCCCCGGGTTGCCCGCCGCGCGCTTGGCCGCATGGTCGCGGATCTGCCGGTGCAGCACGCGCAGCGACTCGAACACGCCGTAGTCGAGGTAGCGGCGGAACACGAAGGGCAGCACCGTGGCGCGCAAGGCCTGCATGCCATCGGCATCGATCGCATCGGCCGGCGCGATCACGCGGCTCTTGAGCCAGGCGAAGCGTTCCCACTCGCGCCCCTGTACCAGGAAATACTCCTCCAGGGCGCCCAGCGACAACACGCTTGGCCCCGAGTTGCCGTTGGGCCGCAGTGCCAGGTCGACGCGGAACACGTTGCCGTGCTCGGTGGTGTCGCCCACCGTCTGGAAGATGTGCTTGACCGCCTTGGCGAAGTACTCGTGGTTGCTCAGCCGCTGGCGTCCCTCGGCGTTGCCGGTGGTTTCACCGTCGTGGTCGTAGACGTAGATCAGGTCGATGTCGCTCGACACATTGAGCTCGCGTGCGCCGAGCTTGCCCATGCCGATGACCCAGAGCTGCGCCCGCTGGCCGCTGCCATCGGCCACCGGCATGCCGTGCACGGCATCAAGCTCGGCGAAGGCCAGGCGGCAGGCCTCGTCCAGCGCGAGCTCGGCAAGTTCGGTGACGGCGCGCGTGACGGCCTGCAGCGGGGCGCCCTGCTCGCAATCGATCACCACCAGCCGCTCGAGCACCAGTTGGCGCAACACACGCAGCGCGGCCGGCAGCGGCAGACCCCGGGTGCCCGTCAGGGCCGTCAGGCAGGCGCGCATCGCGTTCTTGTCGGGCTCGCCCGGCGGCAGGCATGCGAGCTCGTCGGCATAGCGCCGGCGGATCCGCTGGACAAAGCGCGCGTGGTCGGCCGTGGCAGCCATGCGATGGGGGTTCACATTCGTTGACAAGAAGTGCTCACCGATGTCGGAACCCGGGCCGGGAGGCCTCGTCATAATTCGCGATGGACATGATGCGTTTCCCAGCGGCCAGCGACACGCGCAACGAAGACACCGTTGCGGCCGGCCGCGCATTGCGGTGGTGGGCGCTTGCCACGCGCGTGCTGTTGTGGCTGCTGGCCGGCCTGTGGGGCATCTTCCTGCTGACGTGGGTCGTTTTGCAGGCGTGGATTGTGCCGCGGATCGAAAACTGGCGCCCCGACCTTGAGCGTTGGGCGACCCGCGCAGTCGGGGTTGAGGTCCGCATCGCAGCGATCCGGCCCTTGCCCGGCGCCGGCGCCATCCCCGGCCTGCCCCCGCTGGTGCCCTCCTTCGAGCTGCGCGACGTGCAGTTGCTCGATGCCGGCGGACGATCCGCACTGCAGTTGCCGGTGGTGCGCGGTGCGGTCTCGGTCGCCTCACTGTGGCGTGGTGGCTTCGAGCAGATTCACATCGATCAGCCGGTGCTGGACGTGCGCCGCCTGATCGATGGCCGCATCCAGGTGGCCGGCATCGACCTCTCGGGCCCGGGCGGCGGCGGCAGCCCGGTGGCCGACTGGTTCTTCGACCAGGCCGAGTTCGTGGTCCGCGGGGGCACCGTGCGCTGGCTCGACGAACAGCGCGCGCAGCCACCGGTGCTGCTGGGCGACCTCGATTTCGTGGCGCGCAACGGCCACCGCACGCACGACCTGCGCCTGGACGCCACGCCCGAGCCCACCTGGGGCGATCGCTTCACCCTGCGCGCCCAGCTGCGTGAGCCGCTGCTGCGCCTGCCCGGTGCCCGGTCCGGCACCACGCCCTGGCACGACTGGAGCGGCCAGCTCTACGCCGAGCTGCCGCGCGCCGACGTGGCCCAGCTGCGCAGCCATGTCGACCTGAGCGATTGGGGCGTGCAGGTGCGCAGCGGCCAGGGTGCGCTGCGCACCTGGGCGCGGCTGCAGCGCGGCCAGCTCGATGGCATCACGCTGGACGCCGCGCTCACCGGCGTGGACCTGCAGCTCGGCCCCGAGCTGCCTCCCTTGGCGCTCGACGAACTCGATGGCCGGCTGGAGGCGTCCTGGAGCGACACCGACTGGACCGTGGGCACCGAGCGGTTGGCCTTTCGCACCCCCGAGGGGCTGCGCTGGAACGGGGGCACCGTGCGCGTGACGCACCGGCCCGCCCGGGAACGCCAGGGGCCGCGCACCGCCGTGCAGGCACAGGGGGTGGACCTGGCCACGCTGGCTGCCATGGCCGAGCGCTTGCCGCTGCCCGCGGACGCGCGCGGCTGGCTCGCGCGCCTGCAGCCGCGCGGCCGGCTCGACGACATCGACCTGCTGTGGCAGGCGCGCGGCAGCGGCCCGATGGCCGAGCACGTGGTCGCGCGCGCGAAGGGGCGCGTGAGCGGCCTGGCGCTCAGTGGCGAGCCCAGTGGCCAGCGCTCGCACAGCGGGCGCTTCCCGCTGCCCGGACGCCCCGGTGTGCAAGGCGCCGACATCACGTTCGAGCTGGATCAGGACGGCGGGCGCGCACAGCTCGCGTTGCGCCAGGGGGCGCTCGACTTCCCCGACGTGTTCGAGAACCCGCGCATCGACCTCGAACGGCTCGACGTGCGTCTGCGCTGGCGGCTGCAGGGCGATCGCATCGAGGTCGATCTCGACGAAGGCAGCTTCGCCAATGCGCATGCCGAGGGCACGTTGCGGGCGAGCTGGCACACCGGCGACCCCGCCACCAGCCCGGCGCGCTCGCGCTTTCCGGGGGTGCTCGACCTCACCGCGCAACTCACACGCGCCGAGGGCACCGCGGTGCACCGCTACCTGCCCCTGAGCGTGCCCGAGAGCGCGCGGCGCTATGTGCGCGAGGCCGTGATCGCCGGCAGCGCACGGGACGCGGCTTTTCGCATCCAGGGCGAGGTCTGGGACATGCCCTTCAACGAAGCGCAACACACGGCGGGTACGTTTCGCATCAGCGCTGCGCTGGAGGGTGTGGACTTCGATCACCTGCCTTCCTACCTGCAAGCGGCCGGCGATGCGCCCTGGCCAGGCGTGCGCGGCGCGCGTGCGCGGTTCGAGCTCGATCGCGCCGCGCTGCGCATCACCGGCATCGAAGGCCGCATCGCCGCCGCCGACGGTGTTCGGCTCGATCAGGGTTCCGTGGTGGTCGAGGACCTTGTGCACGTCCCCGTGGTGCAGGTGGGCCTGCGCGCGCAGGGGCCCGGCGCGTCGCTGCTCGGGCACGTTCAGCGCACACCGGTCAACGACTACACCCAGCGGGCGCTGGCCCAGGCCAGCGCGAGCGGTCCGGCGAGCACCGAGTTGCAGCTCGACCTGCCGCTGAACGATCTGGCCGCCACGCGGGTGCGCGGTTCGGTGCAGCTCGATGGCACCGACCTGCGCATCACTCCGGCATCGCCCCTGCTGGCACGTGCGCGCGGCAAGCTCAGCTTCTCCGAAAACGGCTTTGCTTTCAGCGGTGCCCGCGCGCAGGTGCTGGGTGGCGAGCTGGTGTTCGACGGCAGCTTGCGCCCGGACGCCCAGGGCCAGCCCCTGCTGCAGTTCCGCGGGCAGGGCAGCGCCAGTGCCGTCGGCCTGCGCGAAGGCGGTCTGGGCGCTGCGTCGGCGTTGTTTGCCCACGCCAGTGGCAGCACCCCCTACGCGGTGCAGCTGGGTTTTCGCGGCGGCGAACCCGAGCTGCGCATCAGCAGCACGTTGCAGGGGTTGAGCCTGCAACTGCCCGCGCCGCTGGCCAAACCGGCTGAGGCCAGCTGGCCGCTGCGCTACGACAGCAGCGTGACGGCACTGCAAGCCGACGGCCGCGCCGCGCGCGAGCGCACGCTGCTCACCCTCGGCCCGGCCAACCTTCCCGTGCTTGATCTGCATCTCGAACGCGATCTCGGCGCGGGCGCGGCAAACGCCGCGCCGGGCCCGCGCGGCAGCATCGCCGTGGGCCTGCCGGCGGGGGAGCGCGCGCCGCTGCCGGAGCAGGGCATCGCCGTGCAGGCGCGCGTTGGTGAACTCGATGTGGACGCCTGGCGCCGGCTGGCTGGCAGCAACGCACTGCCTCCCGGCGAAGCCACGGCCTGGCTGCCCGCGCGCGTGTCGTTACAGGCCGACGCCATCACCGTGGACGGACGGCGCTTCCAGCGCGTGTTGCTGGGGGCATCGCGGGAAGGGGCGTTGTGGCGTGCCAGCGTGGAAGCCGACGAGCTCAACGGTTACGTGGAGTTCCGCCCCGCGGGCGGCACCGGTGTGGCCGGTGCGGAGGGTGCGGGCAGCGTGTACGCGCGGCTGGCGCGGCTCACGCTGCCCAAGGCTGCGCCGCGTGAGGTCGAGCGCCTGCTGGAGCAGCCCACGACCGTGCCCGCGCTCGACATCGCGGTGGACGAGCTGCAATGGGACGGGCGCTCGCTTGGCCGTGTGGAGATCGACGCCGTGAACCGCGGTGCCGGCCCGGCGCGCGTGGGGGAATGGCGCTTGAACGCGCTGCGCGCCACCCTGCCCGAGGCCAGGCTCACCGCGAGCGGCAACTGGGCGCCCATGGCGGCGCAGGCCGATGGCGGCTCGCCCGGGCAGCGCCGCACCGCGCTGCAGTTCCGCCTGGACGTGCAGGACAGCGGGGCCCTGCTCACGCGCTTCGGTCGTGAGGGGCTGGTGCGTGGCGGGCGTGGTCGCCTTGAGGGCAGCATCGGCTGGCTCGGCACGCCGTTCTCGATCGACCTGCCCACGCTGGCGGGTCAGATGAAGCTCGACGTGGAGCGCGGCCAGTTTCTCAAGGCCGACCCGGGCGCCGGGCGCCTGCTCGGCGTGCTCAGCCTGCAGGCCCTGCCGCGCCGCCTGGTGCTCGACTTCCGCGACGTCTTCTCCGAAGGCTTTGCGTTCGATTTCGTGCGCGGCGACGCGCGCGTCGAGCGCGGCGTGCTGTTCACCAACAACCTGCAGATGAAGGGCGTGAACGCAGCCGTGCTGATGGAAGGCTCGGCCGACGTCGCGCGCGAGACGCAGGACCTCAAGGTCGTGGTGGTGCCCGAACTGAACGCCGGCACCGCCTCGCTGATCGCGAGCGCCATCAACCCGGCGGTCGGGCTGGGCACGTTCCTCGCCCAGTTCCTGTTGCGCCAGCCCCTTCAAAGTGCGGCCACGCAGGAGTTCCATGTCAGCGGCAGCTGGGCCGACCCGCAGGTCCAGAAGATCGCGCGCAACCCCGCGCCAGCCCCTGCCACGCCCACACCCACGCTGCAGTAAGCTCGACCGCTCCCCCTCACCGCTGTCACAGGAAGCCGCATGAAAGTCGCCGCCCTTCAGATGGTCTCGGGCATCAGCCTGGACGCCAACCTCAGCGAAGCCCTGCGCCTGCTGCGCCAGGCCGCCGCCGCCGGTGCCGAACTCGCGGTGCTGCCCGAGTACTTCTGCTTCATGGGCGCGCGCGACGAGGACAAGCTCGTGATCGCCGAAACGCCGGGACTGGGCCGCGTGCAGGATTTCCTCAGCGACGCCGCGCGCGATCTCAAGCTCACCATCGTGGGCGGCACGCTGCCCATGGCCACCGACGATCCGACGCACGCCGCCAACGCCTCGCTGGCCTTCGACGCCAAGGGCCATCCCATCAGCCGCTACGACAAGATCCACCTGTTCCGCTACGACAACGGTCGCGAGCGCTACGACGAAGCCGCGGTGCTGCGCGCCGGCGACACGCCCACCAGCTTCGAGCTGCGCGACCGCGACGGCCAGGTCTGGCGCATCGGCCAAAGCGTGTGCTACGACCTGCGATTTGCCGAGCTCTATCGCATGCTGGGCGCCGAAGTACTGCTGGTGCCCGCGGCCTTCACCCACACCACCGGATCGGCGCACTGGGAGGTGCTGCTGCGTGCGCGCGCCATCGAGAACCAGGCCTACGTGATCGCCAGTGCGCAGGGGGGCCTGCACGAGAACGGCCGGCGCACCTGGGGCCACAGCATGGTGATCGACCCGTGGGGCCATGTCATGGCCTTGCAGGCCGAAGGCCCGGGCGTGGTGCTGGCCGACATCGACATGGCGCGGCTGCGCCAGGTGCGCGAGCAACTGCCCTCCTTGCAGCACCGTGTGTTGACGTGAAATCGCCCAGGTGGCCACTGTGGGGGGCGCTGCTGCTGCTGGTGGCGGCGCTGCTCACGGTGCTGGTCTTCCTGGCGGCGGAGTACGAAGTCGGGCGCGATCAGGCCGCGCTCGAGCAGGACACGCTCGACGTGGCCAGCGACATCCGCAGCAACCTGCTGCGCAACGTGCAGACCCTGCAGTCGTTGCACGCCTTCTCGCCCACTCCACAGAGCTGGGAGGTGCCCGCGGCCGAGACGCTGGCGGCGCAGCGCGAGATCGTGCGGCTGGAGTGGCGCGACACCGCGCTGCGCCCGTTGGCCCAGCGCCAGTCGCCCTACACCGGTGATGTGTTCGGCGTGCTCGGGCGCGAGCAGGCCCTGCCCGAGGTGCGCCAGGCCTGCGATGCGGCGCGCCGCCTCTCCGGCCCGGCCTACTCGTCGAGCTACTTCTGGCCGCTGCGCGATGGGCGCGGCATGGAGCTCATGGAGCTGTGCCTGCCGCTCAGCGAGGCCGGCGTGGCACGGGGATTTCTCGTCGCCACCTACAGTCTGCGCGGGTTGCTCGCCGAGCTGGCCGATCTGGCCCAGGTGCGCGGACGCGGCCTGAGCTTTGCCGATGTGGACGGCACGCGGCTGGCGGTACACAGCCTGCTCGCCAGCACGCGCCGCACCCTGCGTGCACAGACGCTGATCGACTTGCCGGGCCACACCTTGCTGCTCCAGCTGGAGAGCACGCGCCGCGCGCTGGGCCTGTTCCCCAACGTGCTCACCGCGGTGGTGGGCGCACTGTCGCTGGCATTGCTGGCGGTGCTGTACCTGCTCGCGCGCGACATGCGCCGGCGCCAGCACGCCGAGGAGCGCGCGGCCGAGGCGCTGGCGTTTCGCAAGGCGATGGAGGATTCGCTCGTCACCGGCCTGCGTGCGCGCGACATGACGGGGCGCATCACCTATGTGAACCCCGCCTTCTGCCAGATGGTGGGCCTGTCTGCCGAACAGCTCATCGGCACCGGCCTGCCCGCGCCCTGGTGGCCGCCCGAACTGGTCGACGAATACCAGCAGCGCCAGGCTGTGCGCCTGGCCGGCCAGACGCTGCCGCGCGAGGGCTACGAATCGGTGTTCCAGCGCAGCGACGGCACACGCTTTCCGGTGCTCATCATCGAGGCCCCGCTGATCGATGCGCGCGGGGTGCAAACCGGCTACATGAGCGCCATCATCGACCTCACCGAGCAGCGCCGGGTGGAAGAGCTCAACCGCGCCTCGCAGGACAAGCTGCAGGCCACCGCGCGCCTGGCCACCGTGGGCGAGATGGCCTCGCTCATCAGCCACGAACTCAACCAGCCGCTGGCGGCGATTGCGAGCTACGCCAGCGGCACGCTCAACCTGCTGCAGCACGACGCCCGCACCGCTGCCGACCCCGACATCGCCGGCGCGATCCGGCGCATTGCCGAGCAGGCCGAGCGCGCGGGCCGCGTGATCCGCAGCGTGGCCGACTTCGTGCGCCGGCGCGATCAGGTGCGTGAGGCGGTCGCGCCGCAACGCCTGATCGACGGCATCAACACGCTGCTGACCTTGCAGGCCAAGAAGCAGAGCATCCGGGTGGCAATCGACATCGCCCCCGGCACGCCCGCCGTGCACTGCGACCGAACCATGGTCGAGCAGGTGTTGCTCAACCTAGCGCGCAACGGCATGCAGGCCATGCCGATGGGCGATCCGTCCACCGCCAGTGGCCTGCGCCTGCTGCGCATCGCCATCGCGCCGGTGCCCGAGCGCGACGGGGCGCCGCCGCGCTGGGTGCGCTTTGACGTCATCGATCACGGCCAGGGCCTGTCGGCCGAGGCAGCCGAGCGCCTGTTCACGCCTTTCTTCACCACCAAGGCCGAGGGCATGGGCCTGGGCCTGAGCCTGTGTCGCACGGTGGTCGAACAGCACGGCGGCGTGCTCACCGGCGAGCCGTCACCACCGCGCGGCATGCGCTTTTCCTTCACGCTGCCGGTCGCGCCCGGACAGGGCGGGGCCGCGCAAGCGGCTGCCACCGCGGCCTCGGCCTGATCCGGTCTGCCTATCATTGCCTCCATGAGCGCGCCAGTGACCGAGTTCCCCGACGCCAAGATCTACCTCGTCGACGACGACGCGGGCGTGCGCGAGGCCCTGGGCTGGTTGCTGCGTACCCGCCGGTTGGTGAGCGACGGCTACGACAGCGCCGAGGCCTTTCTGGCCGAAGCTGCGGTGGCGCGGCGCGAACCGGACGCGCCCTGCTGCGTGCTGCTGGACGTGCGCATGTCCGGCATGAGCGGGCTGGCGCTGTTCGAGCAGCTGCGCGAACTGCCCTGGCAGGCGGCGATGCCGATCATCTTTCTCTCGGGCCACGCCGATGTGGCCACCGCGGTCGACGCGGTCAAGCGCGGCGCGTTCGACTTCTGCGAGAAGCCGTTCTCCGACAACGCCCTGGTCGATCGCGTCGAACACGCCTTGCGTCGCTCGGCCGCCGAGCTTGCGCAGCGCGCCACTGCGCGCGGCCTGCAGCAGCGCCTGGACAGCCTCACCGAGCGCGAGCGCGACGTGATGAACCTGGTGGTGGCCGGCCTGCCCAACAAGCTCGTCGCCGATCAGTTGCAGATCAGTGTGCGCACGGTGGAAGTGCACCGCTCGCGCGTGTTCGACAAGATGGGTGTGAAGTCCGCGGTCGAGCTGGCCAACTTGCTGCGCGGCGCATGAGGCAGCGGGTGCTTGCCGAGGCTCACGGCTCCAGCGTTCGCTGCTCGCAGTGCCCTGCGCCGATCGCCGCGTGGGCTCAGCGCGCCGGTGGCTCGTCGTCGCCGCTGCCGGCTTTTTCGCGCTTTTCGCGCTCCACCTCGTCCGGCAGTTCCCCTTTCTTGCGTCCGGAGAACATGGTCCACCACACGATGAAGATCAGGAGCAACAGCGCGCCAAGCGCTTCGAGCAGCAACAGGGTCATGGGACAACAGTCGGTGGGCCGCAGCGTGCGGTGGCTCGTGGCCGCGGCGATTGTAGGCAGCCTGCTGGCCTGTGCCGGCGCCCCGGTGGTGATGCCCCCATCCCCGCCCCAGCCCGCACCGGGGGTGCACGACGGCGCCCCTGCCCCGGCGGTGCAGCAGCGCGCGCGCAGCCGTTGGGTGGCGGTGGATTGGCGCGATCTGCCCGGGTGGGGCCAGGACGCGCTGCACGAGGCCTGGAACGCGCTGCTGCGCGGCTGCGAGAAGCCTGCCGCAGGCTTCGAGGTCGTGTGCGCCGAGGCACGCCCGCTGGCCATCGCCAGCGCCGCCGAGCAGCAGGCCTGGATGGAGCGGCGCCTGCAGCCCTACCGCGTGACCGAGGCCGATGGCCGCGCGCCCGAGGGTTTGCTCACCGGTTATTACGAGCCGATCCTGGAGGCCTCGCGCCAGCCCACGGCCACCCAGCGCGTGCCGCTGTTCGCGCCGCCGGCGGGCCTGCCCGCGGCCAGCAGCGGCCAGCGCTGGTACTCGCGTCAACAGATCGACTCCCTGCCCGAGGCGCAGGCGGCCTTGCGCGGACGCGCCATCGCCTGGCTGGCCGACCCGATCGACGCGCTCGTGTTGCAGATCCAGGGCTCGGGGCGCGTGAACATCACCGAACCCGATGGGCGGGTGAGCGCGGTGCGGCTGGCGTTTGCCGGCCACAACGGCCATCCGTACCAGAGCGTGGGCCGCTGGTTGCTTGACCAGGGCGCGATCCGCGAAGGCTCGTGGGACGGCATCCGCGCCTGGGCCCGGCAGAACCCGCAGCGCCTCAACGAAATGCTGTGGGCCAATCCGCGCACCGTGTTTTTCCGCGAGGAGGCGCTGAGCGAATTCGATGCCCGTTTCGGCCCGCGCGGCGCGCAAGGTGTGCCGCTCACGCCAGGACGCTCGATCGCGGTCGACCCGCTGAGCATTCCCTACGGCACCCCGGTGTGGCTGGCCACGCAGGGCGCGGCGCTGAACACGCAGCGGCTGGTGCTGGCGCAAGACACGGGGGGTGCCATCGTGGGCGCGGTGCGCGCCGACCTGTTCACCGGCTGGGGGGGCTGGAACGACGAGCCCTACCGCCTGGCGGCCATGCTCAAGCAGCCGCTGCAGATGTGGGTCTTGTGGCCGAAATGAACTGGGGTGGCGCGTTCAGAGCGCGCTGAGTTCGATCTGCACCGGCCAGCCCACGCTGCCCGTGGCCTGTGACGGACCGAAATCGAAACGGTGTTCCAGCGCGACCTGGTGACGACCCTGCCGCTCGGCGCACACGCGATATCCGTCGGACGTGCGCTGCACCCGCGCTGGAGAGCCGACGGATTGCACGGTCCAGTCGCGCACCCCGCTCATGGTCAGGCGCAGCGTCGCGCAGAAGCCGTGGCGCAAGGTGGTCTGAACGTCCAGTTGCTGTTGCACGGCAGTGCCGCTGAGCGGTACCGCCGCCGGGTGGCGGTTGTCACGCAGCTGCAGCAGCGCGGGGATTTCCACGCGCAGCCGGATCGACGCGTTGGCCGAGGGTTGCGGTCCGCTCGCGTTGCGTGACTCCGCCAGCGCCATGACCGGCAGGCACAGGGCGAGGACAAGCGGCAGCAGGCGGTGAGCCAGCGGGTTCATGCCCCTTTATCGGCATTCGCCCGACCGACTTGAAGCCAAAAACCATGATGCCGTTCGGGTTGATTCCGCGCCTGCTCACTCGGGCCGTTGCACTGGCAATTGCACCCGTATCGTCTCGCGCAGGCGCACATCGATGCGGGCCTGGCCGTCATCGACCACGTTCCAGGGCAACGGCAGCGTTTCGTTGCGCAAGGTCACGCTGCGCGCACCGGTGGCTACCGATGGAAAATCGAAGCGCCCCTGGTTGTCGGTACGCACGGCGTATCGGTTGTCCAGGTAGATGGTGACGCCTGGCACGCCCTGCTCGCTGGCTTCCTGCACACCGTTGCGGTTGGCGTCGAAGAACACGATGCCCTCCACGCGACCGCTGCCCGCACCCGCCCCGCCACCCAGCGGCACGTCGCGACTGCCGGCCTCGAACTGATAGCGCAACAGCACCAGATAGCTGCGGTCGGCGGTGCTGGCAAGCAGCGCGTTGACCACCAGCGGGTCGAGCGACGTGGCCAGGCGCGGGCGACCCAGCACACGGGTGAATGTGCCCTCCAGGCTCCAGCGCTGGGTCAGACGCCATTGGGCGGTGAAGGACAGGTTGTGCGAGTTGCGCCCGTCGCTGCCGCGTTCGCTGGCCAGGCTGCCGAAGAGGTTGCCGCGATTGCCGAGGCGCCCGTTCAGGCTCACAGCGGCCTTGAGCAGCGTGTCGCCTGGCAGGCCGTTCGAGGGGTCGGCGCTTTCGACCACCGCCCCCAGGGACGTGGACAGCGACCAGCCGAGCGGCATGCGCCAGTCCTGGTCGTAGCTGAGTTCGGTGTTGTCGGGACGTCCCAGGCCGAAGCTGTGCTCCAGCCGCAGGCCGGCCTGCCCCTGGCCATTGACGAATCGCCAATCGACGTATGCGGAGCCTGCCCGCCCACTGAATTCGCGCCAGGCGAGGCCGCTGCCCAGGCTGCTGTCGCGCGAGAGGCGCCAGCGGCCATTGAGCGTGGCGTAGTGCCCCCAGTTGCGGCCAGGGCGCAAGGAGCGCAAGAGATCAAGCGACCCGTCGAGCGTCCATTGCCGCTGGCGCCACAGCCCGCGCAGGTAGCCACCTTCGAGGTCGCTTGCCATCGGCAGTTCGGTCCAGCGCAGGTCGGTGTCCAGGCGGTACACGCCAGCGCCCCAACGCACGGGCTGGTCGTCCCATTCGGTGTCCACCCAAAAGCCGTTGCGGGTGGTGCCCTGCGCTCGGCTTTGCATCCACTGGCCTTGAGCGTGCCATCCGTTGCCGGCCTGGCGCAGGCCGAGCAGCGTGGCATCGGCGTCGAGGCGACTCACGCTGCCGCTTATGGCACCCGGGGTGATGCCGCGCGCGCGCTCGTGCTGCATGGCCACCACAAGTCCCTGTTCACCCCCCGGTGCGGCCGACCACTCACCGCCCAGGCGCGTGCGGGTGCCGGGCAAGCGCTCGAAGCGCGTGTCGGGATAGATGCTGAGCTGTCCCGGGTCGCCCACGGTGGCCTGAAACGCCCAACCGCCCTGGGGTTGGCCCCAGTCGGCACTCAAGCCGCGCAGGATGGGCGAGGGCACGAAGACGCGCGAGGGGCGTCGGAACAGCCCCGGAGACGGCGCGGTGATCAGCCCCAACTCGTGGTTGGCCAGCCAGCCCCCTTCGATCGGCATGCCTCGTTGACGCAAGGTGAACGTGCCACCGCCGCCGTGCAGGTCACCGTTGGCGTCGAGGGACATGCTGCCGTGGTTGGGGGTTTCGATCTGGCCGTAGAGCGCGGTGCCCCAGCGGGTCTGCACATCGCCCTGCAGGTTGCGCGACGCGGCGCGCAAGTCCCAGCGCAGGTAGCGGGGCCAGCCGCTGTCGTCGTAGGCCGCCTGTGGTACAGATTCTTCCTGGGTGATGCCTTCGATCACGCGGTCCACATACGGGGCGGGCTCGGGCGCCTGGGCAGCCGCGGGACCGACCAGCAGACTGACTGATGCCAGCAAAGCCTGCGGCCAGCGGGTGCCGCACAGGTTCATGGCGCAAAGGTCAGGTCGATCGGCAGACGCTGGTCACCCCACTCAAGGCGTCCTTGCACGCGCAACGGGAAGCGCGGTTTCACAGCATCGGGTCGCTCCTGATCGAGCACGATGAGTTCGATGTTGCGGACTTCGCCGGGCAGCACGGGTAGGTCCCGCGGGGCGAGTTCGTAGCGTCGATCATCGGCATCGCGCCCGTCAAGAAAGCCCTCCAGACGGCCATGCGCCTGGCCCTGGTTGCGAACGATCAACGCGGGCACTTTCCTGCTGCCGTCGGATTCGGTGCGGTGTTCCACCAGCGCAAGCTGTGGCTTGGCACCACCAACGTTCGCATAGACGATCACGCCGATGCGGCCCGACACCGGCATGTTCAGCCCGCCGGAGACGGCTGCGGGATCGAGGCCTTCCATCATGATGGCGAAGCGGCATTCGCGCACCGGCGCATCGGCGGGGGCCTGCACCTCGAAGCGGTAGCGGTAGCGATCGCCCGGGCCCAGGGTGAGCTCACGGCGTTCGATGGCCACCCAGGGTCGGCAGCTTTGCGGCACCAGTTCCTGCGAGAACTCCACGGTGCCGTTGGCGCTGAGGCTCCAGTCCACCGTGTAGAAGCGGTAACGCCCGGGCTGGTTGCCGGCATGCTGGATCTCGATCACCTGGCGCTGGGTCTGGCCGGGCTGCATCTGCATGAGCACGCGTGGGGGCGACACATAGGCAGCAAAGCCCTGGGCGATGGCCAAGGCGGGCGCGGTCACGAGGCACAGGGCAAGCGCGCGGGCGAGCCAGCGCGCTGCACGACAGGACTCACTGCTCATCGAGTTCGTAGGTGAATTGCAGGCGGCGCCGATCGGTCATCCAGCGACCATCCGTGCGCAGGTCAATGGTGAGGCGCTCTTCCATGAGTGGTTGCGTGATGGTGCCGGCAAAAATCAGGCTGCGATCGCCCGAGACGACCTCGCCGTCGAGCATGCGCCCGCGTTGCGTGCGCCACACCGCGCGCACATCGGGCCCACTGTCGCGCGCCAGGCGCATGTGGATGCGCGCCGGGCGTCCCACCCAGGCGGCGGTGTTCAGGCGCAGGTCCACCACCACGGTCATCACCACGTCGTGGTCGCTACCGCGGCCAGGCAGGGGCGAGCGCCATTGCATCTGGCGCTGACTGCTCACCACCTGGCTCGCGCTGTCGTCAAGAAGCACAACCTCGGCCGCAGCCGGCATGCACAAGGCCAGCAACAACGAGAACAGGCCGAAGCGCGTCATGGCACCACCAGCGAGAACCGCAGGGTGCCGGTGTAGGTGCCGGCGCCGCGGACGGCGGTGTTGGCATAGAAGAACGTGAGGCAGTTCTCGACCCAGGTGTTGCGTGTCACCGTGCGCAATGTCTGCAGACCCGCACCGATGGAAGCTACGTTGGGGATGTCGGCGTTGGAATTGCCCAGCGCGGTGCTCGTCCAGGAGAGTTCACCAATGGGAATGGTGTCGCCGTTGAGGCCGCCAAGGAGTGCTGCCGGTGCCTCGAGCCGCAACTGCGCGTTGTCGAAATTGTTGTTGGGTGTGCGCCATGAAGCGCCCACATACACCTGGTGCTGAGACGGCTGGCACACGGTGTAGCCGTCGTAGGGACTGCTGGCCTGGGTGCTGTTGCTGTTCAAGCGAAGTGCCGTGCCGTTGCCCACGCTGTTGACGGGCACCGTCAGGCTCACGGTATTGACCGTGGCGCTGTCCATGCCCACTTGCAGAAACAGGCGGCGCGGGCCGCTGTCGATGTCCAGCACCCAGGCCGATGCCGCGGCGGGCAGCAGTGCCAGCGTCAGGGTGGCTGTCGTCAGCAGTTGGCGGTGTGCGTGTGCGGCGGACATCGGGGCAGGCCGGAATCAGTGGAACGGGGCGACTGAAAACAGCAAGAGCGGCGTTGCCATGGGGCGAACTGCCGCTGCGTGGAAGGCCGCCCCGCAGAGACTCTGCAGTGGCGGCCCGCAAAGGGGCGCTTCAGGGTGCCGAGGCGGTGTAAGTCACGGTGGCGGTATAGGTGCCAGCGGCGCGCGACGTGTTGTGGTTGTAGGTGTAGGCCCAGGTGCCGCTGCGGTTGATCACGGCGGTGCCGACGTTGGGCGCCACGGGCAGGGAGCCGCCGAATGCCGGGTGGGCCAGATCGCCGGTGGTGGTGACCGACAGGTCGGTCAACGGGATGTTGTTCGTGCCGTCGCTCAGGTTGCCACCGGAGGCCTCCAGGTCGACGCTGCCGACGTTGGAGCGCAGCGCCACGGTGACGGGGCTGCCCGAGGTGGCGTTCACGGCGCCGCCGGTGGTGGCCTGGGTCTCGTTGAGCACGAAGGACACGGTGTCGACGTTGTTGGTGCCGGTGGTGCCCACCTGCAACGAAATGAAGCGCGGGATGGTGATGCTGACGTTCAAGCGGGCCGAGGCGCCTGCGCCACCCGCGTTGGCTGCAGCGTTGGTGGCAACGTTCGATTCGGCCTGGGCCAGCAGCGGCGCCGTCAGGGCCAGCGCCAGGGTGGATTTCAGGAGCAGAGACTTGTTCACGACGATTCCTTCGGTTGGCGGTCGGGATGCAGATGAGTACTTTCGGACTTACTACATCTGTGCAGCAAGTGGTGCGATGGTAGGTAGATGCACCATTTGTGACAAGTCATGAGAGTTGAAAAAGTCACATTTTTCAAGCACTTGACGCGTATTTGTGACTTAGCGGTCGAAATGAATGCACCAATGGAGGGGCGCCGCGCTCAAGTTTTCCGTCTGTCTGCCGTGTGCATACCTTTGTCTGCCAGCCAGTGAGTCAAAGGCAGTGCTGCGTCGGCCTTGACCTCGCCCAGCGAGAAACTGGTGTGCAGGTCCTTCACGTTGGGCAGGTTGAGCAGCACCTCGCGAGCGAAGGTGCTGAAGTGGTGCAGGTCGCGGCTGACCACCTGCAGCTCGAAGGTGCCCGAGCCGCTGATGTAGTGGCACGACACCACCTCGGGAATGGCGCGGATGGCCTGCTCCATCTGGCGCGTCACGTCGCCGCTGTTGCGGTCAGCGTCCAGGCGCACGAAGGCCAGCACGCCCAGGCCGAGCTTGTCGCGGTCGAGCACGGCACGGTAGCCCTTGATGTAGCCCCCTTCCTCCAGGGCGCGCACGCGCCGCCAGCAGGGCGCGGCCGACAGGCCGACGCGCTGGGCGAGCTCGGCGTTGGTCAGTCGGCCGTCGCTTTGCAGCTCTTGCAGGATGGCGAGGTCGAATCTGTCGAGCGTTTCCATGAATACCCCGTTCGAGAAAGAAGATTTCTCGATGATCGGTAAACCGGGCATGAAACGCAAACACCTGTCGTCGAGTCGGACATACACTGCGCGGCAGACTGGAGAGCTATCCCTACCCGGTCGGCCGATGGGTGCCCACAAGGCGCTCCACCCCCCCACAGGAGACACACAACATGAACGCGCCGCTGCCCGAGCACATCCGACAAGCCCTCGAAACCGTCACCCTGGACGACAAATATGCGCTGGAACACGGGCGTGCCTTCATGAGCGGCGTGCAAGCCCTGGTGAAGCTGCCCATGCTGCAACGCCAGCGCGATGCGCTGCAGGGCAAGAACACCGCCGGGTTCGTGAGCGGCTACCGCGGTTCACCCCTGGGCGGGTACGACCAGTCGCTGCAAAAAGCCGCGCCCTACCTCAAGCAGCAGAACATCGTGTTCCAGCCGGGCGTGAACGAGGAGCTCGCGGCCACGGCCATCTGGGGCACGCAGCAACTGGGTTTTGCACCGCCCGGCACCAACCGCTTCGACGGCGTGTTCGGCATCTGGTACGGCAAGGGCCCGGGTGTGGACCGTTGCTCCGATGTCTTCAAGCACGCCAACATGGCCGGCACCAGCCCCTGGGGCGGCGTGATCGCGGTGGCCGGTGACGACCACGTGGCCAAGAGCTCCACCGCCGCGCACCAGAGCGACCACATCTTCAAGGCCTGCGGCCTGCCGGTGTTCTTCCCGGCCAGCGTGCAGGAAATCCTCGACCTCGGTCTGCACGCCTTCGCCATGAGCCGCTTCAGCGGCGTGTGGGCCGGCATGAAGACGATTCAGGAAATCGTCGAATCGAGCGCCACCGCGCTGATCGATCCCGAGCGCGTGGACATCGTGATCCCCGAATTCGAGATGCCGCCCGGCGGCCTGCACATCCGCTGGCCCGACCACGCGCTGGAGCAGGAGGCGCGCCTGTTCGACCACAAGTGGTACGCGGCGCTGGCCTATGTGCGCGCCAACAAGCTCAACCACAACGTGATCGCCGGCCCGAACGACCGCTTCGGCGTGATTGCCAGCGGCAAGGCCTACAACGACACGCGTCAGGCGCTGATCGACCTCGGCCTGGATGACGCCACCTGCCGCCGCATCGGCCTGCGCCTGCACAAGGTGGCGGTGGTGTGGCCGCTGGAGGCGCAGATCACACGCGAGTTCGCCACCGGCCTGCGCGAAATCCTGGTGGTGGAAGAGAAGCGCCAGGTCATCGAGTACCAGCTCAAGGAGGAGCTCTACAACTGGCGCCCCGACGTGCGTCCCAACGTGCTCGGCAAGTTCGAGGAAGAAGAGGGCGATTACAGCGGCGGCGAATGGTCGCGCCCCAATCCGAGCGCCAACACGCTGCTGCGCGCCAAGGCCGACCTCAACCCGGCGCTGATTGCGCGCGCCATTGCCAAACGTCTCAAGAAGCTCGGCAACATCCCCGAGGACGTGATGGCGCGCATCGACGCGCAACTGGCCATCTTGGACGCGCAGGAGCGCTCGCTGCAGACGCTGCTGACGCAGGGCGTACCGGGTGCGGAGCGCCAGCCCTGGTTCTGCTCCGGCTGCCCGCACAACACCAGCACCAAGGTGCCCGAGGGTTCGCGTGCCATGGCCGGCATCGGCTGCCACTTCATGAGCATCTGGATGGACCGCGCCACCGTCGGCTTCACGCAAATGGGTGGTGAGGGCGTGCCCTGGATGGGCCAGCAGCCTTTCAGCACCGACCAGCACATGTTCGCCAACCTGGGCGACGGCACTTACTTCCACAGCGGCATCCTGGCCGTGCGCCAAAGCATCGCCGCGGGCGTGAACATCACCTACAAGATCCTCTACAACGACGCCGTGGCCATGACGGGTGGTCAGCAGGTGGGCGAGCGCCCCGAGGGCCACAGCGTGGTGCAGATCGCGCAGAGCATGCGCGCCGAGGGGGTGAAGAAGATCACCATCGTGACCGACGAGCCCGAGAAATACGCAGGCGTCAGCGGCATTCCCGAGGGCATTGCCATCCAGCACCGCGACACGCTGGACGCGGTGCAGCGCGAATTCCGCGAGATCGCCGGCACCACAGTGATCATCTATGACCAGACCTGCGCCACCGAGAAGCGCCGCCGCCGCAAGCGCGGCACCCTGGCCGAGCCGAACCAGCGCGTGGTCATCAACGAGCTGGTGTGCGAGGGCTGCGGCGATTGTGGCGAGCAATCGAACTGCCTGTCGGTCGAGCCGCTGGAGACCGAATTCGGTCGCAAGCGGCAGATCAACCAGAGCACCTGCAACAAGGATTTCTCCTGCGTGAAAGGTTTCTGCCCGAGCTTCGTCACCGTCGAAGGCGGCCAGTTGCGCAAGAAGAAAGGCGCGGCCAAGGCCGAGTGGACGGGTGGCGCGCTGCCGCACCCCACGCTGCCCGCACTCGGCGGTGACGCGTGGGGCATCATCGTCGCGGGCGTCGGCGGTACCGGCGTCATCACCATCGGCCAGCTGCTCGGCGTGGCCGCGCACCTGGAGGGCAAGGGCATCGTCACGCAGGACGCGGCGGGCCTGGCGCAAAAGGGTGGTGCCACCTGGAGCCACGTGCTCATCGGCGCCACGCAGGACGACATCCGCACCACGCGCGTCTCGGCCGCCTCGGCCGACCTCGTGATCGGCTGCGACCCGATCGTCGCTGCCAACAAGGAAACCTGGCAACGGCTGCGCGACGGTCGCACCCACGTGGCGCTCAACAGCAGCGCCACGCCCACGGCCGCCTTCGTGCACAACCCCGACTGGCTCAACCCCGCGCAGGCCTGCGTGGACACGCTGGTCAACCACCTGGGCGCCGGCGCGATCGGCGTGATCGACGCCGAAACCGTGGCCACACGACTGCTGGGCGACAGTCTCTACACCAACCCGCTGATGCTGGGTTACGCGTGGCAGAAGGGCTGGATCCCGCTGGGCCAGGCCGCGCTGATGCGCGCCATCGAACTCAACGCGGTGGCGGTGGAGCAAAACAAGGCCGCCTTCGAATGGGGTCGTCGCGCCGCGCACGACCCGCAGGCCGTGCTGGCCGCCTGCGGCCTGGGGCAGCCCGCCGCGCAGGTGATCCAGTTCAAGAAGCGCGAAAGCCTGGACAACATCGTGGCGCGCCGCGTGGACTTCCTGACCGGCTATCAGAACGCCGGCTACGCACAGCGCTACCACGAGGTCGTGGAACGCGTGCGCGCGGCCGAGGCGCCGCTGGGCAAGACGGCGCTCACCGAGGCGGTGGCGCGCAACCTGTTCAAACTCATGGCCTACAAGGACGAGTACGAGGTGGCCCGTCTGCACACCGACCCGAGCTTCCACGAGAAGATTTCGGCGCAGTTCGAGGGCGACTTCTCCCTCAAGGTGCACCTGGCGCCGCCCATGCTGGCGAAAAAGAACGAGCGCGGCGAACTCATCAAGCGCCCGTACGGGCCGTTCATGTTCACCGCCTTCCGTTGGCTGGCGAAGTTCAAGGGCTTGCGCGGGACGGCACTCGATCTCTTCGGCCGCACCGAGGAGCGACGCATGGAGCGCGCGCTGATCGAGCAGTACCGCGCCGACGTCGACGCCTTGCTGGGCGCCCTGGACGCCGAGCGCCACGCCCTCGCTTTGGATATTGCCCGCGTGCCGGAGCAGATCAAGGGCTTCGGCCACGTGAAGGAACGCAACGCCAAGGCGGCCGCGGCACGCCGCGAGGCGCTGTGGGCGCGCTGGCACGGCGGTGAGGCCGCGCCGCAGCGGCAGGCGGCCTGAGCCGCGGGGAAACACCCGCGGCATACAATCCCGGGCTGTTTTTTGACTCTGCTGGAGACTGCCCGTGTTGATTTCCCCCGCCTACGCCCAAGCCGCTGCCGGTGGCACCGAGTCCACGCTGCTCGGCCTGCTGCCGCTGGTGCTGATGTTCGTGGTGCTGTACTTCGTGATGATCCGTCCGCAGCTCAAGCGCCAGAAGGAGCATCGCGCGATGGTCGACGCCCTGGCCAAGGGCGACGAGATCGTCTCGGCCGGTGGCATCCTCGGTAAGGTGTCGAAGATCGGTGACACCTACATCGGCGTGGAACTTGCCGATGGCCTGGAGGTCCAGATGCAACGCACCGCCGTCGTGCAGGTGCTGCCCAAAGGCACGGTGAAGTAATGCCCACCCCCGCACGGGCCGGCTGATGCCGGCCCGTTCCCCCTCAAGGGGGCAACGCGGACGGACCGGCAGAGCCGGATCCGTCGCGTTCTCGACTTGCAAGACCCTCGCGCCGGACCCGCCATGAACCGATACCCGTTGTGGAAGTACGCGATCATCGTGATCGCTTTGCTGGTGGGGGCGATCTATGCGCTGCCCAACCTGTTCGGCGAAGCGCCGGCGGTGCAGGTGTCGGCGGGCAAGGCCACGGTGCGGGTCGATACCGGCACGGTGACGCGCGTCGAGCAGGCGCTTGCGGCCGCGTCCATCACGCCGAGCACGCTGTCGCTCGAGGGCGCTTCGGTGCGCGTTCGCTTCGAGGACACCGACACGCAGCTCAAGGCGCGCGACGCCATCGACAAGGCGCTTAACCCCGACCCGAACGACCCCGGCCACGTGGTGGCCCTCAATCTGGTGCCGCGCACCCCTGCCTGGCTGGCTGCGCTGGGTGCGCGCCCGATGTACCTGGGTCTGGACCTGCGGGGCGGCGTGCACTTCATGCTGCAGGTGGACATGCAGGCCGCGCTGGAGCGCCGCGCCGACGTGCTCGCCACCGACCTGCGCACAGCCCTGCGCGAGAAGAACATCCGCCACGGCGGCATCGCGCGCAACGGCCAGACCATCGAGCTGCGTGTTCGCGACGAAGCCACGCGCAACGCCGTGTTCGACCTCGTGCAGGCGCAGTTCGCCGAGCTGCAGCTGGCCGAGGCGCCCGAGGGCGGCGACACGCGCATCACGGCGACCATCCGGCCCGAGGCCGCACGCGCCGTTCAGGACCAGGCGCTCAAGCAGAACATCACCACGCTGAACAACCGCATCAACGAACTCGGCGTGGCCGAACCCGTGATCCAGCAGCAGGGCGCCGACCGCATCGTGGTGCAGTTGCCGGGCGTTCAGGACACCGCCAAGGCCAAGGACATCCTGGGCCGCACCGCCACGCTGGAAGTGCGCCTGGTCGATGAGAGCACCGAGGGGCTGGCGGCCGAGCGCGGCACCGGCCCGGTGCCCTTCGGCTCCGAGCGCTACCTCGAGCGCAGCGGTCGCGCCGTCATCGTCAAGCGCGAGGTGCTGCTGACCGGCGAAAACCTCACCGACGCGCAGGCCGGCTTCGACGGGCAAACGCAGGAGCCGGCCGTGCACCTCACGCTGGACGGCAAGGGCTCGCGCATCTTCCGCGATGTCACGCGCGAGAACGTCGGCAAGCGCATGGCCATCATCCTGTTCGAGAAGGGCAAGGGCGAGGTCGTCACCGCGCCCGTGATCCGCACCGAGATCGGTGGCGGGCGGGTGCAGATCTCCGGCGCCATGACCACCATGGAGGCCAACGACACCGCGCTGCTGCTGCGCGCCGGCTCGCTGGCCGCGCCGATGGAGATCATCGAAGAGCGCACCATCGGCCCCAGCCTGGGCGCCGAGAACATCGCCAAGGGGTTCAACAGTGTCACTTGGGGCTTCATCGCCGTGGCGCTGTTCATGTGCGTCTACTACATGATGTTCGGCGTGTTCTCCGCCGTGGCGCTGGGCTTCAACGTGCTGATGCTCATCGCCGTGCTGTCGATGCTGCAGGCCACGCTCACGCTGCCCGGCATGGCGGCCATGGCGCTGGCGTTGGGCATGGCCATCGACGCCAACGTGCTGATCAACGAACGGGTGCGCGAGGAGTTGCGCCGCGGCTCATCACCCCAGACGGCGATCAACGCCGGCTACGACAGCGCCTGGGCCACCATCCTCGACTCCAACATCACCTCGCTGATCGCCGGCATCGCGTTGCTGTTGTTCGGCTCCGGCCCGGTGCGCGGCTTCGCCGTGGTGCACTGCCTGGGCATTCTCACCAGCATCTTCTCGGCGGTGTTCTTCTCGCGCGGCCTGGTCAACCTCTGGTACGGCCGCCAGAAGAAGCTCAAGACCTTGTCCATCGGCACGGTGTGGCGCCCGGAGACGGCCCCCGCCGTCCCCAAGGCCGACTGACCCCGCCGCCGAACCGGAGCCCACGATGGAATTCTTCCGCATTCGCCGCGACATCCCGTTCATGAAGCACGCGCTCGTGCTCAACGCGATCTCGTTCATTACCTTTGCCCTGGCGGTGTTCTTCCTGGTCACGCGCGGCCTGAACCTGTCGGTGGAATTCACCGGCGGCACCGTGGTCGAGGTGGCCTACGAGCAGCCGGCCGACCTGGAGGCCGTGCGCCGCGTGGTCGAGGGCCAGGGCTACGCCGAGGTGCCGGTGCAGAACTTTGGCAGTTCGCGCGATGTGATCATGCGGCTGCCTGCGGCGGCCGGGCAGACCTCGGGTCAGCAGGCCGAGGCGCTGTTTGCGGCGCTCAAGGCGCAGAACCCCACGGTCACGCTCAGCCGTACCGAATTCGTGGGCCCGCAGGTGGGAGAGGAGCTCGTGCACAACGGGCTGATCGCACTTGGCCTCGTGATCCTGGGCATCATGATCTACCTCTCGATGCGCTTCGAGTGGAAGTACGCCGTCTCGGCCATCGTGGCCAACCTGCACGACGTCGTCATCATCCTGGGCTTCTTCGCCTTCTTCCAGTGGGAGTTCTCGTTGGCCGTGCTCGCCGCCACCCTGGCGGTGCTGGGCTACTCGGTCAACGAGTCGGTGATCATCTTCGACCGCATCCGCGAGGCCTTCCGCCGCCAGCGCAAGATGACACCGCAACAGGTGATCGACCACGCCATCACCACCACCATCAGCCGCACCATCATCACCCACGGCTCCACGCAGGCCATGGTGCTGGCCATGCTGGTGTTCGGCGGGCCCACGCTGTTCTACTTTGCCCTGGCGCTCACCATCGGTATCTGCTTCGGCATTTACTCGTCCGTCTTCGTCGCCGCGGCCATGGCCATGTGGCTGGGCATCAAGCGCGAAGACCTGATCAAGGCGACCAAGACTGAAGGCGATCCGGACGACCCGAACGCCGGCGCCGTGGTGTAGTTGCCATAACACCCGCCTTGCGCGGGGGAAAACCGGGTTTCGACCGGGCGGGTTGGGGGGGTCTTCATGTCATACTGCCCGGATGGTGTCTCCCGCCCCCGCAAACGGCTTTGCCCTGGCTCAGCAAGCGCGTGAGCGCTTCGTGCTTCACATCGGGCGGACGCTGCCGGAACTGGTCAAGGTCATTGACCAGCGGCTCACCGGCCTGCTGGATTCGACCGGCACCCCGGCCGAGATCCAGCTGCGCCGCGACACCTGGGGCGCGTTCAAGAAGCGCCACAACCTCTGGGTCGAAGACTGCCGCACGGCGCTCAAGAAGCACCTCGCCGCGCGCGCGGGCCTGACCGAAACGGGCAGCATCTCGGGGCAGCTCGAGCTGGTGGCCGAGGGCGCCATCGACGACCAGATCCTGGCCTCGCGCATGGCCATGCGCGTGCTCGACAAGACCTCCACCGAACTCAACGACCTGCGCCTGCGCATCCAGTACCTGGAGCGCCGCACCGAGATGTCCAAGAGCGACATCCTGTTGCCCGACGTGCTGGCGCGCCTGCTGGTGGACCAGTGGAAACTCGCCGGCCTGGACCGCGAGGGCCTGGCGCTGGCGCAGGACGCCATCGCCCCCCTGCTCGCGGCCATGCTGCTTGACGGCTACAAGGCCGCCAATGGCCACCTGATCGCCAACGGCGTGATGGAAAAGATCGACCTGCAGGCGCTGGTCAAGCGCAACCCCAATGCAGCCGGTGTTCCATCGACCACGCCCGTGCGCAATGACGGCGGTGCGTCGTCGCCACACGCACCTTTCCGGCGTGTGCAGGACGGGGGTCAGGGCAGCGGTCAAGGCAGCGCCGGTGGTTCGGGTGGTCGCGGCGGTCCAGGGGGCGGCGCCGCAAGTGGCGCCAGCTCGCGCAGTGGCTACGGCAGCGGCTACGGGCAAGGCGGTGCTGGACAGGGCGGCGGCGCCGCAAGTGCCGGTTACGGCGGCCGCAGCGGCCCGATGTCGGGCGGTGGCGTGCACGAGGAAACCCGCATGCTTACCGGCACTTCGCCGCTGGCGCGCGCACGCATGCGCGCCCAGGGGGTGGTCGGGCGGCTGCGCCGCATGCTGGTCGATCGCGTCGGCCCCGAGTTCGAGGCCACCGAAATCATTCCGCCCTCGCCCGCCTTGCAGCAGGCCATGATGCGCCCGGTGGCCTACCCGAGCACCGGTGCCGGGCTGGCGGCGGCCGGCGGCAGTGGCCTGGGCGGTGGCTACGCCGATGCCGGCACCGTGGAGCGCACCGCGCGGGCCCTGCGCGAGCGCACGCAGGAACTCAAGCAGGCGGCCTCCACGTCGACCGAGAAGGCCACCATCGAGGTGGTGGCCCTGATGTTCCAGGCCATCCTGGCTGAAGAACGCATCCCGCCCAGCATCCGGGTGTGGTTCGCGCGGCTGCAGATCCCGGTGCTGCGGGTCGCGCTGGCCGAGCCGGAGTTCTTCAGTGCGCTGCAACACCCGGCGCGGCGCCTGATCGACCGCATGGGTTCCTGCGTGATGGGCTTCGAATCCAATGTCGGCTCGGCCGCGCTGGAGGCCGAGATCAAGCGCGTGGTGCAGGTCATCGAGCAATACCCCGAGACCGGCCGGCGCGTGTTCCAGCTGGTCTACGACGAGTTCCAGAAATTTCTCTCCACCTACCTCAGCGAGCAAAGCAGCGCGAGCCGCTTCGTCAGCGTCGCGCAGCAGGTCGAGCAGAAGGAGACGCTGTCGGTTCAATACACCATCGAGCTGCGCAAGCTGCTCGACGACGTGCCGGTGCGTACCGAAGTGCGCGACTTCCTGTTCAAGGTCTGGGTCGATGTACTGGCCGTGGCCAGCGTCAAGAACGGCCTCAAGAGCCCGGAGACGCAGGCACTCAAGCAGGCAGCCTCCGACCTGTTGTGGGCCGCCAGCGCCAAGCCCAACCGCGAAGACCGCGCTCGCGTGATCCAGCAGTTGCCCGGCATCCTGCAGCAGCTGCGCAAGGGCATGGGCCTGCTGGGCTACCCGCAAGCGCTGCAGGACCAGCACATCAAGACCGTGAGCGACACGCTGGCCGATGCCTTCATGTCGCGCACCGAAGCCATCCAGCAAAGCCAGCTCGACGCACTGGCCAAGCGCCTGGCCAACCTCGAGGACTACCTTCCCGAGGGCGGCGTGGGCGATTTCGACCTCAACTCCGAGAGCATCGAGCTCATCACCGGGGTGGACGCCAGCAACATCGAGGTCATCAATCAGGGCGGTAGCCAACCCAACGAGGCCATGCGCGGCTGGGCGGCGGAGCTGCAGATCGGTTCGTGGTTCGGCCTGGACCACAACGGCAAGCTGGGCAGCGTGCAACTGGCCTGGCGCAGCCAGCATGGCCAGCTCTACCTGTTCGTGAGCAACGCCGGGCGCTGCTTCCTCATGCAGTCGGCACGGGTGGCCGCCTACCTGCAGGCCGGCCTGCTGGTGCCGAGCGAGGAAGAGGCGCTCACCGTGCGCGCCACGCGCGAGGCGCTCGCCAAGCTCGACGCCAATCCGGAGCGTTTGCTCGCGGCCTGAGCGCCGCGAACTCAGCCCGCTGCAGCGCGTTGCAGCAGGCCGCCCGGCAAGCGCGCCACGCGGCCGTCCAGTTCCAGTTCCAGCAAGCGCGCCTGCAGCCTCGCCGTACCCAGGCCCGTGCGTGCCTGGATCGCATCGAGCGAAACCGGGTCGTGTCCCATCGCCGCCAGCACCGGATCGGTGTCGTCCGCGGCGGCGCCGGGTTGCACGGCATGAGCCCGTTCGGCGGCGATGGCCGCCGGGTCGACAACCAGCCGCAACTCCTCTAGCACGTCCTGCGCCGATTCGACCAGCTTCGCCCCCTGGCGGATGAGGGCGTGGCAGCCGCGCGACTGGGTTGAGTGGATGGAGCCCGGGATGGCGAATACCTCGCGTCCCTGTTCACTCGCCATGCGCGCGGTGATCAACGAACCCGATTGCAGCGCGGCCTCGACCACCAGGGTGCCCGCCGACAGGCCCGAGATGATGCGGTTGCGCTGCGGGAAGTTCTGCGCCAGGGGCGGCGTGCCCAGCACATATTCGCTGAGCATGGCGCCCTGGGCCACGATGCGGTGGGCCAGGGCGCGGTGGCGGCTGGGGTAGACGCGGTCCAGGCCTGTGCCCACCACCGCCAGCGTGAAGCCGCCCGCGGTCAATGCACCGTCGTGGGCGGCGCCGTCCACGCCCAGCGCCAGCCCTGAGACGATGCTCAGGCCCGAGCGGGCCAGTGCGTGGGCGAAAGCCCGGGCGTTGTCTGCGCCTTGCGGCGTCGGGTTGCGGCTGCCAACCACGGCCACACGTTGCGGGTGCGCCAGGGCATCGAGCCGGCCGTGCAAGAACAACACCAGCGGTGGGTCGGCGGTTTGCAGGAGCTCGGCCGGATAGCGCGGATCTGCCAGCGTGATGAGATGGCGGTCGTCGCCCTCAGCCAGCCAGCGCTCGTGGGCCTCGAGCGTGGCGCCGAAGCCATCGACGCCCTTTGCCATCGCGGCCGCAAGTGCGGGCCCAAGCAACTGCGCCCATTGGGGTTCGGATGCCTCCCACACCGCCTCGGGCAGACCGAAGCGGGCCAGCAACTGCCGCGCCCCCGTGCGGCCCAGTCCAGGTGTGAGGAGCAGCCGCAGCCAGGCGGCCAGCTCGTTGCGCGGCATGCGCTCAGGGGTTGACGAAGCGGTCGCCGACGCGCGCGGCGTCGCTGATGTCGAGCACGATGGCGTAGGAGACGCGGTCGAATGTGCGGAAGACCATCATGAGACCATTGCGCTCGCCAGGCAGGCGGATCGCAGGCCGAGCGCTGTCGGTGGTGTCGGTGACGATATTGCTCTCGCGCAGCAGCGCGAGAACGTGGCCGGGCTCCAGGCCGTGCTGCTTGCCGCGGTTGATCGACACCACCATGTTCTGCGCTGCGAAGCTCACGGCATTGCCGTAAACCGAGACGATCTGGCCAGACTGCTGTCCTTGCGGTGCGCGCGGGACGAAGTTGGTGAACTCGCGCGGCGGCTCGGGCAGCATGCGGTCGCCGACGCGCATTTCCTCCTTTGCGGCCGTGATGTCGATGCTCGCGGGCACGATCTCGGAGATCTTCTCGCCCTTGGCGTTGAGCCCCTCTCGGCGTGTCTCGCTGCGCACGACGTTGGCCTTGCCGAGGTAGTGTGCCTCGTAGCCCAGCACCTCATTGGTGGACGGATCGCGCAGCGGCGTGGCGTTGCGGAACACGCGGTAGGACGTCGAGCGTCCGTCGACCACGGTCAGGGGCGTCGCGTCGGGCGTCTCGGCCGAGAGGGCCCGGGCATAGGCGCGGTCGCCGCGGCTGAGCAGCACGCGGCCTTCCTGGGCGGTCACGATGCGCGGGGCGCGGTCGAGGGTGGCCTGATCCACCACCAGCGACTCGGTGAGGAAGGATTCGATCGTGCGCAGCGAAATCGGTGGGATGGCGTTGTCCGACAGCGATTCGTAGCGCGTGCGCGGCGAGATCTTCACCGTGCCGGGTTCACTGCCACTGCCGGGGCGGGTGCTCAGGCGGGCGCGGCCGTCGGCCTTGATCAGGTAGAGCACCTGGCCCGGGTAGATGCGGTGCGGGTTCTTGATGTCGTCCAGGTTCATGCCCCAGAGCTCGGGCCAGCGCCACTGGCTGCGCAGGAAGATGCCGGAGATGTCCCACAGGGTGTCGCCGCCCTTGACGGTGTAGCTGTCCGGCGCGTTCGGTGCGAGTTCGGACAGCGGCACGCCGGCCTGGGCCACCTGGCTGGCGGTGGCGCGCTGAGCGGGGGTGACGGGGTAGCGTTGTTCGGCCGGGATCGGCGCGCTCTGGGCCAGGGCCGCCTGGGCGGCGCACAGGCAGGCGGCGGCGCTGGCGATGGAGGTGAGCAGGCGGGTGGTCGATGGCATGTTCGGGAGCCCCTGGGCGTTCGCCGCGACCGGTTGGTGGGCGCCTGAAAGCGGCGCCTCGAACGCAGCCGCTGGCGCGCGAGTCTTGACAAGTCGGCTTTGATTCTGCGCGTAAGCCATTGATAGCGCAATGTTTATGGGGAGGCCGGATTTCGCGCCGTCGCAAAAGTGGCGAAAATAGCCACAGCACTTTCCGCTCGTCACCGTGCCGCTGCCTGTTGTCGTTCCGGCGCGGCCGGCGGCCCTTTTGCCCACGCCATGAACGCCCCCGAAACGCTGCCCATCCTGCGCTACCCCGATCCGCGACTGCACACCGTGGCCAAGCCGGTGGCGGCCGTGGACGATCGCATCCGCGCGCTCATCCCGCGCATGCTGGCCACGATGTACGAGGCCAACGGCATCGGCCTGGCCGCCACCCAGGTGGATGTGCACGAGCGCCTGATCGTGATCGACGTGAGCGAGACCCGCGACCAGCCCCTGGTGCTCATCAACCCGGTGATCGAATGGGCCAGCGATGACAAGCGCAAGGGCGAGGAGGGCTGCCTGTCGGTGCCGGGCATCTACGACGGCGTGGAACGTTCGACCGCGATCCGGGTCCGAGCGCTGGACGGCGAAGGTGTGGCGCGCGCGATCGAGGCCGAGGGCCTGCTTGCGGTGTGCATTCAGCACGAGATGGATCACCTGGTGGGCAAGGTCTTCGTCGAGTACCTCTCGCCGCTCAAGCGCAACCGCATCAAGTCCAAACTGGTGAAAGCCCAACGCGAGGCCGAGCGAGCATGACGTCTTTTTTGCGATCCGCCCTGGCGGGCCTGGTGCTGGTGTCGATGTTGTCCGGCTGCGCGCTCATGCCCGAGCGGCTGGTGCCCGGCACACCGCGCGCCGACATCGTGCAGCGCCTGGGCGCACCGAGCGCCGAATACCCGCTGCCCGACGGCACCCGCCTGCAGTACTCGCGCCAGCCTGCCGGCCAGCAGGTCTACAACCTCGACCTCGATACCCAGGGCCGCCTGCGCAAGGTCGAGCAGGTGCTCGACATCTTCTGGATGCAGCAGAACATCGCCATCGACCGCTGGACGCGCGATGACGTGCTGCGCCACATGGGCCGCCCCGCGCTGGTCGAGCGCGTGTGGAGCTTCACCGGCGACATCTGGACTTACCGCTTCCTCGAATACAACAACCCGCGCCAGGCGCATGTGCACATCGACCCGCAGGGCGTGGTGCGCAAACTCGTGTTCACCGACGAGCGCCGCATGGACGACTTCCCCGGCCGCGACTGAGCGGACCGGTTTCCCGCATGAAGATCCTGTTTGCCGGCACGCCGGAATTCGCCCGTGCCGCGCTGGCGCATGTGCTGGCCGCCGGCTTTGACGTGCCGCTGGTGCTCACGCAACCCGACCGCCCCGCCGGCCGTGGCATGAAGCTGCAGGCCTCGCCCGTGAAGCAGCTGGCGCTGGAGCGAGGCATCGCCGTGGCACAACCACGCGGGCTGCGACTGGACGGCAAGTACCCCGATGACGCGGCCGCCGCGCGCGAAGCCATCGTGGCGGCGCAGGCCGACGCGATGGTGGTAGCGGCCTACGGCCTCATCCTGCCGCGCTGGGTGCTGGACGCGCCGCGGCTTGGCTGTCTCAACATCCACGCCTCGCTGCTGCCGCGCTGGCGCGGCGCCGCGCCGATCCACCGCGCCATCGAGGCCGGCGACACCCAGACCGGCGTGACCATCATGCAGATGGACGAGGGCCTGGACACCGGCGCCATGCTGCTGCGTGAAGCGCTGCCGATCCGCGCCGACGACACCACCGCGCGGCTGCACGACCGCCTGGCCACGCTCGGCGGGCGGCTCATCGTGGAGGCCTTGGAGATCGCCGCTTGCGGTGGCCTGCGCGCCGAACCGCAGCCCGCCGAGGGCATCACCTACGCGCACAAGATCGAGAAGGCCGAGGCGGCCATCGATTGGTCGCTGCCGGCCGCGGTGATCGAGCGCCGTGTGCGCGCCTTCGACCCGTTTCCCGGCGCCAGCACCGCGCTCGCGGGCGAGGCGATCAAGGTCTGGGCGGCGCAGCTTGCCGACGGCGCGGGCGAGCCGGGCAGCGTGCTCGACGTGGGCGATCGCGGCATCACGGTGGCCTGCGGCGAGCAGGCCCTGCGCCTGACGCAGTTGCAGCGTGCGGGCGGCAAACGCCTGGCGGCGGGGGAATTCCTGCGCGGCTTTCCCATCACGCCCGGACAGCGCCTGGGGGCCGCGGCGTGATCCTTTTCCTCAAGCGTGAACACCGCTTGCACCCCGAATTCATGGAGGGCGTGCGCGACCAGGCATCGGTCGCGCTGGGCATCTCGGCCTGGGGCCTCATGACCGGTGTGGCCATGGTCAAGTCGGGCATGTCGGCGCTGGAGGCGGTGCTCATGACGCTGATCGTCTACGCCGGCAGCGCGCAACTCGCGGCCGTGCCCATGATCGCGGCCGGCGCGCCGCTGTGGGTGATCCTGGCCGCAGCGTTCTGCGTCAACCTGCGCTTCGTGGTGTTTTCGGCGCACCTGCGGCCCTACCTGATGCACCTGCCGCGTTGGGAACGTCTGGCCACCGGCTACGTCACGGGCGACCTGAGCTATGTGTTCTTCGCGCGGCGCTATCCGCATGCAGGGCGCACGCCCGATGAGATCGCGCGCCAGCAGGCCTTCCTGATGGGCAACTGTGCGGTGAATTACGGTGCCTGGATGGGCGCGAGCCTGCTTGGCGTGGCGCTGGCCAACGCCATCCCCACCGAATGGGGCCTGGGATTCGCGGGCATCCTGGCGCTGCTGGGCGTGCTGTGCTCGCTGGCCACCTCGCGCCTGCGCATGGTCTCGGCTGGCGTGGCGGGCATGGCCGCGGTCGTGGCGTGGGCGCTGCCGCTCAAGCTCAACATCCTGGTGGCCATCGCCTGCGCCGTCGCGCTGTGCCTGATCATCGAGCACGTCAAGCCGCCGCCCGCCGGAGAGCAGCATGCTTGACCTGAACCCCTGGACGCTGCTGACCATCGTCGCGCTCGGTGGCATCACCGTGCTCACGCGAGGCTTCTTCCTGATCTCCAGCAAGCCCTGGACGTTGCCGCGCTGGGCACAGCGCGGGCTGCAGTACGCACCCATCGCCGCGTTGTCGGCGGTGGTGATTCCCGAGGTGGTGATGAGCCAGGGCGCGCTGGTGCAGACCTGGCAGGACGCGCGCCTGTACGCAGCCGCCGCGGGCGCCGCCTGGTACTTCCACCGTCGCAGCGTGCTCGGCACCATCGTGAGCGGCATGGCCGTCTACCTGCCGCTGCGCATCGGCCTGGGCTGGTAGGCGCCGGTCCCGGGCACCGCGGGCGCGTCAGCGGCGTTTCCTACAATCCCCGGGTTTGTCCATCGAACCCCTGGATTGCCGACATGTCCGCCTTCATCCGCTTCACCGATCTCTGTGCCCAGGGCCGCGTCAAGGGCCAGCGCGTCTTCATCCGCGCCGACCTCAACGTGCCGCAGGACGAGCAGGGTCGTATCACCGAAGACACGCGCATCCGCGCCAGCGTGCCCGCCATCCGCCTGGCACTCGACGCGGGCGCGGCCGTCATGGTCACCTCGCACCTGGGCCGTCCCACCGAGGGCCAGTTCAAGCCCGAGGATTCGCTGCAACCCGTGGCCGCGCGCCTGGCCGAGCTGCTCGGCCAGCCGGTGCGCCTGATCGGCGGGTGGGTTGACGGCGACTTCTCGGTCGCGCCGGGCGAGGTGGTGCTGCTGGAGAACTGCCGCCTGAACGTGGGCGAGAAGAAGAACCATCCCGAGCTCGCGAAGAAGCTCGGCGCGCTGTGCGACATCTTCGTGCACGACGCCTTCGGTACCGCGCACCGCGCCGAGGGCACCACCTACGGCATCGCCGAGACCGCGCCCGTTGCCTGCGCCGGCCCGCTGCTGGCCGCCGAGATGGACGCCATCGCCCAGGCGCTGGCGCAACCGAAGCGCCCGCTGGTGGCCATCGTGGCGGGCTCCAAGGTCAGCACCAAGCTCACGATCCTGCAAAGTCTGGCGGGCAAGGTCGATCAGCTCATCGTCGGTGGCGGTATTGCCAACACCTTCCTGCTCGCGGCCGGTCTGCCGATCGGCAAAAGCCTGGCCGAGCCAGACCTGGTGGGCGAGGCGCGTGCGGTGATCGACGCCATGAAGGCGCGCGGCGCGGAAGTGCCGATCCCGACCGACGTCGTCACCGCCAAGGCCTTTGCGGCCGACGCGCCGGCCACGGTGAAGAAAGCCGCCGACGTGGCCGCCGACGACCTGATTCTGGACATCGGCCCCGAGACGGCCACGAAGCTGGCGGCGCAACTCAAGCAGGCCGGCACCATTGTGTGGAACGGGCCGGTGGGCGTGTTCGAGTTCGCGGCCTTCGAGGGCGGCACCAAGACGATCGCGCAGGCCATCGCGCAGAGCCCTGCGTTCAGCATCGCCGGCGGCGGCGACACGCTCGCGGCGATCGCCAAGTACGGCATCGAGAAGGACGTGGGCTACATATCCACCGGCGGCGGCGCCTTCCTTGAGGTGCTGGAAGGCAAGACGCTGCCGGCGTTCGAGGTGCTGGCGCGCCGGGCGCAGGGTTAAGGCCCGGTTCGGGTGGGGATGCGCGCCACCACCCACACGCCGATCAGCGCGGCCACCAGCACCACCGCCAGCAGCACGGGACGCTCGCGCAGGCCCCAGGCGGAGATGGCGACCATCACCAGCATGGTGCCCTGGGCGATGCGCTTGGTGCGGCGCGTGAGGCTGCGGTGCTCCTCCCAGTCGCGCACCATGGGGCCGAACAGGCGGTGTGCGCGCAGCCAGCGGTGCAAGCGCGGCGACGCTTTCGCGTAGCAGGCCGCGGCCAGCAGCACGAAGGGGGTGGTGGGCAACCCTGGCAGCACCACACCCAGAATGCCCAACCCCAGCGAGACCGTGCCGGCCAGCCAGAGCAGCCAGCGCACGGCGCGTGGGGTGTCTTCAGGTGAGGGCATGCGCCGGCATGATAGCCAGCGCTGCCCGTGCACGCCGGCTCAGGCCGCGGGGCCGATGGTGAGCGAGACGCTGCCCACGCCGTCGACGTGGCCTTCCAGGCGGTCGCCGCTGACGACCGCGCCCACGCCCTCGGGGGTGCCGGTGTATATCAGGTCGCCCGCCTGCAGGTGATAGAAACGCGAGAGGTCTTCGATGATCTCGCGGATGTTCCAGATCAGCTTGTCGACGTCGGACTTCTGCTTCGTCTGACCATTGACCTGCAACTCGATCGCGCCGCGCTCGATCACCGTGAACGGCATCGGCACGATCTCGCTGCACACCGAACCCTGCTCGATGTCCTTGCCCAGGTCCCAGGGGCGACCCTTGTCGCGCGCCACCAGCTGCAGGTCGCGCCGCGTCATGTCCAGGCCCGCGGCGTAACCGTAGACCAGCTCGTGTGCGTCGGCCGCAGCGACGCGAAAGCCCGCGCGGCCGATGGCCACCACGAGCTCCATCTCGAAGTGGTAGTTCGTGGTCTCGCTCGGGTAGGGCACGGTGACGCCCGACGGGGTAAGCGTGGTGAGCGATTTGGTGAAGTAGAACGGCCGCTCGAGCGACTTGTCGACCGGCTTGCCCATCTCGACCGCGTGAGCGTGGTAGTTGCGACCGACAAAGAACAGGCGGTTGACGGGAAACAGTTCGCTCTGGCCACGAATGGGCAGGGCGGCGACGGGGGGCGGGTTGAACAGATACGAAGGCATGGGGTGTCCAGGAATCAGGGCATCGCGGGTTGGTTGTCGGGCCGCACTTCGTAGACGCCGAGCTTGCGGTGCAAGGGCGACTCGTCGGCGATGAACAGGAAGGCGGGCTCGCTGGCCGAGGCATTGACCAGCGTGGTCGGCGTGTAGCCCGGTATGCAGCAAGTGTCGGCTTCCTTCAAATCGAAGTCGTGGGCGGCCACGCTCACGCGTGCGCGGCCTTCGATGGCGTGGTACACGCAGGCCGGCGAGCGCGCGGGCAGGGTGAGCGTCTGGCCCGGGCGCAGCATGAGTGCGTGAAAGCCGAGAACGTTCTCGGCGTCTTCGCCGGTCTCGGGGTTGGTGTAGGTGAGCTGCACGTGTTCGAGGCCGGGCTGGTCGCTCGCGATGGCCAGCAGCGCAGCCTTGGCCTCGGCCCAGGGGTAGCGCAGCATGGGGTAGCGCTTGCCGCTGCGGCCGAACACCGGCGTGGGCAGCAGGCCGCCGCGCGCATAGACCTGGTCGCCGCGGCCGGGCTTGACGTCCTGACGACCGCCGTTGAGGTGGTAGCTCACCTCCAGGTAGTACATGAGCGGCAGGTCCAGCACGTCGAGCCAGATCACGGGCTGGTCGCCATCGTGGCCGTGTTCGTGCCAGCGGCCGGTCGGCGTGAGGATCAGATCGCCGCGGCTCATGGGGCATTTCTCGCCGTCCACCGTGGTCCAGGCGCCCTCGCCTTCGACCACCATGCGCACCGCATTGGGTGTGTGGCGGTGGCTGGGCGCCCATTCTCCCGGCAGCAGCAACTGCATGCCCAGGTACAACGCGGCGCTGGCCTGCATCTTCTCCAGCGTGTGGCCGGGGTTGGCCAGCACCAGCACGCGCCGCTCGGCCTTCTCGATCGGCGTGAGCTCGCCGGCCTTGAGCAGCAGCGGCTTGATGTCGGCATAGGCCCAATGCGTGGGCTTCGTCTGGCGGGTGGGAATCTGCGGTGGCAGCACGCCGCGCAGGCTGGGCCACAGCGGCACCAGGTTGCGCGCGCGCAGCGCGGCCACGTAGTCGGCGGGAAGGTCTTCGAGTCGGCCGAGGTCGTTCATGGGCGTCTTGCGTTGGGGGTTGCGGGTTGGGCGTGGGGTCAGTGGGTGGCCAGGCAGTTCTCGACGCGCCAGCCATACAGCCATTCGACGGCATCGTAGAAGCGTTCCGGACTGCGGCCCCGCCAGAGGTCGTTGCGAACGAGTCGCTCGACGCCCTTGGCGTGGTAGATGCGGCCCATCTCGCGCGAGGACAGCAGGATGCGCGCCGTGCGCGCGATGCGCGAGCGCTGGTACAGGTCGAGCGCCTTGTCGAAGTCGCCGCCGTGCACGCGCAGCGCTTCACCCAGTGTCACCGCGTCCTCGATCGCCATGCACGCACCCTGCGCCATGTACTGCGTGGTGGGGTGGGCGGCATCTCCCAGCAGCGTCACGCGGCCAAAGCTCCAGCGCTCGATCGGATCGCGGTCCGCGGTGGCCCAGCGCTTCCAGCTTTTGGGCAATTCGATGAGCCGGCGCGCCTTCGGGCAGATGCCCTGGAAGTAGCTCTCGACCTCTTCCTTGCTACCGTCGCGCACACCCCATTCCTCTTGCTCGCGGCTGTGGAAGGTCACGACCACGTTGTACTGCTCGCCGCCACGCAGCGGGTAGTGCACCAGGTGGCAGTTCGGACCGGCCCACAGACTGGCGGCGTTCCAGCGCAGGTCTTCGGGGAAGTCGGCCTTGTCGACCACGGCGCGGTAGACCACGTGGCCGGTCACGCGCGCCGGGTCGCCCACGAACTGCTGGCGCACCACCGATTTCACGCCATCGGCGCCGATCAGCGCCAGCCCCCGGTGTGCCTGGCCGTGCTGATCGAACACGGTCACGCCATGGGCATCCTGCTCGATGCGCTCGACGCGGGTGGCGGTGTGAAAACTCACCCGGTCGCTGGCCTGCACGCCCTCCAGCAGCGAGCCGTGGGCGTCCGCGCGGTGGATCACCGCGTAGGGGTTGCCGAAGCGCTGGCGGAAGGCCTCGCCCGTGGGCACGCGGCCGATGGTGTACTCGTCGATCGCGTCGGTCATCACCATCTCGTCGATGTAGACCGCGCGCGAGCGGGCGGCCTCGCCCACGCCCAGCGCGTCGAAGGCCCAGAACGCGTTGGGGCCGAGCTGCATGCCGGCGCCGATCTCGCCGATCTGCGGTGCTTGCTCGAACACCTTCACCTCGAAGCCCTGGCGCACCAGCGCCAGCGCCGCCGCCAGGCCGCCGATGCCGCCGCCGGCCACCAGCACCGGCAACTGCTTTGCTTGTGTCGCCACGGATGTCTCCTCTACAACGTCTGCATACTGATGATCAGTACACTTATCATAAGTGTCCTGATAGCATCCTGTCCACTTCCACTTGTCGTCGACCGTGCCGCCACCACCATGAAACGCCCAGCGCCGCCCAGCGTCAACATCGACGACCAGCCTGGCCACTACATCCGGCGTCTGCACCAGATTTCGGTGGGCATCTTCCTGCAGGAGCTCTCGGAGCTGGGCATCACGCCCGTGCAGTACGCGGCGCTGCAGACCGTGGCCAACCAGCCCGGTATCGACCAACGCACGCTGGCACGCACCATTGCGCTGGATGCCTCCACCACCGGCGGCGTGGTGGACCGCCTGGAACAACGCGGGGCGCTGGAGCGCCGCACCGCGCCAAGCGATCGGCGCGCGCGCCAGCTCTGGCTCACTGCCGACGGCGAGCGCTTGCTGACCGAGGCGGTGCCGGCCATGCTGCTGGCGCAGCAGCAGATCCTGGCGCCGCTGACCGAGCGTCAGCGCGCCGAATTCATGCGCCTGATGCGCATCGTGGTGGACGAGAACAATGCGCTCAGCCGCGCACCGAGCGAGGTGGCGGCGCTGCGCTGAGCGGGGTGCGGCTCAGGCCCGCAGGTGCTCGGCCACTGCGTGGAGCACCTGTTCGTCGCGCAGCAAGCGGGTGTGGCCCAGGCCACTGGTTTCCAGCAGCCGCGCACCGGCGATCGCATCCCGATAGGCCTCGGCGTCGGCGAAACGGTTGATGCGGTCCTCGCGGTCGTGCACGATCAGCGTAGGTTGCGTCACCCGCGGGCCCACCGCCGCGGGCTCGAACTGGCGCATCAGGATGCCTTCGCGCGCCTCGACGTGGTGCTGCAGTTGCACGCGGGTGGCTTCGCTCAGCCCGAACACCGAGGCGAACAGGCGCGTGTAGGCCAGGGGCGAGGCCGGCGGCGCCAGCAGCACCAGCCGTTGCACCGGCAGGCCGCGCGCCGCGGCGTGCGCCAGCGCGTTGGCCGCCAGCGAATGCGCCGCCACCGCCCGCACCGCATGCCCCTGCATCTGCAACCGCGCCACCAGGTACTCGATGGCGCGCGCGAACTGCGGCAGGTTGCTGGTGCTGCCCAGGCTGCGGCCATGCGCCGGCAGATCGACCAGCACTGGCCGCCAACCGCGGCTGGCCAGGGCCTGCGCGAGCGGCAGCATCTGCGCCGCGTGCCCGCCCCAGCCGTGCAGCAGCAACGCCACCGGCCCGTGTGGCGCGGGCGGCGGCTGATACAGCGTGATGCTGGCGTCTTCGAACGCCCAGGACGCTTGTTGCCACGCCGACAGTGCGGGTTGGCGCCCGTGCATCCATTTCGGTGGCAATGGGGTGCCGAACAGCCGCACGGCACCGCGCACGGCCAGCGCGGGCCAGAGGCGCTCGGACAAGCCGAGACCCCAGCGCAGCCAGCGCGTGGCGGGGTTGGCGTCGTAGTAGGCCGACGCGGTCTGCAAGGGGGAGGTGTTCATGGGCTTCTCCTGAAATCGCACAACTGTGCGAAACATGATCAAAAAAAGGGGGTCAGACCCGGTAGGTCTGCAGCAGGCGCGCCCAGGTGGCCTGGGCGCGGTCGGTTGCGCGGGGATCGCGCAGAAAGCGCACGTCATGCACCAGCCCGATCGCCAGGCTGCAGATCTCGCCCACCAGTTGCTCCGGGTCGGTGTCGGGCTTGAGGTGGCCGGCCTCGACGGCCTGCAGCACGGTGCGACGCAATGCGGCACGCCAGCGCGTCACCTCGCCCAGCAGCAGGTCGCGCAACTCGCCCTCGCGATCGTCGAGCTCGAACGCACCCGAGGTGTAGAGGCAGCCGGTGTGCGCCTCCACGTCGCGCAGGCGGATCAACCAGCGGCGAACGATCTCGCTCAGGCGCGGCAGGCCTTTGGGCGACTGCATGGCCGGCACGAACACGTCGGCCAGGAAGCGGCGACCGAACTCCTCGATCACCGCCTTCTGCAGCGCCTCGCGCGAACCCACACGGGAGAACACGCCGCTCTTGGAAATGCCGATGCGGTCGGCCACCGCCTGCAGGGTGATGGCCTCCAGCCCCTCGGCCGACGCGAGGTCGAGCGCGGCGCCGACGATGGCGGCGCGCGTCATTTCGCTTTTCTGGGTTCGGGCGTCCATGCGCAGCAATTTAGCACATATGTGCGAAAACAATGGCTCGTGCCGGACTTGGACGACGAGTGGTCGCTGGCTATGATCCAGCGCGTTCTCCCCCCATCCCGATGAACCCGCCCGTGCCGCCGCTCAAGCCCGAGTTCCTGGCCATGATGACCAAGGGCGTGTCGCTCATTCTGAGTAGTTGCGACCACGCGCTCACGCCGAGCGTGATGCGCGCCGTCGGCAGCCATGTGGAGGACGGGGGGCGTCGCATCACCGCGTTCCTGGCCCGGCGCCAGTCGCGCCAGCTGCTGGCCGACATTGCGAGCAGTGGCCGCGTGGCCGCGGTCTTCAGCCAGCCCAGCACGCACCGCACGGTGCAGTTCAAGAGCCGGCGCGTGCACCTGCGGGAAATCCAGGCGCTCGATCTGCCGTTGATCGAGCGCTATCGCCTGTCGATGGAAGACGAGCTCGCCGCCCTGGGCTATCCGCACGGGCTGGCCAGCGCCATGCTCGCCCACCAGCCGGACGATCTGGTGGCGGTGGTTTTCGAACCTGACGAAGCGTTCGATCAGACGCCGGGCCAGCACGCCGGCCAGCGCATGGAGGCCGCATGAACGCGCCCGACGCGACCTCGGCGTTCGAACACGCGGAGATGGACGAGCTGCGCCCCTGCATGGAGGGGATGGTCCCGTCCATCATGGCCACCGTGGCGCCCGACGGCACACCCAACGTGGCCTACATCTCGCAGGTCTATCACGTGGACGCGCGGCACGTGGCGCTGTCGTTCCAGTTCTTCAACAAGACACGGCAGAACCTGCTCGCGCACCCGCGATCGACGGTGCTGTTGCTGCACCCGCGCACCGGGCGTTTCTACCGCCTGCACCTGCGCTACGAACGCACCGAGACCGAGGGCCCGGTGTTCGAGAGCATGAAGGCGCAACTTGCCGGCATCGCCTCGCACGGCGGCATGGCCGACGTGTTCCACCTGCGCGGCGCCGACATCCATGCGGTGCTGGCGATCGAACGCCTGCCCGCCGAGACGATGCCGATGGCGCTGCCCGCGCCGCCGGCCCGGCCCAATCCGCTGATGGTGTTGCGCCGCGTGAGCACGGGCCTGTCGGCGGCGCGCTCGCTGGACACGCTGCTCGAGGCGGCACTCGATGCCCTGGAGCGCGAGATGGGTGTGCGCCACGCCATGGTGCTGATCCTGGACGCCAGCACGCAGCGGCTCTACACGGTGGCCAGCCGCGGCTACGCCACCTCGGGCGTGGGCTCGGAGATCGCGATCGGCCACGGCGTGATCGGCGTTGCTGCGCGCGAGCGCACCCCCATCCGCATCAACCACATGACAACCGCGCAGCGCTACAACCAGGCCATGCGCCAGGGCATGGAAGGCGCGGGCAGCACCGATATCCCTTACCCGGGACTGCCCCAGCCGCGCAGCCAGCTCGCGGCGCCGCTGCTCTCGGCCGACCGCGTGCTGGGCGTGCTGTTCGTCGAAAGCGGGCAGGACCTGCGCTTCGATTTCGAGGACGAGGATCTGCTGGTCACGCTGGCCGGGCAGTTGGCGGCCGGCATCGACCTCATGCACGAATCCGAGGAGCCCTGTGGCGAGGCCGACGCGCTGCCCGGCGAGGCGCCCGTGGCCGCCGCGTCGGCGTTGCTGCGCGTGCGCCGCTACCGGCGCGACGACAGCATCTTCGTGAACAACGCCTACCTCATCAAAGGTGTGGCCGGCGCCATCCTGTGGAAGCTGCTCAACGACCACCGGGGTGGGCGCAGCGAATTCACCAACCGCGAGCTGCGGCTCGACCCTTCGCTGCGCCTGCCGGATGTGAGCGACAACCTCGAGGCGCGGCTGCTGCTGTTGCACCGCCGCCTGAGCGAACAATGCCCGGCGCTGCGCTTGCAGAAAACCGGCCGCGGCTGCTTCCGCTTCGACGCGCTCGCGCCGGTGGAGCTGGCAGAGAGCGCCTGATGCGCCCGGAGCGCCTCAGACCTCGACCAGGCCCGGCACCGGCGGCAGGTTGATGCCGCGCGCGAGCTTGGCCCAGTCGCGCTGGTTCATGTGCGCGCGCGCCACGTCGAGCATGGCCTCCACGGCCGCCAGCGGTGCCTTGGTCTGCATGTCGTTGACCATCATGCAGCGCTCCACTGTGTTCATTGCGGGCAGCAGCCAGCGTGCGATCAGCATCATCTCCTGCGGCGGGATGCTGGCGACGAGCTCGTCGTGGATGGCGAGCAGCTCGAAGTCGTTGTAGGTGGCCCAGAGCGCGGCGTTGTGCTGCGTTTCTTCGACGTGCATGTGCGCAAAGTTCTCGGCCACGAACAGTGCCACGGCGAGGTACAGCGCGTGCAGCGCACTTGCACGCTCGGCGGTGGGCACATTGGCCAGCGCACGCGCGGCCTCGCTCAGGCGGGCGGTGTGGCGCAGATGGTCCTCGTGCTCATGGCCCACCGCGTCGCATACGCCGGGGCAGCGCGCTTGCAGCGCGGCGTGTACGAAGCGGTTCTCGTGCTCGACATGGCGTTCGCACATCTCCATCAACTCGACGACACGATCGCAGGCGTCGCGCACCTCCGCCTCGTCGGTGGGGTCGGCGCGGCCAAGGGCGAAGAGTGTGTCGCCCATGACGGCGCGCAGCGCCTTGTGGATGCCGGCGTACATGTTGAAGCGTCCTTCGCCGGTGCGGGCGGCGGCGGCAATGGCCGCGAATTCGATCGGATGGGATTGCATGGTGGTTTCCTGGTTCGCCGGCTGACCCCGGCGTCGTGGTGCTGGCGGCGGCGCCCCATGCGCCACGCGTCCATGAACGAAAGTGTCGGAAATACCCACCCATCGCGTCGCTAAATGGCGCTTAAGTGCTCCCTAAAAAGACCTTAAGCCTCCCCCACCCGGGGGAAAAGCGCTCAGTCCAGCCCGCGAATGCGCCCGCGCAACTGTTTGACCGCGCCGCGCTGCACCTTGCCTTGCAGACGCCGCTCGCGCGCGGCGCGCGTGGGGCGTGTGGCGCGCCGGGTCTTGGGCACCACGGCCGCGGCGTCCACCATGGCCTGCAGCCGCGCCAGCGCATCGGCCTTGTTCTGCTCCAGACTGCGGCTGCCCTGCGCCTTGATGACGATCACGCCCTCCTGCGTGAGCCGGGTGTCGTGCAGGGCCAGCAGGCGCGTCTTCACCGCCTCGGGCAGCGAGGACGCGCGCACCACGAAGCGCAGGTGCACCGCGTTGCTCACCTTGTTGACGTTCTGCCCCCCCGCGCCCTGCGCGCGAATGGCGGTGAAGTCCACCTCGGCGGGGTCGATCAGCGGTGTCGCATGCATGCCGCGAGTCTAGTAGTGCTCCTTCACGCCGGTGAACATGGCCTTGATCAGCCGTGTGCGCTCCAGGCGACCCATCACCAGCGCGGCGGCCGCGTGCAGGCCGGCCAGCCACAGCAGCGCTGCGGCCAGGCCCTCGTGCAGTTCTTCGAGCGCCTCGTTGCCCCAGAAACGCCCGGTGCCCTGCAGCCAGCCGGTGAGCGCCAGCGCGAGCACCAGCGCCATCAGCAGCAGCATCGCGATGGCGCCCAGCGGGTTGTGCCCGGGGGCTGCCGGCCGGTGCGTGCCGCGCAGCCCCGCCAGGTGCGCGCGCACGCGCGCCGGGGTGGGCCAGAAATCGGTGAAGCGCGCGTGGCGTGTGCCCACGAAACCCCACAGCACGCGCAGGCCCACCAAGGCGGCCGCGGCGTAGCCGATCCAGCGGTGGGGTGGGTCACCCTCTTCGAGCAAGCCCTGGTTGAGCACCACGCAGGCCACGAGCGACCAATGGAAGAAGCGCACGAACGGATCCCACACGCGTTGCGCGGTCGGTGCATTCATGGCGCGTTCACTCCGATTTGACGGCCTTGCCGGAGACCGGATCGAAGTAGATCTCGACCTTCTTGCCCGCCTTGTCGGTGCCGTAGATCTCATAGCAGTTGCCCTTGGTGACCTTGAAATTCTTGATCTGGTAGCCCTGCGCAGCGAGTTCCTTCTTGAATTCGGCCTCGGGCTTCCAGCCGTCCCTGGTCGCGGCACAGGTCGGGCCGGCCAGGGCGATGCCGGTGAGGGTGAGGCCGCAGACGGCCGTGGCAAAGCGTTTCATCGTGGAGATCCTTGGTGTTGCCCCGCACATGCGGGTGGCGTCATTGCAGTCAGGGCGGATGAACCCAGGCTTAAGCCGCACCGCGGTGGGCAGGCAAGTGGCTTCCCTGCCCGCCGTGGGGTCGCGAGCCCGCTGGGATAATTGCGGCCCATGGGATCGAAACAGCGCGTGGTGGTGGGCTTGAGCGGGGGCGTGGACTCCGCGGTGAGTGCGTACCTGCTCAAGCAGCAGGGGCACGAGGTCGTCGGCATCTTCATGAAGAACTGGGAAGACGACGACGATGGCGAGCACTGCACCAGCCGCCAGGACTGGCTCGACGCCGCCAGCGTGGCCGACGTGCTCGGCATCGACATCGAGCACGTGAACTTCGCCGCTGAGTACAAGGACCGTGTGTTTGCCGAGTTCCTGCGCGAGTACCAGGCCGGGCGCACCCCCAACCCGGACATCCTGTGCAACGCCGAGATCAAGTTCAAGGCATTTCTGGACCACGCCATGCGCCTGGGCGCCGGGAAGATCGCCACCGGCCACTACGCGCGTGTGCGCGAACGCGCCGGGCGATTCGAACTGCTCAAGGGGCTGGACCCGCTGAAAGACCAGAGCTATTTCCTGCACCGCCTGAACCAGGCGCAGCTCGCGAAGACGATGTTTCCCGTGGGTGAGTTGCCCAAGACCGAGGTGCGGCGCATTGCGGCCGAGATCGGCCTGCCCAACGCGAAGAAGAAGGACAGCACCGGCATCTGCTTCATCGGCGAGCGCCCGTTCCGCGAGTTCCTCAACCGGTACATCGCCAGCGCGCCGGGGCCGATCAAGGACGAGCGTGGCCGCGTCATCGGCGAGCACGTGGGCCTGAGCTTCTACACCCTGGGTCAGCGCCAGGGCCTGGGCATCGGCGGCGTGAAGGCCAAGGGTGCACAAAAGGGCGGTAGCGAGCATGAACCCTGGTTCGTGGCGCGCAAGGACATCGCGAACAACACCTTGTGGGCGGTGCAAGGTCACGACCACCCCTGGCTGCTCGCACCGCGCCTGCGCGCACACGACGCGAGCTGGGTGGCGGGTCAGCCGCCCGGTGCCGGCCCCCTGGGCGCCAAGACCCGCTACCGCCAGGCCGATGCGCCGTGCGCCTTCGAGCCGCGCGGGGCCGACGGCTTCGTGCTGCGTTTCGATCAGCCCCAATGGGCCGTGACGCCGGGTCAGAGCGCGGTGCTCTACGACGGCGAGGTCTGTCTGGGTGGGGGCGTCATCGTGACCGAGGCCGCCTCGGGCGAGGACGCCTTCAGCCCTTCGGCGGCGCTGGCGGCGCAGGCGCTGTAGACGGCGCGGGCGACTCGATCGCGCGGCGCAGCGAGCCGCCCAGCCTCGCGTGGATCTTGCGCGTGGTGCGCCAGGTGGCCCACAGCACCAGGGGCACCAGTGCGGCGGCGGCCATCTCGGGGTGGATCGGCAGCCCCGCGGCCTTGGCGCCCTTGCCCACGTAGAGCAGCAGGCTGATCACGTAGTACGAGATCGCCGCGATCGACAGACCCTCCACCGTGGTCTGCAGCTGCAATTGCAGCTCTTGCCCACGCGTGAGCTTGGCCAGCAGCTCCTGGTTCTGCGCCTCGGTGGCGATGTCCACGCGCGTGCGCAGCAGCGCGCTGGTGCGCGTGATGCGCTCGGACAGCGAGCCCAGGCGACGTTCGGACGCGGCCACCGTGGCCATGGCGGGCGACAGGCGTCGCCGCATGAACTCGCCCAGTGTCTGGGTGCCGGGTATCGGGCGCTCGCGCAGCTCGCCGATGCGCTGCACCACCAGCGCGTCATAAGCGCGCGTGGCCGCGAAGCGGTAGGTGTGCTCGGCGGTGGCGCGCTCCACACCACCGGCCAGCGCCACCAGCCGGTCGAGCAGGTCCTGCTCGGACACGCTCTTGTGCTCCAGCTGGGCGGTGATGGCGGCCAGTTGCGCCTCCGCCTGCGCCAGCATGGGCGAGAGCTCCTTGGCGACCGGCAGCCCGCGCAAGGCCATCAGCCGGTAGATTTCCATCTCGAGGAGCCGCTGCGAGATGCGTCCGGCACGCGCCTCGGTGGTGTCGGGGGGGGCGACCACCAGCATGTGTTCGAACCCGCTCTCGCGCAGATGGAAGTCGGTGGCCGCCCAGGAATGCCCGCCCCCCAGCTGGGACGCCATCACGGTGCGTTCGCCGAACCAGCGCTGCACCGGGCGCATCAGCGTGGCCTGCGCCTCGCTGGTCTGTGCCGGCAGTTCCGCATGCACCATGGCCAGCAGGATCGCCGCGACGGTGCGCCCCGGAATTGCGCCGACCCAGCCCGGCGGCAACGCCAGCGCCTGGTGCAGCTCGGGGGCGACCGCCCCGAGGCCGAGGCCCTCGGGCAAGGGCTGCACCAGCGAATAGCGCGTGAACTCCGTGTGGCGCTCCCATTTGAGGGTGCGTCCGTCGGGCAGCGGCAGGCGCAGGAAGTTGGCTTGCAGGTCCCGCACCTGCAAGGCGTCGTGGCCAGGCAGGCGGCGCAGGTGCTCCAGTTCCTGTTCGCGGCCCACGCCCTCATTGAGCACGGCGACGAAGGTCACCAGCGCCGGCAGGCGGATCTGCGCCGAGGGGCGAGCGTGCACCTCGTCGTGCAGCGAACGGCGCTCGGGATCGTCGGGGGGCAGGTCGCGGATCGGATTCATGTCGGGTGACCTCGACAGGTGGGCCGTTCAACTGTATGCGATGGGCGGCGCGTGGCCACCCTCGAACCCGATGCCCCGTCCGGCGGGCCGTTGGTGAGGGCCTGCCTGCAGCCTACTGCATAGGCAGTATTGAGTCGACCTCCGGTGCCTCGAATACTGGCAGCCACTCGCGGCAGTGCAGCGCCGTCGCACGGGCGGATGGGGGTTCCATGGGCAGTCAAGACGAACGTCCGGCCACGGACCGCGGCTCGCGCCAGCCGAGCGTGCCGAGCGAAGCGGTGCCCCGCTGGTGCGTCCTGGTGGGCGCTTCGCTGGCACTCGGTCTCCTGTCGATCGGGTGGCTGTGGTGGTCGCTGACCACCGCGCCCGATCCGCTGTTGGGCATGTTGCTATCGGCGGGGGCCGGCGCAGGACTCGTGTTGCTGCTGTGCGGCCTGGTGCAGCGACGTTGGGCGCGCAAGCTGGCCGGTGTGATGGCAGGCCGGTTCCACGCCAGGGTGGAACGGGCGGTGGCCGAGCGCACCCTGCGCGAGCGCTCCCGGCTGCTCAATGCCCTGGCATACGATCTGCGACAGCCCCTGTACGCCATGAGCCTGGCCACGCAGAGCCTGCAGCATCAACGGGCAATGCGCCGCTTCGGGTCCACGCTGGACCAGTTGCACAAGGCCCTCGAGGCGGCCGACGAATTGCTGGACACGATCAACACCATCGCCTTGCTGGAATCCGGTGCAATCCAGCCGCGGCTGGCGGTGTTTTCGGTGCAGGCGATGCTCGAGCGCATCGATCGCGTGCACGGGCCGGTGGCCAGTGCGCGCGGCCTGCACTGGACGGTGACGCCCAGCCTGGAGCACGCGCGCAGTGACGCCATCCTGCTTGAACGCATGCTTGGCCAGTTGATCACCAACGCCGTGCGCTGCACGCGACAGGGTGGCGTGCTCGTGTCATGCCGCCGGCGGGACACGCATCTGCTGATCCAGGTGTGGGACACCGGGCCAGGACTGAACGAGTCGGAACTCGCCCACGTGTTCGATCTGCATTACCGTGGCCAGACACGCACCGAGACGGAGAACGGCGTCGGCCTGGGCCTTTGCATCGTGCATCAGGCGGCCCAGTTGCTGGGCATCGGGCTCGGCGTGCGCTCTCGTGTGGGTCATGGCACCTGCTTCAGCCTGCGTGTGCCGCTGGCCGAGGCGGCCCGCTGAACGCCATCAATCAGGCCCGGCCCGGCGCGCGCTGCTGAACACCGACGCGTCGGTGCTCAGCAGATCGAGCGGATACCGCCGCCCGGCCAGGTGATCCTCCATGCAGCGCAGCACCAGCGGGCTGCGGTGGCGCGCCGCACTGGCGCGCACCTCGTCCGGCGTGAGCCACAGTGTGCGCACGATGCCCTGGTCCAACGATCGACCGGCCATCGCCGGGCCAAGGTCGCCGCAAAAGGCGAAACGCAGGTAGGTGATGTCCTCGGCGCCGCGCTGGAAGCGTGACAGGTACACGCCCACCAGTGCTTGCGGCGTGAACGCATGGGTTGTCTCTTCGAGCGTCTCTCGCGCCACCCCCTGTGCCGGGCTCTCGCCCGGATCCAGGTGGCCGGCGGGGTTGTTCAGCCGCAATCCTTCGGGGGTGTGCTCCTCGACCAGCAGGTAGCGGCCGTCGCGCTCGATCACCGCGGCCACGGTGACGCTGGGTTTCCATCGTTCGCTCATGCGGGAATTATCTGGCGCGGTGGCTGCACCACGTGGCTTGCATGAGGCTTTCAGTTAAGCTTGCGCGCCGATTCCCCATCCCCCGAGCGAGGAGACACCCATGCTCATTGGCGTACCCGCCGAAACCCTGGCGGGCGAGACCCGTGTTGCCGTCACGCCCGAGACGGCGAAGAAGCTGGTGGCACAAGGCCACCAGGTGAAGGTTCAATCCGGTGCCGGCGTGGCCGCCAGCGCCACCGATGCTGCCTACGAAGCCGTGGGCGCGCAGATCACCGACGCCGCCGGCGCACTGGGCGCAGACCTGGTGCTCAAGGTGCGCAGTCCGCAGGCCGCCGAGCTCTCGCAGATGAAGCCCGGTGCCACCCTGGTGGGCATGCTCAACCCGTTCGATGCCGAAGGCCTGGCGGCCCTGGCCGGCGCCGGGCTCACCAGCTTCGCACTAGAGGCCGCGCCGCGGACCACCCGTGCACAGAGCATGGACGTGCTGTCCTCGCAGGCCAACATCGCGGGCTACAAGGCCGTGATGGCCGCAGCCAACGCCTACCCCAAGTTCTTCCCCATGCTCATGACGGCCGCCGGCACGGTGAAGGCCGCGCGCGTGGTCATCCTGGGTGTCGGTGTGGCCGGCCTGCAGGCCATCGCCACCGCCAAGCGCCTCGGTGCCGTCATCGAGGCGAGCGACGTGCGCCCGAGCGTGAAGGAGCAGGTCGAATCGCTGGGCGCCAAGTTCATCGAGGTGCCCTATGAAACCGCCGAAGAAAAAGAGGCGGCCGAAGGAGTGGGCGGTTACGCCAAACCCATGCCGCCGAGCTGGCTGGCGCGCCAGGCCGTGGAAGTGGCCAAGCGCGTGGCCATGGCCGACGTGGTGATTTCCACCGCGCTGATCCCCGGGCGCGCCGCGCCCACGCTGATCACCGAAGAGATGGTGAAAAGCATGAAACCGGGCTCGGTGATCGTGGACATCGCGGCGGGCAAGGGCCCGAACGGTGTTGGCGGCAACTGCCCGCTCACCGAGGCCGACAAAACCGTGGTCAAGCACGGTGTGACCATCATCGGCGAGACCAACCTGCCCGCACGCGTGGCGGCCGACGCCTCGGCGCTGTACGCACGCAACGTGCTCGATTTCCTCAAGCTTGTGCTCCCCAAGGACGCGGCGGCGGTACAGGTGCCGATGGACGACGACATCGTCGTGGCCTGCCTCATGACCCAGAACGGTGAAGTGAAAAGGAAGTGACATGGACGCCGTCTCCCCCACCCTCATCAACCTGATCATCTTCGTGCTCGCCATCTACGTGGGCTACCACGTGGTGTGGAACGTCACTCCTGCGCTGCACACGCCGCTGATGGCCGTGACCAACGCCATCTCGGCCATCGTGATCGTGGGCGCCATGCTGGCCGCCGGCCTGACCGAAACCCCGCTGGGCAAGTCCATGGGCGTGCTGGCGGTGGCGTTGGCCGCGGTCAACGTCTTCGGCGGTTTCCTCGTCACGCGACGCATGCTCGAGATGTTCAAGAAGAAGGAGCGCAAGGCGCCGGCAGCGGGAGACAAGGCATGAGCATGAACCTCGTCGTCCTGCTGTACCTCGTCGCCTCGGTGTGCTTCATCCAGGCCTTGAAGGGCCTGTCGCACCCGACCACCTCCATCCGCGGCAACGTCTTCGGCATGACGGGCATGGCGATCGCCGTGCTCACCACCGCGGCGCTGATCGTCGAGCTCTCCGGCGGCAAGGCCCAGGGCATGGTCTACGTGCTCGCGGGGCTGGTCATCGGCGGTGGTGTTGGCGCCTACATGGCCAACAAGGTCGAGATGACCAAGATGCCCGAACTGGTCGCGTTCATGCACAGCATGATCGGCCTGGCCGCGGTGTGTATCGCGGTGGCGGTGGTGGCCGAGCCCTGGGCCTTCGGCATCGCCGAGCGCGGTCAGCCCATCCCGTTCGGCAACAAGATCGAGCTCTTCCTGGGCGCGGCCATCGGGGCCATCACCTTCAGCGGTTCGGTCATCGCCTTCGGCAAGCTCAGCGGCAAGTACAAGTTCCGCCTCTTCCAGGGCGCGCCCGTCACGTTCTCGGGCCAGCACCTGCTCAACCTGGTGCTGGGCATCGCCACTGTGGCGCTGGGCGTGTTCTTCGCCGTCACCGAGAACTGGCCCGCGTTCTTCGCCATGATCGCGCTCTCCTTCGTGCTCGGCGTGCTCATCATCATCCCCATCGGCGGCGCCGACATGCCGGTGGTGGTGTCCATGCTCAACAGCTATTCGGGCTGGGCGGCGGCAGGTATCGGTTTCTCGCTCAACAACAGCATGCTGATCATCGCGGGCTCGCTCGTGGGCAGCTCGGGCGCGATCCTGAGCTACATCATGTGCAAGGCCATGAACCGCTCGTTCATCAGCGTCATCCTGGGCGGCTTCGGGGGCGACGCGGGCGCGGCGGCAGCCGGTGGCGGCGTGCAGCGCACCGCCAAGAGCGGCAGCGCCGACGACGCGGCCTTCATCCTCGGCAATGCCGAGACCGTGGTCATCGTGCCGGGCTATGGCCTGGCGGTGGCGCGCGCGCAGCACGCGGTGAAGGAACTCGCGCACAAGCTCAGCGAGAAAGGCATCACGGTGAAGTACGCGATTCACCCGGTGGCCGGGCGCATGCCGGGCCACATGAACGTGTTGCTGGCCGAGGCCGAGGTGCCGTACGACCAGGTGTTCGAGATGGAAGACATCAACGGCGAGTTCGGTCAGGCCGACGTGGCCATCATCCTGGGCGCCAACGACGTGGTGAACCCGGCTGCGTTGCAGAAGGGCTCGCCCATCTACGGCATGCCCATCCTGGAGGCCTACAAGGCCAAGACCGTGATCGTGAACAAGCGCTCCATGGCCGCCGGCTACGCCGGCCTGGACAACGAGCTGTTCTACATGGACAAGACCATGATGGTCTTCGGTGACGCGAAGAAGGTGGTCGAGGACATGACCAAGGCCATCGAGTGAACGCAGGACGAGACGATAACGAGGAGACCGCAGCATGCTGACCGCGACCGATCAACGCCCCTGGCTGTCGGCCTACCCCGAGGGCGTGCCCGCCGACATCGACGTCACTCGGTACCCCTCGCTGGTGCACCTGATGGAGGAGAGCTTTCGCGCCCACGCCGACCGCACGGCCTACAGCTTCATGGGCAAGGACGTCAGCTATGCCGAGACCGACCGTGTCTCAAAGGCATTCGGCGCTTACCTGCAGTCGCTCGGGTTGGTCAAGGGGGATCGCGTTGCCATCATGATGCCCAACGTGCCGCAGTACCCGGCGGTGGTGGCGGGCATCCTGCGCGCCGGCCTGGTGGTGGTGAACGTGAACCCGCTCTACACCGCGCGCGAACTGGAGCACCAGCTCAAGGATTCCGGCGCCAAGGCGATTGTCATCATCGAGAACTTCGCGCACACGCTGGAGCAGTGCATCGCGGCTACGCCGGTCAAGCACGTGGTGCTGGCGGCCATGGGCGACCGGCTTGGCCTGCTCAAGGGCGCGCTGGTGAACTACGTGGTGCGCAACGTCAAGAAGATGGTGCCGGCGTTCAACCTGCCGCAGGCGGTGCGCTTCAACGACGCGATCGCGCGCGGCGCGCGCAGCGAGCTGAAGCGGCCCGACATCCAGCCCGACGACATGGCCGTGCTGCAGTACACCGGCGGCACCACGGGCGTGAGCAAGGGCGCGGTGCTCCTGCACCGCAACATCATTGCCAACGTGCTGCAGTCCGAGGTCTGGAACGAGCCGGTGATGAAGCTGGTGCCTGCCGGCGAGCAGCCCACCGCCATCTGTGCGCTGCCGCTCTATCACATCTTCGCGTTCACCGTGAACATGATGCTGAGCCTGCGCGTGGGTGGCAAGACCATCCTGATCCCGAATCCACGTGACCTGCCCGCGGTGCTCAAGGAGCTGAGCAAGCACCGTTTCCACAGCTTCCCTGCCGTGAACACCCTGTTCAACGGCCTGGCCAACCACCCCGACTTCAACACCGTGGACTGGAGCCACCTCAAGGTGTCGGTGGGTGGCGGCATGGCAGTGCAGGGTGCCGTGGCCAAGCTCTGGCTGGACAAGACGGGTTGCCCGATCTGCGAGGGGTACGGCCTGTCGGAAACCAGCCCTTCGGCCAGCTGCAACCCGACCAACAGCAAGAGCTTCACCGGCACCATTGGCGTACCCCTCCCCGGCACGCGCATGAAGTGCCTCGACGACGACGGCAACGAGGTGCCCGTGGGGCAACCAGGCGAGATCGCCATTCAGGGCCCGCAGGTGATGGCCGGCTATTGGCAGCGCCCCGACGAGACCGCCAAGGTCATGACGGCCGATGGCTTCTTCAAGACCGGCGACATCGGGGTGATGGATGAGCGCGGCTTCTTCAAGATCGTCGACCGCAAGAAGGACATGGTCCTGGTCAGCGGCTTCAACGTCTATCCGAACGAGGTCGAAGACGTGGTGGCCCAGTTGCCTGGCGTGCTGGAGTGCGCGGTGGTGGGTGTGCCCGACGACAAGACCGGCGAGGCCGTGAAACTCGTCATCGTGAAGAAGGACGCGGCGCTGACCGAAGCCCAGGTGCGCGACTACTGCCGCGCCAACCTCACGGGATACAAGCAGCCGAAGGTGATCGAGTTCCGCACCGAGCTGCCCAAGACGCCGGTGGGCAAGATCCTGCGTCGGGAGCTGCGCGACAAGTGAGACCGCGCGCATGACGTTGGGTCTCGTCAGCGCGATGCCAGAGGAGCTCGCGGCGGTGCTTGCGCTGCTGCCCGACGAGCAGCGCATCGCCGTCGGTGGGCGAATCTTCTGGCAGGGGCACCTGCACGGCCACGCCGTGGTGGCCGTGCTGTGCGGCATCGGCAAGGTGGCTGCGGCCACCACCACCACCCTGCTGGCGCAGCACTTCGGTGCCAGCGCTGTCGTCATGACCGGTGTGGCCGGTGGGCTGGGTCGTGGCGTGAAGGTGGGTGACGTGGTGGTGGCGCGCGAACTGCTGCAGCACGACATGGATGCCTCGCCGATCTTCGATCGCCACGTGGTGCCGGGCCATGGCCGCTCGCGCTTCGCCGCCGACGCGGCCTGGAGCGAACGGCTGGCGAAGGCGTGTGCTGCCACGCTGCGCGATCCCGTGGCCGCGTTGGGCGTCGAGGTGGTGCAGGCCTTCGGGCTGCACGCGCCGGCGCTTCACGAAGGTTTGCTCATCAGCGGTGACCGTTTCGTCTCCCGCACCGCGGAGAGCCGGGCCCTGCAGGTCGAGTTGCCCGATGCGCTGGCGGTGGACATGGAAAGCGCCGCCGTGGCCCAGGTGTGCGCCGATTTCGGCCTGCCTTTCGCGGTGGTGCGCACCATCTCCGACCGGGCCGATGACGCGGCGCACGTGGACTTCCCGCGATTTCTCACGCAGGTGGCGAGCCGCTACAGCGCGGCCGTGGTGGCGCAATTGCTGCGCCACTGAGGGCATGGCTATCTCAGCCAGCCGCGCTTTCGGAAGTAGAGCATCGGCACCACGGCCGACAGCACCATCAGCGCGATGGCAAACGGGTAGCCCAGCTTCCAGTTCAGCTCGGGCATGAACTGGAAGTTCATGCCATAGCTGCTGGCCACCAGGGTGGGCGGCAGCAGCGACACGCTGGCCACCGAGAAGATCTTGATGATCTTGTTCTGGTTGATGTTGATGAAACCGACGGTCGCATCCATCAGGAAGTTGATCTTGTCGAACAGGAAGGCGGTGTGGCCGTCCAGCGAGTCCAGATCGCGCAGGATCTGGCGCGCGTCTTCGAACTGCTCGGCGCTGAGCAAGCGGCTGCGCATCATGAAGCTCACCGCGCGGCGCGTGTCCATCACGTTGCGGCGGATGCGACCCGACATGTCTTCGTGGCGGGCGATGGCCGAGAGCGCCTCGCTCAGCAGCGTGTCGGAGGCGTTGCTGTTGAGCACCTGCTTGCTCACGGTCTCGATCTCGTCGTAGATGTCTTCCAGCGTGTCGGCGCAGTACTCGGCGTCGGCGTCGAAGAGCATCAGCAGCACGTCCTTGGCGTCCTCGATCAGCCCGGGCATGCGTCGCGCGCGCATGCGCAGCAGGCGGAACACGGGCACGTCCTCGTCATGGATCGAGAACAGCACGCCGCGGCTCTTGAGCGAGTCGTTGTGCTCGTTGAGGATGAAGGCCACGCGCACCGCTCGCGGGTCCTCGTCGTCATCGATCAGGAAGTCGCTGCGAACGTGCAACTCGCCGTTGTCTTCCTCGAAGAAGCGGGCCGACTCCTCGATGTCGTCGTCCATCGCGTCTTCGGGAATGGACAGGCCGAAGTGTTGCTTGACCCAGCGCCGCTCCTCGGGCGTGGGGTCTTCGAGGTCGACCCAGATGGGCTTGAACTTCGCGAGTTCTTCCAGGGATTCGATTTCTTCCTGGAACAGTCGGCCGTTGGCCAGGGTGAAGACGTTGAGCATGGCGCGCTCCCTGCTGCTGGTGGCGTTGGGCGGGGGGCCGGGGTGCCGGCCGGCGGGTTCGGTGGCGCTTTCAGCCGGCCGGCCGCCGGGGCGTTGCGCTGGTGCTCAGCGCGGGCTCAGACGGTGGCGAAGGCGGCTGAAAGCACACAACTGGGGGGTGTGCTTTCCATGGAGGGCTCCGTTCGGGATGGCCGCAATTATCGCACCGCACCTTGTGCAGCGTTCGTGACGGAAGGGGCGAGGAAGGCCCGCAATTCGTCCTGTCGGCGCCAGGCGTCGTGTTCGCCCAACGCCATGAGCGCCTGCACGAAGCCGGGCTCGAAGAGCAGATAGCTCGCCAGGGCTGCCGCGCTGGCGTTGGCGCCGCGGCGGGTGTCCAGCGCCCCCAGGCCGGCCAGCGTGTGGCGCGTGGACGCGGGCAACTCGTGCACGTGCTTGAGCGCGATCTCGTCGAGCGACACGCTGGGTTGCAGCGCCAGTACCTCCACCGGTCGATACGGCAGCAGGGCCGACACCTCGGGCGGCAGGCGCGCCAGCGTCTGGCTCACGCGCAGGGTTTGCTCCACGTCGGACTGCAGCGTGTCGTGGAACACACTGGCCATGGCGTGCCCGGCGATGGTGCCGGCGGTGGGTTCCTCGGCGTTGGCCGCCGTCAGGCCTGCGCGCTGCGGTTGCCCGACGCCGATCACCAGCACGCGCCGCGCGCCGAAATGGATCGCCGGCGACAGCGGCGAGAGCTGGCGCATGGAGCCGTCGCCGAAGTGCTCTCGGTGGCCGTTGACCCACAGCGGCACGGCGGGGAAGAGGAACGGGATGGCGCTGGAGGCCATCAGGTGTTCGATGGTGACGGGCTGGAAATCGGCGCGCCGGCCCGGACGGTGCCAGGGCGGCACCTGGCAGTCGGCGCGTGTCTGGCAGAAGGTCCAGTGCTCGCCGGTGGTGTAGCTCGACGCGGTGACACCCAGCACCTCGATCGCGCCGATCTCCAGCGCAGCTTCCATGCGGCGCAGGTCGATGGCACGGTGCAGCGTGTCCACCAGTGGCAGCGTGTCCAGCAATGCGCGGTGTCGTTTGACCTGACGCGACAGCGTCCAGCCCGCGAGCACGCGGCTGGCGCGCACCCAGCTGGGCGCCTCCAGGCGGTAGACCTGGTGCGAGCGCAGGCCTTGCCAGAAATCGGCCAGGCGCCCGAGCGCGGCGGCGCCATCGCCCGCGTGGCTGGCCAGGTAGCTGGCGTTGAGCGCACCGGCCGAGGTGCCGAAAAGCCAATGGAAGGGAAACGCGGGCTGACCCGAAGGCAGCATGGCCATCAGGGCCTTGAGCACGCCGGCCTGGTAGGCCGTGCGCGCGCCACCGCCCATGAGCACCAGGGCGCAACCATCGGGCGGGTTGCCCGCGCGCGGCACCATGGCCGTGTTGTGGGTAAGTACGGTGTCGAGGGACATGTCGGTGCTGCAGCGCGCTCAGGCCGCGTCGTCGATGAAGCGAATCAGGGTCTGCTGGTCGACCGGCTTGTGCAGGCCCGTGACACCCGCTGCGCGGATTGTCGCCAGCACCGACGGGCTGGTGTCGCCGGTCACGATTGCAACGCGCAGGCTCGTGCCCAGTCTCGCGCGCAGGGCTTCGATCACTTGCACGCCGGTCTCACCGTTGTCCAGGTGCATGTCCACCAGGGCCAGTTCGGGCGGCCGGCCGGATGCCGCCACACAGGCCAGCGCATCGTCGAGCGTGCGCGCCACCAGGGGCTCGTGCCCCCAGCCCTTGAGCAGATAGCCCATGGCCGTCAGGATCTGCTCGTCGTCATCGACCACCAGCACCGTGCGCGACGGCCTTGCCACGTCGGCGGGTGGCTGCTCCGGGGTAGGGTTGGCGGGGGTTGCTGTCTCTGGCAGATCGATCGAAAACACCGATCCGCGCCCGGGAAGGGAACGGCAGGCGAGTTGACTGCCCAGCAGATCGGCCGAGCGCTTGACGATGGCCAGCCCGAGCCCGAAGCCGCGCAACTGCCGGGCATCGCGCCTGACGTTGCCGGCCTGATAGAACTCCTCGGTGACGTGCGGTAGGTCGTGGGCTTCGATGCCGACGCCGCTGTCCCAGATTTCGATGCGGATGCGGTCGCCGCGCCGCCGCGCCGCCAGCAGCACCCCGCCACGCTCCGTGTAGCGCACGGCATTGCTGGTCAGGTTGCTCAGGATGGTGTGCAGCACGCCGGGGTCCGCCAGCACGCTCAGGCCGCCGTCGCGCACGCGCAGGCGCAGCCGCTTGGCCCGCACCTGCTGGGCGACCTCGTCGCACACCCGGCGAAACAGGGGCGCCAGGGGCACGGCTTGCTCCCTGGGCTGCAGGGCGCCGGCGTCCAGGCGCGAGATGTCGAGCAGTCGGTTGAGCAACTGCCCCATGGTGTCCAGCGCGTCCTGCATGCGATCGGCGATGCTGGCCACCGTGCGCGGCGCGATCTCGGCCCGGGACGCCAGCGCCTTGAGCGCCGGCACGAACAGGCTCATGGCGTGGATCGGCTGGCGCAGGTCATGACTGGCGGTGGCCAGAAAGCGCGTCTTGGCCAGGTTGGCCGACTCGGCGCGCTCCTTCTCCACGCGCAGTTGCGCCACGAGCGACTCGTTCTCGAAGCGCAGGCGCAAGGCGTCCTCGATGGCGCGCGCGATGCGCAGCGAGAACAACTCGGCCATGATCAGGAACACCGCCGTCAGCACGCCGAGCGTGATGAGCCCGCCGTCCCCCGACCACAGGCAGCGTGCGGCGAACGGCAGCGCGCACGGCAATGCGAATGCGAGGTGCGATGGAAAGTACGGCCCCAGTGACTGGGTCGCGCTGGAGAGGATGGCCATCAGGACGATGGCGACCACGGCCAGATTGAGCGGGTTGTCGGGCGTGAAGAACAGCCAGGCGAGCGACCCCCAGCACAGGCCCGCCAGCGCCGACGCCACCACGAAGGTGCGGGCCCATTGCGCTGGCAGCCCCCCGCGCTGCGTGTCCTGCCAGAACCGGCGGGCCGACCACAGGCGCCACAGGCTCAAGACGATGAGCGTGAGCAGCCAGCCCACGATCAGTTCGCGCGGTTGCTGGTTGGACCACAACAACGCCGCCGCTCCGCTGCCCAGAATCAGCGTGCCGGACACCAACGCCGGCACGTTGCGCGCAAGCAGGCGAATCTGCTCGTGTCGCAGCCTGAGTTGCAGCTCGGCGTCGTCGTCCATGGGTGGCAAGCATAGGCCAGTGGCAGCAGCAGCCGGCCCGATCGGCGACACTCGTGCGCCTTACCCGGACCGCTGTCGTGCCTGCTGCCCCTTCTTCCTCGCCCCAGTTGAGCCCCGCGCGCGAGCGCTGGCTGCTGCTCACCATTGCCGGCATCCAGTTCACGCACATCCTCGACTTCATGATCATGATGCCGCTGGGCCCGCAGTTCACGCGGATCTTCGGCATCAGCGACGCACAGTTCGGCCTGCTGGTCTCGGCGTACACGCTGTCGGCCGGTGTGTCGGGCCTCCTCGCCGCCACCTATGTCGACCGTTTCGACCGCCGTGCGCTCCTGCTGAGCCTCTACGCCCTGTTCGCGCTGGCCACGCTGGCTTGCGGGCTGGCGCCGGGCTATGGGTTCCTCATGGGCGCGCGCATCGCGGCCGGGGTGTTCGGCGGCGTGTTGTCGGCGCTGGCGCAGACCATCGTTGCCGACGTCGTGCCTTTCGAGCGGCGCGGCCGTGCGATGGGTGTCGTGATGTCGGCGTTTTCGGTGTCCACGGTCGCGGGCGTGCCGCTGGGGCTGTGGCTGGCCAGCTGGTTCGACTGGCATGCCACGTTCTTTGCCATCGCTGCGCTGTGCGCGGTGTTCTGCGCCGGTGCCTGGGCCACGCTGCCACCGTTGCGTGGGCACCTGCACGCAGGGCGCCCCACCGTGTGGCGCGGCATCGGCGAGGTGCTGGTCGAGCGCAACCACTGGCGCGCGTTCGCTCTGTCGGCCGTGATGATATTCACCGGTTTCACGGTGATCCCCTTCATCACGATCTATCTGCAGGCCAACGTGGGCCTGAGCGACCGCGACATCCCGCTGATCTACCTCACCGGCGGCGCGGTCACCCTGCTGACCGCGCGCTGGCTGGGGCGGGTGACCGATCGGCTGGGCAAGGTGCCGACCTTCAATCGCCTTGCGGTGGCCGCCACCGTGCCCATCATGGCCACCACGCTCCTGCCGCCAGCACCGCTGGCGGTGGTGCTGCTGGTGTCCACCGCGTTCTTCGTGCTCACCTCCGGCCGCATGATTCCCGGCATGGCCATCGTCACCTCGGCGGGGGTGCCGCGCCTGCGCGGGACCTTCATGGTGCTCAACGCCTCGGTGCAGTCGGCGGCCATGGGGTTGGCCTCGCTGGTGGGCGGGCTCATCATCGCCCGCGATGCCGCCGGTCGGGTGGAGCATTACTGGGCCGCCGGTCTCATCGGAGTGGTCGCCAGCTTCGCCAGCATCGCGCTGGCCAGGAGGCTGCATTTGCACGGTTCCGGCCAGGGCACCAGCGTTTGACGCCGGTCAGGAAGTCACGTTTTCTGACGTTTTCGCCTTGCGCGCGCTGCGCATCGTGGGCATAGTGGTCTCAAGCCATCCCGTGGTCGCCGGGGGGCTCGCCCCCACGGTGACCTGTGTCAACCCGGAGCATTAGGAGGCTCACAGATGAATCTGACGATCAGCGGTCACGACCTCGAGGTCACTCCTGCCCTGCGCGGCTATGTCACCAGCAAGCTGGAGCGCATTTCCCGGCACTTCGATCAGGTGGTCGACATCCGGGTGCTGCTCAAGGTGGACAACCTCAAGGAGAAAGACCTGCGCCAGCGCGCGGAGTGCAACATCCATGTGAAGGGCCGCGACCTGTTCGCCGAGAGCGCCCATGCCGACCTGTATGCCGCCGTCGATGATCTGGCCGACAAGCTCGACCGCCAGGTGCTGCGTTACAAGACCAAGACGAAAGACCACCATCACGACGCCGCCAAGCGCCTGATGTGAAATCGGTCACAACCCACGCCCGGCGTGGGTTTGCGACCGTGTTGCACTGCAACAAGCCGCTTGAATTGTCAAGCGGCTTTTTTGTCTCCGGCGTCTAGCCTCAAAAAGTCAGAGGCGCATAATCCGCGGTCCGAAAGGGCCCCCATGAACCGTCTCTCTGCCATCCTGCCCGCCGCCCAAGTGCTGGTGAGCGTCGACGCCACCAGCAAGAAGCGTGCATTCGAGGAAGCGGGTCTGCTGTTCGAAACCCAGCATGGCCTCAACCGCGCACTCATCACCGACAGCCTGTTTGCGCGCGAGCGGCTCGGCTCGACCGGGCTGGGGCATGGCGTGGCCATCCCGCACGGTCGCATCAAGGGCCTGAAGCAGCCATTGGCGGCGGTGTTCCAGCTGGCCAGCCCGATCGGCTTCGACGCCCCGGACGAGCAACCGGTGCAGCTCATGATCTTCCTGCTCGTGCCCGAGGCGGCGACGCAGAAGCACCTGGAAATCCTCTCCGAGATTGCCGAGTTGCTCAGCGACGGTGGCTTGCGCGAGCAGATGAAGGGTGCCGTCGACGCCGCCGCTCTGCACACGTTGATCGCCAACTGGCAATCGGCGCACGCCGCCGCTTGACCCCGGCCCGGCCTTGAAACCCACCGTCGTCAGCGCCGACGTTCTCTTCGAGGACCACCGGGACACGCTGAAGTGGCAGTGGATCGCCGGCCTCGGGGCGTCCGAGCGGCGTTTCGACGAGGTGGCCATCCGCGCCGCGCGTTCCGGCGCCGATCTGGTCGGCTACCTCAACTACATCCATCCGTATCGCCTGCAAGTCATTGGCGAGCGTGAGGTGGCCTACCTCACCAGCCCCAGCGTCGAGGACAACCGCCGCCGCGTGGCGCGCATCGTCACGCTGGAGCCGCCGGTGCTGGTGGTGGCGGACGATCAACCCGCGCCCGACGAATTGCTCGCGATGTGCGAGCGCGCGCAGATTCCGATGTTCTCCACACGGGAGTCGGCTGCGTTCGTCATCGACGTGCTGCGCGCCTACCTCTCGCGCCACTTCGCCGACCGCGCCACCATGCACGGCGTGTTCATGGACATCCTGGGCATGGGTGTGCTGATCACCGGCGAATCCGGTCTGGGCAAGAGCGAGCTTGGCCTGGAGCTCATTTCGCGCGGTCACGGCCTGGTGGCCGACGACGCCGTCGATCTCTACCGCATCAACCAGACCAGCGTGGAAGGCCGCTGCCCCGAGCTGCTGCAGAACCTGCTGGAGGTGCGCGGCATCGGCTTGCTCGACATCAAGGCCATCTTTGGCGAGACGGCCGTGCGCCGCAAGATGCGTCTGCAGCTCATCGTGCACCTGGTGCGGCGCGAGACCATGGAGCGCGACTACGAGCGCATGCCCTACGAGCCGCTGTACCAGGATGTGCTGGGTGTGCCCGTGCGCAAGGCCGTGATCCAGGTGGTGGCGGGGCGCAACATTGCGGTGCTGGTCGAAGCCGCGGTGCGCAACACCATCCTGCAGCTGCGCGGCATCGACACCTACCAGGAATTCGTGCTGCGCCACCGCGCGGCCATGTCACGCGACGAATGATGTCGCCGCCACGTGGCGCCGCCTCGCGGGCCGCTGGCTTCCCAAGGGGGCTGATCCGGGCCGCGTGCCGTCAGCGCTTGTTGCCGCGGTGCGGGCAATCGCTCTTGGTGCAGTTGGCGTAGAGCGAAAGCGCGTGCTCCTGCAGCGCGAAGCCGCGCGACTTTGCCACCATCTGCTGGCGCCGCTCGATCTCGGCGTCGAAGAATTCCTCCACGCGTCCGCAGTCCAGGCACACCAGGTGGTCATGGTGCTGGCCTTCGTTGAGCTCGTAGACCGCCTTGCCCGACTCGAAATTGCTGCGCGTGAGCAGGCCGGCCTGCTCGAATTGCATCAACACGCGGTAGACCGTGGCCAGGCCGATGTCGCTGCGCTCCTCGAGCAACACGCGAAACACGTCCTCCGCAGTCATGTGGCGCTGCTTGGCGCTGTGGAAGACCTCGAGGATCTTCAGCCGCGGCAAAGTGGCCTTCAGGCCGGTGCTCTTGAGTTCTTCGAGGTTGTTGGTCATGGCGGTGGGTGCGGGCTCACTACAATGGCCGACCGATTATCGCCCGCCAGGCGCCGCCTGCATCAGGGCGTTTGCCCATACGCCGTCCAGGGTGCCCGTCCATGTCCCTCGTCCGTCACCGCCTTCTGCCCTCACTGGCCCTCTTCGTGGTCCTGTCGGGCTGCTCGTTCATCACGCCCTACAAGGTCGATGTCCTGCAGGGCAACGTCGTCACACGCGAGCAGGTGCAGGCCCTCAAGCCCGGCATGGCGCGCGAGCAGGTGCGCGACATCCTCGGCTCCCCGCTGTTGACCAGCGTGTTCCACGCCGACCGCTGGGACTACGTCTTCACGCTGCGCCGCCAGGGCCAGGAGCCGGTGTTGCGCCGCGTGGCCGTGTTCTTCAAGGACGGTGTGTTGCTGCGTCATGAGGCCGACGAACTGCCCAGCGAGGAGGAGTTCGTTGCCACGCTCGACGCGCGCCGCGGCGATGGCGGCAAGCCGCCCGTGCTGGAGGCCACCGAGGAGCAGCTCAAGGCCTTCGCCGAGCGCAACAAGCCGCTGAGCCCGCCGACGCCCAGCAGCGCGGCAAGCGCGCCGGCCACCACGAATTTCCCGCCCATCGACGGCGCCGGGGCCGCCCAATGACCGCGCCCGCTGCGCAGCGCGTCTGCATCGCGGGCGCCAGCGGCCGCATGGGCCGCATGCTGATCGAGGCCGTGCGCGCCAGTGGCGACTGCACGCTGGCCGGCGCGCTGGACGTGGCCGGCAGTCCCGCCATTGGTCAGGACGCCGGTGCCTACGCCGGTCAGGCCACCGGCGTCGCCATCACCGCCGATCTGGCGGCCGGCCTGCGCGGCAGCCATTGCCTGATCGACTTCACCCGCCCCGAGGGCACCATGGCGCATCTGGACGCCTGCGTGGCCGAGGGGGTGAACCTGGTCATCGGCACCACGGGTTTCTCCGACGAGCAGAAGGCACGCATCGCAGAGGCCGCGCAGCGCATCGCCATCGTCATGGCGCCCAACATGAGCGTGGGCGTCAACGTCACGCTCAAGCTGCTGGAGCTGGCCGCCAAGGCCATGCCCACCGGCTACGACATCGAAATCATCGAGGCACACCACCGTCACAAGGTCGATGCGCCCAGCGGCACAGCCCTCAAGATGGGCGAGGTGATCGCCGACGCGCTGGGCCGCGACCTCAAGGACTGCGCGGTCTACGCGCGCGAGGGCGTCACCGGTGAGCGCGATCCGTCCACCATCGGCTTTGCCACCATCCGCGGCGGCGACATCGTGGGCGACCACACCGTGCTGTTTGCCGGCATCGGCGAGCGCATCGAGATCACGCACAAGTCGAGCAGCCGTGCCACCTATGCGCAGGGCAGCCTGCGTGCGGTGCGCTACCTGGCGGGCCGCCGCAGCGGCCTGCACGACATGTTCGACGTGCTCGGCCTGCGCTGAGCCCGCCGCAGGCTGCCGTGCTCGACGTCTTCCTCGCCGCCGACGCGCTGGGCCGCTCCATCGGCCTGCTGTTGCTGGCCATGTCGGTGGCCACCTGGGTGCTCATCCTCTGGAAATCCTGGCTGCTGCGCCGCGCCGCGAACAGCCTGCCACTGGCCACCGCAGCCTTCTGGCAGGCGCGTGATCTCGACGACGCCGAGCGCCGCCTGGCGGCGGCCGACGTCCAGGCGTTGGCGCTGCCCCTGCTGCAGGCAGCGCGTTGCCTGCTCGCGCTGCCGCCCGAGGTGCTGGCCGCGCAGGGCACCCCCGCCGCACGGCTCACGCGCGCGCTGCGCGACGCGCTGCACCACACGATTGCCCGCCTGCAACATGGCCAGACGCTGCTGGCCAGCGTCGGCGCCACGGCGCCGTTCGTGGGCCTGCTCGGCACCGTCTGGGGCGTGCATCAGGCCTTGCTGGCGGTGGGGTTCGGCGAAGACGGGTTTCGCATCGAGGCCGTGGCCGGCCCCGTGGGCGAGGCCCTGGTGATGACGGCCGCCGGACTGGCCGTCGCCATCCCGGCCGTGCTGGCCTACAACGTGCTGGGCCGCCGCATCGCGCAGATCGAGGCCCAGCTGGAGGGCTTCGCGCACGACCTGCGCGAGCTGTTCGCCCCGTCGACCGCTGGCCCCGCCCCATGAGCTTCGGCCGCCTGCCGGGCCCGCGCGCCGCGCCGCCCTTTGCCGAGATCAACATCACGCCGCTGGTCGATGTGTTCCTGGTGCTGCTCGTGATCTTCATCGTGAGTGCGCCGCTGATGGCGCAGCGCCTGGCGCTGGCGTTGCCGCGCGCCGACACGCCGGCGTTGGCGCCCGCCGCGCCGCTGGCCGCCGCCACCATCGAACTCGATGCCCAGGACCAGTTGCGCCTGGGCGGTGAGACCCTGACCGAAGCCACGTTGCGCGAGCGCCTGCAGGCGCTGGGCGCCGCGCAGCCCGATGCCGAGATCCTGCTGCGCGTGGACGAGCGCGTGCCCTATGGCCGCGTGGTGGCGCTCATCGGCATCGCGCAGGCGGCGGGCCTATCGCGCATCGGCTTCGTGGCCGATCCGGCTGCCCCGGCGCGCTGAATCCACGCGCATGCCGCACGGCGCCCGCGGCCCCGGGGGCGCACCCTAAAATCCCCGCTTCGCCGCGGCGCCGCCGCCGGCACCGCACGCCCTTCCCATGCAAGACAAGTACGCCCCCCAAGACGTCGAGCGCAACGCGCAGGCCCAGTGGACCGCCGCCGACGCCTATCGCGTCACCGAAGACGCCGGCAAGAAGAAGTTCTACGCCTGCTCCATGCTGCCCTACCCCAGCGGCAAGCTGCACATGGGCCACGTGCGCAACTACACCATCAACGACATGCTCACGCGCCAGCTGCGCATGAAGGGCTACAACGTCCTCATGCCGATGGGCTGGGACGCCTTCGGCCTGCCGGCCGAGAACGCGGCGATCAAGAACAAGGTGCCACCGGCCAAGTGGACCTACGACAACATCGCTTACATGAAGCGGCAGATGCAGGCCATGGGCCTGGCCATCGACTGGAGCCGCGAAGTCGCCACCTGCTCGCCCGAGTACTACCACTGGAATCAGTGGCTGTTCCTCAAGATGCTCGAGAAGGGCATTGCCTACCGCAAGACCCAGGTGGTGAACTGGGACCCGGTGGACCAGACCGTGCTCGCCAACGAACAGGTCATCGACGGCCGCGGCTGGCGCACCGGCGCGCTGGTGGAAAAGCGCGAGATCCCGGGCTACTACCTCAATATCACCGCTTACGCGGGCGAGCTGCTTGACCACGTGCAGATCGGCAACCCCAGGGCCACGCTCAGCGGCTGGCCCGACAAGGTGCGCCTGATGCAGGAGAACTGGATTGGCAAGAGCGAGGGTGTGCGCTTCGCCTTCCCGCACCAGATCAAGGGTGCCGATGGTGGCCTCATCGGTGATGGCAGGCTCTACGTGTTCACCACGCGCGCCGACACCATCATGGGCGTGACCTTCTGTGCCGTGGCACCCGAGCACCCGCTGGCCACGCACGCCGCAGCCAGCAATCCGCAACTCGCCGCCTTCATCGAGGAATGCAAGACCGGCGGCACCACCGAAGCCGAACTTGCCACGCAAGAGAAGAAGGGCCTGCCCACGGGCCTCGTGGTCACGCACCCGATCACCGGTGAGGCGGTGCCGGTGTGGGTGGGCAACTACGTGCTCATGGGCTATGGCGACGGCGCCGTCATGGGCGTGCCCGCACACGACGAGCGCGATTTCGCCTTCGCGAAGAAATACGGTTTGAAGATCCAGCAGGTGGTGGCGGTCGAGGGCGAGACCTTCAGCACCGACGCCTGGCAGGAGTGGTACGGCGACAAGCAGCGCGGCGTGTGCGTGAACTCCGGCGTGCTCGATGGCCTGCCGTACAAGGCCGCGGTCGACAAGGTGGCCGAACTGCTCGGTGCGCTGGGCGAGAAGAAGACCACCTGGCGCCTGCGCGACTGGGGCATCAGCCGCCAGCGCTACTGGGGCACGCCGATTCCCATCATCCACTGCCCCGAGCACGGCGCCGTGCCCGTGCCCGAGAAGGACCTGCCGGTGGTGCTGCCCGAGGACTGCGTGCCCGACGGCAGCGGCAACCCGCTCAACCACCACGAGGCATTCCACGCCGGCGTTGTCTGCCCGGTGTGTGGTGCCCAGGCGCGGCGCGAGACCGACACCATGGACACCTTCGTGGACTCGTCCTGGTACTTCATGCGCTACTGCGACCCGAAGAACAGCGAGCGCATGGTGGCCGGCGGCACCGACTACTGGATGCCGATGGACCAGTACATCGGCGGCATCGAACACGCCATCCTGCACCTGCTGTACGCGCGCTTCTGGACCAAGGTCATGCGCGATCTCGGTCTGGTGAAGATCGACGAGCCCTTCACACACCTGCTCACGCAGGGCATGGTGCTCAACCACATCTACAGCCGGCGCACCGACAAGGGTGGCAAGGAATACTTCTGGCCGCACGACGTCGAGAACACGTTCGACGAGGGCGGCAAGGTCGTCGGCGCGAAGCTCAAGCACGCGGTGGGTGACTTGCCCGCGGGCACGCCGATCGACTACGAGGGCGTGGGCACGATGTCCAAGTCCAAGAACAACGGCGTCGACCCGCAGGACCTGATCGAGAAGTACGGCGCCGACACCGCGCGCCTGTACACCATGTTCACCGCGCCGCCCGAGGCCACGCTGGAGTGGAATGACGCCGCGGTGGAAGGCAGCTACCGCTTCCTGCGTCGCGTGTGGACGCACGGCCACAAGCTCGCGCAAGCGGGCATCACCGGCGCGCAAGCGGTTGCGGTCGATGCGGGCGGGCTTTCCAAGGCCGCCAAGGCGCTGCGCCTGGAGATCCACACCGTGCTCAAGCAGGTGGATTACGACTACCAGCGCATGCAATACAACACCGTGGTCTCGGGCGCCATGAAGATGCTCAACGCATTGGAAGGCTTTCAGCCCGAGGGCGCGGCAGACCAGGCTGCCGCTGCAGAAGGCTTCAGCATCCTGCTGCGCTGCCTGTACCCGGCCACGCCGCACATCACGCACGCCCTGTGGCACGAACTCGGCTACCCCGGCACGCTGCTGGATGCGCCCTGGCCGCAGGCCGACGAGACCGCGCTGCAGCGCGACGAGATCGAGCTCGTGCTGCAGATCAACGGCAAGCTGCGCGGCGCCATCACCGTCTCCGCCAGCGCCGACAAGGCCGCCATCGAAGCCGCCGCGTTGGCCAGCGAGGCCTTCATCAAGCAGGCCGCGGGCGCTGCCCCCAAGAAGGTGGTGGTGGTGCCGGGCCGTCTGGTGAACGTGGTGGTCTGACCATGCTGCAACGCCGCCTCGCGCTCGCCACCATCGCCGCCCTGGCGTTGCCCGCCTGCGGTTTCCAGCTGCGCCAGGCGCCGAAGTTCCCTTTCGCGGCGCTGCGCATGGTGGGCAGCGAGTCGACGATCACGGCGGCGGCATTGCGTCGTGAGCTGCAGATCAACGGCCTGCGCGTGCTGACCAGTGCCGACCCGGCCAGCCCCGCAGACGCCTCCGCTGTGGTGTTGCGCGTGCTGATCGACCAGCGCGAGCGTGCCGTCGTGGGCCAGACCGCCTCGGGTCAGGTCCGTGAGCTGCAGTTGCGCACGCGTTTCCGCTTCAACCTGCAGACTGCTGACGAGCGCATCCTCATCGACGACACCGAGCTGCTGCTTGAGCGCGACCTGAGCTTCAACGAGACCCAGGTGCTCGCCAAGGACGCCGAGGAGCAGCTGCTCTACCGCGACATGACCAGCGACATCGTGCAGCAGGTGTTGCGCCGCCTCGCTGCGGTCGACCGCACCTGACGCGGGCCCACCGATGCAGGTAGCGGCCAACCAGCTCGGCGCCCAACTGCAGCGGGGCCTGCGCAGCCTCTACACGCTGTACGGCGACGAGCCGCTGCTGATCCAGGAGGCGGGTGACGCCATCCGCGCCGCGGCGCGCGCGCAGGGCCACACCGAGCGCACCGTGCACACCATGGCCGGCGCGCACGCCGACTGGTCGGCCGTGCTCGCCAGTGGCGCCTCGCTCAGCCTGTTTGCCGACAAGCAGATCGTCGAGGTGCGCGTGCCCTCGGGCAAGCCCGGCAAGGACGGCTCGGCTGCGCTGCAGCAGCTCGCTGAAGCAGCCGATGGCAACGACAGCACGCTCACCCTGGTGGTGCTGCCGCGGCTGGACATGGCCACGCAAAAGAGTGCCTGGTTCGCCGCGCTCGATGCGCATGGCGTGACCGTGCGCGTGGAACCCGTGGATCGCAAGGCGCTGCCGCAGTGGATTGCACAGCGCCTGCAAGCCCAGGGGCAGCGTGTGGCCGCGGGCGCCGAGGGCCAGCGCACGCTCGCCTTCTTCGCTGATCGTGTCGAGGGCAACCTGCTGGCTGCACACCAGGAGATCCAGAAGCTCGCGCTGCTGCACCCCGCGGGCGAGCTGAGCTTCGAGCAGGTCGAATCGGCCGTGCTCAACGTGGCGCGCTTCGACGCCTTCAAGCTCGCCGAGGCCGTGCTCGGCGGCCAGGTGGCCCGCGTGCAGCGCATGCTCGACGGCCTTCAGGCCGAAGGCGAAGCGCCGGTGCTGGTCCACTGGGCGCTGGCCGAGGACATCCGCACCCTGAACCGCGTGCGCAGCGCCCTGGACGCCGGCCGCCCGCTGCCGCTGGCGCTGCGTGAGAACCGTGTCTGGGGCGTGAAGGAAAAGCTCGTCGAACGCGTGCTGCCCCAACTGAGCGCCGCGCAACTGGCGCGCTGGTTGGACGATGCCCACACCGTGGACGGCGTCGTCAAGGGCCTCAAGGCCCCCGACTGGCCGGCCGACCCCTGGCAGGCCCTGCATCAACTGGCCATGAAGGTGGCACGGGCCTGCGCACTGCGTTGACGCAGCGTCAGCGCCAGCGGCTCGCGTGTAAAGAGCCGCGTCTTTGTGTATCCGCGCCGGTGCGAAAGACACCTTCCGTAACAAGCACCCCGGCCGCGACGGCTAGATTGGCGGCGAAAGGAGTGAGCACATGGACAAGTCGATGATCAAAGGCATGGCACTGGGCGGTCTCGCCATGGTGATCGTGGGGGCGGGCGCGGTGGGTGGCTACCAGACGCTGGCCAAACCCCAGGCCGCCGAGGTGGTGGCCGTGAAGGAAGTGATGACCACCGTCGTCACGCCGCGCGAGGTCTGCGAAGACGTGGCGGTGCAGCGCCAGGCGCCCGTGAAGGACGAGCACCGCATCACCGGCACAGTGGTGGGTGGCCTGGCGGGTGGCCTGCTGGGCAGCCAGATCGGCGGCGGCAGCGGCAAGAAAGTGGCCACCGTGGCCGGCGCCGTGGCCGGCGGCTACGCGGGCAACCAGGTGCAAAAGGGCATGCAGGAGCGCGACACCGTGACCACCATGGAGCGCCGCTGCAGGACCGTGAACGACAAGAGCCAGAAGCTCAGCGGCTACGACGTGACCTACCGGCTCGACGGCCAGAGCGGCACCGTGCGCACCAGCTTCAAGCCCGGCGCCACACTGCCGGTGAAGGACGGCAAGGTCGACACCACCGCGCCGGCCGGCACGAAGTCCTGATCGCGCAGCGCCCTGGGCTCAGCGCGCGGCACCGGGCAACGCCCCGGCGCGAAAAGCCGACGGCGTGACGCCGGTGTGCTCGCGAAACACACGGCTGAAGTGCGCCGTGTTGTTGAAGCCCCAGGAGAACGCGATCTCGGTGATGGTGCGCTCGGCGCGCCGCGGGTCGGCCAGGTCGCGCATGCAGGCCTCGATGCGCTGGCGCTGGATGTACTGCGCCAGCGTGTCGTCCTCGGCGCTGAAGGCCTTGTGCAGGTGGCGCTTGCTGCAGTTCATGGCGCTCGCGATGTGATCCAGCGAGAGGCCGGGGTCGCGCAGGTGGCGGCCGATGTGCACACGGATGCGGTCGCGAAACGACTCGAGTTGTGAGCGCCCGTCGGCGCGGCCCGCGAGTTCCAGCAGCGACAGCCGCACCAGCTCGACGATGGCCTCGCCGGCGCCGCGCGCCGCGGCCTCGCTCATGCCCGGCAATTCCTGGTAGGTGGTGCGCATGGTTTCCAGCGCCACGCGTGCGATGCCGCTCACGCCACCGATCTGGCGCGCCATCAGCGGCTCCAGCGACAACCCGCGCTCGCTGAGCTGCTCGCGCGGCAGCATCACGATCAGGTGCTCCACGCGTTCAGGGTTGGCCACCGCGTAGTGGTTGGTGGTGTCGTAGATCGACCAGCCGCCCGGGCGCACCCAGGCTTCCCGCCCGGCCTGGGCCACGCCCGCGCTGCCGCGCCAGGGCGCCACGATCTTCAGGTAGGGCCGCTCGCTCGCGCGCGCCAGGCGGTCGCTCTTGATCACGCGGTGGCGGTTGGCCTCCAGCCGCGTGAGCATCACGTCGCCGGCGCGCGACGCGCTCATGTGGCCTTCGAACGTGGTGTCGCCGTACAGGTCCGAGTCGAGTCCGCCGAAGTGCGTCCATACCCACTCGCGCCAGATCGCAGCGCGCTCGGCCGGCGCCACAGCGTCGGTGCTCATCGGGGTGGGTTGGCTCATGCCGGCGATTGTCCGGCCCCTGGCATGCCCCCGCGCGCCGTTGCACATTGCGGGTAAACCCGCATCGCCATGCGCGATTGGTCAAGCAGACAGTGCATCTTCGGCATAGCGGCGTTGCGGGGCTTTTCCTACGATGTGGCTGTCCGAGGACAACCCAACACCAGGAGACAAGCCATGGCCTTGAGCAACCGCCGAGTGATGATCCAGCAGACCGCAGCCGCCGTGGGCGCGATGGCGGTTGCCCCGCAACTGATGGCCCAGAACACGCCTGTGCGCATCGGCTACACCATGGCCCGCACCGGCCCGTGGACCGGTGGTGCCCAGACCAGCCAGGAGCCCAACTTCCTGCTCTGGGCCGAGCAACAGAACGCCGCCGGTGGCCTGGACGTGAAGGGCGTGCGCCGCCGCATCGAGCTCATCAGCAGCGACGACCGCAGCGACGTGGAAACCGTGGTGCGCACCTACGAGAAGCTCATGGGCAGCGACAAGGTCGACCTCGTGTTGCCGCCCTGGGGTTCCAACGCCAACTTCGCCGTCGCGCCCCTGGCCAACCGCTTCGGCTACCCCTTCCTCGCGCCCACCGCGCTGTCCAAACGGCTGGTCGAGCTCAAGCTGCCTTACTTCTTCCTGCTGCTGCAGCAGCCCGCGGCCATGTGCGGCGCGCTGGTCGACATGCTCAAGGCCAATGGCGTCAAGAGCGTGGCCTGCATCTACGTGGATGACCTCTTCGGCCTGGAGAACTACGCCGCCCTCAAGGTGGCGCTGCAGGGCACCGGCATCAACCTCGTGCAGGACACCAGCTACCCCGGTGGCGTGAAAGACTTGAGCCCCACGCTGCGCAGCATCAAGGACAAGAATCCCGACGCGTTCGTGGGCTTCACCTATCCGCCCGACACCATTCTGGCCAGCCGCCAGAGCAAGGAGATCGGCTTCAATCCGAAGTTCTTCTACGCGTCGGTCGGCACCGCCTTCCCGCTCTACAAGAACGTCATGACGCCGGCGGGCGCCGAGGGCGTGCTCGGCATGGGCTCGTGGAACAGCAAGACCAGCGCTGCTGCCAAGGCCTACTTCGACGCCCACGTGGCCAGCCAGAAGAAGGAACCCGACCGCTGGGCCAGCGGCGCGGCCTGGGCCGGTCTGGAGATCCTCACCAACGCCGTCAAGGCGCACGGTCTGGACCGCAAGGCCATCCGCGACTACGTGGCCAACACCACCCACAAAACCATCATTGGTGACATCAAGTTCCAGGGCAGCGAGAACGTGGGCACGCCGGGTACCGTGGGCCAATGGCAGAACGGTGAGTTCGAGGTGGTGTGGCCCAAGCAGGTGGCCACCGCGGCATTGAACCCGAACAAGCCCGCCTGGAGGTAAGACCACCCCCGCGCCGCGCCCGCGGCGCGTCACCCCCCTCAAGGGGGCCATGCCTGCGGACCGGCGAAGCCGGATCCGCGGCATTCCCGACGACATCCCTTCACGCGTTGCCTGCATGTCTTTTTCCTCCTGGATCGAGCTCATCGCCTCCGGCCTCATCACCGGGGGCATCTATGCGCTCGTCGCGTTGGGTCTGAACCTGCAGTACGGGCTCATGCGCATCCTGAACATCGCGCATGGCGAGTTCCTGATGGTGGGCGCCTTCATCACCTGGATGGTGGCGGCCACCTTCGGGCTCTCGCCGCTGTGGATGATCCCGGTCTCGTTTGCGCTGTTGTTCGGCATCGGCGTGGCGGTGCACTGGCTGTGCTTTCGCCGGCTCACCGCCACCTCGCCCAACCTGGACGTGTTCGAGGCGCGCGGCCTCATGGTCGCCTTCGGCCTCATGTTCCTGGTGCAGAACGCCATCAGCTGGATCTGGGGCGGCGACCTGCGCGGCTACGACTTCCTCACCCAGCCGTTCGCCATTCCGCTGCCCGGCGGGCAGGCGCAGTTCGCGGTCAACAAGCTGCTGGTGTTCGGCCTGGCGCTGCTGTTCGCCAGCGCGCTCATCGTGCTGTTGCGCACCACCCTGCTGGGCAAAGGCGTGCGCGCGCTCATGCAGTCGCCCACCGGTGCGCAGCTCATGGGCATCGACACCAAGCGTCTGCACCCGCTCATGTTCGGCATCGGTCTGGGTCTTTCGGGCGTGGCGGGCTGTCTGCTCTCCATGGCCTACACCATCAGCCCGTCCATGGGCGAGCCCTACACCGTCACGGCGCTGATCGTCATCACGCTCGGCGGCTTCGGCAGCATGGGCGGCGCGCTCGCCGGCGGCCTGCTGCTCGGTGTCATCGAGGCCATCGGCATGCACTTCACCAACCCGTCGCTCAAGGCCCTGCTGAGCTACATCGTGTTCATCGGCGTGCTGCTGCTGCGCCCTGAAGGTCTGTTCTCGCGAAAGACCCGAAAAGCATGACCTCCAGGCAATTCCTCATCCGCGATTTGCTCGTGCTGTTCGGCCTCACCGGCTGGGCCGTGGTCCTGCCCGGCTTCGCGAGCGAATTCGTCGTCTCCATGGCGCTCACCTGCCTGATGTACATCGCCCTCTCGTCGAGCTGGGCGCTGTTCTGCGGCACCACGCGCTACCTCTCGCTCGCCACCTCGGCGTTCTTCGGCATCGGCGCGTACACCAGCGCCATCGGGCTGGAGACGCTGAGCTGGCCGGTCGCCATCGCCGCCGGCGCAGGCATCGCGGCGGTGGTGGCCATCGTGATGGGCGCGGCGGTGCTGCACCTGCGCGGCACCTACTTCGCGGTGCTCACCTTCGGCATGACGGAGCTCATCCGCCACGCCATCAGCTACTTCGAGAAAAGCGTCACCGGCACCGTGGGCCGCGTGCTCATGGTGGTGCCCGAGCGCGACACCATCTACTTCACCGTGCTGCTGCTCGCGGTGCTGGCGGTGTTCCTCTCCATCTGGATCCGCCGCACGCGCTTCGGCCTGGCCATGCAGGGCATCGGTGCCGACGAGCAGCGCGCGCAGACGCTTGGTGTGAACACACGATTGGTGAAGACGGCCGGCTTCGCGCTCACCGCGGCCATCGCGGGCGCCGTGGGCGCGGCCATGAGCGTGCGCTGGACCTACATCGACCCGCACACCGTCTTCAACCCCTTCATTGGTTTTCAAACCGTGCTGATCGCGCTCATCGGCGGCGCCATGACGCTGTGGGGCCCGCTGATCGCTGCCATCGTGTTCAGCGTGCTTGCCGAAACCCTGCGCCTGCAGGTGCCGCAGATCTACATGATGTCGCTCGGCCTGCTGCTCATCCTCTCGGTGCTGTACCTGCCGGGTGGCCTGGCCTCGGTGCGCAGCGACACCTTCAAGGGTTGGTGGCGCGACCTCAAGGCCTGGTGGAAAGAAACCAAGGACGACCTCAGCGGCGAGACCGAACGCCGCAAGCAGCGCGAGAAGAAACAGCGGGAGGCGCGGCATGTCTACTGAGCCCCTCCTGGTTGCCAAAGACATCACCGTGCGCTTCGGTGGCCTCACCGCCGTCGACAACGTGAGCGCGACCTTCATGCCTGGCGAGCTGGTGGGCATCATTGGCCCCAACGGCGCGGGCAAGACGACCTTCTTCAACGCCGTCTCGGGCGTCACCAAACCCACCAGCGGCCGGCTTGAGTTGCGCGGCCGCTCGCTTGCCGGCAAGGCGCCACACCGCTTCGCAGCGCACGGCCTGGCGCGCACCTTCCAGACGCCGCGGACCTTTGGCGACATGCTCGTGCGCGACAACATCGCCTTCGGCCTCAAGTTCGCGGGCAAGCGCCGGCGCGAGTACATCTTCTGGGGCGACGAGGTCGGCGTGCCCTGGGTGCTGCGCACGCCCGACAGCATCCTCGGCCTGATTGGCCTGTCCGCGCAGGCCGACCTGCCGGCCGCCGCCATCACGCCTTCGCAACAGCGGCTGCTGGAGATCGGCATGGCGCTGGCCACGCGGCCCAAGCTGCTGCTGCTGGATGAAGTGGCCGCCGGCCTCACCGAGAACGAGGTGGAGGAAATGGCGCGCCTGATCCGCCGCCTGCGCGACGAGCTCGACCTCACCGTGGTGTGGATCGAGCACGCGGTGAGCACGCTGCTGCGCCACGTGGAGCGCGTCATCGTGCTGCACCAGGGCCGCAAGATCGCCGACGACGTGCCGCGCGCGGTGATCCGCAACCCCGAGGTGATCGAGGCCTACCTGGGCGACGAGATGAGCGAACCCGAAACCGAAGGGGCCGCAGCATGATGTGGCACCGCGACACCCCGTTCCGCCTGGGCGGCGCGAAGCAGGCGCACCTGAAGGTCGATGGCCTGAGCGCGGGCTACGGCGCCTTCCTGGTGCTGCGCGACTTGAAGCTCGAAGCGCGACCCGGCCTCACCGTGGTGCTGGGCCCCAACGGCGCGGGCAAGACCACGCTGCTCAAGGCGCTCAACGGCCTCATCCCGCGCCAGGGCACGGTGTTGTTCGACGGCGAAGAACTGCCCGAGAAGACACATGAGATCGTGGAGACCGGCGTGGCGCTGGTGCCCGAAGGCCGGCAGTTGTTCCCGCAGATGACGGTGACCGAGAACCTGGAACTCGGTGGCTGGCTGGTGCCGAAAGGCGAACGCGCGCGCCGCATCGAGCAAGCCTTCAACGATTTCCCGAAACTGCGCGAACGCGCCAACCAGCTGGCCGGCACCATGAGCGGTGGCGAGCAGCAGATGGTGGCCGTGGCGCGCGCCATGATGTGCGCGCCGCGCCTCTTGATGCTCGACGAACCTTCGCTCGGCCTGGCGCCGAAGATGGTGGACGAGCTGCTGGCGATTGCGCGCCGCATTGCCGACGCCGGCACCACCGTGCTGATGGTGGAGCAGAACGTGAAGAAGGCGCTGGCCGTGGCCGACCGCGGCTACGTGCTCGAACGCGGCGCCATCGTGGCCAGCGGGCCCGCGAAATTGCTGGCGCGCTCCACCGTCATCCGCGAGGCCTACCTGGGCGCCGACAAGGACCCCGCCACCGGCACCACCAACGCCGCCGACGCGGTGGCGCGGCGCAAGGCCGCCGTGACCACCTGAACCGAGACCCGAACCCAAGGAGAGAACCATGTCCGACATGTCCATGCTCATCAACGGCCTCAAAGTCACGGCCGAAAAAGGCGCCACCTTCGAACGGCGCAACCCGCTTGACGGCAGCGTGGCCACGCGCGCGCCCGCCGCCAGCCCGGCCGATGCGGTGATGGCCGTCGAAGCCGCGGCCGAGGCCTTCAAGACCTGGAGCGAAACGGGGCCCGGCGAGCGCCGTGCGCTGCTGCTGAAAGCCGCCGACGCCCTCGAAGCCAATACGCCCAAGTTCATCGAAGCCGTGGCCGCGGAAACCGGTGGCACCGCCATGTGGGCCGGCTTCAACTGCTTCCTGGCTGCCGGCATGATCCGCGAGGCCGCGGCGCTTACCACCCAGATCTCGGGCGAGCTGATCCCGTCCGACATCCCCGGCAGCCTGGCCATGGGCGTGCGCCAGCCCGCGGGCGTGGTGCTCGGCATTGCGCCGTGGAACGCGCCCATCATCCTGGGCGTGCGCGCCATCTGCGTGCCGCTGGCCTGCGGCAACACCGTCATCCTGAAAGGCAGTGAGAACTGCCCGCGCACCCACCAGCTCATCATCGAATCGTTCCAGGACGCGGGCTTCCCCGCCGGCGTGGTGAACTACATCACCAACGCCCCGGCCGACGCCGGCGCCGTGGTGGAAGCCATGGTGGCGCACCCCGCGGTGCGGCGCGTCAACTTCACCGGCTCCACCAAGGTCGGCAAGATCATCGCGATGACCTGCGCCAAGTACTTGAAGCCCGTGGTGCTGGAACTCGGCGGCAAGGCACCGCTGGTCATCCTTGACGACGCTGACATCGACGACGCCGTCAATGGCGCGGCCTTCGGTGCTTTCGCCAACAGCGGCCAGATCTGCATGAGCACCGAACGCATCATCGTGGACAACAAAATCGCCGACGAATTCGTGAAGAAGTTCGGCGACAAGGCGAAGAACCTGCCCGTGGGCGACCCGCGCAAGCCCGAGCCCGTGGTGCTGGGTTCGGTGATCGGCATGAACACCGTGAACTTCTGCAACGAACTCATCGACGACGCACTCGCCAAAGGCGCCAAACTGGTGTGCGGCGGCAAGAGCACCGACACCCTGATGCCCGCCACCGTGCTCGACCACGTCACGCCCGAGATGCGCATTTACCGCGAAGAGACCTTTGCACCGGTCAAGTGCATCGTGCGCGTGAAGAACACCGAAGAAGCCATCGCCTGCGCCAACGACAACGAGTACGGCCTCTCCGCCGCCGTCTTCGGCAAGGACATCGCCCGCGCCTTCAACGTCGCGCGCAAGATCGACAGCGGCATCTGCCACGTGAACGGCCCCACCGTACACGACGAAGCCCAGATGCCCTTTGGCGGCGTCAAGGGCTCCGGCATCGGCCGCTTCGGCGGCAAGGCCGGCATCGCCGAGTTCACCGAGCTGCGCTGGATCACCCTGCAGACCACACCGCGGCACTACCCGTTCTGATCAGCGGCAACGAACCGCGAGGAGGAGGGCAAAGGCCCTGGAGGCGGGAGCTTCCAGGGCCTTTGATCCGGTGTGTGGCCGGGAAGCTTCGCGAACGGTGGCTTCAACCGCCAGAATGCGTCACGGCACGGCCCGTTCCCGGGGCGACCCACCCTGGGAAACCACCCGGATGCCCCTGTCGACGGCACCTGTTCAGTCCCCACGGATCCCGGTATCGTTCGGCCCAGGAGTTCGAACTTGTCCTCAGCCATCAAGATCTTTCAGGGGCGTTTCGGCCGGGTTGCGCTGCTGGACATGGACGCACCGCTGGTGGGACACGCCCATCATCATTGCCACATCCTGATCAAGGCGGGCGGTGCCGACAGCGCCTTCAGCGTGCGCGGAGAGCGCGCGCCGCTCACGGACGACACCGCCGTGCTCGTCAACGCCTGGGAACACCACGCCTACGAACACGAAGCGCCTCCCGGTGCGCGCACGCTGATCCTGGCGCTCTACATCGAGCCCGGCTGGCTGGCCGAGCTGCAGCGCTCGTTGGCACTGTCCGGTCATCCGCGTTTCTTTCCCGAACCCTGCGTTCGACTCACCGAAGCCACCCGCAAGATGGTGGAGGAGTTCGTGCTCGAACTCTGGTGGGACGATGAGGTCTCCCCCGGGCGCCTCGAGGACCTGCTGTTCAACCTCATCATCGCCGTGGTCGAGAGCTACTCGGGCTGGCGCGATCTGGCCAGCCTGCTGCGCAGCAAACCGCCGGTGGCCATGGACCCCCGCATCCGCCAGGCCATCGCCCTCATGCGCCAGGACGTGGCGCGCGAACTCGACGTCGACGGACTGGCCGCCGCCACCGGTCTGTCGCGCGCCCACTTCTTCACGCTGTTCCAGCGCGACACGCGCGTGACGCCGCTGGTCTACGCCAACGTGCTGCGTTTCGAGGCGGCGGTGCAGCGGCTCACCCACAGCCAGGAACCGGTGGGCGATGTCTCGCACGAACTCGGCTTCTCCGCGCCCAGCCATTTCTCGCGCTTCTTTCGCGCGCACCTGGGCATCACGCCCAGCGACTACCGCCGCAAGGTCAACCTGTTCGAGCCGCCGGCCGGCCCACGCTCGCACGTGATCTGAGCGCGGCCGCAAAGTCACCAGACTATTGGGATAGCCGGCAGATCGTCCGGTCATTCGCCCGACGCTGGCGATAACGCGCGCACCTCCTGCCTCCTGACACTGGCGCTGCACATGAACTGCAGCCGCCACGTCGGCACAGGAGACAAGCTTGCACGCAGAACCTTCACTGGTGGGTGCCGCCCGGCAGGCCTGGGTCGGCCAACGCATGGAGCGGCTGGAAGACGATGCCCTGCTGAACGGTCGCGGCGCCTACGCCGATGACCTGGGCACACGCCCGGGCACGCTGCACGCGGCGGTCCTGCGTTCTCCCCATCCGCACGCCCGGCTGCTCGGCATCCACACGCAGGCCGCACTCGCGCTGCACGGCGTGCGCGCCGTGCTCACCGGTGCCGACGTGCAGGCCTGGGCCCAGCCCTTCGTGGTGGGCGTCAAGCAGCCGATGCAGCACTGGGCCCTCGCCGTGGACCGCGTGCGCCACGTGGGTGAACCGGTCGCGGTGGTGGTGGCCGAGGACCGCTACATCGCCGAGGACGCGCTCGATCTGCTGCGGGTCGAGTACGAGCCCCTGCCGGTGGTGATGGACATCGAACGCGCGCTGCAGCAAGGCACTTTGCCGCTGCACGAGGCCGTGGGCAGCAACGTGGTGTCGGACCGCGAGTTCTGCTACGGTGACCCCGGGGCGGCCTTCGCCCGACCCGGCGTGCGCACCGTTCGCACCACGGTGCACTACCCGCGCAACAGCTGCTCGCCCATCGAATGCGGTGTGGTGATCGCCGAACACCTGCCTGGCGACGAGGGCTACGATGTGCTCTCGAACTTCATGGGGCCGTTTTCGCTGCACGCGGTGATGGCCATGGCCCTGAAGGTGCCGGGCAACAAGCTGCGCCACCGCGTGCCCCGCGATTCGGGGGGCAGCTTCGGCGTCAAGCAGGCGGTGTTCCCGTATGTGGTGCTGATGTGCCTGGCCTCGCGCAAGGCGGGTGCGCCGGTGAAGTGGGTCGAGGACCGCCTGGAGCACCTGAGCGCCGCTACCTCGGCCACCGCGCGGCTGACCACCATCGAGGCCGCCGTCACGCCCGAGGGCCGCGTGCTGGCGCTGCGCTACGACCAGGCCGACGAGGTGGGCGCCTACCTGCGCGCGCCCGAACCCGCCACCTTCTACCGCATGCACGGCGCGCTCACCGGCGCCTACGCCATCGAGCACCTGGCGGTGCGCAACCGCGTGGTCGTGACCAACAAGACCCCCACCGGCCTGGTGCGTGGCTTCGGTGGGCCACAGGTGTACTACGCGCTGGAGCGGCTGATGGACCGCATCGCGGTCGAGCTGGCCATCGACCCGGTGCAACTGCGCCTGCGCAACTACGTGCCGGCCGACGCCTTTCCCTACACCGCGGCCGCCGGCGCGGTGCTCGACTCCGGCGATTACGCGCGCCTGACCCACATGGCCATGGCCGAAGCACAGGCCCGGCAACTCGGCGAGCGTCAGCGCGCAGCGCGGGCCGCGGGCCGGCTCTACGGCATCGGCGTGGCCGCCATCGTCGAACCGTCGGTGTCGAACATGGGCTACATCAGCACCGTGCTCACGGCCGAACAGCGCGCCAAGGCCGGGCCCAAGAACGGCGCCATCGCCAGCGCCACCGTGGCCATCGACCTGCTGGGTGGCGTCAACGTGACCATCGCCTCCGCCCCCGCAGGCCAGGGCCACATGACGGTGTGCGCCCAGGTGGTGGCGGACGTGCTGGGCCTGCACCCCGCCCAGGTGGTGGTCAACGTGGAGTTCGACACCGCCAAGGACGCCTGGAGCGTGGCCGCGGGCAACTACAGCAGCCGCTTCGCGGGTGCCGTGGCGGGCACGGTGCACCTGGCCACGCAGCGCCTGCGCGACAAACTGGCGCGCATCGCCGCCGCGGCCTGGGGCTGCGACAGCGCGGACATCGGCTTCGAGGACGGCAAGGTCTTCAACCGCCGTCAGCCGGACCAGGCCCAGCCGTTCACGCGGCTGGCCGCCAGCCCGCACTGGGCGCCCGCGCTGCTGCCGGCGGGCGAGACACCGGGTCTGCGCGAGACCGCCTTCTGGACGCCCGAGACCCTGCGCGCGCCCGATCCGCAGGACCGCGTCAACACCTCGGCCGCCTACGGCTTCGTGTTCGACGTCTGCGGCCTGGAGATCGACCCCGACACCGGTGCGGTGCGTGTGGACCGCTACATCACGGCGCACGACGCCGGACGCCTGCTCAACCCGGCGCTGGCCGACGGCCAGATCCGGGGCGCCTTTGCGCAGGGCCTGGGCGCCGCCCTGCTGGAGGAGTTCCGCTACGGCGCCGACGGCAGCTTCCAGAGCGGCACGCTGGCCGACTACCTGATGCCCACCACCTGCGAGATACCCGATCCGGTGATCGTGCACCTGGAGACGCCGAGCCCCTTCACGCCCCTGGGCGCGAAAGGCCTGGGCGAAGGCAACAACATGAGCACGCCGCCCTGCATCGCCAATGCTTTCGCAGACGCGCTGCGTCCGTTACGCGACGTCGCCGACATCCGACTACCGCTCACGCCCGATCGCGTGCTCGCCTACCTGCAGAAGACGGAACCCGCGCCGCGCCACCCGAAGGCACCTACCCCCGCGCCGGCTGCGGCGGGCGAAGGCCTGTCGCTCGCCGCGCAAGGCACGGTGGAGATTGCCGCACCGCCCGAGCGCGTCTTTGCCGTGCTGCTCGACCCCGCGGCGCTGGCCCGCGTCATCCCGGGATGCCACGCACTGCAGGCCGATGGCGAGAACCGCTACCGGGCCGATGTGACGGTGGGCATCGGTCTGATCAAGGCGCGCTATGAAGCGCGCATCACGCTCTCCGACATCGAGGCGCCGCACCGGCTGCGGCTGGCTGGCCGCGGCAGCTCCAGCCTGGGCACGGGCGCGGGCGATGGCCTGGTGCGCCTGGAAGCCACGGCCGGTGGCACCTTGCTGCATTACGACTACCGCGCCCAGGTGGGTGGCAAGGTGGCCATGGTGGGCAGCCGCATGCTGGAGGGCGCCGCGCGCGTGATCGTGGCGCAGCTCTTCGAATCGCTGGGTCGCCAGGCCTCGGGCGGCGATGCCGCGCCCGTGGCCTGGTGGCGCCGCCTGCTGCAGCGCCTGGGGGTCATGGCATGAAGCCCGCCGCGTTCGACTACGTGCGCGCCGACAGCGCGGCCGTCGCCGCCGAGCTGCTGCAGCGCCATGGCGAAGGCGCGCGCATCCTGGCCGGCGGTCAGTCCTTGATGGCCGTGCTCAACATGCGGCTGGCCCAGCCCGCGCTGTTGATCGACATCTCGCGCAGCGCCGAGCTGGCGTCCATCGCGGTGGAGCCGGGCGCATTACGCGTCGGCGCGGCCGTCACGCAAGCGCAGTTGCAGGCACATCCCGATGTGCCACCGCTGCTGGCACTGGCCATCCCGCACATCTCGCACGTCCAGATCCGCAACCGCGGCACGGTGTGTGGGTCCGTTGCGCACGCCGATCCGTCGGCCGAGCTGCCGCTGTGCCTGGTGGCACTGCAGGGCAGCGTGCATCTGCGCAGCGCGCGCGATCGCCGCCAGCTGGCCGCCGCTGCGTTCTTCACCGGCTTGTTGAGCACGGCGCGCCGGGCCGACGAACTCATCGAAGCGGTGAGTTTCCCGCGCCCCGCCGCAGGTCAGTCCTTCGGGTTTGCGGAGCACGCCCGCCGCCATGGCGATTTCGCGCTGTGCGCGGTCGCGGTGATCGCCCATGCGCAAGGCATGCGGGTGGCGGTGGGCGGCCTGGGTGACCGGCCGCACGCCGTCGAATTGCCGCCGTTGGCCGATGACGCGCTCGACGATGCCCTGAACGAACTCGCGTGGTCGCTCGACGTCCGTGACGACGCCCACGCCAGCGCGGCCACACGCCGCCACCTGCTGCGCCGTCTGGCGCGACAGGCCATCCAGCAAGCACGGAGACCCGCATGAACCACCCCGTTCTCGAGCGCGAGGCCTTGCACACGGTGCGCCTCACCCTCAATGGCCGCGCGCGCAGCGGCCAGGCCCGACCGCGGCTGCTGCTCAGCGATTTCCTGCGCCATGAACTCGGCGCCACCGGCACCCACGTGGGCTGCGAGCACGGTGTCTGCGGCGCCTGCACGGTGCGCATCGACGGCGTGGCCGCCCGTGCCTGCCTGACGCTGGCGGTCCAGGTGGACGGCCGCCAGGTCGACACCGTGGAGAACCCCGGCGGCAACGACGCGGTGCTGGATGCGCTCAAGGCCGCCTTCAAGCGCCACCACGCGCTGCAGTGCGGCTTCTGCACCGCGGGCATCCTCATGTCCAGCGCCGACTGGCTGCAGCGCCAGCGCGCCAACGGCCAGGTGCCCGACGAGGCCGCGGTGCGCGACATGCTCAGCGGGCACCTGTGCCGCTGCACCGGCTACACGCCGATCGTCAACGCCGTGATGGAGGTGGCCCGTGCTTGATCTCGGACGCACCTTCCTGCAAAGCGTGGACCGCGCGGCCGCGGCCACCGCACTGGTCGATGGCGCCCTGCGCCTGAGCTGGTCCGAATGGGCGCGTGCCATCGGTGGCGTGCAACGCGGCCTGGCGGCCTTGGGTCTGCGCCCGGGCGATCACGTCCTCGGGGTGCTGCAGAACCGCCACGAGGCCGCCACGCTGCACTGGGCCTGCCAGTTTGCCGGCCTGGTGATGACGCCACTCAACTGGCGCGCCAAGCCGGAGGAGATCGATTACGCGCTGCGCGATTCGGGCGCGAAGCTGCTGGTCTACGAAGCGGTGTCGCAGGAAGCGGTCTCGCAGTCGCTGCTGGCACGGGCCGTGGTGCGCATCGCCGTCGGGGATGTGGCCGGCGACGACCCGCGCTTCGCACAAGCCTTCGCCGAGCCTGCCGATCCGACGCCCATGGCGCGGGCCGAAGACCTCTCCCTCATGCTGTACACGTCGGGCACGACCGGCGCGCCCAAGGGCGTGCCGCGCAGGCAGCGCGCGGAGCGCGTGGCCGCCCTGGCGCACGTGGCGCAGAACCGCTATGGCTACGGCGAACGCACGCTGGGCGTCATGCCGCTCTACCACACCATGGGCGTTCGCTCGCTGCTCACCATGGCACTGGTGGATGGCCGTTTCGTCTGCATGCCCCGCTTCGACGCCGCGGCCGCCCTGCGTGCGATCGAGGCCGAGCGCGTGAGCCATCTCTACCTCGTTCCCACGCTCTATCACGACCTGCTCTCGCACCCCGATTTCAAGCGCACCGACACGCAATCGGTGCGCAAGCTCGGTTTCGCCGGCGCGCCCATGCACGACGCGTTGCTGCTGCGCCTGCAGCAGGCCTTCCAGCCGGAGCTGTTCGTGAATCACTACGGCAGCAGCGAGATCTACACCTTCTCGATCAACCAGAACGCCGTGGGCAAGCCCGGGTCGGCCGGCCGCGCGGGCATCAACACCCGCCTGCGGGTGATCAAGCTCGACTCGAAGAACCCGCAGCACGTGGCCGCACCGCTCGAGGAGGGCCAGATCGTGGCCGACCTGCTCAGCGACGAAGCGTTCGAGGGCTACCACAACCGCCCCGAGGCCAATGCGCGCAGCCTGCGCGACGGCTGGTACTTCACCGGTGACACCGGCTATGTCGACGAAGAAGGCGATCTGTTCGTCACCGGCCGTGTGGACGACATGATCATCAGCGGCGGCGAGAACATCTCGCCGGTCGATATCGAGTCCGTGCTGTCCCTGCACCCGTCGGTGGATGAAGTGGCGGTGGCCGGACTCAAGGACGAGCGCTGGGGCCAGCGTGTGGTGGCCTTCGTGAAGGCGCGCGACAACGTGGCCGCCGAATCGCTGGACGCGCACTGCCGCGCCTCCGACCTCGTGAACTTCAAGCGCCCGCGCGAATACGTGTTCGTGCGCGAGATCCCCAAGTCGCCCGTGGGCAAGGTGCTGCGACGCAAGCTGGTGGCCGGCGAGTTCGACGCCGCGCCCCCACCGCTGCCCGCCGTGCCACCGGCCTGACGACTGCCCCCCCTTCGTTTCTCCCACCCCCCCCGCAAGGACGCCATGCAACTCAATGACCTGAAACACCCCGCGCTCACCCTGAGTGCTGCGTTCGACGGCTACCGCGTCGACATCGACCCCGCACGCCAGCGCGCCGACATCGTGCTCTGCCGACCGCCGTTCAACGTCATCTCGATGACGCAGCGCGAGCAGTTGCGCATCACCTTCGAAGCCCTGGACGCCAACGACGATGTGCGCGTGATCGTGCTGCGCGCCGAAGGCGAGCACTTCTCCAGCGGCGGCAACATCAAGGGCTTTCTGGAGGCCTCACCCGAGCATGTGAGCAAGCTGGCCTGGAACGTGGCCGCACCGGCCCGCTGCAGCAAGCCGGTGATCGCTGCCGCACGCGGCTATTGCTTCGGTGTCGGCTTCGAGATTTCCCTGGCCTGCGATTTCCGCCTGGTCACACCGACCACGCTGTACGCACTGCCGGAACAGAAGCTGGGGCAGATCCCCGGTTCGGGTGGTTCGGCCCGGCTGCAGAAGATGGTCGGCATCACGCGCACCAAGGACATCGTGATGCGCAGCCGCCGCATCGCCGGGCCCCAGGCCTGCGACTGGGGCGTGGCCACCGAGTGCGTGCCCGACGCCGAACTCGAGGCCGCCACGGACGCACTGGTCGACGAACTGCGCGGCTTCTCGCCTCTGGCACAGCGCACCGCCAAGAAGCTGCTCAACGACACCGAGGACTCGCCCCTGTCGATCGCCATCGAGCTCGAAGGGCACTGCTACTCGCGCCTGCGCAGCTCGAACGACTTCCGTGAAGGCGTCGAGGCTTTCCACGACAAGCGCCGCCCCCGTTTCAACGGCACCTGATTTTCCCGCCACCCCCAACCCCACCCCCGATCGAGGAGACAGACATGAACACCACCCTTCGCACCGCATCCCTTCCGCTGGCGCTCGCCCTGGCCGGCCTGGCCGGCAGCGCCCTGGCACAGACACAGCCCATCCGCATCGGCGTTGTCACGCCGCTGTCGGGCACCTACGCCGGCATCGGCCAGCAGGTGAAGTGGGGGCTGGACTTGGCCGCGCGCCAGATCAACGCCGCCGGCGGTGTGGCCGGACGCCCCCTGGAACTGATCTACGAAGACGAAGAGGCCAACCCCGCCGTGGCCGTGCAGAAGGCCGAGAAGCTGTTCCAGGTGAACAAGGTCGACTTCCTGACCGGCACCGTGAACAGCGGATCGACGCTGGCCGTCGGCCAGCTCGCCGAGCGCAACGGCCGCCTGATCGCCACCACCGTGTCGTTCGCGGACTCCATCACCGGGGACAAGTGCTCGCCCAACGTGTTCCGCGTGAACGCCCGCGCCGGCATGCAATCGGCCGCCCTGGCCGACTGGCTGTCCAGCACGCGTCCGAACGCCAACGTGTTCTACCTCGGCCCCGACTACGAGATGGGGCGCAGCACGGTCGCTGCCTTCAAGACGGCCGCCGAAGCCAAGGGCGCGAAGTCGGTGGGCGAGGTGTTCGCGCCGCTGGACAACAAGGACTACTCCCCGTTCTTCGGTCAGATGCGTTCGGCCCGGCCGGCGGTCATCTACACGTCGGTGGCCGGCAACGACACGGTGCGGCTGTTCTCGCAGATGGCCGAGTTCGGCATCAGCCGCAACGTGCAGGTGGTGGGCGCCTCCGGCACGGTGACCTCGCAGAACCTGCCCGCCATCGGCAAGGCAGCCGACGGCTTCGTGACCGGCGTGGGTTATGCCACCAGCATCGACTCGCCCGAAAACCGCAAGTTCGTGGCCGACTTCGAAGCAGCCAACAAGGCCGCGCCCGACCTGTACGGCGCCGACAGCTACGGCGTGCTGTTCTTCTACAAGGCCGCGGTCGAAAAGGCCGGCAGCACCGACACCGACAAGGTCCGTACCGCCATGCGTGGTCTGCAATGGAACACGCCGCAGGGCACCAAGACGATGCGCGCCGGCGACCACCAGGCCATGCAGGACATGTACGCGATGCGCGTGAACGGTGGCAAGTTCGAGCTGGTGGGGCAGGTCAAGGCCGACGCGGCGATCGGTCCCGACGTCTGCAACCGCTTCTGATCAACGCCTGGAGCGCAACACCATGAGCAACGCCCTGGAGTGGCTGCAGTTCGTGCTGGCACCGCAGATGATCAATGGCCTTTCCATCGGCGTGGCCGTGGTGTTGATGGCCCTGGGCCTGACGATCATTTTCGGATTGCTGGACGTCATCAACATGGCCCACGGCGAGTTCTACGCCATCGGTGCCTACCTGGCCGTGGCCCTGTTGGGCCTCGGGCTGTCATTCTGGTGGGCACTGGCCCTCACGCCGCTGTTGATGGCGGTGCTGGGTTACGCCACCGAACGCGGCCTGATCCAGCGCGTCTTTCACAGCAAGGACCGCCACACGCTGACCCTGCTGCTCACCTTCGGCGTGGCGGTGGTGCTGGAAGACGCGCTCAAGATCGTCTTCGGCGCCAATCCGCTGCGCATGGAGGCACCCATCAGCGGTGCCACCGAGATGGTGGGCCTGTTCTTTCCCAACTACCGCCTGTTCGTGATGCTGTTCGGCGGCGCGCTGATCGCAGCGGTCTGGCTGCTGGTGTTCCGCACGTCGGTGGGCGCCGTGGTGCGAGCCGCCGCGTACGACCGTCACATGAGCGCTTCGCTCGGCGTGCCGGTGCACCGCGTCTATGCCGCGACGTTCGCCTTCGGTGTCGCGCTGGCGGGCATTGCGGGCGTGCTGCTGGCGCCGATCTATTCGGTGTTCCCCACCATGGGGCGCGACTTCGTGCTCATCGCCTTCAGCGTGGTGATCATCGGTGGCATGGGCTCCATCAAGGGCGCCGTGCTGGCCGGTCTGCTGCTCACCCAGGTGCAGTCCATCTCCAGCCTCTACATCTCGCCGGTGTGGAGCGATCCGCTGCTGTTCGGGATCATGGTCCTGGTGCTGATGTGGCGTCCGCAAGGGCTGTTCGGAAAACTCGGGAGCGCCTGAGATGACCACACCCGCATCGACTTCCGCGATCGCCTCGGGGCGCAAGGGCATGGACGCCCTGGCCTCCCCGGCACGGCGACGCTCCGCCGCGTCATGGCTGGCCATCCTGTTTTTTGCCGGGGCCCTGGTCTTCGGCGCCACCGCGTTCGCCCTGGGCGACGTGTTCTACCTGCGCCTGGCCACGGAGGCCCTGATCTTCGGTGGTCTGGCACTGTCGGTGGACCTGCTGCTGGGTCGCGTCGGATTGCTCCCCCTGGGACAAGCCTTGTTCTTCGGCCTGGGCGCGTACGTGTCGGCACTGGTGCTCAAACACTGGAGCGACTCTTTCTGGCTGGCCATGGCCAGCGCGCTGGCGTTCAGCATGGTGGCCGGCCTCATCGGCGGCCTGATCGCCATACGCTCCAAGGGGGTCTATTTCGCGCTCATCAGCTTCGGCATGGCACAGGTGCTGTCCAAGGTGATCTACAACACGCGCGAGCTTGGGGCTTCCGACGGCATCATCGGCGTGCCCGCGGCCACCGTGATCCCCGGCCTGAACTCGGGCACGCCCGAAGGATTCTTCCTGCTGGTGCTGGCGTTCATCGGCGCGATCTACATCGGACTGCGTTACCTGATGGACACCCCGGCTGGTCGCCAGCTCGACGCCATCCGCACGAACGAGCACCGCGTGGGTTTTCTCGGGGTGGACCCCTGGCGCTACAAGCTTGGTGCCTTCGTGGCTGCCGCCTGCATCGCCGGCATGAGCGGCGCCCTGTACCCCATGCTGCGTGGCTTCGTCTCGCCCGAACTGATGTTCTTCCAGGTCTCGGGCAATGCGGTCATCAACGTCATCGTCGGCGGGACCGGAACCTTGATCGGCCCGCTCTATGGCTCGGCCATCCTCACCGGCATGCGCTCGGTGGTGGGTTCCTTCACCGCGCATCACCACATCGTGATCGGCGTGCTGTTCGTGATCGTCGTGATCGTGATGCCACGCGGCCTGATCGGCTATGCCACGCCGGCCCTGCAGCGCTGGCTGGAACGCCGCCACGCGCGCAAGGAGATCCACCCATGAGTGCCATCCTCTCGGTTCAGGGCCTGAGCGTGCAGTTCGGTGCCTTGAAGGCCGTGCACGACGTGAGCTTCGAGGCCCAGGCGGGCCGCATCACCGCGGTCATCGGGCCCAACGGGGCAGGCAAGAGCAGCCTGTTCAACCTCATCAGCGGTGCCATCCGCCCCACGGCCGGCAGCGTGCGCTTCGATGGCCGGGACGTGACCAGCCAGGCGCCGCACCAGCTGCTGGCCAATGGGTTGTCGCGTTCCTTCCAGATCACCAACCTGTTCTTCGATCTGACGGTGCGCGAAAACCTTCGCCTGGCCGCACAGTTCCTGGAGCGTGGCCGCGGCCTGTTCCGGCCGCTGGTGCGCAGCACCATCGCCGCGCAACGGGTCGACGAGCTACTCGGTCAGTTCGAGCTGCGCGCCAAGGCCGACGAGCTGGCCGGCTACCTGTCGCATGGCGAACAAAGACGCCTGGAGATCGCGGTGTCGCTGGCCTCGCGACCGCGCATGCTGCTGCTCGACGAACCCACCCAGGGCATGAGCCACACCGACACCCGCGAAACCGAGTCCCTGATCCGGGGCCTGTCGCGTGACCACGGGCTGTCCATCCTGCTCGTCGAACACGATGTCGATCTGGTGATGCAGTTGTCGGACCACGTGGTCGTGATGCACCAGGGTCAGAAGCTGGCCGAGGGCCCACCGGCCGAGGTGCGCGCCAATCCGGCGGTGCAGGCCGCCTATTTCGGGGAGAAGCACTGATGCTCGAACTCAAAGGCATTCACACCCACTACGGTCTGAGCCACGTGCTGCAAGGCATCGACCTACGGGTGGGCAAGGGCGAAGTGATTGGTCTGTTCGGGCGCAACGGTGTGGGCAAGACCACCGTGATCAAGACCATTGCGGGTTGGCTGGCTCCGTCGAGCGGACAGGTGCTGTTCGATGGCGAGCGTCTCGACGGCGTCAGCGCCGACCAGATCTGCCGCCGCGGTATTGGCCTGGTGCCCGAGGACCGGCGCATCTTTCCCGGACTCACCGTGGAAGAGAACCTGCGACTGGGCCAGATGCAGTGCCCGTCGCGCAGCCGGGCCGAATCCCGCCGGCGCCTGGACGAGACCTACCAGCGGTTTCCCCGGCTGGCCGAGCGACGGCGTCAGATGGGCACCACCTTGTCGGGAGGCGAGCAGCAGATGCTGGCGATCGCGCGGGTGCTGGCGGGGGCTCCGCGCCTCTTGCTGATCGACGAACCCACGGAGGGGCTGGCGCCGATGATCGTCGACGAGATATTCGAGCTGATCGGCAAGCTGGCCCGTGAAGGGACACCCATCGTGCTTGTCGAGCAGAACGTGCATCGCGCGCTGAACCTGACCACGCGGCATTACCTGATCGAACGCGGCCAGGTGGTGGCCGAGGGTGAATCGAGCGATCCAGGCGACCGTCAGGCGCTTGTTGGCCGCATCAGCGTGTAAAGGCGGCTGGTGTGGCGTGCAAGGGTGGGAGAGGGCCCTTCATGCCCGGCGTGACCAGGCCTGGCCGGGACATCGACACCGCTACAGTGCAGGCACCAGGCTGCCTGCCTGCCGTCACACCCACCAGCCTGCCCGCCATGCTCGCCATTGTCTCCCCCAGCCACGCCCTGCACGCCCCGCAACACGAGTTCTTCCGCGGCGAGCGGGTGCCGTGTTTTGAAACGCCGTCGCGCGCCGAGTACGTGCTGGCGGAACTCGCTGCGCGCGGGCATGAGGTGCGCGCGCCGCACGTCGACAGCGCGGACGTGTTGCCCCGTGTGCATTCGGCCGCATACCTGCACTTTCTGCAAACCGTGTGGCAGCAGTGGCTGGCCATCGACCCTGCCAACGCCAGCGTGCAGCCATTCCCCTCGGTCTGGCCGGTGCGCACCTTGCGCCACGATGTGGAGCCCGACAACTTCATCGCCAGACTGGGCCTGTACTCCATGGACAACGGCACCCCGTTGGCCGCAGGCAGCTGGCAGGCCGCGAAGGCCGGTGCCGATGCGGCGGTAAGCGCGGCAGCGCTGTTGTCGCAAGGCGAGCGTGCCGTGTTCTGCGCCACCCGGCCGCCGGGCCACCACGCGGGGGCGGACTTCATGGGTGGCTATTGCCTGCTCAACAACGCCGCCATCGCGGCCGAGGCGCTGCTGGCCCGCGGTTGCCAGCGCGTGGCTGTCCTCGATGTGGACTACCACCACGGCAACGGCACGCAGAGCATCTTCTACGCGCGCTCTGATGTGCTGTTCGTGAGCATTCATGGCGACCCGCGAACCGAGTACCCGTTCTACCTGGGTCACGCCGACGAGACCGGCAGCGGGGAGGGCGCGGGGTTCAATCTGAACCTGCCCTTGCCGGCCGGCACGTCGGCTGATCGCTGGTTCGCAGCGCTGGAGGCCGCTTGCCAGCGCGTCACGGCCCACGGCGCCGACGCGCTGGTCGTGTCCCTCGGGCTGGACACCTACGCGGGCGATCCGATCTCGAAGTTCGCGCTGCAATCGCCAGACTTCGTCCGGCTCGGCCAGCGCTTGCACTTGCTGGGCCTGCCCACGGCACTGATCCTGGAAGGCGGGTATGCCGCCCAGGAGCTGGGCGTCAACGCAGCCAACGTGCTGAGCGGGTTCGCCTGATCGCGTCAGGCAGCGCCACAGCCTCGCCTTGCGGCACGCTCAAGCGGCGAGCCGGAACGCCAGCACTGGCAGGTCTTCCATCGTCAACGTCTCTGCCTTCACCGGCACCGGGCCGCGCTTGAACAGCGCATGCAGTTGCTCGGGCGTTGCCTGCACGCCGAGCACGATGGCCTGGACGATGTTGCCTTCCTTCAGCCGGATGTGGCAATAGACGTAGGGGGCGATGGCCTCGAAGCGCGGGTGGCAGGCGGGCGCGATGTTGTGGGTCGCGAACAGCAGCGTGCCCTCGCCGCTGATGGTGGTGCCCTCGACCGACCAGCTCCCGCAGTGCTCGCAACACCCGGTGGGCGGGAAGGTCAGGCGCCCGCAGTCGTTGCAACGCACGGCGCGAAACGTGCCCTCTTTCAGACCCTCGTAGTACCAGCGGATCGCGCTGGGCTGTGTTTGCTCGTTGCCCATGTCAGAGTGCTCCCAGGGTGACCGCGGTGCTGATCATTGCGTAGCCATGCGTGTGGATCATGGCGATCTCGGGTCGCTTGGGCATCTGTCGCTTGCCCGCCTGGCCACGCATCTGCAGCACCGCTTCGTAGATGTCGGAGCCGGCGCTCGCACCCCAGGCGTGCCCGAAAGCGTGGCGCCCGCCGTGGGTGGACATCGGGCGGTCGCCGTCGAAGCGCAGACGGCCTTCGCGCGCAGCGGCCAGCCCCTGGCCGGGTTTCAGGTAGCCGATCATCTCGGCCGTGCACAGGCCGGAGATGTGCGAGCAATCATGCGTGTGCAGGTAGTCGATGTCGGCCGCACCGATGCCCGCCATGTCCATTGCCGCGTGGCAGGCGCGTCGGTCGAACTCCCAGTGCGTCGGGTCCTCGCCGTACCAGGGCAGGTCGCTGTAGCAGATGCCGAAGCCCTTGAACCCGATCGGCGTTGACTTCGCACCCCGCAGCGCCTCGGGCCGCGCGATCACCAACGCCGACGCGCCGTCGGCTGTCGTCACCAGGCTCAACAACCGCGAGGGCCAGGCCACGAAGGGGTTGTGCTGGTCCGAGCGCCAGAAGTCGTACGGGTCGGCAAAGCCCTCGGCCGCGGCCTTGGCCTCCAGCGTCTCCTGCACGTTCGCCTTCGGGTTCATCGAGCCGTGCAGCCGCCGCGTGCGGCAGAGCTCGAACATGCCGCGCTCGTAGTCCTCGATCGAGATGCCGTGCTTGCGGCAGTAGCCGAGCGCGACCAGACCGTTGTAGGTGGAGAAGATGTCGTAGCCCTGCGGCACGCCGTAGGCCTGGTTCACGGCCATGTCGGTCCACAGCCAGGTCTGCTGGTGGCTGATCGGTTCGCGCTCGTATGGGCTCAGGCCCTTGACCTTGGTGCGCGTGGTCTCCAGGCCGTAGACGAGACAGACGTCGTAGACGCCGGCTGCCACCGCCATGGCCGCCAGCGCCGCGCCGACGCTGGTGGTCGAACACTGCGCCTCAAAGTGCACACCGGCCTTGAACTGCGTGCCGGTCCATTTCGAGAGCTGGGTGTAGGTGCCCGGCACCTGCGAGCTGTGCACCATGGCGTTGCCGGCGAACACCGCATCGACGTCCTGGCCGCTCAGCCCGGCATCGTCGAGCGCCTCTTTCACCGCCATGGCGGTCAGCGCCTGCAGGCTCAGCCCCTTCAGGCCGGGCGTGCTCAGCAGGTCGCCAAATCGCGAGCACCCGACGCCGGCGATCGCCACCGGCTCGCGCAACTGGTTCCGCATGAATGTCCCCTTCCATACCGTGGCTGGATCAGCCTGCCTTGGCAATCTAGATGCATGCGCCGGGCCGATGTTGATGCGCATCAAGCTCGTGTGCGCGCCGATGGCCGCTCACGCTGCGGATGAACGCTGTCAATGGCCACCCCGCGTTGATGAAGATCAAGCCGCTGCGGCTGCGGGGGACCACAATCGCACGTGTGTCCGGTGTCAGGGCGATCACCCTGCCGGCCGCGGCCCATGCAAGCAGGAGGCAGCAACTTGAAGATCCTCGTGGCGGTCGACGGCAGCCCCTTCACCCGGCGCATGCTGGCCTTTCTGGCTGCCCATGACGGCTGGCTGGGCGCGCAACACAGTTACACGGTGCTCTATTGCGTGGCACCTTTGCCGCACCGCGCGGCGGCCTTCGCCGACAAGCCGGACGTGCAGGCTCTCTACCGCGAGGACGCCGAGAACGTGCTCAAGCCGGTCCGCGCGTTCTTTCAGCGGCGTGGCTTGACGGCGCAATTCGCGCACCGCATCGGCCCGGCGGCGTCCACCATCGCCCGGCTGGCCGAGCAGCAGCGCTTCGATCTTGTCGTGCTCGGCACGCACGGCCGTGGCGCTCTGGCCGGGCTGGTGCTGGGCTCGGTGGCCACGAAGGTGCTCTCCCTGTGCCGCACGCCGGTGCTGCTGGTGCGCTAGCCGTTCGCCTCGCCGCGGCCGACGCGACTGGCGCGACCGATGCGGCCGATGCTGCCGATGCGAGCGCGCAGGGGCTGACCTCGGCGCAGGTGCAGGCGCAGCGCGTGCACGGCTTCAACGACATCGTGCCGCCGCAAGCCAGCGGCTGGCGCGTGATCGCGCGCGACACGGCGCGCGACCCGATGTTGTGGTTCCTGCTGGTGACATCGGGCCTGTACGCGTTGCTGGGCCAGGGCGGCGAGTCGCTCACGCTGCTGCTGGCCATGCTGCCGCTGCTCGGCATGGACGCCTGGCTGCATCGCCGCACGGCCGCGTCGTCGGCGGGCCTGGCGAGCCGCCTGGCCAGCACGGCGCGGGTGCTTCGCGACGGGGAATGGCAGGACGTGCCAGCCCGCGACCTGGTGCCGGGCGATCTGGTGGCCATCACGCCGGGCGGGTACTTTCCCGCCGACGGGCTGCTGGTGGGCGGCAGCGAACTCCAGGTGGACGAGTCCACACTGACCGGCGAATCGCTGCCGGTGCCCAAACGCAGCGTTGCACCGGGCACGCCGCCGTCACTCCGTGCAGCCGACGTCAACCGTGGCTTTGCTGGAACGCGCCTGCTGACCGGCGACGCGCGGCTGCGCATCCTCTGCATCGGTGGCCACAGGCGCTACGGCGAGATCGTGCGATCCGCCACCGCAGGCAGCCACGCCGCCACACCGTTGCAGCAGGCCATCGGCGAGCTGGTGGTCGCACTGCTCGTGGTGGCACTGATCGCCTGCGCCGCACTGGCGGCGATCCGGTTGTGGCACGGGCATGGCTGGATCGACGCGTTGCTGAGCGCGGTGACGCTGGCGGTGGCGGCGATCCCCGAGGAGTTTCCCGTCGTCTACACCTTCTTTCTGGGCGTGGGCGTCTACCGGCTGGCGCGCCGCAAAGCGCTTGTGCGGCGCGCCGTGGCGGTGGAGAACATCGGCCGTGTGAGCTGCATCGTCTCCGACAAGACCGGCACCATCACCGAGGGCGTGCTGGTGCTGGCGCATCGTGTGCCGGCCGATGGGCAGGACGACGCCACCCTGTTGCAGTCCGCGGCGTGGGCTGCCCGGCCGGACAGCGGCGATCCGCTCGATGAGGCCTTGCACGGTGCCGCCGGGCCGCTGCCCGCGGCGACCCGCCTGTCGGCGTTCCCGTTCACCGAGGCACGGCGACGCGAGACCGTGATCGTGCGCGCGGCCGACGGTGCCACCACGGCCTTCACCAAGGGCGCACCCGAGACGGTGCTCGCCCTGTGCGATCTCGCCGACCCGCAGCGCGCCACCTGGCTCGCGCGCGTGGAGGCCCTGGCACGCGACGGCCACAAGGTCATTGCCTGCGCGTGCCGCGACCTGGCGGCAAACGCCACCGCGGATGCCGAACCCGCGTCTGGATTCGGCCTGGTCGGCCTGCTCGCTTTCGAGGACCCGGTGCGCGAAGGCGTGCGCCAGGCCATCACCGACTGCATGCACGCCGGTCTGCGCGTGATCATGGTCACCGGCGACCACCCGGGCACCGCTGCGGCGATCGCGCGCGAGATCGGGCTCGGTGGCGCGCACCCGGTGGTCGCCGCACTCGCGCCGGGCGACGACGCCGGCGCCTTGCTGCGCACACACGCCGGCGTTCACGTGATCGCGCGTGCGACACCGGCGCAAAAGCTCGCGCTGGTGCAAGCCTTGCAGGCCGACGGCGAGCTGGTGGCCGTCACGGGCGATGGCGTCAACGACGTGCCTGCGCTGCGCATGGCCGACATTGGCGTGGCGATGGGCGAGCGCGGTACGCAAAGTGCGCGCGAGGTGGCGCCGGTGGTGCTGCTCGACGACAACCTGCGCACCATCGTCGATGCGGTGGCCGAGGGCCGCCAGCTGTTCCTGAACCTGCGCCTGGCGTTCGCCTACCTGCTGCTGGTGCACGTGCCGCTCGTGGTTGGCGCCGCCGCCGTGCCGCTGATGGGGCTGCCCCTGCTGTTCCTGCCCATCCACGTCGTCTGGCTCGAGCTGGTGATCCACCCGACAGCAATGCTGGCGTTCCAGCACCTTCCCGCGGCCGGACCACTGGCCTCGGTGGAACGCCAACACCAACACCGTCGCGCGCGCTTCTTCTCACTCGATGCCTGGCTGGCGATGGCCTTGATCGGCAGCCTCGTGAGCGTGGCGGTGGTCGGGAGTTACCTGCATGCGCTCGGGGCCGATCGCGATGTCGAGCACGCGCGTGCCATGGGGTTGGGTGTGCTGCTCGCGTCCAGCGCCGGCATTGCCAGCGGACTGACCGGCCTGCACAGCGCCGCGGCGCGCTGGCTCGTCGGCGCCACGCTGATGTCGCTGGGTGTGTTGATTCAGGTGCCCGGTGTGAGCGAATGGCTGAACCTGCGCCCGCTGCACGCGGGCGACTGGGGCGGGATCCTCGCGGCCTATGCGCTGGTGTTGCTCATGGTGCGGGCGCTGGCCGCACGCCTGGCGCCTGCCAGCGCCATCGCTTTTGCGAACACGGCGTAGAACAGCCCACTTGCCGTCCAGCACAGCCACGCCGTCCAGAGCGTGTGCCCTGGTGGGTGCGCGCCGCGCAGGGTCTGCACCACACCCAAGGCCAGACCCGAGGCGAGCGCCAGCACCAATACCCAGGCGCCCCAGCGCCAGCGCCGCGAGCCAACGCGGCTGGCCAGCCCTGGCCAGGCCGCCGCGATGAAGGCGAAGCCTGATGACGCATGACCACCCGGGAAGCAGCCGCCCGGGCCACCATCCGTGGTCACCCACCAGGCCCAGTGCGGAACCCAGTGGGCGCTGCCACCGAACACCGCCTGGTCCCAGGGGCAACTCACCACGCTGTGGTGCTTGAGCACGCTGATCAGCAAGGCGCACAGGCTGGTGGCCAGCGCCATGAACAAGCGTTCCGGACGGGAGAAAACGGCCAGCGCGCGGGGCGCGCGGAACACCGCCAGCCACATCAGGAGCAGCACGAGCAAGGCAAGGTTGCGGGCGCCGTCGTGCCCGAGCGCCTCCAGCCAGAGGTTGTGGCGCAGCGCAAAGCCTTGCGGTGTGCCGATCAGCAGCATCACCCCGACGTCGATGCGCAGGTAGTCCCACCAGACGACAAGGTACAACCCCACCGCGGTCGGCAGCCACCACTCCAGGCCAGCGGGTTTCAAGGTGGTCTTCAGGACGTCGTAGCGCATTCCCTGATTCGACCCAGCCAGGCTGAACGCAGGATTAAGTCGCCGCGCCCGACGGATGGCCCATGGCAAAGGCTGGGTGTTTAAGCGCGGCTTAATGCGCCGGGCAAAGCATGCGCCCCATGCAAGCTGCCCCATCCCCGCGCTCGCGCGGCATTCACCCGATCGGTCTCGAACTGCTGCTGGCGCTGTGGCTGGCCACGGTGGGCAACGTCGCGCTGTGGCGTGCGGTTTACTTGAGCCCGGACGTGCAGCAGCCCGGTGGCCTGTGGGTCATGTTCACGTTCGCCATGGTGGTAGGCGCCGCGCTCTTGGCCGTATTGACCGCCCTCATGTGGGGTCCCTGGCGCCGCGCACTGGGGGTTGTGCTGCTGCTGTTGTCCAGCGTGGCCGGCTACTTCATGTTCACCTACGGCATCGTGATCGACCCCGGCATGGTGGCCAACGTGTTTCACACCGACCGGCTGGAAACGCAGGGCTTGTTGAGCGCTCACCTTGCCATGGCGCTGTTCGTGGGTGCGGTGCTGCCGTCGATCGTGTGGTGGCGCATGCCCGTGCGGCCGGTGGCAGCGCGGCACCAGTGGTGGCAGCGCAGTGCCACCGTGCTGGTGGCGCTCGCAGTGCTTGTGGTCGCGCTGCTCTCGGGATTCCAGGGCATCTCCTCGCTCATGCGCAACCACAAGTCCTTGCGCTACATGGTCAACCCGTTCAACGTGGTTTACGGCGTGGTGGTGCAGGGGCTGGGCGAGACGGCCATGGCCGCCCAGCCGCTGCGGCCCGTGGGCCTGGATGCCAGCGTGCGCATCACGGCCGCCGCCCATGACCGTGCGCCGCTGGTGGTTGTGGTGGTGGGTGAGACGGTGCGCGCGGCGAACTTTGGCCTGGGCGGTTACGCCCGCGCGACCACGCCGCGCCTGCAGGCGCTGCGCACCGAGGGTGATCTGGTGTACTTCTCCGACGTCCAGTCCTGCGGCACCAGCACGCAGGTGTCGGTGCCCTGCCTGTTCTCGCGCCGGGGTCGCGCCGGCCTGAACCAGGCACACGAAGAGAGCCTGGTGGACCTGGTGCAACGCGCCGGCCTGGGCGTGTACTGGCTGGACAACCAGGCCGGTTGCAAGGGGGTGTGCGACCGCATTCCCCACCGTTTTCTGAGTTCGATGGCCTCTCCCGAGCACTGCCCCGATGGCGAATGCCCGGATGCCCTGCTGCTGCAGTCCCTGCCCGGCGTGCTTGCCGCCATCGACCGTGGGCGCGACCGACAAGGGTCATTGGTGGTGCTGCACCAGATGGGCAACCACGGACCCGAGTACCACCGCCGTTCGCAGCCCGAGCACAAGTTGTTCATGCCGGAGTGCCGCTCGAAGGCCCTCGCCAGTTGCGAGCCGTCGTCGATCGTCAACGCCTACGACAACGCCATCCGCGAGACCGATGCGCTGTTGGCCGACACGGTGGCATGGCTCAAACAGCAGGACCGCCCGGTCGCCTTGCTCTACGTGTCGGACCACGGTGAGTCCCTCGGCGAAAAGGGCATCTACCTTCACGGCATGCCCTGGTCGATCGCGCCCGCCGAGCAGAAGCAGGTGCCCATGCTGCTGTGGATGTCACCCGACATGCGCCGTGTGCAGGATGTGCAGACAAGCTGCCTGAACGCGCTTGCGTCGCGGCCCTGGAGCCAGGACAACGTCTTTCACACGGTCAGTGGCTTGCTGCGCCTGAGCGGCAGCGACATAGACGCCGCGAAGGACTTGCTGGCGCCGTGCCGACGCGTGTGAGGTCGGCACAGGCCCATCAGGCGATCAGAAGGATTCCCACTCGCCCGTGGCGTCAGCGTGCGTTGCCTGGCTGCGTGGCAGTGCAGTGGGCGCGGCCGCCTTGGGGGTGGCGCGCGCCACGGGTTTCGGCAGCGCGGCACGCGCGGGGGCGGCGCTGACCGCCGGGGCGTGAGCGGCCGGTGCCACCGGCGTGATGGCGCTGAAGCCCACCGCGTTGCTGGATAGGCGGAACACCGCCACGGCCTGCACCAGGTCGCTGGCCTGCGTGCGCAGGCTGCTGGCGGCCGCGGCCATCTCCTCCACCAGCGCCGCGTTCTGCTGCGTGGCCTGATCCATCTGCGTCACGGCCTCGCCGATCTGCGCCACGCCGTCGCTCTGCTCTTTGCTGGCCGCACTGATCTCGGCCATGATGTCCGTCACCCGGCGCACGCTGTCGACCACCTCGCTCATGGTGCTGCCGGCCTTGTCCACCAGCACCGTGCCGCTGGAGACACGCTCCACGCTCTCGGTGATCAGGTCCTTGATTTCCTTGGCCGCGCTGGCGCTGCGCTGTGCGAGGTTGCGCACCTCGCCAGCCACCACCGCAAAGCCGCGGCCCTGCTCGCCTGCGCGCGCGGCTTCCACCGCGGCGTTGAGCGCCAGGATGTTGGTCTGGAAGGCGATGCCGTCGATCACGCTGATGATGTCGGCGATCTTCTTCGAGCTGGTCTCGATGCCCTTCATGGTGTCCACCACCTGCGACACCACCTCGCCGCCCTGGCGCGCCACATTCGATGCGGTCTGCGCCAGCTGGTTGGCTTGCGCGGCGTTGTCGGCGTTCTGGCGCACCGTCGAGGACAGCTCTTCCATGGACGCCGCGGTCTCTTCCAGGGCGCTGGCCTGGTTCTCGGTGCGCGAGCTCAGGTCCTGATTGCCCTGCGCAATCTGCACGCTGGCGCTGGAGACGCCTTCGGAGCCTCCGCGCACGCGGCTGACCACCTGCACCAGACCGTTCTGCATCTCGGCCAGGGCCTGCATCAGCACGCCGGTTTCGTCCTTCGAGCGCACCTCGACGCGGCGCGTCAGGTCGCCGGCGGCCACGGCGCGGGCCAGTTCCACCGCTTCATTGATCGGGCGGGTGATGGAGCGAATGATCCAAACGGCCATGCCCACGGCCACCAGGGCGGCCAGCAAGACGGCCGCGATGATGGTGGTCACGAGGTTGGCCACCGCCGTCTTGGCCTGCGCGCCGGCTTCGTCTGCGCCTTTCGACTGAAAGGTCACCGCGTTGTCGATCGCCTTGAAGTAGGCCAGCTGCAGCGGGCGCAGACTTTCCAGCAGGAAGCGGATGGCCTCCTCGCGTTGGCCGCCGGCCAGCAAGGCCATGAATTTCTCCTGGCCGTCGCGGAACGGCTGGCGTGCGTCGGCCGTGGCCTGCTGCAGCGCGCGCCCTTCGGCCGACACGATGATCTTGTCGAGCGCCGACACGAGCCGGACCACTTCGGCCTTCGATTTCTCGATGGCCTGCTTTTCCTGGGCCACCTGGGCCGGGTCGGTCATGAGTGCCATGTTGCGCAGCGCGCGCGCCTGAAAGTTGCCTTCATCGCGAACGAGTTCCAGCTCGGCAATGATCTTCATGCGGCGCTCGGTGATGTCGACCAGTTGGTCGCGTACCGCGATGGCTCGGGTGGCGCTCAGCGCGCCGATGAGCAATAAGAGGGCCAGCAGCACGGTGAACGCGCCCACCAGCCGGGTGGAAATCTTGAGGTTGTTGAACATGGCCATCTCGGTAGTCGGGTTGAGACAGGACACCGAAAACGGCGATCCCACAACCCGTATTTCGGCAGATTCCCCAGCCGCCTGAACCGGGATAAGCCGGGTGAGCCACACCCTGTTCCGCCCTTTTCGCCGTTGATCGCGTCACCGGCTGGCTGGGCGGTCAGGTTCCAGCCACCGACCATGCCATCAGCACGCGCGCCCTCAGCCGTCGAGCAGGCCGACCGCCTTGCGCACCAGCGATTCGGTTTGTGGGTCGAGCCGAAAGGCCTGCAGGAAATCGGGCATGCCGTAGCCCGCCTGCGTGGCCTGGATGTTGGCCAGCGCCGCCCGCGCCTCGGCCGTGCGCCCGGCCAGCGCCAGGCTGAACATGGCGATGGCGCGGATGTGGATGTGCGCGTTCGGCCGCGCGCTGGCGCGTTGCGCCCATTCCACCGCCTCGTCGATGCGGCCCAGGCGCAGCAAGGCCAGTGCGCGCGAGGCGAGCATGCCGAACAGCAACGGGTCCATGGGGCTCAGGGCGCGGGCGTGGTCCGCCTCGCTGATGGCGATGGCCGGGTCGCCCGACTGCGCGTGCACGAAAGCCAGCGTGTAGTGACCGAGCGCGAAGTTGGGGCTGAGTTCGATGGCCTCACGCAGTTCGCGCAGCGCGCCGTCCCGGCGGCCCTGCAGCCACATCGCACGCCCCAGCGCCCAGTGTGATGTCGGGTCGTGCTCATCGGCCATCACGCCGTCGGCCGCGCTGCGGTAGGCCTGCTCGATCGCGGCGTCGCGCTCGCGCCAGCCCAGGAAAGCGTCCTGAAAGTGCGTGAACGACAGACCGGCGTGCGGGCGCGCGAAGGTGGGGTCCAGCCGCACCGCGGCCTGAAAGAAATGGCGCGCCTGCTCGTTGTCCTCGCGCGCGAAACGCATCATGTGCCACAGCCCGCGGTGGTGCGCCTCCCAGGCGTTGAGCGAACTCGGGTTCTTGAGCACCGCGCGGTTGCGCTCGACCATCTCGATCTGGCCTGCGATGGCCGTCACGATGCGGTTGCCGATCTCGTCCAGCACGGCGAAGGCGTCGTCGAGCCGGCGCGCGAATTCCTCCGCCCAGACCACCTGCGCGCTGCGCGTCTCGGCCAGTTGCACCGACACCCGCAGCTGCCCTTGCGGGTCACGGCGCAGCCAGCCGCTGGCCACATAGCCCACGTCCAGCCGCCGCCCTGCGTCCTCGGGGCCGGCCTGGCGCTGCGCGAGCGCGAACACCGTGCCCGAGGCGATGACGAACACGCTGCGCAGCTTGGCCAGGCGCGTGATGACGTCGTGCGTCATGCCGTCGCCCAGCCCGCCGCCGCGCGTGGCGCCGGGCGTGCGGTCTTCGAAGGGCATGACGGCAAGCGATGCGCGCCGGGTGGCCTGGCGCTCAGGTTCGAGTGCTGGGTCGCTGGTGATCACGATCTCGCTGACCGGCGCGGACGCTGTTGTGGTGGCGCGCGTGGCCACCACCGCGCCTGTGTGCCGCTGCCGCGCGGCTCGCCACGCGTGGCCGATGGGCGCCCAGTCCAGCCCCTCGGCCTCGTACTGGCGCGCGGTGGTGGCCAGGTGTTCCTCGCCTTCGCGCAGGCGCCCGCTCGCGGCCAGCGCGTCGAGCAGCCGCTCGTGCGCCTGTCGGTCGAACGGCGCGATCGCGAGCCAGCGCTCGATCGCCGCAAGCGCGGTGTCGCTGCCCGTGGGCAGCGCGCGCACCCAGTGCTCCAGCACGGTGGCGTGCACGGCGCGCAGGCGGCGTCGCTCGGCCACCAACCAGCCAGCGAAGGCGGGGCTGCGCGGCAGTTCCAGACCTTGCAGGAGATCACCACGCGCGAAATGGGCCGCCAGCGCCGCCAGACGGCCGGGTGCCAGCGTGACCACGCCCTGGCGCAGGGCATCGAGCGCATGGTGCACGTCGATGTCGGCGCCTTCGAGGTCGAGCATCACACGATCGCCGTCGGCGATGACGCGCACGCGCCCCGGACTGTCGAGCACGCCGCGCAGCTTGCTCAGGGACCAGCGCAGCTCGCCGCGCGGGTCGTTGGGCACGTCCCACAGCAGTTCGCACAGGTGACTGCGCGCGCTGGGGCGGCCTGTCACCACCAGGTAGGCCAGCAGCGCGCGCACCTTGCGAGAGGGTGGCAGCGCCACGACCGCGCCTTGCCGGCGCACCGACAACGGACCGAGCAGTTGCAGCGCCAGCGGCGCGACGGCAGGCATTGGCTGGTTCATTTCCACGCTCTTTTCCACGCGGTTCACCACGGGGGCTTCCACGCGCGGCGTCAACAGTCAGGGCTCCCTGCGACGCAGGGCCTCGTCCTCAACCTCTCCTCCGGAGCAAACCCCCATGAATGCCATGACCGCTTCCCTCGCCGCGCCGGCCCCGGCCGCCACGGCCCCCGATTTCGCCGCCATCAAGCAACGCCAGAAAGCCGCCTGGGCCTCGGGTGACTATGCCGTGGTCGGCACTACCTTGCAAATCGTTGGCGAGACGCTGAGCGAGGCCGCCGACCTGCGCGCCGGCCAGCGCGTGCTCGACGTGGCCGCCGGCAACGGCAACGCCACGCTGGCCGCCGCGCGCCGCTGGTGCGAGGTCACCTCCACCGACTACGTGCCCGCGCTGCTGGAGCGTGCGCGCGAACGTGCTGCCGCCGAGCGCCTGCACGGCATCGACTTCCTCGAAGCCGACGTCGAGGCCCTCCCGTTCGACGACGCCAGCTTCGACGCCGTGGTCTCCACCTTCGGCAACATGTTCGCGCCCAACCCACCGCGCGTGGCCGCCGAAATGCTGCGCGTGTGCCGCCCCGGCGGGCGCATCGCCATGGCCAACTGGACACCGGCCGGCTTCATTGGCCAGGTGTTCAAGACGCTGGGCAAGCACGTGCCGCCGCCGCCCGGCGTGAGCTCGCCCGCGCTGTGGGGCACGCCGGGCCAGATCGCCGAGCTTTTCGGCGAGCACGCCGCGCACATCGCCACCGAGGTGCGTCAGTTCCATTTCCGCTACCGCTCCAGCGCCCACATGCTGGAGGTGTTCCGCAGCTACTACGGCCCCATCCTCAAGGCCTTCGCTGCGCTCAACCCCACCGGCCAGCAGGCGCTCACGGCCGACCTGCTCGCGCTGATGCAGCAGTTCAACAGCGCCGAACGCGGTGGCCTGGTCATCCCCAGCGACTACCTCGAAATCGTCATCACCCGCCACTGAACGCACGGGCCCATCCGGAGCACACCATGAGAACCCTTCACACCTTCACGGTCGCCGCCATCGCGGTGGCGACCATCCTGGGCAGCGCCAGCGCGTGCGCCGACGCCGTGACCGATTGGAACCGCACCGCGGACGAACTGATCACCGCCGCGAAGATGGGCACACCACCCGCGATCCGCGTGATGGCCCTGGTGCAGACCGCGGTGCACGAGGCGGTGTCCGCCCTGCCGCCACAGGCCGACGCCACCGCGCAACAGGCGGCGGTGGCCGCCGCCAACCGCGTGGCGCTGGGCAAGCTGCTGCCGCAGCAGGAGGCCGCCATCACCGCCGCCTACCAGGCCGCGCTGGCGCGCCTGGGAGATGGTCAGTCCACCGCGGCCGGCGTGGCCGCGCGCGTGCTGGCCTGGCGTGCCGACGACGGCGCAGCCACGCCCGAGCGCTACCGCCCCCACGCCGCGCCCGGTGTCTACGTGCCCACCGCCGCCGCGGCAGCGTCGCAATGGCCGCAGCGCAAACCCTGGCTCATGAACGACGCCGCGCAGTTCCGCCCCGCGCCACCGCCTGCATTGAACAGCGCGCAATGGGCGCGCGACTACAACGAGGTGAAAGCCCTCGGTGCCAGGGCCAGCACGCATCGCAGCGCCGAGCAGACCGCGGTGGCGCGTTTCTGGGAATACTCGCTGCCCGCGATCTACCACGGCGTGGTGCGCTCGGTGGCGCAGCAGCCCGGGCGCAGCCTGGCGCAGAACGCGCGCCTGTTCGCGGCCACCGGCCAGGCCATGGACGATGCCGTCATCGCCGTGATGGACGCCAAGTACCACCACCACTTCTGGCGCCCCGTCACCGCCATCCGCAACGGCGACCGCGACGAGCACCCCGCGACCGACCTGCAGGCCGGCTGGACGCCGCTGATCGACACACCGATGCACCCCGAGTACCCGAGCGCCCACAGCGTGCTGGCCTCATCGGTGGGCGAAGTGATCAAGGCCGAGGTGGGCCGGTCGCGCCTGCCCGAGCTGAGCACCAGCAGCCCCACGGCCAACGGCGCCACGCGGCGCTGGAAATCGGTGGACGCGTTTGTTCAGGAGGTGGCGGACGCGCGCGTGTGGGCCGGCATCCACTTCCGCAGCGCCACCGAGGTGGGCACCGACATGGGCCGACAGGTGGGGGCGCTGGCAGTGGCGCGGGTGGCCCAGCCGCCGCTGGCCGCGGCCGTGCCGCCCGCCCTGACACCCCAGGGCGCCGCCCGCTTTGCCGAGCGCATCGCGGCGCGCGGCGTGCAGGTCTATGAATGCCGGGCCGATGCCGCTGCACCGGGCGGCGCGCAGTGGATCTTCGTGGGCCCGCAGGCCGAGCTGTTCGATGCCGCGGGCAAGCCCGTGGGCTCGCACGACAGCGGCCCGCACTGGCAGGCCGCCGACGGCAGCCGCATCGTGGGCGCGGTGCAGGCGCGCGCCGACGCACCGCAGGCGGACGCGATCCCCTGGCTGCTGCTGTCCGCGCGCTCGGTGGGCAACGAGGGCCGCTTCGCCCGTGTGACCCAGATCCAGCGTGTCAACACCCAGGGCGGCACGGCGCCGGCCCGTGCCTGCAGCGCGGCCGCGGTGGGCGAGACCGAGCGCGTGCCGTACACGGCGGACTACCTGTTCTACGTGTCCTGAAGCGTGGCCCATCGCGTTGTGCATGGCGTTACCTGCTACCTGGCGCGCGTCCGCGGCGGCGCTACCTGCGGAGCGTTCGGCCTGGCCGAGCGCCCCGCAGAACGTCGCGGCCGGCGTGCCGGTGGGTCGGACCGTGGCGATCCGGTTGCGCTGATGTCTCAGCGCGGCTGAAAAGCGATCAGCCCCATGCCCAGCAGCGCCACCGCCACGCCCGCCACGTCCCAGCCGGTGGGCCGCACGCCGTCCACCGCCCACAGCCAGGCCAGCGAGGCGGCCACGTAGACACCGCCGTAGGCGGCATAGACCCGGCCCGAGGCCGTGTCGTGCAGCGTTAGCAGCCAGGCGAAGGCGGCCAGCGCCAGCGCGGCCGGCAGCAGCAGCCAGGCCGACTGGTGCAGGCGCAGCCAGGCGTAGACGAGGTAGCAGCCGACGATTTCGGCCAGGGCGGTGGCGAGGTAGAGCAGGACGGTGCGCATGGGTGGGCTCGGGTGCCCGCAGTATCGGCCCCTGCGGCCCCACGGTGCGCGCCCGGGTGGCGCCGGTGCGAAAATCCCACCCCATGAACGCGAGCAACACCACCGAACTCATGCACACCCTGGGGCAGCAGGCGCTGGCGGCCTCGCGCCTGATGGCCAAGGCCAGCGCCGCGGCCAAGGGCACGGCGCTGCGCCGTCTGGCCGCGCTGTTGCGCGAGAGCGTGCAGCCACTCTCGGTGGAGAACGCAAAGGATCTGGAGCGCGCGCGCGCCAATGGCCTGGCCGAACCGATGGTGGACCGGCTCAAGCTCACGCCCAAGGTGCTGGAAACCTGTGCCCAAGGCTGCGAGCAGCTCGCTGCCATGCCCGACATCATTGGTGAGATCTCGGGCATGAAGCAGATGCCCAGCGGCATCCGCGTGGGCCAGATGCGCGTGCCCATCGGCGTGTTCGGCATGATCTACGAGAGCCGCCCGAACGTGACCATCGAGGCCGCGTCGCTGGCCATCAAGAGCGGCAACGCCGCCATCCTGCGCGGCGGCTCCGAGGCCATCGATTCCAACCGGGCCCTGGCCGCGCTGGTGCAGCGCGCACTGCTGGACGCCGGCCTGCCCGCCGACGCGGTGCAACTCGTGCCCACCACCGACCGCGCCGCCGTGGGCCAGCTCATCGCCATGCCGCAGTACGTGGACGTGATCGTCCCGCGCGGCGGCAAGGGCCTGATCGAGCGCATCAGCGCCGAGGCCAAGGTGCCGGTCATCAAGCACCTGGACGGCAACTGCCACACCTACGTGGACGACCCGTGCGACATCGCGCTCGCGGTGAAGGTGACCGACAACGCCAAGACACAAAAGTACAGCCCCTGCAACGCCACCGAGAGCCTGCTCGTGGCGCGCGGCGTGGCAGATGCGTTCCTGCCGCAGATCGGCGCCATCTTCGCGGCCAAGGGCGTCGAAATGCGCGTGTGCGGCGAGAGCAAGGCGCTGCTTGCGGGCTTGCCTGGCGCCAAGGTGGTCGACGCCACCGAGCAGGACTGGTACGAGGAATACCTCGCGCCCGTCATCAGCATCAAAGTGGTGGCCGGTGTGGACGAGGCCATTGCCCACATCAACCGCTACAGCAGCCACCACACCGACGCCATCCTCACCACCAACCACGTGCACGCGCAGCGTTTCCTGCGCGAGGTCGATTCCGCGAGCGTGATGGTCAACGCCAGCACCCGGTTTGCCGACGGCTTCGAGTTCGGCCTGGGCGCTGAAATCGGCATCAGCACCGACAAGTTCCACGCCCGCGGCCCGGTGGGCGTGGAAGGCCTGACCTCGCTCAAGTACGTGGTGCTGGGCGAAGGCGAGGTGCGGGGTTGAACATGCGCTTGCTTGCTCCATTCCTGTGGCTGGTGTTCGCGGCGTCGTCGGCGATGGCCTCGGGCGACGTGGCCTGCACCACCAACCGGGAAGGCCGCATCGTGTGCCCGCCGCCCGAGGGGCGCTGCCTCACCAACCGTTACGGCGATGTGCTGTGCTCCAACGCCGGTGGCGGCATCCTGGCCAACCGCTATGGCGACCTCGTCTGCGGCCCGGGCAACTGCGTGCGCGATCAGCGTGGCGACGTCTTCTGCTCGAACCAGCCGCACGGCGCGGTGGCGATCGACCGCTATGGCGCGGCGGCCTGCGCCGGTGCCTGCGTGCCGGCCAGCGCCAGCGCCTGCGTGCGGCCGCAGCCGCAGCGCTGAACCACGGACCAGCAGGTGCCGCCATGGGCATGACGCACCTGGGCTACGTGGCCTACCTTGCGGTCGGTCCACCGCGACGGCCTGGATCACCGGTGTCGAATCCTGCCGCGCTGCAACGTCGAGTCATGACCTGCCCACCCCTTCTGGAGGCTTCATGAACCGCTTGCAACACCTGCGCTTGAGCACCCACATCGCCGCCCCCGTCGTGCGCGTGTGGGCCACCATGCTCGAACTCGACACCTACCGCGACTGGACCTCGGCCTTCTGTGAAGGCTCGACCTACGAGGGCTCCTGGGCGCCGGGCGCACGCATCCGCTTTCTTGCGCCCTCGGGTGACGGCATGGTGGCCGAGATTGCCGAGAACCGCCGCCACGCCTTTGTCTCCATCCGCCATCTGGGCCTCATTGCCAATGGCATCGAAGACACCACGAGCGAGGCCGTGAAGGCGTGGGCGCCGGCCTACGAGAATTACCGCTTCACGCCCGAGGCCGGTGGCACGCGGCTGGACATCGAGCAGGACATCCCCACCGAATGGGCGGCCATGATGAACGAGACCTGGCCCCAGGCGCTGGCGCGCCTGAAGGCTTTGTGTGAGTCGCCCGAGCGGGCATGATCGGCGCATGCCGACCCTGCTCCAGCTCGCCGCGATTGCCGCCCTCGTCGGCGCCGGTCTGATCACCGGCCTGTTGTTCGCCTTCTCGCTCGTGGTCATGCGCGCGCTGCTCGAGCTGCCCCCCGAGGAGGGCATGTCGACCATGCAGCGCATCAACGTGCTGATCGTGCGCCCGTTGTTCCTGCTGCCCTTTCTGGGCACAGCGCTGCTGTGCGTGCTGCTGGGTGGGGGTGCGCTGTGGCAGGGCGGCGCGGGCGCGATCGCCCTGGCCGCCGGCGCGCTGGCCTACCTGCTCGGCCCACTGGGCATCACCACGGCCTTCAACGTGCCGCTCAACAACCGCCTGGCCCGCGTTGATCTGCGCGAGGCCCAGGTGCTGTGGCCGCGCTACGCGCACGACTGGCTGCGCTGGAACCACGTGCGCACGGCACTGGGTGCCTTGTCGATCGCGCTGCTGGCCTGGGGGCTGGCGCTTTCCCACCACTGAACCCAAGGACGCCGACATGTCACGCCGCCTCATCTCCTCCGGCTCCACCTTCGAGCAGCAGATCGGTTACTCGCGCGCCGTGGTGCAGGGCGACTGGGTGTTCGTCTCCGGCACCACCGGCTTCGACTACGGCACCATGACCATCGCGCCCGACATCGAGACACAGACCGAGCAATGCCTGCGCAACATCGAGGCGGCCTTGCAGCAGGCCGGCGCCAGCCTGCGCGACGTGGTGCGCGTGACCTACGTGCTGCCCGACGGCAGCGAATTCCCCAAGACCTGGCCGGTGCTGCAGCGCTACTTTGGTCAGGTTCGCCCCGCGGCCATGATGATTTCGGCCGGCCTGGCCGATCCGCGCATGCGCATCGAGATCGAGGTCACAGCGCTCAAGGGCGGGGCGTGAACCGACTTCAAGGCCGGTGTGACTTGAGCCAGTCCTTCAGCGCGCTGTCGACCCGCGTCTGCCAACCTTCGCCCGTTGCCCTGAAGGCGTCGACCACGTCTGGCGACAGGCGGATCGTGATGCGCTCCTTGGTCGGCGCCTTCTGCGGACCCCGCACGCCGAGGCGGCGCTTCAGCGCGGGCGGCAGCACCTCATCAGCAGGACGAAAGCCGGCAAGGTCTCGCGTCGCGAGTTCGCGCACCTCTCCCTTGGCGTCAATCAGTGGTCGGGTTCTGGGCATGGCGGCGGACCTCTCTGGGGTTGGCTTTGCGCAGGCTGATCACCCGGATTCCCCCGGGCGCTTCGGTGAAGCACAGCACGTGCAGGCGGCCATGCAGCCAGCCGATGGCCACGTAGCGCGTCTCGCCGTGGGGCTGGCGTTCATCCATCCAGACCAGGGCACTGTCGAAATCGAAGCCGGACACCGCCTCGAAAGACAGGCCGCGATCGCGAACGTTGCGCTCATTCTTGGCGGGATCGAAGGTGATGCGCATCCAGATTGTATGTACGATTTGATGGTCTGACCAGCCGCAGCCGTCGCTGCTTGCATTCCTGGCCCACGGCCTCACATCGAACATTCTTGGGGCATCCCTATGATGGATACCCCCACCGCCCTATCCAGCAGCCCATGGTCCCCCACCTCGTCACTGCCCTCACCGGCCCGATCAACGAACTCGAGCAGCGCATCCTCGAATCCACGCCGGTGATCGAGCGCTGGTTCCGACTGGAATGGATGGAGCACACGCCGCCGTTCTACACCTCGGTGGACGTGCGCAACGCCGGCTTCAAGCTGGCGCCGGTGGACACCAACCTGTTCCCCGGCGGCTGGAACCACCTCACGCCCGAGATGATTCCGCTGGCTGTGCAGGCGGCCATGGCGGCGATCGAGAAGATCTGCCCCGAGGCCAAGAACCTGCTGCTGGTGCCCGAGAACGTGCGCGACTCGTTCTACCTGAGCAACCTGGCCACGCTGCAGAAGATCTTCTACATGGCCGGGCTCAATGTGCGCCTGGGCTCGCTCTCCAACGACATCACCGCACCGACGAAGATCGATCTGCCCGATGGCGGGCAGGTCACGCTCGAGCCCATCCAGCGCGGCAAGCGCCGCCTGGGCCTCAAGAACTTCGATCCCTGCACCATCCTGCTCAACAACGACCTCTCGGCCGGCGTGCCCGGCATCCTGGAGGACCTGCACGAGCAGTACCTCCTGCCGCCCCTGCACGCCGGTTGGCCCACGCGGCGCAAGAGCACGCACTTCAAGGCTTACGAGGAAGTGTCCAAGCGCTTCGGCAAGCTGCTCGGCATGGACCCGTGGCTCATCAACCCGATGTTCAACCAGTGCGGCCAGGTCGATTTCACGGCCGACGACGGGCTCGAATGCCTGCGCACCAACACCGACACACTGCTCACCAAGGTGCGGCGCAAGTACAAGGAATACGGCATCAACGAGAAGCCGTTCGTGGTGGTCAAGGCCGACAACGGCACCGGCGGCATGGGCATCATGACGGTGCGCGACGTGAAGGACCTCGACGCCCTCACGCCCAAGGCCCGCGCGCGCATGGCCACGGTGCAGGCCGGGCAGGCCGTCACCGAGGTCATCATCCAGGAAGGCGTGCTCACGCACGAGCGCATCAACAGCGCCGTGGCCGAACCGGTGGTCTACATGATGGACCGCTACGTGGTGGGCGGCTTCTACCGCATCCACGCCGACCGTGGCGAGGACGAGAACCTCAACGCCCCGGGCTCCAGCTTCGTGCCGCTGGCCTTCGAGCAAAGCGCGCAGCTGCCGCAGCCCGGTGTGAAGCCCGGCGCCAGCGTGCCCAACCGCTTCTACATGTACGGCGTGATCGGGCGTCTGGCCATGCTGGCCGCCAGTTACGAGCTCGAAGCAACCGACCCCGAGGCGGAAAACCTCGACTGAAAGGGGGCCAAGGTTGCTGCAGCGCAACATACTGCACAACTCCCCGTGTTTTAGGCCCTGCAGCCCATGGCGCGCGCCGTCCGGCGGGCGCAGAATTCGCAGCCTCTGAGCACACGCCCCACGGATTTCCGGTGGGGTTTTCGCTTGAATTCCCGCGCGCCTTCTTCGCTGGCCGCCCTCACGCTGGGCGCCATCGGTGTGGTCTACGGCGACATCGGCACCAGCGTGCTGTACGCCGTGAAAGAGATCTTCGGATCCGGCCACGTGCCCTTCACGCACGACAACGTCTACGGCGTCCTGTCCATCATTTTCTGGACGCTCACGACCATCGTCTCCCTCAAGTACGTGGTGCTGGTGCTGCGCGCCGACAACGCGGGCGAGGGCGGCCTGATCGCCATGCTCGCGCTGGCCGCGAACGCGGTGAAGGACAAGCCCGCGTTGCGCCGCGCGCTGCTGGTCATCGGCATCTTCGGCACCTCGCTCTTCTACGGCGATGGCGTGATCACGCCCGCCATCTCGGTGCTGTCGGCGGTGGAGGGCCTGACCGTGATCTCGCCCGCGCTGCACCGCTACGTGGTGCCGCTCACGCTGATCGTGCTGTTCGTGCTGTTCGCGGTGCAAAAGCGCGGCACCGGCGGCATCGGGCGCTACTTCGGGCCGATCACGCTGGTGTGGTTCCTCACGGTGGCGGTGCTGGGTGTCTCGCACATCGTGCACCACCCCGAGATCCTGGGCGCGCTCAGCCCGCACCATGCCTTGCGCTTCATGTGGCAGCAGCCGGGCACCACCTTCATCATCCTTGGGGCCGTGGTGCTGGCCGTCACCGGGGCCGAGGCGCTGTACGCCGACCTCGGCCACTTCGGCAAGAAGCCGATCCGCCTGGCCTGGTTTTCGGTCGTCATGCCCTGCCTCACGCTCAACTACTTCGGCCAGGGCGCGCTGCTGTTGGCCGATCCGAGCGCGGTGAGCAACCCGTTCTTCCGCATGGCGCCCACCTGGGCGCTGCTGCCGCTGGTGGTGCTGGCCACCATGGCCACGGTCATTGCCTCGCAGGCGCTCATCTCGGGCGCCTTCAGCGTCACCAAGCAGGCCATCCAGCTCGGTTACCTGCCGCGGCTGCGGTTGCTGCACACCAGCGTGCGCGACACCGGGCAGATCTACATCCCGTTCGTGAACTGGGCCCTGTTCACCGCCATCGTGCTCGCGGTGGTCATGTTCAAGTCCTCCAGCAACCTGGCCGCGGCCTACGGCATCGCCGTCACGCTGGACATGCTCATCACCACCACGCTCACCTTCTTCGTCATCCGCTACGGCTGGAAGTACCCGCTGTGGCTGTGCGTGGCCGCCACCGGCGTGTTCTTCCTCATCGACCTGGCCTTCTTCAGCTCCAACCTGCTCAAGCTGTTCGACGGGGGCTGGTTCCCGCTGCTCATCGGCGGCGTGGTGTTCATGCTCATGATGACGTGGCAGCAGGGCCGCAGCCTGGTCTCGAAAGCGCAGCAGGATGAGGCGCTCGACCTGCGCGGCTTTCTGGACGCGGTGTTCGTCGAGCCGCCGCTTCGAGTGCCCGGCGTGGCGGTGTTCCTCACCGCCGAGCCCGGCGTGGTACCCAACGCCATGCTGCACAACCTCAAGCACAACAAGGTGCTGCACGAGCAGAACCTGTTCGTCACGGTGCGCTCGCACGAGGTGCCGTGGATCGGCCTCAACGAGCGACTGCAGGTCGAGCCGCTGGGGCACGACTGCTGGGCCGTGACCATCCACTACGGTTTCAAGAACGACCCCGACGTGCCTGCCGCGCTGCAGCCGTTGCGCCTGCGTGGTTGCGAGATCGAGCCCATGACCACCAGCTACTTTCTTTCGCGCGACGTGGTCACGCCCACGCTGGGCAGCGGCATGGCGCCCTGGCGCGAAAAGCTGTTCGCCGCCATGCACCACAACGCGGCTGCAGCGGCGGGCTTCCTGAACCTGCCGGCCAACGCGGTGATCGAGCTCGGCTCGAAGGTGGAGATCTAGGTCCCACGCCCGCCGCGTGTCCGGCGCGAGGTGAGTTCGCTCGGCGCGTGCCCCCAGTAGGCCTTGAACGCGTGTGTGAAGCTGGTCGCGTGGGCGTAGCCCGCCCGCCATGCCACCTGCTTGATGGACGCGCCGCCCTCCAGCAGCGCACGCCGCGCGGCCTCCAGGCGCGCGCGGTACAGCGCCTGCTTCAACGGCTCGCCGTGCTCCTGTTCGTACAGCCGCTGCAGGCGCCGCAAGGGCAGCCCCACGCTTTGCGCCAGCGCCAGCATCGTCACCGGTGGGGTGGGTGCCTCCAGCAGGCACTCGCGCGCGCGTCGCAGCCGGGTGCGGTCGGCCGGGCCGATGTGCGGGGATGGCGCCTGCAGACCCAGATGCCCCAGGCCCTCGGCCAGCAACTGCAGCGCCAGCGACTCGCATTGCAGGCGCCAGGTCGGCCCGCGCGGGTGGTCGGCGTGCAGCAGTGTGCGAAGTTGTGCGTTCAGGCTGCGCAGGTGGCCCAGGTCCAGCACGACGGCCTGCGAGCGGCGGAACAGCAACTCATGGGCCTGGCGGCTGTCGCACCAGTGCCCCAGCGCCGACGCGGTGACATCCAGGCTCATCAGGTGCACACGCGCGCGGCGTGGCAGTTGCCAGGCCACGCCCCCCGACGGCGGCGCGAACAGCATCGGCGTCTCGGGTGCGATGTCGTGCTCGCCCAGCGGGTCGAGCAGGCGGCCCGCCCCATCGGCGAGAAATTGCCAGTGCACGCGCGGCTCGCTCACCGCCGGGGCTTCGAGCGTTAGCGCCTGCTCGCTGTGGCCCTGCACCTGGCACAGGGCCAGCCCCGCCGTGAGGCCGATGCGCTCGCAGCGCAGGGCGCTGCGCGTCTGGCGCAGCAGGCTGGCCCCTTCATGGGGCGCTCGGGCGCGCGCGGCCCGCCAGTCGACTCGCCAGGTTGTGTCGTTCATGCCGTGTCCTCCTGAACCTGTGTCTGTCCATCACAGCAGTCGGCGGTGTAGCACAGCACCGCGGTCGCAACATCGCCATTGATCGCATGGAACATCGGTCCGTGGTCCCGTGCCCGGGGCTCTCGTGGAGGTGGGCGGTGAATCGTGCATGGCGTGAAGCGCAGTGGCGGGTCTGGCGGCGTTGGCTGCACGCCGCACTGTGGTGCCTGGGTACCGTCGCCGTCTTGCCCGCCCTGGCCGAACCCATGGTGGCGCCGGGCGACAAGGTCAAGGCGCGGCAGGTGCGCCTGGCCGAGCGCAGCGGCGAACCCGGCCAATGGGGCCGCGTCCAGCTGCGGTTGCAGGGTGATCGCGAGCAGCGCGTCTACGTGCGCGGTCTCAACGTGGCGGCACCCTTGTCCGTGCAGGTGGTGGCCGAGCACGCCGAGCGGCCGGTGCGGGTGAGCCTGCACCGCCATGCCTGGGCGCAGGCGCAAGCCGAAGGCAGCACCGAGGGGGGCGGCGTGTTTCGCTTCGACGGTCGCGCGCACGGGGATGTGGGCGTGAGGCTGGTCTCGCTCACAGGCGAGCCGGTGCGCGCGACCGTGCTGTTCTGGCAGGGCGAGCCGGTGCCGCGCTCGCTGGCAGCGGTGTATGCCGCGCCGGGCACCGCGCGCGCGGCGCAGGCCGGCATGGCCGACGGTGCTGCGGGGGCAGGTTCGAACACCGTGCTCTGGGGCGCGCTGGCCCTGGGTGCGCTGGCGATGGGTGCGGCGGGCTGGTGGTGGGGTCGCCGCGGGCGCGACCCGCTGGCGTGGGCCGCGCTCGCTCTCGCCAGCGGCGCGCTGCTGGCACCGGCGGGGCCCGTGCTGGCCCAGCCGGGTGCGCCCAACCCGTTCGATGTGCAGGGCTGGAAACCGCCCGGTGGCCCCGGCTCGCCCAAGGAGTCCAAGGACAAGGAGGACGTGGTCGACAAGGACAAGGCGGTGGACAGCGACCAGCCCGCCGACAAGGACAAGGACGCCGCCCGCGACACGGCGGCCAACAAGGACAAGGCGGCCGAAGGTGAAAGCACCGGCGACAAGGACAAGGACGCCAGCGCCGGCGCGCCCAAGGACCCCGCCGAGGCCGACAGCGGCGCCGCGCCCGAGGGCGACTACCGCGAGCGCATCGCCGCCGCCGAGAACCACGCGCGTGAACTCGCCCAGCAAGTGGCACGCAACCGCGCCGAAATCGAGCGCCTGAAGCTGCTGCTCGACTCGGACCGCGACGCGGAACCCCAGCCGGATCGCTTTCCGCCAATGCCGCTGTCGTGTCGCCCGCCGAGCATCGAGGGCGACGGCGTGCAGCGTGCCAGCGAGGCCGATGCCGCGTGGGCGCATTTCGAGCGGTGTCAGCAGTGCTACGCGCAGCCGCTGGCCGATTTCGAGCGCCAGCTGCAGCTCTACGAACAACTGCGGGTGCTCTACAGCGGCACGCGCGACTACGTCACCAAGGTGATCGACCTGGGCGACAAGCTGCCCAAACCGCACAGCCTGCTGGAGGGCGCCTGGGCGGCGCAGAAGCTGTCGATCCGCCAGTCCTTCGACGGCACGAAGAAGGCCTACGACGCCAAGCTCATCGAGTTCAACGACCGGCTGGCCGACATCCTCGATCGCATTGGCCGTTGCGAAACCGAGCTCAACAACAACCCGATGTGGCGCCAGACCTCGGGCTTGTTCTTTCACCAGACCATGGCCAACAGCTACAAGCGCAGCGACTGATGAGACCGCCGAACCACCGCTTTCGCCAGGCACTTCGCCATGCCTTGATCGCCCTGTGCCTGGCCGTCCTGGCGCCGGTCTGGGCGCAGTCGCAAAGGGTGCCGATTCCACCCGAGGCCACCGTGCTGCTGGACGACGGTGATCGCCGCGTGTGGGTGATTCCGCGCGGTGGCGACCGCTACCTGCTGCAAGAGCAGCGCGGCAGCGGCCCGCTGGGCGCCACCGCAGGGCGTCTGGCGGCGTTGCAAAAAGCGTATCCCGACCTCGACTTCAGCGCCCTGCCCGGCGCCGATGCACCGCCCGAGGCGTCGTCGCGGCAGGACCGCCAGCGCCGCGCGGCCGAGCTGCGCGACGCGCGCGACCGCCTGGCCGACGCCACCCCCGGCGCGCGCGAGGCGATCGAGCGCGCGCGCCGCGGGCAGGTCATCGAACTGACGGCCAGTGCGCTGGAGCACATGGTCAAGGGCATGGGCGGCAGCCTGGCGATGCCACGCGAGCAACTGGATGCGCTGCTGGCCACCAACGGCAACCGCATCGGTCTCACCACGGCCGACATGAAGCAGCTCATGAAGGAAGCCGGGCCGAATGGCATCTCGCTCGCGCAGATCGAGGCGATGATGCCGCACAGTGCCGACGAGCGCATCAAGCCCGACGCGCCCTCGGGCCGGCCCGACAAGGACTGCCCGGGCCTCGTCTACGGCACCGGCAAGCGCGCCATCTGCCTGCCGCTGGGCCAGCTGTCGTTCGCCGATGTGGCGGTGTCGTTCAAGCCCGGTGCCAAGCCCTCGCGCACGCCGTTCGACTTCCCCGGTTCGGCGCTCGGCGAACCCGATTACCGCAGCACCACCAGCGCCGATTTCATCTCGCTCGGCTGCGACGGCGAGCTGGTGGTGCAGTTCACCGACAACGTGCTGGTGGACGTGGAGGGCGTGGACCTCTACATCTTCGAGATCGGCCCCATCGTCGAGCGCACCGAACTCGCCATCTCGGTCGACGGGCGCGATTGGGTCGAGGTCGGTGTGATCGAAGGCGCGCGCTCCGACGTCGACATCCGCCCGTTTGCGAAGAAAGGCGAGCGCTACGGCTTCGTGCGCCTGCGCAACGCGGGCAAGGCCTGCGGCGGCAACCACGCGGGCGCCGACATCGACGCCATCGCCGCCGTGGGCGCCGAGATCCGGCTCTCGCTGGACAGCGCGCTGCTGTTCGACGTCGGCAAATCGGTGCTCAAGCCCGAGGCGCTGGCCGCGCTCGACGCGCTGGCGCAGCAGGTGCAGGCCTACGGCAAGGACATCCGCGTCACGGTGGAAGGCCACACCGACAGCACCGGCGCCGACGCGGCCAACCTGGCGCTGTCCGAGGCGCGCGCGAAATCGGTCTGGACCTACCTCGGTCAACGCGTGGCGCTGCCGGCCAACCGCGTGAACCTGAAGGGTTATGGTGAGACGCGGCCGGTGGCGACCAACGACACCGAGGAGGGCCGCGCGAAGAACCGCCGCGTGGACCTGCTGATCGCGCCCACTGGCACCCGGCGCTGAGAATCGAAGGAGTCGCCGATGCGCACGCCGCTGTCACACCCCATGAGGATTGCCATCTTCGTCGCCGCGGCCCTGCTCACCCCCGCTGCCGCGCTGGCGCAGACGAGCGCCGCCGAGCGCTGGGAGGCGCTGATCCGCCAATCGCCCTGCGACTGGTTACCCGCGACCACCGTGGCGCCGCTGGTGGGCGAGGGCGTCAAGGCCCAGTTGCGCACCACACGCGCCGACGTCTCCTGTGTCTGGCGCACCGCGAAGGGCAACCCGGTGCTCACCGCGTCGGTGGTGAAGTGGGACACGCCCGCCAACCTGGTGGCCGAGCGCGACAGCACGCTGCAGCAGATCGCGCAGTACGGCGGTGGCCGCTTCTCGGCGACCCGATCGCCTGGCGGCGCGGCCACGCTGGTCATGCGCAAGGACCGCGGACGTCTCACGCTGTTCCCGCACACCAGCGGTGCGGTCGCAGCCATCACGGTCAATCCCCACGTGGTGCTCAAGGAAGACGAAGCGCAGAAAGAAGCACGGCGCGAGCGCGCCAGCGCCTTCGCCGACGCCCTCGTGAAGGCCCACGGACTCTGAGGGGACGCGCCGGGCGGCAAAATGCCGCATGTCGTTCTTCAAGGATCTGAGCCTTTCGGCCGCCACCGCGGGCTTCGTCGCGGTGCTGGTGGGCTTCACCAGCTCGGTGGCCATCGTCTTCCAGGCCGCGCAGGCTTTCGGCGCTACGCCGGCGCAAATCACCTCGTGGATGTGGGCGCTCGGCGTGGGCATGGGCCTGTGCACGGTGATTCCCTCGCTGGTGCTGCGCCAGCCGGTGATGGTGGCGTGGAGCACACCGGGCGCGGCGGTGCTGGCCAGCGCCGGCCTGGCCGGCGGCTTCTCGATGGCCGAGGCCATCGGCGCTTTCCTGATGTGCGGCGCGCTGATCACGCTGGCGGGGGCCACCGGCTGGTTCGAGCGGGTGATGAACCGCATCCCGATGGCCATCGCCGCGGCCTTGCTGGCCGGTGTGCTTGCGCGCTTCGGCCTGCAGGCGTTCGGTGCAGCGCAAACCGCGCTCGGGCTGGTGGTGCTGATGCTGGGCGTCTACCTTGTGGCGCGGCGGTTTGCGCCGCGCTACGCGGTGGTGTTCACGCTGGCCGCGGGCATCGCGCAGGTGGTGATGGCTGGCCGCTTCAACGCCGGCGCCATCTCGCTCGAATGGGCGGTGCCGGTGTTCACCGCGCCGGCGTTCAGCCTCGCGGCCTTCACCAGCCTGGCCCTGCCGCTCTTCATCGTCACCATGGCCTCGCAGAACCTGCCGGGCGTGGCGGCCATCCGCGCCGCGGGCTACGACATGCCGATCTCGCGCATTCTCACCGTCACCGGCATCGCCACGCTGGTGCTCGCGCCCTTCGGCGCCTTCGCGCTCAACCTCTCGGCGATCACCGCGGCCATCTGCATGGGCCCCGAGGCCCACCCCGACCGCAACAAGCGCTACACCGCGGCCGTGGTGTGTGGCGCCCTGTACGGCGGCATCGGCCTGGTGGGCGCGCTGGTCACGGGCCTGCTGATTGCCTTCCCGCGCGAGCTGGTGATGGCCATCGCCGGCATCGCGCTGCTGGGCAGCATCGGCGGTGGCCTGCACACCGCGCTGCAGGACGAGCGGCACCGCGAGGCCGCGCTCATCACCTTCCTCGTCACGCTCAGCGGCGTCGTCATCGCCGGCATCGGCTCGGCCTTCTGGGGCGTGGTCGCGGGCGCGATCGCGCTCTTTGTGCAACAGTACCGCACCCATCCGAAAGCATCATGAACGTTCTCTTCGTCGCCGATCCCCTGGCGAGCTTCAAGACCTACAAGGACAGCACCTTCGCCATGATGCGCGAGCTGCAGCGGCGCGGCCATGCGCTGGCCGCGTGCGAACCGCAGCACCTTCAGTGGCAGGGCGGTGAGCCGGTAACGGCGCTGGTGCGGCGCATCGAACTCACCGGCGCGCTCGACGACTGGTACCGCGTGACGCACCAGGGCCGCGAGGCGCTCAAGGATTTCGACGCCGTGGTCATGCGCAAGGACCCGCCCTTCGACAGCGAGTTCTTCTACGCCACCCACCTGCTCGAGCAGGCCGAGCGCGAGGGCGCGCGCGTGTTCAACAAGCCCGCTGCCCTGCGCGACCACCCCGAGAAGCTCGCGCTGATGGAGTTCGCGCAGTACGCGCCGCCCACGCTGGTGACGCGCTCGCCAGAGGCGATCCGCCACTTCCACGCCGAGCACAAGGACATCATCCTCAAGCCGCTCGACGGCATGGGGGGCATGGGCATCTTCCGCGTCGGGCCCGATGGCATGAACCTCGGCTCCATCATCGAGACGCTCAACCACGGTGGCCACACCAGCGTGATGGTGCAGCGCTACCTGCCCGAGATCGTGGATGGCGACAAGCGCCTGCTGCTCATCGGCGGCAAGGTGGCGCCCTTCGTTCTGGCGCGCATTCCGCAGGGCAGCGAGGTGCGCGGCAACCTGGCGGCCGGCGGCAAGGGTGTGGCCCAGCCGCTCACCGACGACAACCGCGCGGTGGCTGAGGCCATGGCGCCGGTGCTGGCCGCGCGCGGCCTGTTGCTCGTGGGGCTGGACATGATCGGCAACCGCGTGACCGAGATCAACGTCACCAGCCCGACCTGCTTCCAGGAGATCCAGCAGCAGACCGGCTTCGACGTACCGGCCATGTTCGTCGACGCGCTCGAAGCGGCGCTGCGATGAGCGCCGCGCCCGCCGCCGCCCCTGCCGTGCCCGAAGCCGGTGCCTCGCCCGCGGTGGACCCGCTGTTCCTGGCCACGCCGCGCGTGGCCACCTTCAACGGCACGCAGCCGCTCACCAACGCCAGCGGCTTCTTCTTCCAGCGCGGCGAGCGCCTGTTCCTGGCCACCAGCCGGCACGTGTTCATCGACGAGGAGAGCGATCACCGCCCGGACCGCATCGAGATCACCCTGCACCTCGATCCGCGCGACCTCACGCGCTGCACTGGCTTCTCGATGCCGCTCTACGCCAAGGGCGTGGCGGCGTGGCACCAGGGGCAGGACGGCGGCGGCGACATCGACGTGGCGGTGCTGGAGATCCAGCGCCCGGCGCTGCCCGCGGGTGCGCTGGTGTTTGCCTTCACGCCCGCCCACCTGGCGCGCGATTTCAAGGCCGTGCCGATCGACGCCACGCTGTGCATCGCCGGCTACCCGCTGGGCTTTCAGGACACGGTGCACCAGCTACCGGTGCTGCGCCACGCGGCCATCGCGTCGCCCTTCGGCATCCGCTTCCAGGGGCGGGGCTACTTCCTCACCGACGCGCGCACCCACCGGGGCACCAGCGGCGCGCCGGTGGTGATGCGCGATGCCGCGCTTGCCACCGATGCGCTGCCCTGGCGGCTGCTGGGCGTGCACTCGGCGCGTATGGACATGGGCAACCGCGACCACGTGCTCGACGAATCGCTGGGCCTGAACTGCGCTTGGTACGCCGACATCCTGCTCACGCTGACGCAGGATTCCAGCGCGCGACGCACGGCCTAGTACAGCCGCACCGCGGTGTCGAAGTGCCAGCTGCGGCGGATCTCGATCACGTCGTACAACCGCTCGAGCGTGGGTGGGAAGGGCAGTTGCACGGCAGGGCTGCGCACGATCGGCTCGATGGCGGCGTCCAGCGCCGCCACCCCGCTGGAGCGCAGCAGGGTGACGGACTCCACCGTGCCGTCGCTGCGCACCGCCACATTGACCACCGGGTCGACGTGGGGCTGCTGCCGCGCAGTGCCGAACGCATCGGGCAGGGTGTTGAGTTCGATGCGCCGCGCCCAGACCTCGGCGTAGCGCACGAGTTCGGGGTTGGGGTCGTATCGCCCGAGCAGGCGAACACGGCGCAGCGGGCTGGCAGACGGTTCGCGCTGTGACTCGGCTTCGCGCCGCTCCTGAGCTTCGCGGCGGCGGTCGGCCTCCTCATTGAGTTGGCGGCCGATCTCCTGCAAGCGCGCCTCGCGTCGGGCCTCGGCGTCGCGCCGCTCGGCCTGCGCCGCCGCGGCCCGGTCGGCGGCTTCACGCGCTGCGGCTTCACGCGCTGCGGCTTCACGCGCTGCGGCTTCACGCGCTGCGGCTTCACGCGCTGCGGCTTCACGCGCTGCGGCTTCACGCGCTGCGGCTTCACGCGCTGCGGCTTCACGCGCTGCGGCTT
>NZ_JAMBNO010000119.1 GCF_023715105.1 Hydrogenophaga intermedia | reverse complement strand
GCGTCGTGGCCACAGATGTAGTGGTCTTGCGTTCGAGTAGTCGATCGAATGCCACGTGCAAGCCGCCGCGATCGAGGTCAATGGTCAGGATTTCCCCGGGTCGTGGGCTATTCCCGAATGCCAGTCCTAGAACGCCCCGGTGGTCAAGGCCTGTGAACAGAGAGATGGCCTCGGTGATCGAGCCGACTTGCGAGCGAGAGAGTCGATCACGAAATTCCGCACCATAGGCAAGCATTTGCGCAAGACTGGCCTCACGGTGGTTGCCGATCCCTGCGCGAGCTTTGGCCGTACCGTTGCCGGCCTTGCCGGTGATATGGCTGAGGTGTTCCTCTGCCACTTCTGAAAGGCTCGGGCCTTGGTTTGAGGCTGCGAGTGCGGGTGCACACCGCTTGGCCAATGCGCGCTCGC
>NZ_JAMBNO010000118.1 GCF_023715105.1 Hydrogenophaga intermedia | reverse complement strand
AGAGGGGGATGGGCGGGCGGGAGTGGGTCAGCTGGTTGATGTTGGAGGGGTGGTGGGGGGCCGGTCAGGGTGCTGCCGCCCGCCTCGGGGTTGACGGGCCGGCAGCGTTGGGGGTCGGGTCAGGATGCCTCGATCGTGAACGGCACCGTGACGACGTCGCCGTCGGCCAGCCGGAACTGGCCCCACAGCTGGTAGACACCGGGGGTGTCGAACTCGGCGTGCACGTCGAGCTCGGGACCGAACGTCTGCCCGGGGAGGGCGAAGATCGGGCGTCCCTGGGCGTCTTCGACCTCGGCGTGCTCGTGGGCGAAGGTCTGGGCGTCGGCCCGCATCATCACCACGTGGCCGGCTGCGGCGAGGAACGGCTGCAGGTCGTCAACCGGCGTCCTGGTGGTGGCGTCGGTGAACTC
>NZ_JAMBNO010000117.1 GCF_023715105.1 Hydrogenophaga intermedia | reverse complement strand
TTAAATCTTGATTTCGTCGCGAACTGTCAATTGAGGTATTACAGTGAGCGGCGCTCGTCAGTTCGCCAAGGGAAGTGTTGTTTCGACACAGTTTGGCGCGCTTTTCAAGGTCCCAAAGTGGCACGTGTCGGGCTGATCCACTTGGTCTTGGTGGTCGGCAAGCACGGGACTTTGCCGGCCGCGCATCACCGGATGCCCGGTGCAAGTGCTCTTCGCAGGGTCTCAAAGGCCAAGCAGGACGATTGAACCTTATTCTTGTCCTACATGTTGGACGTTGATGGCAAATGTCCTTAAAATGCAGCGCATCATGGACAAAATCAACAATCCTGGCGAACTGGGCCGCGAGCTTCGCACCCTGCGCAAGCGCCTGGGCATCAAGTCCGTACAGCTGGCGAAGGACAGTGGCCGCAG
>NZ_JAMBNO010000116.1 GCF_023715105.1 Hydrogenophaga intermedia | reverse complement strand
GCCCGGGCGTGGTCGAGCTTCGTCACCACCACGACCCGCGGCATGCCCACCTCGGCGCACTCGCGCCACAGCTCCGCCGTCGGCGCGTCGACGCCCTCGTTGGCGGCGATCACGAACAGTGCGCAGTCGGCCGCCCGGAGCCCGGCTCGCAGCTCGCCGACGAAGTCGGCGTGGCCGGGGGCGTCGAGCAGGTTGACCTTCACACCCTCGTGCGCCAGCGGCGCCAGCGCGAGCCCGACGGAGCGCTGCTGGCGGTGCTCGGACTCGTCGAAGTCGCTCACCGTGGTGCCCTCGGCCGTCGACCCCGGCCGGTTGAGCACACCGGCGGCGACGAGGAGCGACTCGACGAGCGTCGTCTTCCCGGAGCCAGACGGGCCGACCAGCACCAGGTTGCGGATGTCGGCGGGACGGTGCGCGAC
>NZ_JAMBNO010000115.1 GCF_023715105.1 Hydrogenophaga intermedia | reverse complement strand
ATCCGGATCTGCTGCCCGTCCTCGTCGGCGATCGCACGGGTGCCGCGCGGCGGCTGCCCACCGGGCTGAGGGGTGGTGACCTGGTGGAAGCCCAGCTGGGCTGTCTGCCCGATCACCTCGGCGGCCTCGCGGGGATCCTGGACACCCGGCAGCTCGACGATGATCCGGCGCTCGCCCGCCCGAGCCAGGGTGGGCTCGGCCACCCCCAGCGCGTCGACGCGCCCGCGCAGCACCTCGAGCGCCCGGTTGGTGGACTCGGTGTTCGCCTCCTGACGCTCGGTGTCCTGCGTCTCGAGCACGATCTGGGTGCCGCCCTCGAGGTCCAGCCCGAGCCGGGGGGACAGGGTGAGCGCGGCGAGGAGGGCGAGGCCGACGACGACGAGCGAGGCCAGGGCCCGCCACAGCGCTGACCTGCTGCGGG
>NZ_JAMBNO010000114.1 GCF_023715105.1 Hydrogenophaga intermedia | reverse complement strand
GGTCTGGGAGGCCTCGCCGCAGGTTACCGAGCCGGTACGGCGACTGGTTGAGATGTTGCATAAGTACCAGCATGTGCTGACCAGCAGCTAACCCATAAACCGACGCCCAGGCGTCGGTTTTTTTATCGCTATACTTAACGGCGACAGAAAGAGAAGCGGGAGGGGCTGTCATGACCACCTATACGTTTGATTTTGACGAAATCGCCGAACAACAGGATTTCTACCGGGAGTTTTCCCGAACCTTCGAGCTGGCTCAGGATAAGGTCAACAACCTGGATTCGCTATGGGACGCAGTGACCGGTGGCCTGCTACCGCTGCCGCTGGATATTGAGTTCATCCATTTAAATGACAAGCAGCGCCGGCGCTTTGGCGCATTGATTTTATTGTTTGATGAAGCAGAGGAAGAGCTGGAGGGGGAGTTG
>NZ_JAMBNO010000113.1 GCF_023715105.1 Hydrogenophaga intermedia | reverse complement strand
CCCCCGTGGCGGTCCGTGAACGCGACGTCGACCGGCCCCCGGCTGTCCTGGAAGGCGAACACCCGGCGTCGTACCTCCGTGCTCGAGACGTGCGGCTACTTCAGGAAGTCCGGCACGTCCAGCTCGTCGTCGTCGAAGTGCGCAGGCGCCGGGTGGCTGCCGTTGCGGGCTCCGGACGGCGAGCTGGGGGTGTCGGTGAAGGAACCGTAGCCGGACCGCGCCGATGCTCCGACGTGCTCGGAGGTCCGCACCGGGGCCGCCGTGGCTCCGGTGGCCGGACGTCCCGAGCTGCCGACCGGCTGCGGCACCCTGGCCGGGCCGCTCGGCTGGTGCGTCGGCGCAGGCCCCCCGACGGCACCCTGGGCGGCGCTGCGGGTCTCGGCCTGCGACTGTTGCACCGCGGGCTCGCGACGCAGCACGGAGC
>NZ_JAMBNO010000112.1 GCF_023715105.1 Hydrogenophaga intermedia | reverse complement strand
CTGCAGCAGGCCGCCGATCAGGAAGTACAGCTGCCGCAGCCCCATCAGCGCGAAGATGTTCGCGGTCAGCACCAGGTAGGGCTCCTCGGTGAGCCCGTAGATCGCCGGGATGGAGTCCAGCGCGAACAGCAGGTCCGTCGTGCCGAGGGCCAGGATCACCAGGAACATCGGGGTGATGACCCGCTTGCCGTTCTCCGTGACGACGACCTTGATGCCGTGCCACTCATCGGTTGCCGGGAACCTGGCCTCGACGAACTTGATGAGCTTGTTCTCCTCGTACTCGTCGTCGTCGCTGGATCCCTCCTGGGCGAGCTTGAACGCCGTGTACACGAGGAAGATGCCGAAGATGTAGAAGATCCAGCTGAACTGCTCGATGGCCGCGGCGCCGATGAAGATGAAGATCGCCCGCATGATCAGCGCCAGCA
>NZ_JAMBNO010000111.1 GCF_023715105.1 Hydrogenophaga intermedia | reverse complement strand
GTCCTCGGTGTCTTGGTCCTCACCCTCAGCGCCGATGGTGAACGCAGCCAGGTGCTGGAAATCTGGCAGTCTGCTCACTCGCTCACCCCGTAGGTGGTGAAGCCTGAGCGGATCGTGGCCCTGGCCTCCCTGGGCGTCAGCCCAATGGAGGTGGCCACGATTTCTAGGGCAGCAGCAGCACGCCATGCGTCAGGCAGCTCACCACCTGCCAGCATTTCTCCCACCCTGCAGGCGGTCCAGCGCAGCACGGTGTTGCGCTGGCCTTCCTGGGCCTGGCCCAAGGTGCGCAGCAAGCCCTCCAGACGTGCTGCAGGTGACCCCTTGCGGTGTCGCGCTGTGGTGATGTGGCGTGGGGGCTGGGGCTGAATCGGGCGGCGAGGGAAAAAGTCGCGCAGGAATTGGGGCCTGGTGTCCTCGGTGTCGGGTGA
>NZ_JAMBNO010000110.1 GCF_023715105.1 Hydrogenophaga intermedia | reverse complement strand
TGCTGGACCTGACGCCCGGCAGTGTGCTCAAGCTCTCGAACCACACACTCCCGGACGCGAAACACGGGCTGCTCGTGGTGCGCACGACGTGCCGGGCCGCGCGCAGCGAACCGTATCACGTGAAGTTCGACGCGATTCCGTCCGACCGCCAGTACCGGCTGCCGCTGAAGGAAGAGACGTGGCCCAGGATTCACGGCGTCATCACCGGCACGGTTGCCTCGTCGGGCGGCTGGCGCGACCCGTATCTGGGCAGACAGGGCGACTACATCGTCCATATCCATTCAGACCGCGACAGGCGTGTTCCTGGCCTGCAAAGCTGCCCGATGCGGCTGGCGAAGCCTTTCGCCGGGCCGGATCAGACCGGTTTCCACTTCGGCCTGATCGAGGGAACCATCGTCACCATCGGCTTTCTGTGGGGCAATCCCGATCTGCCCTATAT
>NZ_JAMBNO010000010.1 GCF_023715105.1 Hydrogenophaga intermedia | reverse complement strand
GGGGGTCTGCCCCCTCTCCTCCCGGAGAAGATTTCTCCTCGACCATGAAAAACGCCCCAAGTGTGACCTTGGGGCGCATTGTGGGGTCCGAAGACCCCTTGAATCAACTCCTTAACCGAACGGCTAGTCCCCGGGCAGCGGCTTTTTTGTTTCCGCGCTCGGCGCACGTTGGTCTGCGCACCGGTTCTTCAGACCATTTCCACAGCCTTGTCCACACACGTCATCGGGTCGCGGGCGTACCATGCCCCTTTCCCCGCTCGCCGCATGTCCACCGCTTTTTCCAGCCCCTTTCCCGACCTCGGTCACGGCCTCGACGAAGGCAGCGACCGCCAGATTGCCCAACTGCGCGTCCCGCCCCATTCCATCGAGGCCGAGTCCAGCGTGCTGGGTGGCCTGCTGCTTGACAACAGTGCCTGGGATCGCATGGCCGACCTGGTCAACGATTCCGACTTCTACCGCTATGAGCACCGGCTGGCTTACTCGGCGATTGCGACGCTGGTGAACGCCGGCAAGCCGGCCGACGTGGTGACGGTGTTCGAGCACCTGCAGAACCTGGGTAAGGCGGAAGAGGCCGGTGGCCTGGCCTACCTGAACTCGCTGGCACAGTACGTGCCTAGTGCGGCCAATATCCGCCGCTACGCCGAGATCGTTCGCGAGCGCGCCGTGCTGCGCAAGCTCGTGGCAGCGAGCGACGAGATCGCCACCGCCGCCTTCAATCCGCAGGGCAGGCCGGTTGCCAAGATCCTCGACGAGGCCGAGCAGAAGATCTTCCACATCGGTGAGGAAGGCTCGCGCATGAAGGAGGGTTTCCAGTCGATGGACCGGCTGGTGGTGGACCTGCTCGATCGCGTGCAGGAAATGGCCGACAACCCCAACGACGTGACCGGCGTGCCCACCGGCTTCATCGACCTCGACCGCATGACCGCCGGCCTGCAGGCGGGCGATCTGATCGTGCTGGCCGCGCGCCCCTCGATGGGCAAGACCGCTTTTGCCATCAACATCGCCGAGCACGTGGCGCTCAACGAAGGCCTGCCGGTGGCGGTGTTCTCGATGGAAATGGGCGCTTCGCAGCTCGCGGTGCGTATCGTGGGTTCGATCGGCCGCATCAACCAGAGTCATCTGCGCACTGGCAAGCTCACCGACGAGGAATGGCCGCGCCTGACCGAGGCCATCGAGCGGCTTCGCAATGTGTCGCTGCACATCGACGAGACGCCCGGTCTCACGCCCAGCGAGTTGCGCGCCAACGCGCGCCGCCTGGCGCGCCAGTGCGGCAAGCTCGGGTTGATCGTCGTTGACTACCTGCAGCTCATGAGCGGCTCCAGCAGCGACGGCGACAACCGCGCCACCGAACTGGGCGAGATCTCGCGTGGCCTGAAGATGCTGGCCAAGGAACTGCAGTGTCCGGTGATCGCGTTATCGCAGCTCAACCGCTCGGTCGAGCAGCGCACCGACAAGCGCCCCATGATGAGCGACCTGCGCGAGTCCGGCGCCATCGAGCAGGACGCGGACATCATCATGTTCATCTACCGAGATGAGTACTACACCAAGGACGCCTGCAAGGAGCCCGGGGTGGCCGAGATCATCATCGGCAAGCAGCGCAACGGGCCCACGGGCGTCGTCAAGCTCGCCTTCCTGAACATGCTGACCCGCTTCGAATCGCTCGCGGGTGGCGGGGATTATTAGGAACTCCCCCCTGCGCCGCTGACGCGGCTTCCCCCCTCTCTGGCGCGCCGCTTCGCGGCGCTTGGAGGGGGGACGCACCCTACGGCCCGGCGAAGCCGGTTCCGTGGGTGCTCGGGGTTCTCGTGACCTCGACCAGCCAAGGCGAGGTCAGAGAACCTCACTGGCGAAGTCCGCCAGCCGCGAGCGTTCGCCCCGCGCCAGCGTGATGTGCCCGCCGTGCGGCCAACCCTTGAAGCGGTCGACCGCGAACGTGAGACCGGATGAGCCTTCGGTGAGGTAGGGTGTGTCGATCTGCGCCAGGTTGCCCATGCAGATGATCTTGGTACCCGGGCCTGCGCGGGTGATCAAGGTCTTCATCTGCTTGGGCGTGAGGTTCTGCGCCTCGTCGATGATCACGTACTTGTTCATGAACGTGCGACCGCGCATGAAGTTCATGCTCTTGACCTTGATGCGGCTGCGAATGAGCTCGTTGGTGGCCGCGCGGCCCCATTCGCCGGCGTTGCCGCCGTCGCCCTTGGCCAGGAACTCGAGGTTGTCGTCCAGCGCGCCCATCCAGGGGCCCATTTTTTCTTCTTCGGTACCGGGCAGGAAGCCGATGTCCTCGCCCACGCTCACGGTGGCGCGGGTCATGATGATCTCGGTGTAGCGGCGGTCGTCGAGCACCTGCGTGAGGCCCGCGGCCAGGGCCATCAGCGTCTTGCCGGTGCCAGCCGTCCCTGCCAGGGTCACGAAGTCGACCTCGGGATCCATCAACAGGTTGAGCGCGAAGTTCTGTTCGCGGTTGCGACTCGTCACGCCCCACACCGCGTTCTTGAGGTGGGTGTAGTCCTTCAGTGTCTTGAGCACCGCGGTCTTGTCGCGGATCTCGGTGACGCGGGCGTACAGCGAGGGCTCGCCCGGCGCCTCGAAATAGACGAACTGGTTGATGAAGAACTGGCTCACCGCCGGACCGCTGACCCGGTAGAAGGTGTGGCTGCCGCTTTGCCAGCTCTCGATCGTCTTGCTCTGGCGCGTCCAGAAATCCTGCGGCAATGCCAGCGAGCCGGCATAGAGCAGTTCGCCGTCGTCCAGCGTCTTGTCGTTCTCGTAGTCCTCGGCGGGCAGGCCCAGTGCGCGTGCCTTCACGCGCATGTTGATGTCTTTCGACACCAGAATGACCTCGCGCTCGGGATGGCGCTGCCGCAGGCCGGCCACCACGCCCAGGATCTGGTTGTCGGCCTTGCCCTGCGGCAGGCTGGTGGGCAGGTCGCTGGCCAGTGGCTCGGTCTGGAAGAACAGCAGACCGCGCGCCGACTGGTGGCCGGTGGCCGAGAGCTTGAGGCCTTTGGTCATGTCGCCGCCGACCTGCGCCGCCAGGGCATCGAGGTTTCGGCTGGTCTGGCGGCCGTTGCGGGCCACCTCGGTCATGCCCTTCTTGTGACCGTCGAGTTCCTCCAGCACGATCATCGGCAGGTAGATGTCGTGTTCCTCGAAGCGGAACAGGCTCATGGGGTCATGCAGCAGCACGTTCGTGTCGAGCACGAACAGGCGCGCCGGGCCACCTGTCGGGCCCTTGCCGCTGTTGCGGCGGCGCGGTGCCGGCACCGGCGCGGCTGCCGCAGCGGGCTTGGCGGCTGGGGCCTGCTGGGGCGGTGGCTCGATGGCCCGGGCCTGCGGGCGGGCGCGCGGTGCCGGTTCGGGCGCCGTTGCCGGCGCCGGCGCAGGGGCGGCCGGTCTGGACCGCTTGCGGTGCCTGGCCTCGGCCGGTGCGGGCGCCGCGTCGGCGGGTTCTTCCAGGGGGAGGATGGTCAGGCCGCCACTGCGATCGTCGAAGTCGTCGAGCGAGGCGTCTGAGGCTTTGAGCGAGTAGGCGTCGGGGGCGAGGAGGGCGGCGCGTTTGGTGGGAGCGGGGGGCAGTGGCATGTGGGCTTGGCGTTCAGCGCGCGGGCTCGAAAAAACAAAAAGCCGCCAGGCGTACCAGGCGGCTTTGCGGGCAGCGGAGCGGTTGCTGGCTGCAGGGGACGTGAGAAATGCCCGAAGACATGCGAACCATTATGCACCTTCCCCGTGACACCACCACGCCTGCCGTTGCGGTGTCGCTGCAAGGCTGCAACGGGGGTTCAGGCGGCCTTCTTGAGGGTCTTGACGGCCTTGAGGACTTCCTCGACGTGGCCAGGCACTTTCAGGCCGCGCCACTCCTGGCGCAGAACGCCGTCAGGGCCGATGAGGAAGGTGCTGCGCTCGATGCCCTTGACCTTCTTGCCGTACATGATCTTGTTCTTGACCACGCCGAACATGTGGCACATCTTCTCTTCGGTATCGGCGATCAGCTCGAACGGCAGTTCGAGCTTGGCCTTGAAGTCGTCGTGCGACTTCATGTTGTCGCGCGAGACGCCGAACACCTGGGCACCGGCCTTGACGAAATCCTTGTACTTGTCGCGGAACTGCATGGCCTCGGTGGTGCAGCCGGGCGTGTTGTCCTTGGGGTAGAAGTAAAGCACCAGGGTCTGCCCGAGGTCGCTCTGGTGGCTGACTTTCACGCCTCCCGTGGCCTGGGATTCGAACTCGGGGATGGGTTTGTTGACAACGACGGCCATGCTGTGGAGACCCCTGGTTTGAGTGAATGGTGTTGCGTCGGCTGCCAGGCGAGGCGGGCGAGTCACCCGAAAGAATTCGGGTGGCCGTCTCGGGCAACAGCCGCGTATTTTAACGCCTAACGCATACCCCCGCCGGGTCGGCCCGTCAGGGCTCCAGGAGCAAGGCGGCTGTGACCCGGCGGCCTTCGGCGGCAAGGATGTTGTAGGTCCGGCAGGCCGCGGCGGTGTCCATCGTCTCCACACCGATGCCACGTTCCACCAGCGAGCGCAGCAGCGCCGGTGCCACGAAGCGCAGCCGCCTGCCACTGCCGAACACCACCAGTTCGGGCAGCGTGCCGGCGGCGTCGATCAGTTCGTGAAAGTGGTCGGGCGTGAGTTGGTCGAACCGGTCGCAGGGCCAGACCCGCAAGCCACTCGACGCGCTGAGCACCAGGCTGGTGGTGTGGCGCTCGCCGTTGACCGCGACCCAACCCTCGCCCAGGGCGGTGATGGCGAGTTGATGCGGGGTGTCGGCGTGCAGTTTCATGCGGGGCGGATGGCCTGGTCGGGCCGGGGAACTGTGGTCAAATTGACGGTTTGCTCGGGGTGCGAGGGTCGCATCTTAGCCCCGGGCCTGCCGCCCTCGGCGCATGCGCGCCGCCCAGCACATCGCCCAGTACATCTCCCCAACTGCCGCCGTGGAGGGACTTTGAAGACCATCCAGAAATCCGCCAAGCTTGCCAACGTCTGCTACGACATCCGCGGCCCGATCATGGATGCGGCGCGCCAGATGGAGGAAGAGGGCCACAAGATCATCAAGCTCAACATCGGCAACCTCGCGGTGTTCGGCTTCGATGCGCCCGAGGAGATCCAGCAGGACATGATCCGCAACCTGCCGAACTCGGCCGGTTACTCCGACAGCAAGGGGATCTTCGCGGCGCGCAAGGCGGTGATGCACGAGACCCAGCTGCAAGGGATCAAGGGCGTCACGCTGGACGACATCTACCTGGGCAACGGCGCGAGCGAGCTCATCGTGATGGCCACCAACGCGCTGCTTGACGACGGCGACGAGGTGCTGCTGCCCGCGCCCGACTACCCGTTGTGGACGGCCGCGGCCAGCCTCTCTGGCGGCACGCCGGTGCACTACATGTGCGACGAGGCCAAGGGCTGGATGCCCGATCTGGACGACATCCGCCGCAAGATCACGCCGGCCACCAAGGCCATCGTGGTCATCAACCCGAACAACCCCACCGGCGCGCTGTACCCGAAGGAGCTGTTGCAGCAGATCGTGGCGATCGCGCGCGAGCACGGTCTGGTGATCTTCGCGGACGAGGTCTACGACAAGGTGCTGTACGACGGCGCCCGTCACGTGCCCATCGCCAGCCTCTCGGAGGACGTGCTCACCCTCACCTTCAACTCACTGTCCAAGAGCTACCGCTCCTGTGGTTACCGCGCGGGCTGGCTCGTGGTCTCGGGCGACAAGAAGCCGGCGAAGGATTACATCGAGGGCCTGAACATGCTCTCGAACATGCGCCTGTGCGCCAACGTGCCGGGTCAGTGGGCGATCCAGACCGCGCTCGGCGGCTACCAGAGCATCAATGACCTCGTGGCCGAGGGCGGTCGCCTGCGCCGCCAGCGCGACCTCGCGCATGAACTCATCACCGCCATTCCGGGCGTCACCTGTGTCAAGCCGCAGGCTGCGCTCTACATGTTCCCGCGGCTCGATCCGAAGATCTACCCCATTGAGGACGATCAGCAGATGTTCCTGGAACTGCTGCAGGAAACGCGCGTGATGCTGGTGCAGGGCTCGGGCTTCAACTACCCCGACAACCAGCATTTCCGCATCGTGTTCCTGCCGCACGAGGACGACCTGCGCGAGGCCATCGGCCGCGTTGCAAGGTTCCTCGAACACTGGCGAAAACGCCACGGCGCCTGATCTCCGCTTTCTGTATCCCTTCTCCACCATGAAACCCATCCAAGCAGGCCTGCTGGGCATCGGCACCGTCGGCAGTGGCACCTTCGAGGTGCTCAAGCGCAACCAGGAAGAGATCCGCCGCCGCGCCGGCCGCGGCATCGAGATCACCATGGTGGCCGACCTCGACGTGGCACGTGCCCGCGCGGTGGTCGGCGACGGCGTGAAGGTGGTGGCCGATGCGCGCGAAGTCATCGCCAACCCCGACATCGACATCGTGATCGAGCTCATCGGCGGCTACGGCATTGCCAAGGCCCTGGTGATGGAGGCCATTTCGGCCGGCAAGCATGTGATCACGGCCAACAAGGCGCTGCTCGCGGTGCATGGCACCGAGATCTTCGCTGCCGCCTCGCAGCGCGGCGTGATGGTGGCCTTCGAGGCAGCGGTGGCCGGGGGCATTCCCATCATCAAGGCGCTGCGCGAGGGCCTGAGCGCCAACCGCATCCAGTGGATCGCCGGCATCATCAACGGCACCACGAACTTCATCCTCTCCGAGATGCGCGGCAAAGGGCTCGACTTCGATGTCGTGCTCAAGGAAGCGCAGCGCCTGGGCTATGCCGAGGCCGATCCGACCTTCGACATCGAAGGCGTGGACGCCGCCCACAAGGCGACGATCATGAGCGCCATTGCGTTCGGCATCCCGGTGCAGTTCAACAAGGCCTACATCGAGGGCATCACCAAGCTCTCGGCGACCGACATCCGCTACGCCGAACAGCTCGGCTACCGCATCAAGCTGCTCGGCATCACCAAGCGCGTGGCCAAGGGCATCGAGCTGCGCGTGCACCCGAGCCTGGTGCCTGCCAAGCGCCTGATCGCCAATGTCGAAGGTGCCATGAACGCGGTGGTGGTGCACGGCGATGCCGTTGGCACCACGCTGTACTACGGCAAGGGCGCGGGCAGCGAGCCCACCGCCAGCGCCGTGATCGCCGACCTGGTGGACGTGACGCGCCTGCACACGGCCGACCCGCACCACCGCGTGCCGCACCTGGCGTTCCAGCCCGACGCGATGAGCGATGTGGCCGTGCTGCCGATGAGCGAGGTGGTGACCAGCTACTACCTGCGCCTGCGCGTGGCCGATGAAGCCGGTGTGCTGGCCCAGGTCACGGGCCTGCTGGCCGGCCGCAGCATCAGCATCGACGCCGTGCTGCAGCGCGAGGCCGACGAGGTGGGTGGTGAAGGGGCGACCAGCACCGATCTAATCATCCTGACCCACGACACGCGCGAAGGCACCATGAACGAAGTGCTCGAGCAACTGCAGGCACTGCCCAGCGTGCTCGCCCCCATCGTGCGCATCCGCAAGGAAGAGCTGAACTGATGCGCTACCTCTCCACGCGCGGGCACCCCGACCGCAAGCGCTTCTGCGAGATCCTTCTGGAGGGCCTGGCCCCCGATGGCGGTCTGTACCTGCCCGAACGCTATCCGCAGCTGGACGCCGCCGCTTTGCAGCACCTGCGGGCCGTGTACGGTGAGGGTCGGCCGGGCGGCTATGCCGCGCTGGCTTTCGAGATCCTCTCGCTCTACATCGACGACATTGCTGCCGATGACCTGCGCACGCTGTGCGAGCGCACCTACACCGAGGCGGTGTTCGGCAATGCGGCCATCGTGCCGCTCAAGCAACTGCAGGACGGCTTCTACCTCGAAGCCCTGTCCAACGGCCCCACGCTGGCCTTCAAGGACATGGCCATGCAATTGCTCGGCAACCTGTTCGAGTACGAACTGGGCCGCCGCGGCGAAGAGCTCAACATCCTGGGCGCCACCAGCGGCGACACCGGCAGCGCCGCCGAGCACGCCATGAAGGGCAAGCGCGGCGTGCGCGTGTTCATGCTCAGTCCGCACGGGCGCATGAGCCCGTTCCAGCAGGCGCAGATGTTCAGCCTGATGGACCCGAACATCCACAACATCGCTGTCGAAGGTGTGTTCGACGACTGCCAGGACATCGTCAAGGCCGTCAGCAATGACCTGGCCTTCAAGCGCGCGCACAAGATCGGCACCGTCAACTCGATCAACTGGGCGCGCCTGCTGGCGCAGGTCGTTTACTACTTTGCGGGCTACTTCCAGGCGACGTCGAACGACACGCAGCGCGTGAGCTTCACCGTGCCCAGTGGCAACTTCGGCAACGTCTGCGCCGGCCACGTGGCGCGCCAGATGGGCCTGCCGATTGCGCATCTCGTGGTGGCCACCAACGAGAACGACGTGCTCGACGAGTTTTTCCGCACCGGCGTCTACCGCGTGCGCGGCAGCGCCGACACGCACGAGACTTCCAGCCCGTCGATGGACATCTCCAAGGCGAGCAATTTCGAGCGCTTCGTGTTCGATCTCGTGGGCCGCGACGCCGCGCGCTGCAAGGCGCTGTTCCACGACGCGCTGGCGCGCGAGGGCCGCTTCGACCTGAGCGCCGATCCCGCGTTCGCCGACGCCGCGGGCAGGTACGGCTTCCTCAGCGGCAAGAGCACGCACGCCGATCGCCTGGCCACCATTCGCGATGTCGATCGGCGCTTTGCCGTGGTGATCGATACCCACACGGCCGACGGCGTGAAGGTCGCGCGCGAGCACTTGGCGCCCGGTGTGCCCATGGTGGTGCTGGAAACCGCGCTGCCGATCAAGTTCGCCGAAACCATCGTCGAGGCGCTGGGCCACGAGCCCGAGCGCCCGGCCGCGTACGCGGGCATCGAAGCGTTGCCCAAGCGGGTGCAGGTCATGCCCGCCGATGTGGCCCGCATCAAGGCGTATATCGCCGAACACTGCGCGTGAGCCGGCCCCGCATGCACGTCGTCGGGTTTGCCGGCTTCTCGGGCTCGGGCAAGACCACGCTGGTCGAGCAGCTCATCCCGGCGCTGCGTTTTCGCGGTCTGCGTGTGTCCGTCATCAAGCACGCGCACCACAACTTCGACATCGACCACCCGGGCAAGGACACCTGGCGCCACCGCGAGGCCGGCGCGGTCGAGATCGTGGCCGCGTCGCCCCGGCGGATGGTCATCATGCGCGAGTACGAAACCGACACCGAGCACGATGTGCACGCCCTCATCGCGCGCCTGAGCGAGGGCGTCGACTGGGTGTTGGTCGAAGGCTTCAAGCGCAGCAACTTGCCCAAGATCGAAGTCTGGCGCGCGGCCAGCGGCCAGCCGGTGATCTACCCCGGCCAGCCCCGGGTGCTTGCCGTCGCCACCGACAGCGCCCCGCAGTTGCCCGAACCACCCGCACGGCCCGTGCTGGATTTGAACGCACCCGATGACGTGGCCGCGTGGCTGATCGACAATGCCAGCCGGTTCCACTACACAAGACCCGACGAGACATGAACGCCCCGGCGCGCGCCCCCCTGATGTCCCTGGACGACGCGCTCGATGCCTTGCTCCGCAACGCCGAGCCGTTGACCCGAAACGAGGACGAGACCGAATCGGTGGCCACGTTCGAGGCCGTCGGCCGCGTGCTCGCGCAGGACCTGGTAAGCGCGCTGCAGGTGCCGCCCAACGACAACTCGTCCATGGACGGCTATGCGCTGCGCTGCGCCGACGTCACCGAGAAGGGTGCCGTGCTGCCCGTGACCCAGCGCATTCCTGCCGGCCACGCGGGCACGCCGCTCAAGCCCGGCACCTGCGCGCGCATCTTCACCGGCGCGCCATTGCCCGCGGGCGCCGACGCCGTGGTGATGCAGGAAGACACGCGTGAAGTCGGTGGCGATTTCCACGCCGTTCACATCGACGCCGTGCCGCAGCCCGGCCAATGGGTGCGCCGCGCCGGCGAGGACGTGACGCGTGGTGCCGTGGTGCTTGCACGCGGCCAGCGGCTCGACGAAGCCGCGCTGGGCCTGGCGGCCAGCCTGGGCCTGGCGCATCTGCGCGTGGCACGCCGCCCGCGCGTGGCGCTGTTTTCCACCGGCGACGAACTCGTGATGCCCGGCGAGGTGCCGCCCGAGGCCATGAAGCCCGGCGCCATCTACAACTCCAACCGCTTCTTCCTGCGAGCGCTGCTGCAGCGCTTCGGCTGCGAGGTGAGCGACCTCGGCATCGTGCCCGACAAGCGCGAGGCCACGCTGGCCGCGCTCAAGACGGCGGCCGACCACCACGACCTCATCCTCACCAGCGGCGGCGTGTCCGTGGGTGAGGAAGATCACATCAAGCCCGCCGTGCAGCAGCTGGGCGCGCTCGACCTCTGGCAGATCGCCATGAAGCCGGGCAAGCCGTTTGCCTACGGCCACGTGCGACGCGATCCAGGCGTCACGGGCCGCAGCCACTTCATCGGCCTGCCAGGCAACCCGGTGTCGAGCTACGTCACCTTCCTGCTGCTGGTGCGGCCCTTCCTGCTCAAGCTGCAGGGCGTGGCCGACGCCGCGGCGCCGCGCCTGCCGCCGGCCATGCCGCTGCGCGCCGATTTCGCGGTGCCGCGCGCCGACAAGCGCCGCGAGTTCCTGCGCGTGCGCCGCAATGCGCAGGGTGGCCTCGACCTGTTCCCCAACCAGAGCTCGGGCGTGCTCACCTCCACCGTGTGGGCCGACGGCCTGGTCGACAACCCCGCCGGCACCACCATCGCTCCCGGCGACACCGTGCACTACATCGCCTTGTCGGACCTGCTCGCATGAACACCATCCAGCTGCGCTATTTCGCCTCTATCCGCGAGGCCATCGGCACCGGTGCCGAACGCATCAGCACCGGCGCCACCACGCTGGCCGCGCTGCGCGATGAACTCATCGCTCGCGGCGGCGCGCACGCCGAGGCGCTGGCGCGTGGGCGCGCGGTGCGCGTCTCGCTCAACCAGACCATGGCCGACGAGTCCGCCGCGCTGAGCGATGGCGCCGAGGTCGCTTTCTTTCCACCGGTGACAGGAGGTTGACTTGACCGCCCGCGTCAGCATCCAGACCACCGATTTCGACCTCAGCACCGAGGTGGCGCTGCTGCGCCTGCAGGACAAGGGCATCGGCGCGGTCTGCAGCTTCATCGGCACGGTCCGGGATCGCAACGACGGTCAAGCGGTCAGTGCCATGGAGCTTGAGCACTACCCGGGCATGACCGAGAAGGCCATCGAGGGCATGATCGACGAGGCCTTCAAGCGCTTCGACATTCTGGGCGCGCGCGTGATCCACCGCGTGGGCCTGCTCAAGCCGCTGGACCAGATCGTGCTCGTCATCGTCAGCTCTGCCCACCGCGGCCAGAGCTTCCAGGCCTGCGAGTTCCTGATGGATTACCTCAAGACGCAGGCGCCGTTCTGGAAGAAGGAACAGACGCCCGAGGGCGCGCGCTGGGTCGATGCCCGCGTGAGCGACGACGCCGCCCTGGCGCGCTGGGGCATCCGGGCCGACAACGCCTGAGTCTGGCCATGCGGGGCGCCGCCGACGTCGACTCGCTGGAGCGCGCCACCGTGCAGGCGGTGGCCCCCGAGCAACTCGACGACACCGTGCCCGGCTGGCTGCTGCCGATGGACCCAGGCACCGTGGGGCGCGCGCAGTGTGCGGTGCCGCTCTCCCACGCCGAGCCCGATGTGGGGCTCATCGACACCATCGTTCAACGCTACCGCGAGCGCGGGTTTGCGCCCGCGTGGCGGCTGCCCGATGTGCCGTCCTTCGCCACCTTCCACACCGCGCTCGGCCAGCGCGGCTTCACGCGGCGCCAGCCCACCCTGACGCAGGCGACCAGCGTGGCCGACCTGCTGGAGCGCCTGCCGGCCCGGCCAGGGCCCGATGCCGTGCTGGAAGATCGGCCCGACGCCGCCTGGCTGGCCATGTTCCTGGGCGAAGGCCTGGATCCGGTGGACGGCGCCAGCCGCTCGCGTGCCCTGGCGCGCGCGGTGGGCACGCGCTACGCGAGCCTGCGGGAGAACGGCGTCACCCTGGCCTGTGGCGCGGCCAGCTTCGGCCACGGCTGGCTCGGTGTGCACGGCATGCGAACGGCGGCTGCGCAGCGGCGGCGGGGCCTGGCAGGCGCGGTGATGCGCGCCATGGCCACCGAGGCCCGGCAGCGCGGCGTCGAACGCGTGTTCCTCCAGGTGGACGCCAGCAACGCGCCGGCGCTGTCGCTCTACCAGCGACTGGGTTTCGAGACGGCCTGGGGCTACGCCTACTGGCGGTATTGATCCCGGTCAAGGCCGCGGCAGGGGCCTTGCCTTGAAATCGGCCTGGCTGGCGCCATGTGTCCGGCAATCCACTTTTTCCGGAGCGCCTGTCCATGCGTCTCGACAAACTCACCACCAAATTCCAGGAAGCCCTGGCCGACGCCCAGAGCCTTGCGCTGGGCAACGACCACGCCTACATCGAACCCGTGCACCTGCTGCTGGCCATGCTGCGCCAGGCCGATGGCCCCCAGTCGATCCTGCAGCGCGCCGGTGTCAACGTGGGCGGACTCGCCCAGGCCGCCGAGGCGGCGGTCAAGCGTCTGCCGCAGGTTCAAGGCCAGGCGCAGGTCCAGGTCGGCCCCGAGCTGGGCAAGCTGCTGCAGGCCAGCGAGAAGGAAGCCATCAAGCGTGGCGATGCCTACATCGCGAGCGAGAACTTCCTGCTGGCCGTGGCCGACGCCAAGGGCGAGTTGGGCCGCATCGCCAACGAGGCCGGCCTGTCGCGCAAGAGCCTGGAGGCCGCAATCGCCGCCGTGCGCGGCGGCCAGCACGTCAACAGCCCCGAGGCCGAAGGCCAGCGCGAAGCGCTCAAGAAGTACACGCTGGACCTCACCGAGCGCGCCCGCGCCGGCAAGCTCGACCCGGTGATCGGCCGCGACGACGAGATCCGCCGCGCCATCCAGGTGCTGCAGCGCCGAACCAAGAACAACCCGGTGCTCATCGGCGAGCCCGGTGTGGGCAAGACGGCGATCGTCGAAGGCCTGGCGCAGCGCATCGTGGCGGGCGAGGTGCCCGATTCGCTCAAGGGCAAGCGCGTGCTGAGCCTGGACATGGCCGCGCTGCTGGCCGGTGCCAAGTACCGCGGCGAGTTCGAGGAGCGTCTGAAGAGCGTGCTCAACGAACTCGCGAAGGACGAGGGCCAGACCATCGTCTTCATCGATGAGCTGCACACCATGGTGGGCGCCGGCAAGGCCGAGGGCGCCATGGACGCCGGCAACATGCTCAAGCCCGCGCTGGCGCGCGGCGAGCTGCACTGCGTGGGCGCCACCACGCTCGACGAATACCGCAAGTACATCGAGAAGGACGCCGCGCTGGAGCGGCGCTTCCAGAAGATCCTGGTCGACGAGCCCACGGTGGAAGCCACCATCGCCATCCTGCGCGGTCTGCAGGAAAAGTACGAGGTTCACCACGGCGTGGACATCACCGACCCGGCCATCGTGGCCGCGGCCGAGTTGAGCCACCGCTACATCACCGACCGTTTCCTGCCCGACAAGGCGATCGACCTGATCGATGAGGCCGCGGCCAAGATCAAGATCGAGATCGACTCCAAGCCCGAGGTGATGGACAAACTCGATCGTCGCCTGATCCAGCTGCAGATCGAACGCGAGGCGGTGAAGAAGGAAAAGGACGAAGCCTCGCAAAAGCGGTATGAGCTGATCGAGGAGGAGATCGCCCGGCTGCAGCGCGAGATCGCCGATTACGAAGAAATCTGGAAATCCGAGAAGGCGCAGGCCCAGGGCTCTGCGCAGGTGAAGGAAGAGATCGACAAGCTGCGCCACCAGATCGAGGAGTTCACCCGCAAGGGCGACTTCAACAAGGTCGCCGAGCTGCAATACGGCAAGTTGCCCGAACTGGAAAAGCGCCTGAAGGACGCACAGGCCGCTGAAACCGGCAAGAAGGAAGGCGGCCGTCCGCAGCTGCTGCGCACGCAAGTGGGCGCCGAAGAAATCGCCGAGGTGGTGGCGCGTGCCACCGGCATTCCGGTGAGCAAGCTCATGCAGGGCGAGCGCGACAAGCTGCTGCAGATGGAAGACAAGCTGCATCAGCGCGTGGTGGGGCAGGACGAGGCCATCAGCGCGGTGGCCAACGCCATCCGCCGCTCGCGCTCGGGCCTGTCCGATCCGAACCGCCCCACCGGCTCCTTCCTGTTCCTCGGCCCCACCGGCGTGGGCAAGACCGAGCTGTGCAAGGCGCTCGCCGGCTTCCTGTTCGACAGCGAAGAACATCTGGTTCGCATCGACATGAGTGAGTTCATGGAGAAGCACTCCGTGGCCCGCCTGATCGGCGCGCCGCCCGGCTACGTGGGCTATGAGGAGGGCGGCTACCTCACCGAAGCGGTGCGCCGTCGCCCGTATTCGGTGCTGCTGCTCGACGAGGTGGAAAAGGCCCACCCCGATGTCTTCAACGTGCTGCTGCAGGTGCTCGACGATGGCCGCCTGACCGACGGCCAGGGCCGCACCGTGGACTTCAAGAACACCGTGATCGTGATGACGAGCAACATCGGCTCGCACATGATCCAGTCCATGGCCGGCCAGCCATACGACGAGGTGAAGGAGGCGGTCTGGGGTGAGTTGAAGAACTACTTCCGTCCCGAGTTCCTCAACCGCATTGACGAGACCGTGGTGTTCCACGCGCTCGACGCGCAGCACATCGAGGCCATCGCCGGCATTCAGCTGCAGGCCCTGCAAAAGCGGCTGCAGACCATGGATCTCAAGCTGGAGGTATCGCCTGCGGCGCTCGGCGAGTTGGCCAAGGTGGGCTTCGACCCGGTGTTCGGTGCGCGCCCGCTCAAGCGCGCCATTCAGCAGCGCATCGAGAACCCGCTGTCGAAGCTGCTGCTGGAGGGGCGCTATCCGCCCAAGTCGGCGATTCCTGTGGGCGTGGACCCGGTGCGCAACCCGGGCGTGTTCGAGTTCGGCGAGCCACTGCCGATGGCGTGATCGCGCCCCGACCGAGGTCGGGCTGCGTACCTTTGTCTTATACGGTCTCGTCCTCGGGCTCGGCTTCGGGCGCGTTGACAGCGCGCACGTCCTGCAGGTAGCCCTGCGCGGCGAGTTGCCGGGCGGCCTCGCTCACGTCCTCGTCGAGCAGGCGCGAGAGCTCGCGCAACGTGCGCCGGCCGTTGGCCAGCAGCAGCAGCGTGTGGGCCTGGCGGCCCAGGCCCTGTCCATCCGGGCGGGCCAGGGCCTGCCACGCATGAGGGGTTCGGTTGTAAAGCGGTGTCTCCATGGGTGGCCGAAACAGTGCATGAGGTGCGTGACAGGCGCTTGAAACCCCTGTCGACCGTGGTGCAGACAAGAACCGCGCCAACCGTCCGCCCACCCCGCATGACCGGTCGGAACCTCAAAGCCTTGGGTCGTCCGGAAATCGGCCGATCACCACATCGTTCACGCACGGCGCGGCTATAACCGTGACCTGTTTCACGTGACGATTGCCCCAATCCCAGGCCATGCCGGTCAACTCACCCCTGCTCGAACAGTGCTTCGATGAAGCCGTGCGCCATGCCGCGCCCTCGCTGGGCCGCTGCATCGATGTGGCGGTCAGTTCGCTGCAGCAGGAGGAAAAGGACCAGCGCGACGTCGCCGCCCGCGACCGCTGTGCCCGCGCCTGGTACACCCTGATCAAGCACCGCCAGACCTGGGGCCCGGCGTTCGCGCAGCGCCTCAAGGGCGCTTTGCAGAACGGGTACAACGAAGGCAATACATCGTCGATGGCATTGCTGTCGAACTCCGAGCTGCTGGCGTTGGTGGACGACAGCGCCGTCAACGAATCGATCGAATCGGCCAAGGTGCTGCAGAACCTGCTGCCCGAGGTGGAGCAGGCCCTGGCTGTCCTGGACGCCCGCATGAGCTCGCTGATCGGCCTGCACAGCGTGCATGCCGAGAAGAACCCGATGCGGCCCTCGGTTTACGTGCGGGTGTTGCGCGATCTCATCGCCGGCAGCGAGAGCGACCCCGAGATCCGCACCCTGTGGATGCGCCACCTGGCCACGCCCCTGGGCCGTGAGCTGCGCACGCTGTACGAGCAGCTCGCGCTCACGCTGCAGAAGGCCAACGTGCAGGAGGCCAGCTACCGTGTGCGCCTGGTGGCCGACCCGCAGGCCACCAAACCGCCGCCTCCGCCCAAGCGCGATCTGCTCGACTTCGAGTTCACGCCCGGCGGCATGGCCATGCCGTCCACGCAGTCACAAACCGCCCACGCCGAAACGCAATGGCTGCCGCCCATGGCCGACCTCGCGCGCAGCGCGCCGATGCTCGATCACGACGTGATGCAGCAGTTCCTGGAGCAGGGCGGCCCGGCGTTCGAGCAACGGCTTGATGCGAGCTACTACCGCGCGCTCGAACGCGAGCGAGCCGAGCTCGCGGCGCAGGCCGCGCTGCCGGTGCTCGACGAGGTGGTGCTGGAAGAGGAACGCACGCGCTTTCGCGATCTGCCGGCGGTGGACCGCCCGGTGCGTCACGTCAGCATCGGCTCGCAACTGAGCGGCGAATGGGGCAAGGCCGCCAGCGCCACCGAGCGCACGCGCATGCTGCTCGAACTCAAGGAGCACGCGCAATCGGTGGCCCAGGCAGTCGGCCTGGACGTGGTGCGCAAGCTGGTCAATCAGGTGGCGCGCGACCCGTTGCTTCTGGCCCCGGTGCGCGAAGCGGTGGTGGCGCTCGAGCCGGCCCTGCTGCAGCAGGCCATGACGCAGCCGCGCTTCTTCGGCGAGGACAACCACCCTGCGCGCCGCCTGGTGGAAAGCGTGGCGCAGCGCAGCTTTCGCTACAACGACGAGTTCAGCGAGGAGTTCGACTCCTTCTTCGCGCCGGTGCGCGAGGCCTTCCGCACCCTCAACGAACGCGCCAGCGATGACCCCAAGGCCTTCGGCGAGACGCTGGAGCAATTGCGCGGCCACTGGCGCTCGCAGGACGAGCGGGAAGAACAGGTCAAGAACGACCAGCTGCGGGCGCTGCGCCACGCGGAAGACCGCCAGGCGCTGGCCGACCGCATCGCCTGGGACCTGAGCCAGCGCCCCGACGTCGAGAACGCGCCGGGGTTCATCCTCGACTTCATCTACGGCAGCTGGTCGCTGGTGCTGGCGTCGGCCGAGATGGGCCTGCCCGCCACGCAGGAGGACCTCAACGCCTATCGCAAGGCGGTCTCCGACTTGCTCTGGAGCATCAAGAAGGATGTGACGCTGCGCCGTCCAGCCGAGCTGTTCCGCATCGTCCCCGGGCTGGTGAAGACGCTGCGGCGAGGCCTGGAGGTGCTGGGCAAGTCGCCGGCCGAGACGCAGACCTTCTTCGACGCGTTGCTGCGCCTGCACGAGCCGGTGCTCGGCCTGCGCCGCGCCAAGGTGCGCAGCGACAGCGGCCACAGCGATCCGATTCCGCTTGACGACGAGGCCGCCACCGCGCTGCTGGTGCTCGAAGAACTCGCCCCGGCCACCCCGGAGCAGCGCGTGCCCAAGGCGGCTGACCAACCCTGGCTCGGCAAGAACGAGATGGCCAGCGCCGGCTTCGAGGACACCATCGCCACCGATTACGGCAGTCTGCACGGCGCCGAGTTCGACACCAGCACCAGCGGCGCGCTGGAAGACGAAAGCGCGCTCGATGCCGAGCAGCTGTTGCTCTCGTTGCGCGAGGGTGCCTGGGTCGACCTTTACTCCCATGGCGAATGGTTGCGCGCGCAGCTCACCTGGGCCAGCAACCGCGGCACGCTGTTCATGTTCACCAGCCGTGGCGGGCGCGCGCATTCCATGACCAAGCGTGTCTGTGTGCGCCTGATCCGCAACCGCTGGCTGCGCCCGGTGGAGGCCCGCCCGGTGGTGCAGGCCGCGCTGGACGCCGTGCTCACTGCCGGCCCGCCACCCGTGCTCGAACCCGTCAGTCAGCACTGAGCACTGAGCGGTCGGTCCGCAAGTCGCCCATCGGGCAGCGCCAGGGCGCCGCCCTCGCTACCATCTCGTTCCATGACCTCTGCCACGCTGGGCGCGCTGCCGCCTGCCAACCCTGTTCCCCTCAAGCAGGACGCCACCGTCATCGGGCTGGTCGGCCTGGCGCACGGCACCTCGCATTTTTCGCATCTGCTGCTCGCGCCCTTGTTTCCGGTGTTCATCCGCGACTTCGGCCTCGGCTTCGCCGACGTCGGGCTGTTGATGACCGTGTTCTTCGTCATCTCCGGCATCGGCCAGGCGCTCTCGGGCTTTCTCGTCGACCGCGTGGGCGCACGCCCGGTGCTGTTTGCCGCCATCGGCTGCTTTCTGGTGGCCTCGCTGGTCGCCTCGCAGGCCACGGGCTACGCCGGGCTGATGGCGGTGGCGGTGCTGGCCGGCATCGGCAACGCCCCGTTCCATCCTTGTGATTTCACCATCCTCAACCAGCGGGTGTCGGCCCCGCGCCTGGGTCACGCGTTCAGCGCACACGGCCTCACCGGCAACCTGGGCTGGGCGCTGGCGCCCAGTTTCCTGGTCGGCATCACCGCACTGAGCGACTGGCGTACCGCGTACCACGCGGCCGCGGTGCTCTACGTGGCGGTGCTCGCGCTGCTCTGGTGGCAGCGCGACAAGCTGCTCACCGAGGTGGTGGTGCGCGCGCCGCGCCAGCCCGACGGCACGGCCACCGAGCACGACCTGGCCTTCCTCAAGCTGCCCGTGGTGTGGTGGTGCTTTGCGTTCTTTCTGCTCTCCACCATGACGCTCGCGGTGGTGCAGAGCTTTGCGCCGTCCATCCTGCAAGCCCTCTACGGCACCTCGATGGAGGCGGCCACCGTCACCGTCAGCGCCTACATGCTGTGTGCGGCGGCGGGCATGTTCGTCGGCGGTTTCGTGTCGGTGTACGGCCAGCAGCACCGCATCTCCAGCGACGTGGTGGTGGCCTGGGCCATGGGTCTGGGCGCGTTGTTCATGTTGCTGTGCGCCACCGGCTGGTTCGGCGAAGCGGGCACCATGGTTGTGCTGGCCGCCACCGGCTTTGCGGTCGGCGTGGCCGGGCCCAGCCGCGACATGCTCATCAAGCGGGCCACCCCCAAGGGCGCCACGGGCCGCGTCTACGGCACGGTGTATTCCGGCCTGGATGTCGGCTTCGCCCTCTCGCCGCTGATCTTCGGTCTGTTCATGGACCGTGGCTGGTATGCCGCGACCCTGGCGGGCGGTGCGGTGGTGCTGGCGCTGTCGGTGTTCGCAGCGCTGGGTGTGGGCAAGCGCGTGGCGGGGGTGGCGAAATGAGCCGCGAAATGGGCCACGACATGAGCCACGACATGAGCCACGAAAAACTGGCCGGCCACTTGCTGGTGGAGTGCCTGATCGCGCAGGGCGTCACCCACGCCTTTGGCGTGCCCGGCGAAAGCTACCTCGCGGTGCTCGACGGCCTGCACGCGCACGGCGATCGCATCCGCTTCGTGACGTGCCGCCAGGAGGGCGGTGCGGCCTTCATGGCCGAGGCGCACGGCAAGCTCACTTGCCGTCCTGGCGTGTGCTTCGTGACGCGCGGGCCCGGCGCCACCAACGCGTCCATTGGCGTGCACACCGCCTTCCAGGACAGCACGCCGATGGTGCTGTTCGTGGGCGACGTGGCCAGCGATGCGCGCGACCGCGAGGCCTTCCAGGAGGTTGACTTCGCTGCGTTTTTCGGACCGTCCACGAAGGGCTTCGCCAAGCGCGTGGAGCGCATTGACGATGCGCGCCGCATCCCCGAATACGTGGCGCGTGCTTTCGCCACCGCCATGAACGGCCGCCCTGGCCCGGTGGTGCTGGTGATGCCCGAAGACATGCTCACGCACACGGTGAGCGCCCAGCCGCTGGCGCGCGTGGAGCCAGTGCAGGCCTGGAGCGATCCCGGCGCGCTGCGCGAGCTGCGCACGCTGCTGCTGGCTGCCGAGCGCCCCTTCGTCATTGCCGGTGGCGGCGGCTGGACCCCGCAGAGTGCGGCCGCCCTGCAGCGTTTTGCCGAGAACTGGCAATTGCCGGTGGCCAACGCCTTCCGCTTCCAGGACACCTTCGACAACCACCACGCGCAGTACGCGGGCGACGTCGGCCTGGGCATCAACCCGGCGCTCGCGAAACGCATCCGCGAGAGCGACCTGCTGATCGCCATCGGCCCGCGCCTGGGCGAGAGCACCACCGGCGGCTACACGCTGATCGAGGCGCCGGTGCCGAAACAGAAGCTGGTGCACATCCACAGCAGCGCAGAAGAACTGGGCCGCGTGTACCAACCCACGCTCGCCATCCAGGCCAGCATGAACGCAGCGGCGCGCAGCCTGGAGGTGCTCACCGCGCCACCGCAGCTGCCCTGGGCCGACTGGACCGCCGGCAGCCATGCCGATTACCTGGCCAACATCGATCCGGCGAACAACGGCGTGAAGCTGCCGGGTCCGATCGACATGCCCGCCATCGTGCACACGCTGCAGCGCCTGCTGCCCGAGGACGCCGTGCTCACCAACGGCGCGGGCAACTTCGCCAGTTGGCTGCACCGCTTCTACCGCTACCCGGGGCTGGCGCGCGGGCACAAGACGCAACTCGCCCCCACCAACGGCGCCATGGGCTACGGCGTACCGGCGGGCATCGGTGCGGCCATCGCCACCGGGCGGCTGGCCTTCACCATCGCGGGCGACGGCGATTTCCTCATGAACGGGCAAGAGCTCGCCACCGCGGTTCAGCACGGCGCCAGGAGCATCGTGCTGCTGCTGGACAACGGCAGCTACGGCACCATCCGCATGCACCAGGAGCGCGAGTACCCGGCGCGCGTGAGCGGCTCGACGTTGGCCAACCCCGACTTCGTGGCACTGGCGCGCGCCTACGGCTATGCGGCCGAGCGTGTGGCCGCCACGGCCGACTTCGAGCCCGCGCTGCGCCGCGCACTGGCGCACCCGGGTGGCACGGTGATCGTGGTGCCGCTCGACCCCGAGGTCATCACCACGCGCGGCACGCTCAGCGCCATTCGCCAGGCAGCACTCCAGCGCTGAGGCGTCGATTCCCCACCGCGCCGGCGGCCGCGGTTTGGTGAATACATCACAAACAGCCTGTCACCACGGCACAGCGCCGGCGGCTGCAAAAACGAACACTTCTGTCTCAACAGGAGGTTCATCATGCTGCAGACAACGGACAAGGTTTGGGGAAGCGTTTCGTACAACGTGCAGGAGACTTCGTCGCTGAGCGAAGCCCACTTGCTGCGCGTGTTCGACGAAATCGACTACGGCATGCTGCTGCTGGACGCGCAGGGCCGCATCCTGCATGCCAACCACCTGGCACGCCACGAGCTCGCGCAGCGCCGCATGCTGCGCGCGTGCAGCGGCAACCTCATGGGCAGCACGCCCGAGCACAGCGAGCGCATCCAGCAGGCGCTGGACGCCGCGCTGCGCGGCCAGCGCCGCCTGGTGCTCATGCGTGAGGGCGATCACGACCTGTCGATGGCCTTCACGCCGCTGTCGCACCCGCTGGAAGACGACAAACCCACCGTGCTGGTGGTGCTTTCCCGCCAGAACGTGTGCGACAACCTCGCGGTTCGCATGTTCGCGCGCGCGTTGGCGCTCAGCCCCACCGAAGAGGTGGTGCTGCTGGCCCTGTGTCGCGGGCTCGATATCCACGAGATCGCGGCCGAGAACGGCGTGGCCGTGTCCACCGTGCGCAGCCAGATCAAGACCCTGCGCGAGAAGGCCGGCGCGCCCAGCATCCGCCGCCTGCTGCAGCGGATCAACACCTTGCCCCCGGTGGTGCCCGCCTTGCGCATCGTCACACCGGTCGCGCACAATTCGGGCGGTTACACCCACCCCTGATCGCCCCGGATGCCCGCTGCCAGCCCTTCGACGCTGAATCCTCGCAACACCGAACACATCGAAGCGCTGGCGGCCCAGGGGGTGCATCGCCATTACCGCCGTGGGGCCCTGCTGATCCAGGAGGGCGATGTCGGCGACACGCTCTACATCGTGCTCAAGGGGCGCCTGCGCGCCTACGTGGCCGATGCCACGGGCAAGGAGCTCACCCTGGGCGTCTACGGCCCGCTGGAATACGTGGGCGAGATGTCGCTCGACGGCGGGCCGCGTTCGGCCAACGTCGAGGCCACCGACACCACCACCTGCGCCGTGATCACCCGCGAACGGCTGCTGGCCTACATCGCCGAGCACCCCGAATTCGCACTGGAACTCATGGCGCGCCTCATCCGCCGCGCGCGCCTGGCCACCGAAAGCGCGCGCAGCGTCGCACTGATCGACGTCTACGGCCGGTTGGTGAAACTGCTCAACGACTGGGCGCGCGAATCCAACGAGGCCGGCGAACGCCCGCTGCGCGAGAAGGTCACGCACCAGCAGATCGCGCAACACCTGGCCTGCTCGCGCGAAATGGTGAGCCGCCTGCTCAAGGACCTGGAAACCGGCGGCTTCATTGAAGTGCGCGAACGCTGGATCTGGCTCGTCAAGCCGCTGCCGGCGCGCTGGTGAGCGCACCGCCGGGCGTGTTCTTCACTTAAGGGCGTTGAGCCTGCGGCGCGCCTCGCGCGGGGCCGACGAGCTCGTGCCCGCCAGGCGCACCGTGCCCCCGCTCAGGCTGCCCGTGCTGCGCACGCCCCACAGCGCCGTGTTGTCATCGCAGGAGGCCAGGATTTGTGGCACGTTGCGCACATCGGGGCGCTGCGCTCGCGCGGCGTCGGGCTCGGGCTTCTGCGGCGAGTAGCGCGCAAAGTGCGCCAGTGGTGCGCGCCCGCTGTCGGTCGCGCGGGTGCCGCCCACGGCAATGGTGTGGCGCCCGGTGGACAAGCTGTTGAACACGCCGCTGCGCCGGATCGGCGTGGGGTTGCCGGGCTGGTCGACCCAGCCATCCAGATTGCCCTGGGTGTTGTAGTGCACGTCCTCCAGCGACGATTGTTTCGCGCCGGTGTTCATGCCCAGCGCCACGTCGTCGCGCTCCACGTAGGCGTCGAACACCACGGGCTGGCGGCCGCCATTGCGCAGCGTGATCGTCCATCGCCCGAACGGCGCCAGCGCGCGTTCAGGGTCGTGACTTGCCGTGGGCTCGACGGCGAGCAGGGCGCAGGTGCCACGTGCACCGAGTGCGGTGGTGCGCGGGTAGATCAGCGACCACTGTGGCCGGCCATCCTCGCCGGTCCACATGCCCGATTGCCCCGCCGCCAGCGTGACCACCTGCGCGGCCCGCTCGGGCGGCTGCACCGTGATCGACACATCCTGCGCGTCATCGGGCAGCCAGATCTCCAGGAAGCTCTGCGTGTGATCGTCGGGCAGCACGCGCCAATGCAGGGCGAGCCCGGAGTCCTTCTTGCGCGTGCCTGCCGGCAGTTCTGCATTGGCGTGCGTGCGGCTCTGGTAACCGTTGCCGGCCGGCACGGTGATCTGCAGGCGCCCGTCCAATCGCTCCACCAGTTCGTCCATGGCCGCCTCCAGCAGCGAGCTGCCGTCGTGCGGGCCCGCCAACGTGCCCCAACTGATGTTGACCACGATGGCCGCGTCGTCGGCACAGCGCGAGACGATGTAGTGCAGGCCGTCGAGCACGCTCACGTTCATGGCGCCGCCTGAGGTGTCGAGCACGTTGGCCCAGTCCAGCTGCACGGCAATCAGCTCGCAATGGCTGGCGAAGTCGTTGTCCTGCGGGTTCAGCAAGCCGCCAGGCGCGGTGGCCAGGCCCATCACGTGGGTGCCGTGGTTCACCGGTCGCGCCAGATCCCAGAGTTGCAGGTGGCGGTAGAGCGCGTCTTCGTCGAGCCGGCGGTGGTGCGTATAGCGCGCGATGGCGGCGTCGATGGCCGCTGCGTCGAGCGCGTGGCCGTAGCCCAGGTCGCGCGGTTCGGGGCCGGCGCGGGCCGGATCCAGTGGCACGCGCTTGTTGTCCGGCGTGCCGGGCCACGCGCCGCCGTAGTGGTTGTCCTGGCGCCAGAAGTGCTTCACGCGCGTGCGACCGCGCGCGTCGCGAAATGCCGCGTTGGCCACCGCGAGGCCGCCGTCGATGAGGCCGAGCACCGGGCCGCGCAGACGCCCCTTCGGTGGCCGAGGGTGTTCGTGCGGGTGGCAGCAGTGGGGCAGTTCCTGCGTGTGGTGCTCCACTGGGAGGCCAAGCTCGAAGCGGTCGATCAGCGCTCGCATCGCGTGGCCGTTGCGCCAGTGCTCGAAGAACTTCTTCGACACGCGAGCTGTGCAGTGGCGCAGCCCGGGTATCAGCAGGTAGACCTGCGGAATCTGCAGCCAGCGGCTCGACGATGCGTCGACCAGCTGGCGCACGTCGGCGCACTCGCGCAGGCCGATGACGATGGGCAGCCACTTGGGTTGGTCGTCCTCGCCGTGCACGTGGTACCCCACGAAGCCATCGGCCTCGGCCCAGGCCAGATAGGGGTCCATGCCATCGATGGCGCCGGGCGCCGACCAGTCGATGCCGGTGAAGGCGCCGCGGGGCAGGGGGGCCCAGCTCATTGCCACTCCTTGACGGCTTCCTCCCACAGCCAGGCGAGCAGGTCCGCCTTGGGCACGTCCTGTGCCTTGGGCGATCGCGTGTAGGCGCTGCCGCTGGCGTGGTCCATCGGGGCGTGCAGGCTGAAGTCCATCGGCGCGCCGTCCTTCTCGATGAACAGCGCCGAATCGAAGCTGCGCTCGTGCACCGCCTTGCCGGTGGCGCGCGCCACCAGGTACTCAGCGAGCGCGGTGCCCAGCAGGCGCCCGGCCGCGCTGTCCACCGGGTAGTGCAGCCCGGCCACGGTGCGGTTGACGGCGATGCGCGCGGCCAGGCGCTGCAATTGCTCGTGGCTCGCCTGCCCGTTGCCCGATTGCTTTTTCTTCGCGGGCATGGCCGCGTCCAGCAGCGCCTGCAGCAACGTGGCCGCGAGGAAGGCCTCGGTGGCGTGACCGCTGGGCCAGGCGCCGTGGCCGGGTGTGGGGATCATGGGCTGGATCTGCGGCGAGAACTCGACCGGCCGTGGCACCGAGAAGATCTGCTTGAAGCGCTGCTCCACGCTCACGGCGAGCGAGAAGGCGACGTCCAGCAGCGCGAGCGTTTTGCCGTGGCGGTGCGCGGTCAGGCCCACGACGGAGCCCCAGAAAGGTACTGGAAAGCCCATCTGCTCGACCACCTCGACCGCGCGATCGGGGCGCAGGTCGGCATAGGCTGCGACGAGTTGCAGTTGGCTCTGGATGAGCTTTTCGTCGGGACCGACAAGCTGCACCAGCCGATGATTCTTGCTGCCGTTTGCAAAACGCAGCGACGCGGACTTGCGCGGCTTGTCGACGTCGTAGCTCAGGCCTTCGAGCACTTCGGACAACACCGCGGCCACGCGCGGGCCGTCGGCCCAGCGTTTGAGGTTGTCGGCCCGGTCGAAGCCCGGCCAGCTCACGTGCAACGTTGCGCCTTCGAAGGGGCCGACGATGGCCGCGCGCGAGAGCGTCAGAGCATCGGTGGAGGCAATTGCCTGGCTGACACCGCCACTGACACCGCCACTGACACCGCCACTGACGCCACCGCTGACGCCTCCGCTGACGCCTCCGCTCACGCCGCCACTGACACCACCGCTCAATGCGCTCATATTGGTCTCTCCCAGTTGAAGATTCAAGATTCCGGCAGGCCTAGGGCGCTAAGCGCCTGTATCGCTCGCTGCCGCATCGGGCTCTGGCTGCCCGCGGTACGGTAGCGCTGAATCGTGAGGTCTGGCTGAACCTGCCGCAGCAATGCAAAGGTTTCGCGAGCGCCAGCGTGATCCCCAGACTCGAATTGCGCGATGAGCAGCGCCCGGATCGTCGGTGCGTGGTATCGGTTCTTGCGGACCGAAGCCTTGCCGAGTTCGATGGCGTCGTACAGGCGGTGTGAGGCGAGATAGCAGTTCGCCAGCATCATCTCGAAATAGTACTTTTGCGGATCCAGTGGGGATAGGCTGAGTGCGCGCTCGGCTTCCACGACGGATTCGTCTGCCACTCCCCAGAGCGTCGACCACACGCTGCGATACAGCCAGGCCATGGGATCGTTCGGATTGGTGTCGGTGGATTCGATCAGCAAGCGACGAGAACCTTCGACGTCTTCGCCCAAGTGGCACAGCGCATGCCCTTTGATGGCCATCGCCAGCGTGCTGTTGGGCTCCAGATCCAGTGCGCGGTCGGCGACACCGATCGCCTCCCGGAAGGCCCGTGCTGGCTCGGGCGCCAGGCCCTGCACCACCTGCATGATGTGCCACTTGGCCAGCCAGGCCCAAGGCGTGGCCACGCGTTTGTGGCGGTCCACCACGGCCTCCAGCAGCTCGTGGCTGCGCTGCAGATCGCGCGGGGTGGAGCGGTGCATGAGCGTGATGCCCCCGAGCATGAGGGCATTGCTCTCCAGTTGCGGCACCGGCTGCACCAGCGTGCGCTGCACCAGATGGTGCAGCACGGCGTTGGCAGTGGCCTCGCTCAGGCGGGTGATCAGTTCGCTCTGCATCTGCAGCAGATCGAGCGTGTCGCCCGAGAGGCGCTCGGCCCACACCACCTCGTCGCGGCGGTTGTCGCTCAGCTCCGCGGTGATGACGACTTTGTCGCCGAAGTTGACGTAGCTGCCGCTCAGTGTGTAAGACGCTTCCAGGCGCTGGCCGATTTCGGCCGGCGTGTTGCCGCGGCCCCGGAAGGCACTGGTGGACAGGCGCGAGATCACGCGCAAATCCTGGCTGCGCGAGAGCTGGGTGATCACGCCATCGGCAATCAGCTCGCCGATGACGAACTGCTCGGCCGCGTGGCTGCGTGTCTCGAAGGGCACCACCGCCACGCCGGGGCGGAAGTCGCTTGCCGATTCGGCCGGGGTGGGCAGGCGCACCACCGGCGTGCGTTCGTTCACCGGGCTTACCGCCCAGGTGCGCACCGGCTCGGGCCAGTGCTTGAGGTAGCTCTCGCCGCGGTCCATCACATCGGCGTCCACGCCCACCACGATGGCGTCGTACACGCTGGCGGTGACCACGGTCTCGCCCGGGGCGGCCAGGTCGGCCACGCGCGCGGCCAGGTTCACGCCGTGGCCGTACACGTCCACGTCGTCCACGTAGAGCTGGGTGGCATTGACGCCGGCGCGCAGGTAGAGCTGCTGCGCGGCAGGCAGGCTGCGGTTGGCAGTGTCGAAATGGCGGTGCAGTTCGAGTGCCGCGCGAACCGCCTGCGCGGGATGCTCGAACTCGGCCAGCAGGCCATCGCCGAGGCTCTTGACGAGACGCCCGCCGCGCGCGGGCAGCACTTCGGTGGTGGCGAACTGCACGAAGCCGCGCCACAGCGCCACCACCTGCGCCTCGTTGGCGGCCATCAAACGTACCGACTCCACCAGATCGATCACCAGCACCGTCTTGTGCTGCATCGGCGGCAGCGTGATCGCCGCCGGCGTTCCCTCGGCGGGCTCTTGGGGCGGGGTCGGGGGCGTGGTGGTCATGCGCGGGTGATCAAGGGGCGACGCAGTTTCGCACAGGAGTCCAGGGCTTCGGGCCAAGACCGGTGCTGAGCGTGCGGAAACGACAAAGCCGACGGAACGTCGGCTTTGTGAGGCAAGGAACGCGCCCGAAGGCGCGCCCGGATCACTTCAGGTGGTCGTTGACCAGCTTGGTCATTTCGAACATGGAAGCCTGGGCCTTCTTGAAGATTTCCTTCAGCTTGGCGTCGGCATTGATCATGCGCTTGTTGACCGAGTCCTGCAGCTTGTTCTTCTTGATGTAGTCCCAGACCTTCTTGGTCACTTCGGTGCGGGGCAGCGGGTTCGCGCCCACGATGGCGGCCAGGGCGGCGCTGGGGGTGAGCGCCTTCATGAAGGCGGCGTTGGGGGTGCGCTTCTTGGCGGGCGCCTTCTTGGCCGGGGCCTTCTTGGCCGGAGCGGCCTTCTTCGCCGGGGCGGCTTTCTTGGCCGGAGCGGCTTTCTTCGCCGGGGCGGCTTTCTTGGCCGGAGCGGCCTTCTTCGCCGGAGCGGCTTTCTTGGCCGGGGCGGCCTTCTTCGCCGGCGCTTTTTTCGCGGCGGCTTTCTTCGCAGTTGCCATGGTTGAGTTTCCTTCTAGAAGTTGACGTGTTCGCCTGTGGAAAACGCGCTCTCTCACAAGCGTGTTGATGCTAATGGAGTTGTCAACAGCTTCCAAGGAGGAAAACGGCTCCGCGAGGCCCAACGCCCGGGGGAAACGTGGCTTTGTAGAGGGGAAAACAACACTTCCCCCTCTGCGCGCGCTCTCGAGCGCGTGCGCTGGGGCCCACTGCAGCGGCGCGCACGGGGCGCGCCGCGCCGCCATCAGGCGGTGAGCCCCTTCCAGAGCATGTAGGCCGCGAGCATGTACAGGATGGCGGCGAACACGCGCTTGAGCGTCTTGACCGGCAGCGCGTGCGCGGCCTTCACGCCCAGCGGTGCCATCAGCACGCTGGCGCTGGCGATGACCACCAGCGCCGGCAGGTAGATGTAGCCGATCGAGCCCGCGGGCAAGCCCTGCACAGACTGGCCCGCCACGATGTAGCCGGCCGCGTTGGCCAGCGCGATCGGAAACCCGAGCGCCGCGCTGGTGGCCACCGCGTTGTGGATGGCCACGTTGCACCAGGTCATGAAGGGCACCGAGACGAAGCCGCCGCCCGCGCCCACCAGCCCCGACAGGAAGCCGATGACGCCACCGGCGCCGAGTTGCCCAGCGGTGCCGGGCAGCGTGCGCGAGGCCTTGGGCTTCTTGTCGAACAGCATCTGCGTGGCCGAGAAGCTCACGAATGCCGCGAAGAACAGCGCCAGCCAGCTGCCCTTGAGCACCGCGAAGACGCCCAGGCTGGCCACGGCCGCGCCGAGCACGATGCCGGGCGCCAGGCGCTTGACGATGTCCCAGCGCACGGCGCCACGCTTGTGGTGCGCGCGCACGCTGGAGACGCTGGTGAAGATGATGGTGGCCATCGAGGTGGCGATCGCCATCTTGACGGCGAGATCGGGTGCGACGCCACGGCCCGTGAGGATGAGGGTGATGAAGGGCACCATCAGCATTCCGCCGCCGATGCCGAGCAGGCCAGCGAGGAAACCGGTGCCGATGCCGAGAAGCGCCAGTTCGGCGATCAGCAAGGGTTCGAGGGGCATGGGGAATAAGGTGTCTGCAAGTGGGCGCCGGGCCGAAAGCCTGAACCGGGGTTCAGGTGGGCGAGGGCAACGCGGCTTCGGGTTCGTCTGACGCGAGACGCTCGCACCAGCCGCGCAATGTACCAAGCCCGGGCTCTATGAGCATTGGTTCAAGGACATTGAAGCCCGGCGCACACCGCAGACGGATCGAATTCTAGAAGCTGTGCCGTGGTGTTGCGGACCATCGGTCGGTATGCCCCCGCGCCATGACGGGCGGCATGCCCTCAGAGCAGGCGGCCGTCCTTGTCGAGCGTCTGGTCGAGTCGGCGCATGAGCTCGTCCACGCGCGATTGCGTCTGTGCATCGAGCGGTTCGGTGTCGAAACCGCCCGCTTCGGCAAAGGCGCTGGCGTCGGCACCCGCGAAGGACGACGCCTGGAACTGCTGCGCCTCGGCCTCTCGTTCGGCCTCCTTGCGCTCCAGTTGCGAGAGCTCGTACGCGAGGTTGAGCGAGGCCAGCACGGCGATGCGGTCGCGCGCCTTGACCTTGCCCGCGTCGCGGATGCGGCACATCGCAGTGTCCACGCGTTCCACCGCTTCGAGCAGCAGCGACTCGCCGCCGACCGGGCAGGAGAGCAGGTAGCTCTGGCCCATGATCTGCACCTCGATCTGCTTGTGGCCAGGCTTGTTCATTGGAAAACCTCCGTGCATTGCACTGCGGTGCGAGCGCCTTCGGGCGGCCGTGCGGCGCTCATGAGCGTTCCTTGCGTTCTTCGGTGACAGGCAGGCGCTCGAGCAGGGCGTCGATGCGGGCCCGAGCGGCCAGCAGACGCGACTTGAGCGAGTCGCGCTCGGCCTGCAGGGCGTGCACCTGCTCGACCAGCAACGCGTTGGTGCGCTGCAGTTCCTCGTGGCGCAGCAGCAGCCGCTCCACCTTCTCGGTGATCTGGTCGAGTTGCTTGGGAGCGGCCATGGTGCTGGGTTTCCTGCGATCCGATGTGCGTCGGTCATTGTAGGCGGGGTGCGCGCATAGAATGCTTGCCGTTGGTGCTCGCGGCGTGGTTCACGCGCCGCAGTTCAACGGGAAGCAGGAGGGCGAGCCGCTCATGGCGGCGAACCTAACCTGCGCTGCCCCCGCAACGGTAAGCAGACGAGACGGCCGGCGGCCCACAGCCGCCGGATGCTCCGCTTCCATCACACCGCCACTGGTGCAAACGACCTCTCGAGGGGTCCGGCACCGGGAAGGCGATGGAGGTCGCTCTGCCAGCCCGGATACCGGCCAACGAGGTGGCGGCACCGCGCAAGCGGCGCCGCCGTGACGCCCATGCACCGTCGGGGAAGGCGGTGAGGGCTCTCGTCCTTTGTTTCGTCCATGAAAACCCGTATCCCGTCGTGGCGCCAGGCCGCTCTCCTGCTGAGCCTGTCTGCCACAGCGCCCGCCTTTGCGCAGGGTGCCGTTCCCACGCTCGCCGATACCGTCGTCACCGCCAGCCGCGCGCCCACGCGGGTGGATAGCCTGGTGAGCGACGTCACCGTCATCGAGCGCACCGACATCGAAAAGATGGCTGGCCAGACGCTGACCGAAGTGCTGGTGCGCGCCGCGGGCGTGCAGATGGCCACCAACGGCGGCCGTGGCAAGAGCGGCAACATCTTCATTCGCGGCACCGAATCGCGCCACACCATCCTGTTGATCGACGGCGTGCGCTATGGCTCTGCCACGGCCGGCACGCCGGTGTGGAGCAGCTTGCCGCTGGACGCGATCGAGCGCATCGAGGTCCTCAAGGGGCCGGGCTCATCGCTGTACGGCAGCGACGGCGTGGGCGGTGTGGTGCAGATCTTCACGCGCAAGGGCCGCGAGGGCTTTCACCCGAGCGCCTTCGTCACGCTGGGCAGCGAAAGCTTTTCGCAAGCGGGCGCCGGCCTGGCCGGCGGCCACGCAGGCGTGAACTATTCGCTGGACGTGTCGTCGCTCAATGACCGTGGCTTTTCGGCCACCAACCCGACGGTACCGTTCGGCAACTTCAACGCCGACCGCGACCCGTTGCGGCAGCGCTCGCTCAATGGCTCGATCGGCGTGGCGCTGGCGCGCGACTGGAAGCTCGACCTGGGCCTGCTGTATTCCGAAGGCACCAGCCACTACGACGACGGCCCCGGTCGCGACACGCGCGACGACTTCCGCTCGCAGGTCGCTCGCGCGGGCATCAATGGCAAGGTGCGGGAGGGGTGGAAGGCGCAGTTGCAAGTGGCGCAAAGCCTGGACGACTCCCGCTCCATCGTCGCGTCCTTCCTGCCCAGCCGCTTTCGCACCACACAGGACCAGTTCCTGTGGCAGAACGACATCGACACACCGCTGGGTGTGGTGCTGGCAGGGCTGGAGCGCCTGGAGCAGAAGGTGGATGGCACCACGGCCTATGCCGTGCGCCAGCGCAGCATCAACTCCGCCTTCGTCGGCCTCAACGGCGAGGCGGGGCCGCACAGCTGGCAGCTCAATCTGCGCAACGACCGCAACTCGCAGTTCGGCAACAGCAGCACCGGCTTTGCGGGTTACGGCCACCGCCTGACGCCCACGCTGCGGGTGCACGTCTCGCACGGCACGAGCTTCGTCGCGCCCTCGTTCAATCAGCTGTATTTCCCCGGCTTCGGCACGCCCACGCTGCAACCCGAGGAAGGCCGCAACACCGACGTCGGCCTGAGCTGGAGCCAGGCCGGCCACACCCTCAAGCTGGTGGCGTTCGACAACAAGATCCGCGGCTTCATCCCCTCGGGCCCACTGCCAGCCAACGTGCCGCGCGCGCGCATCGAGGGCTGGACGCTGGGCTATGAAGGCGGAATCGGCAAGCTGCTGTTGCGTGCATCCTGGGAAGCCATGGACCCGCGCAACGAGCTCACCGGCCGGCAGCTGGCGCGCCGCAGCAAGGTGCAGGGCATGCTCGGGGCCGACTACGCCGTCGGTGCCTGGAAGTTCGGAGGCACGCTGTTGCACGTGGGCAAACGCTTCGACGACAGCGCCAATGCGTTTGCCCTGAAGGCCTACACCACGCTCGACCTGCACGCCGACCACGAACTCGCGAAAGACTGGACCGTGCAGGCGCAATTGCGCAACGTGACCGACGAGGCGTACGAGACGGTTCGCGGCTACAACCAGCCCGGGCGTGGCGTGTTCGTCACCTTGCGCTGGGCGCCTCGCTAGTGCGGCACGATGGCCGCTGAACCACCTCGCGCACCCATGGGACCGCAACGCATCATCTGCCTCACGGAAGAGACCACCGAGTGGCTGTACTTGCTCGGGCAGGAGGCGCGCATCGTCGGCATCTCCGGCTACACGGTGCGCCCGCGCCGTGCGCGCGAGGAGAAGCCGAAGGTGAGTGCCTTCCTGAGCGCGAAGATCGACAAGATCCTGGCGCTCGAGCCCGACTGCGTGTTCGGCTTCTCCGACCTGCAGGCCGACATCGCAGCGGCGTTGATCCGTGCCGGCGTGCAGGTCACGGTGTTCAACCAGCGCAGCGTGGCGCAGATCTTCGACATGCTGTTCCAGGTGGCGGCGATGGTGGGTCAGGCCGAGCCGGGGCTGGCCTGGATCGCCCGCACCCGCGCGCGGCTTGCCGAAATCGAACAGGCAGCGCGCACGCTGCCGCGCCGCCCGCGCGTGTACTTCGAGGAGTGGGACGACCCCTGCATCAGCGGCATCCGCTGGGTGTCCGAGTTGATCGGCATTGCCGGCGGCGACGACTGCTTTCCCGAACTGGCCGCCATGCCGATGGGCAAGGACCGCATCATCGGGGAGCCCCAGCGCATCGTCGAGCGCGCGCCCGACATCGTGATCGGCTCGTGGTGCGGCAAGAAGTTCCGACCCGAGCGTGTGGCAGGGCGTGAAGGCTGGCAGGGCGTTCCCGCGGTGCGCGACGGCGAGCTGCACGAAATCAAGTCGGCCGACATCCTGCAACCCGGCCCGGCGGCGCTCACCGATGGGGTGGAGCAGTTGCACCGGATCGTGATGAACTGGAGTGCGCGCCATGGCTGAGCGCATCGCCCGCAGCGAACTCATCCTCGGCGGCCAGCGCAGCGGCAAGTCGCGCCGTGCCGAAGCGCTGGCGGGCCAGTGGCTTGAGGCCGACACCACGCACCGCGCGGTGCTGATCGCCACCGGCCAGGCCCTGGACGAGGAAATGCGCGAGCGCATCGCACGCCACCAGCGCGAGCGCGCCCGGCGTGTGCCCGGCCTGCGCACCGTCGAAGAACCGCGCGCACTGGCCGACGCCGTGCACGCACACGCGGCTGCCAACACGCTGGTGGTGATCGATTGCCTCACCCTGTGGCTCACCAACCTGCTCATGCCCGCCGACGGTGCGCCGAGGGATTCCGTTGAACCCGTGGCAGGCCTGCGCCGCGCCATCGAACGGGCCGCCGGCCCGGTGGTGCTGGTCAGCAACGAGATCGGCCTGGGCGTGATTCCCCTCGGCCGCGAGACGCGCGCCTTTGTGGACGCACTCGGCGGCCTGAACCAGACCGTTGCCGCGGCATGTGAGCGCGTGACGTGGATGACCGCGGGCCTGCCCCTGAGCGTGAAGGCCCCGGCATGAAGCGCTTTCACCGGTTGTTGCCAAGGTTGTGCACGGCTGCCTGGCTGCTGGTTTCGTTGGCCGCCCAGGCGGGCGAGATCCGAGCCACCGATGACCGCGGCATCACCGTCACGCTGCCGGCCTCGCCACAGCGCATCGTCTCGCTGCTGCCATCGCTCACCGAGACGGTGTGCGAACTCGGCCAGTGCCACCGCCTGGTGGGTGTGGACCGTTACTCCAATTTCCCGGCAAGCGTGCGGGCACTGCCCAAGGTCGGCGGCGGCATCGATCCCAACCTGGAAGCCATCGTTGCGCTCAAGCCCGACCTGGTGCTGGCGGCCACCTCCTCACGCGGCGTGGAGCGGCTGGAGGGCTTCGGGCTCAAGGTCATGGCCATGGAGCCGCGCAACAGCGCTGGCGCGCGGCGCGTGATGGCCACGCTGGGCACCGTGCTTGAGGTGCCCGACGCCGATCGTCTCTGGCGCGCCATCGAGACCGGGGTGTCGGCGGCGGCGCAATCGCTGCCCACGCGCGCCCGGCCGCTGCGCGTTTACTACGAGGTCAGCAATGGCGGCTACGCGGCCGGGCCCCAGTCCTTCATTGGCGAGCTCATGGCGCGCCTGGGTGTGCAGAACATCGTCGGGCCCGAACTCGGTCCGTTTCCGCGCATCAACCCCGAGTATGTGGTGCGCGCCGACCCCGATCTCATCCTGATCGGCGCGCGCAATGTGCAGGGCATGGCGCAGCGCCCCGGCTGGGCAGGCATGCGCGCCCTGCGAGAGCAGCGTGTTTGCGTGTTCACTGCCGACGAGTCCGATGTGCTGGTGCGCCCCGGCCCGCGCATGGCCGAGGCCGCTCGCTTGTTGGTGCGCTGCATTCAAGAGAAGGGGCCCGGGCCATGAACGGCCGCACACGCAGCCTCTGGCTCGGCACCGCGCTGCTGGTGGCCGCTGCGCTGGTGTTGCTGCTCGGCGCGGGTGTCGGCAGCACCGGCTTCGACAGCGTATTCGGCGCACTGCACGACGCTGTGGCCTGGCAGATCCTGTGGGAGATCCGCCTGCCGCGCACGCTGGGTGCCTGGCTTGCGGGTGGCTTGCTCGGGTTGGCCGGCGCGGTGGCGCAGGGACTGTTCCGCAATCCGCTGGCCGATCCCTACCTGCTGGGCAGCGCCTCCGGCGCGGCGCTGGGGGTGGCGTTGGCGCTGGCGCTGTTGGGCACCAGCACGTTGGCCACGACATGGCTGGTGCGCCTGGGCCTCACGGGCGCGGCCTTTCTGGGGGCGGTGCTGGGCGTGGTGCTCACCCTCGCGCTGGCGCGCGGCGTGCAGCAGACCTTGCGCCTGCTGCTTGCGGGTGTGATCGTCGGCGTGGTGCTCAGCGCCGCGCGCGACCTGGTCACCATCGCCGAGCCCGACACGCTGCAGGCCATGCAGGGCTTCATGCTGGGCAGCACCGGTTTCGTGGGGTGGGCGGCCTGCGGCGTGATGGCCGCGATGCTGCTGCTCGCCGTGCTGCTGGCCGCTGCGCTGGGCCGCGTGCTCGATGGCCTGGCCCTGGGCGAGGCCACCGCGCTCAGTCTGGGCCTGCCGCTGGAGGCGGTGCGTGCGGTGCTGGTGGCGGTGCTGGCACTGGCCACCGGTACGGCGGTGGCGCAAACCGGCCTGATCGCCTTTGTCGGCCTGGCCGCGCCGCACCTGGTGCGTTCCATCGTCAAGACCACACACGGCCGCCTGGTGGTGCTCAGCGCCATGATGGGCGGCCTGTTGCTGATGGCGGCCGACGTGCTGGCGCGCTGGATGATCGCGCCGCAGGAGTTGCCGGTGGGCGTACTCACCGCAGTGCTGGGCGGCAGCTACCTGCTGTGGCTGATGCACCGCCGCCGGGCACCGGGGGCTGGCCGATGAGCGCCGCGCTGCAGGCCCATGCCATCGGCGTGTCGCTCGGCGGCACCGCCGTGCTGCACGGCGTTGATCTGCAACTTCCCGCTGCGCGCTGGACCAGCGTCGTCGGCCCCAACGGCGCGGGCAAGTCCACGCTGCTCAAGACACTCGCCGGTCTGCTGCCGCACAGCGGCACCGTGAATCTGCTGGGTCGTCCGCTGGCGCAATGGCGCGGCCGCGAACGCGCGCGTACCCTGGCCTGGCTCGGGCAGGGCGAGTCCGGCGCCGACGATCTCAGTGTGTGGGAGGTGGCCATGCTCGGCCGTCTGCCACACCAGGCCTGGCTTGCCTCTCCATCACCCGCCGACCGCGCGGCGGTGGAGCAGGCACTGCGCGCCACCCAGGCCTGGGACTGGCGCGAGCGCGCGCTCGGTGCACTGTCCGGCGGCGAACGCCAGCGCGTGCTGTTGGCCCGTCTGCTGGCGGTGGATGCCGATGTGCTGCTGATGGACGAGCCGCTGGCCAACCTCGACCCGCCGCACCAGGCCGATTGGATGCAGCTGGTGCGCGAACTCGTGGCCCGTGGCAAGACGGTGGTGAGCGTGCTGCACGAGATCGGCGTGGCGTTGCACGCCGACGAAATGCTCATCGTCAACCACGGCCGGGTGCAGCACCAGGGCCTGTGCAACGCCGCCGACACCCACCGCGCGCTCGAAGCGGTGTTTGACCACCGCATCGCCATCCACGCGCTGGGCGACCAGTGGGTGGCATTGCCGCGCTGAAGACAGGAGAACCGCATGCAGATCGAGACCCCGCCCGTGTCGCGCGATACGCCCAAGCCGCAAGGCGAGCGCCGCGGTTTGGTGCTGGTGCACACCGGCCACGGCAAAGGCAAGAGCACGGCGGCCTTCGGCCTGGCCCTGCGCGCACACGGCCGCGGCAAGCCGGTGAAGATTTACCAGTTCATGAAGGTGCCCTCGGCGCGCTTCGGCGAGCACCGGGTGTTCGAGCAACTCGGCATTGCGATCGAGGGCCTGGGCGATGGCTTCAGCTGGAAGAGCCGTGACCTGGATCACTCGGCGCAGCTCGCGCGCGAGGGCTGGGCAAAGGCCGAGGCCACGCTGCGTGCCGGTGAACACTTCCTCGTGGTGCTCGACGAAATCATGTACCCCTTGCGCTACGGCTGGGTGCCGCTGGACGCGGTGTTGACCTGCCTGCGCGAGCGGCCGTCGCACGTGCACGTGGCGCTCACCGGACGCGGCGCACCCGACGAGTTGATCGAGCTCGCCGACACCGTGACGGAGATGGCGTTGGTCAAGCACCACTTCAAAGCGGGCGTGCCGGCACAGCGAGGTATCGAGGATTGATGGACGCACCGGTGTCCGCACTGGCCGTGCTGCTTGCGCTCGCGCTCGATGCTGCGCTGGGCGAGCCGCCGGCGCGTTGGCATCCGGTGGTGGCCATGGGGCGATACCTGAATGCCATGGCCCCGCACGTTGCGCCGCGCTTTGGCGCTGGCAGGCTCCAGCCGGCGCGCGCTTTCATCGCGGGCGCGCTGGCCTGGTGTCTGGGCGCAATGCTGGTCGTTGGCTTGGCGCTGCTGCTGGTCCGGGCCATGGCCACGTGGGCCTGGTGGGCACAGGCCCTGGTGCTGGGTGTGCTGCTCAAGCCCATGCTCTCGTGGCAGATGCTGCGCAGCGAAGTGGCCGCTGTGGAGGCCGCGCTGGGCGAATCGCTCGAGGCCGGGCGCGAGCGGCTGCGCTGGCTGGTGAGCCGCGACGTGGCAGCCCTCGACGCAACGCAGGTGCGGGAGAGCGCGATCGAGTCACTGGCCGAGAATCTCAACGACTCGGTGGTGGCGCCGCTGTTCTGGTTTGTGGTTGCCGGCCTGCCTGGCGCCGCGCTTTACCGTTTTGCCAACACCGCCGATGCCATGTGGGGCTACCGTGGCGAGCGCCTCGGCCGCGACTGGACCTGGGCGGGCAAATGGGCCGCGCGCGCAGACGACGTTTTGTCGTGGGTGCCGGCCCGACTCACCGCTGTGCTGCTTGGTGCGCTCAGGCGTTGGCCCACGCTGGCTGGCGAGGCGCGACTCACGCCTTCACCCAACAGCGGTTGGCCCATGGCGGCGATGGCGCTGACGCTGGGCGTGCGCTTGAACAAGCCTGGTGTCTACAGCCTCAATCGCGGTGGCCGGGCCCCCGTGGCCGCAGACACTGCCCGCGCGCTGCGTGTCGCCGCCCGCAGCGTGTTCACGCTTGCCGGTCTGGCTGGCCTGACGGGACTTTGGGCATTGTGGTCGCGATGGAACGGGCATTTGTTCCCATGAGCCAAAGCGCGCAATGGCACGGCGGAGCGGACGCGCTCGGGGTACCCGCGCACGACTTCTCCACCAACGCGAACGCCTGCGGCCCGTGTCCGGCCGCACTTGCCGCAGTGACCGCGGCTGACGCCAGCCACTACCCCGACCCCACGTACGACGCACTGCGCCAGACGCTCGCGGCATTTCATGCGGTGGACGCTTCGCGCATTGCGCTCGCCGCCAGCGCCAGCGAATTCATCGCGCGGTTCACCGCCTGGGTGGCGCGCGAAGGCGGCCAGCGCGTGTGGTTGCCCCGTCACGCCTACGGCGACTACGCACGCAGCGCTGCCGCCTGGCGCCTCGCGCGGGTGGCCGAGCCGTCGCGGGCTGACCTCGCCTGGCTGTGTGAACCCAGCAGCCCGCTGGGTGCGGCCGAACCCGCAGCGCAGGCGGTGATGGCAAGTGGCACCAACCATGTCGTGCTCGACCTCGCCTACGAACCGCTGCGGCTGAGCGGACGGAGCAGCTTCGGCGCGCAGGTGTGCGAGCGGGCGTGGCAGCTGTGGACGCCCAACAAGGCCCTCGGCCTGACGGGGGTGCGCGCCGCCTACGCGATTGCCCCCGTGGACGCCATGGACGCGGTGTCTGCGCTCGATGCGCTCGCTGCGTCCTGGCCCATCGGAGCGCATGGCGTGGCGCTGCTGAAGACCTGGCCCACGCCGCCCGTGCAGCACTGGCTAAGCGACAGCCTGCGCACCCTGCGCGATTGGAAAGCGCTGCAGATCGAACTGTGCCAGTCACTCGGCTGGACGGTGCTGCCCGGCGACGCCAGTTACCTGGTTGCGCGCGTGGCGCCGCAAGACCTTGCCCACCTGCCGCGGTTGCGCCTAGAACACGGCGTGAAGCTGCGCGATACCACCTCGTTCGGCCTGCCTGGGCATGTGCGGCTGGGTGTGCGTCCACCCGCGGACCAGGCCGCGCTTCATGCCGCCTGGACGCACGTCGCGCGCGGCGACAATGCCACCGCGCGCGTCACAACCTTGGCCGCCCATGACAACAACATTGCCACACCACGGAGTTGATTTTCGCATGACGATCACCACATCCCCCAACCCCGACATCCCGCTCGAACAGCCCGTGCGCCTGGTGCCGCGCGCCAACGCAACCAGCCTCCAGGAGCGTTGGTCCATGGAAGCCATCGAGGCCTTGTTCGAGCTGCCCTTTGCGGAGCTCCTGCACCGCGCCCATGCGGTGCACCGCGAGCACCACGATCCGCGTGAGATCGAACTCGCGACACTCTTGTCGGTGAAGACCGGCGGCTGCCCCGAGGACTGCGCGTACTGTCCGCAGTCGGTGCACTTCGACACTGGCGTTCAGGCCGGCAAGCTGATGGCCGTGGACGCGGTGCGCGAGGCCGCGCAACGTGCCAAGGCGGCCGGCGCCACGCGTTTTTGCATGGGTGCTGCCTGGCGCGCGCCCAAGGACCGCGATGTCGAGGCCGTGGCCGAGCTGGTACGCGCCGTGAAGGCCGAAGGGCTGGAAGCCTGCGCCACGCTGGGCATGCTGGCCGAAGGCCACGCCGAACAACTGCGCGACGCCGGCCTGGACTACTACAACCACAACCTCGACAGCGACCCCGGCTTCTACGGCGACATCATCTCCACCCGCGACTACCAGGACCGACTGGACACACTGCAGCGCGTGCGCGGCGCGGGCGTGAAGGTCTGCTGCGGTGGCATCGTGGGCATGGGCGAATCGCGTCGCCAGCGCGCCGGGTTGATCGCCCAGCTCGCCAACCTCGAACCCGACTACCCCGAGTCGGTGCCGATCAACCACCTGGTGAAGGTGGCGGGCACGCCGTTGGCCGATGAGCCCGACCTCGATCCTTTCGAATTCGTGCGCACCATCGCGGTGGCCCGCATCACCATGCCGCGCGCGAAGGTGCGCCTGTCGGCCGGGCGCCAACAGATGGGCGAAGCGGTGCAGGCCCTGTGCTTCCAGGCCGGGGCCAACAGCATCTTCTACGGCGACAAGCTGCTCACCACCGGCAACCCCGACGTGGCGGCCGACCAGGCGCTGCTGCACAAGCTCGGCCTGCGCCCACGGCAGGGCTGATCACCATGGCCGCGGTCTGCGTGATGGTGCTCGGCACGAGCAGTGGCGCCGGCAAGAGCTGGCTGGCCACCGCGCTGTGCCGCCACTACGCGCGGCAGGGCCGCAAGGTAGCGCCGTTCAAGGCGCAGAACATGAGCAACAACGCCCGGGTGGTGCAGGGCGGCGAGATCGGTTCGGCGCAGTACTTCCAGGCACTCGCCGCGCGCGCGCAGCCCGAGGTGCGCATGAACCCGGTGCTGCTCAAACCCGAGGCCGACACGCACAGCCAGTACGTGCTGATGGGGCAAGTCGACCCTGAGCTGACCGCCTTGCCCTGGCGCGAGCGCGGCGAGCGCGCCTGGCCCGTGGTGCGTCAGGCGTTGCGCGAACTGATCGCCGAGAACGATGTGGTGGTGATCGAGGGTGCAGGCTCGCCGGCCGAGATCAACCTCATGACCAACGACATCGTGAACCTGCGTGTGGCGCGCGAGGCGAATGCGCGCTGCCTGCTGGTCACCGACATCGACCGCGGCGGCGCGTTCGCCCACCTCTATGGCACCTGGGCGCTGTTGCCGGAGGTCGACCGTGCGCGCCTGCGCGGCTTCGTGCTCAACAAGTTCCGCGGCGATGCGGCCTTGCTTGCGCCCGGGCCGCAACAGTTGCAGGAACTCACGGGCGTGCCCACGGTCGGGGTGATCCCGATGCAATGGCGCCATGGCCTGCCGGAGGAGGACGGCGTCTTCGACGACCGCAGCCACGCCGCTGGCGCGGTGCACACCACGATCGCCGTGGTCGCGTGGCCGCGCATCAGCAACCTCGACGAGTTTCAGCCGCTCAAGAACGTGCCCGGCGTGCGCCTGCAGTGGGTTCGCTCGCCGGCCGACGCCGCCAACCCGGACGTGATCGTGCTGCCCGGCAGCAAGGCCACTGCGGCCGACCTGGCCTGGCTGCGCGAGCAGGGCCTGGATGCCTGGGTGGCCGATCACACCGCGCGCGGTGGCCGCGTGCTCGGCGTGTGCGGTGGCTTGCAGGTGCTGGGTGAGGCGTTGATCGACACCGAAGGCATCGACGGCAACGCGCCCGGCCTGGGCCTGCTGCCGCTGGTGACCACCTTCGCGCGCAACAAGACCGTGCGCAGCACCGAGGCGCGCTTCGGTGCGCTCGCGGGCGCCTGGGCCGCGCTGTCGAACGTGTCGGTACGCGGCTACGAGATCCACCATGGTCAGACGGCGCCGCACCCCGCGATGCTCGCTGCGGGGGCCGTTGCACGCGAGGCGATGCCGGGCCTGGCCTGGCAGAACGACGCGGGCAATGTGCTCGGCCTGTACCTGCACGGCCTGTTCGAGGATCCGCGCGTGCTGCAGGCGCTGTTCGGCGCCACGGTGCCCACGCTGGAGACGGTGTTCGACGGCCTTGCCGACACCATTCACACCCACTTCGACACCGGCGCGCTGGACGCGCTCATCGCCCCATGAACCTACCCCTCATCAGCGACCTGCACGATCCGGTCCTGGCGACCACGCTGCAAGGCCTGCTCGACGCCAAGACCAAGCCGTTGGGTGCCCTCGGTCGCATCGAGGGGCTGGCGCAGCGCATCGGTCTCATCCTCGGCACCCCTGTGCCGCGCCTGCAGCAGCCCCAGATGCTGGTCTGCGCCGCCGACCACGGCCTGGCCGCACGGGGTGTCTCGGCCTATCCGAGTGACGTCACCTGGCAGATGGTGGAGAACTTCCTGGCCGGCGGTGCGGCCGTGAGCGTGCTCGCTCGCCAGCACGATCTGGCGCTCACGGTGGTGGATTGCGGCGTGCGCCACGACTTCGCGCCGCGCCCCGGCCTGCGCGTGTGCAAGGTGGCACCTGGCACGGCCGACGCCCTTGACGGGCCAGCGATGAGCGCGGCCCAACGCGACCAGGCCATGGGCAACGGCATGGCCGTGGTGCGCGAACTGCCCGGCAATACATTGCTGCTGGGCGAAATGGGGATCGGCAACACCTCGGCCGCGTCGCTGCTGCTCGCCCGCCTGGGCGGTTTCGACGTCGCCGACGTCACGGGCGCCGGCACCGGGCTCGACGCCGAGGCGGTGTTGCGCAAGATCGGCGTGTTGCGGGCCGTGCTGCAACGCCACGCGGATGCCCGCGATCCGCTGACTGCACTGGCGGCCTTCGGCGGGTTCGAGATCGCCACGCTGGTGGGTGCGGTGCTGCAGGCCGCGGCCGAGCGGCGCGTGATCGTGGTCGACGGCTTCATCGCCAGCAGCGCCGTGCTGGTGGCCAGCAAGCTGGCGCCGCATGTGCTGCAGCGCTGCGTGTTCGCACATCGCTCCGGCGAACGCGGCCACGCGCTCATGCTGGCGCACCTGCGGGCCGAGCCGCTGCTCGACCTGGGCTTGCGCCTGGGCGAAGGCTCGGGCGCAGCGATCGCCTGGCCGCTGCTGGTGAGCGCCTGCGCCGTGCTCAACGAAATGGCCAGCTTCGAGAGTGCGGGCGTGGCCACCGCCGGCAGCGAGGTGCCTGCGCGGCCATGAGCCAGTTCGTTCGCCACTACCTGCTCGCGGTGCAGTTCTTCACGCGCTTGCCGGTGACCGGTCGATTGGCCGACTGGGTGGGCTACAGCCCGGCCATGTTGCGCGCCAGTGCCGCCCATTTCCCCGGCGTGGGCTGGCTGGTGGGTGCCCTGATGAGTGGCGTGTTCTTCGCGCTGCTGTGGTGCTTGCCGCCGGTGTCGGCGCGCCCTTGGGTGGCGGCCATGGGCGCCACCATCGCAGGCGTGCTGCTCACCGGGGCGTTCCATGAGGACGGCCTGGCCGACTTGTGCGACGGTCTCGGCGGCAGCGCGGATCGCGATCGTGCGCTGACGATCATGAAAGACTCGCGCATCGGCAGCTTCGGCGCCATCGCGCTGGTGCTGGCGCTGCTGTGCAAGGTAGGGCTGCTGGCGCTGCTGGCCCAGACGGGCGCGCTGCGTGCAGTGTTCGTGCTGTTTGCTGCGCAGGTGATCTCGCGCGCCACCCCCTTGCTGCTGATCTACACCATGGCCCATGTGGGCGATGCGAATGGCTCGAAGAGCAAACCGCTGGCCGATCAACTCTCGACCGCGGCGCTGTTGGCGGGCGGGCTGTGGGCTGGCTTGGCCATGTTGCTCGTGGTGTGGCTCTATCCGGGGGCCCCATGGTGGGGCGCGGTGTTGGGCGCCTTGCTCGGCGCGTTGTGGATGCGCGGCTGGCTGATGCGCCGGCTGCAAGGCTTCACGGGCGATGGCCTGGGCGCGACACAGCAGGTGAGCGAAGTGCTGTTCTACTTCGGTTTTGTTCTGGCGCTTGGCGTCCAGTGAGCGCCGCTGAAGTTTTCTCGAGGACCCTGATGTGAAAGCCCCTGAACTCTGCCTCCATGTGGACGCCCAGTTCGCCAGCCCATATGCCATGTCGGTCTTCGTTGCATTGACCGAAAAGGGCGTGCCATTCGATTTGCAGACGGTGGACCTTGCGGCCGCACACAACCGCACAGCGGCCTTCGCAGCCCGCTCCATCACCCAGCGTGTTCCCATGTTGGTTCATGGCGATTTCGCCTTGTCGGAGTCGTCGGCGATCACCGAATACGTCGATGAGGCTTTTCCGGGCGTGGCGCTGTACCCCACGGATGCGCGCGCCAAGGCACGGGCGCGTCAGGTGCAGGCCTGGCTTCGCAGCGATCTGCTGGCCATTCGCGTGGAGAGGCCGACCGAAGTCATCTTCTACGGCGCGAAGATGCCTGCGCTGTCAGCGGCCGCGCAGGCCGCTGCGCAAAAGCTGTGCGACGCAGCAATGGGCTTGCTGCCCGATGGCGCACAGAACTTGTGCGGCCCGTGGTCCATCGCGGATGTCGACCTCGCGCTCATGCTCAATCGCCTGGTGCTGCACGGTGACGCATTGCCGCCAAGACTCGCAGCCTATGCGGAGCATCACTGGCACCGGCCAAGCGTGCAGCAATGGGTGGGCCAGCAGCGCCCGCCGCTGTGATGGCGAGGACGTTTTGAGATGAAGCTCTGGTTGATCCGCCACGCCGCCGTGGCCTTGCCTGATGGCCTGTGCTACGGCATCACCGACGCACCCGCACACGCCGAGGCCACGCTGAGCGCCGCGCGCGGCGTGGCCAGCGCGCTGCCGCGACACGTGCCGCTGTGGGTCTCGGGCCTCACGCGCGCGCAACAGCTCGCTGCGGCCCTGCAACGCGAGCGACCCGAGCTGGGGGCAGCGCGCGTGGACACCCGGCTCAACGAGATGGATTTCGGCCGCTGGGAGATGCAGCCCTGGGCGGCTGTGCCGCGTTCTGCCTTCGATGCCTGGATGGCCGATTTCGCGCAGCACCGCTTCGGTGGCGAAGAAAGCACCCAGCAGGTCATCGAACGCGTGGCCTCGCTCATCGTCGAGCTGCATGGCGCGGGGGTGCGCGAGGCGGCCTGGGTCACCCATGCGGGTGTGATTCGCGCGGCACAGTACCTCAAGGCTCACGGCCCGCGCGAGATCGCGTCGGCGAGCGAATGGCCGCGCGAGGCGCCGGCCCAGGGCGACTGGATGGAGCTGGTGTTCTGACGCTGCGTGGCTTCAGCCCGTCGTCTTGGGCTTGAAATCGCAGTACGCGGCCACGCTGCAGCGGTGGCATTGGGGCTTGCGCGCCAGGCACACATAGCGCCCGAGCAGGATCAGCCAATGGTGCGAGTCCACCGCGTAAGCCGCTGGCACGCGCTTCATGAGCTGCAGTTCCACCGCCAGCGGCGTCTTGCCCGGCGCCAGCCCGGTTCGGTTGCCGACGCGAAAGATGTGCGTGTCGACCGCCATCGTGGGCTCGCCAAAGGCCACGTTGAGCACCACGTTGGCCGTCTTGCGGCCCACGCCGGGCAGGGCTTCGAGGGCTTCGCGCGAGCGCGGCACCTCGCCGCCGTGGCGTTCCACGAGGATTCGGCAGGTCTCCATCAGATGCTTGGCCTTGCTGCGGAACAGGCCGATGGTCTTGATGTGCGCCTCCAGGCCCTCAAGGCCCAGGGCGAGGATGGCCTGCGGGGTGTTGGCCACGGGAAACAGCTTGCGCGTCGCCTTGTTCACGCCCACGTCGGTGGCCTGTGCAGAAAGCAGTACGGCGGCCAGCAGTTCGAACACGGTGGTGTATTCGAGCTCGCTTTGCGGGTGCGGGTTGGCCGCAGCCAGGGTGGCGAAGAAGGGTTCGATGTACTCGCGCTTCATGGGCGCGCAGTCTAGCGGGGTGCGGCAGGCGCTGTCGGCCCGGCGCCACGGGCTGCGCAAGTGGCATCGGCTTTGGTGACAATGCGGCTTTTCCCTGCATCTGCCCCGAACGCCTCATGCCTTTCACCACGCCTTTCGCCGACCGCCTGAACAACGTCGAAACCTCCGCCATCCGCGAGCTCTTCAAGCTGCTGGGCAAGCCCGGCATCATCAGCTTTGCCGGTGGTTTCCCGGACAGCGCGCTGTTCGATGTCGATGGCATCCGCGAGGCAGTGAATGCCGCCCTCACCGAGGAGCCCGGTGCCACGCTGCAATACGGCGCCACCGAGGGCCACGGGCCCTTGCGCGAGCAACTCGCCGGCTTCATGGCCAGCAAGGGCGTGCGCGGCGTGGGCGCGCAGGACCTCATCGTCACCACCGGCAGCCAGCAGGCGCTGGACCTGCTGGGCAAGACGCTGATCTCCCCGGGCGACAAGGTGATCGTCGAAGGCCCGACCTTCCTCGCCACCATCCAGTGCTTCCGCCTCTATGGCGCCGAGCTCATCACCGTGCCGGTGGACGGGCAGGGCGCGAAGACCGACGAGCTCGAGAAGCTCATTGCCCAGCACAAGCCGAAGTTCGTCTACCTCATCCCCACCTTCGGCAACCCCAGCGGCGCGCTCACCTCGCTGGCGCGGCGCCAGGCCATCCTTCAGATGGCGGTCAAGCACGACACGCTGATCGTCGAGGACGATCCGTACGGCGACCTGTATTTCGGTGACGCGCCGCCGCCCAGCCTGCTGGCGTTGGCCGACACCGTGGCGGGCGCGCGCGATCGGCTTGTGCACTGCGGCTCGCTGAGCAAGGTGCTCAGCCCGGGCCTGCGCGTGGGCTGGATGGTGGCGCCGGCCGAGCTGCTGGCCAAGGCCACCATGTGCAAGCAGTTCAGCGATGCGCACACCAGCACCTTTGCCCAGGCCACGGCGGCCCAGTACCTCAAGGCCGGGCGCATGCCGGCAACGCTGGCGCGCGTGCGCAAGGTGTACGCCGAGCGGGCCAGCGCCATGACGACCGCGCTGCGCCGCGAACTCGGCGATGCGATTGATTTCGTGGAGCCGCAAGGCGGCCTGTTCGTCTGGGCACGCCTCACCGGCGCCGACGGCAAGTTGGCCGACGGCGCCGCCTTCGCGAAGAAGGCCATCGAGCAGGGCGTGGCGTTCGTGCCCGGCGCGCCGTTCTTCGCCACGAACCCGGTGCACGCCACGCTGCGGCTGAGCTTTGCCACCGCGCCGATCGACAAGATCGAAGAGGGCATTGCCCGGTTGGGGCGCGCATTGTGAGCTCGCAGGCGCCGGCCGACGGCGACGAAGACACCGTGCCCGGGCCGGCGCCCGAGCTGGTGATCGACGACGTCGACGTCTTCATCGACGGGCACGGCGCCCAGACCCTGGTGATGGTGCATGGCTGGCCCGACACGCCGGCCCTGTGGGACGCCACGGTGGCCTCGCTGGCCGAGCACTTTCGCTGCGTGCGATTTCACCTGCCGGGCTTCGACCTTGCCAAGGGCCCGCGGCCGATGTCGGTGGACGACCTCTGCGCGCTGTTGCGACGCGTCGTCGATGCCGTGAGCCCGGACGCGCCCGTGACGCTGGTGCTGCACGACTGGGGTTGCGTCTTCGGCTACGAGTTCGCGGCGCGAAACCGCGAGCGCATCGAGCGCATCGTGGCGGTCGACATCGGCGACCACAACGCCACCGAGTACCGCCAGGGCCTGGGTTGGCGCGAGAAGCTCATGATCGCCGGCTACCAGCTCTGGCTCGCCGTCGCCTGGCAGTTGGGGGAACACCTGCCCGGCCTGGCCAACCGCATGACGCGCTGGATGGCGCGCCAGATCGGCTGCCGCAATGACCCGCAACTCATCGGCTGGGAGATGAACTACCCCTACGCCATGGGCTGGTTCGGGGTGTTCGGTGGCCTCGGCCGAATGGCGTCGGTGGACAAGCTCATCGGCGAGAAACTGCCCGGTCTGTACGTCTATGGCCGACGCAAGCCCTTCATGTTCCACACCAGCCGCTGGGTGCGCCAGCTCAACCGCACCACGGGCTGCGCGGCGCACTCGCTGGACACCGGCCACTGGGTCATGCGCCAGAAGCCGGCCGAGTTCAACGCCATCCTGAAGGACTGGCTGCTGGGGCCCGCTCAGCCCAGGCCCAAGGCCTGAGCCACCCGGCGCGCGGCCCAGGCGTCGTTGGCCGCGTAGAGGATCTGCGACTCGCTCAGCGTGCGGGCCGACCAGTTGCTGGTGGCGGCCTTTTTGCTTTTGGCAAAGCGCTGCCCGAACAGCACCGCCACAGCGGCCTTCACGCCCATGTCCTTGCGGTAGCCGCGCTCGCGAAACACGGTGTTGAGTTCCAGCACGGCCTCGGGCTCGACGCCCAGCTTGGCGCGGATGCGCAGCGTGTCGTCGCGCAGGCCGAAGCCGGCCTTGCGGTGGGCGGGTTGGGCCAGCAGCTCGGCCACGCGCGTGCGGCAGCCCGCTTCGTGCAGCAGGAACACCCAGGCACGGGATTCGGTGGCCAGTTGCACGACGTGCGGGCCGTCGGACACCTGCTCTTTCAGGAAGGTGGGGCGCGACTCGGTGTCGAAGCCCCAGACGGCGTGGTCCTGCAGCTGCGCCGCGGCCTCCACGGCTTGCGGCCCGGTGTGCACCAGGGTGATGCGGTCCAGCCCGAGCAGGGGGAAGGGCGGCAGGGCGTCGATGGCCTCCTTGCTGGGGGTGGGCTGGGTCTCGCGCGGCGTCATGGGTTGGCAGCATACCCGCCAGGGGCAGGGCGCAACCGGCACAATCCGGCGATGCCCACGCCCTTGCTGCAAGACGTCACGCCCGAGAAACCCGCCGAAGGGGAGTTCGTGCGGTTTCCCGGCTCGCCCTTCGAGCTTTTCCTGCCGTACCCGCCCGCCGGCGACCAGCCCGAGGCCATCGCGCAACTGGTCGAGGGCCTGAACGACGGCGAGGTGTTCCAGACCCTGCTGGGCGTGACCGGCTCGGGCAAGACCTTCACCATGGCCAACGTGATCGCGCGCGTGGGGCGCCCGGCCATCGTGTTCGCGCCCAACAAGACGCTGGCGGCCCAGCTTTACAGCGAGTTTCGCGAGTTCTTCCCCAAGAACGCGGTCGAGTACTTCGTCAGCTACTACGACTACTACCAGCCCGAGGCCTATGTGCCGCAGCGCGACCTGTTCATCGAGAAGGACAGCGCGATCAACGAGCACATCGAGCAGATGCGGCTGTCGTGCACCAAGAGCATCCTGGAGCGGCGCGACGTGCTGATCGTGGCCACCGTCTCGGCCATCTACGGCATCGGCAAGCCCGAGAGTTACCACCAGATGGTGATGACGCTGCGAGTGGGCGACAAGGTCGGCCAGCGCGATGTCATCGCGCAGCTGGTGCGCATGCAATACACGCGCAACGAAATGGACTTCGGCCGCGGCAAGTTCCGCGTGCGCGGCGACACCATCGACGTGTTTCCAGCCGAGCACTCGGAGATGGCGATCCGCATCGAGCTGTTCGACGACGAGATCGAGAGCCTGCAACTCTTCGACCCGCTCACCGGCAAGGTGCGCCAGAAGATTCCGCGCTTCACCGTGTTCCCCAGCAGCCACTACGTCACACCGCGCGAGCAGGTGCTGCAGGCGGTGGAGTCGATCAAGCTCGAACTCGACCAGCGCCTGAAGGAGCTCGTGGGCATGGGCAAGCTGGTGGAGGCGCAGCGGCTGGAGCAGCGCACCCGCTTCGACCTGGAAATGCTCAGCGAGGTCGGGCACTGCAAGGGCATCGAGAACTACACCCGCCACCTGTCGCAGGCGCGCCCGGGCGACCCGCCGTCCACGCTGACGGACTACCTGCCGCGTGACGCGCTGATGTTCCTGGACGAAAGCCACGTGCTGATCGGCCAGCTGGGAGGCATGTACAACGGCGACCGCGCCCGCAAGACCACCCTGGTGGAATACGGCTTTCGCCTGCCCAGCGCGCTGGACAACCGCCCGCTCAAGTTCGAGGAGTTCGAGCAGCGCATGCGCCAGGTGGTGTTCGTTTCGGCCACCCCGGCCGACTACGAGAAGCGGCACGCGGGCAAGGTGGTGGAACAGCTCGTGCGGCCCACCGGGCTGGTCGACCCCGAGCTGGAAGTTCGCCCCGCCACGCACCAGGTCGACGACGTGCTGCAGGAGATCCGTGCGCGCGTCGAGAAGAACGAGCGCGTGCTCATCACCACGCTGACCAAACGCATGGCCGAGCAGCTCACCGACTATCTGAACGAGAACGGCGTGAAGGTGCGCTACCTGCACAGCGACATCGACACCGTCGAGCGGGTGGAGATCCTGCGCGACCTGCGCCTGGGCACCTTCGACGTGCTGGTCGGCATCAACCTGCTGCGCGAGGGGCTGGACATCCCCGAGGTGTCGCTGGTGGCCATTCTGGACGCCGACAAGGAGGGCTTCCTGCGCTCCGAGCGCAGCCTGATCCAGACCATCGGCCGAGCGGCCCGCAACCTCAACGGCAAGGCCATCCTGTACGCGGACCAGATCACCGACTCGATGAAGGCATCGATCGGCGAGACCGAGCGGCGCCGCGCCAAGCAGATCGCGCACAACGCGGCGCACGGCATCGAGCCTCGCAGCGTGAACAAGCGCATCAAGGACCTGATCGACGGCGTGTACAGCGAAAAGGCGGGCAAGGAGGCCGATCGCCTGGCCGCCGAGAGCGCCGCCCGGGCCGAACTCGACGAGATGAGCGAGAAAGACGTGGCGCGCGAGATCAAGCGGCTGGAAAAGCAGATGCTGGAGCACGCGCGCAACCTCGAGTTCGAGAAGGCGGCCCACATGCGCGACCAACTGGCCAGGCTCAAGGCCCGCGTGTTCGGCGCCGACGGCCACGACCAGGTCGCCTGAACCTTCGGTCGGCGCCGGCATCTATCGATGCGATAGCCAAGCTCAAAGCGTTTCGCCGGATGGATACCCCCCGGGGCAGTACAATGCCGACCGAAACAGTCAGCTTTTGAGATATACTCGACGAAAACAGTCGGGAACCTGCGAAGAAGGAGACCCCTCTCAGGGGTTGGGGCGGGTGGACAAGGGGTTCGAACGGCAGGGGCCGGCGAGCCGAACCACGACGGTCAAGCCAACTTTTCAGGAGCTTGCGATGCGCCTCACGACCAAAGGCCGCTTTGCGGTCACCGCCATGATCGACCTGGCCCTGCGCCAGAACAACGGTCCCGTCACCCTGGCGGCCATCAGCCAGCGGCAACAGATTTCTCTGTCCTACCTGGAGCAGCTGTTCGGCAAGCTGCGCCGGCACGAGCTGGTGGAGTCCACCCGTGGCCCCGGCGGCGGCTACACGCTGGGCCGCAAGGCGGCCGAGATCACCGTGGCCGACATCATCGTCTCGGTGGACGAGCCCATCGACGCCACCCAATGTGGCGGCAAGGAAAACTGCATGGGCGACGGCCAACGCTGCATGACCCACGAGCTGTGGGCCCAGCTCAACGCCAGGATGGTCGATTTTCTCGACTCCGTGACCCTGCAATCGCTGGTGGACCAGCAGCTTGCCAAGGGCGTGGTGGTGGAAAACGCGCCGCTGATCAAGCGGGCGATCTCCAGCCAGCCGGTGGTCAAGCCGATCCGCGTGAACGCGCCGAACTCGGTCTTTGCCCTGGGAGGCGCGCTGTCCAAGTAAGCCGCCGGGCGCGCCAGGCCACGTGCCTGCCGCCCATGGCACCGCCAGGGACTTCGACGCTCGCGTCAAATGGCGCCCCCATCATCGAGTGAATTCACAAAAGAACGACCCCATGAGCACTCCCCACTTCCCCATCTACATGGACTACAGCGCCACCAACCCGTGCGATCCGCGGGTGGTGGATGCCATGGTTCCCTGGCTGCGCGAGCACTTCGGCAACCCCGCGTCGCGCAGCCATGCCTGGGGCTGGGAGGCCGAGAAGGCCGTGGAGACCGCGCGCGAACAGGTGGCAGCGCTCATCAACGCCGATCCGCGCGAGATCGTCTGGACCAGCGGTGCCACCGAGTCGAACAACCTCGCGCTCAAGGGCGCGGCGCACTTCTACAAGGGCAAGGGCAAGCACCTCATCACCGTCAAGACGGAACACAAGGCCGTGCTCGACACCATGCGCGAACTCGAGCGCCAGGGGTTCGAAGTCACCTACCTTGACGTGCAGGCCGATGGTCTGGTCGACCTGGATGTGTTCAAGGCCGCGATCCGCCCCGACACCATCCTGGCCTCGGTCATGTTCGTCAACAACGAGATCGGCGTCATCCAGGACATCGCGGCCCTGGGCGCCATCTGCCGCGAAAAGGGCGTGATCTTCCACGTCGACGCGGCGCAGGCCACCGGCCGTGTCGACATCGACCTGCAGACGCTGCCGGTCGACCTCATGAGCCTGACCAGCCACAAGACCTACGGGCCCAAAGGCATCGGCGCGCTGTTCGTGCGCCGCAAGCCGCGCGTGCGCATCGAGGCGCAGATGCACGGTGGCGGCCACGAGCGCGGCATGCGCTCGGGCACCTTGCCCACGCACCAGATCGTGGGCATGGGCGAGGCCTATCGCATCGCCAAGGCCGAGATGCACGAGGAGAACCTGCGCATCCGGGCCCTGCACGATCGCCTGCTCAACGGCCTGAAGGACATCGAGGAGGTGTTCATCAACGGCCACGAGACGCAGCGCGTGCCGCACAACCTGAACATGAGCTTCAACTACGTCGAGGGCGAGTCGCTGATCATGGGCATCAAGGGCATCGCGGTGTCCTCGGGTTCGGCCTGCACCTCGGCCAGCCTGGAGCCCAGCTATGTGCTGCGTGCCCTGGGCCGCAGCGACGAACTGGCCCACAGCAGCCTGCGCATGACCATCGGCCGCTGGACGACCGAAGAAGAAATCGACTACGCGATCGCGACGATCAAGGAAAACGTCGCCAAGCTGCGTGAACTTTCACCCCTGTGGGAAATGTTCAAGGATGGCATCGACCTGTCGACCATCCAGTGGGCAGCCCACTGATCTGAAGGAGAACAACCATGGCCTATTCCGAAAAAGTCGTTGACCACTACGAGAACCCCCGCAACGTCGGCTCCTTCGACAAGGGGGATGACACGGTGGGTACCGGCATGGTGGGCGCGCCCGCTTGCGGCGACGTGATGAAGCTGCAGATCAAGGTGAACCCCAGCACCGGTGTGATCGAAGACGCGCGCTTCAAGACCTACGGCTGCGGCTCGGCCATCGCGTCGAGCTCGCTCGTGACCGAGTGGGTCAAGGGCAAGACGCTTGACGAGGCGGCCTCGCTCAAGAACAGCCAGATCGCCGAAGAGCTGGCACTGCCGCCGGTAAAGATCCATTGCTCGATCCTCGCCGAGGATGCCATCAAGGCCGCGGTGGATGACTACCGCAAAAAGCACGCGAACTGACCCCATGGCTGTCACGATTTCGGAGGCCGCAGCCCGTCACGTCACGCGCTACATCGCCAAGCGCGGCAAGGGCGTGGGCGTTCGCCTGGGCGTCAAGACCACCGGTTGCTCGGGCCTGGCCTACAAGCTCGAGTACGCCGACGAGATTGCGCCCGAGGACGTGGTGTTCGAGGACAACGGCGTGAAGGTGCTGGTCGACCCCAAGAGCCTGGCCTACATCGACGGCACACAGCTCGACTTTGTGCGCGAGGGCCTCAACGAGGGCTTCAGGTTCAACAACCCCAACGAGCGCGATCGCTGTGGCTGTGGCGAGAGCTTTCGCATCTGAGCGCCATCTCACCCCGACAACCGCCCGGCGTACCGCCTCGGCGGTTTTTCTTTTTCCATGAACCTGCAATCGAACGACTTCCAGATCTTCGGCCTGCCCGAGCGCTTTTCGCTGGAACGCGTTGAGCTGGATGCGCGCTGGAAGGACCTGCAGCGCCAGGCCCACCCGGACCGTTTTGCCAGCGCCGACGCGGCGTCGCAGCGGCTGGCCATGCAATGGTCGGTGCGCATCAACGAGGCCTACCAGCGCCTGAAGGACCCGATCAAGCGCGCGGCCTACCTGTGCGAGTTGCGTGGCGCGCCCATCGAGGCCGAGAACAACACGGCCATGCCCTCCGATTTCCTGATGCAGCAGATGCAGTGGCGCGAGGACCTGGACGAGGCCGAAGGGGCCGAAGCCCTGGAGCGCATGGCCGACGAAGTGTTGCAGGCCCGGCGTGAGCGCATCGCCGCGCTGCAGGCCGCGCTGGACGAGCAGGGCGATGCGGCCGCGGCGGCGCGCCAGGTCAGAGCCCTCATGTTCATTGAGCGCTTTGCGCGCGATGTGGAGGGGCGCCTCGATCAACTGGGACAATAGGCGTTTTCCGCTTCCGCACGACAGAAGAACGATCCGATGGCGCTCCTGCAGATTTCCGAACCCGGCCAGTCCCTTGACCCGCACCAGCGCCGCGTGGCGGTGGGCATCGACCTGGGCACCACGCACTCGCTGGTGGCCGCGGTGCGCCATGGCGTGGCCGAGTGCCTGCCCGACGAGCAAGGCCGCGTGATCCTGCCCAGCGTGGTGCGCTATCTCGATGCTGCCCAGGGCGGCAGTGGCCGCCAGATCGGCTGGGACGCGCTCACGGCCCAGGTGGACGACCCGGCCAACACCGTGAGCTCGGTCAAGCGCCTCATGGGGCGCCGACGCGATCAGGTCGCCGATGTCGACAAGCTCAGCTACAGCGTGGTGGACGACAACGGCATGGCGGTGGTCGACACCGTGGCCGGCCGCAAGACGCCGATGGAGGTGAGCGCCGAAATCCTGGCGACGCTGCGCTTTCGCGCCGAGGACAGCTTCGACGACGAGCTCTTCGGCGCCGTCATCACCGTACCGGCCTACTTCGACGACGCGCAGCGCCAGGCCACCAAGGACGCCGCACAGCTGGCCGGCATCAACGTGCTGCGCCTGATCAACGAGCCCACCGCCGCCGCCATCGCCTATGGCCTGGACAACGGCAGCGAAGGCGTCTATGCGGTGTACGACCTTGGCGGTGGGACCTTCGACATCTCCATCCTGCGCCTCACGCAGGGCGTGTTCGAGGTGCTGGCCACGGGCGGCGATTCCGCCCTGGGCGGTGACGACTACGACCAGGCGCTGGCCGCGTGGGTGCTGCAGCAGCGCGGCCTGCAACAACCGCTGGACGCCAGCGACCGCGCGCGCCTGCACAAGGAAGCGCGCCGGGTGAAGGAGGCCTTGACCGACGCGGACCGTGCCGTCTTTGCCGCCCGGGTGGCCGGCCATGCCATCGAACTCACGCTGTCGCGCGCCGACTTCGAGGCCTGCACCGCTGCGCTCACCGCGCGGACGATGACGGCGGTGCGCAAGGTGCTGCGCGACGCTGGCGTCACCAAGGATGAAGTGAAGGGCGTGGTGATGGTGGGCGGCTCCACGCGTATGCCCGTGATCCGCCGCGCCGCCGGCGATTTCTTCGGTACCGAACCGCTGATCAACCTCAACCCCGACGAGGTGGTGGCGCTGGGTGCGGCCATCCAGGCCAACGCGCTGGCGGGCAACAACCGCGACGGCGAGTTGCTGCTGCTCGACGTGATTCCGCTCTCGCTCGGCATCGAGACCATGGGCGGCCTGGTCGAGCGCATCGTGCCGCGCAACAGCAGCATTCCCACCGCGCGCGGGCAGGACTTCACCACCTACCAGGACGGCCAGACCGCGCTCGCCCTTCACGTGGTGCAGGGCGAGCGTGACCTGGTGGCCGATTGCCGCAGCCTGGCGCGCTTCACGCTGCGCGGCATCCCGCCCATGGCGGCGGGTGCGGCGCGCATCCGCGTCACCTTTACCGTCGACGCCGACGGCCTGCTGTCCGTGGGCGCGAAGGAGCTCACCTCGGGCGTCGAGGCCAGCATTGATGTGAAACCCGCCTACGGCCTGAGCGACGAGCAGATCGCCGCCATGCTGAAGGACAGCTTCGCCACCGCCCAGCAGGACATGCAGGCGCGTGCGCTGGTGGAGGCGCGCGTCGATGCCGACCGGTTGCTGCTCGCCACGAACTCAGCGCTGGCGGCCGACGGCGACCTGCTGACCGCCGACGAGCGCGCCACGATCGATACCCTCATGGCCGCGCTGCGCACGGCCGCCACCGGCGACGACGCGGCGGCCATCGAAGCTGCCAGCGAAGCCCTGGCCAAGGGCACCGAGAACTTTGCCGCAGAGCGCATGAACCGCGGTATCCAGCAGGCCCTGGCCGGCAAGAAACTCGAAGAAGTCTGAACCCCATGCCCATCATCAAGATCCTGCCGCACGCCGAGTACGCCCCCGAAGGCAAGACCATCACGGCGCCCGCCGGCACCTCCATCTGCGAGGCCCTGCTCGAGAACCAGGTCAACATCGAGCACGCCTGCGACATGAGTTGCGCCTGCACCACCTGCCACGTGATCGTGCGCGAGGGCTACAACAGCCTGAATGCGCCCGAGGAAGAAGAAGAGGACCTGCTCGACCGCGCCTGGGGCCTGGAGCCGCAGTCGCGCCTGAGTTGCCAGGCCATCCTCGCGCAGCAGGACGTGACGATCGAGATTCCCAAGTACACGATCAACCACGCCAAAGAGAACCACTGATGCGCCAGATCATTCTCGACACTGAAACCACCGGTCTTTCCGCCGAGAACGGCGACCGCATCATCGAGATCGGCTGCGTGGAACTGCTCAACCGCAAGTTCACCGGCAACAACCTGCACCACTACATCAACCCCGAGCGCGACAGCCACGAGGACGCGCTCAAGGTGCACGGCATCAGCAACGAGTTCCTGCGCGACAAGCCGAAGTTCGCGGCCATCGCCGAGGAACTCGTCGAATACCTGCGCGACGCCGAGGTCATCATCCACAACGCGCCGTTCGACGTGGCCTTCCTGAACATGGAGTTCCGCCGCCTCGGCCTGCCGCCGGTGACGCAGATCGTGGCCAACGTGCTCGACACGCTGGTGATGGCCAAGGAGATGTACCCCGGCAAGCGCAACGGCCTGGACGCGCTGTGCGACCGTCTGGGCGTGGACAACTCGGGCCGCACGCTGCACGGCGCGCTCCTTGATGCCGAGCTGCTGGCCGACGTCTACATCAACATGACGCGCGGGCAGGACGCGCTGCTCATCGACATCGCCGACATGGCGGGCGGCGAGGGCGGGGCGCTGGAGGTGGTTGACCTGCGCCGCTTCGAGCTGCCTGTGCTGCGCGCCAACGAACAAGAGGCGCAGGCCCACGAGACCGTGCTCGCCGAACTCGACAAATCGAGCAAGGGCAAGACGGTGTGGCGCCTGGTCGAAAACGCCTGAAAACCTGGCTATAATGCGAGGCTTCCGACGGCGCTGACCCAGCGCCGTTCGGGCGGTTAGCTCAGTGGTAGAGCACTGCCTTCACACGGCAGGGGTCGCAGGTTCGAACCCTGCACCGCCCACCAGAACCTGAAAGGCCTGCACCCCGGTGCAGGCCTTTTTCATTGCGCGGCGCCCGATTCAGCGCAGCACCTCCAACAAGCGGTCCAGCCCGCCGGTCTCGATCGACACCATGGCCTGCTCGCGCACCGCCGGCTTGGCGTGGTAGGCCACCGACAGGCCGGCCTCGCGCATCATGGGCAGGTCGTTGGCACCGTCGCCCATGGCAATGCACTCGTGCGGTTCGGCGCCCAGCAGCGAAGCCACTTCGAGCAAGGTCCGGCGCTTTTCCACGCCGTCACAGATGTCGCCCCAGGGCTGGTTCACCAGGCGACCGGTGAGTTCGCCGCAGTTCGGGCCGCTGGCCACTTCAAGCACGTTGGCGCGCACGAAGTCGATGCCGAGGGTGTCGCGCACGCGGTGGGCGAAGAAGGTGAAACCGCCCGAAACCAGAAGCACCTTCAACCCGGCGGCCTTGCAGGCGTTGATGAGTTCCGCCGCGCCGGGGTTGATACGCAGGCGCTCGACGTAGACGCGCTCCATGTCGGCCACGGTCACGCCTTTGAGCAGGGCCACGCGCTGACGCAGGCTTTCCTTGTAGTCGGCGATCTCACCGCGCATGGCGGCTTCGGTGATGGCAGCCACCTCTTCCTTCTTGCCGACGGCGTCGGCGATCTCGTCCACGCACTCGATGCTGATCAGCGTGGAGTCCATGTCGAAGGCGATGAGCTTGAAGTCGCGCAGCTTGAGGGGCGGCGTGAAGCCGCGCGTGGTGAGGCCGGGGGCGATGGTCCGGGCGGTGTTCTGGGCGGTGGTCATGCGGTTTCGGTGGGTTTGATCGGTTGGCCGAGCGAGCGCAGCACGTCGCGCACGAGCTGTACGCGGTCTTTCACCTCGGGCAGCGCGCGTTCGATGCGCAGCTTCTCGTTGCCCGCGAGCTTGATGTGCTTGTGCTTCTGGATCAGCTCGATGATGCGCATCGGCTCGATGGGCGGGTTCGGCTTGAAGGTGATGGTGGTGACGCCGGGCGCGGCGTCGACCTTGACCACGCCATAGGGTTGCGAGAGCACGCGCAGGCGGTGCACGTCGACCAGCGTCTGCGCCTGCGGCGGCAGTTTGCCGAAGCGGTCCACGATTTCCTCGAGCAGCGCATCCACCTGGTCGGTGGATCTGGCGGTGGCGAGTTTCTTGTAGAACGAGAGGCGCAGGTGCACGTCGCCGCAGTAGTCGTTGGGCAGCAGGGCAGGGGCGCGCAGGTTGATGTCGGTGGTCACGGAGAGGGGCGCCAGCAGGTCGGGCTCGCGCCCGGCCTTGAGCGATCTCACCGCCTCCGACAGCATCTCGTTGTAGAGCTGGAAGCCCACCTCCAGCATGTTGCCGCTCTGGTTCTCCCCCAGCACCTCGCCAGCGCCGCGGATCTCCAGGTCGTGCATGGCCAGGTAGAAGCCGCTGCCGAGTTCCTCCATCTGCTGGATCGCGTCCAGGCGCTGTGCGGCCTGTTTGGTCAGGCCGTCGATCTCGGGCACCAGCAGGTAGGCATAGGCCTGGTGGTGGCTGCGGCCCACGCGGCCGCGCAGCTGGTGCAGCTGCGCCAGCCCGAACTTGTCGGCCCGGCTGATGACGATGGTGTTGGCCGTCGGCACGTCGATGCCGGTCTCGATGATGGTGGAGCACAGCAGCACGTTGAAGCGTTGCGCCACGAAGTCGCGCATCACGCGCTCCAGATCGCGCTCGGGCATCTGGCCGTGCGCGATGGCGATGCGCGCCTCGGGCAGGATCTCCTCGAGTTTTTTCCTGCGGTTCTCGATCGTCTCGACCTCGTTGTGCAGGAAGTAGACCTGCCCGCCGCGCTTCAACTCGCGCAACACGGCTTCGCGGATCACGCCCTGGCCTTCGTTGCGCACGAAGGTCTTGATGGCGAGGCGCCGCTGCGGCGCGGTGGCGATCACCGAGAGATCGCGCAGGCCTTCGCGCGCCATGCCCAGCGTGCGCGGGATCGGCGTGGCGGTGAGGGTGAGTACATCGACCTCCGCACGCAAGGCCTTCATAGCCTCCTTGTGGCGCACGCCGAAGCGGTGTTCCTCGTCGATGATGAGCAACCCCAGGTTCTTGAACTGCGTCTTCTCGCTCAGCAGCTTGTGCGTGCCCACCACGATGTCCACCGAGCCGTCGCTGATGCCCTTCAACGCGGCCGTGATCTCTTTCTGCGATCGGAAGCGGCTCATCTCGGCGATCTTCACCGGCCATTTGCCGAAGCGGTCGACCAGCGTCTGGTAGTGCTGCTCGGCCAGCAACGTGGTGGGCGCGAGGAAGGCCACCTGCTTGCCACCGGTGACGGCCACGAAGGCCGCGCGCAGGGCCACCTCGGTCTTGCCGAAGCCGACATCGCCGCAGACCAGCCGGTCCATCGGGCGCGGGCTGATCATGTCCTGGATGACCGCGTGGATGGCGGCGCGCTGGTCCGCCGTTTCCTCGAAGCCGAAATCGTTGGCGAAGGCCTCGTAGTCCTGCGGTGAGTAGCGGAACGGGTGGCCCTGGCGCGCCGCGCGGCGCGCATAGATGTTGAGCAGCTCGGCCGCGGCGTCGCGCACCTGCTCGGCGGCCTTGCGTTTGGCCTTTTCCCACTGGCCGCTGCCCAGCTTGTGCAGTGGCGCTTCGTCGGCACTCACGCCGGTGTAGCGGCCGATCAGTTGAAGCTGACTCACCGGCACGTACAGCACGGCCTTGTCGGCGTACTCCAGGTGCAGGAACTCCTGCAGCGCGGGCGTGCCGTCGGCGTTCTTCTCGCCCATGTCGAGATTGACCAGACCCCGGTAGCGGCCGATGCCGTGCTGCGTGTGCACCACTGGGTCGCCCACGTTGAGTTCCGACAGATCCTTGATGAGCGCTTCGACGTCGCTGACCTGCTCCTGCTTCTTGCGCCGCCGCGCGGTGGGGCCGGCGGCGAAGAGTTCGGTCTCGGTGACGAAGTGGATGCCGCCGTCGACCCAGGCGAAGCCGGTGTTGAGCGCGGCGGTTGCGATGCCGGTCTTCTCGTCGCTGCGTTCGAACTCGGCCAGGCCGTCGAACGCGGGTGGGTTCAGGCCGCTGGCGCGCAGGAAATCGAGCAGGCTCTCGCGGCGACCGTCGCTCTCGGCCAGCAGCAGCACGCGGTCGGGTGTGACGCGGATGTGTGCCTGCAGCCGAGCCAGCGGGTCTTCGGCGCCGCGCACGACGGACAGATCGGGCAGTTTTTGCGCGAAGGCGCTGTCGGTGACGTCGTTGGCGCCCGGGCGCATCACCACTTGCACATGCGCCTTGGCGGCGGTGAAGAACTGTTCGGCGTTGAGGAACAAGGCCTCTGGCGGCAGCACGGGCCGTTCCGGGTCGCCCTGCAGCAGGCGGTGGCGCTCGCGCGTGTCCTGCCAGAACCGCTGGAACGCGGGCTCGAGTTCACCGTGCAGCACCAGGGTGGCCGCTCCCCCCAGGTAGTCGAAGACCGTCGCCGTGTCGTCGAAGAACAGCGGCAGGTAGTACTCGATGCCGGCGGTGGCGACGCCGTTGCCCATGTCCTTGTAGATGCGGCTCTTGGTCGGGTCGCCTTCGAGCAGTTCGCGCCAGCGGGCCCGGAATTTGGCGCGCGCGGCTTCGTCCATCGGGAACTCGCGGCCCGGCAGCAAGCGCACCTCGTTCACCGGGTAGAGGCTGCGCTGGCTGTCCGGGTCGAAGGTGCGGATGCTGTCGATCTCGTCGTCGAACAGGTCCACGCGGTAAGGCACGGGGCTGCCCATGGGAAAGAGGTCGATCAGCCCGCCACGCACCGCGTACTCGCCGGGGCTCACCACCTGCGTCACGTGGTTGTAGCCCGCGAGCGTGAGCTGGCTTTTCAGGCGCGCTTCGTCCAGCTTTTGCTTCACCTTGAACTGGAAGGTGTAGCCGGCCAGGAAGGCTGGCGGCGCCAGCCGGTACAGCGCCGTGGTGGCGGGCACCAGCACCACGTCGGCGCCGCCGTCGTGCTGGCGCTGCGAGATGCGCCAGAGCGTGGCCAGCCGCTCGCTGATGAGGTCCTGGTGCGGCGAGAAGGTGTCGTAGGGCAGCGTTTCCCAATCGGGGAACAACGTCACGCGCAGGGCCGGTGCGAAGAACGCGAGCTCGTCGATGAGGCGCTGCGCGTCGTTGGCGTCGGCCGTGAAAATGGCGGTCAGGCGGCCCTGGGTCAGCTCGCGTTCGGCCAGGCGGGCCAGCCACAGTGCATCGGCCGAACCCACGGGCTGGGGCAGGGTGTGGCGCTTGCCGGGGCTCAAAGAAGGCAGGGGAAAGGGCATTGAAAAAGCACCGATGAGGCACCTGAGGGGCACCAATGGCAAACACCCCCGGGCGCTTGAAGCCGGGGGTGTGATGGGCGAATTCTAGAATGGCGAGCGCCTATGAGCCTTGCCAACGCCCCAATTCCCGCCATGACCTCCACCGTTGCCCGCTGCCATGCCTTGTTGCCCGCGGCGGGCAGTGGCTCGCGTGCAGGCACGGTGCTGCCCAAGCAATACCAGGCCTTGCTGGGCCGCCCGCTGCTGGCACACACCCTGGCGGCACTGCGTGCCGTGTCTGCCATCGAGCGCGTGCTGGTGGTGATCGCACCCGATGACGCCCACTGGACCGAGCTGGCGGGCATCGAAGCGGTTCGCCGCGGCGGCGCCACGCGTGCCGAGAGCGTGTTCAACGGGCTGCAGGCATTGCGCGAGTCGGGTGTGCCCGACAACGACTGGGTGCTGGTGCACGACGCCGCGCGCTGCCTCGTTACCCCACAGGAAATCGGCGCACTGATCGATGCCTGTCGCGACGACCCGGTGGGCGGCCTGCTGGCCTTGCCCCTGCCCGATACCCTCAAGGCCGAAGCCGGTGGGCGCGTGCAGCAGACCGTACCCCGCGAGCACAAGTGGCTGGCGCAGACGCCGCAGATGTTCCGCCTGGGTGACCTGCACGCCGCATTGGCGGTTGCGCGCGCCAGCGGCTTTGCGGGCATCACCGACGAAGCCAGCGCCATCGAGCGCAGCGGTGCGCAGCCCCGGTTGGTGGAAGGCCGCGCCAGCAATCTCAAGGTCACCTATCCGCACGACTTCGCATTGGCCGAAGCCATCCTCAGGAGCCGTACATGAGCACGCTTCGCATCGGCGAAGGCTGGGACGTCCACCGCCTCGTCACCGACCGCCCGCTGGTGCTGGGCGGCATCACCGTGCCGCACACGCATGGCCTGCTTGGCCATTCCGACGCCGACGCCCTGTTGCACGCCATCACCGATGCGCTGCTTGGTGCGGCCGCGCTGGGCGACATCGGTCGCCACTTCCCGGACACCGACGAACGCTTCAAAGGTGCCGATTCGGGCGTGCTGCTGGCCGAGGCTGCGCGTCGTGTGCGGGCGGCGGGCTACGCGATCGGCAACATCGACAGCACCGTCATCGCGCAAGCGCCCAAACTGGCGCCGCACATCCCGGCCATGGTCGAGCGCATCGCAGCGCTGCTCGATCTGCAGCCCTCGCAGGTGAACGTGAAGGCCAAGACGGCCGAGAAGCTGGGCCCGGTGGGGCGGGGTGAAGCGATCGAGGCGCGCGCGGTGGTGTTGCTGATTGCCGGATAGCGCAGACGGCGCGACGCGGGGTCGTTCGTGTCACCCCGCACGGCGCAGCTTGATGTGCGCCGCCAGCCCCCCGGTGCTGCTGTTGGCCAGCGCGAAGCGCCCGCCCATGCGCGCGACGGCGCGTTCCACAATGGCCAGGCCGAGACCCGTGCCGGTGGCGTCCGAGCGCGCCGCGTCGCCGCGGAAGAAGGGTTGTGTGAGTTGCGTGAGCTGTTCGGGGCTGACGCCCTGGCCGTGGTCGCGCAGCTTCACCAGCACCGCATCGTCCTTGGGTTTGGCGGCGATGTCGATCTGCACCACGCCGGTGTCGGGGTTGCGGCCATAGCGGACCGCGTTTTCCAGCAGGTTGCTGAACACGCGCTTGAGCTCCACCGCATCGCCCATCACCCGCGTGTCCGACTCGATACGCGTCTTGATGATGGTGTTGGGGTCATCGCCGAGCGAGAACACGGCGGCATCGATCACCTCATTGAGGCTGACCTCGGTGGCCTGCAGGTTGTCCGGGCGCGCGTAGTCGAGGAACTTGTCGATGATGGCGTTGACCTGCTCGATATCGGCCGACATGTGCTCGCGCGCCTGCGGATCGGCCACGCTCATCTCGGTCTCCAGCCGCAGCCGGGCCAATGGTGTTCGCAGGTCGTGCGAAATGCCGGCGAGCATGAGCGCGCGATCCTGCTCGATCTTGGACAGCCGCTGCGCCATGCGGTTGAAGCCGATGTTGACTTCGCGGATTTCGCTGGTGGCCACGGTCTCGTTGAGCTGGCTGGCGTTGAAGTCGCCCTCGCGCACACGGCTGGCCGCGAACGAGAGTTTCTTGAGCGGGCGGTTGATGAGGCGCGCGATCAGCGCGGCACCCGTGAGCGAGAGCAGGGCGGCCGTGCCAAGCCAGATGAGCCAGGTGGTGCCGGCCACCGGGCCGATGCGTGAGGGGTCGGTCAGCAGCCAGTACTGGTCGCCATCGATGGTGAAGCCGATCCACAGACCTGTCTGTCCGTTGACCTCGCGCGCAACCACCGTGTCGGCGCCCAGCCGCATCTGCAACTGGCTGGCCACGTTGCGACTCAGGGCGTCGACGTCGTAGACCTTGAAGGTGTCGTTGGGCTCACGCGGGGCAATGCGCAGGCCTTCTTCCGCGGCCAGCGTCTTGACCAGTGAGACGCGTGCGATCGCGTCCGAATGCACCAGGGCGGCACGGCTGAGGTTGACCAGGGAGGCCAGCTGCTGCGCACTCTGCAGCGCCCGGGGTTCGTACTCCAGTGCGCGAAAGGTCTGCAGCCAGGCCACGATGCAACCGGTGAGCAGCAGCGTGAGGAAGAAGAAGGTGCGCCAGAACAGGCTCACGCCGCGCGTGGGCCGCACCTCCAGCGGCGCCGGCGCGGTCTCCAGCGAGGTGGGTTCGGTCTCGAACGGGACGCGCGATTCGCTGTCCATTGCCATGCAAGGCCTTCAGGAGTTGCCATCCGGCACGAAAACGTAGCCCACGCCCCACACCGTCTGCAGGTAGCGCGGCGAGGAGGCATCCTCCTCGATCAGCTTGCGCAGGCGCGAGACCTGAACATCCAGGCTGCGATCGAAGGGCTCGAACTCCCGCCCGCGTGCCAACTGGGCCAGTTTCTCGCGCGACAGCGGCTGGCGCGGGTGGCGCACCAGCGCCTTGAGCATCGCGAACTCGCCGGTGGTCAGCGGCAGGTCCTGGCCATCCTTGCGAAGGGTTCGAAGGCTGAGATCGAATTCGTAGGGTCCGAACTTCACGACCTCGGCATCCTGCGAGGGTGCGCCAGGCACCTCGGCGGGCGGGCGGCGCCGCAGCACCGCATGAATGCGTGCCAACAGCTCGCGCGGATTGAAGGGCTTGCCCAGATAGTCGTCGGCGCCCACCTCGAGGCCGACAATGCGGTCCACATCCTCGCTCTTGGCCGTCAGCATGATGATGGGGGTGCGATCACCGTTGGCGCGCAGGCGCCGGCAGATCGACAGACCGTCCTCGCCCGGCATCATGAGGTCGAGCACGATGAGGTCCACGGCCTCTCGCTGCAGCACGCGGTTGAGGGCCTTGCCGTCTTCGGCCAGCATGACCTCGAAGCCTTCCTGCATGAGGTAGCGGCGCAACAGGTCGCGGATGCGTACGTCGTCATCGACGACCAGCACCTTGTTCGGACGCGAGTGGTTCTGTGGCATGGGTGCAACTTCCGTGAAATGTAACAAACGCGATTCTGGCAGCGGCAAGTGCTTGTCAATGCTCGTTTTTTGTTTTCTTGACAGGTGGTTACAGATATTGCCTGCACTGTCAGTGACTTGACCTGCAGGTCACTCGCACAATGATCCGTCTGGCCATACTCGACCGCACCATGAAGTCCATCTGGATGGGATCCCTTGCCATGCTGAGCGCCAGCCTTGCGCTCGCAAACGCCGAACGTGCGCGCGACGAGTTTCGCGTGCCGGCGCACGATGCAGCGGCGGTGATGCCCATTTCGGTCGACGGCGGCGATGCGCGCGCACCCACGCGTTTGCGCGATGCCTTGCGCCAGCCGTTTGACGACATGGACGACGGGGCCAAACCGTTTCGCCTGTCCGTGGAGGAGCGTCAGCGCCTTCGCGAGCAGTTGCGCGAACAGCCCCCTTTCGAGTCCAGCCGCAAACAACACTGAACCCCCCAATATTTCCCATGACCCTTTCACTGCCGACCCGCCGTGTGCCGGTCGCGTGGCGCCGTGCGCTCGCGACCACCGCCTTGTTGTGTGCTGCGACCGCGCCCGTCTGGGCCCAGGCCGCCGAGGTGCCCGCCAACATCGTGAGCCTGTCCGCCAGCGGCCACATGGAGGTGCCGCAGGACTGGCTGACCGTGGTGCTGGGCACCACCAAGGAGGGTGCCGATCCGGTGACGGTGCAGAACCAGCTCAAGCAGGCGGTGGATTCGGCACTGGCCGCCGCCCAGGGCCAGGCGCGGCCGCAGCAGCTCGAGGTGCGCACCGGCAACCTGCGTCTGTTCCCGCGCTATGGCAGCAATGGCCGCATCAGCGGCTGGCAGGGCCAGGCCGAGGTTGTGATCGAGGGACGCGATATCGCCCGCATCGGCGAGGTCTCCGGGCGCATCCAGTCCATGACGGTCTCAAGCATGGGTTTCTCGCTCTCGCGTGAGGCCCGCCTCGCGCTGGAATCGCAGGTGCAGACCCAAGCCATCGAGCGCTTCCGCGCCCGCGCCACCGAGGTGGCCAAGGGTTTCGGGTTCGCCGGCTACACGTTGCGCGAGGTGTCGGTCAGCTCGGCCGACATGCCCGAGCGACCAGTGCCGCGCATGGTGGCGATGGAGGCCAAGGCCGCAGCCAGCGACATGGCCATTCCCACCGCTGCCGGCACCGCGACGGTGAGCGTCACGGTCTCCGGCGCCATCCAGTTGCGTTGAGGCTTCGCCGTCAGCGCGGCGGCATCACTGGGCGGCCCAGCCGCCGTCCATGTTCCAGGCCACGCCGCGCACGTTGTTGCCGGCGGCCGAGCAGAAGAACACGGCCAGTTCGCCCAGTTCCTCGGCGGTGGTGAACTGCATCGACGGTTCCTTCTCGCCCAACAGGCGCTTGATGGCTTCCTCGTTGCTCAGGCCCAGTGCTGCGGCCTTGGCGTCCACCTGTTTCTGCACCAGCGGCGTAAGCACCCAACCGGGGCAGATGGCGTTGCAGGTCACGCCGGTGGTGGCGGTCTCCAGCGCCGTCACCTTGGTGAGACCCACGATGCCGTGCTTGGCGGCCACGTAGGCCGACTTCTCCGCCGACCCCACCAGACCATGCACCGATGCCACATTGATGATGCGCCCCCAGTTGGCCGCGCGCATGGCCGGCAGCGCCAGGCGGCTGGTGTGAAACGCGCTCGTGAGGTTGATGGCGATCACCGCATCCCAGCGTTCCACCGGAAAGTCCTCGACCTTCGCCACGTGCTGGATGCCGGCGTTGTTCACCAGAATGTCCACGCGGCCGAAGCTCTGCTGGGCGTAGGCCATCATGGCCTCGATCTCCGCCGGCTTGCTCATGTCCGCGCCGTGGTAGCCCACCTTCACGCCCAGTGCAGCAACCTGCGCCTTCGGGCCTTCGGCATCGCCGAAGCCATTGAGCACCACGTTGGCTCCCTGGCGCGCCAGGGCTTTGGCAATGCCAAGGCCGATGCCGCTGGTGGATCCTGTGACGAGGGCGGTTTTTCCGGCAAGCATGGGTCTCTCCAGTTCCATTACGATTGTTTGAACAAGGTCCTTCCGATTATGGTGGACCGGACCAGCCCCGATACGCCATGAACGAACCCGTCCTCCAGCACATCACCGTGAGTGGAGCGGCCGCGCGTGACGGGACGGCGCGGCGCATGGCGTTCTGGGACTGGCCCAGTGCCGATCCCACCAGCCACCACGTGGTCTTGTGCGTGCACGGCTTGTCGCGCCAGGGGCGCGATTTCGACACCCTGGCCCGCGCGCTGCAACCGCGCTGCCGTGTGATCGCGGTGGATGTTGCCGGGCGTGGCCACAGCGACTGGCTGGCCGATCCCATGCACTATCAGGTGCCCACCTATGTGGGCGATCTGGCCGTGCTGCTCGCCCGCCTGCGCCAGGATGACCCTGCGGTTCGCATCGACTGGGTTGGCACCAGCATGGGGGGGTTGATCGGCATGGGTGTGGCGGCACAACCCACGCTGGCCCCCGCGCGGCTGGTGCTCAACGACGTCGGCCCGGTGGTGCAGTGGGAAGCGCTGCTGCGCATCGGCAACTACCTTGGCAAGGACCCGGCGTTCGACACCGAGCAAGCGGCCATCGACTACCTGGCCAGCATCTCGCAGGGCTTCGGCCCACACACGCCGGTTCAATGGCGCGCATTGAACCTGCCCATGCTGCGGGTGCGCGACGGCCGCTATCGGCTGCACTACGACCCGTCGATCGCGGTGCCCGTGAAAGCCATGCTCGACAAGCTGGACCAGCAAGCCATGCAGCAGGCGGTGCGCGAAGGCGAGGCAGCGCTCTGGGATCTGTACGACGCGATCGCCTGCCCCACGCTGCTGTTGCGCGGCGAGCAGTCCGACCTGCTGAGCGCAACGACCGCACAGGCCATGGGCCAGCGCGGCCCGCGCCCGCGCTGCATCACCTTCGCTGGCGTGGGCCACGCGCCCACGCTGATGGCCTCTGACCAGGTGGCCGCGGTGCGCGATTTCCTGTGGTCGCCATGAAGCGCGCCCTGTCTGCTGGCGAACTCGCCGATGCGCCGACCTCGGCCATCGTGGCGGCCACGGCGGCGGGCCTGCCGCACCAGGCCAACGCGCTGGCGCGTGCGCGCGCCTTCGCCGAGCCGCTGCTGGCCAGCGAGCAACTCGACACCGGGGAGAACACGCTTGCGCATGCCGATGCGGTGGCCCGCATCCTTGCCGACATCGGCGGCTCGGAAGCGATGCAGGCCGTGACGTATCTGGTGTACGCCTGCCAGCACCTGAACCGACCGCAGGAGGTCATCGCCAAAGCCTTCGGTGAGCAGCATGCTGCGCTGGCACTGGAGACCACCAAGCTGGTGCAGTTGCAGCGCCAGACGCGCACCAAGGCGGCACAAGCGCAGGCGAAAAAGCTCGAGGAACGCCAGGCCGCGCAGGACGCAGGGCAACCCGCGCCCGGGCTGTCCAAGGCGCCGGTGTCGGAGCTGGCGGCGAGCCAGACCGAGAACGTGCGCAAGATGTTGCTGGCTTTTTCGCGCGACCTGCGGGTCGTGATGCTGCGCCTGGCCTCGCGCCTGCAGACCTTGCGCTACTTCGCGGCCTGCAAGGGCGAGCCTGGCGAAGCGCTGGCCAGCGAATCGCTGCACGTGTTCGCGCCGCTGGCCAACCGGCTCGGCATCTGGCAGATCAAGTGGGAGATGGAGGACCTGGCGTTTCGCTTCCTGGAGCCGCAGACCTACAAGGAAGTGGCGCGTCTGCTCGACGAGAAGCGTGCCGAGCGCGAGGCGCACGTGGAGCAGGTGCGCGAGCAGTTGCAAAGCGCGCTGCGTGCGCAAGGCATCGAGGCTGTGGTGCAGGGGCGGCCCAAGCACATCTACAGCATCGTCAGGAAGATGCGCGGCAAGTCGCTCGATTTCGAGCAGGTGTTTGACATCCGCGCGCTGCGGGTGGTGGTGCCCGAGACCGCGGACTGTTACGCCGTGCTGGCGCACGTGCACGCGCAGTTCACGCCCGTGCCCGAGGAGTTCGACGACTACATCGCCAAGCCCAAGCCGAACGGCTATCAATCCCTGCACACCGTGGTGCGCGATGCGCAGGGGAGGGCGTTCGAAATCCAGATCCGCACCCAGGCCATGCACGACCACGCCGAGCACGGCGTCGCCGCGCACTGGGCGTACAAGGAGGCAGGGGCCAAGGGCTACGCCGGCGTGTCGGCCAACTCGGAGTACGACGCCAAGATCGCGGTGCTGCGTCAGCTGCTGGCATGGGAGCGCGACCTGAGCGGCATGGCGCAGGGGCTGTTCGACGACCGCATCTACGTGCTCACGCCCAACGCAGCCATCGTGGAATTGCCGCAAGGCGCCACACCGGTGGATTTCGCCTACACCGTGCACACCGACCTGGGCCACCGCTGCCGCGGCGCCAAGGTCGATGGCGCCATGGTGCCGTTGAACACGCCGCTGCAGAACGGGCAGACCGTGGAGATCACGGCGGCCAAGGAAGGCGGCCCCTCGCGTGACTGGCTCAACGCCGACCTGGGCTACCTGGTGGGTCACCGTGCCAAGAGCAAGGTGCGGGCGTGGTTCAACGCGCAGGCGCTTGCAGAAACGATTGCGCGTGGACGCGAAGCGGTGGAAAAACTGCTGCAGCGCGAAGGCCGCACCGCGTTGAAGTTCGAGGACCTGGCGCTCGAGATGGACCTGGGCAGCGCCGACGAGTTGTTTGAACTGGTCGGCAAGGACGAACTGTCGTTGCGTGCGATCGAGACCCACCTTCGACCGCCCGAGCCCGAAGCGGCCCCCGAGCCGACCAGTTGGGTGCGCAAGCCACGCCGTGGCGCCGAGGGGCGCTCGGGTGACGTGCTGGTGGTGGGGGTCGGCTCGCTCATGACGCAGTTGGCCAAGTGCTGCAAGCCGGCGCCGCCTGACGAGATCTGCGGTTTCGTCACGCGCGGCAAGGGCGTGAGCATCCACCGGGCCGACTGCACCGACTTCGCCCACCTCAGGCGCAAGAGCCCGGATCGCGTCATCGAGGTCGATTGGAGCGGCCGGGCCGGCGACGCCCGCGACGGCAAGTCCGCCCTGTACCCGGTGGACGTGGCGATCGAAGCCCTCGATCGACAGGGGTTGCTGCGCGACATTTCGGATGTGTTTGCGCGAGAGAAGATGAACGTGATCGGTGTGCAGACCCAGTCGGTCAAGGGGGTGGCCTGGATGACATTCACCATCGAAGTGGCCGACGCGCGCCAGGTGGCGCGCGCCATGTCGGTGGTGGGCGACGTCAACGGCGTGCGAACGGTGCGCCGCAAGTGAGGGCCTTGACTGCTGCTATACTGCGAGGCTTCGAATCGATCGAAGGCGCGTAGCTCAGCTGGTTAGAGCACCACCTTGACATGGTGGGGGTCGTTGGTTCGAGTCCAATCGCGCCTACCAGATGCAAACCCCCGCAGGTCCCCGGCCTGCTAGCCGTTCGGTTAAGGGGTTGATAACGACCACTTCGGTGGTCGTTTTTCATTGCAGGACAACGACTTAGAGAGCCCACTGCTGACCAAGAAAAAGCGCCGGACAAGTCCGGCGCTAAGTGCTTGAATCAGCTGAAGATTTCCGCCTAGTCTGTTCGCTTAGCAACTCCTTTATGGAACGGCTAGCCCCGGCCTGCGGGGGTTTTTGTTTGTTGCACCGCACAGGGAAAACCATGCCCGGCGGGTTCGCGGTGCGTTCCTAGAATGCGCGGATGGCCACCAAAACCAAGACCGAACCGGGGGGAGCGCGCGGCGTGCGCGTGATCAAGAAGTACCCCAACCGCAGGCTCTACGACACCGACACGTCCTCGTACATCACGCTGGCCGAGGTGAAGGCGCTCGTGATGGACAGCGAGCCCTTCGTGGTGCGCGATGCCAAGACCAACGAGGACCTCACCCGCAGCATCCTGCTGCAGATCATCCTCGAGGAAGAGTCTGCCGGAGCGCCCATCTTCACCGAGCAGGTGCTGGCCAACATCATCCGCTTCTACGGGCACTCGATGCAGGGCTTCATGGGTGCCTACCTGGAGAAGAACATCCAGATCTTCATGGACCTGCAGCACAAGATGGCCGAACAAAGCGGCGGTGCCATCAACCCGGAGGCCTGGCAGCAGTTCATGAACATGCAGTCGCCCATGATGCAGGGAATGATGGGCACGTACCTGGAGCAGTCCCGCACCGCGTTCACGCAGATGCAGGAGCAGATGCAGAAGAACAGCGAGCAGATGCTGGCGGCGCTCGGCCTCAAGCGCTGACGCTTTCGCCCCGTCGGGCCGGGTCTGAGACAATCGGGCCCACATGTCAGACACCACCGTCCATCCCGCCACCCCGAGCGCTGCCGCGCCGAGGGTGGGCTTCGTCAGCCTGGGCTGCCCCAAGGCCCTGACGGATTCCGAACTCATCCTCACGCAACTCAGCGCCGAGGGCTACGAGACATCCAAGTCGTTTGCGGGCGCCGATCTGGTGATCGTCAACACCTGTGGCTTCATCGATGACGCCGTCAAGGAGAGCCTCGATGCGATTGGCGAGGCGCTGGCCGAGAACGGCAAGGTCATCGTCACAGGTTGCCTGGGTGCGCGAGAAGGCGAGGGCGGTGGCAACCTGGTGCGCGAAATGCACCCCAGCGTGCTGGCCGTCACCGGCCCGCACGCCACGCACGAGGTCATGGAAGCGGTGCACCAGCACCTGCCCAAACCCCACGATCCCTTCGTGGATCTGGTGCCGCCGCAGGGCATCAAGCTCACCCCGCGGCACTACGCGTACCTCAAGATCAGCGAAGGCTGCAACCATCGCTGCACCTTCTGCATCATCCCCTCCATGCGCGGCGATCTGGTGAGCCGCCCGATCGGTGACGTGCTGACCGAAGCCCGCAAGCTTTTCGAGGCTGGTGTGAAGGAGTTGCTGGTCGTGAGCCAGGACACCTCGGCCTACGGCGTGGACGTGAAGTACCGCACCGGCTTCTGGGACGGCAAGCCCGTCAAGACGCGCTTGTTCGACCTCGTGCGCAGCCTGGGCGAGCTGGCGCAGCCTTTCGGTGCCTGGGTACGCTTGCATTACGTCTATCCCTACCCACATGTGGATGAGATCGTGCCGCTCATGGCCGAGGGCCTGGTGCTGCCGTACCTGGATGTGCCGCTGCAACACAGCCACCCGGACGTGCTCAAGCGCATGAAACGCCCGGCCAGTGGCGAGCGCAACCTCGAGCGCATTGCGCGCTGGCGCGAGATCTGCCCGCAGATCGTTGTGCGCAGCACCTTCATCGCCGGTTTCCCTGGCGAGACCGAGGCCGAGTTCGAGCACCTGATCGATTTCGTGCGCGAGGCGCGTATCGACCGTGCAGGTTGCTTTGCCTATTCGCCGGTGGACGGTGCGGCGGCCAATGCGTTGGCCGATCCCGTGCCCGATGCGCTGCGCGAGGAGCGCCGGGCCCGCTTCATGGCGGTGGCCGAACAGGTCTCGGCAGAAAAGCTGCGCTCACGCATCGGTGCCAACATGCAGGTGCTCGTGGACAGCGCCCCGGGCATGGGCAAGAAAGGCGGTGTGGGCCGCAGCTATGCCGATGCGCCAGAGATCGATGGTGTGGTGCGCTTGTTGCCGCCCGAGAAAATCAGCAAGACGCTCAAGGTGGGGGAGTTCACGCGCGCCCGCATCGTCGACACCGATGGCCACGACCTCGTGGCGGTGCCGGTCTGAGCGTCGTCAGTTCGAGCGTGCGCTTGCCACGCGCGCAAATGAAAAGGGCTTGCAGCTGTTCAGCGTGCAAGCCCTTATATGATTGGTGCCCAAGAGAGGACTCGAACCTCCACGCCTCTCGGCGCTAGTACCTGAAACTAGTGCGTCTACCAATTCCGCCACCTGGGCATCTCAGGAAACCAGCAGTATAGCAGAGAAACAGTGAACGATAAAAACAGCCTGTTGGCCGAATTCGAAGGTGTGGTCTCGGGCCATCGCGATGGCCATGGATTCGTGGTCCGCGACGACGGACAGCCCGACATCTACCTCCCGTCCAACGAAATGCGCGCGGTGCTGCACAAGGACCGGGTGAAAGCGCGCATCGTGCGCCTGGACCGCAAGGGCCGCCCCGAAGGCCGTGTCACCGAAATCATCGAGCGCTCGGACGCGCCCATCATCGGGCGCCTGCTGCAGGAAAGCGGTGTGTGGCTCGTCGCGCCCGAAGACAAGCGCTACGGCCAGGATGTGCTGATCCCCAAAGGGGCCACCGGCTCGGCCAAGCCGGGTCAGGTGGTGGTGGTCGAATTGACCGAGCCGCCCGCGCTCTACGGGCAACCCGTGGGTCGGGTGAAGGAAGTGCTGGGTGAGATCGACGACCCCGGCATGGAAATCGAGATCGCGGTGCGCAAGTACGGCGTGCCGCACGAGTTCTCCGAGGCTGCCCTGGCCCAGGCGCGTGCGCTGCCCGATCACGTGCGTGCGAGCGATCTGCGGCACCGTGTCGATCTGCGCGATGTTCCCCTGGTCACCATCGACGGGGAGGATGCGCGCGATTTCGACGACGCCGTGTATTGCGAACCTGCCCGCGTGGGCAAGGCCAAAGGCTGGCGGTTGCTGGTGGCGATCGCCGACGTGAGCCACTACGTGCAGACCGGCACCGCCATCGACGTGGACGCTTACGACCGCGCAACGTCGGTGTACTTCCCGCGCCGCGTGATCCCCATGCTGCCGGAGAAACTCTCCAATGGTCTGTGCTCCCTCAACCCGGGTGTGGAGCGGCTGTGCATGGTCTGCGACATGCTCATCACCGCCAAGGGCGAGATCCACGCCTATCAGTTCTACCCCGGCGTGATGTTCAGCCACGCGCGATTCACCTACAACGAGGTGGCGGCCATCCTGCAGAACACCCGCGGGCCCGAGGCGCAGAACCGCAAGGCACTGGTGCCGTACCTGCTCAATCTGCATGACGTGTACCGCGCGCTGCTGGCCGCGCGCAACCAGCGCGGTGCGGTCGATTTCGAGACCGTGGAGACGCAGATCGTCTGCGACGAATCCGGTCGCATCGAGAAGATCGTTCCGCGCACGCGCAACGATGCGCACAAGCTGATTGAGGAGGCCATGCTGGCCGCCAACGTGTGCTCGGCTGAATTCATTGCAATGAGCAAGCACCCGGGCCTGTTTCGTGTGCACGAAGGCCCGACGCCCGAGAAGCAGGAGTTGCTGCGCAACTACCTCAAGGCGGTGGGGGTCGGCCTGTCGATCAGCGACGACCCCAAGCCGTCGGAGTTCCAGCAGATCGCCGATGCCACGAAAGACCGGCCCGATTCGCAGCAGATCCACACCATGCTGCTGCGCTCGATGCAGCAGGCCATCTACACGCCGATCAACAGCGGGCACTTCGGTCTCGCTTTCGAGGCTTACACGCACTTCACCAGCCCGATCCGTCGCTACCCGGATCTGCTGGTGCACCGCGTGATCAAGGCCATCCTGCACAAGCAGAAGTACCAGTTGCCGACGCTACCCACGCCGGGCGAGGCCCATGCCAAGCTGAGCAAGCGGCTCGCTTCACGCGTGAAGGCGCCGACCCAGCCGGTGCGCAAGCCCACGGCGGACACCCTGGCCTGGCAGGCGGCAGGGCTGCACTGCAGCGCCAACGAACGCCGTGCCGACGAGGCCAGCCGCGATGTCGAGGCCTGGCTCAAGTGCAAGTACATGCGCGAACACCTGGGCGAGGAGTTCAGCGGCATCGTCACGGCGGTCACGAGTTTCGGCATCTTCGTCACGCTGGATGCGATGTACGTCGAAGGCCTGGTGCACATCACCGAGCTCGGCGGCGAGTACTTCCGCTTCGACGAAGCGCGTCAGGAGTTGCGTGGGGAGCGCACCGGGATCCGCTACGCCCTGGGTTCGCGGGTACAGGTGCAGGTGAGCCGGGTCGATCTCGACGGCAGGCGCATCGATTTCCGGCTCGTCACCGGCAACGATGACGTGGTGCTGCGCGCCATGCGCGACAAGACCGGTACCACCACTCGCGACGAGGCACCTGCGGCGCGCAAGGGCAAGCGGCCCACACACGCCACCAGCGGCGTGGCCGCCAGCATCCCCGATCTGAAATCGGCGGTGCGCAAGGCGGCGGGCAAGAAAGGCTCGGGCAAGCCGCGCGCTGCAGGTCCCAAGCCCAACAAGCGGGGAGGCCGTCGCGGATGACGGCCACCAAAGCGCCCGCCAAGCCCCGCGCCAAACCGGTGGCCCGTGAGCGGCCGCTGCGCATTGGCGTGTCCGCACGCCTGATGCATCACGTGCCACCCGAACTGGGCTTTCGCAACAAGAACCTGCAGTACATCGAGTCGTCGCTGGCGCACTGGATCATGGCGCACGGCGCGGTGGCCTTCATGGTGCCCGCGGTGACACACGACAGCCGCCATGCTGCCCGCCACCTGAAGGTGGAACACGTGGTGCAGGAGCTCGACGCCCTGGTGCTGCAGGGCGGGGCCGATGTGGCGCCGGAGACCTACGGCCAGAAGCCGCTGAAAGACGAATGGCGCGGTGACGTCGTGCGTGATCGCTACGAGCTGGCGCTGCTGCGCAGTTTTCTGGCACAGAAGAAGCCGGTGCTGGGCGTGTGCCGCGGCGCTCAGCTCCTCAACGTGGCCTTCGGCGGTTCGCTGTACCAGGACATTGCCACGCAGTGTCCGAACGCGCACGAGCACATCGACGTCGAGCTCTACGACCAGTTCGAGCACGATGTGACCTTCATCCAGGGCACGCCGCTGGCCGAGCTCTATCCCAAGGCCACGCAGCTGCGCGTGACCAGCATCCACCACCAGGCGGTGGCCGAACTCGGCAAGGGTATCGAGGTGGAGGCCGTGTCCACGCTCGACGGCCTTGTGGAAGCCTTTCGCTGCCCGGGCGAGGCCTACGCGCGTGGCGTGCAATGGCACCCGGAGTTCCACCACGGCCGACAGGCCCTGGCGGACAGCTCGCCCATCATGCTGGACTTCCTGCGCGCCTCGCGCACCGAGGCCATGCGCCGCTTCGATGCCGGTCTGGAGCTCGACCCGCGCGCCCCGAGTGCGCCGCTGCTGCTCTCGGCCTAAACTCCGCGGCCATGCGCATCCTGCTCTTCCTGCTCGATATCCTGTTCTTCATCCTCGTCGGCGCGGCGCTGCTGCGTGCCTGGATGAACCACTTGCGCGTGCCCATGCAGCCGCAGCCGGGTTACTTCGCGATGGCGGTGACGGACTGGCTGGTGCAGCCCTTGCGTCGCGTGCTGCCCGCCGCCATCGGCAAGGGGCGAATCGACGGCGCCAGCCTGGTGGCCGCGGTGTTGCTGGCGGCCCTGCACGCCGCGGTGTGGTTGCTGATTGCCACTGGCGGCGAGTGGTCGGGAGCGGCTTGGGTGCCGTTGGCCTTGCGCTTTCTGCTGCGCACGCTGCTGCAGGGCCTGATGCTGCTGTTGATCGTCTACGCGGTGCTGTCATGGGTGAACCCGCGGGCGCCGGCCATGGGGCTGGTGGACCGCTTGTGCGGACCGATCGTGGCGCCGGTGCGCCGCGTGGTGCCGCTGGTGGGTGGGATCGACCTGTCGGTCCTGATCGTGATCGTGCTGCTGCAGATCGGCCTGATGCTGCTGGGCTGAGGCCGGTCGCAAGCCGGGCCAGCCGGCCGTTCAGAACGGCCGTGCCGCACGCGCCAGCGCGTCTGCGGTGAGTGCCTGGTTGGCAGGCCAGGCGTCCGCCAGGCAGCCATGATGGGCAACGGCAGCGCACGTGGCGGTCCAGGGGTCACGCTCGCCGCGGGCCAATGCCGCGCCGATCAGGCCCGCCAGCACGTCACCGGTGCCGGCCGAGGCCAGTCGCGCATTGCCGCTGGCGTTGATCCAGGGCAGCCGGCCCGGGGCTGCCACCACGGTGCCCGAACCCTTGAGCACCACGATGGCGCGATGGCGCTGCGCCAGCGCTTGCGCCTGGCCCAGGCGGTCGGCCATCACGTCGGCGGTGCTGGAACCCAGCAGACGGGCCGCCTCCAGCGGGTGTGGCGTGAGCACCGTGATGGACCCGCGCGCGGCGCGGGCGTCGAGCAGGGATTGCAGCCCGGTGTCCTGCGCCACGGCGTTGAGCGCATCCGCATCGAGCACCAGGCGTTGTGCGTGGTCCAGGCAGCGCGGCAACCAGGTTCGCACCGCATCGCCACCGCCGCAGCCCGCCACCACGGTGAGCGGCTGATCCGACAGGGCTTGTTGCAGCCGCGCGGGCGAGCGAAACATCAGCTCGGGTTGCATCGGATCCAGGGGGGGAACCGGGTCGTCGCCCACCAGGGCCACAAACACGCGCCCCGCACCGGCGTGCAGCGCAGCGCGGGCAGCCAGCACCGCGGCGCCAGCCATGGCAATGCCCTGCGTGCCGGGTAGCTGTCCGCCGAGGACGCCCACGTCGCCGTAGCACCCCTTGTGGCCGGCGTGCGGGTCGAGCCGTTTCACGTCAGGTTGCGCCCCGAAGCCGCCCCAGGTTGCGGTGGCACTGGCCGACGTGTCACCTGCCCGCAGGTCATCGAACCACACCTCGCCGGCCATGTCGCGTCCGTGGGCCGTGAACAAGCCCGGCTTGAGCGTGAGCAGACTCAGGGTGTGGCGCGGCCCGCGGGGCGCCGCGGAGCGAGCATCGGCCAGTGCATGCTGGCCACTGTCGGCGTCGAGGCCACTGGGCAAGTCGACGGCGAGCACCGGGGCGGGGTGGTTCAACACCGCCCGCAGCCGTGGCGTCAGCGGGCCATCGGGGTCGGCGCGTGCACCCAGGCCGAGCAGCGCGTCGACCACCAGGTCCGCATCGGGCGGTGGCTCGGGCGCCACTGGCACGCCGGCCGCTTGAGCGAGCGCCAGCGCCCAGGCCGCATCGGCGGGCATGCGTGAGGGTTCGGCATCCAGCGTAACCACCAGCGTGCCGCCGCGGGCGAGCATCCATTCGCGCAGATGAACAGCCGCCACCAGGCCGTCGCCGCCGTTGTTGCCGGGACCGCAAGCCACCCAGATGCATCGCGCGTGCGGGTGGAGTGCCCTTGCCAGGCGCGCGACGGACTCTCCGGCGTGCGCCATCAGGGTGTGGGGCGGCAGCGGGGCGGCCATCGCCTGCTCGATGGCGCGCGTTGCGCCGACGTCGTGCAGGGCCTCCAGTCGCGTGGGATCGAGCCGTCTCATGCGGCGGATTTCACCACGCCAGCGGTCACAAACCCAGGCGTGAAGGGCTCAATGCATCCAGTCGCCCATCGACCGCTCCACCAGCCATGGTGTCGGCGAGGTGGCGTGCAGCGCCGCAGGCCAGCGCCCAGCCCATCGTGCCGTGAGCGAGGTTGAGCCAGACCCCGGGTACGCGGCTTGCGCCGATCAAGGGCAGGCCGTCGGCCGACACCAGCGCGGCGCCGCGCCACGTCTGGAGCGCCGACTGCGCACCGCCCAACCGGGCCGCCGCGGGAAACCAGTGCGACATCGTGCGCGCCAGGTGTGCAATGGCGGGACGCTCGGCCCCACCGGCTTCGCCACCCAGGTCCCAGCCTCCGCTGGCGCGAACGCGCTGCCCGAGCCGCGTGATCGTCACGCCCGTCTGGAGGTCCATCACGCCCGATTGGGGGGCATCCATGGGCTCGCGCACCGGCGCGCTGAGCGAGTGCGACCACCAGGGCTGGAACGGCGTGCGAAGCCCGAGCGATCGAAGCAGGTCCGGGGCATCGGAGCCCGTGCACAGCACCGCTGCATCGAATGATTCGGCGGTGCGGTCGGTGGTCAGTTCGACCCCGTCGGCATGGGGCCGCAGCCCTCGTACTGCCTGCTGCGCCTGGAAGCGGCCACCGTTGCGCAGCAACACCTGGCGCATGAGCAGGGTCCATTCGCGGCAATTGGCCACCGCCGGCCCCGTGAGGTGAATGGCGCCTGCGAGCGGGGCTGCGGCATCCAGTGCCGGTTCGATCGCGCGGGCCTCAGCAGCCGAAACGGGGCGCACGCCCAGCCCGAGTTCACGCAGCGTGACCGCCAGGCCCGCAGCTCGGTCGAAGCTGCGTTGGTCCGGCCCCAGCACCAAAAAGCCATCCGAACGGTCGTGGTCGAGCTCCAGCTCGGCTTGCAGCGCGGCGTGGCGTTCCTGCCCGAGCGTGAGCAGGTCGATCAGCGCGGCGCGGGCGTCTGCCGTGCGGCGGCGCCTGGCCGATCGCCATTGGCCCCACCAGGCGAATGCGGGCCATTGCAGTCCGCTGCGCCAGCGCACACCCGGGCCCGGCGCGGACCAGGGCAGCCGAAGCCGAGGCATGGGGTCAGCCCAGGCCAGTGCCCAGGCTGGGTGCAGCAAGCCGGCAGGCGCAAAGCTGCCGGCCTCGGCGGCGGTGGCCCGGCGCTCGAACACGGTCACGGCATGGCCGCACAGCATCAACTCGTACGCGCTGGCAAGGCCGTTGACGCCGGCGCCCACGATGGCAATCTTCATGTATGCAAGCTGTTGGTGGGGAGGGGGCTGCCGGCGATGTATACTCGACAGGCTTTGCACCTGTCACGCCGAGGGCGTTTCAGGCTGGATCGCAAGGCAAATCGCAAACCAGCCCGTCCGGGTGTTGTGTTCTCCGGCTGACCGGGGGAGGCAATCGGGGCTGGATTTTAGACCTAACCTCTGGAAAGTAATCCCATGTCCATTTCCATGCGCGAAATGCTGGAAGCCGGTGTCCATTTCGGTCACCAGACCCGCTTCTGGAACCCCAAGATGGCACCGTACATCTTCGGGCACCGCAACAAGATCCACATCGTCAACCTCGAGAAGACGCTGCCCCTGTTTCAGAATGCGCAGAAGTTCGTGCGTCAACTCGCGTCCAACCGTGGCACGCTGCTCTTCGTGGGCACCAAGCGCCAGTCGCGCGACATCGTGGCCCAGGAAGCCCGCCGCGCCGGCATGCCCTTCGTCGACCAGCGCTGGCTCGGCGGCATGCTGACCAACTTCAAGACCGTCAAGACCTCGATCAAGCGGCTGAAGGACATGCAGGCCCAGAAGGAAGCCGGCCTGGACAGCATGAGCAAGAAAGAGCAGCTCATGTTCAGCCGCGAGATGGAGAAGCTCGAGAAGGACATCGGCGGCATCCAGGACATGACCGCATTGCCCGATGCCATCTTCGTGATCGACGTGGGCTTCCACAAGATCGCCGTGCTTGAAGCCCAGAAACTGGGCATCCCGCTCGTGGGTGTGGTCGACACCAACCACTCGCCCGAGGGCATCGACTACGTCATCCCCGGCAACGACGACTCGGCCCGCGCCGTGGCGCTGTACGCCCGCGGCATCGCTGACGCCGTGCTGGAAGGCCGCGCCAATGCCGTGGCCGACGTGGCCAAGGTGGCCGCCGCCGAAGGCGCCGACGAATTCGTCGAAGTGCCGGAAGACCAGGCCTGATCGCCACCCGCGCGCGGAATCGGGGGCTCGTGTAGCCCCCTTTTCACACCCAGGTTTCACCATTCATCGAAGGCGCCGCACAGCGCGCCCGATCACAGGAGTACAGAGATGGCTGCAATCACCGCAAGCATGGTCGCCGAACTGCGCGCCAAGACCGACGCACCCATGATGGAGTGCAAGAAGGCCCTGACCGAAGCCGACGGCGACATGGCCAAGGCCGAGGAACTGCTGCGCGTCAAGCTCGGCACCAAGGCCGGCAAGGCCGCCAGCCGCGTCACGGCCGAAGGCGTCGTGGCCGCGTCGATCCAGGGCACCACCGGCGCCCTGATCGAAGTCAACTGCGAAACCGACTTCGTCACCAAGAACGACAGCTTCCTGGCGCTGGCCAATGCGGCAGCCCGGCTCGTGGCCGAGCACAACCCGGCCGACGTCGCCGCCCTGGGCGCGCTCGCCTACAGCCAGGACGGCTTCGGCCCCACGCTGGAAGACGTGCGCAAGGGCCTGATCGGCAAGATCGGCGAGAACATGTCGTTCCGCCGCTTCAAGCGCTACAGCGGCGCGGCCAAGCTGGCGAGCTACCTGCACGGCACGCGCATCGGCGTGATCGTGGAGTTCGAGGGTGACGAGGTGGCCGCCAAGGATGTCGCCATGCACGTGGCCGCCATGAAGCCCGTGTCGCTGACCAGCGCCGACGTGCCTGCCGAGTTCATCGAGCGCGAGCGCTCGGTGGCCACCGCCAAGGCCGACGAAGCCAACAAGGAACTGCTGGCCGCCGGCAAGCCGGCGCAGAGCGCCGAGATCGTGGCCAAGCGCATCGATGGTGCGGTGCAGAAGTACCTCAAGGAAGTCTCGCTGTTCAATCAGCCGTTCGTGAAGAACGACAAGCAGACCGTCGAGCAAATGCTCAAGGCCGCCAGCACCACGGTGAAGTCCTTCACCCTGTTCGTGGTGGGCGAGGGCATCGAGAAAAAGGTCGACGACTTCGCCGCCGAGGTGGCCGCGCAGGTCGCTGCCGCCAAGGGGGGCTGAGCGCTCCCGGCATCTGCAGACAACGGGCCGCAAGGCCCGTTGTCTTATGGGTGCCCTGCAGCCCGGTCCGTCACGTCAGACACCCGGCCGCGCCCCGCTACACTTGCCTGCTGAGCGCGCACCGCGAACCGTCCAGAAAGCCTATCCATGCCCGCCTACCAACGGATCCTGCTCAAGCTCTCCGGTGAAGCCCTGATGGGCGACGATGCCTTCGGCATCAACCGCGCGACGATCGTGCGCATCGTCGATGAAATCGCCGACGTCACCCGCCTCGGCGTGCAGGTGGCCATCGTCATCGGTGGCGGCAACATCTTCCGCGGCGTGGCGGGCGGCTCGGTCGGCATGGACCGTGCCACCGCCGACTACATGGGCATGCTGGCCACGGTGATGAACTCGCTGGCACTGGCCGACACCATGAACAAGGCCGGTCTGGTGGCACGCGTGATGTCCGCCATCGCCATCGAGCAGGTGGTCGAGCCCTACGTGCGCCCCAAGGCGTTGCAGTACCTCGAGGAGGGCAAGGTGGTGGTCTTTGCGGCCGGCACCGGCAACCCCTTCTTCACCACCGACACAGCCGCCGCGCTGCGTGGCGCCGAGATCGGGGCCGAGGTGGTGCTCAAGGCCACCAAGGTCGATGGCGTGTACACCGCCGATCCGAACAAGGATCCCGACGCCACGCGCTACAGCACGATTTCCTTCGACGAGGCCATGGTCAAGAACCTGCAGGTGATGGACGCCACCGCGTTCGCGCTCTGCCGCGACCAGAGGCTGCCCGTCAGGGTGTTTTCCATCTTCAAGTCCGGCGCGTTGCGCAACGTGGTCATGGGGGCCGATGAGGGCACCCTGGTTCACGTCTGATCGCCCGCCGTCACAGGAGCACGCATGACCATTGCCGACATCCGCAAGAACGCCGAACACAAGATGCAGCAGTCGATCGACGCGTTCAAGAACAGCCTGACCAAGGTGCGCACCGGGCGCGCCAACCCGGCGCTGCTCGACACGGTGCAGGTGGAGTACTACGGCTCGATGCTGCCGCTGTCGCAGGTGGCCAACCTGTCGCTGCTCGATGCCCGCACCATCGGCGTGGCGCCCTGGGAAAAGGGCATGGGTGCCAAGATCGAGAAGGCCATCCGCGAGTCCGATCTCGGGCTCAACCCCGCCTCCCAGGGTGACCTGATCCGCGTGCCCATGCCGCCGATGACGGAAGAGCGCCGCAAGGAACTGACCAAGGTGGTCAAGGGCGAGGGTGAGCAGGCCAAGATCGCGATCCGCAACCTGCGTCGCGATGCCAACGAGGCGGTCAAGAAGCTGGTGAAAGACAAGATCGCGTCCGAGGACGACGAACGCCGCGCACAGGACGACATCCAGAAACTCACCGACCGCATGATCTCCGAGGTGGACCGACTCGTGGCCGCCAAGGAACAAGACATCATGGCCGTCTGAGCGGGCCACGGCCCCGTCAGCGCCCCGCGCATGCACAACCCGCCCATCTCCTTGCTCCCGCACCACGTTGCCATCGTGATGGATGGCAACGGCCGCTGGGCGCAAAAGCGTTGGCTGCCCCGCGTGGCGGGCCACAAGCAGGGGGTGGACGCGCTGCGCGGTGTGGTGCAGGCCTGCGTCGAGCGTGGCATCCGCGTGCTCACGGTGTTCGCGTTCTCCTCCGAGAACTGGAACCGTCCGGTCGAAGAGGTTTCCGGTCTGATGGACCTGCTGGCGCTGGCCTTGTCGCGCGAGGTGCCCCGTCTGCTCGACAACGGCGTGCGTCTGCACTTCCCGGGCGACCGGTCGCGGCTGTCGAGCAAGCTCGCGCAAAGCCTCGCGGCCGCCGAGCAGGCCACCGCCGCGCAGGACCGCCTGGTGCTCAACGTGTGCTTCAACTACGGTGGGCGCTGGGACATGGCGCAAGCCGCGCGCCGCCTGGCCGAACGCGGCGAACCGATCACCGAAGAAAGCCTCTCGGGCGCCATGGCGCTGGCCCATGTACCCGATCCGGATCTCCTGATCCGCACGGGCGGCGAGCAGCGCATCAGCAACTTCCTGCTGTGGCAGGCCGCCTACAGCGAGCTCGTGTTCACCGATTGCCTGTGGCCCGACTTCGATGCCGCCGAACTCGACAAGGCGTTGAACGAGTTCGCGCGCCGCGAGCGCCGCTTCGGGCAGACCAGCGAGCAGCGCGCGCAAGCCACCGTATCGGCGCTCGGCGCCGATGCTCCGCATGCTTAAGCAGCGGATCATCACCGCGGTGCTGCTGCTCGCGGTGTTTCTGCCCACGCTGATCCTGCCCTCCATCGAGCCGTTTGCGCTGTTCACGTTGGTGCTGATTGCCGCTGCCGGCTGGGAATGGGCGCGTCTCAATGGTTGCGGCCCGCAGCGTGCACTGGCCGCCGGGCTGGCACTGGCTGTGGGCCTGCTGGCGTTCTGGCTGTCGGGCGGGGTTGAGCGCTCCTGGCGTGAGCTCTGGCTTGTCGTTGGCGTGCTGTGGATGATCATGGCCGCGGCGCTGCTCTACCGCGGTGTGGATGCGTATGCGCGCTGGCCACAGATGCTGCGCCTGTGGCTGGGGCTGTTCCTCATCGCCTGCGCATGGCTTGCGCTCGTTCAAGCGCGTTTGCTCGGGCTGGGTTTTCTGCTGTCGGTGCTGTTGCTGGTCTGGGTGGCTGACATCGCCGCCTATTTCGGTGGCAAGCGCTTCGGACGGCGCAAGCTGGCGCCGTCGGTGAGCCCGGGCAAGAGCTGGGAAGGCGCCTTCAGCGGCCTGCTGGGTGTCTTCCTGCTGGCGCTGGCCTGGATCTGGGCCACGCGCCAGGGCTGGAGCGCGCCCGATCACCTCTACGCCTATCTGTGGCACCAGGGCCTCTGGTATGCCGTGCCGGCGCTGCTGGGCCTCGTGGCCATGAGCGTGGCCGGCGATCTGGTCGAATCCCTGGTGAAGCGGGCCGCCGGCGTCAAGGATTCAAGCCAGCTGCTGCCCGGCCACGGGGGTATGCTCGACCGTGTCGATGCGCTGCTGCCCGTGCTGCCGCTGGCCATGATGCTGGTCACCCTCTGAACCATGACCAACGCACCACAAAACATCACCGTGCTGGGGGCCACCGGCTCCATCGGCCAGAACACGCTGGACGTGATCGCGCGCCACCCGGACCAATACCGCGTGTTCGCGCTCACCGCGGCACGTCAGGTCGACGTGCTGTTCGAGCAGTGCCGCCGCCACATGCCGCGCTACGCGGTGATGGTTGATCGCGACAGCGCCGCCGCGTTGCGCCAGCGTGTACGCGAAGCGCGCTTGGCGGTGGAGGTGCTGGAAGGCTCGCAAGCGCTGTGCGCCGTGAGCGAGGCGGCCGAGGTCGACGCCGTCATGGCGGCCATTGTGGGCGCTGCCGGCCTGGCCCCGAGTCTGGCCGCTGCGCGCGCGGGCAAGAAGCTGCTGCTGGCCAACAAGGAGGCGCTGGTGGTGGGTGGCGAATACTTCATCGACGCCGTGGCCGCCGGCGGCGCCACGATGCTGCCCATCGACAGCGAGCACTCGGCGGTTTTCCAGTCACTGCCCGAGGACCCCGCCACCTGGGAGCGCCGCGTTGACAAGATCGTGCTCACCGCTTCCGGCGGGCCTTTTCGCACGCGCGATCCCTCCACGCTGGCGGATGTCACACCCGATCAGGCCTGCGCGCACCCCAACTGGGTGATGGGCCGCAAGATCTCGGTGGACTCTGCGACCATGATGAACAAGGCGCTCGAGGTGATCGAGGCGCGGTACCTGTTCGGCCTTGCGCCCGAACGCATCGAGGTGGTGATCCACCCGCAAAGCGTCATCCATTCCATGGTGCAGTACCGCGACGGCTCGGTGGTGGCGCAACTGGGCACGCCCGACATGCGCGTGCCCATCGCCTACGGCCTGGCCTGGCCTGAGCGCATCGCCTCCGGCGCGGCGCCGCTCGATTTCGCCTCGCTCACCTCGCTGACGTTCGAGCCGGCGGACGCGCGGCGCTTTCCCGGCCTGCCGCTGGCCTGGGCTGCGCTGAAGGCCCCCGCCGGCACCACCGCGGTGCTCAACGCTGCCAACGAAGAGGCCGTGGCCGCTTTTCTCGCAGGCGGCCTGCGCTTTGACCGCATCCACGCGGTCAACGAGGAAACTTTGGACGCGGTGCGGCCGTCCAAACCGGGTTCGCTGGACGATCTGCTGGCCCTGGACGCCCAGGCCCGAGCCACCGCCCGCGAACAGATCGAACGCCTGCGGCGCTGAAATCCCTCAGGCCGGGGCTCTCACGGAACAGGCTGCGCATGCTCACCGTCTTTGCCTTCATCGTCGCGCTCGGGCTGCTGATTGCCATCCACGAATACGGACACTACCGCGTGGCGGTGGCCTGCGGTGTCAAGGTGTTGCGTTTCTCCGTGGGCTTTGGCAAGCCGATCCTGCGCTGGCAGCGACCAGGCAGCCCGACCGAGTTCGTGGTGGGCGCGTTGCCCCTGGGAGGCTATGTGCGCATGCTCGATGAGCGCGAGGCGCCGGTCGATGCCGCGGAGCGCCACCTCGCTTTCAACACCCAGCCGCTGCGCTCGCGCGCCGCCATCGTGGCGGCCGGGCCCGCGGCCAACCTGTTGCTGGCGGTGCTGATCTACGCCGGGCTGAACTGGACAGGCGTGGAGGAGCCTCAGCCTGTGCTGTCGACCCCGGTGGCTTCGTCGCTGGCCGAGCGCGCCGGGCTGCGCGCGGGTGACCGGGTGCTGCGGACTTCGCAGGCGGGTGCAGAAGCCGGGCCAGGCGACGAGGGCGAGCCCGTGGTCTCCTTCGAAGACTTGCGCTGGCGCCTCACGCAATCGGCACTCGACGGGCGCGATCTGGTGCTCTGGGTCGCCGCCCAGCCCGACGGTGTGGCCCAGCCGCGCCTGCTCCCGCTGTCGACGCTGGACGTGCGTGAAGCCGACGCCAGCCTGTTTCGCCGCATCGGCATCACCTCGCCGTACACGGCGCCGCGCGTGGGGCAGGTGCTCGACGGCGGTGCGGCGCAGGCTGCCGGCCTGCGCGAGGGTGACCTCGTGCAGCGCATCGACGGTCTCGACGTGCGCGATGGCCAGGCGCTTCGCGAGCGCATCCGGGCCGCCGTCGGGCCGGCGGGGCAGGCCGTCACCCAGCGTTGGGAGATCGAGCGGGAGGGACGTTCCCTCTCGGTCGAGGTCACCCCACGCGCGGAGCAGCGCGATGGGCAGTGGATTGCGCGCGTGGAGGCCTATGTGGGCGATGCGCCGGCCATGACCACGGTTCGCCACGGCCCGATCGATGGCATGTGGCGCGGTGTGGTGAAGACCTGGGAGGTGTCGTGGCTCACCCTCAAGATGATGGGGCGCATGCTGATCGGCGAAGCATCCCTGAGCAACCTCAGCGGCCCGCTCACGATCGCGGACTACGCCGGCAAGTCGGCCAGCCTGGGCATCACGTCCTACCTGCTGTTTCTGGCCCTCATCAGCGTGAGCCTGGGTGTGCTCAACCTGCTGCCGCTGCCCGTCCTCGATGGGGGGCACCTGATGTATTATCTTTGGGAGGCACTCACCGGACGCAGCGTGTCTGAGGTCTGGTTGGAGCGCCTGCAGCGTGGTGGTGTCGTGGTGCTCATGGCGCTGATGTCCGTCGCCCTGTTCAACGATATCGCCCGCCTCGCCGGCTGATCAAATCCTTCGCATGAAAAAACAGAAACAAGGTCTTCGCGGCCTCGGTGTGTCCGCGCTCGCGATGGCCCTGCTTGCCGCCCTGCCGGCATGGGCGGTCGATCCCTTCACCTTGCGCGACATCCGTGTCGAGGGTTTGCAGCGCGTCGAACCCGGTACGGTTTTCGCCTCGCTGCCGTTTCGCATCGGCGACCGCTACGACGACGACAAGGGCAGTGCGGCCATCCGCTCGCTGTTCGGTCTTGGTCTGTTCAGCGACGTGCGCCTCCAGATCAACGGCGACGTGCTGGTGGTCATCGTCGAGGAGCGACCCAATGTGGCCGGCGTGAGCTTCTCGGGCATCCAGGAGTTCAGCGAGGACGTGCTGCGCAATGTGCTGCGCGACATCGGGCTGACCGAGGGTCGCCCCTTCGACAAGGCGCTGGCCGATCGCGCCGAACAGGAACTCAAGCGCCAGTACATCAACCGCAGCTACTACGCGGCCGAGGTGGTGACCACCGTCACACCCAGCGAGCGCAACCGGGTCAACCTGAACTTCAGCGTGACCGAGGGCGAAATCGCCAAGATCACCGAAATCCGCATCGTCGGCAATCAGGCCTTCTCCGAATCCACGCTGCGCGACCTCTTCGAGCTGGACACCGGCGGCTGGCTGAGCTGGTACACCAAGAGCGATCGCTATTCGCGCGCGAAACTCAACGCCGACATCGAGACCCTGCGCTCGTACTACCTGACGCGCGGCTTCATCGATTTTCGTGTCGACTCCACGCAAGTGGCGATCTCGCCCGACAAGCAGAGCATGTCGGTCACGATCAACATCACCGAAGGCGACCGCTACGTGGTGTCGTCGGTGGCGCTGCAGGGCGACTACCTGGGCCGCGAGAGCGAGTTCAAGACCCTGGTCACGCTTGTGCCGGGCGAGGCCTACAACGTCGAGGACGTCAACAACACGGTCAAGGCGTTCACCGAGTACTTCGGCGCCTTCGGCTACGCCTTCGCGCAGGTGGAAGCGGTACCCAACATCGACCGCAGCACCAAGCGTGTGGCCTTCACGCTGCGTGCGGTGCCTCAACGCCGGGTGTATGTGCGCCGTATCCAGATCGAGGGCAACAACCGCACGCGCGACGAAGTGATCCGGCGCGAGTTCCGCCAGTTCGAATCGTCGTGGTACGACAGCGACCGCATCAGCCTCTCGCGCGACCGGGTGGACCGGCTTGGCTTCTTCACCGAAGTCAACCTGCAGACCGAGCCCGTGCCGGGCTCCCCCGATCAGGTCGACCTCGTGGTTCGCGTCACCGAGAAGCCCACCGGCAACCTCACGCTGGGTGCCGGCTATTCGCAGGACGAGAAGCTGTCGATCATCGCCGGCATCCGCCAGGAGAACGTGTTCGGCTCGGGCAACTACCTGGGCCTGGACATCAACACCAGCAAATTCAACCGCCAGATCGTGCTCAGCACGACCGACCCGTACTTCACGCCCGACGGTGTTTCGCGCAGTTTCGACGCTTACTACCGCACACGGCGCCCGTACGACAACCAGTTCGAGGGCGACTACCGCCTCATCACCAAGGGCGTTGGCATCCGTTTCGGCGTGCCGTTCACCGAACTGGACACGGTGTTTTTCGGGGTGGGTGTCGAGCAGACCACGATCGAACCCGGCGCCAACCTGCCCAAGGTGTACGAGGACTACCGCAACACGTTTGGCGAAAGCAGCAACACGCTGCCGCTGACCATCGGCTGGACCCGCGACAGCCGCGACAGCGCCCTTGTCCCCACGCGTGGGCGGCTGATGCGCGCCAACGGCGAGGTCAGCCTTTCGGGAGATGCGCGCTACGCCAAGACGAACCTGCAGTTCCAGCAGTACCTGCCGCTGACGCACCAGTACACGCTGGCCTTCAACGCGGAACTCGGCTACGGCAAAGGGCTCAACGGGAAGCCGTACCCGGTGTTCAAGAACTTCTTCGGTGGCGGCCTGGGCTCCGTGCGCGGCTTCGAGGGCGGAACCCTCGGGCCTACATCCCCGGTGCTCAATGCCAGCAACAACGCGGTCATCAACATCGGGGGCAACCGTTCGATCGCGCTCAATGCCGAGTTCATCACACCGTTTCCGGGTGCCGGCAACGACCGTTCGCTTCGCATGTTTGGCTTTCTCGACGTCGGCAACGTCTTCGGCGAGAACGACACGCGCCCCAACGCCAAAGACATGCGTGCCTCGGTCGGCATCGGCGTGAGTTGGCTCTCGCCGATCGGCCCTTTGCGCATCGCCTTTGCCAACCCCATTCGGGAATTCCCGGGGGATAGAATCCAGAAATTCCAGTTTCAGATCGGAACCTCGTTTTGATGAAGATCTCGAGCCACCTGTTCGTGCGCCGCTTTGCCGTCGCGGCAGCCCTGGCGTTCACCATGGTGGGCGCCATCGCCCAGGACACCAAGATCGGCGCTGTCAACGTCGAACGCATCCTGCGCGACTCCAACACCGCCAAGGCGGTTTCCACCAAGCTGGAGCAGGAGTTTTCCAAACGTGAACGCGATCTGCGCGGCTCGGCCGATCAACTGCGTCAGGCCTTCGAGCGCTTCGAGCGCGAAAGCCCCACCTTGCCGGAAGCCCAGCGCACCGCCCGTCAGCGCCAGCTCGTCGAGCAGGAGCGTGACCTGCAACGGCGTCAGCGGGATTTCCAGGAAGAGCTGAACCTGCGCCGCAACGAGGCGCTGCAGCAGGTCATCGAGAAGCTCAACCGCGTGATCCGCACGATCGCCGAAGCCGAGAAGTTCGACCTGATCGTGCAAGAGGCCTATTACGTCAGCCCCCGGGTGGACATCACCGAGCGCGTGATGAGCCAGCTCGACAGCAGCAAGTAAGCCTTGCCGTGGCCACTGCGCTGGGCGTCATCGTCGAGGCCCTCGGCGGCCAACTGATCGGCGACGCCGCGCTTTCCATCGAACGACCCGCACCCCTGGCCACCGCCGGGCCTCGGGACGTCGCATTCGTGGCCCAGGCGCGTTACGCGGCGCAGATCGCCAGCACGCAGGCTGGCGCGCTCATCGTGCCCCCCGCCTTGCAGGCGCAGGCCGCAGCGCGGGGTGCCTGCATCGTCACCGACGATCCCTACCTCTATTTCGCGCGCCTCACACAGTGGTGGCGCGCACGACACGACCCCCTGCCGCCGGCACGCATCCATCCCGCTGCCGTGGTCGATCCAACGGCCGTCATCGGCGAGGGCGTGGACATCGCGCCGTTCGCGGTGATCGAGGCTGGTGCGCGCATTGGCAACGGCGCGCGCATCGGCGCGCACAGCGTGGTGGCGCAAGGCGCCACGGTGGGAGAGGGCAGCCGCCTGTACCCGCGTGTCACGCTCGGCGCCGCTTGCCACGTGGGGGCTCGCTGCATCCTGCACAGCGGCGTGGTGATCGGTGCGGACGGCTTCGGCTTTGCGCCCCACCAGGGGCAGTGGACCAAGATCGAACAACTTGGCGCGGTGCGCATCGGCAACGATGTGGAGATCGGCGCCAACACCTGCGTCGACCGCGGCGCGCTGGACGACACCGTCATCGAGGATGGCGTCAAGCTCGACAACCTGATCCAGATCGGCCACAACGTGCGCGTGGGCGCGCACACGGCCATGGCCGGCTGCGTGGGTGTGGCCGGCAGTGCCGACATCGGCGCGCACTGCACCATCGGCGGTGGTGCGGTGGTGCTGGGGCACTTGAAGCTGGCCGATGGCGTGCATGTCTCGGCGGCGTCGGTGGTCACGCGTTCCATCCTGCAGCCTGGCCACTACACCGGCATGTTTCCCATCGACGACAATGCGAGCTGGGAAAAGAATGCTGCCTCGCTCAAGCAGCTCAACCGCCTGCGTGAACGGCTCAAGGCCGTGGAACAAGCCCTCGCGCAGGCCCAGCCGAAACCGGACGACGCCTGATGGACATCCACCAGATCCTCAAACTTCTGCCCCACCGCTACCCTATCCTGCTGGTCGACCGCGTGCTGTCGATCGAGAAGGGCAAGCGCATCCAGGCGCTCAAGAACGTCACCATCAACGAGCCGTTCTTCACCGGCCACTTCCCGCACCGCCCGGTGATGCCGGGTGTGCTGATGCTCGAAGCCATGGCCCAGGCCGCGGCACTGCTCACCTTCGACACGCTGGGCGTCGCACCCGACGACAAGACGGTCTACTACTTTGCAGGCATCGACGGGGCGCGCTTCAAGCGACCGGTGGAGCCGGGCGACCAGCTCGTGATGGACGTGACGCTGGAGCGCGCCAAGGCCGGCATCTACAAGTTCAAGGGCACCACGCGCGTGGGCGATGAGGTGGCCTGCGAGGCCGAGCTCATGTGCACCATGCGCACCATCGCTTGATGCCCGGGGGTGCGGGCATGACGCGTATCCACCCCACCGCGATCGTCGATCCCGCGGCCCAGCTCGACAGCACGGTCGAGGTGGGTCCGTATTCGGTGATCGGCCCGCACGTGAAGATCGGTGCCGGCACGACCATCGGTGCGCACTGCGTGATCGAGGGCCACACCACCATCGGGCGTGACAACCGCATCTTCCAGTTCAACTCGCTGGGCGCCATTCCCCAGGACAAGAAGTACGCGGGCGAACCCTGCGAGCTGGTCATTGGCGATCGCAATACCATCCGCGAGTTCTGCACCTTCAACATCGGCTCGCCCGGTGACAAGGGTGTCACGAAGGTCGGTGACGACAACTGGATCATGGCCTACGTGCACCTCGCGCACGACGTGCAGGTGGGCAACAAGACCATCTTCGCGAACAACTCGCAACTCGCGGGCCACGTCGAAGTGGGTGACTGGGTCATCCTCGGTGGATTCACCGTGGTGCACCAGTTCGTGCGCATCGGCGCACACGCCATGACAGCCATGTGCTCGCTGCTGTTTGCCGACGTGCCGCCCTTCGTGATGACGCAGGGTCAGCCGGCCGCAGCACGCTCCATGAACTTCGAAGGCCTGCGCCGCCGTGGCTATTCGCCCGAGCGCATCTCGGCCGTGAAGGCCATGCACAAGTCGCTGTACCGCGAAGACCTCACGCTCGAGCAAGCCATGGGCCGCATCGACCGGCTCCGGCTGGACAAGCCCGAGGCCGCCGAGGACGTGGACATGATGCTTGGTTTCCTGCGCGGCGTGTCGGCGCAGCGCGGCATCGTTCGCTGAGGCCGCGCATGGCACAGCCGTTGCGCCTGGGCCTGGTGGCGGGTGAAGCGTCGGGCGATCTGCTCGCGGGCCTGCTGCTCGGCGGCCTGCGCCAGCGCTGGCCCGACCTTCAATCGGTCGGCATCGGTGGCTCGCACATGGCGGCACAGGGCTTTGAGGCCTGGTGGCCCAGCGACAAGCTGGCCGTGCGTGGCTACATCGAGGTGCTGCGCCACTACCGCGAGATCGTGGGCATTCGCACGCAGTTGCAGCAGCGCTTGCTGCATGGCGAGCGTCCGGCGGCTTTCATCGGCGTGGATGCACCCGACTTCAACCTCGACCTGGAGGCTGCGCTCAAGGCCGCGGGCGTGCGCACCGTGCACTTCGTCTGTCCCTCCATCTGGGCCTGGCGGCCCGAGCGCATCGACAAGATCCGCGCCAGTGCCGATCACGTGCTGTGCATCTTCCCCTTCGAGCCAGCCATGCTGGCCGAACACGGCATCGCCGCCACCTACGTCGGGCATCCGCTGGCCAATGTCATCCCCCTGGCGCCGGATCGCGCGGCCGCACGCCGCGCGCTGGGCCTGGACGACAGCGCCACGGTGGTGGCCGTGCTGCCCGGCAGCCGCGCGTCCGAGGTGCAGTACCTCGGGCGGCGATTCCTCGACGCCGTGGCCGTGCTGCACCGTGAGCGTCCTTCCCTCCGGTTTGTATTGCCTGCGGTGCCCGCCCTGCGCGAGCGCATCGAGGCGCTTGCCCGAGAGGCCGGTGTGGCCGACGCCGTGCAGATCGTGCACGGCCAGTCGCATACCGTGCTGGCGGCCTGCGACGTCACCCTCATCGCCAGTGGCACCGCCACGCTGGAGGCGGCGCTGTTCAAGCGCCCGATGGTGATTGCCTACAACATGAACTGGATCTCCTGGCAGATCATGCGGCGCAAACGCCTGCAGCCCTGGGTGGGCTTGCCCAACATCCTGTGTGGCGAGTTCGTGGTCCCCGAGTTGCTGCAGGGCGAGGCCAACCCCCAGGCACTGGCGCGTGCCGTGCTGGAATGGCTGGACGCACCCGCGCGGGTGCAGGCCCTGCAGGAGCGCTTCACACAACTGCACCACACCTTGCGGCGCGACACCGCGCAGCTGGCCACCGATGCGATCGAAACGCTTCTTGCGCGCTGAGCAGGCCACGCTGGTGTGGGACGCGCCCGGCCTGGTGGCTGGCGTGGACGAGGCTGGCCGTGGTCCGTTGGCCGGGCCGGTGGTGGCGGCGGCGGTCATCCTCGACGAGCTCAACCCGATCAAGGGGCTGGCCGATTCCAAGCAACTGAGCGCTGCCCGCCGTGCCGCGCTGTACGACGAAATCCGCGCCAAGGCGTTGTGCTGCAGCGTGGCCGAGGCGAGCGTGCAGGAGATCGACACGCTCAACATCCTGCAGGCCACGATGCTGGCCATGCGCCGTGCGGTGCAGGGCCTGCGGCTCAAGCCGACCAAGGTGCTGGTGGATGGCAATCGCCTGCCGCCGCTGGATGTGCTGGCCGAGGCCATCGTGCAAGGCGACGCCAAGGTGCAGGCGATCTCCGCCGCGTCGATCCTTGCCAAGGTCACGCGTGATCGCATGCTCGAGGCCCTGCATGCGCAGCACCCGCAATACGGCTTCGACCGCCACAAGGGCTACGGCACCGCGCAGCACCTGGCCGCGCTGCGCGAGCACGGCCCGCTGCCAGTACACCGGCGCTCCTTCGCGCCCGTGGCCGAGGCGGTGCGGGAGCACGCATGACGCCGCAGGACATCGCCTCGCGCGACAACCCGCTGGTCAAGCAACTCCGCGCGCTGGCACACGGCAACACGGCCTATCGCGAACAGGGCAGGGTCTGGCTCGATGGCGACCACCTGGTGCGAGCGCTGCTGGCACGCGGTGGCCGCCCCGCGCTCGGTGTGTTCACGCACCGGGGGTGGGCAGAGGCCGACGATGCATTGCAAGGCGCAGCCGAGCGCAACGTGCGCGTGCCTGACGCGATCATGGCGGGCATCAGCGCGCTTGAATCGCCGCCGCGCATGGGCTTCGTGTGGGCCTTGCCCGCCGCACCGGCGCTGCAGACCGAGACGGCCACAGTGATCCTCGACCGGCTGCAGGATGCCGGCAATGTCGGCTCCATCCTGCGCAGCGCTGCGGCGCTGGGTTTTGCGCAGGTGCTGGCCCTCAGGGGCACGGCCGCACTGTGGTCGCCCAAGGTGCTGCGGGCCGGCATGGGGGCGCACTTCGGTCTGCATCTCGTGGAGGGTCTGGACGTGTCCGCGCTGCAGGCCCTGCAGATGCCGCTGCTGGTGACCAGCTCGCACCAGGGCGAGTGGCTGCATAGGGCGGTGCTCCCCTGGCCCTGTGCCTGGGTGATGGGGCACGAAGGGCAGGGCGCGAGCGAGGAACTGATGCAGCGCGCAAGCACCTTCGTGCGCATTGCGCAGCCCGGTGGCGAGGAGTCGCTCAACGTGGCGGCCGCCGCGGCGATCTGCCTGCATGCAAGCGCCATCTCGCGGCTATAATTCCGCGGTTTATCTGCAATCGGCGCAAGCCCCGCGCGCCCCGGCTCCACACCCCAGGTTTTCCCCGCACTCAGGCCCCTTCACGGCGGAGTGCACGGCAAGCCTGCGCGGCACCCGCCGCCGGCGCGCGAAGGCCAGCCGCCCCCATTTCTGGAGATCCCCGTGCTGCCCGTCCACCCGAAAGCCCTTCTCGCGCTCGCTGACGGTACGGTGTTTGAAGGTGTCTCCATTGGAGCCGTGGGCCAGACCACTGGCGAGGTGGTGTTCAACACCTCCCTCACCGGCTACCAGGAAATCCTCACCGACCCGAGCTACTGCCGCCAGATCGTCACGCTGACGTATCCGCACATCGGCAACACCGGCGCCAACCGCGAAGACGTGGAAGCCACGCGCATCCACGCCGCCGGTCTCGTCATCAAGGACCTGCCCCTGCTGGCGTCCAATTTCCGCAGCGAGGAAACGCTTTCGCAGAACCTGCAGCGCGAGAACACCGTTGCCATCGCCGATCTCGACACCCGCGCGCTCACGCGCCGCCTGCGCACCCACGGCGCACAGAACGGCTGCATCGTGGCGCTGCCCGCCGGCCAGGGCATCACCGACGCCCACCGCCAGCAGGCGCTGGCCGCCGCCAAGGCCGCGCCCAGCATGGCCGGGCTTGATCTGGCCAAGGTGGTGTCGGTCGATCAGCCGTACGAATGGTCCGAGACCGAATGGGTGCTGGGGCATGGCTATGGCCGCCAGGAATCGCCGCAGTTCCACGTGGTGGCCTACGACTTCGGCGTCAAGCGCAACATCCTGCGCATGTTGGCCTCGCGCGGTTGCCGCATCACCGTGGTGCCGGCGCAGACGCCCGCGGCCGAGGTGTTCAAGCTGCAGCCCGACGGCGTTTTCCTCTCCAACGGCCCCGGTGACCCGGAGCCCTGCGACTACGCCATCGCCGCCACGCGCGAACTCATCGAATCGGGCCTGCCCACGTTCGGCATCTGCCTGGGCCACCAGATCATGGCGCTGGCCAGCGGTGCGAAGACCTTCAAGATGAAGTTTGGCCACCACGGCGCCAACCACCCGGTGAAGGATCTCGACAACGGCCGCGTGTCCATCACCAGCCAGAACCATGGCTTCGCGGTGGACGAAAAGAACCTGCCGGCGAACTTGCGCGCCACGCACGTGAGCCTGTTCGACGGCACGCTGCAGGGCCTGGCCCGCACCGACAAGCCCGCGTTCTGCTTCCAGGGCCACCCGGAGGCCTCGCCTGGCCCGCACGACATCGGCTACCTGTTCGACCGCTTCGTTGCGCTCATGAAAGCGCGCAACGCCGTCGCGGCCTGAAAGGCGCACGCATGAAGCTCTTCAGTTTCCCGGTCGCAGCCATCGAGAAGGCGATAGCCAAGCGCCAGCTCACGCTGGCCTCGCCGCACAAGGAATGGTTTGCGCAGCGCTGGACGCAAAAGCCCTACCGCAAGGCCTTTCTCGACCAGAAGGCCGTGCCGCTGGTAACGCTGCTGGCCAAGTGCAAGACCTGGGACGAAGAAACCTTCAACACCGAGCTGGCCGCGTGGGACGCGCGTTTTCACGAAACCGAGGCTGAGGTGCTGCGCCCCCTGATCCAGGGAGACGGGCTGCTGCAACTGGTGCAGAAGGCCATTCCCCCCGAGCGCGCCGAAGCACTGCTCAACAAATTGAATCAACGCGCCGACTGAACCCGGCGAGCGACACAAGATGCCCAAGAGAACAGACATCCAGACCGTGCTGATCATCGGCGCGGGCCCCATCATCATCGGCCAGGCCTGCGAGTTCGATTACTCCGGCGTGCAGGCCTGCAAGGCCCTGCGCGAAGAGGGCTACCGCGTGGTGCTGATCAACAGCAACCCCGCGACGATCATGACCGACCCGGCCACCGCCGACGTCACCTACATCGAGCCCATCACCTGGCAGACGGTCGAGAAGATCATCGCCAAGGAACGCCCCAAGACGGCCGGCGGCTTCGCCATCCTGCCCACCATGGGCGGCCAGACGGCGCTCAACTGCGCGCTGGATCTCTGGCGCCACGGCGTGCTGGCCAAGTACGGCGTCGAACTCATCGGCGCCACGCCCGAGGCCATCGACAAGGCCGAGGACCGACTGAAGTTCAAGGACGCGATGACCCGCATCGGCCTGGGCTCGGCGCGCTCGGGCATCGCCCACACGCTGGAGGAAGCCTGGGCGGTGCAGAAGACCGTCGGCTTTCCGGTCGTGATCCGCCCGAGCTTCACGCTGGGCGGCACCGGGGGCGGCATCGCCTACAACCCCGAGGAGTTCGAAACCATCTGCAAGCGCGGCATCGAGGCCTCGCCCACCAACGAGCTGTTGATCGAAGAATCGCTGCTCGGCTGGAAGGAATACGAGATGGAGGTCGTGCGCGACAAAGCCGACAACTGCATCATTGTCTGCTCCATCGAGAACCTCGACCCCATGGGCGTGCACACCGGCGATTCGATCACCGTGGCCCCCGCGCAGACGCTGACCGACAAGGAATACCAGATCCTGCGCAACGCCTCGCTGGCCGTGCTGCGCGAGATCGGCGTCGACACCGGCGGCTCCAACGTGCAGTTCTCCATCAACCCGAAAGACGGTCGCATGATCGTCATCGAGATGAACCCGCGCGTGTCGCGTTCCTCGGCGCTGGCCTCCAAGGCCACGGGTTTCCCGATCGCCAAGGTCGCAGCCAAGCTGGCCGTGGGCTACACGCTCGACGAACTGCGCAACGAGATCACGGGCGGCGCCACGCCCGCGAGCTTCGAGCCCTCGATCGACTACGTGGTCACCAAGATTCCGCGCTTCGCGTTCGAGAAGTTCAAGGACGCCAACGACCGCCTGACCACGCAGATGAAGAGCGTGGGCGAGGTGATGGCCATGGGCCGCACCTTCCAGGAAAGCTTCCAGAAGGCCTTGCGCGGCCTGGAGGTCGGTGTTGATGGCATGAACGAGAAGACGCAGGACCGCGAAACGCTCGAGAAGGAACTCGGCGAGCCCGGCCCCGAGCGCATCTGGTACGTGGGCGACGCGTTCGCGGCCGGCTGGACGCTCGACGAGGTGCACCAATTCACCAAGATCGACAAGTGGTTCCTGGTGCAGATCGAAGAGATCGTGAAGCTCGAACTCGCGATGGACGCGCTGACCGCGCAAAAGGGCGACGGCGCTCTCGCCTCGCTGGACGCCACCACGCTGCGTGGCCTGAAGAAGAAGGGCTTCTCCGACCGTCGCCTGGCCAAGCTGCTCAAGACCAACGAGCTCACCGTGCGCGCGCGTCGCAAGGAGCTCGGCGTGCGCCCGGTCTACAAACGCGTGGACACCTGCGCCGCCGAGTTCGCCACCAACACGGCCTACATGTACTCCACGTACGAAGGGCACGGCAGCGCCGAATGCGAGGCTGAGCCCAGCGGCAAGCGCAAGATCATGGTGCTGGGTGGCGGCCCCAACCGCATCGGACAGGGCATCGAGTTCGACTACTGCTGCGTGCACGCGGCACTCGCCATGCGCGAGGACGGGTACGAGACCATCATGGTCAACTGCAACCCCGAGACCGTCTCGACCGACTACGACACCAGCGACCGCCTGTACTTCGAGCCGCTCACGCTGGAAGACGTGCTCGAGATCGTCGACAAGGAAAAACCCGAGGGCGTGATCGTGCAGTACGGCGGCCAGACGCCGCTCAAGCTCGCACTGGGCCTGGAGGCCGCGGGCGTGCCCATCATCGGCACCAGCCCCGACATGATCGACGCCGCGGAAGACCGCGAGCGCTTCCAGAAGCTGCTGAACGATCTGAATCTGCGCCAGCCGCCCAACGCCACCGCGCGCACCGAGACCGAGGCGCTGGAGAAAGCCGCCGCCCTGGGCTACCCGCTGGTGGTGCGCCCGAGCTACGTGCTGGGCGGCCGCGCCATGGAGATCGTGCACGAGCAGCGCGACCTGGAGCGCTACATGCGCGAGGCTGTGAAGGTCAGCAACGATTCGCCCGTGCTGCTCGACCGCTTCCTCAACGACGCCATCGAGTGCGACGTCGACGCCGTGCGCGACGCCACCGGCCGCGTGTTCATCGGCGGCGTGATGGAGCACATCGAACAAGCGGGCGTGCACAGCGGCGATTCGGCCTGCTCGCTGCCGCCGTACTACCTGAGCAAGGCCACGGTCGATGAACTCAAGCGCCAGACCGCCGCCATGGCCCAGGGCCTGAACGTCGTTGGTCTCATGAACGTGCAGTTCGCGATCCAGGAGGTCGATGGCCAGGACGTGATCTACGTGCTCGAAGTGAACCCGCGCGCCTCGCGCACGGTGCCCTTCGTGTCCAAGGCCACGGGCATCCAGCTGGCCAAGGTGGCCGCGCGCTGCATGGCCGGGCGCTCGCTGGACGCGCAAGGCATCGGCGCCGAGGTGGAGCCGCCTTACTTCAGCGTCAAGGAAGCCGTGTTCCCGTTCGTCAAGTTCCCCGGTGTGGATACCATCCTCGGCCCCGAGATGAAATCCACCGGCGAGGTGATGGGCGTGGGCAAGACCTTCGGCGAGGCCTTCGTGAAGAGCCAGATCGGCGCCGGGACCAAACTGCCCAGCGCCGGCAAGGTGTTCCTCACGGTGAAGAACAGCGACAAGCCGCGTGCCGTCGAGGTGGCGCGCCAACTCATCGCGCAGGGCTTCGAGCTCATCGCCACGCGCGGCACGGCAGCGGCCATCGAGGCCGCAGGCCTGGCGGTGCAGCAGGTCAACAAGGTCACCGAAGGCCGCCCCCACATCGTGGACATGATCAAGAACGGCGACATCTCCCTGGTCATCAACACGGTGGAAGAGCGCCGCAACGCCATCGCCGACTCGCGCGCCATCCGCACCTCGGCCCTGCTCGCGCGCGTGACCACCTTCACCACCATCGCGGGCGCGGAAGCGGCTGTGGAGGGCATGAAGCACGTCAACACCCTGGACGTGATCTCGGTGCAGGAGATGCACGCCCAGCTCGCCGCCTGAAACCCGATCGGGGCATAATGCCCCCAGACACCGCCGCGCGGCAACGCCCGGCGGTTTGCTTTTGTGCTGCCGCCAGCGGTGCGGCAATCAAGGAGTCAAGCCATGGCCACCATTCCCATCACCAAGCGCGGTGCCGAAAAGCTCAAGGAAGAGCTGCACCGCTTGAAGACCGTGGACCGCCCGGCGGTGATCAACGCCATTGCCGAAGCGCGTGCGCAGGGCGACCTGAGCGAGAACGCCGAGTACGACGCCGCCAAGGACCGGCAGGGCTTCATCGAGGGCCGCATCGCCGAGATCGAAGGCAAGCTCTCGGCCGCCCAGATCATCGACCCGTCGGTGCTGGACGCGGGTGGCAAGGTGGTGTTCGGCGCCACCGTGGAGCTGGAGGACGAAGACAGCGGCGCCGCTGTGACCTACCAGATCGTCGGCGAAGACGAGGCCGATCTGAAGCAGGGCCTCATCAACATCAGCAGCCCGATTGCGCGAGCGCTCATCGGCAAGGAAGAGGGCGACACTGCCGAGGTGCAGGCCCCGGGCGGCACGCGCCGCTACGAGATCGTGGCCGTGCGCTACGCCTGACGAACCCTTGGCGTAGCACCATGCGGTTCCAGCGCCAGGCCCTGCTGCTCGCCGCCCTGTGGTGGGGCGGCATCACGGCCCTGAGCTTCCTGGCCGTGCCCACGCTGTTCGCCACGCTGGGCAACCCCGCCGTTGCCGGCCCCGTGGCCGCCAAGCTGTTTTCCCTGCAGTGCCAGGCCGGCCTTGTGATCGGCGTTGTGCTGCTGGCGCTGGTGCGCCAGGGCGGGCCGAGCCCTTCGTCCTACCCTTTGATCGGCCTCATCTGCGCCGCCATGGCCATGGCGCTGCTGCAGGAATTCGCCGTCGCGCAGAAGATCGTCACCGCCCGCGCCAGTGGCGGCAACCTGAAGCTCTGGCACGGCGTGGGCAGCGCGCTGGTGTTGGGGCAGTGGCTTTGCAGCGGGGCTCTGCTGTGGTGGTTGAGCAGACCCGCGGCTGTCTCCGCCCCGACGGGGGGCAGTACCACCGCTCACTAGGTGGGAACTGCCAATTCTGTCTCCGGGTTGGCGGTCATGGATCTTCGGTCTTAACGGGTTGACCTGTTGGATGGGGTTGAAGTTTGAAAGCCCGATGGGTGTCAACCTCAAATTGCCACGATCAAGGGGTAGTCGAACCTCTCGGGTATGGGCTGTAGCTCGGTGGCATCGATCGATTGCACTTCCAGCAATTTTCTGGCCACATCCCGCGCGATTTCCAATGTCTCTAGAACAGAGTGGCCCATAGCTAACAGCCCCTGTACGTCCCTGCTTGTCGCCAGGTACAGGTCACCAGGAAGTTTCTCGATTTGCAGTTGAATCACGTGCTCCATGCGTGTCGGCACTCGGTAACTGTAGACCTACCCACGCAGCAGATTGCGCATGAGATCACAGATTGTGATCTCATGGACACACGCTGGCGCCGCGTGTTGTAAGGCTTGATAAGCATGCTACGGGCTTAGCCTCTAGCACCTGCAAAAACGCCGGGTGTCGTGCTTCGATTTGGTTGGTTTGGAAACACCTCATCCGCCACGAATGGGCTGCTACGAACAGTGCTCCTGCTTCTCGTCGTGGGTGCGCGTCGCTTTCTGCTATCGCGACTCTTGCCTCGGTTTTGGCTTTCTCTTCATTTGAGGCGTGCCACGGTCAGGCTTCAAAGGAGGTGCTGGTGCCAGCAAGCGATCGATCGCATCGCGCTTGCGGGCCTTGTTTGCCAAGAAGTCCACAAAGTCAATTACTTCGGTCAACTGCTCAGCCGAAAGCATATTGAGCTTGGATACGAGCCGATTCTCGGCGTCTTGATCCCTGGTCGTTCTCACAAGATGAACCTGTCCGGATTTCGTAGAGGCCGTGTTGACGAGGAAGTATTTCCGTTACCGAGAGTGGGCTGGTGACCTGCCTCGAGGGGGAAGGTCGCGGCCATAGGCGTACGCGCAAATGCGCGAAGGCATTGTCATGGGAGTTCGTCGCCGAGAAAAGTGCCATACCAGGTCAGCGCTGTTCCACACCCGGATTGGCGGGTTTCATCCAACCTTGCGCTTGATTCCTCGGCTCTCAAATCTGCCTGATCCTCCCGCAATAAACGGGCGGCTCGACAGATCGTGAGCAAAGTCATGCGCCTGCGCCGCGCTCCGCCGATTCCAGCGTATTCGCCATCAGCATCGTGATGGTCATGGGCCCGACGCCGCCGGGCACGGGCGTGATCCAGCTGGCCACTTCCTTCACACCGTCGAAGTCCACATCGCCGCAGAGCTTGCCGGCTTCGTTGCGGTTCATGCCGACGTCGATGACCACGGCACCGGGTTTGACCATGTCGGCGGTGAGCACGTTGCGCTTGCCCACGGCGGCCACGATAACGTCAGCCTGGCGTGTGTGGGCGGCGAGATCCTTCGTGCCGCTGTGGCAGATGGTGACGGTGGCGTTGGCCTGCAGCAGCATGAGGGCCATGGGTTTGCCCACGATGTTGCTGCGGCCGATGACGACGGCGTGTTTGCCGCGAAGGTCGTAGCCGATGTGCTCCAGCATCTTCATGCAGCCGTGTGGCGTGCAGGGCCAGAAGCCGGGCAGGCCGGTCATGAGGGCGCCGGCGCTGGCCACGTGGAAGCCGTCCACGTCCTTGGCGGGGGAGATGGCTTCGATGACTTTTTGCGCGTCGATGTGCGCGGGCAGTGGCAACTGCACGAGGATGCCGTGGATGGTGGGGTCGTTGTTGAGGGCGTCCACGCGGGCCAGCAACTCGGGCTCGCTCATGCTGGCCGGCCAGGTCTCCAGCACCGAGTGCATGCCGGTGTCTTCGCAGGCCTTGACCTTGTTTCGCACGTAGACCTGCGAGGCCTGGTTGTCGCCCACCAGGATGACCGCCAGCCCGGGCGTGACGCCGCGCGCCTTGAGGGCCTGCACGCGCGCGGCAACGTCGGCGCGGAGTTGGCGGGAGAGGGCATTGCCGTCGATGAGTTGTGCGGTCATGTCGGGGTCTCGGAAAACGAAACGCCCGCCGAAGTGGCGGGCGCTGGGTGGGGTGGGTGGGTCAGACCTTGGCGGGCGACTGGCCCAGTGCGATCTTGAGCAGGTCGGCGACGGTGTTGGCGCCGAGCTTTTCCATGATGTTTGCGCGGTGCGCCTCGACGGTCTTGATGCTGATGCCCAGGTCGTCGGCGATCTGCTTGTTAAGCCTGCCGGCGACGATGCGTTCGAGCACCTGCGATTCGCGCCCGGTTAGCTTGGCCAGCAGCGCGTCGCGGCTGGCTGCCTGCTGGTGGGTGGCAAAGGCCTCGCGCGCGTGCTCCAGCATGCGCTCCACCAGGGCCAGCAGCTGGTCTTCCTTGAAGGGCTTCTGAATGAAGTCCAGCGCGCCCTTTTTCATGGAGTCCACCGCCATGGGCACGTCACCGTGGCCGGTGATGAAGACGATGGGCAGTGGCGACTGGCGCTCGATCAGCCGGTCCTGCAGTTCCATGCCGGTCATGCCGCCCATGCGGATATCGGCAATCAGGCAGGCCACTTCGCGCGCGTCATAGCGTGAGAGGAAGGCTTCTGCCGATTCGAAGCAGCGGACCCGAAAGTCCTTGCCCTCGAGCAGCCACTGGAGGGAATCTCGCACGGCCTCGTCGTCGTCGACGACGTACACGGTGCCCTTCTTGGGAATCAGGCTCATCTCGCTCTCTCGGTGTCCTTCAGTGGCTCGTTGGCGGCAATGTCCGGCGAGCCCTGGGGTTGCAGACGCGACGTGACGGGGATCCAGAAGCTGAAGCAGCACCCGGTCACATCAGCGCCATTGTAGAGATTCTCAACCCGCATCCGGCCGTGGTGCGACTCGACGATGCTGCGGCACAGCTTCAGACCGATGCCCATGCCTTCGCTCTTGGTGCTGTAGAAGGCCTCGTAGATGCGCTCGATCAGCTCATCAGGCACGCCATTGCCCGAGTCGCGAACCTCGAACTCGACCACGTCCTGGTCGTCGATGCGGCGGGGCGCCACGCGCAGTTCCACGTTGCGCTCGCCCAGCGGCCGGTTGGCCTGGGCGATGGCCTCGCCAGCGTTCTTGAGCAGGTTGATGAGCACCTGCTCGATGAGGATCGGGTCGACCATCAGCATGGGCATGCGCGCCGCCACGTAGGGCGTCAAGCGCACCTGCTGGCGGCGCAGCTCGATGTCGGCCAGCTCGATGGCGTTGTTCACCATCTGCGGCACGTCGGACAGGGTGGGGTTGGGCTCGCTGCGCTTCACGAAGGCGCGGATGCGCTGGATGATCTGGCCGGCGCGTTGGGCCTGGCGCGCGGTCTTGTCGAGCGCGGCGAGCAGCTCCTCGGGCGAGATGCGCTGCTCGTTCAGGCGCGAGATCATGCCGTTGCAATAGTTGCTGATGGCGGTAAGCGGCTGATTGAGCTCGTGCGCCACGCTGGAAGCCATCTCGCCCATGGTGATCAGGCGGCTGGCGGTCTGGGCGCGCTCGGTCTGGCGGGCAGCCTGCTCCTCGGCGTTGCGCCGCGGTGTGATGTCGCTGGCGATCACCATCTGGGCCAGGCGCCCGTCCACCCAGGTGAGGTAGCGCGTGCGCACCTCGAGCCAGCGGTCGAGTTCCTCCACGAACACCTCGGCGTTCTCCACCCCGGCGTCGGGCAGGGTGCCTGTCGGCATGCCGGCAAAAGCGTCCACGGCGTCGCCGTCGTCCGGGCTCGGTTGCGGCTGGTTGCCCGCAAGGTCGACCAGGTGGCGGTGACCCTGCCCACGGGTGCCGAACCACAGCCGGTACATCTTGTTGGCGAACAGCAGTTCGTCGCTGCCCAACGGCGCCACGGACACCGCCGAGTCGAGTGATTCGAGCACGGTGGTGAAGCGCTCGTAGGAGGCCGAGAGTTCCTCGCGGATGCGCTTGGGCTCGGTGATGTCGGTCATCGAGGTCATCCAGCCGGTCTGGTGTCCACGTGGGTCGATCAGCGGCGAGACGTACATGCGGGCGTCGAAGATGGTACCGTTGCGTCGGCGCACGCGCACCTCGAAGCCGCCCGGCGTGGAGCGGCCCTGCAGTTCGTCCTCGAGCCGCGCATGGAGCTGCTCGTGGTCTTCCTCGGGCCAGTAGGGGAAGGGCGCGGTGCGGCCCACCAGCTCGGCCTCGGTCCAGCCCGTCATGGAGCAGAACGCCGGGTTCACGTAGGTGATGCGGCCTTGCATGTCCAGCGCACGCATGCCGGTGAGCATGGAGTTCTCCATGGCGCGGCGGAAGTTGGTCTCGGCCATCAGCGCCTGCTGCGCCTGCACCCGGCGGCGCGTGTGGCGCCAGGTGCCGATCAGCATCCACACCGTGAGCGCCGACAGCGCGCCAATGACCCAGAAGAAGCCCGAGCCCACGATGTCCTGCGAGGTACGGTAACCCTGCGCCTTGAGGATCAGGCCGTTGCCAACCGGCGAGACCGGTACCTCGTGCTCCAGCGACGGGTTGGACCAGGGCAGGAAGGACAGCACCGGTTCGGCGCTTTGCAGGCTGCCGGCGAGCACGTTGCCGCCGTCGTCCAGCAGCGCCACCGCGTAGCGCGCCATGATCTCCGGCGGCATGCCGAAGCGCATGAGCCCGTCGACCGAGTATTCGCCCATCACGGTGCCGGCGAAGCGCCCCTGCTCGGTCAGCGGCACCTGCAGCATCAGCGTGGCGCTGCGCGCGTTCTCGTTGTTCAGCGGGCGCGAATAGATGGGCTGGCGCAGATCGCGCGCGAGGTCGAAGCTGCCATCGGTCTCTGCCGGCGACAAGGCGCTGCCAATGCCGCGCATGAGGGCAACCGGCGCGCTCGGCGAGGCGTAGGTGGCCAGCACGCGGCGGCGGGCGTCGACCCAGGTGATCGCCATCAGCTCGGGGAACTGGCTGACCAGCGTCTCGGCCTGGAACGCGAACTCCTCGGTGTCGATGGCCTGGTTGTCGATCTCGCGCGCCAGGCGCATGAGCTGCTCCTGGCGCTCCAGCAGGCGAAGGCGCAGGCGCTGCTGGGCGTACTCCACATCGCGCGTTACCGCCTCGCGCTCGCGGTCGATCTCCTCAAAGCGCAGATAGGCGATGGCCACCACGATGGCGGAGAGGAACAGCAGCACCGCGAGCAGTGGGCCCAGGGTGGCAAAGCGGTCCTGGCGCGACGGCGGCAGCCGGCGCCACCAGCGCTTCCACCAGGGGGCGGCAGCGGCGGGGCGGGGCGGGGTGGACGGCGCAACCATGAGGGGGAGGAGTCTACGTGACGGCGGTCTCTGGTGCCGGTCGCGCCCCTCTTGTAGTTCACGATATGAAACGTAGAAGCGCATATTGAAATCGCCGACGCTCTGTGAAAGAATCCGCGACAGCACCGGGCAGCCTTCGTAAGCTCGGCATTCACGAACACAGGAGACAGCGATGTCAGCAAACGACACGAACAACGGCCGCGCGGTCGGGGACATGGACGCCCAGGAAACGCGTGAGTGGATGGAGGCGCTGGCCGCCGTCATCGAAAAGGAAGGCCCCGAGCGCGCGCACTTCCTGCTGGAACAACTCCTCGAAGAAGCCCGCCAGCACAGCGTGGACATGCCGTTCTCGGCAAACACCGGCTACGTGAACACCATCGAGCCGTCGGAAGAGGCGCACAACCCCGGCAACCTCGAAATCGAAGGCCGCCTGCGCGCCTACATGCGCTGGAACGCCATGGCCATGGTGGTCAAGGCCAACCGCCTCGACCCGGCCGACGGCGGCGACCTTGGCGGCCACATCAGCTCCTTCCAGTCGCTCGCGCACATGTTCGCGGTCGGCTTCAACCATTTCTGGCACGCCGACAACACCGACGCCGGTGGCACCCACGGGGGCGACCTGCTCTACATCCAGGGCCACAGCGCGCCAGGCATCTACGCCCGCGCCTTCATGGAAGGCCGTCTGAGCGAAGAGCAGTTGCTCAACTTCCGCCAGGAGGTCGACGGCAAAGGCATCTCCAGCTACCCGCACCCCAAGCTGATGCCCGAGTTCTGGCAGTTTCCCACCGTGTCCATGGGTCTGGGCCCGCTGATGGCGATCTACCAGGCGCGCTTCCTGAAATACCTGCACGCGCGCGGCATTGCCGACACCAGCCAGCGCAAGGTGTGGGTGTTCTGCGGTGACGGCGAGATGGACGAGCCCGAGAGCCTGGGTGCCATCGGCCTGGCGGCGCGCGAGAAGCTCGACAACCTGGTCTTCGTCGTCAACTGCAACCTGCAGCGCCTGGACGGCCCGGTGCGCGGCAACGGCAAGATCATCCAGGAGCTCGAAGGCGAGTTCCGCGGCTCGGGCTGGAACGTCATCAAGCTCCTGTGGGGCCGCGAGTGGGACGCTCTGCTGGCGCGCGACAAGGACGGCGCGCTGCGCAAGGTCATGATGGACACGCTCGATGGCGACTATCAGGCCATGAAGGCCAACGACGGCGCCTTTGTGCGCAAGAACTTCTTCGGCCGCGATCCGCGCACGCTGGAGCTGGTGGCCAAGATGAGCGATGACGACATCTGGGCACTGCGCCGCGGCGGTCACGACGCGCAGAAGGTCTACGCCGCGTTCCACCGCGCTTACCACCACGAGGGCCAGCCCACGGTGCTGCTGGTCAAGACGGTCAAGGGCTACGGCATGGGCAAGGCCGGCGAGGGCAAGAACACCGCCCACCAGACCAAGAAGCTCTCGGACGACGACATCCGCTACATGCGCGATCGCTTCAACGTGCCGATCCCCGACAGCGAACTGCCGAAGATCCCGTTCTACAAGCCGGCCGACGACACGCCGGAGATGAAGTACCTGCACGAGCGCCGCAAGGCCCTGGGCGGCTACCTGCCCAAGCGCCGCGCCAAGAGCACCGAGAGCTTCACCGTGCCCTCGCTCGAGACCTTCAAGGCCGTGCTCGACCCCACGGCCGAAGGCCGCGAGATCAGCACCACCCAGGCCTACGTGCGTTTCCTCACCCAGTTGCTGCGCGACCAGGCCATGGGTCCGCGCGTCGTGCCCATCCTGGTGGACGAGGCGCGTACGTTCGGCATGGAAGGCCTGTTCCGCCAGATCGGCATCTACAACCCGCTGGGGCAGCTCTACACGCCGGTCGATAAAGACCAGGTGATGTACTACAAGGAAGACAAGGCCGGCCAGATCCTGCAAGAAGGCATTAACGAGGCCGGCGGCATGGCCAGCTGGATCGCCGCGGCCACGTCGTACTCGACGAACAACCGCATCATGGTGCCGTTCTACGTGTACTACTCGATGTTCGGCTTCCAGCGCATCGGCGACCTGGCCTGGGCGGCAGGCGACATGCAGGCGCGCGGCTTCCTGCTCGGCGGCACCAGTGGGCGCACCACGCTCAACGGCGAAGGCCTGCAGCACGAGGACGGCCACAGCCACATCCTGGCAGGCACCATCCCCAACTGCGTGAGCTACGACCCGACCTTCGCACACGAGGTCGGCGTGATCCTGCACCACGGCTTGAAGCGCATGGTGGAGAAGCAGGAGAACGTGTTCTTCTACATCACGCTGCTCAACGAGAACTACGCCATGCCCGGCCTCGTGCCCGGCACCGAAGAGCAGATCATCAAGGGCATGTACCTGCTCAAGGAAGGCGCCAAGAAGACGCCGCGCGTGAACCTGCTGGGCAGCGGCACCATCCTGCGCGAGAGCCTGTTCGCGCAAGAACTGCTCGAAAAGGACTGGGGCGTTGCCGCCAACGTGTTCAGCTGCCCGAGCTTCAACGAACTCACGCGCGACGGCCAGGAGTGCGAGCGCTGGAACCTGCTGCACCCCACCGAGACGCCGCGCGTTCCCTTCGTGGCGCAGCAACTCGAAAAACACGCCGGCCCCGTTGTCGCCAGCACCGACTACATGAAGAACTACGCGGAGCAGATCCGCCCGTTCCTTCCGAAGGGTCGCACGTACAAGGTGCTCGGCACCGACGGCTTTGGCCGCAGCGACTTCCGCAGCAAGCTGCGCGAGCACTTCGAGATCAACCGCCACTACATCGTGGTCGCCGCGCTCAAGGCGCTCAGCGAGGAGGGGGCGGTGCCGGTGGCCAAGGTGGCCGAGGCCATCAAGAAATACGGCATCAAGACCGACAAGATCAACCCGCTGTACGCCTGAGCGCCGGAGACAGACATGGCAAGCATTGAAGTTCAAGTCCCGGACATCGGGGATTTCGACGAAGTGGCGGTGATCGAGTTGCTCGTGAAGCCGGGTGACGCGGTCAAGGCCGAACAAAGCCTGATCACGGTCGAGAGCGACAAGGCCTCGATGGAGATTCCCTCGTCGCACGCCGGCGTGGTGAAAGAGCTCAAGGTCAAGCTCGGCGACAAGGTGAAGCAGGGCTCGGTGGTGGTGGTGCTGGAGGCCGAAGGCGCCGCAGCGGCACCCGCGTCTGCTGCGGCACCCAGCCCGGCACCTGCCGCTGCGGCGGCCCCGGTGCCGGTTTCCGCGCCGTCGGTTGCGCCGTCGGTTGCGCCCGCTGCCAGCGGCCCGGTCGAGGTGCGCGTGCCCGACATCGGCGACTTCAAGGACGTCGCGGTGATCGAGGTCTTCGTCAAGCCCGGCGACAGCATCAAGCTCGAGCAATCGCTCATCACCGTGGAAAGCGACAAGGCGTCGATGGAGATCCCGTCGTCGGCCGCGGGCGTGCTCAAGGAACTCAAGGTCAAGGTGGGTGACAAGGTCAACATCGGTGACCTGCTGGCCATCCTGGAAGGCAGCGCCGCAGCCGCACCCGCCGCAGCCGCACCCGCCGCAGCCGCCGCACCCGCCGCAGCCGCCGCAGCCGCCGCACCCGCTGCAGCGGCACCCGCCCCAGCCGCGGCCGCTGCAGCCCCGGTGGCTGCCACCTCCAGCGCGCCGGCCCCGGCGCCGCACAACCCCACCGCGGCCCCGCTCGGCCTGCCGCATGCCTCGCCCTCGGTGCGCAAGTTCGCGCGCGAACTCGGCGTGCCGCTCGCGGAAGTCAAAGGCAGCGGGCCCAAGGGCCGCATCACGCTCGACGACGTGCAGAACTTCACCAAGGCCGTCATGGCCGGTGCGGTGCAGACCCAGGCCCAGGCCGCCAAGGCCCCGGCCGGCGGCGGCTCGGGTGTCGGCCTGGACCTGCTGCCCTGGCCGAAGATCGACTTCAGCAAGTTCGGCCCCATCGAGCGCAAGGAGCTCAGCCGCATCAAGAAGATCAGCGGTGCGAACCTCACGCGCAATGCGGTGGTGATCCCGGCCGTCACCAATTATGACGACGCCGACATCACCGAGCTCGAAGCCTTCCGGGTGGCCACCAACAAGGAAAACGAGAAGAGCGGCATCAAGGTCACCATGCTGGCCTTCCTGATCAAGGCCTGCGTGGCTGCGCTCAAGAAGTTCCCCGAGTTCAACAGCTCGCTTGACGGCGATGCGCTGGTGCTCAAGCAGTACTGGCACATCGGCTTTGCGGCCGACACACCCAACGGCCTGGTGGTGCCGGTGCTGAAAGACGCAGACAAGAAAGGCATCCTGCAGATCAGCAAGGAGATGGGTGAGCTCGCGGCCAAGGCGCGCGAAGGCAAGCTCTCGCCGGCCGACATGAGCGGCGCCACCTTCACCATCTCCAGCCTGGGCGGTATCGGCGGGCGTTACTTCACGCCCATCATCAACGCGCCCGAGGTGGCGATCCTGGGCGTGTGCAAGAGCCAGATGGAGCCGGTGTGGGACGGCAAGGCTTTCGTGCCGCGCCTGATGCTGCCGCTCTCGCTCACCTGGGATCACCGGGTGATCGATGGCGCTGCCGCCGCGCGTTTCAATGCGTACCTGGGCCAGGTGCTGAGCGACTTCCGTCGCGTCTTGCTGTAAGGGGACCCCGATGGCACTCATGGACATCCTGGTTCCGGACATCGGCGACTTCGACGAGGTCGCCGTCATTGAACTGCTGGTCAAGCCCGGCGACACGGTGAAAGCCGAGCAGTCGCTCATCACGGTCGAATCCGACAAGGCTTCGATGGAGATACCTTCCTCGGCCGCTGGCGTGGTGAAAGAACTCAAGGTCAAACTGGGCGACAAGGTGAAGCAAGGTTCGGTGGTGCTGGTGCTCGACGCCACCGGCGCAGCCGGTGCACCGGCTCCTGCGCCGACACCAGCCCCGGCGGCCGCTGCACCAGCCCCGGCGGCACCGCGCGCAGCCACCGCGCCCGCAGCCACCGCATACGCTGGCGCAGCCGATCTCGACTGCGACGTGCTGGTGCTCGGCGGCGGCCCCGGCGGCTATTCGGCCGCCTTCCGCGCGGCCGACCTCGGCCTCAAGGTGGTGCTGGTGGAGCGCTACGCCACGCTCGGTGGCGTTTGCCTCAACGTCGGCTGCATCCCATCGAAGGCGCTGCTGCACGTGGCCGCGGTGATGGACGAGGTGAGCCACATGGCCGATCTCGGTGTGGAGTTCGGCCGCCCGGTCGTCAACATCGAGAAACTGCGCGGCCACAAGGAAAAGGTGATCGGCAAGCTCACCGGTGGCCTGGCGGCCATGGCCAAGATGCGCAAGGTCACCATCGTGCGCGGCTACGGCAGCTTCGTCGGCCCCAACCACCTGGGCGTGGAGCTCACGCAGGGCAGCGGGCAGGAGAAGACTGGCAGCAAGCAGGTGGTGGCGTTCAAGAAAGCCATCATCGCCGCTGGCTCGCAGGCGGTGCGCCTGCCCTTCATGCCCGAGGACCCGCGCGTGGTGGACAGCACCGGCGCGCTGGGCCTGGCCAGCGTGCCCAAGCGCATGCTCATCCTGGGTGGCGGCATCATCGGCCTGGAGATGGGGACCGTCTACAGCAGCCTTGGCGCGCGCCTGGACGTCGTGGAGATGCTGGATGGCCTGATGCAGGGCGCCGACCGCGATCTGGTGAAGATCTGGCAGAAGATGAATGCGCCGCGCTTCGACAACATCATGCTCAAGACCAAGACCGTGGCGGCCAAGGCCACGGGCGCGGGCATCGAGGTGACGTTCGAGGGCGAAAACGCACCACCGCCACAAACCTACGACCTGGTGCTGCAGGCCGTGGGCCGCAGCCCCAACGGCAAGAAGATCGGCGCGCCCGCTGCCGGGGTGGCCGTCACCGAGCGCGGCTTCATCGAGGTCGACATCCAGATGCGCACCAACGTGCCGCACATCTTCGCCATCGGTGACATCGTGGGCCAGCCCATGCTGGCCCACAAGGCGGTGCATGAGGGCCACGTGGCGGCCGAGGTCATCGCGGGCGAACTGCAGGGCAAGCCCGATCTCGCGGCCGCCGCCTTCAACGCACGCGTGATCCCCAGCGTGGCCTACACCGATCCCGAGGTGGCCTGGGTGGGCCTCACCGAGGACCAGGCCAAGGCCCAGGGCATCAAGGTGAAGAAGGGCCTGTTCCCCTGGAGCGCCTCCGGCCGCGCCATTGCCAATGGTCGCGACGAAGGCGTCACCAAGCTGCTGTTCGACGATTCGCCCGAGGCTCACGGCCACGGCCGCATCCTGGGCGGCGGCATGGTGGGCACGCACGCGGGCGACATGATCGGCGAGATCGGTCTGGCCATCGAGATGGGCGCCGACGCGGTGGACATCGGCAAGACCATCCACCCGCACCCCACGCTGGGCGAGAGCATCGGCATGGCGGCCGAGGTGGCGCACGGCAGCTGCACCGACGTGCCACCGCAGCGGCGCTGAGAGGCGCCCGGAAGAACGAAACCCGGCCTCGGCCGGGTTTTTTCATGGTCGTTCGGGCAAGGCTATTCGGCCTGCGCGATCACGCGGCGTGCGCCGTTGAAGCGCTTGTTCCAGTAAGCCACGCGCATGTCCTCGACGCGCACCTCGGCGCCTGCGCGCGGCGAGTGGACGAACTTGCCGTCGCCCACGTAAATGCCGACGTGGCTGAAGGCGCGGCGCATGGTGTTGAAGAACACCAGATCACCGGGCTTGAGCTCGCTGCGTTCGATGGGCTGTGTGGCCGCGGCCTGCTCGTCGGATCGGCGCGGCAACAGCTTGCCGACGGACTGCTCGTAGACGGCGCGCACGAAGCCGCTGCAGTCGAACCCTGTCTCGTGGCTGTTGCCGCCCCACTTGTAAGGCACGCCCAGGAAGGCCAGGGCGTTGATGACGAGGCTGGAGGCCTGGTCGCCAGCGGTGGCGCCGGCCTGTTGCACCTGTTCGCCCAGCCGCGTCATGAGGCCCTTGTCGTTGAGCAGGCTGTCCATGTCCTCCCAGCTGTTGCCGGGCGCGGCGTGGGCCGCGGCCGCACCGGCCAGCAGGAGGAGGGACAGGCAACGCTTCATGGAGCGCGAGGGTAGGGGGCGCAATCCGCCAAGTCAAGCGAGAAATTCAGTGTAAGCACTTGATTCAACGGGAATTTGTTGCTTTGGTGCTCACCGGCAGGTCCACCATCACAGGCTGGCCCGGTGTGCTGCAGCCGCTGTCGCAGCAGCGCCCGGGCTGGCGGTTGCGGGTGATGGCGCGATCCGGGTCGTTGCTCACGCCACGCTCCAGCAACCGCTCGACCAGATCGACCTTGTTGCCCACCGGGTAGTGGCGCCAGATTTCCTGCTTCATGGCGGCGGGCGAGCCGCCACCGTGAAGGCTGATCACGCTGTACCAGCCGCCCTGGTAGCCAGCGGTCAGATCTTCGACGAAGCGCGCGGCCTGGATGCGCTGCTCGTAGGGCACGTCGGGGTTGGCGCGCAGCACGTCCGACAGGCGGGCGGCGGTCTCGGGGTTGTGGTCTTCGTCGGGGCCCGGCAGGGTGACGATGAGCCCGCCGCTCACGGTGTGGGCGATGCGGTGCATGTCGTAGATCTTCGTGGCCAGCAGCAGCTTGCCGATGTTGGCGAACACCGGATCGGGCATGAACACGTCGGTGTGTTCATCCCGGCGCCCGTACACGCTGGCCGCCACGCCGCAGGCGTAGAAGCCTTCCACGATGGTGATGAGCTCGACCATCTGCTCGCGCAGCTGGCTCTCGGCACCGGGGTCGAAGCCGTTGGCCTCGCACATCAGCGCGGCGGCGCCGATCAGCAGGTCGCCGAAGCCGGCGCGTGCGCCGATACAGGTCTGCCGGTGGTGGGTGGCGTAGCTGTAGGTGAGGTGGCCGGCGTGTTCCCACTCGCCGGCCAGGAAGACGTGTTCCCAGGGAACGAACACGCGATCGAACAGGCACACCCCCGTGCTCTGCCCGTACTTGCGCGAGAAGAGTGCATCGCCGTGCTCGAGCTTCTCGCCCGGACGGCCCGCCGGGCGGGCCACGATGGTCAGGCCCTCGGCATCGACCGGCACCGCGCAGCACACGGCAAAGTCGGCGTCGGCCTGGCCCATGTTGCGGCAGGGCATGACCAGCAGCTCATGCATGTAGGGTGCGCCCGTGACGATGGCCTTGGTGCCGCTGATCACGATGCCGCGCGCGTTGCGCTCCACGATATGCAGGTAGCTGTCGGGGTTGGCCTGCTGGTGCGGGCGGCGGCTGCGGTCGCCCTTGGCGTCCGTCATGGCCACGCCCAGGGTGAGGTCCTGATCCTGCACGCGGTGCAGGTAGGCCTGGAAGCGCGCGGTGTGCTCGGTCTTGCCCTGCGCGTCGTCCAGCCGTGCGGCCAACTGGGCGATCGCGTTGAGCGCGTCATGCGTGAGATAGCGCTGGGCGCAGCCGGTCTCCTGGCAGATCAGGCGCACCGCCTCGAGCTTGTTGAGCAGGTCGCCCGCGCTGGTGGAGAGGTGGGTCATGCGGTTCACCTCGCGCCCGCTGGTGTGCTGCACGGCCCGCATCAGCGGGGCGTACTCGGGCCGGTGGGCGAAGTCGTAAGTCAGGGCGACGGCGTTGATGCCCGGTCGCAGCGCGGGTTCATCGACCACGCTGGCCACCGCCTGCCCGTCCACGAACACCCGGGGTCGGTAGCGTCGCAGTGACTCGCGGTAGTCGTCGCCGGTCATCAGGCTGGCGGGCGTGCTCAGGGAGTTCATGTTCTTGTCTCCAGTTCGTGGTTTTGAATGATGCTTATCAAGTCATCGCGACATCAAAATATTAAACGCTGTTCAATAAATTGCTAGTAGTTCATTTACACGAACTGCGTTGATTCCATCGGTACACTGCCCACATGAACGTACAGCTCGACGAACTGCGGCCCGTGCCCAGCGCAGCGGAACAGGCCGAAGCACAGCGCCAGCTCGAACTGCGCCAGCAACGCCAGCTCGCCATGTCGGACACGCGGCGCGCCCACGTGCTGGATGCCGCGCGACGGGTGTTCGCCGAGCGTGGGGTGGAGGGCGCGAGCATTCGCGAAATTGCGCGCGCGGCGGGCTACACGGCCGGTGCGCTGTACAGCTACTTCGACAGCAAGGAGGCGATCTACGCGGCACTGCTTGCCGAGTCGCTGGACCGCCTGCAGGCCGACGTGGCGGCCGCCCGCGCGCCCAGGGGCCAGGCCGCGCGTGCGCTGGCTGCCAAGGCGCAGGCCTGGTTCGGCTTCTACGCCCGCAACCCGCGCGATCTCGATCTCGGCTTCTATCTCGTCAATGGCCTGGCGCCTCGGGGGCTCACACACGCGCTCGACCGCGCGCTCAACGAGCGCCTGATGGACGCCCTGCGCCCTTGTGAAGTGGCGCTGGAGGAGATGGGCCTGCCACCGGATGCAGCCGCGCGCGAGAACGCCGCGCTGTTCGCGCACGGCATGGGCCTGCTGCTGTTGCAGCACACCGGGCGCATCAAGCTCTTCGGCCAGGGGGCGGAGGCGCTGTTCGTGCAGTACGTGGAACGCCTGGTCGAGCGCTTCGACCCCGCCACCGCCGCGGGCTCGACGAAGCAGCGCGACCTGTTTGCCGAATGAGCCCCGTGGCCTGACACAATCCGACCCCTTTGCACGCAGGACCGCCATGCTGCTCGATGCCGACGAATCCCAACTGGTGCTGGTGGACTACCAGGCCCGCCTGATGCCCGCGATCCACGAGGGCCCGCGGGTGCTCGCCAATGCGCTGCGCCTGGCGCAGATGGCGCAGGCGCTCGACGTGCCCACCTGGGGCACCGAACAGAACCCCGACAAGCTCGGGCCCAACCCGCCCGAGTTGCGCGCCCTGTGCCGCAAGACGCTGGCCAAGATGCACTTCAGCGCCGTGGCCGATGGCCTGGCGGACTGGTTGCGCCCGCCCGCCAGGCCGCAGGGCGGCAACGTGCGCAGCCTGCCCAAGCACTTGCAGAAACCGCCCGCCGCGCGCGAGCCGGAGCGACCGAGCATCGTGATCGCCGGTTGTGAGGCCCACGTGTGCCTGCTGCAGACGGCGCTCGAACTGCTGGAGCAGGAGCTGGAGGTGTGGGTGGTGACGGACGCCTGTGGCTCGCGCAGCGAACGCAACCGCGACGCCGCCTTCGACCGCCTGGCCGGCGCGGGCGCCGAACTGGTGACCACCGAGATGGTGGCCTTTGAGTGGCTGCGCACGGCCGAGCACCCGGCCTTCAAGCCGGTACAGGCGCTCATCAAATAAGCGCGGCGCGCGGGCGCAGCCTGTCCGGCGGGGCGTCGCGCGCCGCCCTCCGACGAAGGGCGCAGCCCCGGGTAAGCCCTGTCAGGCCCACGCAAGCCCGCTTTCCATAATTAAGAATTCAGAAACGCCGAGCATCCTGTCCCCAGCCCCACCCGAGGAGACCGCCGCATGGGCTATGCCGACTTCCACCGCCGCTCGCTCGAAGACCGCGACGGTTTCTGGGCCGAACAAGCGAAGCTGATCGACTGGCACCGCCCGTACTCGCGCGTCTGCAACCACGACAACCCGCCGTTCACGCGCTGGTTCGAGGGCGGGCAGACCAACCTGTGCCACAACGCGGTCGATCGGCACCTGAAGGACCGCGCGCAACAGAACGCGCTGATCTTCGTCTCGACCGAGACCGATCAGGAGCGCGTCTACAGCTTTGCCGAACTGCACGCCGAAGTGCAGCGCATGGCCGCGGTGCTGCTGGCCCGGGGCGTCAAGCGAGGCGACCGGGTGCTCATCTACATGCCCATGATCCCCGAGGCCGCGTTCGCCATGCTGGCCTGCGCGCGCATCGGTGCCGTCCACTCGGTGGTGTTCGGCGGCTTTGCCAGCCACTCGTTGGCCAGCCGCATCGATGACGCCGAGCCGGTCGCCATCGTCAGCGCCGATGCCGGCTCGCGCGGTGGCAAGGTGGTGGCCTACAAGCCACTGCTGGACGAGGCCATCTCGCTTGCGGCGCACAAGCCCAGGTCTGTGGTGCTGGTCAACCGCGGTCTGGCGCCCATGAGCCTGGTGCCCGGGCGCGACCACGACTATGCGGCGCTGCGCGAACAGCACTTGAGCGCGCAGGTGCCCTGCACCTGGCTCGACGCCACCGACATCAGCTACACCATCTACACCAGCGGTACCACCGGCAAGCCCAAGGGCGTGCAGCGCGACGTGGGGGGCTACGCGGTGGCCCTGGCCGCCAGCATGAAGCACATCTTCCTGTGCGAGCCCGGTGAAACCTACTTCTCCACCAGCGACATCGGCTGGGTCGTGGGCCACAGTTACATCGTCTACGGGCCGCTGATCGCCGGCATGGCGACCATCATGTACGAAGGTTTGCCGATCCGCCCCGATGGCGGCATCTGGTGGAAGCTGGTCGAGAAGTACAAGGTCGCGGCCATGTTCAGCGCACCCACCGCGGTGCGCGTGCTCAAGAAGCAGGACCCGGCCTACCTCAAGCAGTACGACCTCTCCAGCCTGAAGGCGCTGTTCCTGGCCGGCGAGCCGCTCGACGAGCCCACCGCGCGCTGGATCGCCGATGGCCTGGGCGTGCCCATCATCGACAACTACTGGCAGACCGAATCGGGCTGGCCCATCCTCACGATCGCCAACGGGGTCGAGAAAAAGGCCAGCAAGTTCGGCAGCCCCGGCATTCCCATGTACGGCTACAGCGTCAAGCTGCTGCACGAAAGCACCGGCGAGGAGCTGACCGGCGCCAACGAAAAGGGCGTCGTGGTCATCGAGGGCCCGACGCCACCTGGCTTCATGCAGACCGTCTGGCGCGACGATGCGCGCTTTGTCAACACCTACTGGAAGAGCATTCCGGGCAAGCTGGTCTACAGCACCTTCGATTGGGGCATCCGCGACGAGGACGGCTACTACTACATCCTGGGTCGCACCGACGACGTGATCAACGTCGCCGGGCACCGCCTGGGCACGCGCGAGATCGAGGAGAGCATCGCCAGCCACCCCAACGTGGCCGAGGTGGCCGTGGTGGGCGTGGCCGACAACCTCAAGGGCCAGGTGGCCATGGCCTTCGTGGTGGCCAAGGACGCCTCGGCGCTGGGCGACGCCAACGCCCAGCTCAAGCTGGAGGGCGAGATCATGAAGCTGGTGGACAGCCAGCTGGGTGCCGTGGCGCGCCCGGCGCGCGTGCGTTTCGTGAGCCTGCTGCCCAAGACGCGCAGCGGCAAACTGCTGCGCCGTGCCATTCAGGCCGTCTGCGAGGGGCGCGACCCCGGCGACCTGACCACCATGGACGACCCGGGCGCGCTGCAGCAGATCCGCGACCTCGTGGGCTGAAGGCCCGCCCGGCGGCCCCCGATGCGCCATCGGGGGTGGTCGGTCTATGATCCATGCTTATATTTCCAAGCAGCGTGGGTGCCACACATGGCCGACATCATCGACAGCGAAGCCCAGGTCGAAAAAGGGCGCGTCTTCGAACTGGCCGCCGAACTCTTCGGCGTGCTCGCCACGCCCATGCGCCTGCGCATCCTGAGCGCGCTGTGCGACCAGGAGAAGTCGGTTTCGCAGCTGCTCAAGGAAATCGACACCACTCAGCCCAACCTCTCGCAACACCTGAACCTGCTCTACCGGGCCGGTGTGCTGGCCAAACGCAAGGACGGCACCCAGGTCTTCTACCGCGTGCAGAGCGAGCAGGCCGTGACCTTGTGCCGGACGGTGTGCACGCAGATCGCGATCGAGATGGACGAGCCTTCGGCCGTGCCGGCCTCCCAGCGGTTGTCCCCGCGCGTCGCACCCTGACGACGCTGCGCGCCGCCGGTCGCGGCGCAAACATGGCCTGGTGACCATTGCGCCCCCGTTGAACGCCCTGCGGTGGCACAATCCGACCTTGCAGTCAGTTCCTTCCAAAGCCACTGTCGCATCCGCCAACCGGTCAAGCCGTGTCGCGGAAGGTTTTTCAACCAGCTAATGTTTCCCTCAGGGAAGCGGAGGTCAGCGGATCCATGAGCGATTCTTCATCGGGCTCGGGCAACGTCTACGTTGCTTACCAGGGCAACTCGTATCTCTTCGGCGGCAACGCGCCGTATGTGGAAGAGATGTACGAGAACTACCTCGCCAACCCCACCAGCGTGCCCGACAACTGGCGCGAGTACTTCGACGCGCTGCAGAACGTGCCCGCCGTCGACGGCAGCAACGCCAAGGACGTGCCGCACCTGCCGGTGATCAACGCCTTCGCCGAGCGCGCCAAGCAGGGTGGCACCACCGTCGTCGTGGCCTCGGGGGCCGATTCCGACCTCGGCCGCAAACGCGTGGCCGTGCAGCAGCTCATCGCCGCGTACCGCAACGTCGGTGCCCGCTGGGCCGACCTCGACCCGCTCAAGCGCGCCGGCCGCCCCAACATTCCCGAACTCGAGCCCTCGTTCTACGGCTTCACCGACGCCGACCACGAGACCGTGTTCAACACCAGCAACACCTTCTTCGGCCGCGAGACGATGTCCCTGCGCGAGCTGATCAACGCGTTGCGCGAAACGTATTGCGGCTCCATCGGTGCCGAGTACAACTACATCACCGATCAGAACCAGAAGCGCTGGTGGCAGGAGCGCCTTGAGTCCACCCGCGCCAAGCCGGCCTACAACGCCGAGAAAAAGAAGCACATCCTCGAGCGCCTGACCGCCGCCGAAGGCCTGGAGCGCTTCCTGCACACCAAGTACGTCGGCCAGAAGCGTTTCTCGCTCGAAGGTGGCGAGAGCTTCATCGCTGCCATGGACGAACTCATCCAGCAGGCCGGCAAGGCCGGCATTCAGGAAATCGTCATCGGCATGGCCCACCGCGGTCGCCTGAACGTGCTGGTCAACACCCTGGGCAAGATGCCCAAGGACCTGTTTGCCGAGTTCGAACACACCGCCCCAGAAGACCTGCCCGCTGGTGACGTGAAGTACCACCAGGGCTTCAGCTCCGACGTGTCCACCATCGGTGGCCCGGTTCACCTCTCGCTGGCCTTCAACCCGTCGCACCTGGAGATCGTGAACCCGGTGGTCGAGGGCTCGGTGCGCGCGCGCATGGACCGCCGAGGGGACCCCGAAGGCCGGCAGGTGCTGCCGGTTCTGGTGCACGGCGATGCGGCCTTTGCCGGCCAGGGCGTGGTGATGGAGACCCTGGCACTGGCCGAAACCCGTGGCTACACCACCGGTGGCACGGTGCATGTGGTCATCAACAACCAGATCGGTTTCACCACCTCTGATCCGCGCGACAGCCGCTCCACGCTGTATTGCTCGGACGTGGTGAAGATGATCGAGTCGCCGGTGCTGCACGTGAACGGGGACGATCCGGAAGCGGTGGTGTTCGCCACCCAGCTTGCGCTGGAGTTCCGCCTCGCCTTCCAGAAGGACGTGGTGCTCGACATCGTGTGCTTCCGCAAGCTGGGCCACAACGAGCAGGACACGCCCTCGCTCACCCAGCCGCTGATGTACAAGAAGATCGCGGCGCACCCCGGCACGCGCAAGCTGTACGCCGACAAGCTGGCGGCACAGGGCCTGGGCGAAACGCTGGGCGACGACATGGTCAAGGCCTACCGCGCCGCGCTGGACGAAGGCCGTCACACCGTGGACCCGGTGCTGACCAACTTCAAGAGCAAGTATGCGGTCGACTGGAGCCCCTACCTGGGCAAGAAGTGGAGCGACAGCGCCGACACCGCGATTCCGCTGACCGAGTGGAAGCGCCTGTCCGAGCGGCTCACCACCATTCCCGACAGCGTCACGCCCCACCAGCTGGTGAAGAAGGTGTACGCCGATCGCGCCGCCATGGGCCGCGGCGAAATCCCGGTGGACTGGGGCATGGGCGAGCACATGGCCTTTGCCTCGCTGGTGGCCAGCGGCTTCCCGGTGCGCTTGTCCGGCGAGGATTGCGGCCGCGGCACCTTCACGCACCGCCACGCCGTCATCCACGACCAGAACCGCGAGAAGTTCGACGAGGGCACCTACGTGCCGCTGCAGAACGTGGCCGACAACCAGGCCCCGTTCGTGGTGATCGACTCCATCCTGTCTGAAGAGGCGGTGCTGGGCTTCGAGTACGGCTACGCCTCGAACGACCCGAACACCCTGGTGATCTGGGAAGCGCAGTTCGGTGACTTCGCCAACGGTGCGCAGGTGGTGATCGACCAGTTCATCGCCTCCGGCGAGGTGAAGTGGGGCCGTGTCAACGGCATCACGCTGATGCTGCCGCACGGCTACGAAGGCCAGGGCCCGGAACACAGCTCGGCCCGCCTGGAGCGCTTCATGCAGCTTGCGGCCGACACCAACATGCAGATCGTGCAGCCCACCACGGCCAGCCAGATCTTCCACGTGCTGCGCCGCCAGATGGTGCGCCCGCTGCGCAAGCCTTTGGTGCTGTTCACGCCCAAGAGCCTGCTGCGCAACAAGGACGCCACCTCGCCGCTGTCGGAGTTCACCAAGGGCGGTTTCCAGACCGTGATCCCCGAGAACAACCCCGATGTGGTGAAGCGCGCCGAGAAGGTCAAGCGCGTCATCGCGTGTTCGGGCAAGGTCTACTACGACCTGGTGAAGAAGCGCGAGGAAAAGGGCCAGGACGACGTGGCCATCATCCGCGTCGAGCAGCTGTACCCGTTCCCGCACAAGGCCTTCGGCGCCGAGCTCAAGCGTTTCCCGAACGCGGTGGACGTCGTGTGGTGTCAGGACGAGCCGCAGAACCAGGGCGCCTGGTTCTTCGTGCAGCACTACATCCACGAAAACATGCTCGACGGCCAGAAGCTCGGTTACGCCGGGCGTGCAGCCTCTGCCTCGCCGGCGGTGGGCTACGCGCACCTGCACCAGGAACAGCAGAAGCACCTCATCGAGGCTGCTTTCGCCAAGCTCAAGGGCTTCATCCTCACCAAGTAATCCCGTTCGGCCTTGAGTGCCCCGCAGTGCGTTGTGCGCTGCGCCCGGCTCCGCTCGAGGCCCGACCCCGAACGCACCATTGGAAAAGAACATGGCAATCGTTGAAGTGAAAGTCCCCCAGCTGTCGGAGTCCGTGGCCGAAGCCACGCTGCTGCAGTGGAAGAAGAAGGCCGGCGAGGCCGTCGCCGTCGATGAAATCCTGATCGAGATCGAGACCGACAAGGTCGTGCTGGAATGCCCGGCGCCCGCCGCTGGCGTGCTGGTCGAAATCCTGCAGGGCGACGGTGCAACCGTGACCGCCGACCAGCTGATCGCGCGCATCGACACCGCGGCCGTGGCCGGTGCCGCAGCCCCGGCAGCAGCGCCTGCCGCCGCACCCGCGGCCGCGCCCGCTGCAGCGCCTGCCGCTGCCGCAGCATCCACCAGCAAGGCCGGCGTGGCGATGCCCGCCGCCGCCAAGCTCATGGCCGACAACAACCTCGCCGCCGGCTCCGTGCCCGGCACCGGCAAGGACGGCCGCGTCACCAAAGGCGACGTGCTCGCCGCCGTCGCTTCGCCCAAGGCGGTGGCTGCCCCCGTGGCCATTCCCACCGGCGCACCCACCAAGGCCCTGCCGCAGGTGCAGGTGGCCGGCCCCAACCTCGGCCAGCGCCCTGAAGAGCGCGTGCCGATGACGCGTCTGCGTGCGCGCGTCGCCGAGCGCCTGCTGCAATCGCAATCCACCAACGCCATCCTCACCACCTTCAACGAGGTCAACATGGCCCCGGTGATGGAGATGCGCAAGAAGTTCCAGGAGAAGTTCGAGAAGGAGCACGGCGTCAAGCTCGGCTTCATGAGCTTCTTTGTGAAAGCCGCGGTGCACGCGCTCAAGAAGTACCCGATCCTCAACGCCTCGGTCGACGGCAACGACATCGTCTACCACGGCTATTTCGACATCGGCATCGCAGTGGGGTCGCCGCGCGGCCTGGTGGTGCCCATCCTGCGCAACGCCGACCAGATGAGCTTCGCCGACGTCGAGAAGAAGATCGCCGAATTCGGCCAGAAGGCCAAGGACGGCAAGCTGGGCATCGAAGAGATGACCGGTGGCACCTTCTCCATCAGCAACGGCGGCGTGTTCGGCTCCATGCTGTCCACCCCCATCATCAACCCGCCGCAATCGGCCATCCTGGGCGTGCACGCCACCAAGGACCGCCCTGTGGTGGAAAACGGCCAGATCGTGATCCGCCCGATCAACTACCTCGCGATGTCGTACGACCACCGCATCATCGACGGCCGCGAGGCCGTGCTGGGCCTGGTGGCCATGAAGGAAGCGCTGGAAGACCCGGCGCGCCTGCTGTTCGACATCTGAGGACGCCACGATGAGCCAGCAATTCGACGTCATCGTCATCGGCGGCGGCCCCGGGGGCTACATCGCGGCCATCCGCGCCGCGCAACTGGGCTTCAAGGTCGCCTGCATCGACGAGTGGAAGAACGCCGCCGGTGGCCCCGCGCCCGGCGGCACCTGCACCAACGTGGGCTGCATTCCTTCCAAGGCACTGCTGCAGTCCAGCGAGCATTTCGAGCACGCCAACCTGCATTTCGCCGACCACGGCATCAACGTGGGCAGCGTCAAGCTTGACACCGCGAAGATGATTGCCCGCAAGGACGCCGTGGTGAAGCAGAACAACGACGGCATCCTGTACCTGTTCAAGAAGAACAAGGTCAGCTTTTTCCATGGCCGTGGTTCGTTCGTGAAGGCCGTCGATGGCGGCTATGAGATCGCCGTCAAGGGCGCCAAAGACGACACCTTGACCGGCAAGCAGGTCATTGTCGCCACGGGCTCGAACGCGCGCGCGCTGCCGGGCGTGGCCTTCGACGAGGAGAACATCCTCTCGAACGATGGCGCGCTGCGCCTGGGCGCCGTGCCGAAGAAGCTGGTGCTGATCGGTTCCGGCGTGATCGGCCTCGAGATGGGTTCGGTGTGGCGCCGCCTCGGCGCCGAGGTGACGGTGCTGGAAGCGCTGCCCACCTTCCTGGGCGCGGTGGACGAGCAGATCGCCAAGGAAGCGAAGAAGGCTTTCGACAAGCAGGGCCTGAAGATCGAGCTCGGCGTGAAGGTCGGCGAGATCAAGAACGCCAAGAAGGGTGTCAGCGTGGCCTACACCAACGCCAAGGGCGAAGCCCAGACGCTGGACGCCGACAAGCTCATCGTCTCGATTGGCCGGGTGCCGAACACGATCGGCCTCAACGCCGAGGGCGTGGGTCTGCAACTGGACGAGCGTGGCGCCATCGTGGTCGACGGCGACTGCCGCACCAACCTGCCCGGCGTGTGGGCCGTGGGCGACGTGGTGCGCGGCCCCATGCTCGCGCACAAGGCCGAGGAAGAGGGCGTGGCGGTGGCCGAGCGCATCGCGGGCCAGCACGGGCACGTCAACTTCAACACCATCCCCTGGGTGATCTACACCAGCCCCGAGATCGCCTGGGTGGGCGAGACAGAGCAACAGCTCAAGGCGCGTGGCGCGGCCTACAAGGCCGGCACCTTCCCGTTCCTGGCCAACGGCCGCGCGCGGGCGCTGGGCGACACCACCGGCATGGTCAAGTTCCTGGCCGACGCCGCCACCGACGAGATCCTGGGCGTGCACATCGTGGGCCCGATGGCCAGCGAGCTGATCGCCGAGGCGGTGGTGGCCATGGAGTTCAAAGCCAGCGCCGAGGACATCGCGCGCATCTGCCACGCGCATCCCTCGCTGTCCGAGGCGACCAAGGAAGCCGCGCTCGCGGTGGATAAGCGCACGCTGAACTTCTGATCTTGAGCGTCCGCAGTGCCTACGAGGCCGCGCTCGCCGAGCGCGACTACAAGACCGACCCCGCCCAGCAGCGTGCCGTGGCCGCGCTGGAGCGGTGCGCCGGTGAGTGGGCGCACTACAAGCAGAAGCGCTCCAACGCGCTCAAGAAGCTCATCAACCGGCCCGACATCCCGCGCGGCGTGTACATGTACGGGGGCGTGGGGCGCGGCAAGAGCTTCCTGATGGAATGCTTCTTCAACGCCGTGCCGCTCAAGCGCAAGACCCGGCTGCACTTTCACGAGTTCATGCGCGAGGTGCACCGCGAATTGCGCGACCTGCAGGGCACGGTCAACCCGCTGGACGTGCTCGGTGAGCGCATCGCCAAGCGCTACAAGCTGATCTGCTTCGACGAGTTCCACGTGGCCGACGTGACGGACGCGATGATCCTGCATCGGTTGCTGGACGCGCTGTTCCGCAACGGCGTGGGCTTTGTCACCACGTCCAATTTCCACCCCGACCAGCTCTACCCCGACGGCCTGCACCGCGACCGCATCCTGCCCGCGATCGCGCTGCTCAAGCAGCACCTCGAGGTGGTGAACGTGGACAACGGCACCGACTACCGCCAGCGCACGCTGACGCACATTGCCCTGTACCACACGCCGCTCGGGCCCGAGGCCGACGCCGCGATGGAGGCGACCTTCAACGAGCTGGCCGAGGCCGGCGATCTGGACCCGGTGATGGGCATCGAATCGCGCCAGATCCGCGCGGTGCGCCGCGCCGGGGGCGTGATCTGGTTCGATTTCCGCACCCTGTGCGGTGGCCCACGCTCGCAGAACGACTACCTCGAGATCGCGACCCAGTTCCACACTGTGCTGCTGTCCAACGTGCCGCAGATGTCGGTGCGCATGGCGTCCGAGGCGCGGCGATTCACCTGGCTGGTGGACGTGCTCTACGACCGCGGCTGCAAGCTCGTGATGTCGGCGGCCGTGCCGCCCGAGCAGCTTTACCAGGAAGGCCCGCTCTCGCACGAGTTTCCGCGCACGGTGTCGCGGTTGACGGAGATGCAGTCGCAGGAATACCTGGCGCTGCCGCACCGTGTCGTGGACACGGCGCTCACCTGATCCCGCGCCGGCTCAGATCAACGGATCGAGCTTCACGATCACGAGCGACATGTTGTCGCCCGTGCCGCGGGCGCGCGTACGCGCCTTCTGGATCAGGAACTCGCAGGCCTCGCGGGGCGAGAGCATGGCGATGGTGCTGGCCAGTTCCTCGGGCGAGAAGTAGTGCCAGATGCCGTCGCTGCAGGCCATCAGCGCATCGCCCGCGTTGAGCTTGTTGACGGCGTGCAGGTCCAGCGGCGGCTCGTTCTCGGTGCCCAGACAGCCCATCAGGATGTTGGCGTGCGGATGGTCGAGCGCCTCCTGCTCGGAGATCTCGCCCTGGTTCACCAGCGTCTGCACGTACGAATGGTCCAGCGTACGGTGCAGCAGCTTGCCCTGACGAAAGTGGTAAACGCGTGAATCGCCGGCGTGGATCCAGTGGCTCTCGCCATTGGGCAGCAGCATGAACGCCGCGATCGTGCTGTGCGGCTCCTGCTCGGCCGACACCGCGGTGAGCTTGATCACCATGTGCGATTCGTTGACGATCTGCTTGAGCAGCGCGCGCGGGTCGTCGGTTTCGGGATCGAATCGGTCGAACAGCTGCTTGGCCGTGAGCATGACCTGGTCGGAAGCCTTGCGCCCACCGCTTCGGCCACCCATGCCGTCGGCCAGCACCGCCAGCAGGCAGTTGGCCACGCGCATGTGCTGCAGCAGATTGACCTGATCCTGCTGGTAATCGCGGTCGCCCTTGTGGATGCCGGTCGATGCCTGGATGCGATAGCCTTTGGTCATGGGATGGCGTTCGTTGAAAGGGCTGGCAGCGGTGGGCGCAATGGTATCCCTTTCTCGTCGCCTGCCCTGTGAGGAATCTTTGCTTTGTCCGAGCTGATCACGCGCTTGCAGCATGCCCTGGCCGGTGACGGGCCGCTGGCGCGCGCCTGGCCCGGTTGGCACGCGCGCGAGCCGCAACGGCGCATGGCGCTGGCCGTGGCCGCCACGCTCGAGGAAGGCGGCGTGCTGCTGGCGCAGCAGGCCACGGGGAGCGGCAAGACGATCGCCTACCTGTTGCCCGTGTTGCTGTCCGGGGTGCGCGCGATCGTGGCCACGAGCACACACGTGCTGCAGCACCAGCTGGCAGCCGGCGAGATCCCGCGGCTGGCCCAGGCACTCGGGTTGCCGGTGCGCGCGGCCGTCCTGAAGGGACGCGGCCGCTATGTCTGCCTGCATCGCGTGCAAGAAGCAGTGCAGCGTGGCCCGCGGCCGGGGGCGTTGGCGCAGCATGCCCGCCTGCGCGAGCTGCTTGAATGGGCGCAACGTTCGCGCGAAGGCGATCTGGATGAGCTCCCCGCCGTGGCCGATGATCCGGCCCTGCGTGCCGTGGTGGTGTCAACCAGCGAAAGCTGCCTGCGCCAGGCCTGCCCGCGCTGGAGCGATTGCCACGTTGAACGTGCCAGGCGCCGCGCCGGCGAGGCCGACGTGGTGGTCATCAACCACGCACTGTGGCTCGGTGAGCTGCGGGCGAAGCGCCAAGGTCGCTCGGCCGGGGTACCTGGCGCTTCGGCTGTGGTGTTCGACGAGGCCCATGCCCTGCGCGATCAGGTGCAGCAATGGCACACCACGCGCGCGGAAGCGCCGGCGCTGGCGCGCTTCTGGCGCGATGTGGAAGAACTTGCCCAGGGGCCGGCGCGTGGTGCCGCGCCCTGGGCCGCTCTGGCGCTGCAGGGCCGGCGTGCGCTGCGGTCTTTGGCCCTGGCGCTGCAGACAGACCTCGCGCGCGAGGGACTGCAGCCCTGGCCACCCATGAACGCGGCGTTGGCCCGCGACCTGGGGTTTGCCTTGCAAGGGGTTCACCAGGCATTGCGCGCAGCGCAAGGCAGCGATGTGCGAGTGGCCGCGCTGGGTGAGCGTGCCGTCCGCTTCGCCAGTGTGCTGCAAGGCGTGCTGGCACCCGCAGGCGATGACAGCGCATGGCTGGACTGGCGCGACGCAGCTCACTGGGCCCTGGTGCGGCCAGGCGCCGACGCGGGCCCGGCCGCCGCCCACGAACTTGCCACCGGTGCCGCCTGGGGCGCACGCAGCGTGGTGCATACCTCGGCCACCTTGGGTGATGAGCCCGGGTTGCGCTGGCATCGCGATGCGCTTGGCCTGCACGCCGCAGCGCCCGTGCGCGTGCTGGCGGCCGAGGAGGCCGCGCCATGGCCTGGTGCGGCCTGGCACGTGCCGCGCGGGTTGCCCGAACCTGCCGAGCCCGGGCACGGCGAGGCGCTGGCACGGTGCATCGCGGCCTGGGCGCCGCAGCTGGACGGCCACGCCCTGGTGCTCACCACCACCCGGCGCGCTGCGCAGCGCATGGCACTGGTGCTTGCGCAGACCATGCCGACCCAATGGCGCGTGCTGCACGCCAGCGAGGAGGGACATCGCCGCGCCTGGGCCGCGCTTCGCAGCGAAGACCCGCGGCGTTCACCCACGGTGGTGGTGGCCAGCGGCGCCTTCTGGCGCGGGCTGGACGTGCCCGACAACGCGCTTCGCCTGGTGGTGGTGGACAAGCTGCCTTTTGCGCCGCCGGACGACCCCTGGCTGCAGCGTCGGCTGGAGCATGCGCGCGCACAGGGGCAAGACCCGTTCGCCTCGGTGCAGTTGGTGGACGCTGCCATGGCCTTGCGCCAGGCCGCGGGCCGGCTGATCCGTGGGCCGCAGGGTCGGGGTTTGTTTGTGGTGGGCGACGTGCGCCTGCGATCACGCGCCTACGGACCGCGCCTGGCAGCCGCCTTGGCCCAGTGGCGATGGCTGGAGGACGAGGTCGCGGTGAACGAATGGCTGAGCGCTCAGGCGCTCACCACAGCTTCCACCACGGGCCGCTCTTGCGCTTGAAGCCCTGGGCGATGAATTCGCTGTTCGGGTAGCTTGCGCGCATCACGCGCATCGTGTCGTCGCGCAACTGGGTCAGGCCCAGCGCGTCGTACGACTGGACCATGATGTACAGCGCTTCTTCGAGCGCCGGCGCGTCCACGTAATCCTTCAGCGCGGTTTGCGCGCGGCCGATGGCAGCGAGGTGCGCGCCCCGGCTGTGGTAGTAGCGTGCCACGTGCACTTCGTACTGGGCGAGCGAGTTGACCACGTAGGTCATGCGTGCGCGCGCATCGGGGGCATAGCGCGAATCGGGAAAGCGCGTCACCAGCTCGCGGAAGGCCTCGAACGATTCCTTGGCCGCCTTCTGGTCGCGTTCGGAGAGGTCCTGCTGCGCGAGCGAGCCGAAGAGACCGAGTTCGTCGTTGAAGTTGACGAGACCCTTGAGGTACAGCGCGTAATCGAGCGCGGGGCTGGCTGGGTGCAGGCGCATGAAGCGCTCCAGCGCAGCCTGGGCCTTGGCAGGTTCGTCGGCCCGGTAATGGGTGAACGCCTTGTCGAGCTGAGCCTGTTGCGCCAGTGGCGTGCCGGCGGCCCGGCCTTCCAGCCGTTCGAACAGCGTGAAGGCACGTTCGAAGTTGCCGGCATCGCGCTCGTCGATGGCCTCGCTGTAGAGGCGGTTCGGGCTCCAGTTCGCGGTTTCGTCCACCGGCGTGGTGCTGCAGCCTTGCAGCGCGGCCACCAACACCAGGGTGGCGAGGGCAGGGGCCGATAATCGACGGCTCAACTTCAAGGGCACACCTCTGGAACAGGACTCGTTTTCGGAAGCGGACAGTATATCGGCGGGGGTCGAGCCGACCGAGGCCGATGTCCTGGACGAACAGGCCGAGCAGCGGCACTGCAGCGTGCCGGCGCCGCTGCACGGCTGGCGCATCGACCGCGCGCTCGCGCAACTGGTTCCCGAATTCTCGCGCTCGTACCTGCAGCAGGTGCTGGCCGAAGGCGGCGTGCGCTGGCGCGGCCAACCCTGCCACAAGGCCTCGGTCAAGGTGGCGGTGGGCGACCTGATCGATGTCGTCCTGCGACCCACGGCACAAGCCCGTGCCTTCGTGCCACAACCCATGGCGCTGGCGGTGGTGTTCGAAGACGCCCACCTGCTGGTCCTCGACAAGCCCGCCGGCCTGGTGGTGCACCCGGCTGCCGGGCATTGGTCCGGTACCTTGCTCAACGGCCTGCTCGCGCATCATGAGGGCGCGGGGCTGCTGCCCCGCGCGGGCATCGTGCACCGGCTCGACAAGGACACCTCGGGCCTGATGGTGGTGGCCAAATCGCGCACGGCCATGGATGCCCTGGTGCGGGCCATCGCCGCGCGCGAGGTGAACCGCCAGTACCTCGCCCTGGCCCACGGCGCCTGGCGCGGCGCCGACACGCGCAACCTGCAGGGTTTCATCGGCCGCGACCCGCACAACCGCCTGCGCATGGCGCTGGTGGGCGAGGGCAGTGGAAAGCCGGCGCAAACCGATCTGCTGCGCCTGGACGGACACGACCTCGCCACGCTCGTGGCCTGCAAGCTGCACACCGGGCGCACGCACCAGATCCGGGTGCATCTGGCCTCCATCGGCCACCCGCTGGTGGGGGATGTGATCTACGGCGGTCGCGCCGCCTGGGGCTTGCAGCGCCAGGGCTTGCACGCCAGCTTCCTGCAGTTCACGCACCCCGTCTCGGGCGTTGCCCTGAGCTTCTGGAGCGACCCCCCGGCCGACATGCAGCATGCCCTTGCACAAGGGGGGCTCCGGTACAATCCTCCCCCTGCCGGCAGGGGTCTGATCGCCTGACGATCCCCTGCGTGGCGCCCCCGGCGGGCTCTCCCGCCGACGCCCTGCGGGCCCCGCGCCCCTCACCCCCAGCCCACCCGAGCGGCCCCGCCGCGCAAACAGCGACCATGAACACCACGGATGCCCGGCGCGTCCTCGAAACGGCCCTGATATGCGCCACGCAGCCCATGACGCTGCGTGAGCTGGCGGTGCTGTTCGATGGCGAGCTCACGGCCGACACGATCAAGACCTTGCTGGCCGACCTGCAGCTCGAGTGGACGGGCCGCGGCGTGGAGCTGGTGCAGGTGGCCACCGGCTGGCGCTTCCAGAGCCGGCCCGAAATGCGGCACTACCTCGACCGGCTGCACCCCGAGAAGCCGCCGAAGTACTCGCGTGCGACGCTCGAAACATTGGCCATCATCGCCTACCGGCAGCCCGTCACCCGTGGCGACATGGAAGACATCCGGGGCGTCACCATCAACTCGCTGATCCTCAAGCAGCTCGAGGACCGCGGCTGGATCGAGGTCATCGGCCACCGCGAGACGGTGGGCCGGCCTGCGCTGTTCGCCACCACCCGCCAGTTTCTGGACGATCTCGGCTTGAGTTCGCTCGACCAGCTTCCCCCCCTGGAAGCCAGCGAGGTCCAGGAGTCCTCGCTGGGTTCGTTCGATTTCGAGCAACTGGCCGCCCAGCTGCCGCCACCGGCCGATGCGGCGGTGGAGGAGTCCGCTGGCGACCCCTCGGCTGAAGTCTCGGCTGACACCCCGGCTGCCGTCATCACGGCACCGGACACCAACACCCCCACGGAGGACACGCATGACCAAGGCGGCACCACCCAAGCCCCGGCGTGACCGCCGCGAACCCGACGCCAAGCCCCGGGCGCAGCCCCGTGCCGAGGCTGCCGTCGATGCCGATACCGGCGCCAGCGAGGACGCTGCGCACGCGCTGAGTTTCGACGAGGTTGTCAGCGGGGCCTTTGACGAAGCGCTGGCCACCGAGCCCGCGTCCGAGGCTGCGGCGCCGTCGCGCCGCGTGCTCCAGCCCGAGGCCGATTCTCCCAAGCTGCACAAGGTGCTGGCGCAAGCCGGCATGGGCTCGCGCCTCGAGATGGAGGCACTGATCGAGCAGGGCCGCGTGTCCGTCAACGGCGAGCCCGCCCACGTGGGCCAGCGCATCCGCCAGAGCGATGTGATCAAGGTCAACGGCAAGCCGGTGCGCCTGCGCCTGCAGGCGCCACCGCCTCGCGTGCTGGCGTACCACAAGCCTGCGGGCGAGGTAGTCACGCACGACGACCCCCAGAACCGCCCAACCGTGTTCCGGCGTCTGCCACGCCTGCACGACGGCAAGTGGCAATCGGTGGGGCGGCTCGACCTCAACACCGAAGGCCTGCTGCTGTTCACCAACGCTGGTGAACTCGCCAACAAACTCATGCATCCGCGCTTCGGTCTGCAGCGCGAGTACGCGGTGCGCGTGCTCGGGGCGCTGTCGAACGAGGAGAAGCAGCGCCTGCTCGATGGCGTGCAGCTCGAGGACGGTATGGCGCAGTTCCAGACCATCGACGACGGCGGCGGCGAAGGCGCCAACTGCTGGTACCGCGTCACCATTGGTGAAGGCCGCAACCGCGAGGTGCGCCGCATGTTCGAAGCGGTGGGCCACGCGGTCAGCCGCCTCATCCGCATCCGCTACGGCGCGGTGATGCTGCCGCGCGGCCTGCGCCGCGGCGACTGGGTCGAACTCGACGCGCATGACGTGCAACGCCTGGGCCTGGCCGCCGGCGTGGAAACCCCGCGCCCGGTGCGCCGCGCACCGGCGGGTCCGCCCGCCACCGCGCGCCGCAAGTACGGCCCCGGCCCCAGCACGCCGCCGCCGTCGCCCTCGCGCACGCGCCGGCCCAGCGCCCCGCGCGGCCTGGTCGACCCGGCCAAGGCCAGCCGGCCCGCCGCACAGGGCCCCATCGGCGGCGACGCGCTGGAGCGCCAGCGCAAGCGCCGCCAGGGCAGTGCAGGCCCCGGCGCACCCAAGGGCCGTGGGCGCAGCGGGCCACGGGGCTGACGCTCCCGCCATGTAGAATCGTGGGCTTTGCGATTGCTTGCGCAACGCCCCGATTTCCCTCATAACTTCAGGACTCCCATGGCCATCGAACGCACCCTCTCGATCATCAAACCCGACGCCGTTGCCAAGAACGTCATCGGCCAGATCTACGCCCGTTTCGAGGCCGCCGGCCTGAAGGTCGTGGCAGCGAAGATGGCCCACCTCTCGCGCCGCGAAGCCGAGCAGTTCTACGCCGTGCACGCCGCGCGCCCCTTCTTCGAGGACCTGGTCGAGTTCATGATCAGCGGCCCGGTGATGATCCAGGTGCTGGAAGGCGAGGGCGCGATCCTCAAGAACCGCGACCTGATGGGCGCCACCGACCCGAAGAAGGCCGCCCCCGGCACCATCCGCGCCGACTTTGCCGACAGCATCGACGCCAACGCGGTGCACGGCTCCGACGCCCCCGAGACGGCTGCCGTGGAAGTGGCTTTCTTCTTCCCGGGCATGAACGTCTATTCGCGTTGATCATGTCATGACGGTCAACCTGCTCGACTTCGATCTCGAGGGGCTGGCCGCCTTCTGCGAACAGCTGGGCGAAAAGCGTTTCCGCGCCACCCAGCTGTTCCGCTGGATCCACCACAAGGGTGCATCCGATTTCGCCCAGATGACCGACCTCGCGCGCAGCCTGCGCGAGAAGCTGCCTGCGGCGGCACGCATCACCGGTCTGCCCGTGCTCTCGCGGCAAGACTCGGCCGACGGCACCATCAAGTGGCTGTTCGACGTCGGTGACGGCAACGCCGTCGAAACCGTGTTCATTCCCGAGGACGACCGCGGCACGCTGTGCGTGTCCTCCCAGGCTGGTTGTGCCGTGGGTTGCCGCTTTTGCTCGACCGGGCACCAGGGCTTTTCGCGCAACCTCACCACGGGTGAGATCCTGGCCCAGCTCTGGCAAGCCGAGTTCTTCCTGCGCCAGCACCTGAACCGGCCCGGGGAACGCGTGATCACCAACGTGGTCATGATGGGCATGGGCGAGCCGCTGCAGAACATCCATGCGCTGATTCCCGCGCTCAAGGTCATGTTGGACGACCACGCCTACGGCCTGTCGCGCCGGCGCGTGACCGTCTCCACCTCGGGCGTGGTGCCGATGATCGACCGCCTGGCCGAGGAGTGCCCGGTGGCGCTGGCCGTCTCGCTGCACGCGCCGAACGACGCCTTGCGCGACGACCTCGTGCCGCTCAACCGCAAGTACCCGATCGCCGAACTGCTCGACGCCTGCCTGCGCTACCTGCCGGCCGCGCCGCGCGACTTCATCACCTTCGAGTACTGCATGCTCGACGGCGTGAACGACACGCCCGAGCACGCGCGTGAGCTGCTCAAGTTGTTGCGCGAACACGGTGGCCGCGGCGTGCCCTGCAAGGTCAACCTGATTCCCTTCAACCCCTTCCCCGACTCCGGCCTGCGGTGCTCGCCGCGCGCCGTGGTGCAGCGCTTCGGCCAGATCCTCAACGAAGGGGGCATCGTCACCACCATCCGCAAAACCCGGGGTGACGACATCGACGCTGCCTGCGGCCAGCTCGCAGGCGACGTGCTTGATCGCACCGATGCCGCGCGCCGCCTGGCGCAACGCCGCGCGATCGAGCAACCCATCCGTTTCGTGACCCCCCATCCCGAAAGGCAGGCATGACACAGCCCGAGACCCGACCACTCCCGTCCTCATCCCGCCCCACGTTGTGGCTGCTGTCCGCGGCCATGGCGATGGTGCTGCTGGCCGGTTGTGCGTCGCAGGCCCCGCGCGTGTCGTCCACACCCACGCCGGGTGTCGAGCCGCTCACGGCTTCCGATGAGCCGGCCTCGGTGCGCCGCGCGCGCCTGCGCTACGAGCTGGCCGCCAACTATTTCGACCAGGGCCAGACGACCGTCGCGCTCGACGAGATCAAGCTCGCCCTGGCGGCTGATCCCAACTACGGACCGGCCTACATCCTGCGCGGTCTGGTCTACATGCGCCTGAACGACGATGCCCTGGCAGAGGACAGTTTTCGCCGCGCGCTGCAGATCAACCCGCTCGATGCCGAGGCGCAGCACCACTACGGCCTTTTCTATTGCGAAAAGGCGCGCTACGTCGAGGCTGATCGCCTGTTTCAGCAGGCCCTGGCCAGCCCCACTTACAAGAACCGGCCGCGCACGCTGCTGGTGCAGGGCGTGTGCCTATTGCGCGCGGGCAAGCTGCCCGAGGCCGAGGCTGCGCTGGCGCGCGCCTACGAGTTCGACCCGGCCAACCCGATCGCCGCCTACAACCTGGCCAGCCTGAAGCACCGCCGGGGCGACAGCCAGGGTGCGCAGTTCATCATCCGCCGGGTCAACAACTCCGAACTGGCCAACGCCGAGACGCTCTGGCTGGGCATCCGCGTGGAACGTCGCCTGGGCAATGACGTGGTGGTGGCGCAGCTTGCACAACAGCTCAGCCGCCGCTTCCCGGAGTCGCCGCAGTGGGCCGCCTATCAGCGGGGGGCCTTCAATGAGTGAGGGGGTGATGGAGGCCGCACCCGCGTCATTGCCTGAGCGGCCGGTGCGCCTGCGCGAGGCACGCGAAGCGGCGGGGCTGCACATCGCGGCCATGGCTGCCGCGTTGAAGGTGCCGGTGCGCAAACTGGAGGCACTGGAGGCGGGGCGCTATGACGAACTGCCCGATCTCACGTTTGCGCGCGCGCTCGCCTCGAGCGCTTGCCGCCAGCTCAAGATCGACCCAGCACCGGTGCTGGAGCAGATTCCGCAGAACCCGGCACCGGCGCTCGGCGATCGCGACAACGCGATCAACGCCCCGTTCAAACCTGCTAGCGAGGCCCCGGCCGCGAGCCCCTTGGTCTGGTTGTCCAAGCCAGCTCTGCTGGGCGCGATCGCGCTGTTGCTGGCGGCCCTGGTGGTGCTGTTCCTGCCGAAGTCGGCATCACCGCCCGAGCCGGCACCCGTGGCGACGCTGCCTTCGGCAGCGCCCGCCGCACCGATCTTCCAGCCGGGTGCGCCTGCGGCTGTCGAGGGTGCCGGGCCGCTTGCCGCGCCTGCTGCCGACGCGTCAGCGCCGGGTGACTCGGGTGGCACCGCGCAGGCAGCGACGGCGTCGCAAGGGGACGCCGCACCTGCCCCGGCGACTTCACCGGCGACCGACGCCACCGTGGCGCCGTCCGGTACCGCGACCGCCGCGGCACCCGACGTGCCCACCGCGTCCGGCACCGCACCCGCCGAAGGGGCGGTGCTGCGGCTCCAGGCGCGTCAGGAATCGTGGGCCGAGGTCACCAACGGCACGGGCACCGTCGTGCTGCAGCGCCTGCTGCAGCCCGGCGAGCGCGTGGAATTCTCGGCCGCACCGCCGTATTCGGTCTTGCTTGGCAATGCCGGCGAAGTGCAGGTCACCGTGCGCGGGCGCGCGTTCGACGCGGCCGCCATCGCACGCAACAACGTGGCGCGGTTCGAAGCGCGGTGATGGCACACGAAAAGACATACGAGACCCGCATGGAGCAGCCGATTCCCTTGCCCGAGGCACCGCGCCGCCGCACCCGCCAGGGCGTGGTGCGCTGGGGCAGCCATGCCGTCACCATTGGCGGCGATGCCCCGGTGCGCGTGCAGTCCATGACCAACACCGACACCGCCGACGCCATTGCCACGGCGATCCAGGTGAAGGAACTCGCGCAGGCAGGCTCCGAGCTCGTGCGCATCACTGTCAACAACGACGAAGCCGCCGCGGCCGTGCCGCACATCCGCGAGCAGCTCGACCGCATGGGCATCGCGGTGCCACTCATCGGCGACTTCCACTACAACGGCCACCGCCTGCTGACCGACCATCCGGCTTGCGCAGAGGCCTTGTCCAAGTACCGCATCAACCCCGGCAACGTGGGCCGCGGCGACAAGGGTGACCGCCAGTTCGCGCGGATGGTCGAGATCGCCGCGCGCCACGGCAAGCACATCCGCATCGGCGTCAACTGGGGCAGCCTCGACCAGGACCTGCTCGCGCGCCTGATGGACGAGAACCACGCGCGCGCCCAGCCCTGGGACGCCAAACAGGTGATGTACGAGGCCCTCATCACCTCGGCGATCGAATCGGCGAAGAAGGCCGAGGCCATCGGCCTGCCGGGCGAGAACATCGTGCTGTCGTGCAAGGTCAGTGCGGTGCAGGATCTCATCGCCGTTTACCAGGCACTCGCGCAGCGCTGCGACTACCCACTGCACCTGGGCCTCACCGAGGCGGGCATGGGCACCAAAGGCGCCGTGGCTTCCACAGCGGCGCTGTCCGTGCTGCTGCAGCAGGGCATCGGCGACACCATCCGCATCTCGCTCACGCCCCAACCCGGCGAGGCACGCACGCAGGAGGTGGTGGTGGGCCTGGAAATCCTGCAGGCGCTGGGGCTGCGCAGCTTCGTGCCCAGCGTCACTGCCTGTCCCGGTTGCGGGCGCACCACCAGCACCACCTTCCAGGAACTCGCCAAGCAGATTGACGACTACCTGCGCGCGTCCATGCCGGCGTGGCGCGAGCGCTATCCGGGTGTCGAGGGCATGAAGGTGGCGGTCATGGGCTGCATCGTCAACGGCCCAGGCGAGAGCAAGCACGCCGACATCGGCATCAGCCTGCCTGGCACCGGCGAGGCACCTGCTGCGCCGGTGTTCATCGACGGCCAGAAGGCCATGACCCTGCGCGGCGCGGGCATCGCGCAAGAGTTCCAGACCATCGTCGAAAACTACATCCAGAAGCGGTTCGGCACGCACGCCTGAACCTCGCACACGCCATGGCAGAAAAACTCAGTGCCGTCAAAGGCATGAACGACATCGCGCCGCCGCAATCGGCGCATTGGGAGTGGCTAGAGGCCACGCTGCGCGATCTGATGGCGCGCTACGGCTACCGCAACATCCGCACGCCCATTGTCGAGCCGACGGCACTGTTCGTGCGAGGCCTGGGCGAGGTCACCGACATCGTCGAGAAGGAGATGTACTCCTTCGAGGACAAGCTCAACGGCGAGCACCTCACGCTGCGGCCCGAGAACACCGCCGGCGTGGTGCGCGCCGCACTCGAGAGCAACATGCTCTACGACGGACCGCGGCGCCTTTACTACATGGGCCCGATGTTTCGCCATGAGCGCCCGCAGCGCGGCCGCTACCGCCAGTTCCACCAGTTCGGCGCCGAAGCGCTGGGGTTTGCCGGCCCGGACGTCGATGCCGAACTCATCGTGCTGGCCTGCGACCTGTGGAAGGCGCTGGGCCTCACCGGCATCGAACTCGAGATCAACAGCCTGGGCCAGCCCGCCGAACGCCTGGCGCACCGCAAGGCGCTGATCGATTACCTCGAATCGCACGCCGGACTGCTGGACGAAGACGCGAAGCGGCGCCTGCACAGCAACCCGCTGCGCATCCTGGATACCAAGAACCCTGCGATGCAGGCGACGGTGAACGCCGCGCCCCGGCTGATGGATCACCTGGGCGCCGACTCGCTTGCGCACTTCGAGCGCTTGAAGGCGCTGCTGGACGCGCATGGCGTGGCCTATCGCATCAACCCGCGCCTGGTGCGCGGCATGGACTACTACAACCTGTCGGTGTTCGAGTTCGTCACGACGCAACTCGGTTCGCAAGGCACGGTTTGCGCGGGCGGCCGCTACGACGGCCTGTTCGAGCAGATTGGTGGCAAACCCACGCCGGCCGTGGGCTGGGCGCTCGGCATGGAACGCATCCTGGAGCTTCTGAAGGAACAGGGCCGTCTGCCCGAAGCCCCCGTGCCCGACGCCTACGCCGTGGTGCCCGACGCGGCCGATCTGCCGCGCGTGATGCCCGTGCTGCGCGCGCTGCGCGAAGCCGGCGCGCGCGTACAGATGCACGCCGGCGGTGCCGACGGCATGGGCAGCATGAAGTCGCAGTTCAAGAAGGCCGATGCCAGCGGCGCACGCTGGGCGTTGATCTTCGGCGGCGACGAACTCGCCCAGGGCCAGGTGGCGCTCAAGCCGCTGCGCGGTGAGCGCGGCGATGCCAGCGCGCAGGTGCTGCTGCCGCTCGGCGACGTGGCCACCCTCGCGGCTCGCGTGCGTCCGGCCTGAGCCTGCGCACCGCGCTACCTACAATCCAGCACTTTCGCGCAACGACCCAAGCCATGGCCAAGCATCTCGACCTCGAAGAACAGGAACAGCTCGATCAGATCAAGCACTTCTGGGCCAGGTATGGCAACGCCATCACCTGGGTGCTGATTGTGGTGATGGGCAGCTTTGCCGCCTGGAACGGCTGGAACTGGTGGCAGCGCAACCAGGGCGCCAAGGCCGCGGCACTGTACGAAGAGATGGACACAGCCGCCGCGGCCAAGGATCTTGAGCGCATCGAGCGCGTGCTGACCGACATGCGCGCCGATTTCGGTGGCACCACCTTCGCCGCGCAGGCTGGCCTGCTGGCCGCAAAGGTGCTCTTCGAGAACGGTCAGACCGACAAGGCGCGCGCCGCACTGCAAGGCGTGATCGATGGCAGCAAGGACGCGGGCCTGCAGGCCGTGGCGCGTCTTCGCCTCGCCTCGGTCGAACTGGAGGCGGGCCAAGCGGAGGCTGCATTGAAGGTGCTGCAGGCCAGCGCGCCCGCCGCGTTCGAGCCCCTGCTGGCCGACCGGCGCGGTGACGTGCTCATGGCCCAGGGCAAACCCGATGAGGCCAAGGCCCAGTACCAGGCGGCCTGGAATGCCCTGGAGCCGCGCAGCGACACACGCCGGCTGGTGGCGATCAAGCTTGCTGCACTGGGTGTGGCGGTCGAGCCGGAGGCCCGCTCATGAGCCGTCGTCGTGTCGCCTTGGCCCTGTTGCTCGCCAGCGCCGTGCTGGCGGCCTGTTCCTCGGGCCCGACGCGCCCGCAACCGACCCCGCTCGGGCCCGCCAGTGCCCTGATCGGCACCCGCCTGATCTGGAGCGCCAACGTGGGTGAGGCAGGCGTCGGTTTCGTGCCGGCGGTCGCTGGCGGCCGCGTGGTGGCGGCCAGCGCTGCCGGTGTCGTGGCCGCGTTCGACCGCACGAGCGGCGCCGATGTCTGGCGCGTCGACCTGCGCACCCCGTTGTCGGCCGGTGTCGGCAGCGACGGCGAGACCGCGGCCGTCATCACGGCCGACAACCTGCTGCTGGCCCTGGCCGACGGCAAGGAGCGCTGGCGCGTGCGCCTGGGTGCGCGCTCGTTCACGCCGCCGTTGGTGGCTGGCGGGCGCGTCTTCGTCTTCACGGCCGACCGCAGCGTGGTGGCCTACGACGCTGCCAACGGTGCGCGCCTGTGGTCACAGACGCGAACCGCCGACCCGCTGGTGCTCAGCCGCCCGGCAGCGCTGGCGGCCGTGGGCGACACGCTGGTGGCCGGGGTCTCCGGCCGCCTGGTGGGCTTCAACCCCGACAACGGCGCTGTTCGCTGGGAGGTACCGGTGGCCAGCGCGCGCGGCACCAACGAGGTGGAGCGCCTGGTCGACATCGTTGCGCCGGTGAGCCGAATTGGTGGCACCGTCTGCGTGCGCGCCTACGGTGCCGCGGTGGGCTGCGTGGACACGCAACGCGGCCAGCCGGTGTGGACGCGTCCGGCCAACGGTACCAGCGGCGTGCACGGCGACGACCGCCTCGTGTTCGGCACCGAGAGCGATGGCACGCTGGTGGCGTGGCGCCGCGACAGCGGCGAACCCGCGTGGCGCAGCGAGCGCCTCAAGCACCACCCGCTGGGCGCACCGCTGGCCCTGGGCCGTGTGTTCGCCGTGCCCGACGGCAATGGCCTGGTGCACCTGCTCTCGCGCGAGGACGGCAGCGAGATGGCGCGCCTGACCACCGACGGCTCGCCCATCGTCTCGCCCCTGGTGCTTGCCGGGGACGCGCTCGTGGCCATGACCAGCCGCGGCAACCTCTATGCCTGGCGTCCGCAGTGAAAGTGCCCGCTTGAAACCCGTCATCGCCCTCGTCGGTCGTCCCAACGTCGGCAAATCCACGCTCTTCAACCGCCTCACGGGCACGCGAGACGCCATCGTGGCCGACTTCGCCGGCCTCACGCGCGACCGCCACTACGGCAATGGCCGCATCGGCAAGCGCGAATACATCGTCATCGACACCGGGGGTTTCGAGCCCGACGCAGGTGAGGGCAGCATCTACCGCGAGATGGCCAAACAGACGCGCCAGGCCGTGGCCGAGAGCGACGTCGTCATCTTCGTGGTGGACGCCCGTGCTGGCCTGAGCGCGCAGGACCACGACATCGCCAACTACCTGCGCCGCCTCGGCAAACCCTGCCTGCTGGTGGCGAACAAGGCCGAGGGCATGACCGCGGGCGCGCAGTTGGTGGAGTTCTTCGAACTCGGCCTGGGCGAAGTGCTGCCGGTCTCGGCGGCGCACGGCCAGGGCGTGCGCTCCATGCTGGAGGCCGCGCTCGAGCGCATCCCGGGCCTGCCGCCCGAAGACGAGGAAGAACCCGAAGCCGAGAGTGGCGTGATCCGCCTGGCCGTGGCTGGCCGGCCCAACGTCGGCAAGTCGACCCTCATCAACGCCTGGCTGGGCGAGGAACGCCTGGTGGCCTTCGACATGCCCGGCACCACGCGCGATGCGATCCGCGTGCCGTTCGAGCGCAACGGGCAGAAATTCGAACTCATCGACACCGCCGGCCTGCGCCGCAAGGGCAAGGTGTTCGAGGCGATCGAGAAGTTCTCGGTGGTCAAGACACTCCAGGCCATCGAAGGCGCGCACGTGGTGCTGCTGCTGCTCGATGCCACGCAGGGTGTGACCGACCAGGATGCCCACATCGCGGGCTACATCCTTGAGAGCGGGCGCGCTGTGGTGCTGGCGATCAACAAATGGGACGCGGTGGATGCCTACCAGCGCGAGCAGGTCGAGCGCCAGATCGAGACCCGGCTGGCGTTCCTGAAGTTTGCCTCGCTGCACCTGATCTCGGCGCGCAAGCGCCAGGGCCTGGCCCCGGTGTGGAAGTCCATCGGTCAGGCGCACGCCTCGGCCATGCGCAAGATGTCCACGCCCCTGCTCACGCGCCTGCTGGCCGAGTCGGTGGCGTTCCAGGCGCCGCCGCGCAGCGGCGGCGGACGGCCCAAGATGCGCTATGCCCACCAGGGCGGCATGAACCCGCCGGTGATCGTGATCCACGGCAATGCGCTGGACCGCGTGCCCGATGCCTACACGCGCTTCCTGGAAGGGCGTTTTCGCAAGGCCTTCGACCTGGTCGGGACCCCGCTGCGCATCGAGTACCGCACCGCCGACAACCCGTTCAAGGACAGCTGATTTCCCCACACGGCGGTGGGAATGCCCCTGTGGTATGTTCCACGTTCCGAAACGTCGAACACGGAGCATATCGTGAGCAACAACAAAGGTCAGCTTTTGCAAGACCCTTTCCTGAACCAGCTGCGCCGGGAGCATGTGCCGGTGTCGATTTATCTGGTCAACGGCATCAAGCTGCAGGGCCAGATCGAGTCTTTCGACCAGTACGTCGTCCTGCTGCGCAACACGGTCACCCAGATGGTCTACAAGCACGCCATCTCCACCATCGTGCCGGGTCGTCCGATCCAGTTCTCGGCCACCGCCTCCGAAGAACCCAACCCCTGAGCGCCGCCCGCGCATACGCCCCAGGCCTGCCATTGCGGGCCGGGTGGGCAACGCAGGGCGCGTTGCCCCTCTGATTTGACCTCCGAGCCCCGCTCCGCTTCTGCCAACACGCCCGCCGTCATCCTCGTCGGCGTGGACTTCGGCACGCCGCATTTCGACGGCGAACTGCTCGAGCTCGGCCTGTTGGCCGAGACCGCAGGCTACCGCGTGGCTGATCGGGTGGCCTGCAAGCGCCGCGCGCCCGACCCGGCGCTGTTCGTGGGTTCCGGCAAGGCCGATGAAATCAAGATGCTCGCGCAGTCCACCGGCGCCACCGAGGTGCTGTTTGACCAGTCGCTGAGCCCCGCGCAACAGCGCAACCTGGAGCGCCACCTGGGCCTGCCGGTCAACGACCGAACGCTGCTCATCCTCGAAATCTTCGCGCAGCGCGCGCGCAGCCACGAGGGCAAGCTGCAGGTCGAGCTGGCGCGACTGCAGTACCTCTCCACCCGCCTGGTGCGGCGCTGGTCGCACCTGGAACGCCAGAGCGGCGGCATCGGCATGCGCGGCGGCCCCGGGGAAACCCAGATCGAGCTCGACCGCCGCATGATCGCCGAGGCCATCAAGCGCACCAAGGAACGGCTGGAGAAGGTCAAGAAGCAGCGCGCCACCCAGCGCCGCCAGCGCGAACGGCGCGACGCCTTCACCATTTCGCTGGTGGGATACACCAACGCCGGCAAGAGCTCGCTCTTCAATGCCCTGGTGAAGGCCCGCAGCTACGCGGCGGATCAATTGTTCGCCACCCTGGACACCACCACGCGCCAGCTCTACCTTGGTGAGGCCGGCCGTACCGTGTCGCTGTCGGACACCGTGGGGTTCATCCGCGACCTCCCGCACGGCCTGGTGGAAGCCTTTGCCGCCACGCTGCAGGAGGCCGCCGAGGCTGACCTGCTGCTGCACGTGGTCGACGCCTCCAACCCCGACCATCCCGAACAGATTGCCGCCGTGGAGCGCGTGCTGGGCGAGATCGGCGCGGCCGACGTCCCCCAGTTGCTCGTCTTCAACAAGGTCGACGCCCTCGATCCTGCGCGCATGCCGCACCAGCGGCTCGACACGATCGAGGTGGGCGGTCGCGCGCTGCCACGCCTGTTCGTCAGCGCGCACGAGGGCACCGGCCTGCCCGAATTGCGGGCCTGGCTGGCGGCCGAGGTGGCACGCCGCAGTGCGGGCGCCGCGACACAAGACCCCCAGGAAGCACTTGAATCCGGGAACCCCCCGGCCTGATTCGGCACAATGGCATGACACCGTTGCACACAGGAAACTCTCACAGCATGGATGTGACCCCCACCCACCCGCACACCGGCCAGCCCAAACGTGGCTGGCGCCGCTGGCGCGGCATGTTCAATCTCAACGACCCCCGCTGGGGCCGCGACGAGGGCGGGCAGGACGGCCGCAATGACGAGGACGCGCGCGGCGGGCAGCGCCCGCGCGGCCAGGGCCCCAACCAGGGCCCGCCCGACCTCGACGAACTCTGGCGCGACTTCAACCGCAAGCTCGGCGGTCTGCTGGGCAATCGCCGCGGGGGCGGTGGCAGCGGGCAGGGCGGCGGTGCGGGCGGCAATGGCGGTGGCGGCGGTGGCTTCACGCCCAACCCCAAGGCCGCCGGTGTCGGCGCCGGCCTCATCGTCGGTGTGGCGCTGCTGATCTGGCTCGGCACGGGCTTTTTCATCGTGCAGGAGGGCCAGCAGGCGGTCGTCACGCAATTCGGCCGCTACCACAGCACCGTGGGCGCCGGCTTCAACTGGCGCCTGCCGTACCCGATCCAGCGCCACGAAACGGTGTTCGTGACGCAGCTGCGCTCGGTCGACGTGGGCCGCGACAACGTGGTGCCCGCGACCGGCCTGCGCGAGTCCTCCATGCTCACCGAGGACGAGAACATCGTCGACATCAAGTTCGTGGTGCAGTACCGCCTGAGCGATGCCCGTGCGTTCCTCTTCGAGAGCCGCGATCCAGACCTGTCCGTGCTCAAGGCCGCCGAGACGGCGGTGCGCGAGGTGGTGGGCAAGATGCGCATGGACGCCGTGCTTGCCGAGGAACGCGACCAGATCGCACCGCGCGTGCGCACGCTCATGCAGACCATCCTCGACCGCTACAAGGTCGGCATCGAGGTGGTGGCGGTGAACCTGCAGCAAGGCGGCGTTCGCCCGCCCGAGCAGGTCCAGGCCGCGTTCGACGACGTGCTGCGCGCCGGCCAGGAGCGTGAGCGCGCCAAGAACGACGCCGAGGCCTATCGTAACGACGTGGTCCCGCGTGCGCGCGGTACCGCCTCCCGCCTGACCGAGGAGGCCGAGGGTTACAAGGCCCGCATCGTGGCGCAGGCGCAGGGTGATGCGCAGCGGTTCCGCTCGGTCCTGGCCGAGTACCAGAAGGCGCCCCAGGTCACGCGCGAGCGCCTGCACACCGAGGCCATGCAGCAGATCTACAGCAACGTCACCAAGGTGCTGGTGGACACGCGCAACAGCGGCTCCAACCTGCTGTACCTGCCCCTGGACAAGCTGATGCAGGCCGCCGGCGCATCGACCACCGCCCCGGCGTCGTCCACCACCATGCCCGGCACGCCCGCGCCCGTCTCCAGCCCCCTGGAGCGAGCGCCCGACTCGGCACGTTCGCGCGATCGCGAAAGCCGTTGAGCACGGGAGGACAAGCACATGAACAAGATCGGATTCGTCATCACCTCGCTCATCGTGGTTCTGGCCATCGCCAGTTCCATGTTGTTCGTCGTCGACCAGCGCCAGTTCGGCGTGGTCTACCAGCTCGGCCAGATCAAGCAGGTCGTCACCGAGCCGGGCCTGAACTTCAAGCTCCCGCCGCCGTTCCAGAACGTGTCCTACATCGACAAGCGCCTGCTCACGCTGGAAAGCCAGGACACCGAACCCACGCTGACGGCCGAGAAGCAGCGCGTGGTGATCGACTGGTACGTGCGCTGGCGCATCAGCGACCCGCAGGCCTACATCCGCAACGTCGGCACCAACGAGCGCGCCGGTGCCCTGCAGCTCAACCGCGTCGTGCGCAACTCGTTCCAGCAGGAGGTGAACAAGCGTACCTTGCGCGAACTGCTCTCGGCGCGCCGTGACGATCTCATGCGCGACGTGCAGACCCAGGTGGCTGCTGCCATCCAGGGCGCCAACCAGCCCTGGGGCATGGAGGTGGTGGATGTGCGCATCAACCGCGTCGACTACGCCGAGTCCATCGTGACCTCGGTCTACCAGCGCATGGAGGCCGAGCGCAAGCGTGTCGCCAACGAACTGCGTTCCACGGGCTTTGCCGAGGGGGAGGCCATTCGCGCCGACGCCGACCGCCAGCGCGAGGTGATCGTGGCCGAGGCCTATCGCGACGCACAGCGCATCAAGGGTGAGGGCGATGCCCTGGCCGCGGCTGCGTTCTCCGACGCCTTTGGCCGTGACCCTGCGTTCGCGCGGTTTTACCGTCAGCTTGAGGCCTACAAGTCCAGCTTCGCGGGCAAGGGCGACGTGATGCTGGTCGACCCGTCCACCGACTTCTTCGGCAGCCTGCGCAGCAGCAACGTCGGCGCGCCGCGTTGATGGCCAGCGTCTGGCCCGGGCGACGGCGGACATGAGCGACGCCTGGTGGCTCGCGCTGGGCCTGGTGCTGGTGTTCGAGGGCCTGTTGCCGCTGCTCTCGCCCGGCGGCTGGCGGCGCGTGTTCAGCCAGATGCTCTCGCTGCGCGACGGGCAGATCCGCTTCTTCGGCCTGATCAGCGTTGCCGTGGGCGGGCTCATCGTCCTGTTGTTCGGCTGAAGGTGCGCCCGCAGCCGCGTGTGCTGCCAGGGCAGGCCAGACCTGCCCGGTAGAATCGCGTTTTTAACAGCGTCCCATAAACGCCATGTCCGCCTGGGTCCTCCCGGATCACATCGCCGATGTCCTGCCCTCCGAGGCCCGGCACATCGAGGAACTCCGCCGAAGCCTGCTCGACACCGCGCGCTCGTACGGCTACGAGCTCGTGATGCCGCCGTTGGTGGAGCATCTGGAGTCGCTGCTTACCGGCACCGGCGAATCGCTGGACCTGCAGACCTTCAAGCTCGTCGACCAGCTCAGCGGGCGCACGCTTGGTCTGCGCGCCGACAGCACGCCGCAAGTCGCCCGCATCGACGCCCACCTGCTCAACCGCCGGGGCGTGGCCCGCCTTTGCTACTGCGGGCCGGTGGTGCACACGCGGGCCGATCGTCCCGCGGCCACGCGCGAGCCACTTCAGTTCGGAGCCGAAATCTATGGCCACGCGGGCCTTGAGGCCGATCTCGAGGCCGTCGAGCTGGCGCAGGCCTGCTTGCATGCCGCGGGCTTGCGCGACCTGCAACTGGATCTGGCCGATGTTCGCGTCATCGATGCCGTGCTCGATCCCCTGCGGTTGCCGGCGGCCCAGGTGGCGCGACTGCACGCCGCGCTGACCGCCAAGGACGCGGCAGAACTGCGTACCCTGTCGCGCGACCTGCCCGAGTCCACCCGCGCCGACCTGGCTCGCCTGCCAACGCTCTACGGCGGCCGGGGCGTGCTGGCTGAGGCGCGTCGCGCGCTCACGCCGTCACCGCTGCTGCACACCGCACTGGATGCGCTGCAATGGCTTGCCGATCACGTGCAGGGCATGCAGTTGTCCTTCGACCTGTCCGACCTGCGCGGGTATGCCTACTACAGCGGCGTGCGCTTCGCGGTGTTTGCCCGTGACGCACGCAGCCCGGTGGCCGACATCGCGCGCGGTGGCCGCTATGACGAGGTCGGTGCCGTCTTCGGCCGCAAGCGCCCGGCCGTGGGTTTCAGCCTTGACCTCAAGGAGCTGGTGGCCGCCGTCGCGCCGCGCGCGCTGGCCGCTGCCATCCGGGCTCCCTGGGGCAACGACCCTGGTCTGCGCGAGGCGATCGCCGCATTGCGCGCGCAGGGCCAGACCGTGGTGTGCGCCCTGCCGGGCCACGACCACCAGGTCGATGAATTCCACTGTGACCGTGAGCTGGTGTCCGATGCCGGCCGCGCGGGCACCTGGACCGTTAGAACCCTCTGATTGGAAAACGCGATGAGCAACAAGGGCAGCGCCGCAACCCCCGGGCGCAACGTGGTGGTGGTCGGCACCCAGTGGGGCGACGAAGGCAAGGGCAAGCTGGTTGACTGGCTGACCGAGACCGCGCAGGGTGTGGTGCGTTTCCAGGGCGGCCACAACGCCGGCCACACGCTGGTCATCAACGGCGTCAAGACCGCGCTGCACCTCATCCCGAGCGGCATCATGCGCGCTGGCGTCAAGTGCTACATCGGCAACGGCGTGGTGCTCTCGGTGGGCAAGCTGTTCGAGGAGATCGCGGGGCTGGAGAAGGCGGGTGTGGAGGTGCGCTCGCGCCTGCGCGTGAGCGAGGCCTGTCCGCTGATCCTGCCGTTCCATGCCGCGATCGACATCGCGCGCGAGGCTGCCAAGGTGAAGGCCGGCACCGAGAAGATCGGCACCACCGGCCGCGGCATCGGTCCGGCCTACGAGGACAAGATCGCCCGCCGCGCCCTGCGCGTGCAGGACCTGAAATACCCCGAACGCTTCGCGACCAAGCTGCGCGAGCTGCTGGATCTGCACAACCATGTGCTGACCACGTACCTGCATTCGGCCGACATGGCCTGGGACGACAAGATCGCGCCCTACATGAAGGGCGGCGCCATCCAGTTCGAGCCGGTGTACGCCGAGGCCATGCGCCAGGCCGAAGCGCTCAAACCCATGATCGCCGACGTGTCGCGCGAGCTCAACGAGGCACACAAGGCCGGCGTCAATCTGCTGTTCGAGGGCGCGCAGGGCACCTTGCTCGACATCGATCACGGCACCTACCCGTTCGTGACCTCCAGCAACTGCGTGGCCGGCAACGCCGCCGCGGGTGCCGGCGTGGGCCCGCAACTGCTGCACTACGTGCTGGGCATCACCAAGGCCTACTGCACGCGCGTGGGCGGTGGCCCGTTCCCCACCGAGCTCGACTGGGAAACCGAAGGCACACCCGGCTGGCACATGTCCACCGTGGGGGCCGAAAAAGGCGTCACCACCGGCCGCTCGCGCCGCTGCGGCTGGTTCGACGCCGCGCTGCTCAAGCGCTCGGCGCAGGTCAACGGCCTGACGGGTCTGTGCATCACCAAGCTCGATGTGCTCGACGGCCTGCCCGAGTTGCAGCTGTGCACGGGATACGAGCTCGACGGCGAGCGCATCGACATCCTGCCCATGGGAGCGGACGACATTGCGCGTTGCAAGCCGATCTACGAGTCAATTCCGGGCTGGACGGAAAGCTCCGTGGGCGTGACGCGCTACGAGGACCTGCCGGCCAACGCCCGCCTGTACCTGCAGCGCATCCAGGAGACCACCGGCGTGCCCATCCACGTGGTGTCCACCAGCCCCGACCGCGATCACACCATCCTGCTGCACCACCCGTTCCACGGGTAATTCCGGGTAGGGCGCTCGTTCTTGTCAGACCACACTTTTCCGAATCCCCTCCCGGAGTCCGCATGCTCACCGAAGACGGCAAACACCTCTACGTCTCCTACGACGAGTACCACAACCTGATCGAAAAGCTCGCGCTCAAGGTCTACCAATCGGGCTGGGAGTTCGACACCATCCTGTGCCTGGCTCGCGGCGGCATGCGCCCGGGCGACATCCTCTCGCGCATCTTCGACAAGCCGCTGGCCATCATGTCCACCAGCTCGTACCGCGCCGAGGCGGGCACGGTGCAGGGCAAGCTTGACATCGCGCGCTACATCACGACGCCCAAGGGCGAGATTGCCGGCAAGGTGCTGCTGGTCGATGATCTGGCGGACTCCGGTCACACGCTCAAGGTCGTGATCGACCTGCTCAAGAACAACTACGCGCCCATCACCGAGCTGCGCAGTGCGGTGATCTGGACCAAGGCGATGTCCACCTTCACGCCCGACTATTCGGTGGAATACCTGCCCACCAACCCCTGGATCCATCAGCCTTTCGAGGGCTACGACAGCCTGCGCCCGGCGCAATTGCTGGAAAAGTGGAAGCTGTGATGGGGAAGGAGAAGCTCTCCACCCAGCTGATCCATCACCCTTACAAGCCCCCGGAGGGCTTCGAGGCCGTCGCGCCGGGCGTGCACAAGGCCTCCACCGTCATTTTTCCGAACGTACACGCCCTGCGCACGTACGACTGGAAGGACAAGAGCGGCTACACCTACGGCCTGCATGGCACGCCGACCACCTTCACGCTGGAAGAGCGCATCGCCACGCTGGAGGGCGGGCGCTTCTGCGTGCTGGCGCCCAGCGGCCTGTCGGCGCTGGCGCTGGTCGACATGGCCTTCCTGCGCAGCGGCGACGAACTGCTGGTTCCCGACAACGCCTACGGCCCCGGCAAGGCTTTTGCGGCCGGTGAGCTGGCGGCCTGGGGCATCACGCACCGCTTCTACGACGCGATGAACCCGGCCGATCTGGCCGCGAAGATCACGCCGGCCACGCGCCTCGTGTGGTTCGAGGCGCCGGGCTCGATCACGCTGGAGTTTCCGGACGTTCCAGCGCTGGTGGCGGTGGTCAAGGCCGCCAACCGGGCGCGGGCCGGCGGCGATCGCGCGATCGTGACCGCGCTGGACAACACCTGGGGCGCGGGCATTGCCTTCAGCGCCTTCGACCTGGGCGTGGACGTCTCCATGCAGGCGCTCACCAAGTACCCCAGCGGCGGAGCCGACGTGCTCATGGGCTCGGTGGTGACGCGCGACGAGGCCTTGCATCGCGATGTCCTGTTGTGCCACATGCGCCTGGGCCTGGGTGTCTCGGCCAACGACGCCGAACTCGTGCTCCGCGGTCTGCAGACCATCGAATTGCGATACCACCAGCAGGACGCCACCGCCCGTGAACTGGCCACCTGGCTGCAGACACAGCCCGGCGTGGCGCGCGTGTTTCACCCGGCCTTGCCCGGATCGCCCGGGCACGCCACCTGGCAGCGCGATGCGAGCGCCGCCGCCTGTCTGTTCAGTGCCGCGTTCGACGCCTCGATACCGCAGGAGCGCATCGACGCCTTCTGCGACGGGCTGCGCCGCTTCCGGCTCGGCTGGAGCTGGGCGGGCCCCGTCAGCCTGTGCGCACCCTACAACGTCCCGGGCATCCGCACGCTGGGTTGGCCTCACGCAGGGGGTCTGGTACGCTTTGCCGCAGGCCTGGAGGATGTCGAAGACCTCCGCGCCGACCTGGCCCAGGCGTTGCCCCGGCTGCATCCCTGACCCCTTCAACCCCTCCAGGAACATCGCATTGGCCACCCCCAACTACGGATACGAGAAGCGCCAGCGCGAGCTGGCCAAGAAGCAGAAGAAGGAAGAAAAAGCGCGCCAGAAGGCCGCCCGCAAGACCGACGAGGGCGCTCACCCCGGCGATGAACCGCAGAACGACAGTGGCGCCGCTGGTACCGGTGCACCGGGCGGCGAAGGCGGCAGCGCCGACTGAGACCCGGCCAGGTTGTCACGGCGGGGCGCGATACCGGCCTCACCGACCCCGTGAGGCCGCCCGATCAAGCCCCTTCGGTGGCGATGAGTGCCCGGGCTGCGGCGCGCATCGCACCGGCAGAGCGGTCGGCCAGCACGCAGGGCAGCGCCTGTGCGAGGCGCTGGAAGTTCCGATGGGTCGAGGCCTGATAGGTGGGGTCGTAGTGACGCACCAGCAGGTCCAGCACCACCGCAGGTGTCTGGCCTTCGCGCACCTGCTTCGACCAGCCGTCGACGATCTCGGCCCCGCGCACCTGACGCAGCGCCTGCAGGCGCTCGATGAAGAAATCCGGTCGCTGCACGAAGAAGTCATAGTCTTCCAGCAGCAGTGCCACGCGTTCGGCGTCCGCCAGTTCCAGCGCGATGCAGTCGCTGGCGCGCATGGCATCCATCAGGGCATCGGGCACGCGCAGGTTGCCCACCTTCTTGCTCTCGCTCTCCACGTACACCGGCCACGCCGGGTCGAAGCGGCGCAGGGCGTCCCAGATCAGTGAATCGAAGCGCTTCTGACTGGGCTGCGGCTGGCCCGGCAGCAGGCCCAGCACCGAGCTGCGGTGACAAGCCAGGCCTTCAAGGTCGAGCACCTGCGCGCCCTCTGCCGCCAGCGCCTGCAGCAGCCGGGTCTTGCCGCTGCCCGTGGGGCCGCACAGCACGCGGTAGCGCAGGCGGCTGGCCCGGTGCGGCAGGTCGTCCACCAGCGCCGCGCGCCAGGCCTTGTAGCCGCCTTCGATCAGCGTGACCTGAAACCCGATGGCGCCCAGGATGGTGGCCAGCGCGCCGCTGCGGTTGCCGCCGCGCCAGCAATACACCAGCGGGCGCCAGCCCTTGGGTTTGTCGATCACCTCGCGCTCGATGTGCGCCGCGATGTTGCGTGCCGACAGCGCCGCGCCGCGCTTCTTGGCTTCGAAGGCGCTGACCTGCTTGTACATCGTGCCGATTTCGATGCGCTCGGCGTTGTTCAGGGTGGGCCAGTTCAACGCCCCGGGCACATGGTCGAGCGCATGCTCGTCCTCGGTGCGGGCGTCGATGATGGTGTCGAAGTCGTCGAGGCGCTGCAGGGCGTCGGCAGCGCTCAGGGTGGCAACAGGCATGCGCCGATTATCCGGCCGCCACCAGCTTGCGCAGTTCGGGCCAGACGGTGTCGCGCATGATGGGTTGCGCCTTCTCGTTGGGGTGGATGCGGTCGCTCTGGAACAGCGCCAGTGGGTCGGCGGTGTCGGCCACGCCCTTGAGGAAGAAAGGCACCAGGGCGGTCTTTTCCTCGCGCGCCACCGTGGTGAAGAGCTCGCGAAACTCCTGTGCGTACTTCGCGCCGTAGTTGGGCGGCATGTCCATGCCCAGCAGCAGAACGCGTGCGCCCGCGCCCTTGGCGGCCTTCACCATGGCGGTGAGGTTTTCGCGCGTCATGTTCAGCGGCAGGCCGCGCAACGCGTCATTGCCGCCCAGTTCGATGACCACCACCGCCGGCCGGTGCTGCTTGAGCAAGGCGGGCAGGCGCGAGCGTCCACCCGAGGTGGTATCTCCGCTGATGCTGGCATTGACCACCCGCGCGTCGATCTTCTCGCTCGCGAGTTTCTCCTCCGTGAGCGCCACCCAGCCGCTGCCGCGGCGCAGGCCGTACTCGGCACTCAGCGAATCGCCCACCACCAGCACCACCGGGGCTGTCCTGCCCTGGGCCTGCAGCATGCCGACATGTCCGAATGACAGCGCTGTCATGAGGCACAGGCTAAAGTGGCGGCGGTTCGAACTCAGGGAATGCTTCATGTCGGATGTGATGATTGCGGTCAGCCATGTGTTCAAGTCGGTCACCGATTCGACCGGCACACTGACCATTCTGCGGGATATCGATTTCACCGTGCGCCGTGGCGAGACGGTGGCGATCGTGGGCGCCTCGGGCTCGGGCAAGAGCACGCTGCTGTCCATCGTCGCGGGGTTGGATACGCCCACGCAGGGAACGGTTCACATCGACGGTAACGATCTGTTCGCGCTTGATGAGGACCAGCGCGCGGCGCTGCGCGCGGCCAAGGTGGGCTTCGTGTTCCAGAGTTTCCAGCTGCTGGCCAACCTCACGGCGCTGGAGAACGTGATGCTGCCGCTGGAGCTGGCCGGGCGGCGTGACGCGCGCGCGGCCGCTACCGCCATGCTGCAGCGCGTGGGCCTGGGCGAGCGGCTGAACCACTACCCCAAGGTGCTGTCGGGCGGAGAGCAGCAGCGCGTGGCGCTGGCACGTGCCTTTGTGGTTCGCCCGGCCGTGTTGCTGGCCGACGAGCCCACAGGCAGCCTGGATTTCGCGACCGGCGAGGCCGTTATGGCGCTGATGTTCGAGCTCAACCGCGAGCAAGACACCACGCTGATGCTCGTCACGCACGACCGCAGCATTGCTGAGCGCTGCGACCGGCGCATCACCATCGCTGCCGGGCAGGTGGCGGACATCAGCAACCGCCTCACCGCGAGGCTTGCCTGAGCCGTGGCGGGATAATCCCGCCATGTCCTCATCGCCCAAAGCTCCCTCCGCCACCAAGGTCCTGTTCGGTTTCCACGCCGTGGGCGTGCGGCTCAAGACCGCACCGCAAAGCATCGTTGAGGTGGTGTTCGAGGGCACGCGGCGCGACGCGCGCATGCGCCAGTTCCTCGAGCGAGCCAAGGAGGCGGGCGTGCGCCTCATCGAAGCCGATGCACTGCGCATCGCCAAGCTGGCCGGCAGCCACGGCCACCAGGGTGTGGCCGCGCGGGTGCTGCCGATCGAACAGGCACGCTCGCTCGACGACTTGCTCGACCAGCTCGAGGGCACGGGCGAGGTGCCGCTGCTGCTCGTGCTCGATGGCGTGACCGACCCGCACAACCTGGGTGCCTGCCTGCGCGTGGCCGACGGCGCCGGGGCGCACGCCGTCATCGCCCCCAAGGACCACGCCGTGGGCCTGAACGCCACCGTGGCCAAGGTGGCCAGTGGTGCCGGCGAGACGATGCCGTACTTCATGGTGACCAACCTGGCGCGTACCCTGAACGAACTCAAGGAGCGCAACATCTGGGTCATCGGTACCAGCGATGACGCGCCGAAGACGGTCTATCAGGTGGACCTCAAGGGGCCGGTGGCCCTGGTGCTGGGTGCCGAGGGCCCGGGCATGCGCCAGCTGACGCGCAAGACCTGCGACGAGCTGGTCAGCATCCCCATGCGCGGGGCGGTGGAAAGCCTCAACGTGTCGGTGGCCAGCGGCGTGTGCTTGTACGAAGCCTTGCGACAACGCGAGGTGTGACGTGGTCGAAGCGCTGCGCGAGACGGTACGCTCGGCGCGCGCCATCGTCTTGCTCAGCGGCGCCGGCATGAGCGCCGAGTCGGGCGTGCCTACCTTCCGCGACGCGCTCACGGGGCTGTGGGCGCAGTTCGACCCGCAGCAGCTCGCCACCGAAGCGGCGTACCGACGCAGCCCAGCCCTGGTGTGGGACTGGTACGCCGAGCGGCGCGAGGCCATTGCCCGGGTGCTTCCCAATGCCGGGCACCGCGCCATCGCGGCGTACCAGCAGCGCCACCCGGGGCGCCTGACGCTGATCACGCAGAACGTGGATGGCCTGCATCAGCGCGCGGGCAGTCCCGGGGTGCTGGCCCTGCACGGCAACATCGCCGAGGACCGCTGGCTGGACGCGCCGCGGGCCTGCTGCCAGAAGGAGGCCATCGAGCCCGGTCGACCGCCGCGCTGCCCGGTATGCGGGAACCTGCGCCGCCCCGCGGTGGTGTGGTTCGGCGAGATGCTGCCGCAGGCCGAACTGGTTGCTGCCCAGGCAGCCGCCGAGGCCTGTGACCTGATGCTCGTGGTGGGCACCTCGGGGGAGGTGTACCCCGCCGCGGGGCTGGCGGGGGTGGCACGCCATGCCGGTGCACGCGTGGTGATCGTCAACCCGCACGAGACCGCGCTCGATGATGTGGCCCACGTCACATGGCGCCAGACCGCAGCGCAGGCGCTGCCGGCTCTGCTGGCCGAGCCAGGCTAAGCGCCGCTTGCGCCCTCGAGCGTTTCGAGCAACTCGGTCTCGATCTCGATCTGGCGTTTGTTCACCTGCAGCGGCGCACCGCTGATGAGGAAGGTGTCTTCCACACGCTCGCCCAACGTCGTGATCTTGGCCAGCTGCACGCTCACGCCGTGGCGGGCCAGCACGCGCGAGATGCCGTAGAGCAGCCCGGCCCGGTCGCTGGCAGACACCGAGAGCAGCCAGCGCTGGGCCTTCTCGTCGGGGCGCAGGTCCACGCGCGGGGTGATGGGAAAGCTCTTCACGCGCCGCGACAGCCGGCCCTTGGTGGGTGGCGGCAGTGGGCCCCGGGCGTCGATCACCTGGGCCAGCCGGTTCTCGACCATGGCCACCAACTCTCGGTAGTGCTCGGCCAGCTCGGGCACGACCACCTGGAAGGTGTCGAGCGCGTGGCCGGTCAGGGTGGTGTGCACGCGCGCGTCCAGGATGCTGAACTGCGACATGTCGAAGTAGCCGCAGATCCGTGCAAAGAGGTCGTTCTGGTCGGGGGCGTACACCAGCACCTGCAGGCCCTCGCCCTCGGGCGAGAGGCGTGCGCGCACGATGCAGCGCTGCGGGTCGCGCTCGGCCTTGGCAAGCTCGCGCGTGAGCACGCGGGTGTGCCAGGCGATTTCATCGGCCTGGTGGCGCATGAAGTAGCTCACGTCCAGCGTGTCCCACAGCGCCTTGTGCGCGTTGTGGGGCAGGGCGTGCAGGGCCAGCATCTGCAGCGCCTCGCGCTTGCGGCCTTCGATGACGGCACCCGGGTCGGGCGCGCGCCCGCCCAGCACGCGCAGCGTGTAGCGGTACAGGTCTTCCAGCAACTTGCCTTTCCAGGCGTTCCACACCTTCGGGCTGGTGCCGCGAATGTCGGCCACCGTGAGCAGGTAGAGCGCGGTGAGGTGGCGCTCGTTGCCCACGCGGCGCGCGAAATCGGCGATCACGTCGGGGTCGGACAGATCCGCCTTCTGGGCCAGGCGGCTCATGGTGAGATGCTCGGCGACCAGAAACGCAATCAGCTTCGCGTCCTCGCGGTCGATGCCATGCTGGCGGCAGAAGCTGCGCACGTCGTGCGCGCCGAGTTCGGAGTGGTCACCACCGCGGCCCTTGGCGATGTCGTGAAACAGCGCGGCCACGTACAGGATCCAGGGCTTGTCCCAGCCCGCGGCGAGCTGCGAGCAGAACGGGTACTCGTGCGAGTGCTCGGCGATGAAGAAGCGGCGCACATTGCGCAGCACCATCAGGATGTGCTGGTCCACGGTGTAGACGTGGAACAGGTCGTGCTGCATCTGCCCGACGATGTTGCGGAACACCCAGAGGTAGCGCCCGAGCACCGAGGTCTGGTTCATCAGCCGCATGGCGTGCGTGATGCCCTGGGGCTCCATGATGATGCGGCGGAAGGTCTCGCGGTTGACCGGATCACTGCGGAAACGCCCGTTCATGACGTGACGCGCGTTGTACAGCGCTCGCAGCGTGCGCGCCGACAGGCCTTTCACGCCCACCGTGGTCTGGTAGATGTGGAAGGTCTCGAGGATGGCGTGCGGCTGCTGGATGTAGAGGTTGTCGTGCGCCACCTCCAGCATGCCGCCTTTCTCGAAGAAGCGCTCGTTGATGGGGCGCAGGCGCTGCACGCCCGGCTCACCACTGGCCAGACGTTCCTCGATGTTGAGCAGCAGGATCTGGTTGAGCTGCGTGACCGCCTTGGCCGCCCAGTAGTAGCGCTTCATCAGCGCCTCGCTGGCACGGCGCGTGCCGCGTGGGTTGGTCTCGCCGGGCGCAGGCAACTGTGCCTTGAAGCCGAACGACTCGGCCACCGCGGTCTGCAGGTCGAACACCAGCCGGTCTTCGCGGCGTTTGGCGATGAGGTGCAGCCGGGCGCGGATGAGGCTCAGCAGCGCCTCGTTGGCCTTGATCTGGCGCGCCTCCAGCGGCGTGGCCAGGCCGGTGCGCGCGAGTTCGTCCCAGCTGCGGCCCAGGCCCGCGGCCTTGGCCACCCACAGGATGATCTGCAGGTCTCGCAGGCCGCCGGGGCTTTCCTTGCAGTTGGGCTCGAGCGAGTAGGGCGTGTTCTCGAACTTGTGGTGGCGCTGGCGCATCTCCAGCGTCTTGGCCACGAAGAAGGCCTTTGGGTCCATGGCCTCACCCAGGCGGCGCACCAAGGTGTTGAAGCCTGCGCGGTGGCCGGTGATGAGGCGGCATTCCAGCAGCGAGGTCTGAACCGTCACGTCCTTGCCGGCTTCGGCCACGCAGTCGTCGGCCGTGCGCACGCTGGAGCCGATCTCCAGCCCGAGGTCCCAGCAAGCGCCGATGAAGCCTTCGATGCGCGCCTTCAGTTCGGCATCGGCGTCGGGCACGCAGCCGTCGGGCAGGAGCACCAGCACGTCCACGTCGGAGTGCGGGAACAGCTCACCACGGCCAAAGCCGCCCACCGCCAGCAGCGCGTAGCGCGGGCCGAAACCGGCGCGCTGCCACAGGGTTCTCAGGGTCTGGTCGGTGAGCCGGGCGAGGCGGGCGAGCGCCTGGCGCACGCCGCGGGTGGACGCGCCGGACTTGCCCAGCTCCGCGAACAGCGCGGCCTTTTCGTCGCGGTAGCGCTGGCGCAGCGCGGCCAGGTCGTCCATGGCGCGCGCAACGTCAGGCGGGAACGGCGGCGGCGGCGGTCACGAAGGCCGGTGGCGCCAGGCTGCCGGCCGACAGCGTGAGCACCTCGTAGCCGGTTTCGGTGACCAGCACCGTGTGCTCCCACTGGGCCGAGAGCGAGCGGTCGCGCGTGACGATGGTCCAGCCGTCGCCAAGCTCCTTGATCTCGCGCCGACCGGCGTTGATCATGGGCTCGATGGTGAAGGTCATGCCGGGCTCGAGTTCTTCCAGCGTGCCCGGGCGGCCGTAGTGCAGCACCTGGGGCTCCTCGTGGAAGCGCTGGCCGATGCCGTGACCGCAGAATTCGCGCACCACCGAGTAGCCGTTGCCCTCGGCGTAGGTCTGGATGGCGTGGCCGATATCGCCCAGCCGGGCGCCTGGGCGCACCAGAACGATGCCTTTCCACATGGCCTCGTAGGTGACCTGGCACAACCTGCGTGCCTGCAGCGAGCAGGCCGCCTCGCCGCCGATGAGGAACATGCGGGAGTTGTCGCCGTACCAGCCGTCGGGCGTGATGACGGTGACGTCCACGTTGAGGATGTCGCCCTTCTTGAGCGGCTTGTCGTTCGGAATGCCGTGGCACACCACGTGGTTGAGCGAGGTGCACAGGTGGCCGGGGTAGGGCGGGTAGCCGCTCGGCTGATAGCCGATGGTGGCAGAGCGCGTGCCTTGCTGCTTCATGTAGTCGGCCGCCAGGCGGTCGATCTCGAGCGTGGTGATGCCGGGCTGGATCAGCGGCGTGAGGTAGTCCAGCACCTCGGAGGCGAGGCGGCAGGCGGTGCGCATGCCCTCGATACCGGCGGCGTCCTTGTAGGTGATGCTCATGGGGCTGGATTATCCCACCGGACCCCGTCTGCACGCCCCTGGCGGGCCAATCGCCATGGGGCCGGCAGGTAAAATCGCGGGCTTTCCACCGCCCCGCCCGCGGGTGGTTCAACGCACCACAGGCCCCACCGTGTCCCTGCACCTGCGCACTTTTGATGGCGGCCACGCCATTAGCGACTTCAAAGTCCAGCAGCTTCTTCCCCGCCTTCAAGCCATCCACGACAAGATTGTCGGCCTCAGCGCGCGCTTCGTGCACCTGGCGGCATTCGACGCCGCGCCCGACGCCGGTACCGAACGCCGCCTGGGCGAGTTGCTCACCTATGGCGAACCCGCGCAGGTCGAGCACCTCAAGCTCGAAGCCGATGGTGCCCCCGCACTGATCGTGATGCCCCGCCTGGGCACCGTGTCGCCCTGGGCCTCCAAAGCCACCGACATCGCGCGCAACTGTGGCCTCACGGTGCACCGCGTGGAGCGCCTCATCGAGTACCGCATCGCCCTCAAGCCCGGATTGCTGGGTGGAAAGCCTGCTCTCACGCCCGAGCAGCGCTGGGCCGTGGCCAGCCTGCTGCACGACCGCATGACCGAGGCTGTGGTCGCCACGCGCGACGAAGCCCACGCCCTGTTCACCGAACTGCACGCCGCGCCCATGGAGCGCGTGGACGTGCTCGGCGGCGGCCGGGCCGCACTGGAGCGCGCCAACACCGACTGGGGCCTGGCCCTGGCCGACGACGAGATCGACTACCTCATCAACGCCTTCACCGGGCTGGGGCGCAACCCCACCGACGTGGAGCTCATGATGTTCGCGCAGGCCAACAGCGAGCACTGCCGCCACAAGATCTTCAACGCGCAGTTCACCATCGACGGCGTGGCGCAGGACAAGAGCCTGTTCGGGATGATTCGCCACACCCACCAGACCAGCCCGCAGCACACGGTGATCGCCTATGCCGACAACGCCTCGGTGATGGAAGGCCACGACGTGCAGCGCTTTGCGGCGCGCTACGACGGTGATGCGGCACCCGCCTACCGGGCCGAGTCCGTGACTCAGCACGTGCTCATGAAGGTGGAAACGCACAACCACCCCACCGCCATCTCGCCGTTCCCGGGCGCCTCCACCGGCGCCGGCGGTGAGATCCGCGACGAGGGAGCCACCGGTCGGGGTGCCAGACCCAAGGCCGGTCTCACCGGCTTCTCGGTCGGCAAACTCTGGGGTGGCCTGGCCGATCAGCCCGCCGGCAAGCCCGAGCACATCGCCAGCCCGCTGCAGATCATGACCGAGGGCCCGCTGGGTGGCGCGGCCTTCAACAACGAGTTCGGCCGGCCCAACCTGGCGGGCTATTTCCGCGAATACGAGCAGGTGGTGGATGGCGTGCAACGCGGCTACCACAAGCCCATCATGATCGCGGGCGGCGTCGGCACCATCGACGCAAAGCTCACCAGAAAGATCCTGTTCCCGGCCGGCACGCTGCTCATCCAGCTCGGCGGCCCGGGCATGAAGATCGGCATGGGCGGCGGTGCGGCCAGTTCCATGGCCACCGGCACCAACGCCGCCGCGCTCGACTTCGACTCCGTGCAGCGCGGCAACCCCGAGATCGAACGCCGAGCGCAGGAGGTCATCAACCACTGCTGGGCGCAGGGGGAGAACAACCCCATCCTGGCGATCCACGACGTGGGCGCGGGTGGCCTGTCGAACGCCTTCCCCGAGATCACCAACGACGCCGGCCGTGGCGCACGCTTTGACCTGCGCGCGGTCCCGCTCGAAGAGAGTGGCCTGGCGCCCAAGGAGATCTGGTGCAACGAGAGCCAGGAGCGCTACGTGCTGGCCATCGCGCCCGCGTCGCTGCCGCAGTTTCAGGCCTTCTGCGAGCGCGAGCGCTGCCCGTTCGCCGTGGTGGGCGTGGCCACCGAAGAGCGTCAATTGCGGCTGGTCGACGAAAGGCAGGAGAGTCCGGTCGACATGCCGATGGATGTGCTGCTTGGCAAGCCGCCCAAGATGCACCGCGACGTCAAGACCGTGGCGCGCACCTCGCCCGCCATCGATCTCACCGGTGTCGATCTGCAGAGAAGCGTGATCGACGTGCTGAGCCACCCCACGGTGGCCTCCAAGCGTTTCCTGATCACCATCGGCGACCGCACCGTGGGCGCGTTCACCCACCGCGACCAGATGGTGGGCCCCTGGCAGGTGCCGGTGGCTGACTGCGCCGTCACCCTGGCCGACCACGCGGGCTTCGCTGGCGAAGCCATGGCCATGGGCGAGCGCACGCCACTGGCGGCCACCCATGCCGCGGCATCGGGCCGCATGGCGGTGGCCGAGGCCATCACCAACCTGCTCGCCGCGCCGATCGAGCTGCCGCGCGTGAAGCTCAGCGCCAACTGGATGGCCGCCTGCGGCGAGCCCGGCGAGGACGCCGCGCTCTACGAGACCGTGAAGGCCGTGGGCATGGAACTGTGCCCGGCGCTGGGCGTGTCCATTCCCGTGGGCAAGGACAGCCTGTCGATGCGCACGCAGTGGCAGGCCGATGGACAGACGAAGAAGGTCACCGCGCCGGTGAGCCTGATCGTGAGTGCCTTTGCCTCGCTGGCCGACGTGCGCGGCACGCTCACACCGCAATTGAACCGCGAGATCGAGGACAGCACCCTGGTGCTGGTCGATCTCGGCAAGGGCCGCCACCGCCTGGGCGGAAGCATCCTCGCGCAGACCCTGGGCCACCCGGGCGGCGACGTGCCCGATCTCGACGACCCGCAGGACCTGGTGAACCTCGTCAACGCGGTGAACGCGCTGCGCGCCCAGGGCCGCATCCTCGCCTACCACGACCGCAGCGACGGCGGCCTGCTGGCCAGCGTGGCCGAGATGGCCTTTGCCGGCCAGGTGGGCGTGGCGCTGAACGTGGACCAGCTCGTCACCGAGGGCGACGGCATCAGCGACAGTCGCGCCGAGATGGGCGATGCCAAGAACTGGACCAAACAGGTGAGCGCGCGCCGCGAGGAACTCACGCTCAAGGCGCTCTTCAACGAAGAGCTGGGCGTGGTGCTGCAGGTGCGCACCGATCAGCGCAACGAGGTCATGCAGGTGCTGCGCGAGCACGGCCTGTCGAAGCACAGCCACTTCATCGGCAAGACGCGGCCCCTGTCGTCCGCCATCGACGCCGGCAAGGGCGAGCTGCAGGTCTGGCGCGACACCAAGGCCGTGTTCAGCGCGAAGCTGGTCGACCTGCATCAGGTCTGGGACAGCGTGAGCTGGAAGATCAACCAGCAGCGCGACAACCCGGCCTGCGCCGACGCCGAGCACGCCGCCGCCGGCGACCCGACCGATCCCGGCCTGCACACGCACCTGTCGTTCGACCCGGCCGAGGACGTGGCCGCGCCGTTCCTGAACCTGTCGCGGCCCAAGGTGGCCATCCTGCGTGAGCAAGGCGTGAACTCGCACGTGGAAATGGCGTGGTGCTTCACGCAGGCCGGCTTCGAGGCCATCGACGTGCACATGACCGACCTGCAAAGCGGCCGCGCCAACCTCCGCGACATGCGCGGCGTGGTGGCCTGCGGCGGCTTCAGCTATGGCGACACGCTGGGCGCGGGCATTGGCTGGGCGCGCTCCATCACTTTCAACCCGGTGCTGTCGGACCAGTTCCAGGCGTTCTTTGCGCGCAGCGACACCTTCGGCCTGGGCGTTTGCAACGGCTGCCAGATGTTCGCGGAGCTGGCCGACATCATCCCGGGCGCCGAAGCCTGGCCGCGCTTCACCACCAACCAGAGCGAGCGCTTCGAGGCGCGGCTGTCGCTGGTGGAGGTGCTCGACTCGCCCAGCCTGTTCTTCCAGGGCATGGCCGGCACGCGACTACCGATTGCCGTGGCGCACGGTGAAGGCCACGCCAACTTCCGCCACCGTGGCGACCCGGCCAAGGCCATCGCCGCCATGCGCTTCGTGGACAACACCGGTGCCGCCACCGAGCGCTACCCGTTCAACCCCAACGGCAGCCCGGGTGGCCTCACCGCCGTTACCACCGCCGACGGCCGCTTCACCGCGCTGATGCCGCACCCGGAACGCGTGTTCCGCAACGTGCTCATGAGCTGGACGGACCAGGACGTGTCGGCCCACAGCGGCTGGATGCGGATGTGGCGCAACGCGCGGCGCTGGGTGGGATGATTGCTGTTTACCGGTAAACGGTATAAACTGCTGGCCGCATGATCGTTTCCTTTCTGGACGAGGACACGGCCGCTGTGTTTGCCGGGCGCAAAGTCCGGCGCTGGGTGAACATTCTGGCGGTGGCGCAGCGCAAGCTGCAGTTGCTCGACAGTGCCGCCACGCTGGATGCCCTGCGCGTGCCACCGGGTAACCGTCTCGAAGCCCTGACGGGTGACCGACGCGGCCAACACAGCATCCGGGTGAACGATCAGTTTCGAGTCTGCTTCGTCTGGCGTGCCGACGGCGTGCCGACGGCGTGCACGATGTGCAGATCGTGGATTACCACTGACTGGAGGTCGCCATGGCCATCAAATCGGTTCGCAACGGTATGCGCCCCGTTCACCCGGGGGAGATTCTTCGGGAGGAGTACCTCGCCCCGCTGGGCATGAGCGCCAATGCGCTGGCACAAGCGCTCAAGGTGCCGGCTTCCCGCATCAACGACATCGTGCTTGAGCGCCGTGGCATCACGGTCGATACCGCTTTGCGCCTGGTCCGCTATTTTGGTGGCGACGTGCAGACCTGGATGAATCTGCAGACGGCGTACGAAGTGAAAGTGGCCCAAAAGGAACTCGCTGCCCGCATTGCCAAGGAAGTGCTGCCCATGGCAGCCTGAACATCACCCGATCCAGGACACCACCATGGCCGGTACCAGCCTTCTCGCACTCATCGACGACATCGCCACGCTGCTGGACGACGTGTCGGTGATGACCAAGGTCGCGGCCAAGAAGACGGCGGGCGTGCTGGGTGACGACCTGGCGCTCAATGCGCAGCAGGTCACCGGGGTAAAGGCCGACCGCGAGTTGTCGGTGGTGTGGGCGGTGGCCAAGGGCTCGATGCTCAACAAGGCCATCCTCGTGCCGGCGGCGTTGCTCATCAGCGCGTTCGCGCCGGTGCTCATCACGCCGCTGCTCATGCTGGGCGGCCTGTTTCTGTGCTTTGAAGGCGTCGAGAAGCTGATGCACAGCCTGGGGGCGCACAAGGCCGACGACAAGAAGCACCACGACGAGCTGGTGAAGGCGGTTGCGGACGAGAAGGTCGATCTCGTGGCCTTCGAGAAGCAGAAGATCAAGGGCGCGGTCCGCACCGACTTCATTCTCTCGGCGGAGATCATCGTCATCAGCCTGGGCACCGTGGCCAGCGCCACCATGGGTCAGCGCGTCGGTGTGCTGGTGGGTATCTCGCTGCTGATGACGGTGGGCGTGTACGGCCTGGTGGCCGGCATCGTCAAGCTCGACGACCTGGGCCTGCACCTGAACCGCCAGGCGCAGGCCTGGAAGCAGGCGTTCGGCCGCGGCATCCTGGCCTTTGCGCCGTGGCTGATGAAGTCGCTGTCGGTGCTGGGCACGGCGGCCATGTTCCTGGTGGGCGGCGGCATCCTGCTGCACGGCCTGCCGCTGCTGGCGCATGGTGTGGAAGCCATGGCCGAGACCATGGGCTGGCTGGGCGCCTTCGTGCCCAGCCTCACCGGCGCGCTGGTGGGCGTGGTGGCCGGCGCTGCGGTGGTGGCCGTGGTGGCGTTGGTCAAGCGCCTGCGCGGCAAGCCCATGCCGGCTTGAGGCGCATGCCCGGTTGGCCAGCCAGCCCGGTCACACGCAGCGAGCGCCGTCCACTTCCAGGCACACGCCCGAGATGAAGGCCGCCTCGTCGCTGGCGAGGTAGAGCACGGCGTTGGCCACGTCCTCCGGGGTGGAGAAGCGACCGAGTGGAATGGTGCTGCGGAATTTCGCCAGGCGCTCGTCGGTGAGTTCGCCGCCCGCGAACGATGCCCCCAACCCGGTGAACGGGTTCATCACCGGGTTCACGCAGTTCACGCGGATGTTGTCCGGCCCGAACTCGGCGGCCAGCGATTTGCTGGTGATGATCACCGCGCCCTTGGAGCCGTTGTACCAGGTGAGCCCCGGGCGCGGCCGCACGCCAGCGGTGGACGCGATGTTGATGAAAGCGCCGCCGCCGTTGGCGCGGAACACGGGCACCGCGTGCAGGGCCGAGAGGTAGATGCTCTTGACGTTGACCGCGTAGCAGCGGTCGAACTCTTCCTCGCTCACGTCCAGCGCGGGTTGGTTGCGGTGGGTCCAGCCGGCGTTGTTGACCATCACGTCCAGACGGCCGTGTCTTTCCACCGCGGCCTGGACCAGCGCCTTGACATCGTCCGAGCGGGTGACGTCGGCCGCAAAGAAGCTGGCACGTCCGCCCCGGGCGGTGATGTCGGCCACCACGCGCTCGCCGCCGGACACGTTGACGTCGTTGACGATCACCTGGGCACCCTCGGCGGCCAGGCGGTGGGCAATGCCTTCGCCGATGCCACTGCCCGCGCCGGTGACGATGATGGATTTGTTCTGCACTCGCATGTGATGTGTCTCCGTGACGGTCCGATCGGCCCTGGTTTCAGCCGTGGCGGATGGCCACGGTCTTGAGGGTGGTGAAGCCCAGCAGCGCTTCGAAGCCCTTTTCGCGGCCATAGCCACTGGACTTGACGCCGCCAAAGGGCAGCTCGACGCCGCCGCCGGCGCCGTAGTTGTTGATGAAGACCTGACCGGCCTTGACCCGTCGGGCCATGCGCAGCTGGCGCGCGCCATCGCGTGTCCAGACCCCCGCGACCAGGCCGAAGGCCGTGCCGTTGGCCAGGCGCACCGCGTCGTCTTCGTCGTCGAACGCCATGGCCGCCAGCACCGGGCCGAACACCTCTTCCTGCGCCAGGCGGTGCTGCGCGGGCACGTCGCGCACCAGGATCGGCGCAGCGTAGTAACCCTGCTGGCTCGCCTGCGGCACGATCTGCCCTTGCGCGACGATGGGCAGGCCGTCGCGGCGCACGTCGTCCAGGAAGCCGCGCACGCGCTCCAGCTGGCTGCGGCGAATCAGGGGCCCGAGATCGAGGTCGAGCTCGGGCGGGCCCGCGCGCAGCGTGCTGAACGCCTCACCCAGGCGCTGTAGCAACGGCTCGTACAGGCCGCGTTGCACCAGCAGGCGCGAGCCCGCGCTGCAGGTCTGGCCGCTGTTCTGCACGATGGCGTTGACGATGAAGGGCAGGGCAGCGTCGACGTCGGCATCGTCGAACACGATCTGCGGCCCCTTGCCGCCGAGCTCGAGCGTCACGGGGCAATGCCGCTCGGCCGCGGCCTGCTGGATCAGGGTGCCCACGCGCGGGCTGCCCGTGAAGCTGATGTGGTCGATGCCCGGGTGGCGCGCCAGCGCGTCGCCGACTTCGTGGCCGTAGCCGGTGACGATGTTGATGGCCCCCGCCGGAAAGCCGACCTCGGCCGCCAGTTCGGCCACCCGCAGCAGCGACAGGCAGGCGTCCTCCGACGGCTTGACCACGCACACGTTGCCCGCGGCCAGCGCACCGCCCACGCTGCGCCCGAAAATCTGCATCGGGTAGTTCCAGGGGATCACGTGGCCGGTCACGCCGTGCGGCTCGTGCCAGGTGAGCACGCTGTAGCCGTCGAGGTAGGGGATGGTGTGGCCATGCAGCTTGTCGCCCGCGCCGGCGTAGAACTCGAAGTAGCGCACCAGCGCCAGCGCGTCGGCGCGCGCCTGCTTGACGGGTTTGCCGCAGTCGCGCTGCTCGATGGCGGCCAGTTCCTCGGCGTGTTCCGCCACCTTGGCGCTGAGCTTCATGAGCAGGCGGCCACGTTCGGCCGCGCTCAGGCGGGCCCAGGGTCCGTGCAGGCAGCGCTGCGCGGCCTGCACGGCGGCGTCGATGTCGGCCGCGTTGCCGCGTTCCAGGCTGTCGTAGGTCTCGCCGGTGGCCGGGTCGATGACCGGCAGGGTCTGCCCGAGCGCGCCGCGCACGCTGCGGTTGTCGATGAAATGCAGTGCCATGGGCCGCTCCTCACTGCGGCCCGATGGCCGGTGTGGGGCCCACGGGCATCACCGCCGCGGGTTTGTCGAACACGATGTCGCGCAGGGTGAGCGAGACCGAGGGGAAATAGGTGATGACGGCCAGGCAGCCCACGATCACCAGCACGAAGGGCACGAGGTGCACGATCATGCGATCCAGCGATATTCGGGCCACCGTGGCTGCGGCGAACAGGTTCACGCCGAAGGGCGGCGTGATCATGCCCATGGCGAGGTTCACCACCATGATCATGCCGAAGTGCACCGGATCGACCCCGAAGTACACGGCCACCGGCACCAGGATGGGCGCCAGCACGATGATGGCGGCCGAGGTCTCGATGAACATGCCGATGACGAACAGCGCGGCATTGACGCCCACCAGGAACAGCACGGGCGACTGCAGCACATCCTTGAGCCACAGGCCGATGGCATCGGGAATGCCGGCGCGCGTGATCAGGAAGGCGAACAGGCCGGCGTTGGCGATGATGAACATGATCACGGCGCTGGAGATCACCGATTTGCGCAGCACCGGCAGCAGGTCCTTGAAGCCCAGTTCGCGGTGTATGACCATGCCCACGAGCAACGCGTAGAACACGGCGATCACGGACGCTTCGGTGGGGGTGAAGACACCGCCGTAGATGCCGCCCAGAATGATCACCGGCATCAGCAGCGCCCAGCCGGCCTGCAGCGTGGCGCGGCCCACCGGCAGGCGGCCGTCGCCGTCGTTCTTGCCCAGGCCCTTGAAGCGGCACCACAGGTGCACGAACAGCATCAGCGTGACGCCGATGAACAGGCCCGGCACCACTCCCGCGATGAACAGCTCGCCGATCGAGACCTCGGCGGCGACGCCGAACAGGATCATGGGAATGGAGGGCGGAATGACCACGCCCAGTTCCGCCGACGTGGCTTGCAGCGAAGCGGCATAGCCCGGCGGATAGCCGTGCTTGACCAATGCCGGGATGAGGATGGCGCCGATCGCGAAGGTGGTGGCCACCGAAGAGCCCGAGACCGCCGCGAAGATCATGCAGGTGAGCACGCAGGTCATGGGCAGGCCGCCCTGCACGCCGCCCACCAGCGATTTGGCGAATTCGACCAGGCGGCGCGAGATGCCCCCGGTTTCCATGAGGTTGCCGGCAAGGATGAAGAACGGGATGGCCGCGAGCGGAAATTTGTCGATCGCGGAGAACATCTCCTTGGGCACGAGGATGAGCTTGTCGCTGTCGAAGATGGCCAGGCCCAGAATGGCCGAGCCCCCGATCGCAACGGCAACGGAGATGCTGAAGGCAAAGCCCAGCAGCATCGTGAACAGTAAGGTGAAAGACATGGTGTGCTGACCGGCGCTTCTTGGGCGCAGGCCGTCGGGCGGTTACTGGGCGGCGGCGAGTTCTTCGTTGCGGGGGTCGAGGTGGTACGCGATGACCGCGATCACGGCCAGCGCCGCGCCCACCGGCAACGCCGCATAGGCCCAGCCCATGGAGATTTCCATGCTGGCAAAGGTCTGGAAGCGCACCCGCCACACCAGGTCGATGCCGAACCAGATCAGCACGCTCAGGAAGGTCAGGTTCACGACGGTGATGATCCAGCGGACCATCTGGTGAAAGGCGCCGCGCGACAGGCGCAACATGAGGTCAACCGACACCAGCGCACCCTGGCGAAGCGAGGCCACCACGCCAAGCATGACCATCCAGATGAGCAGGCGCCGCATCGACTCTTCGGTCCAGGTCGAGGGCTGCTCCAGCACGAAGCGGCTCGTGACCTGCCACAGCCCCAGGCAGGAGATGGTGGCCAGCAACAGACAGGCCACGGTCAGGCACAGGCCGGTAAGCCAGCGATCGAGTCGCAGGATGAAGCGTCTCATGGTTCAACTCGGAATGCAGGTGCGCTAAGGCGGGAAAGCGGCGAAGCGCATGAGCGCTTGCGCCGGCAAGGCCCCGGTGCGGGGAAGGCCCATCGCGTGGACCGCCCGCTCCGGGGAAACAACGTCACTTGACGTTCTGGATCGCGGCGATCTTGTCGGCGCCGAACTCTCTGGCGTACTGTGCGTAGGCCGGCGCCACCGCCTTGCGGAAGCTCTCGCCGTTGACCTGCTTGACCACCTGCATGCCATCCTTCTCAAGCTGGGCGATGCCGGTGTTCTCGTCGTCGTTCACCTTCTTGCGCTGGGCCGCGGCGGCCTTCTTGCCGGCCTCCAGGAACACTTGCTTGTCGGCGGCCGACAGCTTGTTCCACACCGCGGGCGAGAGGATCAGCGCCGCCGGCGAGTACACGTGGCCGGTGAGCGAGAGGTGCTTCTGCACTTGCGAGAACTTGGAGGACAGGATCACCGGGATCGGGTTCTCCTGGCCGTCCACGGTGCCTTGCTGCAGCGCGGTGAACAGCTCGGGGAAGGGCATCGGCGTGGGCAGGATGCCGAAGGTCTTGTAGCCGTCCATGTGCACCTTGTTCTCCATGGTGCGCATCTTCAGGCCGCTGGCATCGCTGGCCTGGTTGATGGCCCGCTTGCTGTTGGTCATGTGGCGAAAGCCGTTTTCCGTCCAGGCCAGGTTGATCAGGCCCTTGGCTTCCATCTTCTTGCTCAGGTCCTGGCCGATCGGGCCGTCCATGACCTTGCGTGCGTGGTCGTAGTCACGGAAGAGGAAGGGAATGTCCACGATCTTGACCTCGGGCACGAAGTTGCCCAGCGGGCCGGTTGAGGTGTTCACCAGGTCCTGCGTGCCCAGCTGCACCGCCTCGTTCTGCTCGCGCTCGCCGCCGAGAGCGGAGTTGGGGAACTGCTGGCACTTGTAGCGGCCTTGCGTGCCTTTTTCGATCTCTTCGCAGAAGACCGTGGAGCCCACGCCGTAGTGCGACGTGGCCGACGTGGCGTAGCCGATCTTCACACGGTCTGTGCCTGCACGCCGCCGGCGGCGAGGATCGCGGCCAGGGCCAGGGGGGTGAGCAGCTTCTTCATCATGCGCTTGTCTCCTTGAGAAGGGTGGGTCGTTGCGGGAAGGGTGGTCAGTGCGCGGTGGTCAGCCGTGCGCGCGCTGCCGGCAGGGTCACGGCATCGGGGTGGTCCTGCGCGTACTGGCGCAGGACCGAATGGAAGTCGGGGTCGGCACGCAGGCCCAGGGCCTGCGCACGCGGGCTGTGAAACAGCGAGGGCCAGCCGGCCACGATGCGCGCGGTCGCGGCATCGGGCTCGTGGCTCACCAGCGCGGTGGCCTCGCGGCCGGCGAAGGCGGCCAACGCGTCCAGCATGTCGCTTACGCGCAGGCTCAGTGCCGGCAGGTTGATGGCGGTGCGCCCACCGAAGGCCTCGCGCGAGGCCTCGGCCACGGCGATGATGCCCGCGATGGTGGTGGCCGGTGAGGACAGCGCCACCGGCGTGTCCAGCGGCACGGGGCAGTTGCTGGGCTGGCCTGCCAGCGGTTCGCGCAGCATGCCCGACAGGAATCCCGAGGCCGCGCCGTTGGGCCGCCCCGGGCGCACGGAAACCGTCATTAGGCGCGCTGCACGGCCGTCGATGAAGCCCTTGCGCGTGTAGTCGGCCACCAGCTGCTCGCACACGAACTTGTGGATGCCGTAGCTCGATTGCGGCGTTGGCAGCGTGTCGTCGCCCACCACCGCGGGCAGCGGCAGGGCCGGGTCGCTGCCATAGACGGCGACCGAGCTGGAGAAGAAGAACATCGGCGCGGGATGGCCCTGCAGCGTCTGCTGGCGGCAGGCGTCGAGCAGGCGGCGCGTGGTGTCAAGGTTGGCATGCAGGCCAAGATCGAAATCCGCCTCGCATTCGGCCGAGACGGCCGAGGCAAGGTGGAACACCGCGTCCCAGCGCTGCGCGAACAGCGCAGGCAGGCTCGCCTGCAGGTCGCCCGCCTGCGTCTGTACGCGCGCATCGTTGACGAGTGTGGCGTCGCGTGGTGCAACGAGGTCGGCCAGCATCACGCGCTCGATACGCCGCGATCCGAGGTGGCCGCGTTGCAGCAACTCGCGCGCCAGGCGGCTGCCCAGAAATCCGGCGCCGCCGGTGATCAGGATGTTCATGTGCGGCTCCCGCGTTGTTGTTGTTCGCGCCAGCGGCGCAGCCAGCCCAGGCCGGCGCTGGTGCCCGCGCGCGGGCGGTACTCGCACCCCACGAAGCCCGCGTAGCCCAGGTCGTCCAGGCGCTGGAACAGATGGGGGTGGTTGATCTCGCCGTCGTCCGGTTCGTGTCGGTCGGGCACGCCGGCGATCTGGATGTGGCCAACGCCATCGAAGTGGCGTTCCAGGCGGCGCGTGAGGTCGCCTTCGCTGATCTGGCAGTGGTAGAAGTCCATCTGCACGCGCAGGTTGGCCGCGCCCACCTCGGCCACCACGTCATGCGCCTGCTGTTGCGTGCCGAGGAAGTAGCCCGGCACGTCGCGGGCATTGAGCGGCTCGATCAGCACCGTGATGCCCAGCGGTGCCGCGCGGGCCGCAGCCAGCCGCAGGTTGGCAACGTACGTGGCGCGCAGGCCGGCGCGGTCGGCGCCCTCGGGCACGAGGCCGGCCATGGCATGCAGCCGCAGGCAACCGGTGGCTTGTGCGTAGCGCAGGGCGGTCTCCAGATGGGCCGCGAACTCGGCCTCGCGGCCGGGCAGGCAAGCCATGCCGCGTTCACCCGCGGCCCAGTCACCCGGCGGCATGTTGAACAGGGCCTGGGTGAGGCCGCTCGCGCGCAGGCGCTGCGCCAGTTCCTGGGCGTCGAACTCGTAGGGAAAGAGGAACTCGACCGCGTCGAAGCCATCGGCCGCGGCGGCTGCGAAGCGCTCCAGGAAGGGCACTTCGGTGTACATCATCGTGAGGTTGGCGGCGAATCGGGGCATGTCACCAGAGGGCGTTGAAGCGTTGTCGCAGTTCGTCGATGCGGGTGTCGTCGAGCGGTGCGGGGCGGGGCGAGCAGAGCAGCCACAGTCGGGCGGTTTCTTCGAGTTCTTCCAGCAGTGCCATGGCCTGCGCGGGGCTGTGGTGCCACACCACGGGGCCCAGGCGTTCGAGCATGGCCGCGTGCAGCGGCCGCTCGGCCCGGCGGATCAGCGCGCCGAGTTCATCGGCCACGGCGGCGTCGCCCGGTGCGCGGTAAGCAAGGTGCGGCACATGGCCCACCTTCATCACCTGGTAGGGCGTGATGGGCGGCAGGATGTCCTGTGCCTGCCACACGCCTTGCAGGCTCAGCGCCACCAGGTGGGTGCTGTGGGTGTGCAACACGCTGCGCGCGTGGGGCGCCGCTTCGTAAATGCGCCGGTGCAGGGCCAGCGTCTTGCTGGCGCGTGCGCCAGCGCGTTGCTGGCCGTCCTCACCGACCCAGGCCAGTTCGTCGGGGTCGAGATGTCCCAGGCAGGCGTCGGTGGGCGTGATCAGGAATCCGCCGCCTTGGGCCGCATCCAGACGCACACTGATGTTGCCGGCGGTGGAGTGGGCCAGGCCTCGCGAAAAAAGCGACGATCCCACGCGCACGATCTCGGCGCGCATGGCTTGCTGGGTGTCGGGCGCCGAGAGCGTCACGCCGCCGCCTCCGTCATGGCCAGTGCCTCACGGAAGAAATCGGGGCCGCCGAAGTTGCCGGATTTGAGGGCCAGCAACAGCGGGTCTGCAGCTTCGCCATGGCGCGTGGCGGTCCAGGGCACGCCGGGGCAGATGCTGGGTCCGATCTGCAACTGCTGCACGGCGAGCGCCTGCACGACCGCGCCCGACGTTTCACCGCCCGCGACGACCAGCCTTCGCACGCCGCGCGTCACCAGGCCGCGAGCAATGTGGGCCAGCGCCTGTTCCACCAGCTCGCCGGCGGCCTGCACGCCCAGGGCCTGCTGCACCGCGCCCACGCGCTCTGGCGTGGCGGTGGCATAGACCAGCACCGGGCCCTGGGCCAGCGACGCGGTGGCCTCGGCCAGCAGATCGGCGGGGCTGGTGCGGCCCTCGTGCAGGGCCAGCGGATCGACCTGAACCGAAGCACCGCCGCCCTGTTGCCAGCGCGCGACCTGGGCGTTGGTGGCCTGCGAGCAGGAGCCCGATACCACGGCCGCAGCACCGCCCACGGCGGGCAAGGCGGCGGCCTGGGCGTCCGGCCGCAGCCAGCCGCGCCGCGCGTAGGCTGGCGGCAGCCCCAGGGCCACGCCGGAGCCGGCGGTGACCAGGGGCAGGTCGGCGCATGCCTCGCCCAACGTGAGCAGGTCGTCCTGACTGAGTGCATCGGCCACGGCGACGCGTGTGCCTTCGGCGCGCAACGACTGCAATTTCGCGCGCGTAGCATCGGCGCCCTGCGCGACGGTGTCGTGGCGCAGCAGGCCCACGCGTTGCGGCGTTTGTGCCTGCAGCACCCGCAGCAGGTTGGCGTCGGTCATGGGCGTGAGCGGGTGGTTGCGCATGCCGGAGTCACTCAGCAGCGCATCGCCCACGAACAGGTGGCCTCGGTAGACCGTGCGCCCGTTCTCGGGGAACGCCGGGCAGGCGATGGTGAGGTCGGTGTTCAGTGCCTGCATCAGCGCATCGATCACGGGACCGATGTTGCCGCGTGGCGTGGAGTCGAAGGTGGAGCAGTACTTGAAGTAAATCTGCCGGGCGCCGGCCGCGCGCAATGCGGCCAATGCATCCAGGCTTTGCTGAACCGCGAGTTCGGGTGCGATGGTGCGTGACTTGAGAGCCACCACGATCGCATCGGCCTGCGGAAGAGGCCCTTGTGGCACACCCAGCACCTGCACCGTGCGCATGCCGGCGCGCACCAGCATGCTGGCCACGTCGGTGGCGCCGGTGAAATCGTCTGCGATGACGCCGAGGATCATGCCGCGCTCCCGCCCGCGCCCGGTGCTGCCGAGGGCAGCTCCAGACCGGCCAGCGCGGCGTAGTACTTCACCACCGCGGCGTCATCCTGGCCGCCCAGGCCCATGGCGGCCGTGGCCAGGTAGAGCTGGTGGGCGGCGGCGGCCAGCGGCAGCGGAAACTTCATCGCGCGTGCGGCGTCCAGCACGATGCCCAGGTCCTTCACGAAGATGTTCACCGCCGACAGCGGGGTGTAGTCGCCGTCCAGGATGTGGGGCACGCGGTTCTCGAACATCCAGCTCATGCCGGCGCTGTTGCAGATGACCTCGTAGAGCTGTCGCGGATCGGCGCCAGCCTTGATGCCCAGTGCCATGGCCTCGCAGGCCGTGGCGATGTGCACGCCGGCGAGATGCTGGTTGACCATCTTCACGGTGGAGCCCACGCCCGCGCGATCGCCCAGGCGGTAGACCTTGCCCGCGATCGCCTGCAGCGCGGCGTCGGCAGCCGCAAACGCGGCGTCGCTGCCCGAGGCCATCACCGTCATCTGGCCCTCGGCCGCTTTGCGGGCGCCACCCGAGACCGGGCCGTCGATCAGCAGGATGCCGTGCTCGGCCAGGCGCGCCTCCCATTGCGCGGGCAAGGCCGGGTCCACGGTGGCCGAGGCGATCACCACCGAGCCGCGGCGCAGGCCGGGCACGAGGCCGTTGTCGCCGAACAGCACCGTTTCGGTTTGCGCGGCGTTGACCACCAGCACCAGCACGACATCGCAATGCGGGGCCAGTTCAGCGGGGTGCAGCACGGCGCGGCCGCCGGCTTGCCCGAATGTTTCGCGTGCGGTGGGGTTCGGGTCGCAACCCCAGGTGGTGAGGCCGCGACGCAGGGCCGAGCGGGCCGCGCCCATGCCCATGGAGCCCAGGCCGATGACGCCCAGCGTGGTGGGCGAAGGTGTGTTGACAGCGGTCATTCGTGGGGGGATGCAGGGGGTTGAAGCAGCGCGTCGAGCGCGCGGCGAACGGGTGGCGAGGCGTGCTCGATGCGGTGCGCCGCGTTGGCCATGTGGCGCATCGCGGCCTCGCGCGCGGCCATGGGGTCGCCTTGCGTCACCGCTTCGGCAATCGCACGGTGCTCCCGTTGCACCTGCGCCATGTAGCCGTTGTCCAGCGATTCGTTGGTGCGGGTGACGCGCATCGCGTCGCGTTGGTATTGCTCCAGGAAGCCCAGCAGCCGCTCGTAGTGCGGGTTGTCGGTGGCGCGCGCGATGCTGCGGTGAAAGCGCAGGTCGGCCTCCACGCCGGCCGTACCCAGGGCAGGGCAGGCTTCCAGCTCGGCCAGGGCGTCGAGGATGGCGCGCGACTTCTCCGGCGTGATGCGCCGCGCCGCCAGTTCGGCCACGTCGGCCTCCAGGCCACGGCGCACCTCCACCACCTGGAGCACGGCCTCCATGGAGTGCAGCACGGTCGGATCGAAAGCGAGCGGGCGTGCACGGTGGCTGGGCGCCACGAACACGCCGGCCCCCTGCCGCGAGGTGAGCAAACCGATGGATTTGAGCTGACTGATGGCTTCGCGCACCACGGTGCGCGACACCCCGAACTGTTCGGACAGCCGCTGTTCAGTCGGCAGGCGCTGATCGGGGCCCAGATCGCCCGACTCGATGCGCTGCATCAACAAGGCCGCCAGCCGGTCGGTGAGGCGCTGCGGTGCTTGCAGGGGCTCGGCGTTGTCGGAGAGCATGCGTGTCGGGATGCTTTGTATGCTGATCAGGTCATCATACAAGTTGAGCCGACGACGGACCGACCGGGAAAACCCGGGGTCGTCCGATCAGCGGCCGACGGCGATGAAGAGGTCGCTGTGCGTGCGCAGCCAGTCCGCGGAGCGTTCGCTGTGCTGCTGGTTGGGGTGGAAATCGGCGCGGAAATAGTCGCGCCAGGCCGGCAAGTTGTCGCGCAACATGCCGCGAGGGCCCAGCAGGTGGTTCCAGGCGCTGCGCCAGGTCGACCAGCGCCACAGGGTGCCATCGCGCCGCAGGTTGTTCACCGTCTGGCGCAGGGCGTCGGTCAGGAAGAACACGGTCACCCGGCGCATCCATTTCACGCGCCATTCGTGGTTGCCGCCCAGTGCCTGGTACAGATCGAACGCAGTGCACTTGTGCTCGGCTTCCTCGGCGCTGTGCCACAGCCACAGCGCCTGCAGGCGCGGCTCGCTGCCGGCCAGCACCTCGGGGTGCCCCAGCAGCCATTCGGCGAAGAGGGCGGTGAAGTGTTCGTTGGCCGCGGTGATGCCCAGCGCATGGCGCGCATCGGTGCCGGCAAGCAGCTTCATGCGCCGCTCGGCGCGCGGCGCCCAGGCATTCTGCAGGCCGTGCTTTTCGATCTGTGCGTTGAAAAGCGCATGGATGCGCCGGTGCGTGGCCTCCTGACCGATGAAGCCCTTCACCTCGGCGTCCCAGTGCGCGCGCTGTTCCTCGGGCAGGCCTTTGGCGCCTTCGCGCACGGCGTCGATGAAGAACTGCTCGCCGACCGGAAAGCTCATCGACAGCGCGTTGAACCAGGCGGTGAGAAAGGCATCGCCACCGCACCAGTGGCGCGCCACGGGTTGTTCCAGATCGATCAGCAGGCGGCGAACGGTGAGGTCGGACATGATGGGGCTCCGTCATTTGGTACCGACGAGTACCAAAGGGACTGTGCGTCGCTCGCGCCGCGCTGTCAAGCCCGGATGGCGCCTGGGTGGATGGCCCCTAAGATGGCGCCATGCCCCGTCGAGACGCCGCCAACACCAGCACGCTTGAAGCACCCGACAGCCGCCTGCTCCATGCCCTGGCCGACGTGGCGGCCGACAAGGGCTTCGCAGCCGTCACCGTGGCCGATGTCGTGCGCGTGGCCGGCGTCTCCAAGCGCACCTTCTACGAGCACTTTGCCGACAAGGACGTCTGCTTCCTCACCCTTTACCGGCTCGCCAGCGCTTCGGCGCTCAACACCTTGCGCGCAGCGGTGCAGCCTTCGCTGCCCTGGCAGGCACAGGTGGAGACCGCGCTGCGGGCCTACTTTTCGCATCTGTCGGCGGGTCCACGCCTGCTGCGCACCCTGTTCGTGGAGATCCACCACCTGGGCGAGGCCGGCGCCGCCGCCCGCCGCGAGGTGATGGGTTCGCTGGCGGACTTCATGTGCGAAACCGTCAACCGCGACCGCCCCGCCAAACAGGCGCTCAGCCCCGCGATGGCGATGGCTGCGGTCGGTGCCATCACCGAACTCGTGCTGCAAGCCATCGAGCGCAACGAACAGGCCGAACTGGAAAGCCTGGTTCCCGTCGCCAGCGCCATCGTGCGCAGGCTGGCGCAAGCGTAGAAAAGCCCGCACGCGGCGGGCTTTTCGGGGTTGCGGGCGCAGGTCAGGCCAGCGGCAGCAGCGGCACGATCAGCAGCGCCACGATGTTGATGATCTTGATCAGCGGGTTCACCGCGGGGCCGGCCGTGTCCTTGTACGGGTCGCCCACGGTGTCGCCGGTGACCGCGGCCTTGTGCGCCTCGGAGCCCTTGCCGCCGTGGTGACCGTCTTCGATGTACTTCTTGGCGTTGTCCCAGGCGCCACCGCCGGTGCACATGGAGATGGCCACGAACAGGCCGGTGACGATGGTGCCCATGAGCAGGCCGCCGAGTGCCTTGGGCCCGAGGAACACACCCACCAGGATGGGCACGACCACCGGCAGCAGGCTGGGGATGATCATTTCCTTGATGGCCGCCGTGGTGAGCATGTCGACCGCCTTGCCGTACTCGGGCTTGGCCGTGCCTTCCATGATGCCGGCGATCTCCTTGAACTGGCGGCGCACTTCCACCACCACCGATCCCGCAGCGCGGCCCACGGCCTCCATCGCCATCGCGCCGAACAGGTACGGGATCATGCCGCCGATGAACAGGCCGATGATCACCATCGGGTCACTGAGGTCGAAGCTGACCTGCGCGCCGTACGTCTCAAGCTTGTGGGTGTAGTCGGCGAACAGCACCAGCGAGGCCAGGCCGGCGGAGCCGATGGCGTAGCCCTTGGTGACGGCCTTGGTGGTGTTGCCCACGGCGTCCAGCGGATCGGTGATGTCGCGCACGCTGCTGGGCAGCTCGGCCATCTCGGCAATACCGCCGGCGTTGTCGGTGATGGGGCCGTAGGCGTCGAGGGCGACCACGATGCCGGCCATGCTCAGCATCGACGTGGCGGCCACCGCAATGCCGTACAGGCCGGCCAGCGCATACGACGCGATGATGGCGGCGCAGACGAACAGCACCGGCCAGGCGGTGGAGCGCATCGACACGCCCAGACCCGCGATGATGTTGGTGCCGTGGCCGGTGGTGGACGCTTGCGCGATGTGCTTGACCGGGCTGTATTGCGTGCCGGTGTAGAACTCGGTGATCCAGACCAGGGCGGCAGTCAGGATGAGACCAACCGCGCACGAGCCCCACAGCCGCAGCTGGCTGCCGCTTTCCGTGATGGCGTTGTCGGGCATGATCCATGCGGTCACGAACCAGAAGGCGATCAGTGAGAGCACGCCGGCAATCGCCAGACCCTTGTAGAGCGCCGGCATCACGTTCTTCATGCCCGGGCTGGCCTTGACGAAGAAGCAGCCGATGATGGACGCGATGATGGACACGGCGCCCAGCACGAGCGGGTAGAGCACGGCCTGCATCGGTGCGGCGGCCACCATCAGCGCGCCCAGCACCATGGTCGCGATCAGCGTGACCGCGTAGGTCTCGAACAGGTCGGCGGCCATGCCGGCGCAATCGCCCACGTTGTCGCCCACGTTGTCGGCGATCACCGCCGGGTTGCGCGGGTCGTCTTCCGGAATGCCGGCTTCCACCTTGCCCACCAGGTCGGCGCCGACGTCGGCACCCTTGGTGAAGATGCCGCCGCCCAGGCGCGCGAAGATCGAGATGAGCGAGGAGCCGAACGCAAAGCCGATCAGCGGATTGAGCATCTTGGCCAGGTTGGAGGCCGGGTTGAGGTTGCCGTTGCCCACCAGGAACCAGAAGAAGCCGGCCACGCCCAGCAGGCCCAGGCCCACCACCAGCATGCCGGTGATGGCGCCGCCGCGGAAGGCGACATCGAGCGCCGGGCCGATGCCCTTGGTGGCCGCCTGTGCCGTGCGCACGTTGGCGCGCACCGAGATGTTCATGCCGATGAATCCGCAGGCGCCCGAGAGCACCGCGCCGAGCACGAAACCAATGGCGGTGGGGCCGTCGAGGAAGACGCCGATGAGCACCGCGAGCACGATGCCGACCATGCCGATGGTCTTGTACTGACGCGCGAGGTAGGCCGCCGCACCGGTCTGGATCGCACTGGCGATCTCCTGCATGCGGGCGTTGCCGGCGTCTTGGGAAAGGATCCAGCTTCGCGACCAGAAACCGTAAATGACGGCGACCAGTCCGCAAGCGAGCGCAAAGATCAGCGCACTTTGACCAACCATGTAGTTCTCCTGCCAGTTATCGACTTGGAGGGGGCAACGCCTCCGGGGCTGCCCCCGCTGCGTTGCTTCCTCGCTGTCGCCGCTGCTGCAGAAGATGCAGCAACGCACAGGCGATTGGCCAACGGCGCGACTGTAGCCAGATTCCCCCCGCTTGCCATCGGGGGCGTCAGGCTCGCGTCGGTAAAATCAGGGTAAATCCGGAGCGCGCCGCGCGCCCGTGCGTCGCCGTCGCGACGCGCCGAACCCGATTCCCTCAACCTCCCCCCGAGACATCCATGTCCCTCGACAACGTCACCCCTGGCAGCAAGGTCCCCGATTCCTTCAACGTGATCATCGAGATCCCGATGAACGCCGACCCGATCAAATACGAGGTCGACAAGGAGACCGGCGCCATCTTCGTGGACCGCTTCATGAGCACGTCCATGCACTACCCCACAAACTACGGCTACATCCCCAAGACCATCTCGGGCGACGGTGACCCGGTGGACGTGCTGGTGATCACGCCGGTGCCGCTGATCCCCGGCGTGGTGGTGACCTGCCGCGCCCTGGGCATGCTGCGCATGGAAGACGAGGCCGGCGAAGACGCCAAGCTGCTCGCCGTGCCGGTGGACAAGATCCTGTCGATCTACACCCAGTGGCAAAAGCCCGAAGACCTGAACCCGATGCGCTTGAAGACCATCCAGCATTTCTTCGAGCACTACAAGGACCTGGAGCCCGGCAAGTGGGTCAAGGTGCTGGGCTGGGAGGGCAAGGAGTCCGCCCACAAGGAGATCCTGGACGGGATCGCCAACTACGAGAAGGCGCAGGAGGCCTGATCTGTCAGGTGTTTGCCTCAGGCGCGGCGGGCGGCTCCACCAGCACGTCGCGCAGCACAGGCAGTTTGTCGCTGGTCTGCAGCGTGCGGAAGGGGCCCTTGAACTGGGCCCCTTCGTACATCTGCAGCTTGCGCGCCAGCAGCGTGCCGGTGGACACACCGGTCTTGCTCACGTAGACCATGCCTTCGCATTCCAGGCTGGTGTCGTGCGGCCCGCCGTTGGGCGCGCCGAGCTGGCCGAAGAGATAGAGGTCGCCCAGCACGCGGATGCGCCCGCGCACGCTGGCGCCGGTCCAGATGATGAGGCGCCCGTCGACGCGGATGTGGCCTTCGACGTGGCCCTGCACGATCAGGCCGCCCTCGAAATTGAGGTCGCCGCTCAGGTCGCAGCCCGCGGCCACGCGGTTGACGATGTTCATCGCCACCGGGTCGATGGTGAGGGTGTCCTGTGCGGTCTTGTTCACCACGGCAGCCTTCCTTGCATCAGCGGTTGCAGCCAGCCGCGCGCGTGTGCCGCGAGCAGCGCTGCGGCAACCAGGCTGATCAGCCCGAGCAAGGCGATGGCCAGCGCGTGGCGCTCCAACCAGCGCCGCAGGCCGCGCGGGCGCGGGCGTGGCACACCCGCGGGCAGCGAAGCCAGGCGTTCGATCACCCAGGGCTGCCAGGCCGGGCTGATGCGCGGTGTACCGCCGTCCACCGGGAGTTCGAGGCCCTGCGCCTTGAGAGCGGGCGCCGACATCTGGCGCCCGAGGAGCACCGAGAAGGGTGCGCCGACGACAGCCTGGGTGAAGAAGGCGTCCTGCTCGTCCATGGCGGCCGAGTGTAGGGGGTGTTGCGCGGATTTCAGCAAGCACCTCGCTTGAGCGGGTTGCGTGCGTCCAGGTGGTCCAGGTATTGCGCCACGCCCTCGCCCTCGCGCTGCAGGAAGCGGTCCACCGCCTCGGCGAAGGCCGGGTGGGCCAGCCAGTGGGCACTGGTGGTCTTCACCGGCAGCAGGGCGCGCGCCATCTTGTGCTCGCCCTGGGCGCCGCCCTCGAAGCGCCGGTAGCCGTGCTCGATGCACCACTGCAGCGGCTGGTAGTAGCAGGCCTCGAAATGCAGGCAGTCCACCCGCTGCAGAGCACCCCAGTAGCGGCCATACGCCACGCGGTGCTCCGGGTCGATGGCAATCAGGCTGCTGGCGATGGCCTGCCCGCCCGCCTCGGCGATGAACAGCAACCAGTGCCCGTGCATGTCACGTGCCATGGCGGCGAAAAACTCGCGTGTGAGGTAGGGCGGGTTGCCGTGTTCGAGGTAGGTGCGCTCGTAGCAGCGGTAGAAAAAATCCCAGTCGGCGTCGGTGATGTCGCGGCCCTGCACCCAGCGAAACGTCACACCGGCCTCGGCCACCTTGCGGCGTTCCTGGCGAATCTTCTTGCGCTTCTCCTGCTGCAGGCTGGCCAGAAAGGCCTCCCAGTCGCGCCAGCCCGGGTTGTGCCAGTGGAACTGCACGGTGTGGCGAAGCATCAGGCCCTCGCCTTCACAGGCCTTGATGTCCTCGGGCTGCAGGAACAGCAGATGCAGCGAGGAGAGTTCCTGCGTTTCGCACCAACGCAACAGGGCCTGCACCAGCGCGCTTCGCGCTTGGTCGTCGACCGCCAACAGGCGTGCGCCCGGCACCGGCGTGAACGGCACCGCGGCCAGCGCCTTCGGGTAGTAACGCAGGCCGTGGCGGGCATAGGCATCGGCCCAGGCCCAGTCGAAGACGTACTCGCCGTAGGAATGCGCCTTGAGGTAGACCGCACAGGCCGCGCACAACGCCTGGCCGCGCCAGAGCGTGATCAGGTGCAGCGCCCAGCCCGTCTCGGGCGTGGCGCTGCCGCTGTCGGCCATGGCGCGCAGGTAGGCGTGGCGGGCAAACGGGCTCGGATCGCTGCTGCGGGCCAGCAGCGCGTCCCAGTCGGCTTCGCGGATTTCGGCCCAGTCGCTCAGAACCCGGGTGACATAATGTTTTTCCCCTGTCAGCCCACCTGTTTCCATGACGTTTTCCGTATCGGTTGCCCAGCTCGACTTCGTGGTGGGGGACATGGTGGGCAACGCCCGCCGCATCGTCGACGCCGCCCACGCGGCCCATGCGCGCGGGGCGCAACTGCTGCTCACCCCCGAACTCGCGATCTGCGGCTACGCGGCGGAAGACCTGTACCTGCGCCCCGCCTTCGTCGACGCCTGCGATGATGCCCTGAAGACCATCGCGGCCGCGACCGCAGGCCTCAAAGGCCTGCACATCGTGGTGGGACATCCGGCGCGGGCCGGGCGCGGCGCGCGCGAGCGCAGTGTGTCGGTGGCGGCGCTGTACAACGCCGCCAGTGTGGTTGCCGAGGGGCGTGTCGTGGTGACGTACGCCAAACGCGAACTGCCCAACTACCAGGTGTTCGATGAGCGCCGCTATTTCACGCCGGGCCAGGCCCCGTGCGTGTTTGCGGTGCCGGATGCCCAGGGCCGACCCGTTCAGGTGGGCCTGCTGATCTGTGAAGACGCCTGGTTCGAGGCCCCGGCCGCCGAGCTCAAGGCCGCAGGTGCCGACCTCATCGCCGTCATCAATGCCTCACCGTTCCACGCCGGCAAGGGAGGCGAGCGCGAAGCCACCATGCGTGAGCGCGTGCGTGAGACCGGCCTGCCGCTGGTCTACGCGCACCTCGTGGGCGGGCAGGACGAGATCGTGTTCGAGGGCCGCAGCTTCGTGCTGGATGCAGCGGGCGAACTCGTGGGCCGTGCGGTGAGCTTCAAGGAGGCCGAGTTCGACGCGAGTTTCGAGCGCCAGGGCAGCGCCTGGCGCATCACGGCCGAGATCGACCGTGCCCACAGCGCTGAGGCCGACCTGTGGCATGCACTGGTGCTGGGCGTGCGCGACTACCTGGGCAAGAACGGATTCCCCGGCGCCATCCTCGGTCTGTCGGGCGGCATCGACTCGGCGCTGGTGCTGGCGATTGCGGTGGATGCGCTGGGCAAGGACAAGGTGCGTGCGGTGATGATGCCCTCGCCGTACACGGCCGACATATCGTGGATCGACGCCCGCGACATGGCCGCGCGCATGGGTGTGCGCTACGACGAAATCTCCATCGCGCCCGAGTTCGAGGCATTCAAGGCCTCGCTCGCGCCGCTGTTCGAAGGCCGGGCCGAGGACACCACCGAAGAGAACCTGCAGGCGCGCATCCGCGGCACGCTGCTGATGGCGCTGTCCAACAAGTTCGGCAGCATCGTGCTGACGACCGGCAACAAGAGCGAGATGGCCACCGGCTACTGCACGCTCTACGGCGACATGGCCGGCGGCTTTGCCGTCATCAAGGACGTGGCCAAGACGGTGGTGTTCAAGCTCGCGCGCTGGCGCAACGCGCACGACCCATACGGCACCGGTGCCAACCCGATCCCCGAGCGCATCATCACGCGCCCGCCCAGCGCCGAACTGCGTCCCGACCAGACAGACCAGGACAGCCTGCCCCCCTACGAGGTGCTCGACGCCATCATCGAGCGCTACATGGAAAACGACCAGAGCCCCGAGACGATCATTGCCGAGGGTTTTGCGCGCGCCGACGTGGAGAAGGTGGTGCGTCTGATCCGCATCAACGAGTACAAGCGCCGCCAGGCCCCGGTGGGCATCCGCGTGACCCACCGCAGCTTCGGCAAGGACTGGCGCTACCCGATCACGAGCAAGTACCGGGCTTGAGTCCGCCGGGCTGGAGTTTGAGTACGGCGCGCCATTCGCCGACCTCAATGCCGGCCGCGTTCTTCAGCGGCGGCGGAATCAGCGCGGCGAGTGCGGCGCGGGCATCGTCGTCGAGCCAGCCCAGCTGGTCGAGCGCGGACACCAGCGCCACCATCAACGGCGCGAGCTGGCCGTCGCTGCACTTGGCCGCGATGCCGATGCCGCGGCTGAAGCTGCCCAGGGCCTGCACGCCGTCGGCGCCAACCTTGCTGAACCAGTCGCCCCGGCCGGCCTGCATCAACACAAGGTCGTTGCGGCCCTGGCCGCTTACCAGCTCGGGATGGCGGCTCATGGCGCGCGCAATGCGCAGCGGAGCACTGCCGTACTGCGCATCGGGCTCGACCGACGTAAGGCGCGCAAAAGCGTGCGCCAATGCGCGCAAGGGCAGGGCAAAGTTAGGCGCGCTGCAGCCGTCGATGCCGCGCACCAGATCGGCTTCAGGCACACCGGACCAATGGCTCACGCTGCGTGCGATGGCCTGTTGCGTAGGGTGTGCCGGATCGAGGTAGCCCGTCAGCGGCGCTCCCAGCGCATCGGCCAGTAGCAGCATGCCGGCGTGCTTGCCCGAGCAGTTGTGGTGCAGCGGGCCGAAGCGCGCCCCGGCGGCGGGCCTCTGGTCGGTAAAGCGGAACAGATAGGGCTCGTGCGTGCCGCAGGCCAGTGCGGCCTCGCCGGCGCCGATGCGAGCGAGCAGGCTGGCCGCGCGCTCAACGTGCATCGGTTCACCGTTGTGGCTGGCACAGAGCAAGGCGATGTCGGCGTCGCTCAGGCCGAGACGCTCGGCCGACGAGGCCACCAGTGGCATGGCCTGCAGTGGTTTGAGCGCCGAGCGCGTGAACACCGGGTACTCGACGTCGCCACAGGCGGCGATCAACCCGCCATCGGCCGACACAACGGCAAACGACCCATGGTGGATGTTCTCGGGATGACCGCCGCGAAAACTGGCGGCGATGGGTGCATGGCCATGCAAGGGTTGCTCAAGGGTCTCGACGCGGATGCTCATGGATTGAGGATTTCATGACGAACGCAGCAATTACTGCAGCCGCAGTATTGGACATCCGCGTGCCATGTCCAAGTATTCGCCCGCGAGCGCTGAAGGCAGTCATCGCGGCAGCGCACGAGATCACCAAAAACCCCCAGGGAGTTCCCCATGTCCGCAACCGATCCCTTCATCGGCGAGATTCGTCTTGTCGCTTTTCCGTTCGCGCCTGAGGGCTGGGCGCTCTGTGACGGCCGACTTCTGCCTCTGCAGCAGCACACTGCGCTTTACGCCCTGCTTGGCACCGTGTTCGGCGGTGACGGCTTGAACACGTTCGGCTTGCCGGACCTTCGAGGCCGTTCGCCGATCGGCTCAGGCCAAGGTGCCAACCTCGGCAACATCGCCTTCGGTGAGTATCTGGGTGCAGAGGACCTGACTCTTCTGCAGCGTCACTTGCCTGCTCACACCCACGATGCCACGTTTGCGAGCGCCGGCGTGCGTCCCGTGGCATACCGCGGCGGTGGCTCGCTGACAGACCCGACCGGGGCAGTCCCCGCCAACCCGGTGGGCGAAGGTGGTATCGCCCTGCCGGCGTTTGCCCCCGCGGCCCAGGCCAGCGCGGGCATGTCGCCATTGCCGGTGGATGGGCAGGTGGTCGTTCAGGCCACGGGAGGCGGTGAGCCTGTTGATGTGCGCAATCCGGGGCTGGGGCTCAATTTCATCATCGCCCTGCAGGGCGTGTATCCCCAGAGGTCCGCATGAAGCCTCTCGATCAACGCGGGCTTGCGTCGCTCGTCACGACGCTTGTCGTTGCCTGGATTGTGGTCGGCTGCGGTGGTGGCGACGACGTCCGCGTCGTGGAGACGCCGGCGGTCGATGACGGCCAGGCGGTGGTACTTGCCGGCAACCAGGCGCCCCCTGATTCCATCGGGCAGGACGGCCAGTACTACATCGATACCCAAGCGCTGGCGCTCTACGGTCCGCGAACCGCGGGTCAGTGGCCGCAGCCCCCCGCGGCACTTGTCGGTTCACCTGGAGCCCCCGGATCGACCGGAGCAGCCGGAGCCGGTATCGTCAGTGGGAACGGCTTGCCCTCGGATGCGCTCGGGCGCGATGGTGACTTCTATGTGGACCTTTCCACATCCACGTTGTTCGGGCCCAAGCAAGGCGGTGCCTGGCCTTCTTCCGGGTTGCCACTCGTCGGCCCTGCAGGGCTCCAGGGCCCGACCGGCACGGCCATCTTCAGCCGTCACTGGTCCATGCCGTCCAACTCCACATTCGGCAATGGCACGTACTACCTCTGGCCACAAGGACCCAACATCAACGCCCGTAACCCAGTGCTGATGCCCCAGGCATGCACCCAGGCCAGGTTGCAGGTTGCCACCTTGGCCGTGCCCTCGCCCGGTACAGTCTTCCGGTTCACGCTGAGGCACATCCCAGGCCCCGAACTGCTGGAGGCCAACACCATCGACACCCCGCTTGAGTGCGAAATCACCAGCGCCCGGCGATACTGCGACGCGAATGCGGCGGTGACCCTGTCGGAGGGCGATGCCATCGAAGTCCGATTGATCGGCAACGAACCGATGGACAGCATGCCCACACCCGGCTCATGGGGCATCGCGTTCACCTGCTCGTAGTCCGGGAGACCTGCCGCATCGGTCGTTGTGGCGAGCGTGATACATTTTTCAGCACGTTCCGTCACCGACCGAAGGTCTCGCTTATGAAACAGATCACCGCCGTCATCAAACCTTTCAAGCTGGAGGAAGTGCGCGAAGCGCTCGCCGCACAGGGCGTGACCGGCTTGACGGTGACCGAGGTCAAGGGCTTTGGCCGCCAGAAGGGCCACACCGAGCTGTATCGCGGTGCCGAGTACGTGGTGGATTTTCTGCCCAAGGTCAAGGTGGAAGTCGTGGTCAAAGACGAGGACGTCGACCGCTGCGTCGAGTCCATCGTCAATGCCGCTCGCACCGGCAAGATCGGTGACGGGAAGATCTTCGTGGCGCCCGTGGAGCGCGTGGTGCGCATTCGCACCGGCGAGGAAGACGAAGCCGCGGTCTGAGCGGCTGGCGCTTCGCAAGCGCCGATGTTTCAGATTTCGTCGAGCCGCGACTCTGGCACGAGCCCGGCCGACTGCACCAGCTCCGGCATCAGCGCGTTCACGTCGGCCGACACGCGCATCAGGTCCATCTGCCAATCGCCCATGAACTGCGCCTGCACGCTGGTGCGCAGAAAGGCGAGCAGGCCGTCGTAGTACCCGTCGACGTTCAGCAGGCCCACGGGTTTGTCGTGGTAGCCGAGCTGGCGCCAGGTCCAGACCTCGAAGAACTCCTCGAAGGTGCCGATGCCGCCGGGCAGGGCGAGAAACGCGTCGGCGTGCTCGGCCATCAATCGCTTGCGCTCGTGCATCGTGTCGACCACATGCAGTTCGCTGCAGCCGTGGTGTGCCCATTCCTTCTCGACCAAAGCCTTGGGAATCACGCCCACCACACGTCCACCGGCCTGCAGCGTGCTGTCGGCCACGATGCCCATGAGGCCGTTGCGACCACCGCCGTACACCAGTTGTCCCCCGCGGCGGCCTATCCAGCGGCCCACGGCGCGTGCGGCGTCGGCATAAACAGGGCTCGCCCCTGGGCGCGAGCCGCAATAAACGCAGATGGAGAATGCGGGGTCAATCAAATCAGGCTCCCGAAATGCCCCCACAAGGCTGCCAGCCAGGTGCCCCCGCACAGCAGCAGGCTCAACAGCACGGCTGCGCTGCCCATGTCCTTTGCGCGCTTGGACAGCGCGTGCCACTCGGGCCCAATGCGGTCGATGGCGGTTTCGATGCCCGTGTTGAGCAGTTCCACGATCATCACCAGCACGACGGTACCGATCAGCAAGGCGGTTTCCACCCAGCCCTGGCCGACGAAAAAAGCCAGTGGCACCAGCACGAACGCGGCGAGGGCCTCCTGGCGAAAAGCGGTCTCGCTCCAACCGGCGCGCAGGCCGGCCAGGGAATAGTGCAGCGCGTGCCAGACGCGGCTCAGCCCGGTACGGCGCTTTTGCGGATTGGCGTCCTCGGGGGTCGTCATGCCTTGGCGGGCTTGTCGGCCGGGGCGTGGTGCACGAGCCGTGTACCCGCCAGTGCGTCGTGCAGGAACTGCTTCTGCGCATGGAAGCGCGATAGCAGCGCATAAACGACCACCCAACCCAGCAGCAGCACCACCAGCCCGCCACCGCGCGCGCCGAGCACCCAGCTCAGCCCCAGCGGGGGAAGCAGCCACAGCCACGAGAGCACGTAGCGAAGCAGCGCGCGCCACTGGCTGACCGGGCGACCCTTGGCATCCACGACGCGGATGTGCCAGGTCTTTTGCGCCAGCGTCTGGCCCTTGTGCCAGAACCAGGTGAAGTAGATCCCGAACACCACGAACAGAAAACCCTGCAGCGGGTGGCGGTTGTCCAGGGCGTGGCGCTGCTGGGTAAGGGCGGAGAACAGGTAACCGGCGATGAAGACGACGCCGAACATGAGCATGCCTTCGTACAGCCAGCAAGCCATGCGGCGGCGCAGTGACGGGGCGGTGAGATCGGGGCGGTCGGCGGCGCCGGAGGCAGGGGCGTCGGAGGTCATGTCGGCATCGTTCGGGTGGGTGCGAATTGTCGCATTGCCGCCCAGCGGGCAAAAAAATCCGCGGGATGTCCTTGTTGCAGTGCCATAATCTGCGGCTTTCGTCATTACAAGGCAAACGGATCAGGGTCCGGCGGGTATTCGTTCCGCTCATGGCCACTGGTCTCAAGTCCCGAAGCTGCCCCACAAGGGCGGGCCAAGGGGCACCCAAGGTTTTTCGTCAGAGAAATACCCGAAAGGTTGATCATGGACATCTCGAAGGCCGAACTGGCCTCGGCAGCGGCCGCCACGGCCACCCAGCCCCCCCTCGAACTTCGCGGCGCGGAAATCCTCGTCAAGGCCCTGCAGGCCGAAGGCGTCAAGTACGTCTGGGGTTACCCCGGCGGCGCCGTGCTGCACATCTACGACGCGTTCTACAAGCAGGACACCATCCAGCACGTGCTGGTGCGCCACGAGCAGGCAGCCGTGCATGCGGCCGACGGCTATGCGCGCGCCACGGGCGACGTCGGCGTCGCACTGGTCACGTCCGGCCCGGGCGTCACCAACGCGGTCACCGGCATCGCCACCGCCTACATGGACAGCATCCCGATGGTGATCATCACCGGGCAGGTGCCCACGCCGGCGATCGGCCTGGACGCCTTCCAGGAGTGCGACACCGTCGGCATCACGCGCCCCATCGTCAAGCACAACTTCCTGGTGAAGGACGTGCGGCAGATGGCCGAGGTGATGAAGAAGGCCTTTCACATCGCGCGCAGCGGCCGTCCCGGCCCGGTGGTGGTCGATGTACCGAAGGACGTTTCCTTCAACAAGGCGTCATGGACGGGTTACCCCGAGAGCGTCACCATGCGCTCGTACAACCCGGTGCGCAAGGGCCATGGCGGACAGATCCGCAAGGCACTTCAACTGCTGCTCAACGCCAAGCGCCCTTACATCTATACCGGCGGTGGTGTGCTGCTGGGCAATGCCACGCAAGAGCTGCGCACGCTGGTCGACATGCTCGGCTACCCGGTCACCAACACGCTGATGGGCCTGGGTGCCTACCCGGCGTCGGACCGCAAGTTTCTCGGCATGCTGGGCATGCACGGCACCATCGAGGCCAACAACGCGATGCAGAACTGCGACGTCCTGCTCGCGGTGGGCGCGCGTTTCGACGACCGCGTGATCGGCAACCCGAAGCATTTCGCGCAGAACGAACGCAAGATCATCCACATCGACATCGACCCGTCGAGCATCTCCAAGCGCGTCAAGGTCGACGTGCCCATCGTGGGCGATGTGAAGGACGTGCTGACCGAGCTGATCCACATGATCCGCGAGACGCCCCAGCGCGTCGAAGAGAAGGCCCTGGCCGACTGGTGGAAGACCATCGAAGGCTGGCGCTCGCGCGATTGCCTCAAGTACGACCGTGGCAACAAGGACGTCATCAAGCCGCAGATGGTCGTCGAGACGCTGTGGAACATGACCAAGGACACCGAGACCTACATCACGTCCGACGTCGGGCAGCACCAGATGTGGGCCGCGCAGTTCTACAAGTTCGACGAGCCGCGCCGCTGGATCAACTCGGGCGGTCTGGGCACCATGGGTGTGGGCATTCCCTACGCCATGGGCATCAAGCTGGCCAAGCCCGATGCCGAGGTGTTCTGCATCACCGGTGAAGGCTCGGTGCAGATGTGCATCCAGGAGCTTTCCACCTGCCTGCAGTACAACACGCCGATCAAGGTGGTCTCGCTCAACAACCGCTACCTGGGCATGGTGCGCCAGTGGCAGGAGATCGAATACTCCGGCCGCTACAGCCACAGCTACATGGACGCGCTACCCAACTTCGTGAAGCTGGCCGAGGCTTATGGCCACGTGGGCATGCTGATCGAGCGCCCGCAGGATGTGGAGCCCGCGTTGCGCGAGGCGCGCAAGCTCAAGGACCGCACCGTCTTCATGGACTTCCGTACCGATCCGACCGAGAACGTCTTCCCGATGGTCCAGGCCGGCAAGGGCATCACCGAGATGCTGCTGGGTTCCGAAGACCTTTGATCCCCGCGGGCCGGTGGCAACGCCGGCCCATTCCCTCAAGTCGAATCTATTGACCGCCGAGCCTGGCACTTACCGGTGCCAGGGGAGGGCGGCGAAAAGAGGAAGCTGCACATGAAACACATCATTGCCGTGTTGCTCGAGAACGAGCCCGGTGCACTCTCGCGCGTGGTGGGCCTGTTCTCGGCCCGCGGCTACAACATCGAGTCGCTCACCGTCGCGCCCACCGAAGACCCCAGCCTGTCGCGCATGACGATCCAGACCACCGGGTCGGATGACGTCATCGAACAGATCACCAAGCACCTCAACCGCCTCATCGAGGTGGTCAAGGTGGTCGACCTCACCGAGGGCTCCTACACCGAGCGCGAGCTCATGATGGTGAAGGTGCGCGCGGTGGGCAAGGAACGCGAGGAGATGAAGCGCATGGCCGACATCTTCCGCGGTCGCATCATCGACGTGACCGACAAGAGCTACACCATCGAACTCACCGGCGACCAGAGCAAGAACGACGCCTTCCTGGAAGCCATCGACCGCGGCGCCATCCTCGAGACGGTGCGCACCGGTGCCAGCGGCATCGGTCGTGGCGAGAGAATCCTGCGCGTCTGATCACCCCATCCCCCAACGGAGCAACCATGAAAGTTTTCTACGACAAGGACTGCGATCTTTCCCTCATCAAGGGCAAGACGGTCGCGATCATCGGCTACGGCAGCCAGGGCCACGCGCACGCGCAGAACCTCAACGACAGCGGCGTGAAGG
>NZ_JAMBNO010000109.1 GCF_023715105.1 Hydrogenophaga intermedia | reverse complement strand
CCATCAAAACATTCGAGTCTTTAAAGGATTCTAAAACTGTTTTTGTTTTAGGGTATAATTTTGTTGTATTCAATTCATCCTGAGTAAGCCTCTTTTCCTTTGGCCCCTCTCTGTATTCCTTTAAAGAATTTGTATTGACCAGAGTGTTATCAAGATCAAATAATACTGCCTCAATTGAATTATTCATTATCTTCTCTTAACAGATAGATTTGCTGTGAATAAATTAATAGGCTGCGCGTTATATAAAACACGCGCAGTCCTAATGGTTAAATTTAAAATCGGAATGCCATGCCAGCATATTTTTCCGCATTGACAAATATAATGCATGATTATAGGTACCACGGATAGTATTTTCATCCACATGAGCCAATTGGATTTCAATCCATGTACTGTTGAAACCTTGCTCATGGAGGATAGTCGACATTGTGTGCCTAACCCCA
>NZ_JAMBNO010000108.1 GCF_023715105.1 Hydrogenophaga intermedia | reverse complement strand
GGCATGGCAACCGCCGCGTCCGTGGTCGGCGAATTCTCGATGCCGGCCAGCCGTCCGGCGCGGACGCCGTTGGCGATCACGACGACCTCGGCGATCTCGTGCACCAGAACCACGACGGCCAGGCCAAAGATACCGAAGAGCGCCAGAGGCATCAGGCCGACCACGATCGCCAGGGACAGGCCGACGTTCTGCAGCATGATGCGACGTGCCCGACGGGAGTGATCGAGTGCCTGGTTCAGGTGCCGCAAGTCCTCCCCCATCAGGGCGACATCGGCGGTCTCGATGGCCACGTCGCTGCCCATCGCGCCCATCGCGATACCGAGGTCGGCGGTGGCCAGCGCCGGGGCGTCGTTGACGCCGTCGCCGATCATCGCGATGGAGCGTTGCCCACGGAGCTCGCCGATCAAGCGGGCCTTATCCTCGGGGCGCAGCTCGGCGTACAC
>NZ_JAMBNO010000107.1 GCF_023715105.1 Hydrogenophaga intermedia | reverse complement strand
CCAGTCCACCACGTGGGTCTGTCCCTTGCGGCCGAACCGCTTGGCCCCCTCCTGCAGGGCGACCTTGTTGATCAGCCAGTCGCGGGTCCGGGTGAGCTCCATCGCGACGTCGTACACGACGCCGCTCACGCCCGTCTCCTTCACCGTCACCTGCCGGTCCAGCATCTGCCCGAACACCAGGGTCTCCGTGGGCCGCTGCTCGAACCGGCGCATGTTCACCACGCCCGTGGTGATCACCTGGCCGCTGTCCACGTGGGTGACCCGGGTCATCGGGACGAAGATCGAGCGCCGGCCGAAGACCTCCACGACGATGCCCAGGACCCGCGGCTGCAGACCACCCGGACGGAGCACCGCGACCAGGTCACGGACCTTGCCCACCTGGTCCCCGGCAGGGTCGAACACCGGCAGGCCGGAGAGGCGGGCGGCGAAGACGCGCGTGGGGGAGG
>NZ_JAMBNO010000106.1 GCF_023715105.1 Hydrogenophaga intermedia | reverse complement strand
CAGCACCGGTGCCCTCAGTGCGCCCAGTGGCAGCGCCCGCGCCTCCTCCCTCCAGCCGGGGGACCCGAGCACCACGGCCGCGGGCACCACGCCGAGCGCCATCACGCGGCCCTCGGCGTACACGTCCTGGAGGAACGCCTCGAGGGCCCTCGCCCGCTGCACGAGCCCGGGCACCAGCCGCGCCCACTCGTGCGCGTTGATGATCCTCGGCACCAGGTCGACCGGGAACTCCTGCAGTCCGCCGTCGACGACGAAGGCCAGCTCCTGGGACCGCGCCCAGCGGCGCCCCGTCTCGACCCGCCGCCGCAGCTCCTGGTCCCCCAGGCCACGAAGGTGGGTCACGACGTCGTGGTACGGCTCCCTCGGCTGAGCCCCCGCCATCACAGCCTCGTCGCCGGCGCGTGCGCGATAGCGAAGCAGTGCCCCCACGACCGGCGGCGTCCCGCCC
>NZ_JAMBNO010000105.1 GCF_023715105.1 Hydrogenophaga intermedia | reverse complement strand
CCCTGCGCAATAAGTCGGGGATGACCGTCACCGTGGCTGACTGGGGCGCGACGCTGCTCAGCGCCGAGGTGCCGCTGGCCGATGGCAGCCTGCGCCGACCGCTGCTGGGCTGCGCAAAGCTGGAAGACTATGCTCGCCAGGCCGCATTTCTTGGCGCCTCGGTAGGCCGCTACGCCAACCGTATCGGCCACAGCCGCTTCCCGCTTGACGGCCAGGTCGTCAACGTCACGCCGTCAAACGACGCGGGCCACCAGCTCCACGGCGGCCCGGAAGGGTTTGATAAGCGCCGCTGGCGCATTGTCCACGCCGACGAGCAGGAAGTGCTGTTCGCCCTGACCTCGCCCGATGGCGATCAAGGCTTTCCGGGCACCCTGCAGGCCACCGCGCACTATCGTCTGAGCGACGATAACCGCATCGCGATTACCTATCGCGCCACCGTGGACCAACCC
>NZ_JAMBNO010000104.1 GCF_023715105.1 Hydrogenophaga intermedia | reverse complement strand
GGTCGTTTCCTAGCCACCGGAGCGGCATCCGGAGCTGTCCAGGTGCCGAGGTCGATCCGGCGCTTCACAGCGCCGAGCCACCCTTCCGCATCCTCTCGGTTGGCGAAGGTCTCCGGTGCCTTGTGCTTCACAAGGTCGGGGCCGATGTAGGCGGCTCGGTGCCGCCCGGACGGCAGCCGCGCGATCCGTCCGAAGCCGCGTCTACGGTTCGCCATGAGGGGTCGCTTTCGTGGAACATACGTGGAACAACAGGATCCTCTTAGACTCTCATAAGCTCCCATGATTCCACGTTTTCGCAGGTCAGAGCGGTGGAGCCGCAGGTCAGAGAGGGTATGAAAAGAGGTTCAAGTCCTCTTAGGCCCACCACTGCTGCGCCTGCCTCGAAGCAAGCTGTACGTCGCCCGCGGCGTCATGTCCTCCCTGCCCGAGCATCAAAGAGGTATGACGAC
>NZ_JAMBNO010000103.1 GCF_023715105.1 Hydrogenophaga intermedia | reverse complement strand
AGCATGGACATCGTGGCCCGCTCGCGCTGGTCACGCTCGAGGTCGGCGAAGAAGGCCTCGTCGACGAGGTCCCCGAGCAGCACCCGCAGCTGCCGGACGTTCTTGACGCAGTGCGCCCGCTGCCACTGAACGGACTCCCACTCGGTGGCGGTGACGCCGGCCCAACCCGGGAAGCGGGTCCAGTCGGGCTCCACGAGCTCCACCCGCTGGTACGGGTACGGCTGACCGGTCTCGAGTCCGATCGAGGTCTCGATGCTCATGGTGTGTCTCCGTTCTCGGCCTGCGGCAGGGCGTGCGGTTTTGTGCCGACTGTCGACGCGTGTCACGATACGCAAAGTCCTACGGACTGTCGAACGCATCACCGCAAGATCTGTCGTCGTGCCAAAGTCGTAAGGGAGGAAATCGTGCCACGACCCGGAAGTCCGGTCGGCCTGCACCGCGTCCTGGCT
>NZ_JAMBNO010000102.1 GCF_023715105.1 Hydrogenophaga intermedia | reverse complement strand
ATCCTCAGCAAGCGGCCACGGGATGGCGTCGAACTGGTCGACGAACATCGCCTGGTCGGGCTCGATGCCCTCCCACAGGTCCGCCGGCGGCTCATCGAAGTGGTACTCGTGCGCGTGCTCGTCGGGAGCGGTCTCCAGCGCGATCGACGTCCGCCAGACCAGTGCCTGGCACTCGTCGACGCCCTCCCAGCCGTCGCTCGGCAGCGCCCGGCCGGCGCCCAGAAGGGCCTCGACCTGCCAGCCACGCTGTAGGCCGTGGTCGACGTTGGAGACCAGCGCCGGCCACCAGGTGCTGGCCTGGATGCTCGCGGCCCGCTCGGGACCGAACAGGCCCGCGAGCCGCGGCGCCCAGTCGGTGGTGACGCTCTCGCCGTGGGAGCCATCGCCGATCTGGGCGGCGACCGCGGGTGTGAGGTGGCGGGCCATGCGCCACCAGAGCGCGGCCGCCGCCC
>NZ_JAMBNO010000101.1 GCF_023715105.1 Hydrogenophaga intermedia | reverse complement strand
CTACTCGTCCGTTTGGATGGCACGAAACACGCGCTTTGTTGCGATCATGGCCGTCATGCATCGCACGGCACGCACCGGTGCGTCCGCCACGGAGACGACATGCACGACCCCGCCCTCGGCCCCATCGACCAGATCGGCTACGTAGTCGCCGACCTCGACCGCAGCATCGCGCGCTGGCGCGCCCGCCACGAGGTCGGCCCGTGGACCGTGTTCCGCAACGTGCGGCTCGACGGCTGCCATCTCGGCGAACCGGTGACGGTCACGATGGACGTCGGGCTCGCGTATCGCGGCGATCTACAGATCGAACTGATACACGTGACGAACGACACGCCGTCGCCGTATCGCGACGCGCACGGGCAGCCGCTCGTCGGCCTGCATCACGTCGCGTGGGTCGTCGACGATCTCGATGCGGCGGTCGCACGGCTCGCCGCCCGCGGCCTGCGCGTCGTGTTC
>NZ_JAMBNO010000100.1 GCF_023715105.1 Hydrogenophaga intermedia | reverse complement strand
ACTATCGGCTCCTCCCGCTCGGCGATGGGCAGCGGTTCAGCGGGGATGGGGTGCGCGACGGCGTGGGGAGCGGGGATGATCTCACTGGCGCGTTCGAGCTGGACGTGATCGCGGCGCCCCAACAACCAGCGCCCATCCGCGTCCAGACCGAGTTCGGCCGTGCTAGCCGAGACCAGAGCAGACGTGCTCACCGAGCCGCACTCCACGACCCGCACAGGGGCCGTGGCCGACAGCCCCATGGCCAGGGCCACCGTGGTCGCGCCACTCGAGCCGGCACAGCCGAGCACCACCACGGGCTTCTCCCACGGTTGCGGCGTCCATGTGTGAGCGGCCCGAGTACCGGGGTGGCGGTCCGTTCGATCCCGGCGCTGCGGGGGGCGGAACTCACCGGCCCGCACCGCGTGCCAGGCACGCTTGAGTTCGTCGACGTCGACCGGGGCGGCCGGGGCGCGGGCCGGGGGG